>NZ_JBFREC010000035.1:0-352 GCF_052114105.1 Rhizobium sp. RAF36 | reverse complement strand
TGGCAGCGACCGACTCTCCCGCGTCTTAAGACGAAGTACCATAGGCGCTGGGGCGTTTCACGGCCGTGTTCGGAATGGGAACGGGTGCAGCCACCCCGCCATGACCACCAGGTCAGCGAAGCGCAACTTTGAGAAGCTGGTGCAGTTTTCAACTGCTTTTATGTGTGAACACGTCTTAACATCATCGAACCCCCTTGGGATTTGATGAGCATTGATCAATGAGAACGATCAAGCCAATCGAGCTATTAGTACCGGTAAGCTTCATGCGTTGCCGCACTTCCACACCCGGCCTATCAACGTGGTCGTCTTCCACGGCTCTGATAGGGAATACTCGTTTTCAGGTGGGTTTCCC
>NZ_JBFREC010000034.1:0-356 GCF_052114105.1 Rhizobium sp. RAF36 | reverse complement strand
AGGACACATCGTGGTCCGTCCGGCGGACGACGGCAGGATGCGGCGGCCGTAGTCGGCAAAGAAGATGGCGTTGATCAGTTCGCTCTTGCCGCGCGAGAACTCGGCAATGAACGCAACCTTCAGCCGGTCGCTCTTCAGGACGCTCTGGATGCGCTGCACGCGGTCATCCGCAGTGGCGTCATAGAGGTCGTACTGTTGCAGCCAGGACTGGAATTCGGCGAGAGACTGAAGGACCCCGGTTCTCCAGGCGCCATATTGTTCGAATTGGTGGGCGAGGCTCGTCATGGAGGTGTTCGCGTTGGCTGGTTCGGCTCGGATTTATCGTTTCGGGCTCGTAGAACACGTCGCGTCCCGGC
>NZ_JBFREC010000033.1:0-367 GCF_052114105.1 Rhizobium sp. RAF36 | reverse complement strand
TGGCAGCGACCGACTCTCCCGCGTCTTAAGACGAAGTACCATAGGCGCTGGGGCGTTTCACGGCCGTGTTCGGAATGGGAACGGGTGCAGCCACCCCGCCATGACCACCAGGTCAGCGAAGCGCAACTTTGAGAAGCTGGTGCAGTTTTTTCAACTGCTTTTATGTGTGAACACGTCTTAACATCATCGTCCGGAGCAAGGCTTTGCCTTGCCCGGGAGATGAGCATTGATCAATGAGAACGATCAAGCCAATCGAGCTATTAGTACCGGTAAGCTTCATGCGTTGCCGCACTTCCACACCCGGCCTATCAACGTGGTCGTCTTCCACGGCTCTGATAGGGAATACTCGTTTTCAGGTGGGTTTCCC
>NZ_JBFREC010000032.1:0-386 GCF_052114105.1 Rhizobium sp. RAF36 | reverse complement strand
GTTAACTGGCTGGGATCGGCCGACGCCCGGTCAACGGTCCAGCCGCGGGCATCGTGTAAAGGTTCTTCGTCCGTGTAGTCCCAGCGGGTTTCCGCTCCCCCGGCGGCACGTTGGCGCGTGACCGTGGCATAGGCCTGGATGATCCGGGCGGACATCATCGTGGCGTTCGCCCCAGGCGCCGACGGCGCATGGATTCCGTACTCGGTTTCGGAACCCATGACGCGCATGGCGCCGCCCGCAGGCAACCTTTCCCCGGGCACACCCTCGGTTTTGGCCGTCACAGGTACTGACCTGTGTTGGCCGTGGTCTCGATCGACTTGCCGGGTTCCTGGCCGGCCTTCCCTTGCACGATCGTGCGGATGTACGTGATCCGTTCACCCTTCTTC
>NZ_JBFREC010000031.1:0-432 GCF_052114105.1 Rhizobium sp. RAF36 | reverse complement strand
GTATGACGGCCGCCTTCTTCCTTCGTCAGGATGTAGGCTTCGGCATTGAACTTCTTGTGCGGCTTGACAGAACCCGGCTTGCACAGGATCTGACCACGCTCGACGCCGTCACGGTTAACACCGCGAACGAGAGCGCCGATGTTGTCGCCTGCCTGGCCCTGATCGAGCAGCTTGCGGAACATTTCAACGCCGGTAACCGTCGTCTTCGAGGTGGCGCGAATGCCGACGATTTCGACTTCTTCGCCAACCTTGACGATACCACGCTCGACGCGGCCGGTCACAACCGTACCACGGCCCGAGATCGAGAAGGACACCGCGAGAACGGCATCCCTATCCACTCTTCGGGCCTTTAAAGCCCACCTTATTGTTAGTTTTGTTCGCCGCTTCGCGAACGAAGCAGCACGCAAATCGCGCTTGCGCGCCATTTGCAAC
>NZ_JBFREC010000030.1:0-433 GCF_052114105.1 Rhizobium sp. RAF36 | reverse complement strand
TTGGTGAGGTCGAAGGTTTCGCGGCGCGACTTCAGGTTTGCCTGGGAGAGCGCGATGCGTTCCTGGTAGTAGCGGGCGTCGATATAGCTGTTGACCAGATCCTGGAGGAAGGTGAGCTTGGCGACGTCGGCGGTGGCGTAGGCCGAATCCAGCGAGGCCAGCGCGCTTTCCTTCGAACGGCGGTATTCGCCGAACAGATCGAGCAGCCAGGAGACATTGGCTTCACCGGCGGTGGTGTTGGTGGCGCCAACCGACTGGCGGCGCGAACCAAGCTGGCCGCTTGTGGTATGGGAAGCACCGACGACGAGGCTGGGCAGCGCGCCTGCACCGGCGACCGTCACCTGGGCTTCGGCGGCGTTGATGCGCTCCAGCGCCTGCAGCACGTCGAGGTTCTGGCCGATGCCCTGGGCCACCAGCGAATTCAGCCGCTGGT
>NZ_JBFREC010000029.1:0-433 GCF_052114105.1 Rhizobium sp. RAF36 | reverse complement strand
ACCAGCGGCTGAATTCGCTGGTGGCCCAGGGCATCGGCCAGAACCTCGACGTGCTGCAGGCGCTGGAGCGCATCAACGCCGCCGAAGCCCAGGTGACGGTCGCCGGTGCAGGCGCGCTGCCCAGCCTCGTCGTCGGTGCTTCCCATACCGTCAGCGGCCAGATGGGCAACCTTCGCACCCGCTCCGGCGCCACCAACACCACCGCCGGTGAAGCCAATGTCTCCTGGCTGCTCGATCTGTTCGGCGAATACCGCCGTTCGAAGGAAAGCGCGCTGGCCTCGCTAGATTCGGCCTACGCCACCGCCGACGTCGCCAAGCTCACCTTCCTCCAGGATCTGGTCAACAGCTATATCGACGCCCGCTACTACCAGGAACGCATCGCGCTCTCCCAGGCAAACCTGAAGTCGCGCCGCGAAACCTTCGACCTCACCAA
>NZ_JBFREC010000028.1:0-445 GCF_052114105.1 Rhizobium sp. RAF36 | reverse complement strand
CCCGTTCCCATTCCGAACACGGCCGTGAAACGCCCCAGCGCCTATGGTACTTCGTCTTAAGACGCGGGAGAGTCGGTCGCTGCCAGGTCTGCAAAACGCAACTAATCTTCTCATCACACATTCGGCCCTGCCGAAAACATCGGGCCGCGCAAGCGGCCTTTTGCTTTTGAAGCCGAAATGCTCTCAAAAGAGCAGAACCTTACAGGAGCAAATCGCCTTCGGCAATTTGCTCCGGCACAGTCCGTCATCGCTAAAGCGACGACGTAGCCGCGATAAATCCCAAACGGATTTACGCTGGACGCGGGGTGGAGCAGCCCGGTAGCTCGTCAGGCTCATAACCTGAAGGCCGCAGGTTCAAATCCTGCCCCCGCAACCAAATCATCTTCATGGATACAAAACAGAATAGACAAAACCCGCGTTAAGCAGGTCTTTTGCGTCTTAACTC
>NZ_JBFREC010000027.1:0-513 GCF_052114105.1 Rhizobium sp. RAF36 | reverse complement strand
ACCGGCGGTCAGGCCACCGATCTGGTCGTTGGTGAGCGAGCCGACCTGGGCAGCCGACAATGCGCCGATCTGATCATCGGTGAACTTGGCAAGCTGGCCAGACGTGAAGGCAGTGATCTGCTTGGTCGTGACCTGCTTGAGCTGGTCGGCGCTGAGCTTGCCGACCTGGCTTTCGCTGAGGACGGCGATGGCTTCATTCTTCAGGCCAGGGACCGCCTTGGCGGTCAGGCCAGCAACCGCGTCGTCGGTCAGCTTGGTGATGTTCGTGGCGCTGAAGCCTGCAACCTGTGCAGCCGTCAGCAGAGCGCTCTGGCCTGCGGTGATGCCGGCAACCTGATCGGCAGTCATCGCCGTGATCTGCGTAGCCTTGAGGCCAGCGACAGCAGCATTGCTGAGCTTGCCGATCTGACCGGCGGTCAGGCCACCGATCTGGTCGTTGGTGAGCGAGCCGACCTGGGCAGCCGACAATGCGCCGATCTGATCATCGGTGAACTTGGCAAGCTGGCCAGACGT
>NZ_JBFREC010000026.1:0-955 GCF_052114105.1 Rhizobium sp. RAF36 | reverse complement strand
GTATGACGGCCGCCTTCTTCCTTCGTCAGGATGTAGGCTTCGGCATTGAACTTCTTGTGCGGCTTGACAGAACCCGGCTTGCACAGGATCTGACCACGCTCGACGCCGTCACGGTTAACACCGCGAACGAGAGCGCCGATGTTGTCGCCGGCCTGGCCCTGATCGAGCAGCTTGCGGAACATTTCAACGCCGGTAACCGTCGTCTTCGAGGTSGCGCGRATGCCGACGATTTCGACTTCTTCGCCAACCTTGACGATACCACGCTCGACGCGGCCSGTCACAACCGTACCACGGCCCGAGATCGAGAACACGTCTTCGATCGGCATCAGGAACGGCAGGTTGATCGGACGCTCAGGCGTCGGGATGTAGGCGTCRACCTGAGCCATCAGCTCGCGGATCGCGTCTTCGCCGATCTTCTTGTCRGAGTCTTCGAGAGCGGCCAGAGCCGAACCCTTGACAACCGGAATGTCGTCGCCCGGGAAGTCGTAGGACGACAGAAGTTCGCGAACTTCGAGCTCGACGAGTTCGAGAAGCTCGGCGTCGTCAACCTGGTCRACCTTGTTRAGGAACACGACGATYGCCGGAACGCCAACCTGGCGGGCGAGCAGGATGTGCTCGCGGGTCTGCGGCATCGGGCCGTCAGCTGCCGAGCAAACCAGGATCGCGCCGTCCATCTGTGCGGCACCGGTGATCATGTTCTTGACGTAGTCGGCGTGGCCGGGGCAGTCAACGTGCGCATAGTGGCGGTTCGGCGTTTCATATTCGACGTGTGCCGTCGAAATGGTGATGCCGCGTGCCTTTTCTTCCGGAGCAGCGTCGATCTGGTCATACGCCTTGAACTCGCCGAAATACTTCGTGATCGCTGCCGTCAGAGACGTCTTGCCGTGGTCAACGTGGCCGATCGTGCCGATGTTTACGTGCGGCTTGTTGCGCTCAAACTTACTCTTTGCCATTT
>NZ_JBFREC010000025.1:0-963 GCF_052114105.1 Rhizobium sp. RAF36 | reverse complement strand
CACCTTCGCGACGGCACTCGGCTTTGCGCCATCGGGCGCATAGCCGCCGCCGACGGCGACGTTGAGCGAGACGTAGTCCTTGGCCATCTGCTGGACGGCGGCGGCAAGGCTTGCCTGGGCCGTCGAGACGTTGCGCTGGGCATCGAGAACGTCGAGCAGCGAGGAYGCRCCGTCCTTGTAGCTGGCGGTCGAGAGCTCAAGCGATTCCTGGGTGGTCTTCACCTGGGCACGCAGSGCCTGAACCGTCTGCGCATCGCGGCGSACYGCCGACAGTGCGTTCTCGACCTGCTCGACGGCGCTCAGCACCGCAGACTTCCAGGCGAGATAGGCGGCCTTGGCATCCGACTTGGTGATGTCGACATTGGCGCGCAGGCGGCCGCCGTCGAAGATCGGCARGTTCAGCGTCGGGCCGAAGGACCAGGTGGTCAGGCCGCCATTGCCGCCGACCGGGCGGACRTAGGAGGGCGAGATCGAGCCGGASAGCGAGATCGACGGATAGAGCTGCGCCTCGGCCACGCCGATATTGGCGGTGGCGGCGGCCAGATCCCGTTCGGCCTTGCGGATATCGGGACGGTTGCGGATCAGGTCGGCCGGAATGCCGGCCTGCAGGCCGCCACGGAACACCGGCTGATGCGAACCCTTCTGCAGATCGCTGACCAGCGAGGAGGCCGGCAGGCCGAGCAGGGTGGCGATGTGATGGGCGGCAACCCGGAAGTTGGTTTCGAGACCGGGGATTTCGGCCTGGGTCGACTGCACCAGACCTTCGGCCTGGACGACGTCGAGGCGCGAGGCGGCACCGGCTTCGAGCTGGAACTTGGTGAGGTCGAAGGTTTCGCGGCGCGACTTCAGGTTTGCCTGGGAGAGCGCGATGCGTTCCTGGTAGTAGCGGGCGTCGATATAGCTGTTGACCAGATCCTGGAGGAAGGTGAGCTTGGCGACGTCGGCGGTGGCGTAGGCCGAATC
>NZ_JBFREC010000024.1:0-1423 GCF_052114105.1 Rhizobium sp. RAF36 | reverse complement strand
CGACCTATTCGTGATCGGCGGCGGTATCAACGGCTGCGGGATCGCCCGGGATGCGGCTGGCCGCGGCTATTCGGTGGCGCTGGCCGAGATGAACGACTTCGCCTCGGGCACGTCGTCGGGTGCCACCAAGCTCATCCATGGCGGTCTGCGCTATCTCGAACATTACGAATTCCGTCTGGTCAGGGAATCGCTGATGGAGCGTGAAGTGCTCTGGGCGATGGCGCCGCACATCATCTGGCCGATGCGCTTCGTGCTGCCCTATCACAAGGGCGGCATCCGGCCTGCCTGGCTGATCCGGCTGGGGCTGTTCCTCTATGACCATCTCGGCGGCCGCAAACTCTTGCCGCCAACGGCAACGCTCGACATGCGAACCGATCCTGCCGGCAAGCCGCTGAAGGCGCTGTTTACGAAAGCCTTCGAATATTCCGACGGCTGGGTCGATGACGCCCGCATGGTGGTGCTGAATGCCCGCGATGCCAGCGACCGCGGCGCCTTGATCATGCCGCGGACGAAAGTGGTGTCGGCCCGGCGCGACAACGGCATCTGGGTGATCGAGACGGTCGATGCGCTGTCCGGCCGGACTTCTACGCATCAGGCCCGCATGCTGGTCAATGCCGCCGGTCCCTGGGTCGATCATGTGATCCGCGCCGCGTTCGGCGAGAACGAGGCACGGCATGTCCGCCTCGTCCAGGGCAGCCACATCATCGTCCGGAAGAAGTTCGAGGGGCCGAAGGCTTATTTCTTCCAGAACCCCGACAACCGCATCATCTTCGCCATTCCCTATGAGAGCGACTTCACGCTGATCGGCACCACCGACCGCGATTACACCGGCGACCCCAAGGATGTCAGGATATCGGAAGAAGAGACCAGCTATCTCTGCAATGCGGCCTCCGAGTATTTCAAGGAGCCGGTGAAGCCCGAGGATATCGTCTGGACCTATTCGGCGGTTCGGCCGCTGTTCGACGATGGCGCCTCCAAGGCGCAGGAAGCGACGCGCGACTATGTGCTGAAGCTCGAGGGGAAAGACGGGACCGAGGCGAATGCCGCGCCGCTGCTCAATGTCTTCGGCGGCAAGCTGACGACCTACCGGCGTCTGTCGGAACATGCGCTGGAAAAGATCGGCGAGGCCATCGGTATCAAGGGCAGTCCGTGGACGGCGAAGAGCCATCTGCCCGGCGGAGATTTTCCGGCTGAGGGCTATGAGGCCGAGGTTGGCAAGCTGAAGGCAGCCTATCCGTTCCTCGCCGACAGCCATGCCCGCCGACTGACGCGCCGCTATGGCACCAGGGCCAATGTGCTGCTTGGCAAGGCCGCATCCATGGCCGATCTCGGCAGGCATTTCGGATCGGATCTCTATGAGGCCGAGGTGCGCTATCTCATGCAGAACGAATGGGCCTTCACCGCCGAGGATGTCCTCTGGCGG
>NZ_JBFREC010000023.1:0-1950 GCF_052114105.1 Rhizobium sp. RAF36 | reverse complement strand
GCCGATATCGTTGAAAAACTCGCCGCATTAGCTGCTCATCCGCCCATTTTGATTTTCCGGGCGGAGTACCAACGCGTTTCTGCCCCGCGCCTCGGCGCAGGGTCTCAATTCATGCCGCTCTCATGCGGCAATGACGCCATATGACGTCGTTTGTGGCCTGAGTTTAGCTAACCTCCTTAGATTTTGTGCGGTTGCGGCAAGCAAGAATTCGTCTCTCGCACCACAGGGTCCCCGAAGCCGAAGACGCGCCATCCGTAGAATGCGTTTGAGATGCGCGAATAGCATCTCGACTTTCTTCCGGCGGTGACGCGACAGTTCATATTCTGGTGTGGCCGCAATCGCTCTGGCAACATCGCGCGCATCCTCATGGAGATCGCGCGGCACCTTGCGCATAGGCGTGTTCGGGCAACAACGCTGCTTCAGGTCACAGACATCACAGTCCTTTTTGCTGGCACGATAAATCCGTGTCCCTTCGGCCGTGATCCCCGATCTTGGAGTATTGTAAGTGCGGTGGAACTGCTTCAGTTCGTTCCCGGCCGGACAGATGTATCGCTCGTTCTCGGCTTCCCAGGTGAAGTCCGAACGTGAGAAGGTGCCGTCTGTCCGGTTCGACTTGTCAAAGACCGGAATGTGCGGCGCGATCTTCTTCTCCTTGACCAGCCATGCCAAGTTGTCGGCGGAACCGTAAGCACTGTCAGCAGCCACATAGTCCGGCCGTAAGCCGAAGCGGTTCTCGGTCCTTTCGAGCATCGTGCGGGATGCCCCGACTTCTGCCTGGCGGATCGCACGCGTCGCCTCCACATCGACAATGACACCATGATCGGTGTCTATCAGATAATTGGTGGCGTAAGCGAAGAAGGCATGGCCTTTGTGAGCACCGGTCCATTGGGCGGCAGGATCAGACGGGGAGATAAACTTTGGTGTCACCGGCGACGCAGCACCGAAAGCGGCATCATCGAGAACAGCCAGATACTCTTGTACCGAGCGGCTAGCGCCTTCCTTTGCTTCCCACTCAGCTCCTGGTACCGAACGCTGCTTGTTGGCATCCGCTGCAATAAGGCTGGCATCGACGGCAAAACCTTCTGCTCCGACCAACCCTTGCGCAAGACAGCGCTCCACCACCGTTTCGAACATGTGTCGCAGGATATCGCTTTGCCGAAACCGGCCATGGCGATTCTTCGAGAAGCTGGAGTGATCAGGCACCTTGCCGTCCAGTCCGAGGCGGCAGAACCAGCGATAGGCAAGGTTGAGATGGACCTCTTCACACAGCCGCCGCTCCGACCGAATGCCCATGGCGTAGCCGACAATCAGCATCCGGATCATCAGTTCGGGATCGACCGAGGGACGGCCAGTGCTGCTATAGAAAGGCTTCAACTGCTCTCGAACGCTATCGAGTTCGAGATGACGGTCTATTCCCCGCAACAGGTGCTCGGCGGGGACGTGATCATCAATACAGAAGTCATAAAAGAGCTGCGCCGGAGCTGCCTGACATCCCATCATCGCTCAATCCTCCGCAAATCAATACGACGATTGAATCAGGGCTTTCCTGCATAAGCAATGCGAATTCCTTGGCAATACGGCTACATCCGGCATCACCGAACAATCTTCAGTTCCATCGGGTCCGCTGTCATCCGTTCACACTGAAGTCCTACTCGCGCCAGAGAGGCCGAGATATCGACGCCGCAAAGGCATAGGTCGAGGTCGTGCCAATCTTTGCCAACAGACCAATTTACAAAAGGATTTTTGTCTCGCCACACGAGGCCATCCATTCCGACAAGCGTCGCCAACTCGCGCGGCGTCTTATAAATTGTTTCGCCATCCACAACCGAGTTACACACATTTAGCCTCCTAGAAAGGCATTACGATATCTCGGCGGGCGTTCGTGTCACGGACGCTAATTTCTAAGGGGATAGATGAGATGCTCACCACCAATAGTTTTTCAACAGTATC
>NZ_JBFREC010000022.1:0-2075 GCF_052114105.1 Rhizobium sp. RAF36 | reverse complement strand
GTGAGCGAGCCGACCTGGGCAGCCGACAATGCGCCGATCTGATCATCGGTGAACTTGGCAAGCTGGCCAGACGTGAAGGCAGTGATCTGCTTGGTCGTGACCTGCTTGAGCTGGTCGGTGCTGAGCTTGCCGACCTGGCTTTCGCTGAGGACGGCGATGGCTTCATTCTTCAGGCCAGGGATTGCCTTGGTGCTGAGACCCGCAACTGCATCGTCCGTCAGCTTGGTGATGTTCGTGGCGCTGAAGCCTGCGGCCTGCACAACTGTCAACAGAGCGCTCTGGCCTGCGGTGATGCCGGCAACCTGATCAGCGGTCATCGCCGTGATCTGCGTAGCCTTGAGGCCAGCAACAGCAGCATTGCTGAGCTTGCCGATCTGACCGGCGGTCAGGCCACCRATCTGGTCGTTGGTGAGCGAGCCGACCTGGGCAGCCGACAATGCGCCGATCTGATCATCGGTGAACTTGGCAAGCTGGCCAGACGTGAAGGCAGTGATCTGCTTGGTGGTGACCTGCTTGAGCTGGTCCGTGCTGAGCTTGCCAACCTGGCTTTCGGTGAGAGCGGCAATTGCCTCATTGCTCAGACCGGGGATCGCCTTCGGGCTGAGGGCAGCGATTTCATCATCGGAGAACTTCTTGATGTCATCGGCACTGAGAGCACCGACCTGGGCCGCCGTCAGTGCGCCAGCCTGAGCAACGCTCAGACCTTCGAGCTGCGTGTCGCTCATGCCGCTGATCTGCGATGCCTTCAGACCGCCCACCGCAGCGTTGCTGAGCTTGCCGATCTGAGCAGCCGAAAGACCGACAATCTGCGCATCGGAGAGAGAGCCGACCTGGGCTGCCGTCAGAGCACCCATCTGATCGTCGGTGAACTTGCCGAGCTGGCCAGCCGTGAAGGCGGTAACCTGCTTCGGCGTCATCACCTTGATCTGGTCGGCGCTGAGCTTGCCGACCTGGCTTTCGCTGAGGACGGCAATCGCTTCGTTCTTCAGGCTCGGGAGAGCCTTCGTGGTCAGGCCCGCAACTGCATCGTCGGTCAGCTTGGTGATGTTGGTGGCGCTGAAGCCCGCAACCTGCGCAGCCGTCAGCAGAGCGCTCTGGCCTGCGGTGATGCCGGCAACCTGATCGGCAGTCATCGCCGTGATCTGCGTAGCCTTGAGGCCAGCAACAGCAGCATTGCTGAGCTTGCCGATCTGACCAGCAGTCAGGCCACCGATCTGGTCGTTGGTGAGTGCGCCGACCTGGGCAGCCGACAATGCGCCGATCTGATCATCGGTGAACTTGGCAAGCTGGCCAGACGTGAAGGCGGTGATCTGCTTGGTCGTGACCTGCTTGAGCTGGTCCGTGCTGAGCTTGCCAACCTGGCTTTCGGTGAGAGCGGCAATTGCTTCGTTCTTCAGGCCAGGGATTGCCTTCGGGCTGAGGGCAGCAATTTCGTCGTCGGAGAACTTCTTGATGTCGTCGGCGCTCAGAGCACCGACCTGGGCCGCCGTCAGTGCGCCAGCCTGAGCAACGCTCAGACCTTCGAGCTGCGTGTCGCTCATGCCGCTGATCTGCGATGCCTTCAGACCGCCCACCGCAGCGTTGCTGAGCTTGCCGATCTGAGCAGCCGAGAGACCGACGATCTGCGTGTCGGAGAGAGAACCGACCTGGGCTGCCGTCAGAGCACCCATCTGATCGTCGGTGAACTTGCCGAGCTGGCCAGCCGTGAACGCGGTAACCTGCTTCGGCGTCATCACCTTGATCTGGTCGGCGCTGAGCTTGCCGATCTGGCTGTCGCTGAGAACAGCGATCGCTTCGTTCTTCAGGCTCGGGAGAGCCTTCGTGGTCAGGCCAGCAACCGCATCGTCGGTCAGCTTGGTGATGTTCGTGGCGCTGAAGCCTGCAACCTGCGCAGCCGTCAGCAGAGCACTCTGGCCTGCGGTGATACCGGCAACCTGATCGGCAGTCATCGCCGTGATCTGCGTGGCCTTGAGGCCAGCGACAGCAGCATTGCTGAGCTTGCCGATCTGACCGGCGGTCAGGCCACCGATCTGGTCGTTGGTGAGCGAGCCGACCTGGGCAGCCGACAATGCGCC
>NZ_JBFREC010000021.1:0-2482 GCF_052114105.1 Rhizobium sp. RAF36 | reverse complement strand
TGTCAATCGGCTCGCAATGTTGACCCCTTATCGGCGTCCAATATTCACCCCCCTATAGGCGATCAGCGCTTGGCCTGCCCGGCGCTGGCCGGGGTTGCAAAGGGAAGGCCAAGTGCGGGTGATGGGTATCTTTGGCTTTAGCTTTGAGAGCGGTTTTTAAAGCGCCATGACTCGTTTCCGGTTTCCACGATCTCGCAGTGATGGGTCAGCCGGTCGAGAAGAGCCGTCGTCATCTTCGCATCGCCAAACACCGACGGCCATTCACCGAAGGCGAGGTTCGTGGTGACGATGATCGAGGTGCGCTCATAGAGCCTGCTGATCAGGTGGAACAGGAGCTGGCCACCGGCCTGCGCGAACGGCAGGTAACCGAGTTCATCGAGAATGATGAAGTCGAGGCGTGTGAGGTAATCGGTCATCCGGCCCTGCTTGCCGTTGCGCGCTTCCGTTTCCAGCCGATTGACCAGGTCGACGACATTGAAGAAGCGGCCGCGCGTGCCGTTGCGGATGAGCGCACGGGCGATCGCGATGGCCAGATGGGTCTTGCCTGTTCCCGTGCCACCGACGAGGACGATGTTGCGCTGGTCGGCGACGAAGGTGCCTGTGGCCAGTTCCCGCACCAGGGGTTCATTGACGGGCGTGTCGGTGAAGTCAAAGTCGTGGATGTCTTTCGCCAACGGCAGCTTGGCGATACTGAGCTGGTAGCGAATGGACCGAGCCTGCTTCTCGGCGATCTCCGACTGCAGGAGGTCACCGACGATGCGCGGCGGTTCGTGTTGCCGTTTGATGCCATTGCCCATGATCTCGTCATAGGCGCTGCGCATTCCGTAGAGCTTCAGCGTGCTCATCAGTTCGAGAACGTCTGTGCGTTCCATTAACTTGCCCTCCTGAGCCTATCATAACGGGCGCAGTCGGCGACCGGCTCATGGGCAAGCCGAAGCGCATCGGGGATTTGCAGAGTTGCCGCCGGAGCCGGATCGCGGCTTCGCGCCAGAATATTGATGATCACCGAGGCCGAGCAGACACCGTGCTCAAGCGCCTCCTGGCAAGCTGCCTCGACCGCAGCAAGACCATCGGCGGGAACGCATCCGAGTATGGTGACCATCTGTCGGTCACCGTCATCGACGCTCTTCAACCGCTTGCGAACCTTCTCCATCGCGGCTGGCAAAACCCATTCCCGGAAAGGAGCACCGTTGCGCAAGGCACCGGGTTTGCGAGCGAGGACAGGGATGTAATGCCAGGGATCATAGACGGTATCGCCGCGGCCAAAGCTGCGCTGATGTTCCGCGACCGTCACCCCATCCTGCTTGATGACGATCCGGTTCGCATAGGCATGAACCTCGACGGGGCGACCAACGGCAGTCGACAGGACCGAGTATTTGTTGTTGTCGAAGCGGACGGTGCAGGTCTTCGACACCGAGGCCGGAACGCTGTGGAAGCCATCGAATGGGCCAACGTAGCGCACGAGGCTGCTGCGTTCGGCTTCGAACATCTGCCAAACTGTCTGCGCCGTCTGTTCGGGATGGCTATGAGCCTTGGCATAGGCAACGCATTTATCGAGCAGCCAGACATTCAGTTCCTCCAGGCTTTTGACTCTGAGGCGCGGCGTAAAAAACCGCTCGCGCACAAGGCCGACCTGGTTCTCGACCTGTCCCTTCTCCCAGCCGGATGCTGGCGTGCAGGCTACGGGGTGGACGAGATAATGGCTGCACATCTGCAGGAAACGGCGATTGTAGAGCCGTTCCTTGCCGATAAAGACAGCCTCCACCGCCGTCTTCATGTTGTCATAGATGCCGCGCGTGCAGGTGCCACGGAAGAAGTCGAAGGCCTTGTCGTGGGCGTCGAAGACCATCTCCTGGCTCTCACGCATATAGGCCCGCGCGAACATCATCCGGCTGTGGCAGAGCCGGACATGCGCAACCTTCACCGTCGTCGTCACGCCCTGGATCAGAACGATCTCATGGCTCCAGTCGAACTGATAAGCCTCGCCGGGCGCATAATAGAGCGGCACGTAGGCCTCGGCGGTCACAGCCACTCGACCCTTCGACCATCCCTTCGCATAGCGCCGGATTGCATCGTAGCTGCCGTCGTAGCCCAGCGCCCGAAGCTCTTCGTAAATCCGGATCAGCGTCAGTCGCTCGCGAGATGGCTTGCCTTCGTTCGCGGCCAAGAAGCGCTCGATCTCGGCTTTCCAAGCTCCGGTCTTCGGTAGCGGCTGGCGTTCTCTCTCGTAGGAAAAGTCAGTATCATCGGAACGCAGAATCTTGCGCACCGTGTTGCGGGACACATGCAGCTCCCGAACGATCTTCTTCACCGACCAGCCCTGAACATGGAAGGCTCGACGAACACGCGCAATCGTATCCACTCGCTTCAACTCCCCCTCCATCCGTCAGCAAAAGACGGATGGTCAGACGAAACAGGTGGGGGGTCAAAATTGGACGCCGGTCACCCCGCCAGGGGGGTCAATATTCCACGCCGAAACACA
>NZ_JBFREC010000020.1:0-3242 GCF_052114105.1 Rhizobium sp. RAF36 | reverse complement strand
CTGGCATAGGAACCATAGAGGATGACCTTGAGGATCTTGCCGTCCGACCGCTTGGCGGAAAGCTTGGTCGCACGGAACCGTTCAGCCTCGAAGAAGATGATCTCCAGCACACGTGCAAGCTCGCGGCGTTTGTTCGCCGGCAGATGATCGAGGGGATCAGTCAAGGTCAAAGCTGCATCGAAGCCTTCGCTGTGAATCGCCTCATCCATCGTAGTGGCTCCGCTGCTGTTTCGCACCATTGCCTTTTACGCGTATTAGACTGTTTGTGCAACCTTAGATTATATTGGGCTTCGCGTCGAAAATCATCCATCTGAGGGAGAGCCAGCAATTGCAGCCGATGGCCAGCGAGCGATCTCTGTTCGGTTTCGATCTTCAGTCCGCTGCCTTCCCGACTGTGTCGGCGACAAACGCGCCGCGCTCGCCCATCGGCTTTGGCGGTCCAGTCGTTGAATCACGAACGGTCTGATGCTCCAGCTCTGCATTGATCTCTGCGCCGACGATGAGGATAACCACCGAGATCCATACCCAGACCATCATACCCATAAGGGCGCCGAGCGTGCCATAGGTGGCGTTGTAGTTGGCGAAGTTGTCGATATAGAAGGAAAACATAACCGACGCCGCAAGCCACAGCGCTGTGCTGAATACGACACCCCAGCTTAACCATCTGAGCTTTGCCTGCTCTCGACTAGGGCCGTAGCGGTAGATGACAGCGTTTCCGCAGCCGACAAAGATCAGAATAAAGGGCCAACGCGCGAAGCGCGCAAGAAGCTCCTGCCACCGGTCAAGCCACAGGTAGGCGAGAGCTGCCGGCAGGATGCCAATGGCGGCGATGAGGATGATGGCAATCACCAAAGCCCCGAAGGTGAAGGCGAGAGACAATAGGTTGAGGCGGACAAGACTGCGTTTTTCGTCTTCTTGATAGGCGACATTCATCGCATCGAACAGAGCTTTCATCCCGCTATTGGCGCTCCAGATCGCAACCACCAAACCGGTGACAAAGGCGAAGCTCAACGTCGATGTCTTCTGTTGGGTCAGGGCGGTCAACTGGTTGAGGATGAGATCGAACGATCCAGGCGGAAAAACGCCGGCGACAAAACCTATATGACCCATAATGGTCGTCGGGTCGGCCACAAAACCATAAAGGGCGACCAGTGCACCCAAGCCGGGAAATAATGACAAAAGCAAAAAGTATGTCACCCCTGCTGCAATCAACGTCACGCGGTCGGCCATCACCGAGTGGACGACACGCCAGAAGACATCGCGAAGCCCCTTGGCCGGGATCTCCGTTGGGGAGTCAGCATCGCGCCCTCGATCTTGTTCCAGCGTCTCGACAGGCAACGGTTCTCGCTCACCCTGCATGGCAGTGCTCCTATGCACGTTTTGGGGGTTCCAATCGCCCGTCACGGATGCTGATAATCAGGATGCACAGCTGAATGTCAAAGCGTCTTCAAAAAGCTCGATCATTGCCGGGAGCGGGCGGTTCGACAGGGCCTCACGAAGGGCTCGCGGCCAAGCTTGGAGCATGGAACGCCCCGGCAGTGGCTGTAAACTTGCGAACTGAAATGAGTGGCGTTGGCAGAGCCGTCCCGCGCGTCTACCTGGACTTTCTGATACTATATCGGCCATCTTCATGGGTAGCCACTTGAGGGGCTTTCTTTGACCTTCGGAAATGCGATTTTACACAAGTGTGCTTGGCGACTGCTATGCCATAGGCCATCTTCACGGCTGTGATCCCCGCCAGCGCCCATACATGACAAGTGCACGAGGCAATTCCTTTATTGCTCCGTCCGGTCCGAAGGACCGTCCATGCGGCGTGCCAGGATGCGCAGGATGGCGATGGTGTTCCCTTTCACCACGAACGCGACCGACGCGTTCCGTTCGAACCCTATGACTCTCAAACCAGGTACGCCCGCGATTGATGCCCCGCTCGGGAAATCCGCCAGCGTCATGCATGGCCACTCGATACGGTCGATAAAGCCACCGGCGCGCGCCGAGGATATCAGGGCTCATTTCGCGCGTTTTTCCGCACCGATGCGAAATGATGGAGGCTGCCAGCCTGTCTATCGGCCCCGAATTTTAACCCCTTGCCACCTCCGCCGCAATCGTAGCCGGGATGGTTTCCGGCGCTCCCCCTGGGTTGGTAACGTCGCGATTGAGTACCAGCACCGATACCAATGCACTGACACGCGGGAGGGTCAGCAGTTTCTCCGCGCTTTTTGGGCAAGCGAGAAGCCATTTCGCGCCTCCTTGGACGTTGGCAAGGGTCGCGCGCGTTCTCTCGATCTGTCCACGCCCCTGCAGCGACGACACTGCGGCCTGCCCCGTCTTTTGTCCTGCCAGGCTCGCGCCGTCCGCAACGGCTTTGCCGCCCTACACTTCGTTGCGGCCCTGTGGGTGCTGGCCGGCACTCCTAGCCCGGCTTTCGGACCGCCGTAGCAGGTCGCGATTGTCGCGACCTCAAGCGGAGGCCCACATGACCAGAGAGCAAACCAGCCAGCGATCCGACATCTACAGCCGTATCACCGACAAAATCATCGCCGAACTCCGACAGGGCGTGCGCCCCTGGATCCAACCCTGGCAGAATGCCTGTTCTACAGAGCCGGTTTCCCGTCCGCTTCGCCACAACGGCGAGCCCTATAGTGGTATCAACGTTCTTCTCCTCTGGTCCGAAGCCATCGCGCGAGGCTTCTGCTCCTCAACCTGGATGACCTTTCGCCAGGCGCTCGAACTCGGAGGAGCCGTGCGCAAGGGTGAGACCGGAACCACGGTGGTCTTTGCCAGCGCCATCATTCGCACCGAACTAACCGGGGGCGGTGACGACGTCGAGCGCACGATCCCCTTCATCAAGGCCTATACCGTCTTCAACGCGGACCAGATCAATGGCCTCGATGGTCGCATTCAGCGCGATGCCGATTTTTCAGATCCCCTCGATCGCATCGGTACCGCCGGTCGCTTCTTCGCCAACACAGGGGCACTTGTCCGCCACGGCGGTTCATCTGCCTACTATGCAGCAGCTCACGACTATATACAGATGCCGCATCTCCCCACGTTCAAGGATGATGCTGCTTACGTCGCTGTCCTCAGTCACGAGATGACCCATAATGCCGACCGCCGGATTATGCCGATAAGGGTGGGAATGCGCCGACGTTTGCAACGAATTCCGGCGCATCCTGTTCGGCATAATCAGAGTGTTTCGAGGAATGCGAGGAGCTTGTCGCTTGGCTTATAACGCGAAGGTTTTG
>NZ_JBFREC010000019.1:0-4494 GCF_052114105.1 Rhizobium sp. RAF36 | reverse complement strand
TTGTTTCGCCATCCACAACCGAGTTACACACATTTAGCCTCCTAGAAAGGCATTACGATATCTCGGCGGGCGTTCGTGTCACGGACGCTAATTTCTAAGGGGATAGATGAGATGCTCACCACCAATAGTTTTTCAACAGTATCCGCCAGAAGCGGACATCGCGCTACCCCGCGGCCACAGGCTACTAGGCGGCGGAGACAAAGTCTCTCGCCGCCCTCCTTGGGCACCTATAGTGGAGGCTAGATGCCGGAAAGGACTCCAATGTCGCCGGAGCGCCAGACGTTGTCGACGGTGTTGCGGGTGATGACCCAGAGGCCGCCGTTCCTCTTGAGTTCGACGTCGTAGCGGTTCTTCATCAGGTAATGACGCGAGGGATCGCTGCGGGCAACGTGCTGGGCTTCGACGAGAACGTCCATGCGTGCGGTGTCTCCATCGATCATCACCCGCGGATTGCTGACGGAATGCGTCGTGTCCAGGTTGGCGAGCGATGTCGCCAACGCCGAGACGATGACATCCCGGCCCTCGATAACGGGATATTCGAAGCCGGCCTTGGCAGCAGCCGGTCGGAAGTCGGAGACGGCATTCTCCGCCAGCGATGATGCGAGGAGATCGCTGTCGCGAAGATCGATGCCGGCCGTGAAGCGATAGAGAGCCTCGACGACGGCGAGCCGGTCTGCAGCATCCTGTGCGAAGGATGGCGATAGGGTCATGAATTTGCTCCTTGTCGTGCCGGAGGCCTGCGGAATGCACGCCCTCCCCGGCATCGGCGCGCTGGGCGCAGATGTTCCTGTTTCGATAGGGCTGAAAGTTAGTCTGTTATTCGAGATCGGCGTCGATGCGCTCGATCAGGCCATCGGGATTGACCGCGATCTTCAGGATCCCGATCTCGTGTCCGAAATCGCCTGTGAAATCGAGCCGGACGTCCGAATGGAATTCGTCGAGTTCTTCGATCGACAGCAGCTTGCTGTTGGTGCTGTAACCAACGAAGAACCGCTCGAGGTAATGCCGGACACCATCGCGGCCGACAAAGGCGTCGCCGACTGAAACATCGTCGATGACGGCGTCGGCTGCGAACAGCGACAGCGTCCCTTCCACGTCGAAGGCATTGGCGGTCATGATGAAGGATTCGATGAGCTTCTGCATGACGCCGGTCTCCTTAGACATCGTTGATCGAGGTATCGGCGATGGTCTGCGCGAAGCCGCTTCCGAACAGGGCCGCAGGCGTCTGGAAGCCGGGACGGACTTCGCCGCCAAGGACGCGCCGGCCAGCCTCGGCCGCCGCCATTGCCGTGAACGTATAGCCGTTGACCGTATCGAGGATGGAACGGGTGATCGTTCCATCTGTGCTAGTGACTTCGACGGCTGCCTGGTAGCGGTTCGCCCGCCGCTCCTCTTCGCTGGGGCCGTCCGGTAGGGTCGAGAGATCACCCTGCGGGAAACCATCGCCGGTGACATGCACAAAGGTCTCGACGTCGGGGACCCCCGTCGCCAGCCAGATGGTGATAAGATCAGGCAGCGTCACCGGGAAGCAGTCGACCGCGCCCTTGCCGAAATCGAACTTGCGGATGCCGTCGGCGGCAATCGAGACAAGCTCTCCGTCCACACGGGCCAGGGTTTCGACTGTGACGTTCTCCATGGCGCTGATCGCCGACCCGCGCGAAAGTCCGCCTGCGACATGCAGCGCAATCCTGATCTTGCGGGGGGCGTTCACACGAGCGACCGCATGTCCGGCAAGGCTGCCGAGCATGGAGACGCTTCCGCCGCCGCCCGGCATGAGCATCACGCCCCCAGCCTTCGCGTCGTCGTCGAGCGTGCCGGCCAGACGGTAGCTGTCGAGTTCGGCAGCCGTGTCGAGATAGTGGATGCCGTTGCGGATCGATGCCTTCATCAGCGAATCGGCGGTGCGCATGAATGGTCCTGCGCAGTTCAGCAGGACGGAGACGCCAGCCAGACCGACGTCAATTGCCGCAGCATCATCAAGGCCGAAGACGCGGTACTCGACGCCGAGTTCCGCAGAGAGTTTCGAGAGGGTCGCTTCGTTGCGGCCGGCGAGAACGAGAGGCGTGCGGGCAGCCTTCGCATGTTCCGCCGCCATGCGGCCGGTATAGCCGGTCGCGCCGTAGATCATCAGCTTTGTCATATCAGTGCTGCCATTCCTTGTAGACGAATTCGAGGCTGTAGCCGTCCGGGTCGCGAACCTGGGCGGCGTAGTAGCGAGGGTCGTAGTGAAGCTGCGCTCCGGGCGGATGGATTTTTGACGCGCCCGCGGCGACAGCTGCGGCATAGGCGGCGTCGACCTGGGAGGTGCTGTCGGCGACGAAGCCGATATGAGCAGCACGGCCTTCGACCACGCCTTCGCGGAGCCAGAAGAACACTCTGCCATTCGCGCCGAACCCCTTCAGATCAGGATGGCCGGGCGGCCCGTCCTTTCCGTCATAGTCATGAGCATGAACAATCCCGAGTGGTGCCAGTGCCGCTTCGTAGAAGGCAATCGACCGATCGATGTCGCTGACGGATATGAAGACATGGTCGAGCATGGTGCTCTCCTTTGCTCAGATAATGTATCCGCCCGAGACCTCGATGTTCTGGGCGTTGATCCAGCGGTTCTCTGCCGACAGGAGACTGGCGACGACTCCACCGATCTCTTCAGGCTCGCCGACACGGCCAAGTGCGGTTTGGCCTGCCAGCATGGCCTCGAACTCGTCGTTCAGGCCGCCGCCAAGCTCCGTGCGGATTGCGCCGGGTGCGATCGAGTTCGCCCGGATGCCGCGCTCGCTGAACTCCTTGGCCATGTAGCGGGTCAGGACTTCGAGCCCACCCTTGAAGGAGGCATAGGGCGCGACGCCAGCGGTTGCCACGCGCGAGGTGGCGCTAGTGATGTTGATGATCTGGCCGCCATCCGCCATCAGCGGCAGCAGGATCTGGGTCAGGAAGAACGGGCCCTTGAGATGGACATTAAAGAGCCCGTCGAACTGCTTTTCCGTAACAGTCGCGATCGGACTGAAGAGGCCGTATCCGGCATTGTTGACGAGATAATCGAAATCGTCCCGGCCGAAGATGGAACGCAGTTTCGAAGCAACAGAATCCCGGAAGGCCGGAAACGCGCCGATGTCGCCGACGTCGAGTTTTAAGGCTACTGCCTTACCGCCGTTCCCGATGATTGCCTTGACGACATCGTCCGCTTTTGCCGGGTTGCTGTTGTAGGTCACGACAACGCCCATTCCTTTGCGGGCGCATTCGATGGCTGTGCTGGCTCCAAGACCCCGGCTTCCTCCGGTGACGATGACGATCTTCATGGCTGTTTCCTTGCCTGTTTGCTGTGCCCTGAAGCTAGGCCTGTGCCATCTTGCCCGCTCACCTATTCCTCTCCGAAGCTTGCCTATTTCTGCTTTACGCTTGCAGGGGCTTTCTCGAGCTGTCACGGTCATCGCCATGGAAAAGCAACTTCAGGAACTGCGTGCCTTGGCATCGACGGCGGAAAACCGCCGCACGGAAACGGGAATTCCCCGTGTTGCAATGGTCCAAGGCGAGATTCCGGAGCATCGGCTCTCGGCCGTCTACGAGCCGATGATCAACCTGATCCTCACTGGCTCGAAAACGATGACGGTCGGCGAGCGGACATTCGCCTACGACCCGGCGACGTATTTCGTCATGTCGGTCGATCTTCCGGCGGTGGGATCGGTTCACCCTTCGGTGGCGGGAGAACCCTATCTCGCGGTCAGCCTGACACTCCACTCGCCAACGGTCGCCGCCCTCATCAGCGATCTGCCCGTGCAGGTGTGCAGCAAGCTGTTCGGCTCCGGTTTCTCCGTCGCGCCGGTCAACGACGAGTTCCTCGACGCCTGGGTGCGGATGCTCCGGCTGATGGACCGTCCGGACGAAATCGCCGTGCTTTCACCTGCCTACGAGCGTGAGATCCTCTTCAGGGTGCTGCAAGGCCCGCTCGGCTGGATGCTGCGGGACATTGCCGCGCCAGATGCTGCACTATCGCGGATCGGCGTTGCGATCCAATGGATCCGGGAAAATTTCGCCAAGCCGCTCAGGGTCGAGGCTCTCGCGGAGATGGCGGCGCTCAGCGTCTCGGCGTTCCATCGACACTTCAAGGCAATCACGGCACTCAGCCCGATCCAGTACCAGAAGCAAGTCCGGCTGCTGCATGCGCGCAGGCTTTTGATGGCTGGAGAAGGAACGGCAACGTCGGTCGCCTTCGGCGTTGGTTATGAAAGCCCGAACCAGTTCAGCCGTGAATACGCAAGGCAGTTCGGACTACCGCCCTCGAAGGATGTCGTGCGCCTTCGGGGGTGAGACCGTGTGACGGGATGCTTTCCTGCAACGGCCGCTTTGGGCCGATATCGTTGAAAAACTCGCCGCATTAGCTGCTCATCCGCCCATTTTGATTTTCCGGGCGGAGTACCAACGCGTTTCTGCCCCGCGCCTCGGCGCAGGGTCTCAATTCATGCCGCTCTCATGCGGCAATGACGCCATATGACGTCG
>NZ_JBFREC010000018.1:0-5547 GCF_052114105.1 Rhizobium sp. RAF36 | reverse complement strand
CATCTGCCGGCGAACAAACGCCGCGAGCTTGCACGTGTGCTGGAGATCATCTTCTTCGAGGCTGAACGGTTCCGTGCGACCAAGCTTTCCGCCAAGCGGTCGGACGGCAAGATCCTCAAGGTCATCCTCTATGGTTCCTATGCCAGAGGAGACTGGGTGGAAGACCGGCTGAGCGGTTACCGTTCCGACTACGATCTGATGGTGGTCGTCAACTCGCAAAGTTTTGCGGATGAGGATGAACTATGGCTTGCACTCGAGGAGCGGCTAATCCAGGAACAGATCGCCAACCGTATCAAGACGCCAGTGCTGCCGGTCGTTCATTCCCTTCATGACGTAAACGATCAGCTATCGCGCGGCCGGCCGTTCTTCGTCGATATCGCCCGCGATGGCATTGTGCTTTATGAGGAGCCCGGCCATCCGCTGGCGCAGCCGAAGCCGCTCTCGAAAGCGGAGAAGAACACGGAGGCACGGCGGCATTTCGATCTGTGGTTCCCCAGGGCTCAGAAGCGGCTGCACCTCGCTCAACTCGCGCTTGAGCAGCAATATTATGCGGAGGCCGCGTTCGAACTGCACCAAGCTGCTGAGCATTTCTATCACTGCCTTCTGCTGACGATCACATTTTATAGTCCGAAGTCGCACCGCATCAAAAATCTCCGATCGAAAGCCGAGGATATCGACACCCGGCTGGTCTTCGCTTGGCCTCGTGATAACCGTCTCGCACGGCGCCACTTCGAGCTGCTGTCGCGTGCCTATGTCGAGGCACGTTATTCGGCGAGTTACGAGATCACGGCCGAGGAGCTCAACTGGCTGATCCAGCGCGTGAAAGTTCTGCAGGATCTGGTAGAGGTGATCTGCCGGGAGCGGTTGGGTCAAGGCAAGCCCAGCTGATGCCCGCTGGCAATTTCCGGCCCCTTTGAGCGCTCAAACGCTCGTCACAGTTGGCTGTCAGAAGCTCATTTCGCTAGTATGCGGCATGTCCATGGCAACAGGGCGTCGTTATCGCTGCTGGGCAGGCCGTTAGCGAGACGCTCCTATGATCGGCGGGCTACAGCCTCCGAAGGTCCGATCGTCCCTTGCCTAGGCGCTGCCCCGGAAGCATCGCATTTGCGTGCGGCGTAAGAGCGCGCGGACTATTTCCGCGCGGCGTCGCCTTTTCCCTTGCCCATGACTGAACCAAGGATCATGGCGATGTCGTGCCAGAGGCTGGCCGACTTGACGTATTCGGCATCAGCGGCTGCGAGCTTCTCCGGCGTCGATATGTCGATGCCCGCAATCTGCGCTAGACCGGTTATCCCTGGGCGAACAGTAAAAACTCCCTTAGCTCTACGCGCGGCGATGACGTCGGGCTGCGTGGGCACGCATGGCCGTGGCCCGACCAGGCTCATCTCGCCCTTGAACACGCTGACGAGCTGCGGCAGTTCATCGAGCTTGTAGGCGCGAAGTGTCTTGCCGATCGGCGTGATCCAGGCTTCCGCGGCATCATGCGAGCCGACATTGGGCGTTCCGGCCGCCATCGTCCGGAACTTCAGGCACGTGAAGGGGACCTCATTTCGCCCTACCCTTAACAACCGGAAAAAAGCACCGCCGGGCGACGAGCGCCGGACCATGATGGTGAGTACAAGCAGCAGGGGAGACAAAACAATCAGCCCGCCCAATGCGGCGCAAAAATCAAAGGCCCATTTTATTCCCTGGTTCAGCGCCGATGTCTTGTCAGTCTTTCGGGGGGCTTGTCGTGCCGAGTGCGCGCGACAGACCCTCGCGCATCTCGAATGGAGGCGTCCAGCCGAGGCGACGGCGGGTTTCGGCGATGTCCACTTCGAGTGATCGCGTCAGACGATTGACCAATTCCCGCTTTCCGGTGAGGCCTCCAGCAAGCTCCAAGAGCGCTGGTGGAAACGGCAGCAGCAAGGTCGATGATCCGGTCGCTGAAGCAATCAGGCGTATCAGCTCCGGCGTCGATGGGCTCCTCGAGTCGGCAACCATGAACGTCCCGCCTGCCGCGTCCGGGTGACTTGCAGCAGTCACGATCAGATCAGTCAGATTCTCGAGGTAGACCATCGATCGGCGGTTATCGATCGAGGCGAAAGGCAACGGCAAGCTGCGCTGAGCAAGCCGGACCAAGGCCTGGAAGCTCCCACGCATGCCGGGGCCGTAGACGAGCGGAGACCTGATAGTGACGACGTCCATTTCAGTGCCATCGGACAACTCTTGAAGCCCCTGCTCTGCGGCAAACTTTGTCCGGCCATAGTCGGTTTCCGGCGCCGGCGCGTCCGTATTTCTGAAGGGCTTGCCCTTCGCGGTCGCCTCGCCGTTCACCTTAATCGAACTCACGAATATGAACCGCTGGACGCCGGCCGCCGCAGCCTGCCGCGCCAGATTAAGCGTCCCATCGACGTTCACAGATCGATACTCCGCGAGAACGGCCGTCGAACCCTCGACAACGTTCTGGTTGACCGCCGCCAGATGGACGACGGTATCGATGCCGGCGAGAGCGGCCGACCAATCTGTGCGACCGTTAATATCGCCTACGGCAACGAGCCCGTCCCCGCCATGTCTGCTCGTTGCCCGAAACGGAATTTCGCGCTGGCGAAGGGTCTGCATGAGACCCCGCCCCACAAAGCCCGAGGCGCCGGTTACAAGAAGCATGTAAGTCTCCAGTTGAAAGCGCTTTTTTGCGAAGCAAATAACGTCATTGCGATACTTCCTGCCTGAGAGCGACAAGATCCACGACGCGATCCATCGGGCTATATCCCGCCACGAGATCGCTCAACGCTGCCTTCAGACGCTTTGCGTCGCCATCGCGTGCGAGCTCGGCGAGTTCATCGAGCCTGGCCGACAGTTGCGGCCAGCCATGAAATTGTTCGCGGGCGCGCCTGATCTTCGGATGGTCAGTAACTTCGGGATTGTCGTTGATCAAGAGCTCTTCGTAGAGTTTCTCCCCGGGGCGCAGGCCGGTTGTTACGATGCTGATGTCGCCGTTCGGGTTCTGCTCGTCCTGGACCGTGAGACCCGATAGTTCGACCATGCGGCGCGCGAGATCGATGATCTTTACCGGGTCGCCCATGTCGAGCAGATAAACATCGCCGCCGGTCGCCATCGCGCCGGCCTGGATCACGAGTTGCGCGGCCTCTGGCACGGTCATGAAGAACCGTGTGATCTCCTCATGCGTCAGCGTGATCGGACCACCCCGACTGATCTGCTGGCGAAAAAGCGGAACGACCGAGCCGGAAGAGCCGAGCACGTTGCCGAACCGGACCATCGAGAAAGTTGTCTTCCCGCGCTCCTCGGCGAGTGCCTGCAGAATCAATTCGGCCAACCGCTTTGTAGCGCCCATAACATTGGTTGGACGAACCGCCTTGTCGGTGCTCACGAGAATCACGCGCTCAACACCGGCAGACAAGGCAGCCTTGGATACACTCAGCGTTCCGAAGACATTGGTTTTCACGCCTTCAGCCGGGTTCTGCTCGACGAGCGGCACGTGCTTGTAAGCTGCCGCATGATAGATGGTGGCGGGCTTCCAGGTCTGGATAATCGTGTTAATGCGATATGCGTCGCAGACATTGGCAAGTAGCGGGACAATCGGAAATGGCGGCTCTGTATTTTCGCCAGCTAATTCGCCCTGCAGGGCGTAGATGCCAAACTCGTTCTGATCCAAAAGCAGGAGTGCCTTGGGGCCGAGCTTGGCGATCTCGCGACACAGCTGGCTTCCGATTGAGCCGGCCGCACCCGTGACTAGGACGACGCGATCGCGAACATTTTGCTCCAGCAACGCGATGTTTGGCAGCACCGCAGTGCGGCCCAACAGGTCCTCAACATCGAGGTCCTGAAGGTCGGTCAGCTGCGCCTGGCCTGTTGCCAATGCGCTGATATCGGGAACTGTACGCACTGCGACCCTTGCCGAGCGTAGACGCTCGATAATCTCGTTTCGTTGAGCACGATCGATTTGCGGCAGGGCGAGCAAAACGGTCTTGACCTCAAGATCCGCGCAGACCTTCTCAATGGTGAGAGGGCTATAGATCTTCACACCGTTCAGCGACATGCCCTTCAGGCCGTGATCGTCATCAAGGAAACCCACAACCTTGAACTCGGCCGAATGACCCAGGGCACTGACCAGCTGCCTCCCTTGGGTGCCAGCGCCGTAGACCAGCGTTCGGATCGACGCAGCCTCGCTGAGAATTTCGCTATAGGCATCGTAAAGGAAGTAGCGCGCCACGAAGCGCGACAGACCGACGGCAAGCAAGAGCAGCATCGGCTGCAAGATCCCGACAGTGCGCGGGATGGTCGGCACGCTGATGACCGTGAAGATCACCATGTACACCACCCCATAGATCAAAACGCACTTGATGATTGTCGAAAAGGCCGCCCAGCCCATGAAACGGAAGATAGCTCGATAAAGGCCGAAGGTGATGAACAGCGGAAGCGCAATCACGAGCGATATCGGGATCGTCCAGAACTGCAGCCCCGTGAGCAAATACCAGTCATTGAAGCGAAAGCAGAACGCAAACCAAACCGTTAGGATGCAAAGACAGGCATCGAATAGCAGCGCGATGACCCGTTTCGCTGGCCGGGGTAAGGCAAGTACATGTTGAGCGGGTTTGTCAAACATCAGCCCTATCCGTGGCAAGGCCTAGAGGGTCTCCAAAAGTCGCAAAGGCGGAGTGGCTTATACAGAAACAACGGCATCCGTATGCCGATACCGGACATCGGGTGTCAGGGGACTTCAACATCATTCACCGCCTGATTCCCATTATCCACCGAATACTTCCCCGTAAAAAAGCACACTCGACAGCAAACTACGGAGATAGCATCACGGACGCATACTCAAGGCAGCTTGCAAAAACAACCGTAAAGCGTGCGGTGTCAACCTAGGTCGAAATTCATTCCTCCGAGTTCCAAAAGGAATGCTCGAATGTTGCGAGCCCCTCAGCAACGGCGATCTCCGGATTACGACCTTGCGAAGCCCGCCGAAACTGAGTCATTCAACAGAAAATGCGCCCCGAATGCCTACCCTCCACAGCTCGGGGTCCGAACGATGCGAGCCAGAAAGGGCTGATTCGCTGACCGATTTTCACCAGGCTTGCGGTTGCGGTCGGGGCAAGTGTTTTCACGCGCGTGCCGAATTAGTACCGCTCGCATGGTCACTGCCTGACTAACGGCCCTCGGTTACGGAGTCCACTGGGGGGCTTAGTCTCACCAAGAAGGCTGGCCTTATGCCGCAAACGCTGGTTCTCCGTCAGATGGATGATTTTCGACGCGAAGCCCAATATAATCTAAGGTTGCACACACAGTATAGTGCGCGTAAAAGGCAATGGTGCGAAACAGCAGCGGAGCCACTACGATGGATGAGGCGATTCACAGCGAAGGCTTCGATGCAGCTTTGACCTTGACTGATCCACTTGATCATCTGCCGGCGAACAAACGCCGCGAGCTTGCACGTGTGCTGGAGATCATCTTCTTCGAGGCTGAACGGTTCCGTGCGACCAAGCTTTCCGCCAAGCGGTCGGACGGCAAGATCCTCAAGGTCATCCTCTATGGTTCCTATGCCAG
>NZ_JBFREC010000017.1:0-12699 GCF_052114105.1 Rhizobium sp. RAF36 | reverse complement strand
AAATCCATAATGCCGACCGCCGGATTATGCCGATAAGGGTGGGAATGCGCCGACGTTCGCAACGATTCCGGCGCATCCTGCGCGGCATAATCAGAGCGATCATTAAACCGCGAAGCTGATCTGCAATCAAAAATGCGGAGACGATGAGATCATGTGGGGGCGCCTTCAACAAAGGAGCACCATATGAAGTCCGAACTCAAAAATACTGCCGCTCAGAAATTGCCCTCCTCACTCGTTGAGGAGTTTTTTGATCGTCTTCGCAGCGAAAGATACTCTCAAAATACGATCGGCGGATATCGCCACGCAGTCCAACACCTCAGCACGACAGTCGCAGAAAACGGCCTCGAATGGCAAACGCTGACCCCGGATGACGCCGTTGCCCTGGTGAAGCCAAAGTCGAGAAATGCTTGCTATCGCCTAAAGGCGTTTGTCCGTTTCCTTGGTGAGAAGGGCTTTGCTGCGCCACTTCCAGAACCCAGCGAAGCCGAACTTGCCCGCAACTCGCTCCGTGCCGAGTTCGAGGAATATTTGCGGACTCAACGGGCCATGAGCGAGCGCACGATCCGACATGCCTCCTATATGGCGAGGCGCTTCCTCGCGTTCCGATTTGGCGAGGCCCGAGACCAACCCGGCGAAATCGCCGTTAAAGATATCTCGGACTTTCTTGCCGATGTTCTGGATCGCAAATCGGCCTTCCGCGACAAAACCCTCTCCACGCACCTGCGTTCCTTCTTCGGCTTTCTCTTTCAGACTGGGAAAACGCAGACAAACCTCGCAAAGGTGGTCCCGCGGGTTGCCATCCGGCACGGCACGAGACTGCCTCGACATTTAAAGCAGGATGACGTCGAAGCCGTGCTTCAAGACGTCGGCAAGGTGAAAAACTCGCCAAAGCGCGATTATGCGATGCTTCTGCTGATGGCACGATACGGATTGCGGGCCCCCGAAGTCATTGCAATCCAACTCGACGATATTGATTGGCGGGCTGCGGAGATTATTGTCCGCGGCAAAGGACAGTTGCACGACAGGCTTCCGCTTCTGCCCGACGTCGGGGCGGCGATCGCAGACTACCTCCAGTCAGAGCGTCAAGGTCAGACCCGCGACCTCTTCGTGTCGTCCCGGCCACCTCACAAGCCATTCAAGGACTCGCAGCGACTGAACCAGCTTCTGCGTGGCGCCTATGAAAGATTGGGCATGAAGCCGCCGGTACCATACGTCGGCTCGCATATCCTCCGCCATAGTCTGGCGACGAACCTACTGGAACAGGGTGCGTCGCTGAATGAAATCGCCGACACGCTGCGGCATCGATCTCGAACGACGACGCTCAAATATGCCCGACTGGATGTCGAAGGGCTGCGAACGATTGCAAGGCCGTGGCCGACAGCGGAGGACGCCGCATGAGCATGCTATCGGCACAACTGAACACCTATCTCCAAATCCGCCGCGGCCTTGGCTTCTCTCTTCGGACAGATGAACGCATCCTCCGTAGATTTATTGACTTTGTCTTATCGGAAGGCTCCGAGTTCCTTGAGCGAGATCATTTTGCGCGATGGATGAAGAACTTCGGCGTGGCCGGTCAATATACATGGTCCCGCCGGTTCGGCATTGTCAGGCTGTTCGCAGCCTGGCTGCACGCAAATGACAGCCGGCATAAGATCCCGCCGGCAAATCTGATCCCGCATCGCAAGCGGAGGCCAAAGCCCTTCATCTACACGTCGGGTGAGATCGCTCAGCTCCTTGATCAGGCTGCTATGCTACCTTCGGTAAATGGCATCCGGCGGCTGACGTACCCCACGCTCTTTGGCCTGATTGCGGTCACGGGGCTTCGCATCAGCGAGGCCTTGTCGCTTGATCGCGCCGATATCGACTTCACGCAAGAGATCGTGATCGTCCGCAACGGCAAATCCGGTAAGCAACGGATTGTCCCGTTCAGCCCAAGCACCTCCCATCGGCTTCAAAGCTACGCCCGTGAGCGCGACCGGCTCTGCGAGGGGCGGCCCGTTCCCTTCTTCGTCGACGATCACGGTAGACGGATCAGCGACTGCGCGGCACGCTATAACTTTGCGTCGATCTCCCAAGCCGTTGGCTTGCGCCAGCTTCAACGGTTCCAGCGGCATGGGGTCGGCCCGCGAATCCATGACTTACGCCACACATTCGCCGTCCAGACGATGATCGACTGGTATCGACAGGGCCTGGACCCCGACCAGGAAATGATCAAGCTCACGACAATGCTCGGCCATGAGAGCGTGTCTCATACCTACTGGTATATCGAAGCGATTCCGGAACTCCTGGAACTGGCATCCCGCAGGGCGGAGCTTTCCCTTGAACGGGAGGTACGCCCATGAAGCCTTCGCGCCTTCCCACACTGGTCCAGCGTTTCTTTACCGAGCGGCTGACCGAGCAGGTCAACGCAAGCCCCAATACGATCGCAGGCTACAGGGATACGTTCCGGCTCCTCCTGATGTTTGCAAGTGGGCAACTAGGCAGGCCGCCGACCAAGCTCGCGGTCGAGGATATCGATGCGGCATTGGTCGGAAACTTCCTCAACTACGTAGAGGCTGACCGAGGCAATTCCGCACGCAGTCGGAATACCAGGCTTGCCGCCATACGCTCCTTCTTCCGGTTTGTCGCGATGTTGGAGCCTGACCTGCTCCGGCATTGCCAAAAGGTTTTAGACATGCCGAACAAGCGTTATGTGAAGCGAAGCATCGACTTCCTCGAAAGACACGAAATCGATGCGATTATCGCTGCCCCGGACAGATCGACATGGGCCGGCCGGCGAGACCATACCCTTCTCGTTCTCACCCTTCAAACCGGTCTACGAGCATCCGAGCTCATATCCTTGCGCACATCAGATATTGTTCTCGGAACCGGCGCCCATATCCGGTGCCAGGGCAAGGGGCGAAAGGAGCGCAGCACGCCGCTTCGGCGCGACACGGCGAGGCTTTTACAAGCGTGGCTGCATGAATGCCGTGGCAATGAAACGGACATCGTGTTCCCAACGATCCGCGGGACCCGCATGAGCAGAGACGCGCTGGAGCGCTCAAAACCTTCGCGTTATAAGCCAAGCGACAAGCTCCTCGCATTCCTCGAAACACTCTGATTATGCCGAACAGGATGCGCCGGAATTCGTTGCAAACGTCGGCGCATTCCCACCCTTATCGGCATAATCCGGCGGTCGGCATTATGGGTCTTATGCCGATATCGGCATAAAATCCACTGGACGGGGCCATCACATCGCGTGAACCGCGATCTTTCCCGCTACGCGAAAGACCGCTCCGAGCGGGCGCGCGAGGAGCTGATCGCCGAACTCGGCGCGGCGTTTCTCGCCGCCGATCTCGGCATTGTCCCGGACCTTGAGCCGCGGCCCGACCACGCAAGCTATCTCGCGTCCTGGCTTGAGGTGCTCCGCGGCGACAAACGCTTCATCGTCCAGGCTGCAGCGCAGGCGCAAAGGGCCGTGGCTTATCTGCATGCGTTGCAGCCCGGTTCCGCCAAGATGGCGGCATGACGTGTTGCAAGTCGGTTTCTGTCGCAGCCGACTTGCATGAATTACCTAGAATACGTATTTTACGTAGGTGAATGGAGGTTCTCATGAAGCAGTTTTCGTTTTCCGATATGAACCGGGCCTCCGGTGAAATCCTCGAGGCAGCATTGATCGAGCCGGTCGCGCTTACCAAGCGCGGCAAGGAGAAACTCGTCATTCTGACGGCGGAACAGTATCGGCGCCTCCTCGGCGGCTCGCACACGCTCGCCTACGGCCTCGACGATGCCCCGGATGCCGTCCATGCAGAACTGATGACCGGCCTCGACGCGCTGCTCAAGGACGATCATGTTTGATGCGGGCGACGTCGTCCATTTCCATTATCTCTGGAAACGACAGGCCGATGCCGGCGAGGAAAGCGGCCGCAAGGCCCGCCCCGTCTGCGTCGTCGTGCGGACGCCCGATGTCCCGGGCGCCGTTTTCCTCTTCGCCATCACCTCGCAGGCCCCGCATGAGGATCGCCTGTTTTTGCCGATCAGCCAGATCGAATGCCGCCGTGCCGGCCTCGATTTTCCCTGCTGGATCATCCTCGACGAATATAATCGCGTCGAGCTCGACAAGGCTTTCGACTTCGAAACAAGCAGGCCACTCGGCAGCTTCAGCCCGGCCTTCCTGAAAAACATCGCACGCACCGTCAAGGATGCAGCGGCAAGCAGCAGGCTGGCGACGGTGAACCGATCATAGCCGGTGGCACCGTCGCGAGTTCCGGCATCAGGCCGATCACGTCGGCTCCGTCCTGAATTCCTATTTGGCACATCGGAGCGAAGTCACGCGGCCAGCCTCTGGTGCCTTCAATTCCCGATACTGGGTATGCTTGGCAACGCCGTCCGGAATCACGCCGGACGCTGACGGTGCCATGGTCGGGCCCATCCTCAAGCTACGGCTCGCCCACCGCGGTCTCGATGCGGCTTGTCTGACCAAAAAACGCCTCGCGGGCTCGGCTCGATCGTCTTCCCGCAACGGCTTGCTCGTTTTCTTCCCCTGGCCACGCCCACCCCATATGACCGGTCATGTGGGGACCCCGGATCTGCGGCCATTCCTCGCGAGACAAGAAAGCCTCGGCTAATTGCCGTCCTCCACTTCGTTTCAGCCACAAGGGGTGCGGTCCGATCGTTTCCGGTCTTGTCGACAGCCATCGAGGCCGCGATGGGCGCGGCACGAGCAACTGAAAAGGATCAAGACAATGGCAACCATCGGCTCATTCACCGCTTCCGAAAACGGCTTTTCCGGCACCATCAAGACCCTCAACCTCAACGTCAAGGCCAAGATTATCAGGGTCGAACGCTCCTCCGACGACGCACCGGACTTCAGGGTTCTGGCCGGCAATGTCGAGTTCGGTGCCGGCTGGCAGAAGCAGGCCCGTGAAACCGAGCGCGACTACATCTCGGTCAAGCTCGACGACCCGAGCTTCCCCGCCCCGATCTACGCGACCCTGACGGAAGTCCAGGGGCAGGAAGGTCTGCAGCTTATCTGGTCGCGCAGCACGCGCCGCTGACGAATTGACCCGAAAGCCCCGCTCGATCCGAGCGGGGCTTTCGGTGTGTCACTTGTTAAGCGCATCCTTCAGCGCTTTGGCCGGCTGGAAGCTCAGCTTCTTGGCGGCTGCGACCTTGATGGTCGCACCCGTGGACGGGTTGCGCGCTTCGCGCTCGGGCGTCGCCCTGACCTTGAACTTGCCGAAGCCCGGCAGCGAGGTCTCGTTGCCGGCAACCGCAGCCTCGGTGATGGAGGCGATCACCGCCTCGATGATCATCTTGCCCTGCGCCTTGGTGAGACCATGCTCCGCTGCAATCTTGTCTGCGATTTCGTTTGTCGTGGTCATTTGCTTCTCCGCATCATTAATGGTCGAGAATCCCTGCCATCGGCGACGATCGTTGTCATCGACGCGGTGCAGCAAAAGCACTTGGCCATGCCGGATTTCCACAACTACCGACCGATTTATAGCCTTTCGTCTTCTTCCTGCGTGCAATGGCCAGGAAGTGGATAGCCGCTTCCCGTTCGCTGTCGAAGACTTCGCTTTTCTCGCCGCCCGCCTTGCCGATGCGTCCCCATGAACGAACGACCGAGGCCTCGCCGAACAATGTCGGCTGAATAGAGATGGCGTAGTATCGAGCCATGTTCCGGGTGGCATCGATGCGCTGGCAGTAGAGATGGAATGGATAGTTCGGCATTTAGGCAAGGTCGCCGAATTGGGTCGCCTCCGTCCAACGAGAGTTTTGAATCGATCACTGAGGTTCGATTCACATCGGTGATGATTTCTGGCTATCGGCGCTTTCTCCCGATAAAGGCCGTTCACCATTAAAGAAAGGGGAGCGTCGTCGTGCAAGAGGCAATCAAGATCGACAATCGTGGTGATTTCGGGCTCTGGGCGATCGAGGTGGCAAAGCTGATCGTCAGTGAGGAAGGGTTCGAATTGGCACGGGCTGCCCGCGACGGCTCCGAAGATGACGTCCGCGCGGCAGGCGCCGCACTCGGCCAGGCGATCACCAATGCACTGCTCGAAGTCTACGACGGTCTCCTTGAAGGCGCGTCGGCCGAGTGATCGCCACGATCACGTCGGGATTGGCGGCATATCGCCCTCGACCACGCGCCAGACCCAGGCGCCAAGATCGGGCCGCGCTTCTATCATTTTCTTGAGTGCTTCCTCAAAATCAGCGCCGGCCGACGGCGGCACGATGTAGAGCGCATGCGGCCGCGGTTTCGTCTCCAGCAGCATCGCGTTGGCCAAAGGTCGGTTTCGGCCAAGGTTGAAACGCAGACCCTTGACCGACTTCAAGCGTAACCGCGTCAACCGCCCGACGAGTTTTTGCTCGAAAGCATTTTCGATCGGCAGCCACTGTTCACTGACGCACATCAGCGCGATCTCGTCGATGGTGACGATCCCGGCTTTGCCGCTGCCGATCGTCGCGATCAGCATCAGGTGCAGGTTTTCCCCGCTTTGCCAGAGAGCAAATTCCGCTTCGAAGCGGCGCTGCACGCTCTTCCAGGCCGTGTCTTCAAGATAAAGCCGGAAGCCCGGCATATGCTTGACCACCACGAGCCGGCCGTCTCTCGCCTCCGTAAATTCCTTGACCTCGCTGACAAGCAACATCAGGCGCTTCGGACCTTGCTGGAAAAGACCAGCCATCTTCTGCGCCCGCCTGTGTTCGATCGCTGTCTTATCCTCGGCCCTGAAAGGCTCGGGAATGAGCAACCGCTCCGACAGGCTCTCGCCGCGCACCGCCATGTTGCCGGCGGCCTCCAGCAGATGATGATAGACCTGCCACCAGTGGCGCTTTCCGGCCCAGTGCGCGGTCCATTCGGTCAGGCCGCTCTCATGCCACAGGAAATGCAACAGGGCGCGTAGCGACAGCTTTCTGCTTTCCGCTTTCACGCTTTCGCCGGTAGGTTCCGGTACGCCGGGACGATTGCTCCCGGCGCGCTTGGAAAGGGAAAAATCAAGCTTCAATGAGGCTGACCCGAGAGAGGCATCCATCTGGATTGCACTTCCCATCAGCGGGCCGAGCCCGGACAATTCGTAGGGCGGTTCATAGGAGGGACATGCTGGGTCATGGCCTTCACCGGAAAGCGGCATGCGCTTGATGACCAGTTGATTGCCGATATCTGCGATGTACATCGGCGCCGCCTGCTCACGGCAGAGACACAGCGGTCGGACTTTGGCGCGGTAGGCGCGGGCCAGCAGTCCCGCGAAATCCGGGTGATCCTCATCGCATTCGACACTATCGAACCGGAACCGCCTCATGGCAACGGCTGCCCGCAGCGGCCGATGGCAAGCAGGAAGGGGTGCCCAACGAGAGGGAAACCTGTCTGCTCAGACCGGGCGATTGTGCCGGGTGGGAAGAGCCAGCTCAAGGCCGCGCGGCCCCTCCGATTTTCTCTCCGTTCCGTTTCACTGCACTTCGACAAAATCGGTTCCTCCGCGCGCCGGCTCCGCCGGTCGTGTTCCACGAGCCTGGACCTGCCTCTCCCCACCCTGCGTGCCGCCGTCATCTTCCACAAACGTCAAGGAGACGACGATGACCATCGACCAGCATATCGAAGAACTGCGCGCTGAAGCCCGTAACGCCGAAACCACCTGGGAACGCCGGGCGCTTGAAGCCGAGCTCGACCTGGCGCTGGCCGAGCGCGAAGTCATCTGGGCCGAACTCGACGGCCGCATCGAGGTCGAGCCCCCATTTTGAGGCGGCCCACGGCGCGCTTGATCTGGACACGCCGGATCGACCGGCGTGTCCAGATGCTGCTGTTCAATAGCCGTTGTCTTCGAGATAGGTTTCAATGGCAGCCTGCATGATAACCGTCATCTTCACTTCGTTTTCATGAGCCGCTCTCACGAGACGCGCCTTCATCTCCTGCTCCAGCGGCACATTGACGTAAAATTTGATGGCGCGGTCTTTGGCGCGCTTCAGGCTTTTCAGGCGCCGCCGGGTATCGTCCTGATCGGCAGCCCGCTTTGCGCTTCGCCGTTGCCGCTCGTCTTCGGGAAGGCGCGGAAGCGCCGTTTGGCGGCCGCGGTCATTGTCGAGAGGCGCCGGAGCCTGATCGTGCAAATCGGCGGCTTGCTCGTCAGCGGCAACCTCAAGCCGGCCTTCGTTTGTATCCTGAACTGCAGGCTTTCGGCGTGGCGCGAGAGAGAACTGCTTGAAGTCGATCGCCCCTTTGTTCATGCCGCCGCCTCAGCCGGTCCGGCCACCTGGCGAATGTCGATCTCATCGACCAGCGCCTTTACTTCGAGACGCGCCTTCCGGACTGAGTCTGTCACGTCCTGCATCTGGAGTGTCCCGAGGCCGTTCTGGATCTCGCGATAGATATTGCGTTCGTAAAGCTCGGTTTCCAGAAGCATCGTATGGTAGTGCGCATCGAGAAGACCTGCCACGAACGGCCGGATGTAGCGATAGGCTTCAAGATTGCGGCCGGGCAGCGTGATACGGGTGCGCACGTTCATATGCACGATCGATAAACCGAGGCGATCGTTGATGTCGTTCACCTCAGCGACGGTTTGGCCGGCGGCCTCGATTTCCTTGATGCCCGGCTGTACCGGTGAAAGGACCACGTCCGACGATCGAATGATCGTCGTCTGCAGCACGCTATCGACACCGGGCGCATCGATCAGGACGACATCGAAAAAGCTGGCGAGCTTCTTCAGGAAATCGTCGATTGCCCGTTGGGTCGCCGCAATCGTCACCTCGATATTATCCGGTACATTGCCCTTGCTGTGGCAGAGCTTCCACCAGCCGGCCAGATTTTGACGGCTGTCGGCGTCAATCATCAGGACGCGCTGATCCGATAGAGCGTATTCGCCGGCAATCAACGTCGCCATCGTTGTCTTGCCGGCGCCGCCCTTGTTACTGACGACTGCATAGGTCCGAGGCATGACCTTCTCCCGCTACGGAACTGTTTCGGCGCCATGCTCGAAATATGAACTATAATAGGTCAAAAATTGCAGACGTCCAGTCGCTTTTTGCTTGGGTGCATCACATCCCAGATCATCCACTAGGTAGTCCGATGACACTCTTTCGAAGCATTGTCTCATATCTTGTGGAAGATCATCCGCACCCCATGAGTCCTCTAATTTTCACTATATAACTTTCACTTTCCTCTTTCCAGCAACGCTATCGATGTTTCACACGAGTTGGTCATGTGATGTGGAAGGGTCAAACTTCCGATGAGTGTTACGAGTATGAATGTGGCCTTTACGGTGCCAGGTTAAGTTTGGCTTTTATGAACTGAAATAGGTTATATTGGTTTGGCAGGATACGCAAATTTGTGATACAAATTTGCTGACGATCGGCGGACGGGCCGCCGATGCCGCCTGCGGCGAACACGTGAAGAGACGACGGCATGGTCGAAAATGGAAGGTCACGACCTGCGGTGCCTGCTGTCAAGGAGCGTAAGGAGCGTGTCGTCCATGCGCGTTTTTCCGCGCCAGAGCTCGCCGCTGTCGAAGTCGCAGCCAGGCAGTCGGAGATGTCGGTGTCGGCGTTTATGCGCTCATTGACGCTTGATGGTGCCGGCATCTTACCGTTCCTGTCGGAAGACGATCGGGTGGTTTTTGAGCTTCTTCATCGTGACCTGCGGGCCATTGGAGTGAACCTCAACAGTCTCGTTCGGCGCTCGTATCAACGTTCCGTTCCGGCAGACGCCATCGCTGACCTGCGCGAGCTGCAGCCCCTTGTCGCGGGCCTTGCTCTTGAGTTGCAGCGTCTCGCCAGCCGGCCAGGCCGTAGGATTGGACGTCGGGACTGATGGAAATTTTTCTCGGCGCCTTTACGGCGGAATGGGAGCAGCGCCGAGCGGCATACCTGCACGAGCGGTTGATCGGCCGAAATTCTCCCAGTGAGGAGGAAGAGCGCCGGCGGCGGGGAGTTGCTTCAGGCGGCGGCGTTGGCGGCCGTCTCAATGTCGGCGGGAGAGCCGCACGTGAAGGCCTCGCGTGGCCCGGGCCGGCGCCGCGTTCGATGGCAACACGGTTTGCCGGACTTGCCGGCGGAAGTCAGCCCGCGGTCGTGAAGATGACATCGTTCGGCGGCGGCGGACGCCTGGGCGCCATGGCGAGCTATATCTCTCGAAACGGCGATGTGGCGATGGAAAATCAGGCGGGCGAAGAACTGCGCGGCCGGGGGGCGGTCGCGGGCCTTTCTGAGGACTGGGCGCACCTGATGGGCAACCGTGCCGAGAGCCGCGACATCGGGACATTTCGTATCGACGTCAAGCGGAGGCCCGATGAAGGGCAGGCGCTGGACGCGTGGGCCCGCGATATCGTGAGTACGGCGCTGGGAAAGCGCTCGTTTGCATTCGCCGTGCAAGAGCGTCAGGACCATTACCGGATCGATGGTGTTGCCGTCTTGCGAGACCGGGCCGGCGAGCGGCTGACAGCTGATGAAAAGGCGCAAGAGATCGTTCAGGCGCGAATGTCGGAAAACGGGGGCCGATCGGCCGAGTTCCATTTTACCGGCTATGGCAATGGCGTCGAATATGGGACCGCACGTTTGCGCAAACTCGTCGAGCGAGCTGACGGTGGCGTTCGAGACAATCGCGGGGAGACGATAACGGACGCCAAACTGGCGGGCGATCTGGTGCAACTGCAGTGGAGGGGCGAACTGCATAGCCGCAAGCCGCGCGATGTAATGCACCTTGTCATGTCCGCGAGGGCCGGAACCGATGTCGAGGCTTTTCGCGCGGCGGCCCGAGAGTTCCTGGCGGCGGAGTTTGGTCAGCACCGGTACGTTTTCTCTCTTCATGATCCAGGTCAGGATCCCAAAACCGAGTCGGCCGGCGGTAAGCGACCGCACGTCCATGTTCACGCAATCGTTGCCATGCGATCCGAGGACGGCGAACGTGTCGAGACATCGATCGCATCTTTCCGGCGCTGGCGCGAAGGTTTGGCGCAGCATGCCCGCGAGCATGGTATACGGATGGAAATGACCGATCGCCGTGATCAGGCGAATGCTGCCTCCTATACCAAAAATCAGGTTCGCCCGATCAACCGGGAAGGCCGCACCGAGCATGTGGGAACGTCCGATAGCGCTGCGCGCCGATACGATAGAAAACGGCGCGAGGTCGTGACCTCAACGAGAACCTCAAAAAGCCAAGCCTATACTGAAACAGTTCACGGTGCCTGGGAAGACCTCGCACGAGACAGTGACGATATCGGCGCGTCTGAATTTGCAAAAAGCAGGATTTTCCGGGTTAATACAGCACTTGGAAGGCGAGAGTTCGTCGCCGAAAAGCAATCGGGCGAGCGCGAAAACGGCTCGCAATTCCAAACCAAATTGGTTAGTATTTTTGAGGTTGCGGAGATCGAAAACATGAGCACCATGACACGATCGGAATTCGAGGCGTACGAAAAACGCGTTGAGACCGCCCTTTTCCAGGCGGAGCGGATCATGCCGCGGGATGATCGGAGCAATTTCGAGGAAATTGCCGCGGCCGCCCGGGAGCACGTCGATGTTCGTCGCGAGATGATGGAACTGGCGGAGCAGGTTGAGGATCGCGCGCCAAGCAGCGGGTCGGCCAGACCGGACGACGCCAATCGTCAGTGGGATGAGGCTGTTGCACGCCACGGGCCCGAAGCCGTCGAGGTTGGAAACAACATCATGGTCGAGGTCGAATATTATCGCGAGCGGATCGAATTGGCTGACGATGACGAAATTCGAGCCGATAAGGCGTCCTTGCAGGCGAGCTTGAACTTTGAGATGGCGACGGCAGCCGAGCTCGGCGCCTCGGGCAATAGCTATCTGCGCGAGATTGCAGAGGCTGACGAAGAACTGCGTGTGGCAATCGCAGCGGCCGAGCGCTCGCGCAATCGGGCGAAGGACCGCGCCGACGATGACCGAGCTGGACGCGCAAATGGTTACGGTGAACAAGACGCGTCGCTGCATGGAAGTGGCGGCGAAAATCGAACCGTCCCTGCCAAACAGCTCGTGCCGAGATCGGAAGAGCTTCAGCACGAGGCCGAGCAAAAACGCGATCGGGACGAACAGGAACGATAGGGGAATGCGGCATGCACCCGAAATTATCATGGGCAGGCTGGAGCATGAGAGGCGGATCGTTCGCTACGCCTGCTCAACGCGCGCGTCTCCGCCTTTCTCGACCATTTGAAAAGCTCATTCCCCGACGGGACGCCGGATGAACTTTCGGCCTTTATCTACGGATGATTTCGGGACACGGGAAAGGCGTCCAGCATACTTCGCCGTGCGCATAGCCCATCCGTTCGCGTCCCATCGCGCACTGCCGTTGTAGCTTTGCAAAGCCCGCGCTCCTGAGCCGAACTGCTCGACGAGTAACGTCCGCTTGAATCTGTCACTGCAATCGGAGCGTACCTTCTTTTGGAAGTTTCAAGATCGCGTCCGTAAAGTTGCGTGGATCGAAGGGGGCACACAAGGTGAAGGCGGGTGTGCTTCCTTATGCTATCATGGCTTTGGTTGCCGCGATGCGGGGATAGTCTCGGAAGTCATCGAATTTGTGCCGATTGATGAAAGCGAATGTTTGAAATACCCGGTGGTCTCCCTAGCGCCGATATCGTTGAAAAACTCGCCGCATTAGCTGCTCATCCGCCCATTTTGATTTTCCGGGCGGAGTACCAACGCGTTTCTGCCCCGCGCCTCGGCGCAGGGTCTCAATTCATGCCGCTCTCATGCGGCAATGACGCCATATGACGT
>NZ_JBFREC010000016.1:0-11226 GCF_052114105.1 Rhizobium sp. RAF36 | reverse complement strand
GCCAACCTTCAAGAAATCCTAGAGCGAAAGACTTCGTCGCCTGCAGCGCCGCCGCCCTCGTTCAGTGACGCGGCTTATACGGCCATCAACGCTGACCAGTCAACAGCACCCAACAAAGTTTTTTGACATTTTTGTAACAGATTGATTTGAAAAGAGGATTCTCGCGTAGATTATTCACAGCCTCGCCCTTTGTGGCGCTCTCCGGCCGAAGATCTTTATCAACCGGTCAAAAAATCGCTTTCCACCCCTCCGGAAACCGCAAAAGGCCTGCGGAAACAGCCTGATCCCCGCCGATATAATTCACGGAATGCTAAAAAACCGGCGGCGCAAAGCCGCCATCGGCGCGGAACCTAATCCGTCCTGCGGTGTTCTCTCACCATTGCAGGAAAGGAGACCATTATGGCAGCCAATACCGATGACATCCGTTCGTCCGTCAGCAAGGACATCGCTTCCCTCCAGCAGGAAGTGTCGCGTTTGCAGAAGATGATATCCGCCCAGGGCGCCGAAGCCTATTATGAAGTCCGCGACCGCGCCGGCAAGGCGTATGACGACGCGCTTCCGAAGGCCAAGAATGCGGTCGCGCAGATCCGTGCCGAAGGCGTCGCCGCAGCAGGTGCGGCCCGCGAGCACCCGGCAGCCACCACCACGGCGCTGGCGCTTGTCGGCGCGCTCGGCTTTCTCGCCGGCTATCTCTTAAGCGGCCAGCAACAGCCGCCGCAGCGCAACTGGTGGCGCTGATACCGCGACGCACAATAACTATGACTTTTTACGGACCTTGGTGATCTTAAATTCGCCAAGGTCCGTAAATACTTATGTCTTATAAAAACCTATTTTTAATGCCACATATTCAAGCATAATAAGGAGGGAGGAAATGATCATGGAAAACAGGAAGACCAACTGCATCGTCGAGGTCAGCGTCAATAGCGCAAACGGCCGTCGCGCGATCGGCATCATGAACATGCAGCAGGCTCTCGACCTGCCTGAAATGGCAAGTCTGTCCTATACGCATCCCGACCCTGTGAAGGCTGCGGCCGGCATTACCATCAGCCGTCAGGAACTCGCAGGTTTCCTGGCCTATCATTGACCGGCACAGCGGCACTCAGACTGCATTTTTAGACGGCGCTCTCCGCGCCGCTGGTTTTTGACGTGCGCTCTTATTACTGCAATCCCTGAAATTCTCTGGATTTTGACCGCCCATGCTGGCGTCCATTTGCCGTTCATGCCAAGAACCTTCGCCATGAATGGAAGAAGGACAGCGTATTGAAGGAGAGGCGCCCACCGCAGAAACTGCGTGATCGCGCCCGGCCCGGCCCCGATGCCAGCGGCAAGCGGGTCACCCTGCCCCGCGCCCTGTCGAAGCTCGGCTTTTGTTCCCGCACCCAGGCGGAGCGTCTGATTGCCGACGGGCGGGTGCTCGTCGACGGGCGCAAGATCACCGATGCCAGCGCCTGGGTCGATCTCTCGACCGCTAAGATATCGGTCGATGGCACGGCGATCGCCGCCGAAGACAAGATCTACCTGATGCTGAACAAGCCGCGCGGCCTAGTGACCACGCGCCACGATCCCGAGGGGCGGCCGACCGTCTACGACTGCCTGAAGGATTTCGACGCCCCGCATCTGTCGCCGGTCGGCCGTCTCGACAAGGCCAGCGAAGGCCTGCTGCTGTTCACCAACGACACCAAATTCGCCCAGACGCTTCTCGACCCGATCACCCACGTGACTAAGACCTATCATGTGCAGGTCGGCAGGATCATGGATGGCGAACTGCTGGCGGAGATGACCTACGGCGTGCGCCATGACGGCGAATTGCTGAAGGCGACCTCGGCAACGTTGCTGCGCAGCGGCGATCGCAACTCCTGGATCGAGGTCGAACTTGACGAAGGCCGCAACCGCCAGATCCGCCGCATGCTGGAGGCGCTCGATACCGAATGCCTGCGGCTCGTGCGCGTGGCGATCGGCGGACTTGAGCTCGGTGAATTGCCGAAGGGCGCCGTCCGGGCATTGACCGACACCGAGCTTCGCGATCTGCGCCGCCGCACCGGCATGGAAAAGACAAGACGGGATTGAACCGCAGCATGACCATGGCCCCCCACGACTTCTGGCAGGAGATCCACGCCCCCGGCAGCTTCGAAACCACCGGTACTTTCGCTGATTTCTATGTTGCCGGGCTCGAGGACGGCCGCCAGCTTCGTCTGCCGATCCGCATGCTTTCGGATGGCGAGCACGCGCTGGCATCGCTGATCGTCAATCAGGCGAGCTTTACCGTTCTGGATACGCTGGCCGCGGCGCTGGCGGCAAAGCTCGCAGCCTTCGAACCCGATGTCATCGCCGGTCTGCCGACGCTCGGCCTGACGCTTGCGGCAGCCGTCGCTCAGAAGCTCGGCCATGCGCGCTATGTGCCGCTCGGCACCTCCCGCAAATTCTGGTATCGCGACGAGCTGTCCGTCGAGCTCTCGTCGATCACCACGCCCGGCCAGCAGAAGCGTCTCTATATAGACCCGCGCATGCTGCCTTTGCTCGAAGGCAGCCGTGTCGCCCTGATCGACGATGTCATATCGAGCGGCGCCTCGATCGTCTCAGGCTTGAACCTGCTTAGCGCTTGCGGCATCGAGCCGGTTGTGATCGGTGCGGCGATGCTGCAATCGGATCGCTGGCGAGGCAGGCTGGCAGCATCGGGGCCGCATTGGCCGGCCCGGACGATCGGCGTGTTTTCGACGCCGATATTGGAAAAGACGGCCGATGGCCGATGGCGCGTTCCGGCTCCCTGATCACCGCCGCCAACGCGGCCGGTCCTGAGGATTATGCGATCTTTCTCCCGCCTCTCTCTATACAGCCACGCCCGGGCCGCTACATTCGGCTGACGGTTGCAACGCGAGCCTGCCCATGAATGTCGAGCAAGCCTCTCTGCTGGTCCTCCTCGCTACGATGCTCGTTCTGTTTTCCCTCGACCGTTTCCGCATCGAAGTCGTGGCGATCGGCGGATTGCTGGCCGGATTTCTTCTGAAGCTCTACCCGGCAGAGGCGGGCTTTTCGGGCTTCGCAAGCCCTGTCGTCATCACCGTTGTCGAAATACTGCTGATCGTTCAGGTGCTGGCGCAAGCGAAATTCTTCGACGGGCTGGCCCAGCGTTTTCAATCGGCCGGCTGGCCGAATGTCGCTGTCATCGCCGCACTTGCCGGGATCACCGGCTTCATCTCGATCTTCATGAACAATATCGGCGCCTTCGCCATCATGCTGCCTGCGACCCTGCGCGCCGGAACGGTGCTGCAGATCCCGAGGCGCCAGCTGGTCATCCCGATTTCCTTCGCCGCACTGCTTGGTGGCCTGGTGTCGCTGATCGGCACGCCGGCCAATCTGCTCGTCAGCGATGCCCTGGCAAAGGCAACGGGAACGGGATTCCGTTTCTTCGATTTCGCCTATGCAGGCCTGCCGGTGGCAATCGCCGGGATCCTGCTCGTCTCCGTCCTCGCCGTCCGGCTGTTTCCGGAAACCGACGGCGACGTCTCGGCGCCGCCGCCCGCGACCCGCCGCATCGTCGCAGAGCGCGAAATCCCGGTCACCTCGCCGCTCGCCGGCACACGGCTGGCCGATTGCCCCAAGCGTTTCGGGCTGCAACCGCATGCTTTGATCCGCGGCGGCACTTTCGTCTTCGGCAGCCTGACGCAATCGGTGATCACTGCGGGAGACATACTGCTTGCCGAAGGCGCTGATGCCGTCTTTTCGGATCTGGAGGCAGAGGGAGCCCTTGCCGCACCCATCCATCCGAACGGGCTGCAGACCGATTTCGCGCGCGTCGAGGCCGTCGTGATGCCCGAAAGCACGCTGATCGGCTCGCGCATCCGCTCGCTCGACGTCTTCCGCAATCGGGGCGTCTCGGTCACCTCGCTTTCGATGCGTTCGCCACGCATCGAGGGCCGCTTCGAGGATCTGCAGCTGTCGATCGGCGATATCCTGGTGCTGGAAGGCACGCGGGATGCGATCGCCGAGGCACTCGAGGAATGCGAATGCCTGCCGCTGGCGACGCAACCGGCAACAAGCAGCGTCAAGGGATCGTGGCGCCCTTTCGCGATCTTCGCCGCCGGTGTCGCGCTCTCGGCCTTCGGCCTGCTGCGGCCCGAAATCGCCTTTGCCGCCGTGGTCTTCGCGCTGGCCGTGACCCGGTTTCTCAACATCCGTCAGGCGATGGCCGATATCAACTGGCCGATCGTCATCATGCTGGCCGCGATGATCCCGATCGGCTCGGCGGTGGCGACGACCGGTACCGCCGAAGTGCTGGCGCACTGGCTGAGCCTCGCCGTGCCGATCTCCATGCCGCTCGCCGGCATCGCGCTGCTGCTCTTCATCGCCATGGCGCTGACGCCCTTCGTCAATAATGCCACGGTCGCGATCGTGCTCAGCCCGATCGCGCTGGAATTCGCCGCGGCCGCCCATCATCCTCCGGCTGCCTATCTGATCGTCGTGGCCGCCGGGGCCTCGCTGGATTTCCTGACGCCCTTCGGCCATCACAACAATACGCTGGCGATGAGCATCGGCGGCTACCGGGTTTCGGACTTCCTGCGCGCCGGTGGCCCTCTCGCCCTGCTCGGCTATATAATGACGGTGCTGATCGTCGCGGCCGTCTGGCTTTGACCGCCATTTGCTTGACATCGCCCGCAATGAAACTAGAGCAGGGATGAACCCCTCCGACAAAGGAATGCTGAGCCCGTGCGAATCCTATCCGAAGCCCATTTCCCCGAACTGCCGAACTACTACCGCGGCAAGGTGCGCGAAAATTACGATCTTCCGGATGGCAGCCGCATCATCATCAGCACCGACCGCCTCAGCGCTTTCGACCGTATCCTGACCTGCATCCCTTACAAGGGCCAGGTGCTGACCCAGACCGCCCGCTACTGGTTCGAGGCGACCAAGGACATCTGCCCGAACCACGTGATCGCCTATCCCGATCCGAATGTCGTCGTCGGCAAGCGTCTTGACATCCTGCCGGTCGAAGTCGTCGTCCGCGGCTACCTCGCCGGAACGACCGGCACGTCGATCCTCACTCTTTATAAGAAGGGCGAGCGCCAGATGTATGGCATCACGCTGCCTGATGGCATGCGCGACAACCAGATCCTGCCGGAACCGATCATCACGCCGACCAGCAAGGAATTCGACGGCGGCCACGACGCGCCGCTGACGCCCGCCGAAATCACCGGCAAAGGACTGCTGACGCAGGAGCAGTGGGACACGCTGTCGAAATATGCGCTGGCACTCTTTGCCCGCGGTCAGGAAATGGCGGCCAAGCGCGGCCTGATCCTCGTCGATACCAAATATGAGTTCGGCACCGATGCCGACGGCAACATCATCCTCGCCGACGAAATCCATACGCCGGACAGTAGCCGTTACTGGCTGGCTGACAGCTATCAGGCCGCCTTCGAAAGCGGCGGCCGCCCCGTCAGTTTCGACAAGGATTTCGTCCGCGCCTGGGTGGCCGACCGCTGCGACCCCTACAAGGACGCGATCCCGGAAATCCCCGCCGATCTGATCGAGCAGACCTCGGCCGTCTATATCAAGGCCTATGAGGCGATCACCGGAAAGACCTTCGTCCCCGATGACAGCGACGAAACGCCCCTCGCCCGTGTGCGCACCAACCTCGCGCCCTATTTCGCCTGAGCGCCTGAAGCCGGCCTGCAGAGATGCTTGCAGGCCGGGCTTCGATCGCGCTAGCATCGAATGAAAGCGAGCCGGCAAAGACCGGCAGGGGGCTGAATGGCACGCAGGCCGCGACGAAAGGCCGAAGAGACACGCGCCGACATCCTGTCGATGGCAGAGATGCTGTTTCGTGAACGGGGTTATGTCGCCGTCTCGATCGCCGACATCGCGACCGCCCTCGGCATGTCGCCTGCCAACGTCTTCAAGCATTTCCATTCCAAGACGGCCCTGGTCGATGCGATTGCAGAAATCCATCTCGGAACGATGGCCGACCGCTTCGGCTCCGTCGACGGCGAGATGCTGCCCAAAGAGCGGCTGCAGCGCTTCGTGCTCCGCCTGCTCGATAGCCACCTGCAGGATATCAAGGACAACCCCTATATCTTCGAGATGGTTCTGACGACCATCGAAGCCAAGTTCGAGGCGGGTAACCGCTACCGGGAGCGTATCGAACAGCGGCTCCAGCAGATCATTCAGGACGGCGTCGCCTCCGGCGCCTACCGCTGTGCCGACCCGCATCGCGCCGCAATCACCGTCGCCGACGTCCTCGCCTGCGTCCTTCATCCGGTGCTGATTGCACGCGATGACAAGGAAACGCTCGTTCACAAAGCACACGATATCGTTTGTTTTGTTGATACCGCACTGCAAAATAGCGCTTGCTAAGTGACGATTCCTGACATACGTCACTTCGGAAAGCTTTTCTTAAATTCGGATTGATGGCATTTGAATCCGGATCAACCAGCCTTTTAATATGTCGCTTGTTGCCGGCCGGAAGGCTGGTCCGGTCTGTGAATGCCATCTGCATCAAGGAATTCAGAATGATACGGCGTGCCCTCCTCATCACCTCGGCTCTGGCAATTGGCGGACTGCTCGCAGCCTGCAGCGATAGCGGCAACAAGCAGGGAGCTGCCGGCGCTGGCGCGGCAGGGGCTGCCCAGCAGGCTTCGCCCGTCGGCGTTGTGGCACTCACCAAGGCGAATTACCCGGTGACGACGATCCTGCCTGGCCGTGCTGAAGCCTTCCAGACCGCAGATATCCGCCCGCAGGTCAGCGGCATCATCCGTGAAATCGCCTTCCGCGAAGGCGGCGAAGTCAAGAAGGGCGACCTTCTCTACCAGATCGACGACGCGCCCTATATCGCCACGGTAGAGCAGGCAACGGCCGCCATCGCCAAGGCGGAAGCCAGCGTTCCGAGCGCCCAGAGCAATCTCGACCGCTACCAGCGCCTCGTCGGCAGCGGTGCGACGCAGATTGAATATGAAACCGCCAAGACGACGCTGCTTCAGGCCCAGGCCGAAGTCGCCTCTGCCAAGGCATCGCTGGCCTCGGCGCAGATCGATCTCGACCACACCAAGATCATCGCTCCCTTCGACGGCGTCATCGACCAGACCGCCTACAATGTCGGCAACGTTGTCGCCGCCAACCAGACGACAGCGCTGACGACGGTGCGCCAGCTCGACCCGATTTACATTTCGTTGACGGAATCGAGCACCAACCTTCTGAAGCTCCGCGATGCGATCGCATCCGGCGAGGTGAAGGGCGAAGGCGCCAACGTCGCCTTCCGCGTCATCCTGGAGAACGGCAAGGAGTACAATCAGAAGGGCAAGCTCGACATGTCGAAGCAGATCGTCAGCGAGACGACCGGCACCTTCATCATCCGCGTGCTCTTCCCGAATCCCGACCGCGTCATCCTGCCCGGCATGTATGTCCGTGCCACCGTCGAGCTCGGCTCGGAAAACGGCTATGCGCTGCCCCAGCTCGCAACCAGCCGCGATGCCAATGGCCGCCTGACGGCGCAATTCGTCTCGGCCGACGGCAAGGTCGAGAGCCGCGTCTTCGAAGACGCGACGCCTTCCAACAACGCGTGGCTCGTCACGCAGGGCATCAAGGACGGCGACCAGCTGATCGTCAGCGGTCTGCAATCCATTACGCCCGGCATGCCGGTGAAGCCGGTTCCCATGAAAATCAATGAAAACGGTGTGGTCGTGGCTGCTGAGCAGCCTGCGGCCGGTGACGCTCAGAAGCCCGCCGCGAAGTAAGTCGCGACGCCTTTCACAGTGATCCAAGCCGCACAGGAATAAACTGATGGCCAAGTTCTTCATCCGACGCCCGATCTTTGCGTGGGTCATCGCGATCACCATCATGCTCGCGGGCCTGCTCGGCATCTATACGCTGTCGATTTCGCAATACCCTGATATCGCCCCGACTACGGTGCGCATCAACGCCACCTATCGCGGCGCCAGTGCCGAAACCGTCGAGAAATCGGTGACGACGATCATCGAAAAAGGCATGACCGGCCTCGACGATCTCACCTACATGACCTCGACCTCATCGACCGGCTCGGCCAGCATCTCGCTGACCTTCGGCAACAGCGTCGATGCCGACATCGCCCAGGTGCAGGTGCAGAACAAGCTGCAGCTCGTGCAGTCGCAGCTGCCGGGAGACGTCATCGACGCCGGCATCAGCGTCACGCGCTCCACCTCGAGCATCCTTCTCGTCGGCTCGCTGGTTTCGACCGATGGCAAGCGCTCCTCCGTCGATCTCGGCAACATCGTTTCGAACTCGATCGAAGATCAGGTGCAGCGCCTGGAAGGCGTCGGGAGCATCAATATCTTCGGTTCCGGCTACGCCATGCGCGTCTGGCTGGATCCCTACAAGCTGCAGAAATTCCAGCTGACGCCAAGCGATGTGACCTCGGCCATCGAGGCGCAGAACACGCAGGTCTCCGTTGGTTCGCTCGGCGCTCAGCCGACCACCGAAGGCCAGCAGCTGAACGTCACGATCACAGCCCAGAGCCAGCTGACGACGGTCGCCGATTTCGAGCACATCATCCTTAAGGTCGAGAAAGACGGATCGACGGTGCGCCTCAGCGACGTCGCCCGCATCGAGATCGGCCAGGAAAGCTACGGCGGCTCGTCGCGCTACAACGGCAAGCCCTCGACCGGCTTCGCCGTCAACCTGGCGATCGGCGCCAACGCCATCGACACAGCCGCCCGCGTCCGCGAATCGCTCGAGAGCATCAGCGGCTCCCTGCCCGAAGGCGTCGAGATCACCTATCCCTACGACACGACGCCCTTCGTCGAGCTGTCGATCGAAAAGGTTATCCACACCCTGATCGAAGCGATCGTGCTTGTCTTCGTCGTGCTGCTGATCTTCCTGCAGAACCTGCGCGCCACGCTGATCCCGACGATCGCCGTGCCCGTCGTTCTGCTCGGGACCTTCGGCATCCTTGCGGCGACAGGCTATTCGATCAATACGCTGACGATGTTCGCCATGGTCCTGGCGATCGGTCTGCTCGTCGACGACGCCATCGTCGTCGTCGAAAACGTCGAGCGCATCATGTCTGAAGAAAAGCTCTCGCCGCTCGAAGCGACCGAGAAATCGATGGGTGAAATCACCGGTGCCATCATCGGTATCGCGCTGGTTCTGACCGCCGTCTTCATTCCGATGGCCTTCTTCGGCGGCTCGACCGGCATCATCTACCGGCAGTTCTCGATCACTATCGTCTCGGCGATGCTTCTCTCGGCTCTCGTTGCGATCGTGCTGACGCCGGCGCTCTGCGCCACGATGCTGAAGCCGGTCAACGAGCACAAGAAAAACCGCGCCGGCGAATGGTTCAACCGCAATTTCACCCGCTCGACCAACGGCTATGTCCGCAGCATCGGCTACCTGCTGAAACGCCCGATCCGCGTCATGCTCGTCTTCCTGATCGTCGGCGCCGGTTGCGCCTACCTGTTCACCAAGCTGCCGAGCTCGTTCCTGCCTCAGGAAGACCAGGGCGTGCTGCTGACTATCGTCACCACGCCGCCGGGCTCGACTTCGCAACAGACCCAGGCCGTCGTCGAGAAGGTCGAGAAATATTACCGCGAGAACGAGAAGGACGCCGTCGATTCGGTCTTCGGCGCCCTCGGCTTCGGTTTCAACGGCTCGGGCCAGAACAGCGCGATCGTCTTTACCAAGCTCAAGGACTTCTCGCTGCGCACCGACGAGAACCTGCATGCGCAGGCCGTCGTCAACCGCGCGCTTAAGAACTTCTTTACCATCCGCGAGGCGCAGGTCTTCGCGCTGCTGCCGCCGGCCATCCAGGGTCTCGGCGTCTCCAGCGGCTTCTCCATGTATCTCGTCGATACCGGCGGACATGGCACGCAGGCGCTCGACGCGGCATCGAAGCGGCTGATCCAGATGGGCAACAGCAGCGGCAAGATCGTCGCGCTGCGCAGCAACAACAAAGAAGTCGAACCGCAGATGAAGATCATCATCGATCAGGAGAAGATCGGTGCGATGGGCGTCGACATTGCCTCGGTCAATTCGATGCTGTCGATCATCTTCACCGGCCGCGACGTCAACGACTTCACGCTGAACGGCGAGATCAAGCCCGTCTACGTGCAGGGCGACGCGCCCTTCCGAATGCAGCCGAGCGATCTCGATCACTGGTATGCCCGCAATACGGCTGGCGAAATGGTGCCCTTCTCCGCCTTCACCACGACGGAATGGGCAAAGGGCGCCCCCTCGCTTGCCCGCTTCAATGCGGTCAGCGCCATCCCGCTCGACGGCGCCTCGGCGCCGGGCGTCAGCTCGGGTGACGCGATGAACGAGATGGAAGCGCTGACGGCGCAACTCGGCGGCGGCTATACCGTTGCCTGGCAGGGGATTTCCTATCAGGAGCGGCTTTCCGGCTCGCAGGCGCCGATTCTCTACGCGATCTCGATTCTCGTCGTCTTCCTGTGCCTTGCAGCGCTTTACGAGAGCTGGTCGATCCCGTTCTCGGTGATCATGGCCGTACCGGTCGGCGTGCTCGGCGCGCTTGCTGCGGCGACGCTCTTCGGCCAGGCCAACGACGTCTACTTCAAGGTCGGCCTGCTGACGACGATAGGACTAGCGGCGAAGAATGCGATTCTCATTGTCGAGTTCGCCAAGGACCGCATGGAGACGGGGATGAGTCTTCTGGAGGCGACTCTCGAAGCGGCAAGGCTGCGTCTGCGCCCGATCATCATGACCTCGCTCGCCTTCATCCTCGGCGTCGTGCCGCTGGCGATCGCGACCGGTGCCGGCTCGGCGGCCCAGAATGCCATCGGTGTCGGCGTTCTCGGCGGCATGCTGGCGGCGACCGCGCTCGGTATCTTCTTCGTTCCGTCCTTCTTTGTGGTCATTCGCCGGGTCTTCTCGCGGCGCAAAAATGAGGCGGGAGTGTGATAAAAATACACTGCCAGAATGACTGACTCATTGCTACATTGCCGCGGAACTGCTTCGGCATGGTGTATCTCGTTGGCACGGAGCGCGGCCGATTGCGAAGCATGATGCTTCGGACAAGAAATTTAGAACTTGGTCGAGTTACAGGAAGAACATTGCATGGTATCTCTTCGTTATGCCACACCGGCATTGATGCTTTTGTTGGCCGGCTGCGTGAGCGGTCCGGATCATGTCCCCCCGGAGATGCCGCTTCCCGCGAAGTTCGGTGAAGGCGGGGTCAAGAGCAATGGTGATGTTGCGACCGCCCAGTGGTGGACGGCCTATCGCGACCAGCGGCTGAATTCGCTGGTG
>NZ_JBFREC010000015.1:0-19503 GCF_052114105.1 Rhizobium sp. RAF36 | reverse complement strand
CGGAGCAGCGTCGATCTGGTCATACGCCTTGAACTCGCCGAAATACTTCGTGATCGCTGCCGTCAGAGACGTCTTGCCGTGGTCAACGTGGCCGATCGTGCCGATGTTTACGTGCGGCTTGTTGCGCTCAAACTTACTCTTTGCCATTTCCGGCTCTCCATTCTTCTAAGGCCCGAAGGCGCTAATTCTTGTTATCGGACAATTGGTATTCCGGTCACTTCTGACCGGAATACTTTGCCTGGATTTCGGTTGCGACGTTCGACGGGACCGGCGCGTAGTGATCGAAGGTCATCGTGTACTGAGCACGGCCCTGCGACATGGAGCGCAGGTTGTCGACGTACTTGAACATGTTCGCCAGCGGAACGTTTGCCGCGATGACGATCGCGATGCCGCGCTGCTCCTGACCCTGGATCTGACCACGGCGGGAGTTGAGGTCGCCGATAACGTCACCGACGTAGTCCTCAGGCGTTACAACTTCGACCTTCATCATCGGCTCGAGGAGCTGAGCGCCGGCCTTCTTGGCTGCTTCACGGAAGCAGGCGCGGGAAGCGATTTCGAACGCCAGGACCGACGAGTCGACGTCGTGGAAGGCACCGTCGATGAGCGTCGCCTTGACGCCGAGCATCGGGAAGCCAGCCAGCGGGCCAGACGACAGAACGCTTTCGATACCCTTCTGAACGCCCGGGATGTATTCCTTCGGAACAGCACCGCCGACGATCTTGGATTCGAACTTGAAGTCGTCGCCTTCTTCGTTCGGTTCGAAGACGATCTTGACGCGCGCGAACTGACCGGTACCACCGGACTGCTTCTTGTGCGTGTAGTCTTCTTCGTGCTTCTTCGTGATGGTTTCGCGGTAGGCAACCTGCGGCGCACCGACAGTTGCTTCGACCTTGAATTCACGACGCATGCGATCGACCAGAATGTCGAGGTGAAGTTCACCCATGCCGGCGATGATCGTCTGGCCGGATTCCTGGTCGGTCTTGACGCGGAAGGACGGATCTTCAGCAGCCAGGCGGTTGAGCGCGAGGCCCATCTTTTCCTGGTCGCCCTTGGTCTTCGGCTCGATCGCGATCTGGATGACCGGCTCGGGGAATTCCATGCGCTCGAGGATAACCGGCTTCAGCGGATCGCAGAGCGTATCGCCAGTGGTGGTTTCCTTGAGGCCGGCAAGAGCAACGATGTCGCCTGCAAAGGCTTCTTCGATGTCTTCACGGGAGTTCGAGTGCATCTGCAGCATGCGGCCGACGCGCTCGCGCTTGTCCTTGACCGTGTTCATGACCGACGCGCCCTTTTCGAGCTTGCCGGAGTAGATGCGAGCGAAGGTGAGCGAACCGACGAAGGGGTCGTTCATGATCTTGAACGCAAGCATGGAAAGCGGCTCGGAGTCGTCAGCGTGACGCTCGATATCGGCTTCCGTCTTGAAGTCGATGCCCTTGATGGCAGGAATGTCCATCGGCGACGGCAGATAATCGACAACAGCGTCGAGCAGCGGCTGAACGCCCTTGTTCTTGAAGGCGGTGCCGCAGAACATCGGATGGAACTTGACGTCGATCGTGCCGCGGCGAACCAGGGCGCGGATCTTGTCGTTGTCGGGCATGTCGCCGTTCAGGTAAGCTTCCATCGCTTCTTCGTCGATCTCGACAACGGTCTCGATCAGCTTTTCGCGATATTCTTCAGCCTTGGCCTTCAGGTCTTCAGGGATTTCGACGACGTCCCACTGTGCGCCGAGCGATTCGTCGCGCCAGATGAGTGCGTTCATCTCGATCAGGTCGACAACGCCCTTGAACTCGGATTCTGCGCCGATCGGCAGCTGCATGACAACAGCCGTTGCGCCGAGACGGGTCTTGATCATCTCGACCGAGCGGTAGAAGTCCGCACCGGTCTTGTCCATCTTGTTGCAGAAGATCATGCGCGGAACGTTGTACTTCTCAGCCTGACGCCAGACGGTTTCCGTCTGCGGCTCTACGCCGGCGTTGGCATCGAGAAGAGCAACCGCACCGTCGAGCACGCGCAGCGAACGTTCGACTTCGATGGTGAAGTCGACGTGGCCGGGAGTGTCGATGATGTTGAAGCGGCGCATCTTGCCGTCGCGGCCCTTCCAGAAGGTCGTGGTCGCAGCAGAGGTGATCGTGATGCCACGCTCCTGCTCCTGCTCCATCCAGTCCATCGTGGCTGCGCCGTCGTGCACTTCGCCGATCTTGTGCGACTTGCCGGTGTAGTAGAGGATACGCTCGGTCGTCGTCGTCTTGCCGGCGTCGATGTGCGCCATGATACCGAAATTACGGTAGTCTTCGATTTTATATTCGCGAGCCATAGTGGACTGCCTTTCGATACCGTTCGGGATTACCAGCGATAATGCGAGAACGCACGGTTGGCGTCAGCCATCTTGTGCGTGTCTTCGCGCTTCTTGACCGCGGAACCACGGTTGTTGGATGCATCGAGAAGCTCGCCCGACAGACGGTCGACCATGGTCGTTTCGTTGCGCTTGCGCGCAGCGGTAATCAGCCAGCGGATAGCAAGGGCCTGGCGGCGCTCAGGGCGGACATCAACCGGAACCTGATAGGTCGCACCACCGACGCGGCGCGAACGGACTTCGACGTGCGGGGCAATGTTGTCGAGGGCGGCGTGGAAAACAACCAGCGGCTCCTGCTTGGACTTGCCCTGTACGGAGTCAAATGCGCCGTAAACGATGCTTTCAGCAACGGACTTCTTACCATCGAGCATGATGGCATTCATGAACTTCGTGACGACCAAATCGCCGAACTTCGGGTCCGGGTTGATCTCGCGCTTTTCTGCTCTGTGACGTCTGGACATAACTTCTCGTCTCTTAACTGTTAAGGCGCTCTACCACGCGGAGAACCTCGCGCAGCGCCGGAAAAACAAAACCCGAATTACTTCGGACGCTTTGCACCGTACTTGGAACGGCGCTGCTTGCGGTTCTTGACACCCTGGGTATCGAGAACGCCGCGGATGATGTGGTAACGAACGCCCGGCAAGTCCTTGACGCGGCCGCCACGGATCATGACGACAGAGTGTTCCTGCAGGTTGTGACCTTCGCCCGGAATGTAGCCGATGACTTCGAAGCCATTGGTCAGGCGGATCTTGGCAACCTTACGCAGAGCCGAGTTCGGCTTCTTCGGGGTCGTCGTGTAGACGCGGGTGCAAACACCACGCTTCTGCGGGTTTTCCTGCAGAGCAGGAACCTTGTTACGCTTTACGTTCGGCTGGCGCGGCTTGCGGATCAGCTGGTTTACGGTAGGCATTCAACCATCCCTTACGTTTAACTGTACCCTTTCGGGCGTAAAATCACGCCGTCTCCGGCAAGATCACACGCTTGTCTCAATGCGCAAAACGTGGCCCGATCCGCTTTCACGGATGGACCACAGAGGGCAGAGGACGCAAAAGACATGCGTCGTGCGTGCGGGCATCATATCTTCAACGTGCGTTTCGAACCTTGTTTGAGGTGAACTCCAGGGCAAGGCGCCCCAGAAAGCCATGCCTCACATGGGTTCCGATGGCGCGGGTACTACTGGTTTCCCTCACCTACGTCAAGGCCGGTTAAGAAATAATCTTGCCGCGAATGCCTTGAAATGCCGGGCTTACGCCCTCTTTGCAAGGGTTCCGGACGTTTTTGCGGCGGCCCTTAAAGTTCAACTTGGGGCTTGCCGGAAAAGCGGTTAAGGAATCGGCGATTGCAGACGAAATCCGCAGGAAGCGGATTCGAGTTTACGAATCGTTACATATTCAAAGGACCGCCCGATGATCACCAGCCCCGACAACGACAACAACTCCGAAGGCCCGATGGTCTTCATCATTATCGGCAAGGGTTATGAGTCGGACGGCAGCGAAGGCGTCGACCTGCATATCATGCTGAGAGCCGCCGATGACGACACCGCCGTGCGCGAGGCGCTCAACGCGCTGTCCGAGGAAGGCTTCATCGAGGCCGATCTCGACCAGATCGGCATGTTGACCGAAGTGCCTGAAGAAGAGCCGCACGCGTCCGCCTATCAGGGCGCGCTGGACGGCGAGGTCTCAATCATCCGGTTCAACTGACCGTCAGCTATCGGCGGCGCCAAACAGAGCTGCCTCATAGTTCATGGCGCCGTTGAGTATATGCAAAATCTGTACGGCGTCGGCGGCGCAGGTATAGAAGATATTGTAGCGGCCGTGCACGGCCCTTCTGATCCCGCTCTCCTCGTGACGGGGCACCAGCGGATAGGCAAGCGGACGATCGGTGATCATCAGGCAATGCCTCTCCAGCTCCTCGACGAAGGAAAGCGCGCGGCGCGGATTATCCCTCGCAATATAATCGCCAATCGAGAAGAGATCGCGGCGGGCCTCTGCCGCGATGACCAGCTTCATTTGCCGTCCGCCATGCGGCCATAGCGCTCCTTGAGCTCAGCGAAGACATCGTCAGCCGCATGGACGCGACCGGCGTCGACATCCGCCCTGCCCCGGGCGAGCGCCGCGTCCATCAGCGCAAGCTGCTTCTCTCGCTCCTCGACCAGACGAACGCCCTCGCGGAGCACTTCGCTCTTCGAGTTGTAGCGGCCGCTCTCGACGAGCTTCTGAACAACCGCTTCCAGATTTCCAAGTTCGACGCTTTGAGCCATGGGTGCCTCCGATAACTATTATTGGTACACACCGCTGGTTTGGCAAGTCTCGCTTGCCGCCGCGCGGCGATTATGCCGCAGGCTCTGACACCGTTCTGTCATCTTCGCCAAACAATCCTCGGTTACCCGCGAGGTGCATTTCATTGCCCCAAACGGAGTCCCCCAAATGCGTACTGTCTCGAAATTCCTGGCTCTCGGCCTTGCCACTGCCGTTGCGTTTGCTGCGCCGGCTTTTGCCGAAGACAAGGCAAAGCCCTTTACCGACAATACCGAAGTCAACCTTCTGAACCTGCTTCCGCCGCCGCCTGCCAATGATTCCGCCAAGACCAAGGCCGAGATCGGCGAGCTTCTCTCCATCCAGGTCACCCGCACCCCGGAGATGGAAGCTCAGGCCGTTGCCGATGCCGAGGAGAATGTCTGGCGTTTCAGCGACGTCATCGACAATCCGAAATTCACCAAGGAAAACCTGCCGAAGTTTTCGGCCTTCTTCGACCGCATCGTCGAGACCGAAGCCGCCGTCGTCGATCCGGCGAAGGACGTCTGGAAGCGCCCGCGCCCTCACCTGCTCTATCCCGAGCTCGTCAAGCCAGTCGTGCCGCTCTCGAAGTCCGGCTCCTACCCGTCCGGCCACACGACGCTCGGCACGCTGATGGGGGTCGTCCTGTCGAACATGGTTCCCGAAAAGAAGGATGCCATCATGGGCCGCGCCTGGGCCTATGGCTGGAACCGCGTCATCGGCGGCATCCATTACCCGACGGATATCGAGGCAGGCCGTATCGCCGGTATCGCCACCGCACAGACGATCATGCAGCATGACGACTACAAGGCCGAATACGAGGCGGCCCGCACCGAGCTGCGCACCGTCCTCGGCCTCTGACATTGCGAACGCCTGCCGAAAGGGCCGCGGTTCGACCGCGGCCCTTTTTGCATGCCCGCCGTCTCAAGCGGTCAACAAAAAACCGCCCGGATCGCTACGGGCGGTTTTTTGATTTCTGCAATCGAACCTGCCGTTATTCGGCGGCAGGCGCGCTTTCGTTTGCCATGTCCTGCAGCATCGGCGTTGCCGAGTCTGCACCCGTGCCCTTGCGGCGCTCTTCGAGGATCAGCTCGTCGCGCGACGTGGCGATACGGCGGATCTGGGTCATGGTGCCACCGGTACCGGCCGGGATGAGGCGGCCGACGATAACGTTTTCCTTGAGGCCCTGGAGACCGTCGGTCTTGCCGGCGATCGCAGCTTCCGTGAGCACCTTCGTCGTTTCCTGGAAGGACGCGGCGGAGATGAAGGACGGGGTCTGCAGCGATGCCTTGGTGATACCGAGAAGAACCGGGTCGCCGTAGGCAGGCTTCTTGCCCTGTTCGATCAGGCCGTCATTGACGTCCTCGAGCTCGATACGGTCGATGTTGTCACCGACGATATAGGTCGAGTCGCCTGCATCGGTGATTTCCACCTTCTGCAGCATCTGACGGACAATCACTTCGATGTGCTTGTCGTTGATGACAACGCCCTGCAAGCGGTAGACTTCCTGGATTTCGTTGACCAGGTACGAAGCGAGTGCTTCGACGCCCTTGATCGCCAGGATGTCGTGCGGAGCCGGGTTACCGTCGAGGATGTAGTCACCCTTTTCGATATAGTCGCCTTCCTGAAGGTGGAAGGGCTTGCCCTTCGGGATCAGGTATTCGACAGGCTCGACACCGTCTTCCGCTGGCTCGATGATGACGCGACGCTTGTTCTTGTAGTCGCGGCCGAGGCGGATCGTACCATCGATCTCAGCGATGATGGCGTGGTCCTTCGGACGGCGGGCTTCGAACAGTTCGGCAACACGCGGCAGACCGCCGGTGATGTCCTTGGTCTTGGCGCTTTCGAGCGGCGAACGTGCAAGCACGTCACCCTGCGAAACCTTCGTGCCCGGCTCGACCGACAGGATCGCGTCAACCGAGAGCAGGAAGCGGGCGTCACCACCACGCGACAGCTTCATGACGTTGCCGCTGGCGTCCTTGATGACGATGGCCGGCTTCAGATCCGAACCGCGGGGGGTCGAGCGCCAGTCGATAACCTGACGCTTGGTGATACCCGTGGATTCGTCGGTCGCTTCGAGAACGGAGATACCATCGACGAGATCTTCGAACTGAACGGTACCGGCCACTTCCGTCATCATCGGACGGGTGTATGGGTCCCACTCTGCCAGACGCTGACCGCGCTTGACCTTGTCACCATCATCGACATGGATCTTCGAACCGTAGGCGACGCGCTGCGAGGAACGCTCGACACCGCGTTCGTCCAGGATCTGAACCGCCATGTTGCGGCCCATGGCGACGAGAACGCCGTCCGAGTTGCGCAGCATGTTGCGGTTCTTCATCTGAACCGTACCTTCGTACGATGCTTCCAAGAACGACTGGTCAACCACCGTTGCCGTGCCACCAAGGTGGAACGTACGCATGGTGAGCTGGGTGCCTGGTTCGCCGATCGACTGAGCAGCGATAACGCCGACCGCTTCGCCCATGTTGACAGGGGTACCGCGTGCCAGGTCTCGGCCGTAGCAGATCGAGCAAACGCCGGTCTGAACTTCGCAGGTCAGTGCCGAGCGGATGCGGATCGACTGGATACCAGCCTTTTCGATCTCGATGACATCGGGTTCGAGGATCATCTTGCCAGCATCGACGATGCGATCGCCGGTCACCGGATGATCGATATCGTCAAGCGCCGTACGGCCAAGGACGCGAACGCCGATGGAAGCAACGACCTGACCGGCATCGACGATCGCCGTCATGGTGAGGCCCTTGTCGGTGCCGCAATCCACGAGGTTGACGATGCAATCCTGCGCGACGTCGACGAGACGGCGGGTCAGGTAACCGGAGTTAGCGGTCTTCAGAGCCGTGTCTGCTAGACCCTTACGGGCACCGTGCGTCGAGTTGAAGTACTCGTTGACGGTCAGACCTTCCTTGAAGTTCGACGTGATCGGCGTTTCGATGATTTCGCCCGACGGCTTGGCCATGAGGCCGCGCATGCCGCCCAGCTGACGCATCTGGTTCGGAGAACCGCGGGCGCCGGAGTGCGACATCATGTAGATGGCGTTCATCGGCTTCTGACGGCCGGTGTTCGGATCGAATTCGACGGCCTTAATACGGGCCATCATGTCTTCGGCGACCTTTTCGGTTGCCTTGCCCCAGGCATCGACGACCTTGTTGTACTTTTCGCCCTGAGTGATCAGGCCGTCATTGTACTGCTGCTCGTATTCCTTGACCAGGTTTTCGGTGTCACCGACGATCTTGGCCTTGGTTTCCGGAATGACCATGTCGTCCTTGCCGAACGAGATGCCGGCGCGGCAGGCGTGGCTGAAGCCGAGCTGCATGATGCGGTCGCAGAAAATGACCGTGTCCTTCTGACCGCAGTGACGGTAGACCGCGTCGATCATCTTGGAGATGTTCTTCTTGGTCATTTCCTGGTTGCAGATGTCGAAGGTGACCTTGCCGTTCTTCGGCAGGAGTTCGCCGATGAGCAGACGGCCAGGTGTCGTTTCATAGATCTTCGAGTACGGCTTGCCGTCCTCGCCGATCGACTTGAAGCGGCCGCGGATCTTGGTGTGCAGCGTCACGACCTTGGTTTCGAGCGCGTGATGCAGCTCGCCGAGATCGGAGAAGGCCATGCCTTCGCCCGGCTCGTTCTGGTTCAGGATCGAGAGGTAGTACAGGCCGAGAACCATGTCCTGCGACGGAACGATGATCGGTGCACCGTTTGCAGGGTGCAGGATGTTGTTCGTCGACATCATCAGAACGCGGGCTTCGAGCTGGGCTTCGAGCGACAGCGGCACGTGAACGGCCATCTGGTCACCGTCGAAGTCGGCGTTGAAGGCCGTGCAGACGAGCGGGTGCAGCTGGATGGCCTTGCCTTCGACCAGGGTAGGTTCGAAGGCCTGGATACCCAGGCGGTGCAGCGTCGGTGCGCGGTTCAGGAGAACCGGATGCTCACGGATGACCTCGTCGAGGATATCCCAGACTTCCGGCTTTTCCTTTTCAACCAGCTTCTTGGCCTGCTTGACGGTCGAGGAATAACCCTTGGCATCGAGGCGGGCGTAGATGAACGGCTTGAAGAGCTCAAGCGCCATCTTCTTCGGAAGACCGCACTGGTGCAGCTTCAGTTCCGGACCCGTCACGATGACCGAACGGCCGGAATAGTCGACGCGCTTGCCGAGCAGGTTCTGGCGGAAGCGGCCCTGCTTGCCCTTGAGCATGTCGGACAGCGACTTCAGCGGACGCTTGTTGGCGCCGGTGATGACGCGGCCACGGCGGCCGTTATCGAACAGCGCGTCTACAGATTCCTGCAGCATGCGCTTCTCGTTGCGGATGATGATGCCCGGAGCGCGCAGTTCGATCAGGCGCTTCAGACGGTTGTTACGGTTGATGACGCGGCGGTAGAGATCGTTCAGGTCAGACGTCGCGAAACGGCCGCCATCCAGCGGAACCAGCGGACGCAGATCCGGCGGGATGACCGGAACGACCTTCATGATCATCCATTCCGGACGGTTGCCCGATTCCATGAAGTTCTCGACGATCTTCAGGCGCTTCATCAGCTTCTTCTGCTTGAGATCCGACGTGGTGTCGGCCAGATCCGAGCGCAGGTCGCCCGCAATCTTCTCAAGGTTCATGGAAGCCAGCATTTCGAAGATGGCTTCAGCGCCGATCATCGCGGTGAACTGGTCTTCGCCGTATTCGTCAACAGCCAGCATGTACTCTTCTTCGGAGAGCAGCTGGTGCTCCTTCAGAGCAGTCAGGCCCGGCTCGGTGACGATGTAGTTTTCGAAGTAGAGAACGCGCTCTACATCCTTCAGCGTCATGTCGAGCAGCGTCGAGATACGCGACGGAAGCGACTTCAGGAACCAGATATGGGCAACGGGAGCGGCGAGCTCGATGTGGCCCATGCGCTCACGGCGAACGCGCGACAGCGTTACTTCAACGCCGCACTTTTCGCAGATGATGCCCTTGTACTTCATGCGCTTGTACTTGCCGCACAGGCATTCGTAGTCCTTGATCGGCCCGAAAATGCGCGCGCAGAAGAGACCGTCACGTTCCGGCTTGAACGTACGGTAGTTGATGGTTTCCGGCTTCTTGATCTCACCGTAGGACCAGGAGAGGATCTTCTCCGGAGATGCGATAGAAATTCGAATGCTATCGAAATTCTGCGCAGGCACCTGCGGATTGAAAAGATTCATGACCTCTTGGTTCATGCCTGTCTCCTTCATGGGCGGATGCGCCCTTATCTTGCTATGGCCGGCGGCAAATCCCGGGAGCCGCGCCAACGCTCAAAACGACAATAACCGCGAAATGCGGCGAAATCGTCCCTGCCCGGCCAACACGTTACGGGGCCAGAGCGGGAACGGTGTGCGCTGATTACAGCGCACACCCTATCAGATGGTTACTCAGCAGCATCAGGCAGCTGGTTCGCCTGCTGTTCGTCGAGCTTGGAGTTCTCCAATTCGACCGACAGACCGAGCGAGCGCATTTCCTTGACGAGAACGTTGAAGCTTTCGGGGATACCCGCTTCAAACGTATCGTCGCCACGGACGATGGCTTCGTAGACCTTGGTACGGCCGGCGACGTCGTCCGACTTGACCGTGAGCATTTCCTGCAGCGTGTAAGCCGCACCATATGCTTCCAGTGCCCAGACTTCCATTTCGCCGAAGCGCTGACCGCCGAACTGCGCCTTGCCGCCCAGCGGCTGCTGGGTAACGAGCGAGTAAGGACCGATCGAACGGGCGTGGATCTTGTCGTCGACCAAGTGGTTCAGCTTCAGCATGTAGATGTAGCCAACCGTGACCTGGCGGTCGAACTGCTCGCCCGTACGACCGTCGTAAAGGGTCGACTGACCGCTTTCCTTCAGGCCGGCCAGAGCCAGCATCTCGTTGACGTCACCTTCGTGCGCACCGTCGAACACCGGCGTTGCGATCGAAACGCCACGCTTCCACTGGTCGGCAAGACGCAGGACCGAGTCATCGTCGAAGTCCTTGACCTGTTCGGCCTTCGGACCGTCGCCGACAACGTCGCCGATCGTCTTGCGCAGCGGCGCGATGTTGCCGCTCGCCTTGTACGCTTCCAGCATGTCGCCGATCTGACGGCCCATGCCGGCGCAAGCCCAGCCGAGATGCGTTTCGAGAATCTGACCGACGTTCATGCGCGAAGGCACGCCGAGTGGGTTCAGAACGACGTCGACATGCGTACCGTCTTCGAGGAACGGCATATCTTCGACAGGCACGATACGCGATACGACACCCTTGTTGCCGTGACGGCCGGCCATCTTGTCGCCTGGCTGGATCTTGCGCTTAACAGCAACGAAGACCTTGACCATCTTCATGACGCCCGGAGGCATTTCGTCGCCGCGCTGGACCTTCTCGACCTTGTCCATGAAGCGCTGTTCAAGGCGCGACTTGGATTCGTCGTACTGGCCACGCAGGGCTTCGAGTTCGCTCTGGACCTTCTCGTCTTCGACGGCGAACATCCACCACTGCGAGCGCGGATATTCGGAAACGACAGAGTTCGAAAGCTCGGTGCCCTTCTTGAAGCCCTTCGGGCCTGCGATGGACATCTGGCCGCGAAGCATGTCGATCAGACGGCCGTAGACGTTACGGTCGAGGATCGCCTGCTCGTCGTCGCGGTCCTTTGCAAGACGCTCGATCTCTTCGCGCTCGATTGCCATCGCGCGCTCGTCCTTTTCAACGCCGTGGCGATTGAAGACGCGCACTTCGACGATCGTGCCGTAGGTGCCGGGCGGCATGCGCATGGACGTGTCGCGCACGTCGGATGCCTTTTCACCGAAGATGGCGCGCAGAAGCTTTTCTTCCGGCGTCATCGGGCTTTCGCCCTTCGGCGTGATCTTGCCGACGAGGATATCGCCCGGCTGAACTTCGGCGCCGATGTAGACGATACCGGCTTCGTCGAGGTTCTTCAGCGCTTCTTCCGAAACGTTCGGAATGTCACGCGTGATTTCTTCCGGACCAAGCTTGGTGTCACGGGCCATCACTTCGAATTCTTCGATGTGGATGGAGGTGAACACGTCGTCAGCAACGATACGCTCGGAGAGCAGGATCGAGTCTTCGTAGTTGTAACCGTTCCACGGCATGAACGCGACGAGCGCGTTGCGGCCGAGGGCCAGATCGCCCAGATCCGTTGACGGGCCGTCGGCGAGAATGTCGCCGCGGTTGACAACGTCACCAACGGTGACCAGCGGACGCTGGTTGACGCAGGTGTTCTGGTTCGAACGCTGGAACTTCTGCAGGCGGTAGATATCGACGCCGGACTTGCCAGCTTCGAGGTCTTCCGTCGCACGGATAACGATACGCGTCGCGTCGACCTGGTCGACCACGCCGCCGCGGCGGGCGCCGATAGCAGCGCCGGAGTCGCGGGCAACAACCGGCTCCATGCCGGTGCCGACGAACGGAGCTTCAGCACGCAGCAGCGGAACGGCCTGACGCTGCATGTTCGAGCCCATGAGAGCGCGGTTGGCGTCGTCGTTTTCCAGGAACGGGATGAGAGCGGCAGCAACCGAAACAACCTGCTTCGGCGAGACGTCCATCAGGTTCATGCTGTCGCGTGGGGCGAGCATAACTTCGTTGGCATGACGGCAGACGACGAATTCGTCGACGAAGGAACCATCCTTGTCGAGTTCGGCGTTCGCCTGGGCAACGTAGTACTTCGCTTCTTCCATGGCAGAGAGGTAGAGAACGTCGTTCGTTACCTTGCCATCGACGATCTTGCGGTACGGGCTTTCGATGAAGCCGTACTTGTTGACGCGTGCGAAAGTTGCCAGCGAGTTGATCAGACCGATGTTCGGGCCTTCAGGCGTTTCGATCGGGCAAATACGGCCGTAGTGCGTCGGGTGAACGTCGCGGACTTCGAAGCCTGCGCGCTCGCGGGTCAGACCGCCCGGGCCAAGAGCCGAGAGACGGCGCTTGTGGGTGATTTCCGAAAGCGGGTTCACCTGGTCCATGAACTGCGACAGCTGCGAGGAGCCGAAGAATTCGCGGACGGCAGCTGCTGCCGGCTTGGCGTTGATCAGGTCCTGCGGCATGACCGTGTCGATTTCGATCGAGGACATACGTTCCTTGATCGCGCGCTCCATGCGGAGCAGACCGAGACGGTACTGGTTTTCCATCAATTCGCCGACGGAGCGAACGCGACGGTTGCCGAGGTTGTCGATGTCGTCGATTTCGCCCTTACCGTCGCGCAGTTCGACCAGCATCCTGACCACGGCCAGGATGTCGTCCTTGCGCAGGATGCGGACGGTGTCTTCGACCGAGAGGTCGAGACGCATGTTCATCTTCACGCGGCCGACCGCGGAGAGATCGTAACGCTCCGCATCGAAGAACAGCGAGTTGAACATGGCTTCGGCCGAATCCATGGTCGGCGGTTCACCCGGACGCATGACGCGGTAGATATCGAACAGAGCGTCCTGACGGTTCTCGTTCTTGTCTGCCGACAGCGTGTTGCGGATGTAGGCGCCGACATTGATGTGGTCGATGCCGAGAACCGGGATTTCCTCGAAACCGTGGTCGAGGATGACCTTGAGGGTCTTCTCGTCGATTTCGTCGCCGGCTTCGAGATAGATCTCGCCCGTCGAATAGTTGACAATGTCTTCGGCAAGGTAGTTGCCGTACAGGTCTTCGTCGGTCGCCTTCAGCGCCTTCAGGCCCTTGTCGGAGAGCTGGCGGAGCAGACGCGGGGTCAGCTTCTTGCCGGCTTCGACAACGACTTCGCCGGTGTCGGCGTCGACCATTTCGGTGATCGCCTTGGCACCCTTGAGGGTTTCCGGCTGGTAAGGAATGCGCCAGCCATCACCGGCACGCTTATACAGCGACTTGGTGTAGAAGGTATCGAGGATTTCCTCGCCGTCCATGCCGAGGGCCATCAGCAGCGACGACACCGGAATCTTGCGGCGACGGTCGATACGGGCATAGACGATGTCCTTGGCGTCGAATTCGATGTCGAGCCAGGAACCACGATACGGGATGACGCGGGCAGCGAAGAGCAGCTTGCCGGAAGAATGGCTCTTGCCCTTGTCGTGGTCGAAGAAGACGCCCGGCGAACGGTGCATCTGAGACACGATAACGCGCTCGGTACCGTTCACGATGAACGTGCCGTTGTTGGTCATGAGCGGCATGTCGCCCATGTAGACGGACTGTTCCTTGATGTCCTTGATCGACTTGGCGCCCGTATCCTCATCGATATCGAACACGATGAGACGGAGAGTAACCTTCAGCGGCGCAGCGTAGGTCAGGTCGCGCTGGCGGCACTCGTCGACGTCGAACTTCGGCGGTTCGAATTCATAGGACACGAATTCCAGCATCGAGGCGCCGGAAAAATCGGTGATCGGGAAGACGGACTTGAAGACGGCCTGCAGGCCTTCGTCAGGGCGGCCGCCCTTCGGTTCTTCGACCATCAGGAACTGGTCGTAGGACGCCTTCTGAACCTCGATGAGGTTCGGCATCTCTGCGACTTCGGGGATTTTACCAAAAAACTTGCGTACGCGCCTACGACCATTGAACGAAAGGGTCTGAGCCATCGTCGCTCCTTCAAAAATTGCATCCGGGCCTGCAACGGACGGGAACCGATGGCCAGTCGACCCCGTCAAGCAATGGGTTGGTTCAAACTCGTCTCACTTCCCGAAACCACCAGGCCGGATTGCCTGCGTGTCCCGGTTCGAGACCATCCTCTTGAAGAACCCATTACCCAAAAGCCGTTTTCACGCGGCTTTTGGGTAATTCGTTCCGGAAAACGGCAAATGGGAGACGGCAAACGCCGCCTCCCAGATGCAGTTCAAGATTACTTGACGTCGGCCTTTGCGCCAGCGTCTTCAAGCTTCTTCTTGATGTCAGCTGCTTCAGCCTTGGAAACGGCTTCCTTGACAGCCTTCGGAGCGCCTTCGACGAGGTCCTTGGCTTCCTTGAGGCCGAGGCCAGTGATAGCGCGGACTTCCTTGATGACGTTGATCTTGTTCGCGCCGGCATCCGTGAGGATGACGTCGAACTCGGTCTTTTCTTCTTCAACGACAGCAGCAGCGCCACCGCCAGCAGCAGCAGCAGCAGCTACCGGAGCAGCAGCGGAAACGCCCCACTTTTCTTCGAGAAGCTTGGACAGTTCTGCAGCTTCCAGAACGGTCAGTGCAGAGAGGTCTTCAACGATCTTTACGAGATCAGCCATGTTATCAGTTCCTTTTGTTCGGTTCGAACCGGTGTTTTATAAACAGCAAAAAACCGCCTTATGCGGCTTCGTCCTTCTTGGCGTAAGCCGAGAACACGCGAGCAAGCTGGCTTGCCGGTGCTGCAACAACGCCTGCGATGCGGGTAGCCGGAGTCTGGATCATGCCCAGCAGCTTTGCACGCAGTTCGTCCAACGACGGCAGGGTCGCAAGCGACTTGACTGCATCGGCGTTGAGCGTGGTTGTTCCCATGGCGCCGCCCAAAACAACGATCTTATCGTTGGTCTTGGCGAAATCCACGACGACTTTCGGAGCAGTGATCGGGTCATTGCTGTATGCAATGAGCGTCTGACCTGTGAAGAGACCAGAGATCCCTTCTGCTTCCGTACCCTGAAGGGCGATCTTGGCCAGGCGGTTCTTCGCGACTTTGACGGTACCGCCAGCTGCGCGCATCTTGGAACGGAAGTCGTTCATCTGCGCGACTGTAGCACCAGCATAGTGGGCCACGACAACCGAGCCCGAAGCCTTGAAGACTTCGTTCAGTTCCGTGACGAATTCGCGTTTTTCCGCTCTTTCCACTGCCTATCTCCAGTTGACAGGTCCGTTTGACGGGGCCTGCCGGGTTGCCTTTTGCCTCCTGGGATCAGAAGCGATCCCAAGCGACGCTTGAGGATCCTGTCCCCTCGCGCTCCGCGCCACTCAAGGCTAGGAGGACAAGGCATCCAAGGCTCGAACCAAATCGATCGAAGCTAAGCTTCATGCAATTCGGGTCTTACCCGTCTCATGCAGGCTTAAGTGATTAAGGGATAACCACCTGCAATCTCGGACAGGATTCCGGATTTCTCCGGAATATCCCGGCCCCTTGCGAGGCCGGAATGCATGCTGCCGGGCCGAAGCCCGGCAAATTCGTTAGGCGGCCGGAGCCGTGACCGAGCCGAGCTCGATCTTGACGCCCGGACCCATGGTCGAAGAGATCGCTACGCGCTTGACGTAGTTGCCCTTGGCGCCAGCCGGCTTTGCCTTGATGACGGCGTCAGCGAAGGCGCGGATGTTTTCTTCCAGAGCCTTGGCTTCGAACGAGGCCTTACCGATGCCGGCGTGGACGATACCGGCCTTTTCGACGCGGAACTCGACAGCGCCGCCCTTGGAAGCCTTAACGGCACCCGTGACGTCCATCGTAACCGTTCCGACCTTCGGGTTCGGCATCATGCCGCGCGGACCGAGAACCTTACCGAGACGGCCGACGAGCGGCATCATGTCGGGGGTCGCGATAACGCGGTCGAAGTCGATCTTGCCGCCCTGGACGATATCGACCAGGTCTTCAGCGCCGACGATGTCTGCGCCTGCAGCCTTGGCTTCATCAGCCTTGGCGCCGCGGGCGAAAACAGCAACGCGAACGTCGCGGCCGGTGCCGTTCGGCAGGTTGACGACGCCGCGGACCATCTGGTCGGCGTGGCGCGGGTCAACGCCGAGGTTCATCGAGATTTCGATGGTCTCGTCGAACTTAGCGACAGCACGCTCCTTGACCATGCCGATGGCGAGGCCGAGTGCGTAGAGCTTCGTGGGATCAACACCTTCGTTGATCTTCTTGGTGCGCTTGCCTGACATGGTCTTAACCTACCACTTCCAGGCCCATGGCGCGGGCAGAGCCCTCAATCATCGCCATTGCACCTTCGATATCTGCTGCGTTGAGATCCTTCATCTTGGCTTCGGCGATCGACTTGATCTGAGCCTTGGTGAGCTTGCCGGCGTTGGCGCCCTTGCCAGGCGTCTTCGAACCGGACGTGATCTTCGCTTCCTTCTTCAGGAAGTAGCTGACCGGCGGCTGCTTCATGACGAAGGTAAAGGACTTGTCCTGGTAATAGGTGATGACGACCGGGATCGGCATACCCTTTTCCATTTCCTGCGTAGCCGCATTGAACGACTTGCAGAATTCCATGATGTTAATGCCACGCTGACCAAGCGCCGGGCCGATTGGCGGGGACGGGTTAGCCGATCCTGCCTTGACCTGAAGCTTGAGCTGGCCTGCAACTTTCTTAGCCATAACTCTCTGCCTTTCATTGATAGCCGGTTGCCCGGCCCTTGATGCCGGATCGCTCCGGCGGCTGCGGTTGCGTGGTGCGGAATATCGAGGTCCGGCTAAGGCCCCTCACCTTCCACGCGATTTGCGGTTTCCACCGCACACGAGCGAGCCTTGGCGGCTCACCCGCAACTCAGACCTTCTCGACCTGAGCGTATTCCAGCTCGACCGGCGTAGCGCGGCCGAAAATCGAAACTTCCACCTTCAGGCGCGAACGCTCTTCATCGACATCCTGAACCGTGCCGTTGAACGAGGCGAACGGACCATCGGAAACACGAACCTGCTCGCCGATCTCGAAGCTGACCGAAGCCTTCGGACGCTCGACACCTTCCTGGACCTGACCAAGAATACGGTCAGCTTCGGAATCCGGGATCGGAACGGGCTTGTTGTCGGAGCCCAGGAAGCCCGTGACCTTCGGCGTGTTCTTTATCAGGTGGTAGGCTTCATCCGTCAGGTTCGCGCGAACCATGACGTAGCCCGGGAAGAACTTGCGCTCGCTGTCGACCTTGCGGCCACGGCGCACTTCAACCACCTTTTCGGTCGGCACGAGAATTTTCTCGAACAGGTGCTCAAGCCCCTTCTGGCGAGCCTTGTTCTCGATGTCCTCAGCGACCTTCTTTTCAAAATTCGAATACGCGTGGACGATGTACCAACGTGCCGCCATCTTCTATCTCCACCCGATCAGTTGCTGATGTTGAGCACGAAGCTCAGGAGCCAGCTGATGAGCTGGTCGGCAGCAAAGAAAAACAGCGCGGCGAAAACCACCATTACGAGAACCATGATCGTCGAGATCATCGTCTCGCGGCGCGACGGCCAGGTGACCTTGGCCGTTTCCGACCGCACCTGCTGAAGAAACGTAAATGGATTGGATTTGGATGCCATCACTGCCCACGCAATTACGGCGCGTAAAGCTGAAACTATCAGCCCCACGCACCGCGTGTCTGTTGAACCCTACATAAACACCGATTCCCGATTGCACAAGAGGGGAACCGAAGTTTAACGAAATCGCTATGCCGCCCTCCTCACAGAACGCAGCGAAGATTTCGCGCATACCGTTCGAAGGAAATGGCAGGGGCAGAGGGGCTCGAACCCACGGCCTGCGGTTTTGGAGACCGCCGCTCTACCAACTGAGCTATACCCCTTTACGCTTTGCATTCAGCTTGTTGACCTCAAGGCCTCGAAGCACCGTTTAAAGCATGGCGCACCCTTTAAGACGGCTGCGCGGGATTGGCAAGTGCGTTTTTCCATTTTTTCCAACACCGCGCCGCCGTTCCGCTTCGGCCTTACGCCTTCACGTATTTGCGCCAGTCGTGCTCTTCCCTGAAGCCCAACACTTCCCGGATCTTGCGGTTGGAAAACAGGCCCTCGTATTCGCCGATCTCGCGGGTGAACGGAACATTGGGGAAAAAGCGTTGCGCCAGTTCCCGCGACGGCGTGTTGGCGGACACCGTATCGTTTGCGGCGTTGAACACCTGATAGCCAAGCCCGTCCTTCTCGATGCAGAGATGGCAGATCTGACCAAGATCGCGGGCATCGATATAGCTCCAGGCGATGCGCTTGCGTATTTCCGGATTGGCGAAGAATTCCGGGAATTTCTGGTATTCGTGCGGCTCGATGACATTGCCGATGCGCAGCGCATAGATATCGGCGCTCGAGCGCTCGGCAAAGGCGCGCGCCGTCTTCTCGTTGATCACCTTGGAGAGGCCGTAGGAATCCATCGGATTGACGTCGTAGTCTTCGTCCAGCGGGAACTGGTGGAAGTCGCGATGCCCCTCGGCGAAACAGACGCCGTAGGTCGTCTCGCTGGAGGCGACGATGATCTTGCGGATGCCGAGCTTCACCGCCGCCTCGATGACATTGTAGGTGCCCATCGTATTGATGCGGAAGGTCTCGTTGTCGGGTTTGATCAAGATGCGTGGCACGGCGGCGAAATGGATCACCGCATCGAAAGGCTGAACGCCCTTCCCTGCTTCCAGATCGGGAAAATCGCGGTGCATCGACAGCGCGTTGAAGACTTGGCCGCTATCGGTGATGTCGGCAATCAGATTGGTGACACCAGGACTGTCGAGTGGCACGAGATCGATATTGTGGACCTCATAGCCCTTGGCGACCAGCCACGGCACCGTATGCCGCCCTGCCTTGCCCGAACCGCCGGTGAAAAGAATGCGCTTCTTCATGAAATATCCTCCGCGTGATGAAAATCGGAGGGATAGATAAAGGCTTTGCAGCCAAGCGCAAGAGCCGCCTGAAAGGCCGGCGTCACCATCGCGTGACAATGAAAAAGGCCCCGCTGTCGCCAGCGGGGCCTTTCCAGACTTTCGGTAATCCTGGGATTACTCGATGATCGAAGCGACGATGCCGGCGCCGACGGTACGGCCGCCTTCGCGGATCGCGAAGCGCAGCTTTTCTTCCATCGCGATCGGAACGATCAGCTCGACAACAACAGTGACGTTGTCGCCAGGCATAACCATTTCCGTGCCTTCCGGAAGCGAAACGATACCGGTCACGTCAGTCGTACGGAAGTAGAACTGCGGGCGGTAGTTGGTGAAGAACGGCGTATGACGGCCGCCTTCTTCCTTCGTCAGGATGTAGGCTTCGGCATTGAACTTCTTGTGCGGCTTGAC
>NZ_JBFREC010000014.1:0-69780 GCF_052114105.1 Rhizobium sp. RAF36 | reverse complement strand
TTCTCGATGCCCAGCGCAACGTCTCGACGGCCCAGGCAAGCCTTGCCGCCGCCGTCCAGCAGATGGCCAAGGACTACGTCTCGCTCAACGTCGCCGTCGGCGGCGGCTATGCGCCCGATGGCGCAAAGCCGAGTGCCGTCGCGAAGGTGGAAACAATCGCTCCGCCAAAGGGAAGCTGAACCGCGGCAAGCGTGCAACAGAAGGCGCTAAAATGCGGATCATCTTGCCGAAAACCGGCTATTTTGCCCCGGTTTAAGCCCTTAACCCAAAGGGATTAGTTGATTTCGACCATCGATATGGCATCCTGACCTCGGGATTGGGGAAAGTAGCGAGTAGAACCTATTCCAAATGCGGCAGCTAATACTCGCGGACTATAGAGCCGCGACCTGGCTCCTTGCGGAAGGGCTCGCTTCGGAACACGGAGCGAGCCCGGTTTCGTTGATATCCAGGGATCTTGCGCGGCGGGCGCGGTTTGGGCCCGCTTCGTGATGCTGTCCGCCTCTCCTTTTTCACGCTAATCCGAATGAAGCATTCCGGGCCCCGCCGCGCGGACGCTTCGGTGCGTCCCATTCGCGCGAGCTACCCCAGCGGCCAAAAGAACTAGCTGCGCCTACCGCCTCCAGGGGATTTCGCTCGCGGGCGTTTCGCCTGATCATCCGTGCCAGTATGCCCGGCGGCCCTCCGCCAGGACGATGCGAACCATGAGGCTGTCAGATGACCATTGGCGCAAAAGGACGCGGACGCTTCTCCGCGAAGGTTGCGGGCGCCGCCCTACTCTTGCTTGCAGCCGCCCCGTCAGGCGTTCTGGCTGATGAGAGCGGCTACCAGGTCCGTCCCGAAACCAAGCTGAAGGTCACCGTGGTCGAATGGGTGGCCTCGACCGGCGACTACAAGGAATGGACCGCGCTCAACGGCGAATTCACCGTCACGCCGGCCGGCAACATCTTCATCCCGATGATCGGCCAGATGAATGTCGAGGACAAGACCGTCGATGAGATCTCGCAGCTGATCGGCGCCAATCTGAAGCGCATCACCGGACTGGCGACCGCGCCGACCGCCTCTGTCGAGGTGGTCAAATACCCGATGATCTATGTCAGCGGTGCCGTCGAACGCTCCGGCGAGTTCGAATTCCGCCCCGGACTGACCGTCAAGCAGGCAATGGCCATGGCCGGCGGCAAGGAACGCCGCAGCAGCCCGCAGGGCGAATATTCCGACGCCGAACAGATCCGCTATGCTGGCGATCTCGGCCGCCTCGAACTGCAGCTCAAGCAATATATGGCAAAGCGCGCCCGCCTGATGGCCGAATTTTCCGGCAAGGATGCGATCGAATTTCCGCCCGAGATCGCTGCGGGAAGCCAGGATCCAATCATCAGCCAGATCATCCAGAGCGAGACCGCCCTGTTCAAGGCCCGTGCCGATGCGCTGAGCCGCGCGCTGCAATCGGCAACCGAGCTCGAAACCCTGCTGACCAGCGAAATCAGCGTCCTCGACGAGAAGATGTCGACACAGGACCGGCAGGTCACCATCGCCCAGGACGAGTTGAGCGACATTTCCAAGCTCGTCGACACCAAGATTCTGACCACCTCGCGCAAGACTGCGCTCGAGCGCACTGTCGCTGAAATGCAGGGTAGCAAGCTCGACCTCGTCGTCGCCTCGATGCAGGCCAAGCAGAAGCTCAGCGAAACCAAGCGAGACGCCGAAACCCTGAAGAGCCAGCGCACCACCGAAGCCGGCCAGGAGCTGCAGACCACTGAGTCCGACATCGAGGATACCAAGCTGAAGCGGGCAACCACGCTCCAGCTCTTGCAGATCGCCGGTGCAACGGTGTCCCGCTACCAGAGCCTCAAGGCTGTCGACCTGCAGCCGCTGGAATTTTGGGTGACGCGCACCGCAAGCGACATTCCGACGACGAGCGAAGTTCAGGACACCGAGGAGCTGCAACCCGGTGACGTTCTCGATGTTCGCTACAACGTATCCACCAGCTTCCAGGGAACGGTCATTTCCGCCCTGGAACCTGAACAAAAACAAACGCCCTAGGGAGCTGCGAGGATAGACATGGTCATTCAGGAGATCGGCAAAATCGTTCCCGGCAATCATCACGCTTTCGATGAGACGCAGCGCGAATACATATCCTTCCGTGACATCTGGGCGTTCCTGAAGCGCCACGCCGCGCATCTGGCAATCTGCACGGCACTCGGCGTGTCGGTCGGCGGGCTCTATATCTTCAGCACCGAGCCGATCTTCTCGGCAACGACCCGCCTGGTCATGGACCCCGAACAGGGCCGCATCGCCTCGCAGGACGCCTTCACCGGCACCATCATCATCGAAGCCGCCGAAATCGCCAGCCAGGTGGAAATCGTCAAGTCGGAATCGATCGCCCGCGACGTCATCGCCAAGCTGAAGCTCGATCACGACCCTGAAATCATCGGCGGCGAATCCTGGCGCGGCATGATAACGGGCGCCATCAAGAGCATCATCCCGGGCATGCACAAGCCGGAAACCGCACCGCAATCCCCAACCGAGACGGCCGAGGAAGCACTGATGCGCCGCACGATGGCGTCTTTCCTCTCCCGCGTCACGGTGACCCGCGTCGGCCAGTCCTATATTCTCGAAATCGGCTACAGCTCCACCGATCCGGAAAAGGCGGCCCGCGTCGCGAATGCCATTGCCGACGCCTATATCCGCTCCGGCCTTGCCGAGCGCGCCGCCGCCGCGCAGAGCGGCGCCAAGTGGCTCGAAAGCCGATTGATCGAAGTTGGCCGAAAAGCCCGCGAAACGGCGATGCAGGCGGAAGAATTCCGCGCCAAGAACGGCATCATGGAGATCAACGCTACCTCCTCGCTCGACCAGCAGCAGCTCTCCGAAATCAGCACCCAGGAACTCAGCGCCCGTACCCAGACGGCGGCTGAAGCCGCAAAATACGACGCGCTTGCCCGCCTGAAGAACGGTGGAGAGCCCGATGCAACGGTGCAGGAAGCCGTCAACAATCCGCGCATCCAGAAGCTTCAGGAGGACCTGAGCGTCGCCGTGTCGAAGCTCAACAATCTGACCGGCCGTTACGACGCAGGCAATCCAGCCGTCGTTGCAGCACAGGACGACGTCGCCGGACTGAAGAAGGCGATCGACGACGAATATACCCGCATCCAGTCGCTCTATGCCACCAATCTGGAAGTCGCCAAGAACCGCGAACAGCTGCTCAAGACGCAGCTGGAATCGCTGACCGCCGCCGGTACCGACAAGAACCTTGCGCGCGTCGAACTGACCGAGATGGAAAGTCAGGCCACCACCTACCGCCGGATCTATGAAACCATCCTGCAGCAGGTGACCGGCGCCATCCAGCGTCAGTCCTTCCCGATCGGCAACGCCCGTATCGTCACGGCGGCCACCGCTCCGCTTTCCAAGAACTGGCCGAAACCCAGCCTCATCATTCCGCTGACCGCCATGCTCGGCCTTGCCGGTGGTCTCGGCATGGCACTTTTCAACGACGGTTACCGCCGCCGCCTCAATGTCCTCGGGCGGCTGCGCAGCGAGCTCGGCATCAATTCGCTCGGGACCATCCCGTTGATCGGCCGCGAAGGCAATCTTGCCGCCAGCGTCTCGCCCGTCAGCATCGACGTCGCCTACCGGCGGGTTCTCGATGCACCCTATTCACGCTTCACGGAATCCTTGCGCAGCATACGCGGCGCCATCGACGCCGCATTCCGCTCCAACAATTCGACTGTGATCGGCATCACCTCGATCACGCCTGGCGCCGGAAAGACGACGCTCAGCGTCAATCTGGCTCAAGTCTACCAGCATGAAGGCAGCAATGTCGTTCTCGTCGACGCCGACTTCATCAACGCACGCCTGAGCGCAGTCGCCGCCGACTCCGGTCCGGCCTTCGGCCTGAAGCTGCTCGGCTCCGATCACGCCGCCCGCAAGAACAACCAGCGTCCGAACGATCTCGAGCCGGTGGTGGATAGCGAGGGCGCGCTCGCGACCGTTACCGTACCCGACATCATGCGCTCGGCAGGCCCGCACCAGCGCTTCGGCCACCTGATGGCACTGCGCCAGGAAATCGAGGCGTTGCGCCGCAAGTTCAAGATCGTCATCGTCGATATGTCGCCCTTCGAAGGCTCGGCTGATACGCGCCAGATCTGCAGCTTCATGGACGGCGTGCTGCTGGTCCTCGACAATGGCAGCGACGTGACCAACGACCGTATCCAGAACGCCCTCAGCGAATTCAGCAGCGGCCGCATCAATCTTCTCGGCGTCGTCACGACACAGATCAGCGCCGCAAAGCCGAAAGTATCGGGCGGCCGCCACAAGCTCCTGAAACCAACCGGCCCCACCCGGACCGCCTCGGTACCGGCAATCATCAACCGCGCTACGGCAGCGCCGCTGAACATGGTGGTGGGGATCGCCAGCTCCGGGCGCCGCGACATCCTCTCGGCCATCCTGCCGCAGATCTCGAAGCAGACGCGCCAACCCGACGAGGTCATCGTCTGCGTCACCTCGACCACCGATATCGACCAGGTGTCGCTCTCCTCGCTCGCCTGCCCCGTCCGCATCATCATTTCCGAGCGCGGCCTCTGCAGACAGCGCAACGAGATCGTCGCCAATGCCGGAAACGCCGGTGTGGTGCTCTTCCTCGACGACGACTTCATCATGGTGCCAAACTACATCGAACGGCTGGAAACCATCTTCCAGACCCATCCGGATGTCGCGATGTGCACTGGCCGGGTATTGGCCGATGGCATCATCGGCCCCGGCATCTCAGTCCACGACGGGTTGAAGCTGGTCAGCGACCGCGCCCGGCAATCGTCGAACCTGCCGATGACCATCAGCCCGATCTACAACGCATACGGCTGCAACATGGCAATCCGCATGTCGGCGGTGAAGGCCGGCGATATCCGCTTCGACGAAAACCTGCCGGCCTATGGCTGGCTCGAGGACGTCGATTTCAGCCGCCGCATCGCCGAATATGGCAGCATCGTCTCCGCCGACAGCCTCGAAGGCGTCCATCTCGGCGTCAAGGTCGCCCGCACGGCGGGGCTGAAGCTCGGCTACTCGCAGATCGCCAACCCGATCTATCTGATGCGCAAGCAAACGATGGGCACGCGTTACGGCACAGTCCAGATCGGCCGCAACGTCGCGGCGAACGTCGCCAAATGCCTGCGCCCGGAACCCTGGGTCGATCGCCGCGGCCGGCTGAAGGGCAACATGCTTGCGATGCTCGACCTTTTCCGCGGCCGGTTGACCCCGCGCCGGATCGAAAGTCTGGAATAGCGGATGCGGCACCGTCAGCCCGATCGCGTCGTGATCATCAATGACCGTTCCGAACGGGTCGGCGGCGCGTCCAATCTGGCGGTCCTCTCCGCCGAATTGATCCGTGACCGGGGCATCCCGGTCACCTACTTCGCCGGCGACGGCGTCGAGCACGGCATCGCTTCGGCCGAGATGGTCGGCGTCGGCGGCATGCCGCTCGTCAACCAGCACAAGCTGGCGGCAACCATCGGCGGTCTTTACAATCAGGCTGCCTACGACAGCCTACGCGGCGTAATCGCCCGTACGGATTCACCCGGCACGATCTATCACGTCCACGGCTGGTCGAAGATCCTCTCGCCGTCGATCTTCCGGGCGCTCTGGCGCGTCCGCTCGCGGGTGGTACTGCATGCCCACGACTATTTCCTCTCCTGCCCGAACGGCGGCTATGCCAACTATCAGAGCCACCGCGTCTGCAACCTGACGCCGATGTCCGCGCGCTGCCTGACGACGCAATGCGACAAACGCGGCTATCACGAGAAAGTCTGGCGCTCGACCCGCCATCTCATCCGCCAGCACTTCTTCCCGACGCGCTACGTTCCGGCCAATATCGTCATCGTGCACCAGCACATGCATGAATATTTCACCCGGGCCGGCATCAACGCTGAATTCATCCGCACCATCCGCAACCCGGTGGAGCCCTTCCTGCACCTGCCGCCCAGTCCGGCGGAGACGAAGAAATTCTTCTTCATCGGCAGGCTGGAGCCGGAAAAGGGCTTCGAGGATGCGGCGCGCGCAGCGCGTCTCGCCAATGTCCCGCTGCATGTCATCGGCGATGGCGCCGGCCGCGCGGTGCTCGAACGCGATTACCCCGAAGCCGTCCTGCACGGCTGGAAGAGCAAGGAAGAGATCGCGGGCCTCGTCACCGACGCGCGCTGCATCGTCATCTCCTCGCGCGTGCCGGAACCCTTCGGGCTTGCCGCGGTCGAGGCGGTCGCCAGCGGCATCCCCGTGATCATTCCGCAGGCCGCACTGCTCGCCCGCGAGATCGCCGATCTCGGCTGCGGATTGACCTTCGAAAACGGCAATATCGAAACCCTGGCCGCCGCCATGCGGCGGATTGCCGATGATGACGCCCTCATTCGCACCATGAGTGCAAACTGCCTGCGCCAGCGCTCCGGCATGGCACATACCTCCCTCTCCTGGGCCGAAGCCCTGTTCGAACTCTACGATGAGATCCTCGAACGGGCACATGCTGGCCAAGAAGCTGCACTTGCAGGGTAATCCCGCATCGCAAGGCAACGATTGGACGCGCCCGATTACCTCTATGTGACTAGCTGACTACCCTCAGGATGAATTGTAAATGGCCAGACGCGCTGGCAACCTGATCATGGGTTCAAGGGTAAATGGGGTTTGATATGTTATCTGCTTTCGACGGCTTTGCCCGCGGTGACCAGGTCACGCCGGAGATCCGTGTCGTTGCAGCCGGCTACCGGCTCAAGCGTACCCTCGACATCGTTTTCGCTAGCCTCGGCCTGCTGTTTCTGGCCCCGGCCCTGATCCTGATCGTCATCGCCCTTTTGATCGTCGATGGCCGTCCCATCTCCTTCAGCCATACCCGTGTCGGCAAATACGGCCGCCCGTTCCGCTGCCTGAAATTCCGCTCGATGCGCACCGATTCCGCCGAGCGCCTGGCCGAAATCCTGGCGACCGATCCGGTGCGCCGGGCCGAATGGCAGGAAACCCAGAAGCTGATGAATGACCCGCGCGTCCACTGGCTCGGCAAGCTCTTGAGAATGACCAGCGCCGACGAACTGCCGCAGCTGATCAACGTGCTGCGCGGCGAGATGAGCCTTGTCGGCCCGCGCCCGATCATTGCCGAGGAAATCGAGCGCTACGGCGCCAACGCCCATGTCTATCTGGCAATGACCCCCGGCCTGACCGGTATGTGGCAGGTCAGCCGCCGCCAGGACACCTCCTACGAGGAACGCGTCCAGTATGACGTGGATTACTACCGCTCGTGTTCATTCACGACGGATATCAGCATTCTCTGGAAAACGGTCGGGGTGGTTTTTCTCGCTCACAACGAGAAAGAGCGGCTCACCAAATGAAAATGGCGGCGAGAATGACCCAGCAGGCGAGGCAGAACAGCGCCAAGCCCCAGCGGAGCTTGTATTTCAGGAAAGACGGGCGGCCATCCGGCGCCTGGCCGGGACCGGCTTCCTTGGAAAGATCACTGAAGCTGGCCGCGCTCTGCGCATATGCAGACTTCCGTGCCGCCTTTGACTCTGTGATCATGACATTGTCTCCCTACCTCTTCGGCAGCCGACTCAGTACAAGCTCTCCGTCCTGCCGGGAATCGCATACCGCGCAAACCTTGTCCAACGATTGTTTCTCGGGCTGGCAAGGCGGCGCCGCATCTTTCCGGGCTGCAGTAATAACACCGCAGCCGCCTTGTTGTTCAATCCGCCGCGAGGTTCGGTGAGATGAACGGGGGGGAGGAAAGACCGGACAGCCAGAATCCGCAGCAGAAATCCAGGCGCATGAAGATGCCCGCCTTCGTCGGCGCGGGGCTCTGGACGCTCTCGGCCAAGATCGTCTCGCAGCTCGCCCAGCTGCTGGCCTTCCTGCTCGCCGCCCGCATCCTGGAATCGGCGCAATTCGGCTTTTACGCCTACAGTTCGGCGATCGCCATCCTGCTTGTCCTCTGCGCCGAAGGCGGCTGGGGCGAATATGTGATGAAGTCCCACAGCACCGGCCGCGAGCTCGACCAGATCGGCACGATCGCGGTGATGTCTGGCGTTCTCTGCACCGGGGTCGGCTTCCTGATCTCCGGCGCCCTGCATGTCTGGAACGAGCAATGGCTCGGCATTCTGATCGCGCTCTACAGCTGCTGGTTCCTGCCCTCCTCGCTATCGGTTGTTTATGACGGCATCCTCGTCAATCGCGGGCAGTTGAAGCAGCAGTCGATCATCCGCATCGTCGCCGAGGGCTTCGGGCTCGCCGTGACTATCGCTGGCTTGCATGCCGGCTTCCACGTCGCCTCGCTGATCATCGGCCGGCTGGTGATGCAGACCACCTGCCTCGTCGGCTCGTTCATCGTCGTGCGCTGGTATCCGCGCTTCCATCTCACCCGCGCTTTCCTCTTCGATATCCTCGAATTCTCGCGGCATATCCTGTCCAACCGGATCATCTTCTACCTGCGCTCCTATTCCGGCACGCTGGCACTCGGCAGCTTCCTGGGCCTGGCCGAAGCCGGTTACTACCGCGCTGCCGAACGGATCGTCGGCGCCATTTCCGAGCTGCTCGGCGAACCGGCCCGCATGCTGGCCTGGACGGCCTTCCGCAAGATCAAGGGCCAGCCCGCCGATCCGCAGAAATTCGAGGAGCTCGGCCGCACCGCAACGCATTTCATGACGGCGCTGATGATCGTCTCCGCACCTGTCTACATCGGCCTGGCGCTGGTCTCTCCCGCTCTCGTCGATATCGCGCTCGGCGACACGTGGGCGCCGACCGCGGCACTCGTCTCCATCCTCGCCATCAAGCAGGTTTTGCTGATACCGGGCTACGTCACCGAGCCGCTGCTGTCGATCACCGGCAACATCGCCCGGATGCCGCGCCTGATGCTGCTGAACGGCGTCGTGGCGATCGCCCTGATCGTCGCCGCAGCACCCTTCGGGGTCGAGGCCGCCGCCTTCGGCCAGTGCATCGCCGCGCTGATCAGCCTGAAAATCTCCGCCCACCTGCAGGGCCGCTATGGCGGCCTCGACTGGAAGCGGGTGTTCCGCGATTGCGGCTATGTCTTCATCGCGATCCTCGCGATGTCGGCCATCGTCTACGCCTTCGGCTATATCGGCGAAGCAACCGCGATGACCCGCATCGAGATGATTGCCTTTCAGGTGCTGTCAGGCGCCGTGACCTACTTTGCAGCACTGGGGGTGATGCATCGGTTCCACGGCGGCGTCGTTCCGATCTGGGAGGTGAAAGATCAACACAAGACTTAGTGACCATCCATCAAGGCCGGGGAAAAGCCGATGACGACGACTGTGACGCTGAAAGGCCGCACATCGACTTTGCGCGAAGCAAGGCGGCGTGCTGAAAAGCTTATTGTGCCATTGCAAGCCCTCAGCGGGCGCTTGCGATATTTCCTTCCGATCCCGCGCCGCTTCACCGGCGCCTATTCCAGCTATGCCGAAGCGCTGGCCGCAGCCAGCACCGGCCCGCTTGCCGGCTACGATCACGACGAGATCGCCCCTGTCGCCTTCGAGCAGATGTGCAAGATCGCCGCCTGGGATTATCCGGTCCTCTTCTGGATGCGCGATCTGGTCCGCGAGACCGGCAGCCTGGTCGATGCAGGCGGCCATATGGGCACCAAATACCGGGCCTTCCGCTCGCACCTGCCGCTCGGTCCCGATTTCCGCTGGGTGGTCTACGACCTGCCGTCGATCATCCGCGCCGGGCAGCGTCTCGCCGAGAAGGACAAGCTGACGCGGCTTTCCTTCGTCGACCGCATGGCCGACGCCGGTCCCGCGCCGCTCTTTCTCGGTTCCGGGCTGATGCAATATCTCGACATCCCGCTCGGCAAGCTGATCGGCGACATGCCGCAAGCCCCGAAACATTTGCTGCTCAACAAGGTCGCCCTGCGCAAGGGGCCGACCGTCGTGACGCTGGAGCAGATCGGGCCTGCCAAGGTGCCCTACCAGATCCGCAACGAAGCCGAGTTCATGCATCATGTGACCGGCCTCGGATACGAACTGGTGGACCGCTGGACGATCCCCTCGCTCTCGTCCAGGATCGACACCCATCCGGAACTCGGCGCCAGCGAAAGTGCCGGCTTCTACTTCCGCAAGATCTGAACGGGATCGCCACGAATCCAAAACGCCGCGCATTGCGCGGCGTCTTCATTTCCGGATCGAAGTGGAACCTCAGACGACCTGGCGCGATTGCTGTGCGCCGGAGGCCGGCCGCCGCTCGCCGGCAAGCCGTTCGCTCAGATGATCGGCAAGCCGCATCGATAGTGCCACCAGCATCAGCGTCGGGTTCGCGTGCCCTGCTGTCGGAAACACCGAGCTGCCTGCGACATAGAGACCATCGACGCCATGCACCATCGCGTTGCGATCGACGACGCTGGTCGCCGGATCGCTGCCCATGCGCGTCGTGCAGGATGGATGGGCCATGTCCATGAAGGCCGCTGCCGCCCGGTCGCCGGAGGCGATCCATTCGGCAAGCTCCGGCTCCGGCAGCCCGAGCCGCTGAAACTCGACGGCAATGGTCTGCGCCAGCCGCGCGATGCTCTCGACTTCGGTCTCGCCGATCTTCCAGTTAACCCGGGCAATCGGCTTGCCGAAGCGGTCGAGTTTTTCGGACAACGTCACGCGGCTTTCGGGATCCAGCTGCTGCTCGGCCATCACGTCGAAGCGCAACTCGGCGGAGCGATGCGGCAGTCCCCGCATCTTGACGAGACGCTGATAGGCGCCGGATGCGACCATGCCGGCAGAACCGGCGACCGTCAGCAGATCGCCGATCACGCTCTTGCCTCCGCCCTTTGCCAGCCGCTTGAGCGCCGCCCAAGGATCGTCGGTAGCGTGGATCTGCACCGGATAGGCGGCACAGTTCGTCAGCCCTTCCCGCGCCTGGATCGCCGGGCTCAGAGACAGGCCGCGAAGATAAAAATGCGGCGCGCCGTCATGCTTCAACCCGTAGAAATTGAAGTGACGCGTGACTGTGTCGATATCCCGGCTCTTGCGGAAGCGCATCAGCGTCGTACGCGGATGATCGGCGAGATAGCGGCCGACCGTGCCGCGGGTGTTGCCGAGACCGGCAGGCGACAGCGAATTCGACGCCAGAAGCAGCCGCGCATTCTCGACGCCGCCGCAGCAGAGCACCACCATCTTCGCCCGCACTGTCGCCGTATTACCCTCGGCGCTGGCGACGCTCAGCGAATGATAACCGCGCTGTTCGGCACGGATCTCGGTGACATTGGCGTTGGTCAGGAACTTCGTGCCCGATTGCGCCAGCCCGCGGGCCACACTGGCAAAGCGCATCGGCTCGCCGCGCTTCTTCCGCTCATGGCTGAACTGCCAGAAGAAATAGCGCAGGCTCTTGGCGTCGAGCCTCAGCTCCTCCGGCGCCGTGCGCAGCAGATCGTGCAGCTTCTCGTCATAGACGTTGGGCCCGAGATTGAGCAGTTCAGCGGCACGGCCGAGATGCGGCATCAATTCATTGCGCTCGAAAGGCCAGCCGGACAGCCGGAGCCACGGCCGCAATGCGAAATCCATATCGTCGAAGGCGGCGCATTTGCCGATCCAGGTATGGGTGCTGCCGCCGAGCATGCGGTTGCGAAGTTCGAAAGCCGGAATGGCGTTCAGCCAGGAAAGAGAGCCGTTATAGCCCCGTCCTTCGGGCGCCTGACGGCCGCCGGATGGTTCACCGGTATTCTCGACCGCATTCAGCGCCTGCGGGCCCGGTTCGTAGGACGGGCCGCCACTGTCTAGCACCAGCACATCCGCCTTCCCGGTCAGCTCGCGCGCGATCGTAAGCCCGGCAGGCCCGCCGCCGATGACGGCGACATCGACCTGCAGCAAGGTGTGCACGGGCATGGATCTGAGATCGAGAATGCTCAAGGCCTTTTCCCCTTCGATAGCGTCCCCTTTGATAGCAAGACCGCGCCCGCGACATAAATCGTCCAATGAGGTCCCGCGGATTAGATCGCCTACCGACTTCGGCTAGGCTCCCACCCCCGGCCACCCTCTCCTAAGCCGGAAGGATATGCTGAACGGCCCGGCGCTCCGTTTTAAGGTTCGGTGTCGCGCGGCCATGAGCGCCGCGAATTGGGAGCGCAGGAGATTTCAGCAGATGGCCCGTGTCGGAGTTCGTGAATGGCTGGCGCTTGCGCCGGTAATGCTATCAGGCAAGCTCGCCCGCTACAGCGATGACACTGGCGGGCCGCTGAAGCGTTTCGAAACCGACTTCTGCGAGAAGTTCGGCCTGTCGCATGCGCTGACGATGTGCAACGGCACCGCAGCGCTGATTTCGGCGATCGCCGCCGCCGGCATCGGCCCCGGCGACGAGGTGCTCGTGCCCGCCTATACCTGGATCGCCACCGCCGCCGCCCCGCTCGCTGCCGGCGCCGTTCCCGTGCTTGTCGATATCGACCAGACGCTGACCATGGATCCGGCCGATATCGTGCGCAAGATCACGCCGCGGACCAAGGCGATCATTCCGGTTCACATGGCCAACATGGTCTGCGACATGGATGCCATCATGCGGATCGCCCGTGAGCACAATCTCCTGGTCATCGAGGACGCCTGCCAGGCGGTCGGCCTGACCTACAAGGGCAAGCGCACCGGCTCGTTCGGTGATGCGGCGGCCTACAGCTTCAATCAGTTCAAGAACATCAATATCGGCGAAGGCGGGGCTCTCGCCACCAACGATGCCACCCTCTTTGCCCGGGCGCGCATGTATCACGATATCGGCGCGCTGTTCCGTGGCCATCTCGAATTCATCAAGGAGCCGCCGATCCTCGGCGTCAATTTCAAGGCCAACCAGATCCAGGGCGCGATGCTGAATGTCCAGCTGAAGAAGCTCGATCCGATGATCGCCAAGATGCGCCGTCGCTATGATGTGATGACCGACATCCTGTCGCATAGCGACGTGCTGCGCGTCGGCCCGCATAACGATGTCGGCAATGCCGCCGGCCTGCATGTGATGTTCGACACCGAGGACGACGCCAAGCGCTTTGCCGCCGAACACAAGCGTGGCGTCTACCGCCTCTACGATTCCAGCCGCCACGTCTTCACCAACTGGCAGCCGATCCTGCAGAAGCGTACCGCCCATCCGGGCATGAACCCCTACAAGTGGGCCGACAAGAGCGTCGATTACGGCGGCGACACCTGCACCCAGTCGCTCGACATCCTGAAGCGTACGTGCCGCATCAGCCTCGGCGAAAACTATCCGCTGATGCTGATGGCCCATCTTGCCAAGCGGATGGTGCAGCAGCGCCCGGCCGGCGGGCAGCTCGCCTATGCGACCTGAGACGGCTGGCAGCGACGGCATCATCGACCTCTGGCTGTTCGATCTCGAACCGCCGCTGCCTTACGTCCACGATCTCGAACGGCTGCTCAGCGGCGACGAGCGGACCCGCGCCGCCGCCTTCGTCTTCGACGCCGACCGCAACCGTTACATTGCCGGGCGCGGGCGGCTGCGCGAAATCTTGGCGCACTATCTCGGCCTGCCGCCGCAGGACATCCGCTTTACCTACAACGAATATGGAAAGCCCGGTCTCGACGCCGGGCTTCACGGCGTTCTGCATTTCAATCTGAGCCACAGCGCCGGGCTGGCGCTGCTGGCCGTTTCGGACCGCTATTCGCTCGGCGCCGATATCGAACAGGTGGCGCCACTCAAGGAAGACGTGGCCGCCTATTGCTTCTCCGATGCCGAGCGGCGCGATCTCGCAGCCTTGTCGCAAGACGAGTACCTGGACGGCTTCTATCGCTGCTGGACCCGCAAGGAGGCCTTCGTCAAGGCGCATGGCGAAGGCCTGTCGCTGCCGCTGCAATCCTTCGACGTCTCTATCGGCACGGAAGCCGCGCCTCTTCTCAAGAGGCTGGACTCCGATCCATCAGGCCTTCGGAACTGGAAGCTTTTTAATCTCGCCCTGGCGCCAGGCTTTGCCGGCGCCCTGGCAGTGTTGACGGGCGGCAGGAACTCCCGGCTGCAATGGCGCAGCCTGGAGGAACTCTACGCCGTCAGCCGCGCATCCAGTATGTAGCGCCCGCCTGCCTCGTCGAAATGATGGCAGCCGTGCAGGCCAGCCTTGAAATCAGGCGTGATCACCCGGACGCACCGCTCGCGATAGGCATCTTCGCTGAGCTCATCGATCTCCATAATATTCAGACCATAGCCGTAGACGCCGTTGGTGTTGCGCTGCGACGGCCGGTAGAGATGCCCGCCGCGTTCGAACATCCGCCCGCCGTTGCGGGCCGCGACGCTGCCGATCACCACAGGATTGTGCCGGTGCGGCTTCAGACCCTTCAGATCCGGGCCATCGACCTCGTAGATATAGAGCTCGCTGCAGTGATCCTCATAGGCGTGATAGTCGGAGAGATTGCTGAACAGCCACCACTTGCCACCATGCTGGACCAGCATGTTGTCCGCGGCGGACCGCCCTTCGAGCGCCGTCGAATGCAGCTCCCATTTCAGCGGAAACTCGACGCAGCGCCAGATCTCGATGCGTTTGGTGGCATGCGTCTCCGGCATCATGAAGATGTCGTCGCCATCGCGAAAGACGTAGGGATAAGAGAGATGGTGCTCGCAATTCAGCGCGATGCCGACAGGAACGAGCTTGTCGCCCTCGAAGCGTCCGACCGAGATATGCGCCTTGTGACCGCCGGTCGAATAGGATTCGTAGAACAGGTAGCAATTGCCATCATGCTCGAAGAGAAAGGGGTCGGCCTTGATGTCGTCCTTGGTCGGCGGCACCTCGATCGATTGCGACGGATCGAAATCGTCGATCTTTCCCCGGCCGGTATAGAGCGTCCAGACGGCGGCGCGCAGATGCATCCGCCGGCCGGCAGCATCCGCCGCGCGTTCGAGGAGATGCAGGCCGAGCGCCGCGCCATAATGCAGCACAGTCGCAAGCTTCGGTGGTGTTGCAGGTTTCCGCACTCGGGCAGGCTCGATGTTGAGCTCGCCGGCAGCCGCCTTGCGCAGCTCGCGCATCAACAGCGTCACCGAACGTTCCTTGATGAAGGCGGTGTTGCGGGCTGCTGAAATCTTGATGTTGAAACTGCAGGCGGCAATTGTCGACTTGCCCGCCCCGCCGCGGTCGGCCGACAGGATAAGCTCGGTCGCCGGTGCCTTCGACAGCAGATCCCGGTATCCGAACCAGCTGCCGTCCGCCGAGCATTCGTCGGAGAAATTGAACGACCAGACGCCGAACGGCAGAAGGTTCGCCACCGTTGCCGGCAGCGATGCCGGTGTCATCCGGATGATCAGATCCAGCCCGAGTTCGACCGCGAGCCGCGCGACATAATTGCCCCGCGCCGCATCGTCGGACATCGCATGCATGACGTCGAAGCGCTGCTCGGCAGCCTGGAAGCTGCCGGGCAGATAGGCGGGCTGGCGGGCAAAAAGCCGGTTCTCGATCTGCCATTGCAGCCGGAACAGGCGCGATGCCCTCGCCGTGCCGTCGGGACGATCGTGGACGATGACGGTCTCGAGCACGAAACGGCTGTCGGCCTTGATCCGGTCGAGCACGGCCAGCTGCCAGCTTTCCAGCCCGTCCTTGTTTCCGGCCAGAACGCCGATCCTCAGCGGTCTGTCTTGTCCCATGATGTCGCTCCGTTTCAACGGGTTGCGGGTCATTTCTGATCTGCTGACTGCAGCTTCTTCGAGATTGCCGAAGCCAGTTCGCGGATCCCGTCGCTGCTGAGCGAGTCCTCATGCCAGCCGCTAAGGTCGACGCATGCTGTATCCTTGGCAACCGCCTCGCCCCAGCCGAACCGCAACTTGCGGGCGCGCGGGTGATGTGCCTGGCTACGCAGGAAGACGATCGACGGATCCTGCGTCTGCGCCGGCTTGTACTGCCTTGATGCGCGCACCAGCAGGCCGGTCACCGCCTCATTGGCGACTTCCTCGGGCGAATACTCGCCCTTGCGGACGCCGAAGAGACGCAGCAGGCCGAGCGTGACGTTGAACTCCTTCAGGTAATCGATGACAGGCATGCGGCCACCGAGCACCTTCTGCGTGAAGTAGATCGACCGCTTGACGCGCCGCTCTATCGTCCAGCGCTTCTGGCGGAACTTCGGCTGCGAGCGGAAATATCCCGGCGCCCAGGCATCGATCATCGCCGTGAACTGCACGTTCTTGCCGGCTTCGCGCAGCTGTCTGGCGATCTCGAAGGCGAGAACGCCGTTGACGCAAAGGCCGACGATGGAAACCGAGGTGACCTGCGGCGGGATCTGCATCGCGTCTATGGCAAGGGCGGCAATCTCCTCGAACGACTTGCTTTCCAGCGCATCATCGAGCCGCGCGTTGAACATGTTGACGTTGTAGACCGCGACCGTTTCCGGCAGCTCGCTTGCCAGCCGGTAGTAGAGGAACGGGTGATTCAGCGTATAGACCGCTTCCGTTCCCGTTCCCGGCTTGCAGGTGATCATTTCCCAGGGATTTTCAGGAGCTTGAACCTCTGCCTTCACAGGCGCCGTCGAGACGCCGAACACCGATGCGGTGAACCGCTCGAGCGTCGGTTCACGGAACAGCAGCTCGAGGTTCGGCTTTTCGTTGAACTTTTCGCGCACGGCAGCAAGCATCCGCAGCGCCAGCAGCGAATGACCGCCAAGCGCGAAGAAATCGCTCTCCGGCGCTACCGTGGGAACATTGAGGATCTGCTTCCAGAGGGCGGCAACCGCCGCCATCTTTTCCGGATCAGCCTTCATGGCGGCACCACCGGTGGCAACGGCCTGGACAGCCTTGGCCGGAGCGGACGCCGGCAGACGCACCGCCGAACGGTCGATCGATCCATCGGCCGACTTCGGAAGCCGCATCAGCACGCTGATTTCCTTCGGCAGCTTGTCACCGGGAATATGCGCTTCCAGATGGCGCATGAGGATCGCCGGCAGCCGGTCGAGCGCATCCTCGCAGCTCGGCGACGGAACGACGAAGGCCTGCGAGCCGATCTGCCCGCCACCGGAAACGACGGCAGCCTCGCCGACGGAAGGATGCGCACGCAGCACTCCCTCGACATCGTGCGGATCGAAGCGGTGAACCGCAACGGGAGCAGCCCCGCGGCGCGGCACCGTCAGTGCCGAAAGCGGCATGTCGGGATTGGCGAGCACCGCATCGTAGGTCTCCTTCCAGTAGCGCAGGAAGAGCTCTATGGTTTCCTTGTCAAACAGATCGGTGTTGTATTCGATCGACATGCGCCAGCCGCTCGGACGGCCGACCATCATGAAGCTCAGATCGTAGATGACGCCGGGCGATTGCGACGGAGCACTGATCAACTCGAATTCGCCATAGCGGCGGTCTTCGAGGAAAGCCTTGGACAGGTTGAAATTGACCGAGATCAGCGGATTGCGCGACGGATCGCGCGGCGGATTGATCATCCCGACCAGTTCGTTGAACGGCATGCGCTGGTGGTTGAGAACCCCTTCCAGCATCTCGTTCGACGAACGGATATGCTCGGCGAAGGTCGGATCGCCGCCCATGTCGTATTTCAGGACCAGCGTGTTGATGAAGACGCCGATCAGATTTTCGAGGTCGGTATCCTCGCGTCCCGCGACGTTCGAGCCGAACAGAACGCAGTTTTCCCCGGTCAGCCGCTGCAGCATGGCGCTGATCACGGCGGTGCCGTAGCTGTAGAGCGAGACGCGTGCCTTGCGCGCGGCGGCATCGATCTTGTCGCCGAAATCCATCGGCTGCAGGACCGAGATCAGGTCGGCGCTGGTGGTCTTGACCGGGCCGCGCGGCCGGTCGGGAGAGACTTCGAAATACGGCGCATCCGTCAGCTTCTCGCGCCAGAAGGTGCTTTCTGTCTCGAAGCCGTAACTCGCCAGATATTCGGTCTGCCACAGCGCGTAGTCGCCATATTGCAGGGCAAGCTCCGGCACGTCGGGCTGGCGTCCGGCATCGATTGCCGAGGCGATCTCGCCCAGTTCGCGGCCGAGCACGCGGATCGACCAGCCGTCGAAGCAGCTCTGATGCGCGGTGATCAGGAGAACGCCGACATCGTTTTCCATCATCAGCAGGGTGACGCGGAAGAGCCCTGCCTTGCTGAGATCGAAGGGCACCCGCGCGGTTTCCTCGCCAATCGACGGCACGCGGCTCTTGCGGGTTTCCGGCGGCATATTGCGCAGATCGATGACTGGCATCTTGAAGTCGACGCTGTCGACGACCTGCTGGTAGGGACGGCCATCCTTTTCGACGATCCTGGTGCGCAGCACTTCATGGCGCTGGATGATTTTGCGGAACGCCGCTTCCAGCGTTGCCGCCTTGAAGTTGCCGCGGATCTCCCAGCGGACCGCGACGTTCAGCCCCGGATTGCCGGGATTGAGCTGGTTCAGGATCCAGCAGCGCAGCTGCGTTTGCGTGCACGGAAACTCACCGATGATCTGCTGGCCGTCCTCAGGCTGCGCAGGTGTCTTTTCGAATGCGCTCATCATGCTCTCCCCAAGCCGCGGCGTGCGCCATTACGGAAATCCTTCAGTGAAGGGACGTGGTACTGCGCCGCCGTCTGGCTCATCACGTCCTGCTGCTCGGCGAAGGCCGCAAGTTCGGCGATCGACGGATGGCGCAGCAGGTGCTTGGCTTCGAGCGGCAGGCCGGCATCCAGCATGCGGGCTGCAATGCGGAAGATGGCGAGCGAGTCGGTGCCGAGCGCGTAGAGGTTGTCCTCGACGCCGACATCCGGAAGGTTGAGAACATCCTGCCAGATGGCGAGCAGCTTGCGCTCCATCTCGGTGCGCGGCTGCACGGTGATGATCTGCGCCTCACGCTTCGGCACACCCCGCAGCTTCAAGGTCTTGCGGTCGAGCTTGCCGTTGGCCGTCTGCGGCAGCTGGGCTTCGGGCACCCAGAAGGACGGCACCATGTAGCCCGGCAGCTTGGCCTTGGCATGGGCTGCAAGCTCTGCCGGAGACGGCTCGCCTGCACCTGCTGCCGGCACCACATAGGCAACCAGCGACTTGTCGCCCTTGTCGTTCTCGGCAACCACCACCGCGCATTGCGCAATCCCCGGGACCTGGCCGACGACGGATTCGATGTCGCCGAGCTCGATGCGGAAGCCACGCAGCTTGACCTGCTGGTCGCGGCGGCCGAGCAGCTGCAGCGAACCATCCACCAGACGCCTGCCGACATCCCCCGTCTTGTAGAGACGCTGTGGCTTGCCCTGATCGAAGGCAACCGGGACGAAGGCTTTCTCGGTCAGGTCGAGACGGTCAAAGTAGCCGTTCGCCAGGCCGTCACCACCGATGCAGAGCTCACCGGTAACTCCGATGGGTGCGATCTGGTCGGTATCGTCGAGGATGTAGAGCTGCGTATTGGCGATCGGATGGCCGATCGTGATCGGCTTTGCCGCATCGGTGACCTGCTGGACGGACGACCAGATGGTGGTTTCAGTTGGGCCGTACATGTTCCAGAGCTCGCCGCCGATCGACAGCAGCGACTTCGCCAGATCCTTCGGCAGCGGTTCACCGCCGCAGAGCATCTTGAGAGCAGGCTTGTTCTTCAGCCCGGCCTCGACAAGCATCTGCCAGAGGGTTGGCGTTGCCTGCAGAACATTCGCGCCACTCTTGTTGACGAGATCGACCAGCGCAAAGCCGTCCTGAACCGTTTGGCGATCGGCGATGATGACCTTGCCGCCCGAAATCAGCGGCAGGTAAAGCTCCAGCGCCGCGATATCGAAGGAGATCGTCGTAACGGCAACGATGCTGTCATCGGCCGTGAAGCCAGGCTCGCGCTGCATCGACAAGAGGAAGTTGACCAGAGCGCCATGCGAGACTTCGACGCCCTTCGGCACGCCGGTCGAACCCGATGTGAAGATCACATAGGCGGCCGCGCCGGCCTCAACGGAGTTTTTTAGGACTGCCTCCGTCATCGATGCGGTCTGTGGCTTGTCGAGGCGGATAACCGGGACACCCGAGGCAAGGGCCGCCAGATCGTCGCTGTCGCAGACCATGCCGCCGATCCGGGCCGCATCGATCGTCTGGCGCAGGCGCTCGACGGGATGGCCGGGATCCATCGGTACATAGGCATGTCCCGATTTCATGATCGCAAGCAGAGCCACAACCATGCCGATCGAGCGTTCGCAGAGCAGCGCTACCCGCTGGCCGGGCTGCGGAACAGCCATCTGGATATCCAGCGCAAGGGCGTTGGAGCGGGCCTCGAGGTCGCGGTAGCTGATGGTCTCGGCGCCATACTGGACCGCCGTTGCATCGGGCTGCTCGGCAGCGCGCTTGGCAAACAGCGAGACAGCAAGCTCTTCCTGGTCGTAGGGTGCGGCCGTGTCGTTGAGCCCGCCGATCAGCCAGGAGCGTTCGGCCGCCGTCAGCATCGGCACGTTCTCGATCGGCAGCGTCAAATCGTCGGCCAGCGCACTGACCATCGTATCGAAATGACCGATCCAGCGCTCGACCGTTTCGCGGTCGAAGACATCGGCATTGTAGTCGACGTCGATGCGGACACCGTCGCGGCCTTCGATCATGTTGAAGAACAGGTCGAAGTTGGAGAAGGCCTTGGCATTCGGCGCCATCTGCGCCTTCAGATCGCCGAAGCTCTCGCCGCCGGCAACACGTTCCAGGTTGAACTGGATTTCAGTCAGCGGCAGTCGGCGTGCGTCACGCTTGACGCCGAGCTTCCGGACCAGCGTGCCGTAGGTATAGCCCTGGTTTTCGAAAGCCTGGAACACCAGCTGCTGGGTGGCCTTCAGATGCGTCAGGAAGCTTTCATGCGCATCGACGGTCTGGCGAAGCGGCAGAAGATTGACGCAATGGCCGAAGAGCACGTCGTCGCCGGCAAGCGTCTGGCCCGCCGATGGAATGGCGATGACGATATCCTGCTCGCCCGACAGGCGGGAGACCATGACCTGCAGCGTGGCAAGCAGCGTCGAGAACAATGTCGCCCCCGACTTCGCCCCGGCCTTCTTCAGCGCCTTGTAGTACTTGGTGTTGATGAAGCCCGTGCAGGTGCCACCAGCAAAGGTGCGCGGTTCCTGGCGCGGACGGTCGAGCGGCAGTTCCGGCAGACCCGGAATGGTCTTGAACTGATCGAGCCAGAAGGCTTCGGTCGCAGCCGAGCTTTCCGTGGTCGGCGCATATTGCGTCGCATAGGTGGCGAAGGACATAGCCTTCGGCAGCGCCACGTCCGTGCCTTCCTTGATTGCCGAATAGACGGTCGACAGCTCGCCGACGAAGATATTCAGCGACCAGCCGTCGCAGATGATGTGGTGGCCGGTGAAGACGAAGACATGCTTGTCCTTGGCAAGCTTGATGATGGCCGCCCGGGCAAGATAGCCCTCGACCAGATCGAAGGGCGTGCGCGCCTCGCCGTCGAGAATTTCCTGCAGCCGTGCGTCCGGATCGCTGTCGCCGGACATGTCGATCAGCGGCACTTCGAGGCGGAAGTTCGGGATGAATTCGAAGCTTTCGCCGCTACGGGCAAAGCGGATGCTGAGCGCGTCATGGCGTGCCGTGACACGATCGACCGCCTGCTGGAAGATCGCATGGTCGAACTCGCCTTCCAGCGTCAGCAGGAAGGATTCGTTGAAAGCGCACGAGGCTTCGTCACCGGCCTGGGCGGCGAGCCAGACTTCCTTTTGCGCTTCCGTCAGCGGTGCGGACTGCAGCTTCGGCTGGCTTTCGGTCTCCGACTTGTAGAACGGGTTGGAAGCGCCGTTGGTCTTGCGCTCCGCCGGTGCAAGGATGCCGACACCCTGCAGGGCATCGAGGCTCTTGCGGAAAGCGGCGGCAATGGCGTTGAAGTCCTCTTCGACATGCGCCGTGGTCAGGAAGCAGGGATAACCCTCCTGGATGTGGATGCCGTTGAGGCGCATATGGGCGTAGATCAACGAACCGAGCGGATCCTCGCTGCCGAAATCGGTGATGAACCAGCTCTTGTAGCCCTGGATGACAATACCGATGCCGCGCTTGGCAAGGTCGGCGTTCATTTCGGCGATCAGCGCCTGGGTGCGTTCGGCAACCCAATCATAAAGAATGGCACCGTCGCCCTTGATATGGTCGATGACCGCACGCATGGCGGCCAGAACCAGAGGATGGCGGACGAAGGTGCCGGCGAAGAAGGTCGGCGCCGTCATCGGAACCGAGTCATCGCCATAATTCCAGTTGCCACCGTCGAGCGCGTCCATGAAGCGGCTGCTGCCGGTCAGAATGCCGATCGGCATGCCGCCGCCGATGACCTTGCCATAGGTGGCCATGTCGCCCTTGATGCCCCAGATGGCCTGCATGCCGCCCGGATCGACGCGGAAGCCGGTGACGACTTCGTCGAAGACAAGCGCGAATTCGGCATCGGTGGCGATCTGGCGAAGCGAGCGGACGAACTCGACCGGACGAAGTTCCGGATGACGGCTCTGCACCGGCTCGATGATGACGGCAGCGATATCGTCTGCGTTGGAGCGGATATATTCGAGGCTCTCGGCAGCGCCGTAGCGCAGCACGATCATGTTCGAAACCGACGCCGCCGGAATGCCCGAGGCAACCGGAATTGCCGTCGGATTGTCGGCGCGGTTGCGGCCCTTGACCAACACTTCATCGAACTGGCCATGATAGTCATTCGAGAAGACGACGATCTTGTCGCGGCCGGTCACGGCTCTGGCAAGACGCATGGCGGCCATCACCGCTTCCGAGCCGGTGTTGCAGAAGGTAACGCGCTCATGGCCGGTCAGCGTGGCGATCATGTCGGCCACTTCGCCGGCAAGCGGCGTCTGCGGTCCGATCGCAAAGCCATCGTCGGCCTGGTCCTTGACGGCACGGACGACGAAATCGGGGGCGTGACCGAAGGCCGTCTGGCCGAAGCCGTTGACCAGATCGATATATTCGTTGCCGTCGATATCCCAGATGCGCGAACCCTTGGACCGGTCGCAGACCAGCGGGAACACCATTTCCTTCCATTCAGGACGGAAGCCGGAGGCGGTGCGCGGATCGGCGAGGCGGCGGCGATAGCGGGCGGTCGAGGACTTGGAGCGGCGCGTCTTGGTCTCGTATGCCGCGATCAGATCGGTGATGAACTGGCGCTTCTCGGGCGAGAGCTCGTTGACGGTGCTCTTCGTGCCCGGCTTGTAGAGCTTCATGCGCCGGGATTCCACCGGTGCATCGGCGGGCGCGCTTTCGCCAGCGGGTGCCACTGAAGGTGCCGGTGCGGCCTCGACCGGCTGTGGTGCTGCGGCAGCGGCCGGCGCGAAACTCTGGACCGGCGCCGGTGCGGCCAGCGCCGTGCCGCCCTGCATCAGGCTCATCTGCTGCGCAAACAGCGACTGCATGACCTGCAGCTGGGACTGCATCAGGGCTTCGAGGGTACCGGGTGCGGCAGAGAGTGGATTGGCAAGCGGCGGAGCGCTGATCATCACCGGCTGTGCGGCAGCCTGAACCGGTGCCGGTGCGGCTACTGCGGCAGGGGCTGCAGCAACAGCGGCAACAGGTGCGGCCTGCGCCGGCATTTCGCGGTCCAGATGGCGGGCAAGATCGGCGATCGACGGGATGTTGCTCAGCAACTCGCGGAACGAGATCTTGACCTTGTATTCGCGCTCCACCTTCTGAGCGAACTGGCCGATCAGCAGTGAATCGAAGCCAAGTTCGAGGAAGGTCGCAGCAGTCTCGTTCGCACTGAGCGACTCACCCGAGATGTCGCTCAAAATCCGAAGCAGCGAGGCTTCGAGAACAGGAACACGATCGACAACGGAAGAAACGGTCATGGATTTACTCTCACCGGTAGGTTGCGTTTGCAGTTCTTGAACTCCGGCGACGGATGCCGTCACCGCAGCGGGGGCTGATACGGTTGCTGGTTGGGCTTGTACGGGGGCAGTTGTTGCTGCCCGCCGCGTGGAAGGAGGCGCATCGACCCAATGGCGCTTGCGCTGGAAGGGATAGGTCGGCAGGTGTGTTTTGCTGCCGCCATGCGACCATGCCTGCCAGTCGATATTGCAGCCGGCCATCCACAGCTTGCCGACGGCTTCGCCGAGCGTTTCGGCGGCAGCGTCGGCACGGTCATGTTCCGGCAGCGACTGGATGATCGTCGCAACGCCTTCCTTGGGCAGCGTCTGCGATGCGAAGGTCGAGAGCGCCCGGCCGGGGCCGATTTCCATCAGCACCGGCTTGACGCCGCGGCACAGCGTTTCGAGGCCGGCCGAGAAGCGAACGGTTTCGCGGCAGTGGCGTGCCCAATAGTCCGGGGACGTACCGCGTTCACCGGTCTGCCAATCGCCGGTGACGCAGGAGATGTAAGGGAGCGTCGCCGTGCCGTAGGTCACCCGCGCCGTCTCGTCACGCAGCGCATCGGCGGCATTGTCCATCATCGCCGAATGGAAGGCATGCGAGGTGTGAAGGCGGCTATAGGCGATCCCGGCCCCGTCGAGCGAGGCGCAGACGGCATCGACGGCCGTGAAGGTGCCGGAGATGACGCAGAGCTTCGGCGCATTGACGGCAGCGATCTCGACGCCTTCGCGAAGATAGGCCGAGACCGTATCGACATCGGAGCGCACCGAAACCATGGCGCCATGCGGCTGGTTCTGCATCAGCCGCCCGCGGGTGGCGACCAGGCGCAGGCCATCTTCGAAGGAGATGACGTTGGCAAGCGTTGCGGCGACGAACTCGCCGACGCTGTGGCCGATCATCGCGAAGGGGCGTACGCCGCGGCTCATCCAGAGGCGGGCCAGCGCATGTTCGACGAGATAAAGGCAAGGCTGGGCGATCTGCGTCTCGCGCTGCTCGTCCATCATCGCCTGCGTCACCGCTCCGGAATGGCAGATATATTCGCGCAGATCCGCATTCAGCGACATCTTCAACAGCTCGGCGCCGCGGTCGATCCAGCGGGTGAATTCGGGCTCGCGGCTGTAGAGCGCTGCACCCATGCCGACATATTGCGCGCCCTGCCCCGGAAACATGAAGGCGATCGGCGGTGCCGCGTCTTCGGCCACCATCGAGGTATAGCGCTCCGACTTCAGCCGCTCGATCGCATCGTCGCGGCTGCCGGCAGCAAAAGCGCTGCGGTGATTGAAGGTGCGGCGGCCGCTCTGCAGCGTGTGGGCGACATCGGCGAGCGCAGTGTCCGGATGGGTTTCAAGATGCGCGTGCAGCTTGCCGCGCATCGCCGAAAGCGCCTCCGGCGAACGGGCCGACAGCGGGATGATGAAGGGGCCTTCGGCCGGCACCGTCTCGGCAACCGGGGCTTCCTGCAGCACGACGTGAACATTGGTACCGCCGACACCGAAGGCGCTGACACCAGCGCGGCGCGGCGTCTCGGAGACCGGCCAGTCGGCGGTCTCGCTCAGGATATAGAACGGGCTATTGGCAAGATCGATGCGCGGGTTCGGCGCCCGGAAGTTCGGCATCGCCGGGATCTTGGCATTCTTCAGCGCCAGAGCCGTCTTGATCAGGCCGCAGACACCGGCGGCCGCATCGAGATGGCCGACCGTTCCCTTGACCGATCCGAGCGCAACATTGCGCCGATGCCCGGCAATGCCGGAAAAGGCTTCGCTGAGGCCGCCGAATTCGATCGGATCGCCGAGCGGTGTCGCCGTACCGTGGCATTCGATATAGCCGATCGTCTCCGGATCGACGCCGGCATTGGCGATGGCTGAGGAGATGACATTCGCCTGACCGGCGATGCTCGGTGCCGTGAAGCCGACCTTCTCCGAGCCGTCATTGTTGACGGCATAGCCGCGGATGACGGCATAGATATCGTCGCCGTCGCGCTGGGCATCTTCCAGACGCTTCAGCACCACGACGCCAGCACCGCTGCCGAACACCGTACCGGTGGCATCGGCATCGAACGGACGGCAAACGCCGTCGGCGGACACCATGCCGCCTTCCTGGTAGATGTAGCCGCGCTTCTGCGGCAGGGTGATCGACACGCCACCTGCCAGCGCCATGTCGCAGCTATAGGTCAGAAGGTTCTGGCAGGCCTGGGATACGGCGAGCAGCGAGGTCGAGCAGGCCGATTGCAGCGAGAAGGCCGGACCATGCAGGTCGAGCTTGTAGGCGATGCGCGTTGCCAGCGCATCGTTCAGCGAACCGACGATCTGCTGGTAGAAGCCGATCTGGTAGTTTGAGGTCATTTCCTCGGCCGTCGCCCGGTCGCGGAGGATGTTGTTGATCAGATAGGTCGGCATCGAAGCGCCGGCAAAAACCCCGATCAGGCCGTCATATGCGGCCGGATCATAGGCTGCATCCTCGAGCGCTTCCCAGCAGATCTCCAAGAAGATCCGGTGCTGCGGGTCGGTGACCGCCGCCTCTTTCGGAAACATCCCGAAGAACTCGGCATCGAACATGTCGACCTCGGTCAGGTTCGGCCGTGCCGGAACGAAATTCGGAAGAGCCCGCTCTTCGTCCGTGAACGAATCCTCGAGTTCTTCTTGCGTGAATTTGGAAAAGGCATTCCGGCCGGATGTTACCAGCTGCCACAACGCATCGACGTTCTTGGCCCCTGGAAACCGTCCCGACATTCCGACAATTGCGATCTGCCCGGCATCCTGCAAGGCTTCGTCAGCATCGCCCCCGCGATCCCCCATCATTTCGTATTCCTCCGGAAGCGAGCCATATTGTTGCGCTGTTGCTCGGCGCGCTGGGCTGCGGCGGTTCCCCGGGCCGAACTGTCGAGTTTGCCGTCCAGGAACCGGGACAGTTCCCGGATCGTCGAATGTTTGAAGAGCAGGACGACTGGGATCGCCCGGCCGAGTTCGGCCTCGATCCGCGCGTGCACTTGCATCAGCTGCAGCGAGGTGCCGCCGAGATCGAAGAAATTGGTGTCGGCATCGACCGGCTTGTTGCCAAGCGCCTCACGCCACAGCCGCGTCAGCATCGCCTCGCCGCCGCTCTTGGCGGTCAGGTCGAGACTGCCGGGGACGGCTTCGGGTGGCGGTGCAAGCAGCTTCGAACGGTCGATCTTGCCCGAGCGGGTGAGCGGCATCTCATCGATGACGACAATAGAATTCGGGATCATGAAGGCGGGCAGCCGGCCGCGCAGAGCCGCCATCACATCCCGCGTCAGTTCCTGGTCCCTGCCCCGCAGATCCTCGCGCGGGCAGAGATAGGCGATCATCTGCTTCAGTTCCGGCCCCATCACCTGGCAGACAACGGCCGCCTCGGCGAGCCGGGTGTCGCTGCGCAGCGCGGTCTCGATCTCGTCGAGCTCGATGCGCTTGCCGTTGATCTTGACCTGCCGGTCGCGACGACCGCGGAAATAGACCATCCCATCGGCGTCCATCGTGCCGAGATCGCCGGTCAGATAGCAGCGCACCGGGCCGTCGCGCGTATCGACGATGACGAAACGCTCGCGCGTCAGCTCCGGGCGGTTGAAATAGCCGAGCGCCAGGCCATCGCCGCCAATCGCGATCTGCCCTTCCGTTCCGTAAGCGACTTCGCGGAGCTCGTCATCGAGAATGCGGATCTCGGTATGGGCGATCGCCTTGCCGATCGGCAGCTCCGAGCCCTTGAAATCGGCAGGGATCGAATAGGCGGTGACGAGAACGGTCGCTTCGGTCGGTCCATAGACATTCGAGACGCGGCAGTTCGGATGCGACTGCATGAAGCGCAGCGAATGGGTGACCGAGCCGACATCGCCGCCATAGATGACATGGCGCAGCGACTGCATGCGCTCCTGCCCGTAGTCGGCCATGAGATTGAAGAGACCCGGCGTCGAGGCGTGGAAGGTGACGCCGTGCTCTTCGATCAGCTCGCAGAGACGGCTGACCGAGAAATTGACATCCAGCATGCCGACCAGCTTGCAGCCGTTCAGCAGCGCGCTCCAGATTTCCAGCATCGACGCATCGAAGGAGATCGTCAGCGCATGCAGCACCACATCCTTGGTGGTGAGGATATTGTGGCGCTGGTCGAGGATCAGATTGCTGAGGCCGCGATGCGGAACGACGACACCCTTCGGCCTACCGGTCGAGCCGGAGGTAAACATGACATAGGCGGCATCGCAGCCGCAGGGCTGGCCGGCCGGCTGAGCGGCCGGGCGCGCGGCCGAAGCGTCGGTAATGGCCGCGCGGGCATCCAGCGTTTTCGTCTCGATACCCGGGATCAGCGCCAGCTTCGGAACCGAAGACGTCTCGGCGAAGATGATCTTCGGCGCGCATTCGGCAATCACATAATCGAGGTGTTCGGCTGGATAGGCCGGATCGAGCGGCAGATAGGCGGCACCTGCCTTGAGAATGGCCAGCATGCAGACCACGGTTTCGAGGCTGCGGGGAAGCAGCAGCCCGACGACATCGCCGCGGACCACGCCGCGCTCCTGGAGCATGACGGCGAGCGCATCCGAAATGGTATCGAGCTCGCCATAGCTCAGCTGGCTGTTGCCGAAAACCAGCGCGGCAGCGGCCGGATTTCTGAGCGCATGGCCGTGGACGATCGCCGGCAGTCCGCGATCCCTGTCGTAGTGGCCGATGTCCTGCGTCTCGGCCGTTTCTGTGTAAGCAAGGCCCGTCATCGCCTTTTCCCCTTCATACCCCGCTGGCGGGTGTCTGCTGAGCGGCATCCGTGAGCCGACCTTCCCATTTCACAGGGATTCCGCCAGATGATCATTGGGATGAAATCGGCGCTATCTGGCGGTAGAGGGTGTAGAGGAGTGGCCGCAAAGGGCTAGGCGGCCGCACCGGACCTAGCCGAAAGAATTAGGTTTGCCGCTGGTGGCAAAACGCAGCGGGAGCGGCATCTCTGCCGCTCCCGCTATCCATTTCTGGTGCTGTTGACTTGTTTTCCAAGCTGCCGCTCAGGGCAGCCCGTAGACATGCACGTAATCAACGAACATATGCGACGGATCGGGGGCACTGGCCTTCGTCACATTATCGACGAGGCCGAGGTTGAGCAGCACATACATGGGCTGTTGATGCTCGGGCCGCGTCTCGGTCTTCCAGACCAGTTTCCTGTCGAAATACATGCGGATGTATTTCGGGTCGATCTTCACGCCATAGGTATGGAAGTCGCCGGGCTTGGCCTTCAGGAAGGCGTTGATCCGCGAGAATTTCGAATAATGCTCGCCGGTCTTGTACCAGACATGCACGGTCGACGAATAACCGTCCGGCTTGTCGCCGTAATATTCCATGACATCGATCTCGGCCGTCGATTTCGAGCGGTCCTTGCCGATCAGCCAGAAGGCCGGCCACAGACCGGGACCGGTCGGCAGCTGGGCGCGCGTTTCAAAATAGCCGTATTGCTGCGCAAAACCGTTGCCTTTCGGATCGACCGAGGCAAGGAGCCCCGAGCGCCATTCGCCCTCACCGTCCTTCGAGGACTCGATGCGCAACACGCCGTCATCGATGGTGAAGGGGAAGCCATCCTTGGGATTGGCAAAGCGCGCCCCGCCAAAATCTCCCGACCACGGCGTATGCGCAATCCAGCGCGTTCCCGGCCCCCAGGCCGAGACGCTGAGGTCGTCGAACTCGTCGGCGAAGGTGATCTTCATCTTGTCAAGGTCGAGAGCGTCGCCCGTATCGCCGGACGCCGCGTCGTCTGCAAAGATCGGTGCCGCCGTGGTTGCAGCGAGCGCAGCCGCGCACATGGCCAGCAGCAACGGACGCCGCCCGCCGGTCAGATGCTCGTTGCGAGATGTCTTGAATATATTGAACATGGCGCAACGATAGGCAGACCCTGAAACCGGGTGAAGAACCACGTTCGGCCGAGCCCCTGCCCGAAAGAAGTAGCCGCGGGCGTAAATACGCGGTGCTTTCCTGCATGCTACTGTTTCTGAAAATAGGGCTGGGCAACGACTTCCATGCACTTTCAGATCATGGGATTTCTGACGTTGGTATTGGGCGCGGCGGCACTTTACATGCCGCCGGTCTGGTCGTTCCTGCTGATCTTCGTGTCGACGGTTTTCGGTTCTGCCGCCGCCTTCAACCTGTCGGGCCTCGGCGGTGCATCGGTTCTGGTTCCCAACCTTTTCCTCGTGTTCTTCTTCATCCGCGTGCTGATGAGCTGCGGCGAAGGCCGGATACTGGCGGCCTTCGCGCCGTCCAGGATCGGCTTCTATCTTCTGGCGCTGACAGTCTTCGGGCTGGTCACCGCCGTCTTCTTTCCGCGGCTGTTCCAGGGCATGGCCGAGACGATGATCGTCGAGCGCCAGGTCGGCGCGCGCAGCTTTATCGCGCTGCAGCCGCTGCGCTTCTCGTCCAACAATATCACCCAGTCAGTCTATGCCGTCGGTGGGCTGCTCTGCTTTGCCTGCACCTTTGCCTGGTTCCGCCGCGAAGGCATTGCTACCTCGCTGGTTACCGCGCTGATCGTCACGACCGTGGTCGACCTCTCCTTTGCCGTCGCCGATATCATCACCTATTACTCGCATACCGAATGGTTGATGAGCTTCGTGCACACCGCCAACTACGCGTTGCTGACCGCCTCTGAAAAAGGCGGACTGAAGCGTATTTCCGGGACCTTCCCGGAAGCATCCGCCTTTGCCGACTATACGCTGGTGCTGTTTGCCGCCGTCTCCAGCCTCTGGCTGGATGGCGTGCGCAAGAGGATCACCGGCATCCTCTCCCTGGCGCTGCTTACCTCGCTGCTGCTCTCGACATCGGCAACCGCCCTCGTCGGCGTCGCGGCAATCATGCCGTTCCTGCTGATCCGGGCGATCCGCGGCCGCCACGCACTGGCGATCACCCTCGGTGCTGCGGCCTTGCCGCTTCTGGCGGTCATTGTTGTTGTCGCGCTTCCCGATCTCGCCACCGGCCTGCATGACTTCCTCGACGAAATGGTCCTCTCAAAGGCCGACAGCCAGTCAGGCCGCGAGCGGTTCATGTGGAATTCGGTCGCCTACGAAAGCTTCGTCAATACCTATGGCTTCGGCGCCGGACTGGGCAGCGCACGCGCATCGAGCTTCGTGCTCGTGCTGTTGTCGAACCTCGGCGTTGCCGGGACGGCGATCTTCGTGATCTTCTCGCTCGCCGTCGTCCTGGCGCGCCTGCCGCAGCATGATGCCGAACGTCCGGAGGATATCGCCGCCGTACGCGCCGCCAAGCTGGGCTTCTTCGCGGTGCTGGTGACGGCCACCATCTCGGGCACTGTCTACGATCTCGGCCTCACCTTCTATATCCTCGCAGGCAGCGTCGCAGCCCTGACGCTGCCGCGCGCGCTCAGCCGCTCGGCACAGGCCGCACCGGCCTTCCGCTTCCGAAGCAGCCAGGACGCAGCACAGGCTCACTCATGAAAATCGTCGTCTTCAACGTCAAATACAGCGAGAACCTTGGAGACGGCCTGCTGGCCGACTGCATCGAAACCACGCTGCGCGCCGAAGGCATAGAGGTCGAGACGCTCGATCTGGCCGGCCGCACCGCCGTCGGCACCAGCAGGAACCGCAGCCTGATCCTCAATATCCTGCGCCACCTCCCCGCGCGGCTGCGACGCGCCGTCGTCACGAAGGCACTGGCCAAACAGTTGCGCGAAAGCAGCCGCATCTGGGACGCGAAGATCGCGGCCGCCGATGCCGTCATTCTCGGCGGCGGCAATCTGTTTCAGGATGACGACCTGAACTTTCCGCTGAAGGTCGGCACGCTGCTCGATTGCGCCGCACGGCAGGGAAAGCCCCTTGCCATCTATGCCGTCGGCGTCGGCCCGCACTGGTCAGAACCGGCAAAACGCCTGTTCCGGCGGCTGCAGGACACCCAGCTTGCACATCTCTCCGTCCGTGACGGCTTCGCCTATCGCAACTGGCTCGAATATTTTCCCTCAGGCCCGGTGCCGCAGATCGAGCCCGACCCCGGCTTGCTCGCCGCAAGCCTCGTTTCGGGGGATCTTCCTGCCGTCCATAAATCCGTCGGCCTCTGCGTCACCGAGCCGAAGATCCTGGCACGACACGCTTCGCGCCCGGCGCTCTCCATTCCGCTGACCACGGTCTCCGATTACAGCGAACTCATCAGCCATCTGACCGGCGCCGGTTACCGCGTCACTCTGTTTTCGAATGGGGCCGGCGAAGACCAGAAGCTGGCAGAAACCGTGCTGTCGTCATGCAGGGCTGCCGGTATCGGCACCGCCGGGACGCTGCGTCTGGCCGACCGCCCGCGCGATCCGCAGCAGCTGCTGGCGATCCTCAGGCAGAACAGTGTCATCGCTGCCCACAGGCTGCATGCCTGCATCGCCGCACACGCCATGCGTATCCCGGCGGTGGGCCTTGCTTGGGACGGCAAGGTCGAGGGATTCTTCCGTGAGATGAACCGCTCCGGCGCTTTCGCCGCCGCTGGAACCAGCCCCGCCGGGATTGCCGCGATGGTCATGCGCGCAGATCAGGAAGGGCTCTCTTCCGAGGTCCATCACGAACAAGTGACTGCGGCCAGGTCCGCACTAACGAATGTGTGCTCGACTTTATTTGGGCTGAACCGGCCAGACACGATTTCCCGCTCCAAAAAACGTAATAAATTGGTACATAACGTATAAAAATGAGATTTATTCTGCACCAATATTGAAAATAACCATTCCGGCAAATCTATCCTCTTCAACAATCCCGATTCCGAGACAACATGAAATATTCATGTTACGATGTGCTCATATTTAATGGTTAACAGGTGTCTAAGGGGAAATAAAACCACGAAGTTTGCTGGAGGCGGGGCGTGGCGATATACGAAGGGTCGGACCACGAAAATCTTGGGCTGGTCAGAATACAGGGGCAAAGATTCACGTTATCGGGCGGCTCTCACCGCGCGTATGATGACGGCGATATTGTATTCGACCCCGAAGCCCGGAAGGCGGCGCTGCTTATTCTTGTAAGCGGCTGGGCCGTGTCCTGCAAATCGCTGCCGAACGGCACCCGCGTCGTGCTCGAATTCATCCTTCCCGGCGACATCATCTGGACGCCATCGGTAGCGACCGCCCGGGAAACGATCGAAGCCATCTCCCATGTCCAATTCTATGAGCTGAGCGGCCATGTTCTGGCCCGCTATCTCGACAGCAACACCGGCCAGAACATCATTCTCTCCGAAATGATGCGCTGTCATGCCCGCATGTCCGAGCGTCTCGCCAATGTCGGCCGCCGCGATGCGTTGGCCCGCACCGGACACCTTCTTCTCGAGCTCGCTGCGCGCATCGGACCGGACCGCAAGCGACCGGGCCTCGATGGCTTCCTTTGCCCCCTGACCCAATCCGACATCGGCGATGCCGTCGGCCTTTCCACGGTACATATCAACCGTGTTCTGAAGGATCTCCGGGTCAATGGACTACTGTCGTTCAGAAACGGGACCGTCGAATTTCTCAATCGTAGAAAGCTCGAAGAACTTGTTGAATTCGACGATAGTTACCTCGCGACACAACCGCAGATATTTTCCAGATAAATTGATAGTTCAAAGTAATTAGTCGGCCATTTCTGGGCTAATTATTTCAGAGGTTGATATTTTAACAGAACATTAACCTATGTTAATGCCGCCTCATTTGGCTTCCTCCATATTTACATACAAGAGATCAATTCCGGAGCCATGGAATTCAAACAGACATAGCACCTAGTGCTAAGTAATAATTCTCGGGCTTACTTCTCTTACACGTTTAGTATTGAGTTCAACCAATGTAGGGGCGTGAAATGGAAGGTCTAACAACATCGAGTGAGCAGATCAGATCTGATACAGCTCACCTTATCTCTCTTCGCACATCCGATTCCATGAGACACTATCAGGTCTCCTCCCGGGCAGATTCCCAGGAAGAGCTGATGGATTATGTCCTGCTGCTGGATTCCCGCTCGCTGCAGAGCGAGTGCCTCTCCAGAAGCCTTTCCGAATATGACGAGGATCTCAAGGTCATCACCGCGACCTCGATCGAGGAGTGGCAGCGCAAGCGCATGCGGTTCGAACCGGCGCTGATTCTGTACATGATCGGCGGAAAGCATGTCTCAGAACCGGATGTCAGCGACAAGATTGCTAAGCTGGCGCAGAAATTCCCGTCCGTACCTGTCATCGTCGGCGCAGAGGGCGACGAAATCCAGCAGGTGCTGAAGGCACTGGAATGTGGCGCCAAGGGCTACATCCCCGCCAATATCGGCATCGGCGTTGCCGCCGAGGCAATCGCTCTGGCCCGTGCCGGTGGCGTTTTCGTTCCGGCAAGCAGTCTGCTCGCCGCCAAGGAGATGATCACCTCAAGCACGACGGCAGCGAAATGCGGCGATCATTCCTTCACGCCACGCGAAATGTCGGTGGCGGATGCACTTCGCCGCGGCAAGTCGAACAAGATCATCGCTTACGAGATGAACCTCTGCGAAAGCACAGTCAAAGTGCATATTCGCAATATCATGAAGAAGCTGCACGCGACCAACCGGACGGAAGTTGCCTACAAGATCCGCGAGTTCGCTCAATAATCTCCCATTCCTCCGAAGATCTAGCCGGAGCGCCAACGCGCTCCGGTTCTTTTGCATGCCTGCCACCCGGCCTCCTGCACGAGGAGCCAGTTTCCCGGCCGCGTAAGACTTTCGGCTAGGCTCCTACCCCCAATTGACGCCGCTCAGCGCCGATGAAGGCGCTAGGGTGCGCCACCGAACTCAACGATGATGGCACCGCTTCACTTGAGGGGATAATTATGCGCGTCGCGATCGTACATTACTGGCTCGTGTCCATGCGCGGCGGCGAAAAGGTCGTCGAAGCGCTCTGCGACATGTATCCGGACGCGGATATTTTCACGCTTGTCTATGATGAAAGCCGGATGTCGGAAACGATCAAGCGCCACAAGGTCACCTCCTCCTTCCTGCAGAAGATCCCCGGCGCCGTGAAGCACTATCAGTCGCTGCTGCCGCTGATGCCCTTTGCGCTCGAAAGCCTCGATCTCAGCGGCTACGACCTGATCATCTCCAGCGAGTCAGGCCCCGCCAAGGGCATCATCGCGCCACCGCACTCGACCCATGTCTGCTACTGCCATTCGCCGATGCGCTATATCTGGGACCACTATCATGTCTATCGCGCCCGCGCAGGTCTCGCCTCGCGGATGATGCTGCCGGTGATGGCGCCGCTGCTCCGCTCCTGGGATGTCAGCACCAGCCTGCGCGTCGATCGCTTCGTCGCCAACTCGCATCACGTCAAGGCGCGCATCGGCAAATATTACGGCCGCTCGGCGACGGTCATCCACCCCCCCGTTGCCGTCGACGACTATGCCGTCTCCGACGACATCGGAGATTTTTACCTCTGTGCCGGCCAGCTCGTGTCCTACAAGCGCATCGACCTCGCCGTACGCGCCTTCACCAAGATGGGCCGCAACCTCGTCGTCATTGGCGAAGGCAAGGAGCTTGCGGCACTGAAGGCGATCGCTGGTCCGACCATCACCTTCCTCGGTCGCACGCCCTTCCCGGTGATGAAGGAAAAACTTGCCCGCTGCCGCGCCCTGATCTTCCCCGGCGAAGAGGATTTCGGCATCGTTCCCGTCGAAGCCATGGCCAGCGGGCGGCCGGTCATCGCCTTCGGCAGTGGCGGCGCGCTGGAAACGGTGCTGCCGGGCCTGAGCGGCATGCTCTTTAACGAACAGACGCCGGAAGCCATCATCGACGCCGTGGAAAGCTTCGAGGCACAGGCCGCGATGTTCGACCCGCAAGCCATCCGCGCCCACGCCGCCCGCTTCAGCACCCGCAATTTCAAGCTTGGCATGGAATTGATCATCCAGGAGGAACTGCGCGCCCGCAAGACCGCTGCCCTGCAGCCCGCCCCCCACGGCGAAGCCCGCCGCTTCCCCTTCGACACCGTCTTCCCGGTCCCTGCCCCGGAGACCGACCGGGTGCACTAGGCCCCCATATCCCGATCCTCACGCCATATGACCACCGCACGGAAAGCGTGACTCCCGGCGCGGAACAACAAATAGGATGCACCGTTTCCCCCCCGCAAACCGAGCTAAGGAGAAATACAATGTACAAGGTTCTACTTGTCTCCAGCGCACTGGCGCTGTCGTCCCTGGCCACGAATGCGCTGGCTGATGGTGCGGTCACCGGGGCTGCCGGTGGTGCGGTAACGGGTGCGATTGTCGGCGGCCCGATCGGCGCTGCCGTGGGTGGTGTCGCAGGCGCCGTCGCCGGTGCCGTGATCGATCCGCCGCCGCGCGAAGTCGTGACCTATGTCGAAGCCCAGCCCGCTCCGCCGCAGGCTGTCGTCGTTCAGCAGCCGATCGTCGTCGGCAAGCCGCTTCCGGCTGAGGTCCAGGTCGTTCCGGTGCCGGAGAACCCGAAATATGCCTACACAGTGGTGAACAACCAGCGTGTGATCGTCGAGCCCGAGACGCACCGCGTCGTGCAGGTGATCCAGTAATCGCGAAGACCTAAGCTGGAAACAGAAAAGCCGCCCTTAACCCGGGCGGCTTCTTTTGCTTGTGGCGCGGAAATCAGACTTTCAGTTCCCGCCGCTCACGCTCGGTGACGACTGACAGATCGATCACCTTCTGCAGGTTGGCGGCATGACGGAAGTTGGGATCGGGCTGGACACCAGTCATCACCGCTTCGGCGAAACGCTGATAGTTGGTCGGAACCGCGGGAACCTCGATATCCTTCCAGGTCGCCGTCTCGACATCGTCGCCGAAGCAGCCGCGCAGCGACGAGCCGTTCGGGTTGTGGTTGACCTCGAGGCTGCCACGCTCGCCATAGATACGCAGTTTCAGCTCATTCAGATGCCCGGTTGCCCAGCGGCTGGCATGCACGACGCCGAGCGCGCCATTGGCGAAATCGACCGACATGGTGAAGCTGTCATTGGCATCGAGCATATATTCGCCGATCTGGCCGCCCGGCGCCTTGTTGAAGGTCTTCAGGCGGGCAAAGACATGGTCGATATCGGTTGCCGCACCATAGGCCGCGAAGTCGAGAATGTGGATGCCGACATCGCCGAGCACGCCGTTCGAGCCGTGACCGGTCGAAAGACGCCAGAGCCAGGTCGATTCCGTGCGCCAATCGCCCCAGGCGCGTGACACCAGCCAGCTCTGCAGGTAGGACGCCTCGACATGCTTGATGGTGCCGAGCTCGCCGGCCAGCACCATTTCGCGGGCGCGCTGCAGCGGCGCGACATTGCGGTAGGTGAGGTTCACCATGTTGATGACGCCGGCGGCTTCCGCAGCTTCGGTCATCTCCAGCGCCTTCGGATAATTCTCCGCCAGCGGTTTTTCACAGAAGACGTGCTTTCCGGCGGCAATCAGCGCCATGGTCGTCGGGTGGTGGATTCTGTCGGGCGTCACATTGGTCGCCGCGTCGAATTCGCCCCAGGCGATCGCTTCGTCGAGGGTCAGGAAACGCTTTTCGATGTTGAACTTGTCGGCGAATGCCGCAAGGCGGACGGTGTCGGTATCGACAGCACCGACCACCGTCACACCGTCAATGCGGGTGAAGTGGTCGAGCTGGTTTTTCGCCATCACGCCCGTTCCGAGAACGAGTAGTCGCATGGATGTTCCTCAGCGGTAACCGGCTTCGCCGGCCTGGTGCAGTCTCGGGCCGCGTTCTTCGATCGGCTCCAGGGCCTTCTCAACCGGCACATTTGGGGCATCGTGGATGGCAGTCAACGCACCAGCCGGGTTATGCGCCCATTTTACGCCGTTGATCAGCACCTTCTTGACGTTGGCGTCATGATAGGTCGGGTAGGTCTCGTGGCCCGGGCGGAAGTAGAAGATGTTACCAGCGCCGCGGCGCCAGGTCATGCCGGAGCGGAACACTTCACCGCCCTGGAACCAGGAGATGAACACCGTTTCCAGCGGTTCCGGAACGGAAAACTGCTCGCCATACATTTCCTCGTTTTCGAGGACGAAATTCTCATCCAGGCCGGCGGCAATCGGATGGCGCGGATTGATCACCCACAGCCGCTCGCGCTCACCCGCCTCGCGCCATTTCAGCGCGCAGGGCGTTCCCATCAGCCGCTTGAAGATCTTCGAGAAATGGCCGGAATGCAGAACGAGAAGGCCCATGCCCTCCCAGACGCGCTTGGCAACGCGTTCGACCACTTCGTCGGACACTGCGCCGTGATCCTTGTGTCCCCACCAAAGCAGCACGTCGGTCTCGTCGAGGCGCGACTGCGGCAAGCCATGTTCGGCCTCCTGCAGCGTCGCCGTCGTGGCGCTGATCGCCGGGTCGCTGTTCAGCGCCTTGGCGATCGTCGTGTGCATGCCCTCCGGGTAGATACCCCTGACGATCTCGTTGGTATTCTCGTGGATATTCTCTCCCCAGACGACGGTACGAATGGCCATTGCCGGTGCTCCTCTAGGCTTCGGGGGTTGTCAAAACTGGCGGGTCAAGAAGAATTCAAAGCGCTTTGGGAAATTGAACAAATCTGCGCCTCGCCTCCTCCAAGTCACAAGAAGACATAGACCTTTGGCCGCAATTTGACAAAGGGGAAAATTAGCCGCCGGGGCATGCCGCGGAACGGCAGCTCAACCCCATGAAAATCAATGGGAAACGGATTTGGAGAACAGATTGACGACGAGAACGCCCGATATGATGAGGCCAAGCCCGATCATCGCCGGCAGGTCGAGACGCTGCTTGAAATAGATCAGTCCGACCGCCGAAATCAGCACGATTCCCAAAGCGCTCCAAATCGCATAGGCGATGCCGACGGGGATCGATTTCAGCGTCAGCGACAGCAGGTAGAAGGCCGTCGCATAGCAGACGACAAGCACCGCGCTCGGCAGCAGCTTGGTGAACTGCTGCGACATCTGCAGCGCCGTCGTGCCGATGACTTCGAGCACGATCGCGAGAAAAAGCAGCGCATAGACGGCAGCCGGGCTCATGGTCTTCTATCCCTGGAATTATCGCTTGGTCAGTTCGGTCAGCCGCGCAATCAGTGCCCGGCGCTCGGCAAGCCCGAGATCGTGGCTCTCGGTCGTATCGGAGAGCCAGAGCCCATCGGCCGCAAAGCGGACGATCTGCGCATCGACCGACGAGTCCGTTCCGACATATTCGTCGGCACGCGCCTGCACCCATTCGCGCCAGCGCTGGCGAAGCCGCGGCTCGGCGAGCATGGCAATCGTCACCTGCGCCCAATGGCGCGATTCGTCGCGATCGCTCTGGATATCGGCGACGGCCAGCAGATAGGCGCGGGTGAAGCGGCCATGGGAGACCGCATCGCGGCGCATCAGCTCCTCGATATCGGCATCGAACCGCTCCAGCAGACTCTCGAACAGCGCATCGAGCAGCGCATTCTTCGTCGGGAAATGATGCAGCAACCCGCCCTTGCTGACGCCTGAGGCGCCAGACACCGCATCCAGCGTCACCGACGCCATGCCGCTCTCCGTCGCCAAACGTGCGGCGACGTCCAGCAGCTGCCGGCGGACGAGTTCGGGTTGTTTCTTGCGGTGATGTGCGAGTGCCATGCGTTCTAAAAATACCGTCTGGACGGTTTTGTCAATTAAAATCCATGTAGAGCGTTGGTATCGCAGGCGTTTGGACGAAATGCCGCGCCTTGGTCTTCCCGTGTTGCGCGCCGATGCGTGCCGGTGCATGAAGACTGCGGGGTATCGAGGGATGGTTCAGTGACGGAAGAGGCGATCACGCTTTATCAGGCGATCGGTGGCGACGAGACGGTCAAGGCTTTGGCGCATCGCTTTTACCAGCTGATGGATACGCTGCCGGAGGCCAGGCACGTGCGCGCCGTTCACCCTCCGAGCCTGACGGGCAGCGAGGAGAAGTTCTACGAATATTTGACTGGCTATCTTGGCGGCCCGCCGCTTTACACCGACAAGCGCGGCCATCCCCGCCTGCGCAGCCGCCATTTCGTCGCGGAAATCGGCCCTGTCGAGCGCGACGAATGGCTGCTCTGCTTTCGCCAGGCGATGGACGAGACCATCGCCAATCCCAAACTCCGTGACATCATCTGGCCGCCGATCGAGCGGCTGGCCTTCCACATGCAGAACAAGGAATAGCGCCGCCATGATCAGCAACAACAGCATCGCGCCGTTCTTTTTCCTCTTCGCCGGCCTCTTCGGCGTCGCAGGCGTCGGCTTGGCCGCAGTCGCGGCCCATGGCGGCGGCGATGCCAGTCTTGCCGCCTCGGCGTCGGCCATGTGCCTGGCGCATGCTCCTGCCCTTCTCGGCCTCGCACTCGCAGGCGACAGGCTCAAAACCGCCTGGCTGGCCGGTTTGCTGATGATCGCCGGCACCGCGCTTTTCGCCGGCGATCTCGTCTCCCTGCGTTTCGTCGGCCACGGCCTGTTCCCCTACGCCGCGCCGACCGGCGGCTGGGCGATGATGCTCGGCTGGCTGGCCATTTCCGTCGGCGGTTTCCTGCGCCGGCCGGTCCGGTGAACGGCGTCACCATCCGCAACGCCCGCGCCGGCGAGCTCGAAGCGCTGCGCACCATCGAGATGGACGCAGTCATCGCCCTTATCGACGCTGGCGTCCCCTTCCCCGGCGAGCCGCACCCGCTATCCTCGGAACAGCTTGCCGCCTATCGGGCGGATGGTCTGTTGATCGTGGCCGCCGGCGCGGAGGACACGCCGGTGGGTTTCGTTGCGGCGGAGGAGATCGGCGGCATGCTTTACATCGCCGAGGTCGACGTGCTCCGCCGCCTGCAAGGCAAGGGCATCGGACGGTTGCTGATGCAGGCCGCGATCGATGCAGCGCGAAGCCGCGGCCTATCCGCCGTGGCGCTGACGACAGACCGGTTCGTGGTGTTCAATTATCCGTTCTACCGGTCGTTGGGCTTCGTGGAGCCCGAGGCTAAGCACATGCCTGCGGCTCTACGGGCGGTCCTTGACGCCGAGATCGCCAACGGCATGGGTGCGGAGAGGCGCGCGGGGATGGTGCTGCGCTTTGGAGAATGCTGATTTCAACTCGGCGCAAATGCCCCCCATCCTGCCCTTCTTCATTTCGCCTTTTCATAGGCGTCGAATAGATCGGTGACGAGAATTCCGTTGATCCGCATCCCGGTCAAATCGGCATCTCGAATGTCCGAATTCGCCAATGTGACACCGCTTATGGTCAATCGCGATAGGTTCGCATTGGTGACAGCCGCTCCTGACAGATTGACGTTATTGAAGCGCGCGGCTTCAAGGTTGACGTCGTCGAAATCCGCTTCGCTTAAATTGGTGTCGATGAATTTTGCTTTCGTCAGAACAGCGTAAAATCGTGCGTCAGCAAGATAGACACCATCGAAGTTGGCGCCTGACATATCTGCGCGCTCGTAGCGCGCTCCTTGCATCTGAGGGCCATCAAACGGGTTGCGTCCTCGCTGATCAGTCATCGTCGTTTCCTCCTGCTATGCGGCCAATGTCCGCCATTGGCGCAAAATCGCCGACCCCTCACCCCGAATGCGCCATGAACCGGCTGAGATAGGCAAAACTCGTCTGCGCGAATTCAAATGGCTTGCGAGGGCTGTCGTGCTCGACAACCAGCGTTTTGGCACCTTTCGCCAGCGCCAGCCGCCAGAGCGACGGCCACATCAGCGTCCCGGCGCCGACATCGGCCCAGCCGTCTTCATCGGGATTGGCACCCTCGGGCGCCCTGTCCTTGACATGCGCAGAGACCAGGACCTTGGCATAGCGCTGCAGCCACTCGGCCGGATCGACGCCGGCGCGGGACATCCAGGCGATATCGGCCTGCCAGACGAGCGGGCTGCCGCGGGCCGCTTCGAACATGACCTCGAAGCCGTAGCGCGCGGTGGAGAGCAGCGAGAAGCCGGCCATCTTGTTGTGATAGCCGACCGATATGCCATGCGGCCTGTAGCTTTCCGCCAGCCGACCGAGTTCGGCGCCGAGCCGTTGCCAGCCGCCCGTCGTCTCGGGCGGCAGGAACGTTGCCGATTGCGGCACGAACAGCTGGGTGATGCCGCAGGCCTGGCAGGCCTCGGCGACATGACGCGGTTCGTCGCGGAGAAAATCCAGGCCGATATGGGCCGTGGGGGCGGCGAGCTGATGCCTGGCAAGCGCGTCGCTGAGCCCCGTCGCATCCCGCAGCTGATGCCCGAGCGGCTCGACCGACTCGAAACCCGCCCGCGCCGCCGCCGAAAGCTGGGCATCGAGCGAGCCGAGCTCGCGCAGCGAGAAAAGCTGAAGGGATAATGTCGGCCTCGTCATTGTGACAGGATAGCACGGCAGGCGGCTGCGGCCATAGCGCGGTTGCGGCGCCAGCGGCAAATTGCCCGCGCAGATTCAGCGGCCGGGAATACGGCCGAAGCGCAGGAGATTGCCGTGCGGATCATGGACGAAGAATTCCTCCATGTTCCAGGCCTTGAGCTCAAGCGCCGTCAGCCGCGGCACATCCTTTTCGGAATATTCCCGGTGCAGCGCGCCGATCCGCCCGCCACGGATATAGACGGCGCTGCCTTCGCAAAGCGCCCTGTTATCCGTCAGCCGGAAATGCAGCTCCATCTCCTGGCGGCGGACGATCAGATAGGCCGGTGTCTCGTAGGTCACGGCAAAGCCGAGCTGGTCGCGGTAGAATTCCCGCGTCTCGCCAATATCGAGCGACGGCAGGATCGGGATGACTTCGACACGCTGTGGATCGTCAGGCAATCAGATGCCCTCGACGACGGTAAAACCTTCGAAAACCGGCGGCCCCTTGTACATCGCCTTGCGGTCGCCGGCATTGCGATGGGCAGCGCGAAAGCTCTCTGACCTGGTCCAGTCGAGAAAATCCGCTTCGCTCGCCCACAGCGTATGCGAGGAAAACAGCGTGTAGCCCTCCTCGGCATTTTCCCGGCCGCGTAGCAGCTTGAACTCGACAAAGCCCGGAACCGCGGAAAGGCTGGAATCGCGGTTGCGCCAGACGGCCTCGAAATCGCTTTCCGCGCCCGTCGTTACCTTGAACCGGTTCATGGCAATATACATGCAGACCCTCAGCGCTTGACCGTCTTGCCGGCCTTGCGCGCCGGCGGGAAGGCAACGATGTTGTTGCCGTTGGCGGCTTCCCGGCCGAGCGGTTCGTCCGGTTCGACGCCCGGCATGCGCGTTTCCCAATAGGGAAACTCGGTGACATTCGGGTAGTCGGCCTGGCGTTCTGCATTCTTCATCAGGAGCTCGTAGAGTTCGGGCACAAGGCCGTCGCCGTTCTGTGCGGCCAGCTTGTGCAGGCCGATCATCATGAAGCCCTCGGGGCGCTGGTCTTTCATCGGGCGGTGTCTCGTTCGTTCATGGTGTTCAAGGCCCGCTCGAGGCTGGATTTGCTGCCGCTGCGCAGCGGGATGAAGGCCTTGCCGAATTTCTTGCAGCCGGTCTTCACGCGCACGCAGGCATCGTGGCTGATACAGTCGATCGGGCAGAACACGCAGTCGACGGAGGGCAGAACGGTGTCGATACGCGAGACCGCTTCGCGAAGCCCGCCATCGTGGTGGATCAGTTCGGCGCCGAAGCTGCTGGCGATCTCGCGAAGATGTGCCACCTGGCAATCCCGGCCGCCGACATAGAGAAAACTGCGGCCATCCAATTTGGATCGTCCGGACGGCTGCTGCGTCTGCGCTGCCGCATCCGCGCTGACGCGGATGTCCCGGTTAGATCCCTTCTTCGCCTTCCGAGCCATTTACCACCCGTTCGCTCGTTGATCGTCACACGATTCCAGTGTGCAAGCGGGACCTTATTAAACTTGATTTTTAGAGTAAAGTATAAAGTTGACTCTTTTGATCATATTTATTTCAGCGGCCAGTGACCTGGACTTCCTGGGTGAATGTCCAGGTCGGCTTGCCCCATTCCGGCGGCAGCGGCGGGAATGGCGAAGCGCGTTGAACACCGGAGACAACCGCCTGATCGAGCTCGGGAATTCCGGAACTGCGGGCGACTGACAGACCGCTCAGCGAGCCGTCGCCGCCGATCGTCAGGCGAACCCTGACACTCATCGACGCGCTCATCCGCTTGTATTCGGACGGCACCTTCACAGCGCGGCGGATGCGCGATTGAACCTTGCCCGGATAATTGGCGACAGCCGCACTGCCTGCCCCGCCAGAGCTTCCTGCCGAGCGCGAATTCCGGTCGGCATTGGCGACTTCCTCGCCGTCGCTGGCCCCGCGGCGCGAATCCTGCTTGTTCTCGCCCTGCGATCCCGCAGCCTTTTTCACCACCTTCTTCGGTGGCTCTTTCTTCTCGGCCTTCGGCTTCTCGACCGGCTGCACCGCCTTCGGCTTGGCGATCGGCGTCGGCGCTTCCTCGGGCTGCACCGGATCCGGCAGCGCCTCGGCCGTCTCGACGGGCTCGACCGGCTTCACCTCTTCGGGAACCTCGGTCGCCATCGGCTGGACGACAGCGGTTTCGGCCGGAACGTTGGAGGTCAGAACCTCGGGCTCGGCGGCCGTCACCGTTTCAGGCGAAACGCGCGTCACTTCCTCAGTTGGCTGAACGGGCTGCGCTTCAACCGGCTGCGCCATCTCGGGCTGCACTTCGGTCGGCTGAACCTCTGTCGGCTGCACGGTTTCCGGCTGGACGCTTTCGGCGACCACTTCCTCCGGCTGCGGCTCCACCTGCAGATCGGGATCGCCGGCCGAGGCCTGGTCGGCTTCGGAATCACCGAGAATAATGACGCTGACCGCCTCGCCGGCCTCCTCCTCAGGCTCATGCGGCGCGACGACGAAGCCGACGGCCAGCGCGGTGAAGAGAATGGCATGGAAGGCAAAGGACGTCAGGCAGGCGACGACGACGTTGCGCTTGGCAGGCTTGGCGCCCGCCTCCTGCTTTTCGATCGCGGAAGTATCCATCGCCGGAGCGTCGGCGGCACCGGCCTTCGGTCCCTGCGCATGTTCCGGGAAGGAGCCGATATGGGCAAAGCGGGTATAGTGGACGACGGTTTCGGCGGCCGGCTGGCGCGGCGCGTTGCGCAGTTCCCGCATCTCGTGTCCGGGATGCAGCCCCGGCAGATTGTCGTTCGACGTGCCGGCATCCTGCTCGGCAAGGAACGCGTGCCGCGATGTGGATTTCGCTGAAACTACCATCTGCCTTGCCTCGGCCAGTTTGAAACTGAAGCCTGCCGGAAATCATCTCCGGCGGTCTGTCTTACCCTTCGAAGGGCACAGAAATCTGCGAGCGGGTAACGAGACCCTTCATGCATGCACCGGCAGCCGGGCCATCACAAACCGGCGTATCGTTGATGATGATGCGGGTCACCGCCTCGCATTTCATGTTGGGCATGTCGAACTGGCGCACGCGCTTCTTGCCCTCGGGCAGATCGCGGAAATCGAGAACGGTGATCTTGTCGACCGCGTTCCTGTCGTTGAAGAAAGCCAGTTCGAAGGAGATCTTGTTGACGGGCGCAGCCAGCTTGTTCAGCGCCACGAAGGTCATCATGCAGCCCTTCTGCGATGGCGCCAGCGCGTTCAGCTCGACTTCGAGAGCGTTGGCCGGAGCGGTCGGAGCAGCAGCGGCGGCATCCTGTGCATAGGCAGGAAGAACGCTTCCAACGACCATCAATCCGCCCGCCACAAACGATGCAAAACTGCGTGCCGCCATCACCACTTCTCCATGCGATTTCGAAAACTTGAGTTGATAACTCTTCTATTGCGTCTTTAAAAAATGGTGACTATGAAAGTCAAGATAAATGTATCGAGGCCGCCGGAAAACAAGCCGCGGCAAAAGCGGAAATTGCCAACCGAAATGATGGTTGAAAAGCCTGACACCTTTAAGCATGCGCCGTTCGTCAAGGACGCGGCGGAAGTGCGCACGATCGAAAGCGGAGACATCTTCCGCGGCGCGAACGAGATCATAATCCGGCATGACGGCGTGGTCTATCGCATGAAAATTACCCGCCAGGGCAAGCTCATTCTCAATAAGTAAGGGTAGACCATGACCGAGAACACCAGACCGGCACCGGCCGAAATTCGCGCGTTCCGCGCCGAGAATCCGAAGATGCGCGAGCGCGATATCGCCGCTCAGCTGAAGATTTCGGAAGCAGCCCTCGTTGCCGCCGAAGTCGGCATTTCCGCCACCCGCATCGATGCCAGCGCCGCCAAGCTTCTGGAGCGCGTGGCGACACTCGGCGAGGTCATGGCCCTGTCGCGCAACGAAAGCGCCGTGCACGAGAAGATCGGCGTTTACGAGAACATCAGCGTCGGCCAGCACAATGCCATCGTTCTCGGCGAAAACATCGAACTGCGCGTCTTCCCGAGCCGTTGGGCCCACGCCTTCGCCGTCACCAAGAAGGACGGCGACACCGAGCGCCTCAGCCTCCAGTATTTCGACAAGACCGGCAATGCCGTCCACAAGATCCACCTGCGCCCGGCATCCAATGTCGAAGCCTATCACGCCATCGTCGCCGAGCTGACGCTCGAGGACCAGTCGCAGGAATTCGTCGAGCAGGAAGCAAGTTTCAGTGCCGATGAAACCGGCGACGTCAACCAGAACGAACTGCGCGACAGCTGGAGCAAGCTGACCGACACACACGAATTCTTCGGCATGCTGAAGCGCCTGAAGATCGGCCGCCAGGCCGCCGTGCGCACCGTCGGCGACGACTACGCCTGGAAGCTCGACAACACCGCGACGGCCGACATGATGCATGCCTCCGTCAAATCAGGCCTGCCGATCATGTGCTTCGTCGCCAATAACGGCATCGTCCAGATCCATTCCGGCCCGATCCACAACGTCCAGCCGATGGGTCCGTGGATCAACGTTCTCGACGAAACCTTCCACCTGCATCTGCGTCAGGACCACATCGCCGAGACCTGGGCCGTGCGCAAGCCGACCAAGGACGGCCACGTCACCTCGCTCGAAGCCTATGACGCCAATGGCGAGATGATCATCCAGTTCTTCGGCAAGCGGAAGGAAGGCACGGATGAGCGCGGCGACTGGCGCGAGATCATGGAAAACCTGCCGCGCGCGGCAAGCGTCGCCGCATAAGGAGCCGATCATGAGAATGCCTTCAAGCCTGCGCCGCATCCGCCTCTGGGAACTGGCGCTGACGGCTGCTGTCATGGCCCTGCCGCTCATCCCCTCGCCGGTCGCCACGCCCGGCTATTCCTTCGTCCGCGCTGCTCATGCGGCTGAACCGAAGAAGCTCGACACCTCGCGCGTCGTCTCGGTCGGCGGCGACGTCACCGAGATCATCTACGCGCTTGGTGAGGAAGGCCGCATCATCGCCCGCGATTCCACCAGCATGTATCCGGAAGCGGCAGTGAAGCTGCCGGATGTCGGCTACATGCGGGCGCTGTCGCCTGAAGGCATTCTCGCCGTCAATCCGTCGGCGATCATCGCCGTCGAAGGTGCCGGCCCGCCGGAAGCGCTGACGGTTCTGAAGAATGCCAGCGTTCCTTTCGAGACGGTTCCGAACACCTACGACCGCGAAGGTATCCTCAAGAAGATCGATCGCGTCGGCTCCCTGCTCGGCGTCGAGGACAAGGCCAAGGCGCTGGAAGCCAAGGTCGGCGCCGATCTCGATGCCGCGATCACCGATGCCGAAAAGCGTCCGGAGACCGAGCGCAAGCGCGTGCTCTTCATCCTCAGCATGCAGGGCGGCAAGATCATGGCTTCGGGCACTGGTACGGCTGCCGATGGCATCATCAAGCTCGCCGGTGCCGTCAATGCTGTCGGCACCTTCCCGGGCTACAAGCCGCTGACCGACGAGTCGATCATCGAGGCCAAGCCCGACGTCATCCTGATGATGGACCGCGAAGGCGGTCATGCGGCCGCCAATGACGATCTCTTCAAGCAGCCGGCGATCGCGCTGACACCAGCGGCAGAGAAGAAGGCCGTCATCCGTATGGACGGCCTGCACCTGCTCGGCTTCGGCCCGCGTACGGCAATCGCCGTCCGCGAACTCAACACGGCGATCTACGGCGGCTGATATGGCAGTGCAGGATGTGATGACGGACGGCAAGCGTTCCATGTTTTCGATCGCCGCATTGCGCGAAAGCCACCGGGTTGGCGATCGTACCCGGATCGCTGCCCTCGTCATCGCCCTGCTCGTCATCGGCTCGGTCTTTTCGCTGCTGTTCTCGGTCACCACAGGCGCGTCTGATGCTTCGATGTTCGACGTGATGGCCAATCTCGGCGGCCAGGCCGATGCGCTGACCACGCGCGACCGGATCATCATCTTCGATATCCGCATGCCGCGTGCCATCCTCGGTTTCCTGGTCGGCGGCTCGCTCGCCGTATCAGGAGCGGTCATGCAGGGTCTGTTCCGCAATCCGCTGGCTGACCCCGGCCTTGTCGGCGTCTCCTCGGGCGCCGGTTTCGGTGCCGTCATTATGATCGTGCTCGGCGGCTCGATCGCCATGCCGGTGTTCAACCTGCTTGGCATCTATGCCCTGCCGCTCGCAGCCTTCGGCGGCGGCCTCGTCACGACGCTGCTGCTCTACAGGGTCGCCACCAGCAACGGCCAGACCTCGATCGGCACCATGCTGCTCGCCGGTATCGCGCTCGGCGCTCTCACCGGCGCCCTGACCGGCCTTCTGACCTACATGGCCAACGACCAGCAACTCCGCGACCTGACATTCTGGGGCATGGGCTCGCTGGCGGGCGCCACCTGGATGAAGATCGCCGCAGCCGCGCCGATCATCCTAGCCTCCTACATCGTGCTTCCCTTCATGGCCCGCGGCCTGAACGCCATCACGCTTGGCGAGGCGGCGGCATTCCACATGGGCGTGCCGGTTCAGCGTCTGAAAAATATCGCCATCGTCACCGTCGCAGCCGCCACCGGCGCCTCGGTTGCGGTCAGCGGCGGCATCGGCTTCGTCGGCATCGTCGTGCCGCATGTGCTGCGCATGGTGATCGGCCCCGATCACCGCTATCTCTTACCCGCCTCCGCCCTGCTCGGCGGTTCGCTGCTGATCTTCGCCGACGTGCTAGCGCGCACCATCGTCGCCCCGGCCGAACTGCCGATCGGCATCATCACCGCGGCTGTCGGCGGCCCGTTCTTCCTTTGGATCCTGCTGCGCCAGCGTTCGCGGCTTGCCCTCTGAGAGCATTTCCATGATCGAGCTTTCCAACGTCTCCGTCGATCTGTCGGGCAAGACCATCGTCCACGGCGTCAGCTTCACCGCCCGCGCCGGCCAGCTGACGGCGATCGCCGGTCCCAACGGCTCCGGCAAGACGACGACGATGAAGGCGGTATCGGGCGAATTGCCCGCCCAGGGATCGGTGAAGATCAACGGCGCCGAAGTCAGCGATATGGCACCCTGGAAGCTCGCGGCTATCCGCGGCGTGCTTCCACAGGCAAGCGCCATCTCCTTTCCCTTCACCGTCCGCGAAATCGTCCGCATGGGCCTGACGACAGGCGTCAACCTTCACCCGGAACGCGCCGAGGAAACCGCCGCCCGCGCGCTCGGTGCCGTCGATCTCCACGGTTTCGAGGGCCGCTACTATCAGGAACTGTCGGGCGGCGAGCAGCAGCGCGTCCAGCTTGCCCGCGTTCTCTGCCAGATCGCCGAACCGGTGGCCCACGGAAAGCCCTGCTGGCTGTTGCTCGACGAACCCGTCTCAAGCCTCGACATCAGCCACCAGCTGACGATCATGCGGCTCGCCCGCCAGTTCTGCGAAGCCGGCGGCGGCGTCATCGCCGTCATGCACGACCTCAACCTGACAGCACTCTTCGCCGATCAGATCGTATTGATGAAGTCGGGCCGGCTGGCAGCAGCTGGCAGCGTTCGCGAGGTGCTGACGGATCAAAACATGCAATCGGTCTTCGGCTGCCCGCTGCGCATCAATCAGGTGCCATCAGACGGCACGCCCTTCGTGCTTGCCCACAGCGCGCTCTGAGGCTTTTCCGGGAACCTTTCCCAGTCTTTCGCGTTCTCCGTGTCGATGATTTGGGTCATTGCCGGGCGCTTCTTCAAGACAGCAACGGTGACGGCCTGTGATTTTAAACAGGCGGCGCATGTGCACGCCCAAAAACATGGAGAAAATCATGGCTTCATCCATCCTCCAATCCGTTCGCGGCAGCCGCAAGGGCAATGGCACGCTTCACAGCATCGAAAGCACGATCGAAGATCAGATCGAGCACCTCCGCGACGAGATCGACGCCCTGACCAAGCTGGCCGCCAAGAGCTCGCGCCGCCAGTCAGACAAGCTGCGCTATCAGGCCTCTGCAGGTTATGACGAGATCGTCGGCCGCGGTGAAGACCTGCTGCGCGATCTGCAGGACGGCTACCTGCGCGGCGCATCCGAAGTGCGCGACACGGTGCGCAAGCATCCGGTTGCGACCATTGGGGCCGCGGCCGCATTCGGCCTCGTCCTTGCTCTCCTCGCCCGCCGCTAGGAGGCTCGATGCTCTTTCCTCTACTCAGTATGCTGGTAGGAAACGGCGTTCACCGTACCGTTGCGCGGACCAAGCGCAACGGTATTTTCATTGCCATCACAGCCCTGTTCCTGCTGACGGCCTATGCGCTCGCGGTCACCGCCGGTGCAATCTGGCTTGCGGGGATTTATGGCCCAGTCGGGGCAGCCCTGTTCCTGGCAGCATGCGCCGTGTTCATCGCCGTGGTGGCGCTGATCGCCATGGTGATCATGAATGCGCAGGAAAAACGTCAGGCCAGGGATCGGCGCCTGGCGCTCGAATCCGCAGCCACCGCCGGCATCGGCCTGATCCGCTCGCAGCCGCTTCTGACGGCCGGGATCTTGATGGCGCTTGTGGCCTCCAATCTGGTTGGGTCCAAGAAAGACGACTAGTTCAGGGCGCGGGGTTGGTTGACGGCCACACCCCTCTCCACCCTCATTCCTGTGCTCGTCACAGGAGTCCAGTTGCCGCGCGTCGGCGCGGCAGGAAGAGTCTTTTCAGCCCAAGGACTTGGGCTGGCGGGATCCCTGTGACGAGCACAGGGATGAGGGAGAAATAAAGGCTCCGGCCCCCGCATCCGTCCTTCGGGCACCTTCTCCCCTCGGGGAAAGGTTGCGGCAGCTGGATGAAGAGCCTCCGGGCCGCAAACCTTTCCAATCGACGCAAAACAAAAAAGCCGGCGCCTTTTCAGGCGACCGGCTTTTTCCTCCCAAGTATCCCTTGGTTAGAACGCAAAGGCCTTCGATGTCAGTGGCGCCGATGTTGCATCCGGGCCGAAGTCGGCTTCGCCGGTGATCTGCAGCAGTTCCTGCAGCCGCTGACGGGCGCGGTTGACGCGGCTCTTGATCGTGCCGACGGCGCATTCACAGATTTCCGCGGCCTCTTCGTAGGAAAAGCCAGAAGCACCGACGAGAATGATCGCTTCACGCTGGTCCGGCGGCAGCTGATCGAGCGCCTTCTTGAAATCCTGCAGATCGAGCGCGCCATATTGCGACGGATGCATCGCCATGGACTCGGTAAACAGGCCGTCGCTGTCCTGGATTTCGCGGCCGCTCTTGCGCATCTGGCTATAAAGCTCGTTGCGCAGGATGGTGAACAGCCAGGCCTTCATGTTGGTGCCCATCTCGAAATGGTCCTGCTTGGCCCAGGCCTTCATGATGGTGTCTTGAACGAGATCGTCGGCGCGGTCGTGGCGGCCGGTCAGCGAGATGGCGAATGCGCGCAGGCTTGGCAGGGCTGCCAGCATCTCGCGCTTGAAGCTCGGTTGCTCTTTTTCCATCAGATCACCCTATTCTGCCAGCTTCGCCGAGGCCATTTCGGCCTGGTCGAGCTTTTCGAGCAAATCAAGGAACCGGTCTGGAATGGCCTCATCCTGCGCCGCCGCGTAAAGCGAGCGAAGCTTCACACCGATCTGGTTGTTGGGATCGAGAATGTCGCTCGCCCTTACATCCAGCCGCTGCTGATCTCTTTCTTCATTCTGCTGTGTAGCCATCAAATCGTCACTTCTCGCCTGTTGTCTGTAAAACCGGGCAGCTTTTCCGTTGAAAGCGGCTATCGACACCGATAGCACCAGCTGCCTGTTGGGCAGTTGATGCCGATACGCTGCCTAAGTCCTGCTTCAAGCTGGTGCGCCCTTTATTCGTCGGCAGGATAATGCGGCTGTCTGAAAAAAGTTCCGCAAGCTCCGGAACTTTTTTACCCGTCTCACGTTTCTGCCTCATTAGCGCCAGTTACCGGCCTACAGACGGGAGTTTTTAATGACACTTTCTACTCGAATTGCGCCGCACCTTCCTTATCTGCGTCGCTATTCCCGGGCTCTTACCGGCACTCAGACCTCTGGCGACGCCTACGTAGCCGCCGTGCTTGAGGCAATCATCGCCGACCTATCCATTTTCCCGGATACCGCGAACGACCGTGTTGCACTCTACAAACTGTTCACCAAACTGTTTGGTTCCACGGCAGTCCAGATTCCGGAACCGGCGTCTCCCTACGCCTGGGAACAGCGCGCGACCGTCAATCTCGCCAAGGTTTCTCCCCGCGCCCGCCAAGCCTTCATTCTCGCATCGGTCGAGAACTTCCGCGTCGGCGAGATCGCCGAGATCCTTGAGATCGCCGAACAGGACGTGATGGGGCTTCTGGACACCGCCTCGCAGGAAATTTCCCGCCAGGTGGCGACAGACATCATGATCATCGAAGACGAACCGCTGATCGCGATGGATATCGAGCAGATGGTCGAAAGCCTCGGCCACCGGGTCACCGGCATTGCCCGCACGCATACCGAGGCGGTTGCGCTTTACAACAAGACCAAGCCGAGCATGGTTCTCGCCGATATCCAGCTTGCCGACGGCAGCTCCGGCATTGATGCCGTGAACGACATCCTGAAGACCTCGAACGTGCCGGTGATCTTCATCACCGCCTTCCCCGAACGCCTGCTCACCGGCGAGCGTCCGGAGCCGACATTCCTTGTCACGAAACCCTTCAACCCCGACATGGTCAAGGCGTTGATCAGCCAGGCGCTGTTCTTCAATGAATCCACCAAGGTTGCAGCCTGAAACCCGGGTTTCCGGGTGACGGAACAAAGCAATAGCCGGGGCGTTCCAGCATGACTGGTGCGCTCCGGCCGCTTTAACTGTTTCTGCAACGCTTGGTTATAAACTGACCGGCGGGTTGGCTGATGGGCCAACTTCTATCCAGCTGCACCAGACGGATCGAAGGAAAGGCGGCTTGGTGAATACGACAGAACCATTGACCGGCAAGCCGATCCGCACGGATGGCAAGGCCGCAATGATGGAGCGGGCGCTGCGCAGCGCCGGAATCTCGATTGTCTTCCAGGACTCAAGGCTTGAGATGGCCTATGCCGAGAATCTCCCCGCTCATTTCCAAGATTTATTCAGACCCGGCATGACGGACGCCGATCTGTTCGGCAGCGCCTATGGCGAGTATCTGCATGCATTGAAAATGAAGGTGCTCGACACCGGGCTCGCCACGACCGCTGAGATCGAAGTCAATGTCGGCGGCGAGATGCGCAGCTACGAGCTGAAGGTCGAGCGCGCCAGCGAACGCGACAGCGAACGCGACAGCCATGGCGTGCTGACGGTGCTTTCCGAAGTGACCGAAACCCGCCACCGAGAAAAGGTCTTGAAGTCGCTGTTGCGGGAACTCTCGCACCGCTCCAAGAATCTCTTGGCGATCATCCAGGGCATCGCCACACAGACGGCGCGAAACACGCTGTCGCTCGATGGTTTCCTGGTAAAATTCCGCGGCCGCCTGCAGTCTCTCTCAAATTCGCAGGACCTGATCACCGATTCCAGCTGGCGCGGCGCCTATCTGTTCGAGCTCGCCCAAAAGCAGTTCGCGCCCTACTGGCCGGAGACTGCTGGCTCGCTGCCGATCTATGGGATCAACGCCCATATGACGCCGAACGCGGCCGTCCATCTCGGACTCGCGCTGCACGAGCTCATCGTCAACTCCGCCTCCTTCGGCGCAATCGCCGGCGGCGCGGCGTCGATCACGCTGAACTGCCGCGAGGCGGAACTGAACGGCAGGCGGGCGATCGAAGTCACTTGGGCGGAAGCGCTGCCCGACAAGACCGAGATCCATGAATTCAGCGAAAACAGCTTCGGCAAGACGGTTCTGGAACGCGTGGTGCCTTCCTCTATGAATGGCAAGGCAGAACTGAAGCTGATCCCCGGGCGCATCGAATACTCGCTGCTCGTCCCCGAGACAGAATTCGAAATCCTCAAGCGGGCGTGAGATAGCCCCCGTCTCCCGTTACAGCGCTGCAAACCGCACAAAGTAAAACAGCCAGTGCGAGGGCGGCGCACTGGCTGTTTTTACTCACCGGGAGGGGACCGTGAGTAAGATCCGGATGATGGGTTGGGGGCGCGCATGTTGGGTCGATGCGGTCATCATCTGGATATCCCAATAACGGCGCCGTTAACCTTTGGTTCCAACGCTGCGGAAAAAAAGTGGACTTTTGTGAATCTTTTTTTGCCTGGCCCTGAGCGCCCAGCCCCAGGCAGCATTTCCGCTCATGATACCAAAACAAAAAACAACATGAAATCAGCGGTATAGCCTGCAAAATATTCCAAAATTTTACCATTTGATAAATTTTTAGACCTGAGTTACGCTTTCCCTCACAGGCCGTTTACCAATAATGAGGGAACTTCAATGGAACGTCTGGAAACTGGGATTCATGCCGGCCGGCTTTCGCCCGCCGAGTATGACGCGAACTTTTCCGATCTTCATCCGCGCCTCGACAAGCATGAGGCGCTGGTTGCTTCCGACCGCTGTTATTTCTGCTACGACGCGCCGTGCATGACGGCCTGTCCCACCTCCATCGATATCCCGCTGTTCATCCGGCAGATATCGACAGGCAACCCGCTGGGTTCGGCGAAGACGATCTTCGACCAGAATATCCTCGGCGGCATGTGCGCCCGCGTCTGTCCCACCGAAGAGCTGTGCGAACAGGCCTGCGTGCGCAACACGGCAGAAGAAAAGCCTGTCGAGATCGGCCGCCTGCAGCGCTACGCGACTGACGCCGCGATGAACGCCGGCCGCCAATTCTACGATCGCGCCGCCGCAACCGGCAAGAAGATCGCCGTCGTCGGCGCCGGCCCGGCCGGGCTTGCAGCTGCCCACCGCCTTGCGGTCAAGGGCCACGACGTCGTCATCTACGACGCCAAGCCGAAATCCGGCGGCCTCAACGAATATGGTATCGCCACCTACAAGTCGGTGGACGACTTCGCCCAGAAGGAAGTCGATTACGTCCTTTCAATCGGCGGTATCGAGGTCAGGAACGGCGAGCAGCTCGGCCGCGACTTCTCGATCTCCGATCTGCAGCAGCAATATGACGCCGTCTTCCTCGGTCTCGGTCTTGCCGGCGTCAATGCCCTGAAGGTCGATGGCGAGAGCCTGCCGGGTGTCGAAGACGCCGTCGATTTCATCGCCGGTCTGCGCCAGTCTGCAGACAAGGGCGCGATCGCCATCGGCCGCCGCGTCGTCGTTCTCGGCGGCGGCATGACGGCGATCGACGCCGCCGTCCAGGCAAAGCTGCTCGGCGCCGAAGAGGTGACGATCTGCTACCGCCGCGGCAAGGAACACATGAACGCCTCGGAATTCGAACAGGATCTCGCAAGCTCCAAGGGCGTCATCATCCGCCACTGGCTGGCGCCGAAATCGATCGTCGCCAACAACGGCAAGGTCGCCGGCATCGAGGTCGAATATACCGCGCTCGCCGAGGGACGTCTGGTGACGACGGGCGAAACCGGCGTCATCGCCGCCGATCAGATCTTCAAGGCGATCGGCCAGACCTTCGAGGCCTCCGGCCTTGGGGCACTGCGCATGGAAAACGGCCGCATCACCATCGATGCCGAAGGGCAAACCTCGATCGAAGGCGTCTGGGCCGGGGGCGACTGCGTGCTCGGCGGTGACGACCTCACCGTCTCGGCCGTGGCACAGGGCCGCGATGCCGCCGAATCCATCAACCGCATGCTGACTGCAGGTTTGCAGCCGGCCGTTGCCGTCGCGTGAAGGGGAGAATGAACAATGGCTGATCTCCGCAATAATTTCGTCGGCATCAAGTCTCCGAACCCGTTCTGGCTGGCGTCTGCGCCGCCGACCGACAAGGCTTATAATGTCGAGCGCGCCTTCAAGGCGGGCTGGGGCGGCGTGGTCTGGAAGACGCTCGGCGAGGAAGGCCCGCCCGTCGTCAACGTCAACGGCCCACGCTACGGCGCGATTTGGGGCGCCGACCGCCGCCTGCTCGGCCTCAACAATATCGAGCTGATCACCGACCGCGATCTCTACACCAACCTGCGAGAAATGAAGCAGGTGAAGATGAACTGGCCGGATCGCGCCCTGATCGCCTCGATCATGGTGCCCTGCGAGGAGGAGAGCTGGAAGGCGATCCTGCCGCTGGTCGAAGAGACAGGCGCCGATGGCATCGAACTCAACTTCGGCTGTCCGCACGGCATGTCCGAGCGCGGCATGGGTGCCGCGGTCGGCCAGGTGCCGGAATATATCGAGATGGTGGTGCGCTGGTGCAAGCAATATACCCGCATGCCCGTCATCACCAAGCTGACGCCGAATATCACTGACATCCGCAAACCGGCCCGCGCCGCCAAATCGGGCGGCACCGATGCAGTCTCGCTGATCAACACGATCAACTCGATCACCGCTGTTAATCTCGACACCTTCTCGCCGGAACCCTCGATTGACGGACGCGGCAGCCATGGCGGCTATTGCGGCCCGGCCGTCAAGCCGATCGCCCTCAACATGGTTGCCGAAATCGCCCGTGATCCTGAAACCTACGGCCTGCCGATATCTGGCATCGGCGGGGTGACGACCTGGCGCGATGCCGCCGAGTTCCTGGTTCTCGGCGCCGGCAACGTACAGGTCTGCACCGCAGCGATGACCTACGGCTTCAAGATCGTCCAGGAGATGATCTCAGGCCTCTCCGACTGGATGGACGCCAAGGGCCACCGCAACCTCGACGACATCACCGGCCGCGCCGTTCCGAACGTTTCGGACTGGCAGTATCTGAACCTCAACTACATCGCCAAGGCGAAGATCGACCAGGACGCCTGCATCAAATGCGGCCGCTGCCACATCGCCTGCGAGGACACCTCGCACCAGGCGATCACCCAGTTCGTTGACGGCGTCCGCCACTTCGAGGTGATGGAAGACGAATGCGTCGGCTGCAATCTCTGCGTCAACGTCTGTCCCGTCGAGAACTGCATCACCATGGAAGCCCTGCCAGCAGGCGCGCTGGACGAACGCACGGGCAAGATCGTCGATCCGAACTATGCCAACTGGACGACGCATCCGAACAATCCGATGGCGAGACAGGCCGCGGAATAGAGATTGGCGCCGCGTAGAATTTTGCTCCGCGGCGTTGCCTACCCCCTTCCCTCATTCCTGTGCTCGCCACAGGGATGAGGGTGGCAGAGGCGCTCACCCCGCAAACGTCTTCCGGTACGCCCCAGGGCTCGTTCCTAGCCGCCTGCGAAAATGATGCCGCATCGTCGCCAGCGTCCCAAACCCGCTGGCGGCGGCGATGTCGTCGAGCGAGGTGGCGGCCGGTTTTTCGAGCAGCTCCCGGGCGTGGCGCAGGCGCTCCTTCAGCAGCCATTCGCCAACGCTGAGGCCCGTCGTCTTCTCGAAACGCCGCTGGAAGGTGCGCTGGCTCATGCCGGCTTTTTCGGCGAGCAGGGTGATCGGCTGTTCGGTATCGAGCCTCTCGCGCATCCATTCGATCAGCGGCCCGAGCCGGATGCCTTCGCGCTCCTGCGGCACCGGCGCATGGATGAACTGCGCCTGTCCGCCCTCGCGATGCGGCGGCAGGACGAGGCGGCGGGCGACGCTGTTGGCCGCCTCCGCACCGAAATCGCCCCGCACCACATGCAGGCAGAGATCGATACCGGCGGCACTTCCCGCCGCAGTCAGGATGCTGCCCTCGTCCATGTAGAGGACGCCGGCGTCGAAGGTGATATCGGGATAGCGCGCCGCAATTGCGGCGACATAGCGCCAATGTGTCGTCGCTCTGCGGCCGGAAAGCAGCCCTGATGCCGCCAGCACCGCGACACCGGAGCAGAGCGACATGATGCGGGCACCGCGCTGATGGGCAGCCCGCAAGGCCGCAACGAGATCGTCAGGAACCGGCGCATCGATCGCCCGCCAGCCGGGCACGACGATCAGGTCTGCATGCTCAAGCACATCGAGAGCGTGATCGGCAGAGACGGTCAATCCGCCTGCGGCCCGCAACGGCCCCGGCTCGATGCCGCAGACCGAATAGCGGTACCAGCCCTCGCCCATCTCCGGACGCGGCAGGCCGAAGACTTCGTAGGCGATACCGAATTCGAACGTGCTATCGGGACCGGACGAGAACGATTCTGCTAAATCGCTGTTTTCCAATTAAAGCGCCGGAAGATTCGATTCTATCGGACGGGTTTAAAACGATTCTACAGCTTCTAGGCGCGCCAAGCTAACCGGTCCCCGTAGTGTTTCTCCACCGACCCACGCTCGTGTGCGACTATCTCGCGTTTTCCTAGAGCCCCCAACTTCAACTCCTTAGCGATTGAATGGTGGTGCATCCCTACTCCCGTCGCTATCGATCCTCGACGGAGGATTTCAGGTCCTAAGATGAACTTGTCGTGAAAGAGCCAGACGTTCCCTATGGTCAAGTCCGGCTGCAAAAGATGAACGTGGTGCATCCTCAGCAGCATCTCTCTTCGCAAGCCTAAAATAACGCAGGCCGTGCGATTATCTGCGGGGAGTTCGGACAGTTCTTCGACAATTCTAGCAACACGAAGGAGCTCGCGCAGCCTGTCAAAGTCTGCGACTCGCAGCCGATGGATGAGCACGCCCTTCCCCTCCGCAAGCCAAACTTCCAGAGTGCCTCCGAAGATTGCGTCGAAGACAGCTGGAAAGGGATTAATTCGCCTCCCTGAAAGAGTGCTAACAGCATCCGCTAAAGACATACTGGAGGAGGGTAGATCTCGTCGTGACGACAGCGCCCGAAAGCGCTCTTCAAGAGATTCTTTCGGTGGTTCACCACATCGCTCAAGGTATGGATCAACCGCGTTATCTAAAATCTCAATGAAATTCCCTGCAAAAAGGTCGGGAAGAAGGCAGATCGGGATACCGGACTGCTTCGCGAATATTCGTGTTTGCTGAGAGCTTCTAAGCATTAAGAACCTTGCGTCGAAGGATCCAATAGTTGATGCGCCACTTTGACTGAGATATGCGACGGTGTTGACTGCCTTCAACCCAGATCTGTGGTTGCGCCCCCAGAAGCCCCTAGAGAGTTTTAACTTCGGTCCTTGATCCCCCGGCTTACTCGTAATTAAGGCGAGCGAACGGCAAGCCACGCGTCGCTTTTCTTCTTGAAACTTGGAAAGTATGATCTTCCGAAGACGATCATCGAGCAACGACAAAATCTGCGAGAGTGGAGGTCGATATCGCTCCTTTGCGTGCGTTCTCAGTTGCTTTATTTTTTGATTATAGAGCATTTTATCATGAAGCTCATTAAGTCCCTCCGGCCAACTCATTATAGAGCGTGCTGCCTTTGCCATGTCTTCCGGATAAGGAGTCTGATGACGCAATAGAGCGTCGCGACTGGGGCTTCCATCGATTTGAAAGAAATTCCATAGCCGAGCAATATTGCTTATAAGTTCGAAGATTGCTCCGGGCCCAAACTCTCGAATTGGTTCCGGGACACTTGTTAGGTCTATGTCTTGTACATCTAGTTCCGGGTCTACCAGATCGAGCGGAAGTCGTAAGGCCTCCTCATCCTCGACCTCAACGATAGGCTGAACGAATTCCCTCAAATCAACCACGTCGCCGCGTTCATAGCACGCCGCGCAATACTCGATTCCATATGACCTAAAGAATGTGAGCGGTTTCGTGCAAACCGGGCAATGGAATAGTAGTGTCTCGCGTGTAGTAGGATCGAACGTGATGCCCCGCACACTCCAGATCGCCTTCTGATAGCAATCTCGCCTTAGCGATAGCGGCGACACCATCCGATAACTCTTAAAAAACGCGTGCCCGCGGACCTCGCGACCAAAAAAATTGTAGTGAGTTTCAGCGGTCCTAGTTGCTCGATACTCGAGACGTTCAATCTCGTTAGCACTGGGGAGGCCCAGTACAAAAGCCACTCGTGCAGCATCGATCGCTTGTCCTGCGAGCGCCCCATGAGTAAGTCTTGCCTCCGGGCCGAGACCTATCAGGCCCAAAACCGGTGCTGGTGAAAGATAGCCGTTTTCAGCCGTTGCCCGATATAGGAGATCGGCGAGCCCCTCACCTGACTTCGCGTTCACAGGATACGATAGTTCGCCCGCCTCGTAGTCAGAGGGCGGTTTCCTCACGGTGCGTGCCATTCGATTTCTCCTGAAACTTAATCCTGCTTGAGCGGCAGCGTCGACTTCGGCCCTTCCCTAAAGGGGTTGTAGTCGATATATTTTTTGCGGATTGCGAATGTATCCGTCGCCATCTCGAGGTGTTTTCTTTCGACACGCATCGCACCATCTTCGAAAGCGATCTCAGCGGCCTTCCAAAGAACCCTTACCATCGTTCCGAGCAGCCCTTTACTCGCCAGAAAAAAACATTGCAAAGTGTCACCGCTCAAGAAATCACTCCAATCACGCATGATCCCTTTTTCTTGCAGGATGATGCCCAGATCCGCGGCAAAATCCATCAGCAGCTGATGGTCTTCGGCCTTTCCGTAATCAAGTGGCTGTGGGCTGATAGGATAGAGATCTCTTTCGAGCATCTGATCTTCGCTGAAAAGCTTTTCGTGTGCCTCAGGAATTCCAACAAACATGATTGGGTATCCCTCGATCAACAAGTTCTTCAAATGGTTGTGGACCGAGGTGGCTTCGTCACGCTTTGTAGAGTGTCTGGGCGGCGGAACACGCAAGTGATCGACTTCATCGATAATGAGGAGTTCCACCTTATGCTTCCGCATCAACATTCCCGCTCTGAATGTCTGCGCCTCGATGTTGGCCCCCTGATCAGGACGAGGATCTCCGAGAGCAGCAAGTAGGCGTTGCATCAACGCCTTCATTTTCGTTGCTGATGGAAGAGTGAGGTGTAGCACGAGCCTCTGTCTCGCTAGTACCCGTTCGCGGGGGGTATCCCGAGTGAACAGTCCGCGCTCGTAGCATTCGTCCACGACCCGGCGTTCTAAGTACATGCGAATTATAGTAGATTTCCCATAGCCGCTGTCGGCGAAGTAGGTTCCAGCAACCATTTCACCACTGCCGGGGGAAAGTCGCTTCCCTTCCCGCATTGTGTCCAAAGTGTCATAGACTAGCTTTGCACGCGGGTGGCTGATCCGCATAGCGAGAAATCGAGCAGCTATTTGCCCCTTCGAAGTCACGAGATCTATCACCAACGTCCCCCCTTCTCGGCAGCGCGGCGCCGCAAGAACTCCTGAACATCCACCACGTTTGGCGAAGGATTTGTCTCCTGATGAACTGGGGCAGGCGCGGAATTTTGATCGACGCCGTGAATGTCATAGTCCATTGGTGCTGCGCGCTCCTGGTTGCGAGATTTTCCAGAGGGTTTGCTATTTGGCTTCTTGGAAGCGCCACCACGCTGCTGCCCCACTGGCGCTTGACCGTGATTTCGACGTAGGGTCACAGGCGCGGTGTTCGGAATCTTCTGGCCGTTCATACCCGTGACAGAAGGATCGACCGCGACCTCGACGACTTCGTCACCTGGGACCAACGTCAACGATTCTGCATGGTAACCACGAAGGTCTTTTCGGCTATTCTTCTTCTTGTGAGCTTCTTCAGCTAGTTTTGATGCAGAGTCTTCGAACAACTTCCAGCGAGCCTCGCACCGCTCAACTTCGGTGTGGAACGGCAACTCTTCTTTTGCCGCATACAGGCGGAGCTTCTTGGACATCTCAAAGGACAGTCCTTTGGTCGATTCGGGAAATCGATTTTTCATCCTCATGAGTTGTCCCGTCCCCTCATTGAGGACGTTCAGAAACGAGCAGTCGAGCGGATCGCGAAAGGTATTTACTCGAATAACGATAGTCTGCCCGAGGTCGCGTTGGTCACGCTGTTTCCCGAACCGCGTCATATCTCGTATAAGGATCGAAGTGACGGCTTGGTCATGAAACTTCTCTCCCATGAAGCTAATGCCACTGGTGGTAAGAGTTGCTCGGCCATATTGACCAATCATCCGATCTAGGACGTTCACGTCATCTACAGTGTCCCGCCCGTGTTCAACTATACCCTTGGCCCATTTCCTTGCGGGGGATTTGCCGCCTTTAGAGCCCTCCACGTGGTATCGGCACACTATGAATTCGCTGAGTTTTCGCATTGCCTGGGGAAGAGTGTACTCAGCATCTTCGCGAGCATCGTGATCGACCATCTTGCGCTTGTCTAAACCACCTGGGCGGCCTCCAGGCAGCTGATGCCACAGATTGTTGGTGGTCCCAAAAATACGTTCGACCTTCGTCTTGTGTTCTGGCGTCCGCAGCGAGGCGTACTCGATATCAATGCCAACACCTTCCATGACGGTCTGTAGGGAGACCCCGATATTCTCTAAGCCATTATCGAGAATTAGGACCGTCGGCTTCCCCCACCCGTCCGTAGCCCCCTTGTAGTGACCAAATCGCTTCTCAAGTTCGGTTTTGGGCCGAAGGATATGCCGTATGCATTTCATCAAGCTGTACACTGAGGGCGGCTCGAACGTCAGGAAGAAGCCAAGAACCATCCCGGAATAGACGTCGATTGCATAAACAAGGTAGGCGCGCATCGTCCCGATGACGTTGCCTTGACTATCGACTATCTTGAGCCAGAGATCGATCTGCGTTTGGTCAAGTATGACGTACTCAAGAGGCCTAGAAGCTTTTATGCTGTCAACCGTGCCCACATGTCTTTTGTGGGCATTTCTTGCGCCCCATTTCTTGGCGTACAGTTCTTCGGTTTCTGAGTCGCGTATCCAGTCATTCATAGTCGTAGCGGCGGGTGGTTTGATTAGCGTGAGACCTCTTTTCTTCCGCTCTTCCTCAAACTTAGTGATGTAAAAATTTCGGGCAGTATCTTTCGTGATCAAACGCGCTGACCAATACAGCTTGATCATTTCGCCCTTCAGTTCGTCCATCCAGCCTGGCCAATGGCTGACCTTATGCTTTCCTGACGTGGCCAGAATTTGCCCTAGATTGCGATTACCGGGTTCGCCGAATTGGTTTAAAAAGATTCGAAACTGGCTTTCAGATATCCTCCATTCAAATCCCTCTTTCCAGGCCTTATCAGCGGTTCTATTGAGAAACAGCCCGAGTTTGTTCACGTAAGTCGTGGCGTTTGGGTCGTTATCGTATTCCTCAAGAAAGTAGAGAATGGTCCGCGCTCGCAACACCTTTTTGGCTGCCGCGATGCGTCGTTGGCGCTCCTTCTTTCCGATCTCTACGTCATCTTGGTCGAGTAGATGATACGAGCCGAGCGCATCGGTGTGCGTTGGAACACCCTTGCGCGCGACTCTGATCGCAATGCCCAAACCACGCATGATCGTAAACGCGGAATAGGGAACAACCGTTTCTTCACCAGTGTCACGATTGCGTAAGACGATCGAGCCATTGCGATTGGTTCGAACGAACTTGAAATTCCCTGCCAAGTTCGGATCTGAAATGCTGTATTCATCGCCTTCTGATGCATCGACAATTTTTGCCATCAGCTACAGCCTCGATCGAAAACTTCAGCTCTCGCCCGCCAAACGCAAAGTGTCGACTTCATACCTCCAGCCATGAATTCATGGAGCGCTGCACCGACCTGCAGTGAACAGAATTGTTTCAAACACCGGGCCATAGACGACATCACCATCCCAAGAAATTCACCAAGCTGTCCTCTCCAAGCTCGTCGCTAAGATCGATCGAAAGATCGCGACGCACTTGGAAGGCCGCGACTTTGGACGCGCCTACGGGGCCGCCTCCCAGAGCGGCGACAACCTCGGCATAAGTAAGCCGCATCTGCCGGCCCAAGAATATCGTACGGAGGATGTCGAAGTCTTGGAGAGTAACTTCGGTATGCCGCCTATCAGCAATCAGTTTCAGGCGAGCGTTCACATCGTTCGGTATCTCGTCGCTGCGTACGATTAGGAAAAGCAGCCGCAAACGCGCATAGATCTGCCCCGCCAGGTCAAGCTTGGTTTGATACCAAGGGTCTTCAAGGCGCGGGTCGTTATCGCGCTTGACTTCGATCACGACTCTCCGGCATCGGGATCTCGGCGTTCTGAGCGTCCTCGATCTCAGTGCCAGTTCCCAGAACGGCATGCCGCAGCGGAGATCCTTCCAGAGTTCGTCATCGACCCAGAGTTCGAGATCGGGAAAATAGATCAAGGGCGCCTTTTGCTGCACTACGCGGAGCTCTAACCGGTGAGGCTGGGCAAGCAGACCCGCGACGCCTGTGCATACCTCTGCGAGACGGATGACCGGGAGCTCGCCTTCCCGAGACTCCCAAGGCATGGCACGCAACTCCCCCTTATGCGAGACGAAGGTCCCTGTTCGCCCTCTCCTGCGGCCATTCAATATACGACGTATCGGACCGCCGTCATTTGATCGAAAGATATGCGCTACGATACCACGGTGTTCAGCGATCTCGGGATACTCGTCCATCCTGTTGCTTCTCCGTTAATGGTGACAGAACTCTCTCTCAGGTGTGCAAGAGCGCTTGTGGTCAGGACCTTCATGCTCAGGTGGCAAGGCCAACACAAAGCGGAGCACTTTGTCAAATATGCATATAATTCAGATGCTTATGGCTATTTTCAAGGATTCGACAGGATTCGATTTCGGAGATGCCAAAGACTCCTTTGATCTCTTCGCGAGCAAATCCGACCGTTATCCACAGAATTTCGGACTTGATGGCCCAAGTTATGAGATGAAACCCGATAGACGTGCGGTGGAGTTTTTAAGCCAAGGCGGCGCAACCAGCATTGTGGTCACCGTTAAGACACCTCGCTGAGCCGGGGCATTTACGCGCTGTGCCCAAATTGCGAATGGAGGATCGTCCGTCAAAGGGAAGTACCGTCAGGCGATCACAGCATCGTGCCGACGATCACCTGATTGGTCAGCGTTAAAGCGCTCGCGATATGCTAGGGGCGTGGTGCCCATTCGAACCCTAAAGTGGTGACGAAGCGCCGTGGCAGATCCAAACCCGGCCGCATCTGCGATACCTTCGATCGACATATCCGACGCCTCGAGGAGTTCGCGCGCACGCCCCATGCGCTCGAGTAGTATCCATTGGGAAGGCGTTGTGCCTGTTAAGTCCTCAAACCTCCTTAGAAAGGTTCGTTTGCTCATGCCAGCGCGCTTAGCCAAATCATCGACTCGATGGGCTGTCTGGATATGATCGCGGATATAATCGAGCAGCGGACTGATACGAGAAGCCTCATGATCCTCGGGAACCGGACGGCCGAGCAGCTGTGCTTGCCCACCTTCACGATGGGACGGTAGGACCAACCTTCTTGCCACCGAGTTGGCGGCGGCGGCTCCAAAATCACGCCGGATCAAATGGAGGCAGAGATCCAGCCCGGCGGCACTGCCTGCTGACGTCAGAATGTCGCCTTCATCAACGTAGAGCACGCCTTCAACGACGCTAATCGCCGGAAACATGGACTTCAGCAGCTCCGTGTATCTCCAGTGAGTGGTCGCCCGCTTATTGGTCAGCAAGCCTGCTGCAGCTAGTACGAAAACACCTGAACATATTGACAGGACCCGGGCTCCGCGCCCGGCCGCGTGCTGGAGCGCTTTGATCAAATGCTTGGGAACGGGACAGGCGGCACCGCGCCATCCGGGCACCACGATGGTGTCTGCAGCTGTGAGGAGATCTAGTCCACCATCGGCTTCGATCGTGACGCCTCCCATCGCCCGAAGTGGTCCTTCGTCCACCGAAGCAACTGCAAATGAATACCAGTTTGATCCCATCTCTGGCCGTGGAAGACCAAAAACTTCGACAGCCAAGCCAAACTCGAAAGTGCATAGTTCGTCGTAGGCGAGCACGACAACGGAGTGATTACTGACTGGCGTTGGAAACTTGGTCATTGGGATCCAATATGCAAATTTAGCTCCGTCGGTCATCCAAAACATTTTATCCAGATTTTGCTATCCAGATGATGGGCGCGCGCGCTGCAGCATCCTTGAACGACTTCGAGGCAGCGAAGATATTCGCGATGGGTGAAAAACCGCTTCTTCCGCCAGTTTACGGAAAAACGGAAGCCCCCCGACGTTCACTTCGGGGGCCTATAGGCCTGGTTTCCCAGCGCGTGTTCGCAAAGGTGAACGCCTCGATCACCAGACAGATCGATCGCCAAATCTAAATCGGCGCCCCGATCGCAACTTGGCACTGTGGGCTCGGATGTTAGTTACAACTTTTTGCGTGAAAGGCGCTCCGATAGGCGCCTAGTCTCTTCTACCAAATCCGGGGGACCATCCCAACCGGGCCCCACGATATTCACCGATATCATCGAGGTCCAAGGATGCTAGCCACTTGCGATACCGAGTTGGCGATGTACGCTGTCCCATGATCAAAACTCACCCAGATTTCGCATCCCTTCTCTATCGCTGCCCCACAGATGCCTGCTTCCACGAACTTCGAGCGATCATTCCTGTGCAGGTGGATCGGCGCCAACGCCAGCTTGTCGTATGCCCGAGGTGTGAGATGCAGAGCACGGTCGCCTTCATAAATGGCCAAGCCTATATCGAAGAAATGCCCGAGACGCCGTTGACGCTGCGCGCTGTGGAGATCAATGCGCCCGATGCCAGGACCTTCGATGAGGAGGATGAGCCGCCGCATCATCCCTATGATGTCTTCGTTCGAGCATTCGCCGACGCGAAGACGCTTGCATCCGTAGTCGTTCACAAGAGCGCAGACCAACTCATGACGCGGGTGGTCTATCAGCAGTTCATCACGCTGATGGAGGCGTTCTTGGGGGACACGTTCATCTACGTCTGTGAGCGGGACGATAAGATGGTGCGGGCAATCATCATGAAGATCGGTCGCTTTAAGGACGTTAAGGTTCCCATCCGGGCTATTGCAGCGGCGCCGGAGCAATACCTTCGTAGCCAGCTTATGCCATGGGTCCGGGGCCTTTCCTGGCATGACACCGAAATCGCGGATAAACTCAGCATCGCGGTGTTCGGCAAGTCTGTCTTCCCCGACGATGCCACGCGGCAAGCGATCGTCCAAGCGGTGGAAGTTCGGCACGATCTCGTTCACCGAAACGGGAGAATGAAGGATAGCAATGAATATCGCGTCCTAGATGAAGACGATATTCACGAGGTCGCCATGAATGTTCGGAGTCTCGTGGAGCACGTAAACCACCTGTTCCTGGAATGGCTTCCGAATTTCTGGTTTGATGACGTACCCGAATTCGAGGACTTGAAGGAGTGGAAACTCGAGGGATGATATTTGTAATGGAAATGGCGCTCTCTGCAACGCCGACCTATCAAGCCGCGATTTTTTGAGCCTAGGACGAAATTCCCAGCTTCAATCAATTAGAAGTCATGGTAGCATCGGGCACCCTCCGATACGAGCGACGGGGCGCACCTCGAACCACACCACGCCGCAGACAGGCCGGACTTCATGAACCAGATCATCGCCCTCCAGCCAGGAATGCTCCGTACGAACCTAAGGGGTCAGATCCGACAGACGCAGCTTCCAAAGTGGAAGGCTCTGCTGCCATTGTTCGAAGCGGTGATGAACTCGTTTCAAGCGATCCAGGACGAGCAGTCGGACAAACGACACCGGATAACGATCGTTGTTGAGCGCGACGGCGACCTGCTCGCCAATGACAACGCTCCGATCGTCGGCTTCGAGATCAGTGACACGGGGATAGGGTTCACCGACGAGAATTTCGACTCGTTCAACACTGCCTATTCGGAACACAAATACGAGCGGGGCGGCAAGGGTCTCGGTCGGTTCATGTGGCTCAAGGCGTTCGAAACGGTGCACGTCAAGACAACATTCCAAGCCAAGGACGGCGACGACGCGCCCGGTAACTGGCTTCGGGATTTCGAGTTTGGCTTCGAATACGATCCTGACGCAGCCAGCGCGACACAACTCGACGGCGGTACAACAGGGACGACCATCAAGCTCGGAGGCTTTCTTTCACCCTACCGGGAGCAGTGCCCTACTGACGTTGAGGTTTTGGCTCAGCGGCTTGCCGAGCATTTCATACTTGTACTGATGCAGCCGGACTGCCCCGAAGTCGAGATCCACGATGGAGGCATCAAGCTGTCCCTCAACAAAGTCTTCGCTGAAAACTTCCAGCGCGGGGGACACAGCGAAACATTCGAGATCGGGGGTCGGACCTTTCGCATTGATGGCTTCCGCCTCCACTCGCCTCGGGCGTCACAGCACAGGCTGATCTATGCGGCGAACTCACGCGCGGTGATTACCGAACGCCTAGACCAATTCATCCCGAACTTCATCGGAAGATTGCAAAACGAAAAGGGGGAGAGTTTCGTCTATCTCGCCGTGGTGCAGGGCGACTACCTGAACGACCGAGTCAATAATTTCCGTACCGACTTTGACATGTTGCACGAAGAGCTGGACGACGCCCAAGGCGACCTGCTGCAAGTTGAAGACTTGAGGCGGTCTGATATCCGCGCTCATTGCCTTGCTTTCGTGCAACGGGATCTTGCTGACCTCATCGATAGCCTTAATGCCGCGAAAGCCAAGCGGATCCGAGACTACGTCCGAAGCGAAGCTCCGCAGTACAAGCCTCTCCTCCGTTATCTCGACGAGTTCATAGGGTCGATCTCGCCAACCGCGTCCAAGATGGACATGGAATTGGCGCTGCATCGCGAGCTTCACCAACGTGAAGTAAGCCTTAAACGAGAGGGATCACGCATCCTAACCGAGGCGGCCAAGCAGGACGATTACGAAGGGTACCGCAAGCGCCTGTCGGAATTCATGGAGCGCTCAAACGAACTCGGCGTCTCGGCTCTTGCACAGTACGTTTCCCATCGCAAGATCATCATCGAGCTGTTGGAGAAAGCGCTTGCCAACGACAAGCGCACCGGGAAGTATCCCTTGGAGGAAGCAGTTCATAAGATCCTGTTTCCGATGAGGGCGACGGATCAGGAGATCCTTTATTCGCAGCAGAACCTCTGGATCATTGACGAGCGCCTCAATTTCCATTCGTTCATAGCGTCAGATCGGCCATTGAACTCCCATACCGATTTTACGTCGGATTCGCGCAAGCGGCCGGACGTTTTTATTTTTGATAGAAAGATCGCCTTTTCGGAAAAGCCAGACGACGGGATGCCGCTCAACAGCATTACGGTGATCGAGTTCAAGCGCCCCCAGCGAGACGACTACACTGGTGACGACAATCCGCTAAGACAAGTGTTCGAGCAAGTACAGCTTATTCGCGGTGGCCAGTTCAAGGATGACAACGGCCGTCCGCTCTCGGTGGCGGGAGATAAGATCCCCGCGTTCGCGTATGTCGTGTGTGACATCACGCCCAGCATGCACGCCGAGCTGAAGATGTCGGATGCCATGGTCACCCCTGATCACCGGTCGTACTACGGCTACCACCGCACATTCGGGATCTATTACGAGGTCATCGACTACGGTAAGCTTCTCTCGGATGCGAAGCGTCGCAACCGCGTATTCTTCGACCGCTTGAATCTCATGGACACGTAGCGGATGTAAGTTAGCAAAAATTCGGGTGGTGGAGCGATCTGCTTAGTCGTGCTCGAATCCAGTCGGCGGCCCCTCAGGTCCAGCGAAAAGGACGTGGCTCGCTCCAGACTTCTCAGCCCGCACCTGTTTCGGATCAGAATCCGCCGATCTCGCTCAGAACAGTCTCGAGAATGTTGGATCGGCGTCTTCGGCGGTCTCGCCAGCGGCTAAGCATCCGCCGGCTCCTTCTCGATATGGCGCTCGTGATAGGTTTCGGTCACAAAATCGATGAAAGCAACCGCCGCACCAACAGCTAGCCTCGCATGTCTCGGCTCCAATCCACGATGTCGGCCATCGCGACCGTGACCGGACCCGTAGAGCCCCCGCAACTCAGCGATATGCTGCGTGAGGACCGAAAGATTTTGCAGGATCAAGCGTATCGTGTTCGCTCCCTTCATCTCATCAGATATGCCCTCCGGAACGAGCTTTGTGTTTCGGCGTGGAATATTGACCCCCCTGGCGGGGTGACCGGCGTCCAATTTTGACCCCCCACCTGTTTCGTCTGACCATCCGTCTTTTGCTGACGGATGGAGGGGGAGTTGAAGCGAGTGGATACGATTGCGCGTGTTCGTCGAGC
>NZ_JBFREC010000013.1:0-127900 GCF_052114105.1 Rhizobium sp. RAF36 | reverse complement strand
CCCGCACCCAAACCCGAAAGCCTGGGAATAAATCAGCCTCAAAGGCCAACCTTCAAGAAATCCTAGAGCGAAAGACTTCGTCGCCTGCAGCGCCGCCGCCCTCGTTCAGTGACGCGGCTTATACGGCCATCAMCGCWGAMCAGTCAACACTGACACGTAAAGAATTCCAATGTTTCGTGTAACGCATTGCAATTATACGGGAATTCGAAATGGATGTGCCGGAGCACGATGGTGGGTTGCTGGAAACAGCCAGAGCGCCCGGTATTTGCCCGCTTACCCATTCAAAATTGTGGGGCGCCATCATTCTGCCGTGACAGGAGCACAATCGATACGGATAAGGGCGCAGCATTCGAGCCAGTTTCAGGTCTTACAGTCATAAGGCACCTGATTTGACTCGCGTGCGCAAAATATGCACATCTTCAGGCCCAGCCGGTACGGCCCCGAAGAAGCCCATGAAAGGACGCGGACGCAGCTGCCATGATGACGGAGAAGATGATGATCCGCTCGTTGGGCAACGAGCCGCCGCTTCTCGCTGACGGCAGACGTGCGCCCGACAAGCGCGAGGTTTCGCTCCGCTGGCTTTCCGGGACCTTCCTGACGGGCATCACCTCCAGCATCCTCATGGGCGTCGCCCTGTTCGCCGCCCTTGACGGGCGCCAGCAGCTGGCGATCCCTGCGGAAGCCTATGCCAATGTCAATGCAGACAGCCACGACGATGCCGCAGTAACCCGTGGCGGGCGGCTGATTGCCCCGGCAATTGCCGCCAAGCCTTCCGACAAGGCGATCATGGAAGTCTCGACAGTCGTTCATGATGGCGACAAGGAAGTGGTGCGCCGCCAGCCCTTTTCGCATGTGAAGATGCGCCTTGCCGCAAACCATGTCGCGACCGAGGATTATCCCGACTTCGACGCACTCTCGATTTTTTCCGCCGACGAGCCGCTACCGGCACCAGCACAACGCACCGGCGCCATCTACGGCTCCGATGTCGAATCCGAAGTCGCCCTTAAATCCGTGCCCTTCCCGACCGGCAAGAGCGACCTCAAGGTTGCCGCCGGCATGTCTTTGGAAGAAGTCGAAGAAAATGTCCGTTCCAACGGCTCCGTTCTAACGGACGGCTCATCGCAAGTGGCTGCCCTCTACTATGTCGATCCGCAGCGCTTCTCCAACGAAGACAACGATGTCGATCTGACCGCCGGTCTTTCCGCCCGCGTGCTCGAGCAGAACATGACGGTCTCAGCGCCTGAAACGATCACCCCGCAAACCGAAGAATTTGCCGACGATATCATCCCGGCGCGCCAGGATGTGCCGATCGCCAAGGCGCTGATCGATGCCGGCTACCCCGAGCCGCAGGCCACTATGCTGTCGGGCTACCTCTCTCAACCGCTCGGCAGCGAAGAGCTCTCGAAAGGCGACGTGCTGCGCATCGGCATTATCCAGAAGGGCGAACAGGCAAGGCTGATCCGCGCCAGCGTCTATCGTGGCGCAAGGCATCTGGTCACCATCGCGCTCGATGACAAGGGCCGTTTCGTCGTCGCCAGCGAACCGCCGCATCTCGACGCGGTGGCGACCGCCTTCAGCGACGATACGCTGTCGGTTCCATCGGGCCAGAATCTGCCGCGCGTCTATGACGGCATCTATCGCGCCGCTTTGTCTTACGGCATGACCAAGGACATGACGGCACTGATCATCAAGCTGCTGGCCGCCAATGTCGATTTCCAGGCACAGCTGAAATCAAGCGATTTCCTCGAAGCCTTCTTCTCGGTCGCCGACTCGACAGGCAAGGCCACGGACGATTCCGAACTGCTCTATGTCAACGCCCGCTTCGGCGACACGGCGATCCGCTTCTACCGTTTCCAGGCCGATGATGGCAGCGTCGATTATTTCGACGAGGACGGCAAGAGCATCCGGCAGTTCCTGCTTCGCAATCCGGTTCCGAACGGCATCTTCAAATCCGGCTTCGGCATGCGCCGTCACCCGATCCTCGGTTTCGCCCGCATGCATACCGGCGTTGATTGGGCTGCCCCTCGCGGCACGCCGATTATCGCCACCGGCAACGGCGTCGTCGAGAAGGCTGGCTGGGATTCCGGCGGTTACGGCAACCAGACGATCGTCCGCCACGCCAACGGCTATGAATCCTCCTATAACCACCAGAGCGCCATCGCCAAAGGCGTCGTTCCCGGCGCCAAGGTCCGCCAGGGTCAGGTGATCGGCTGGGTCGGCACGACAGGTGAATCGACTGGTCCGCATCTTCACTACGAAATGATCGTCAACGGTACCAAGGTCGATCCGCTGCGCATCCGTCTGCCGGGCGGGAAATCGCTGGATGGCGATGCTCTGGCGAAATTTCAAGAAGAGCGGAAACGTATCGATACGCTGTTGAACAACCAGCCCGTCGATCAGGTTGCCAGCAAGTAGCCGTTACTACTCCAGAGAGCGGCAATGCTCCTGACCGCCAGTAAAAATCACCATCAAAATTTTCGATTCAAGTAGAATCCATTTGAAGTAGAATATTCGAAAGTGATTCGGCATCGGTTTAGCTAAATGATTTGGCGGGCGACATGGAATCGAGCGATACATTCGAAACGTGGGCATTATGCAAGGCGCATGAAATCCTTTCGAAAGAAGGATTTCTGCTGATGGACGCGGCACAGGCCTTGGACAAGAAACGAACCAAATCCAACGCCTTTCTCCTGCGCAATGCCATTGCCCGCTCCCTGATGGAAGCGGCAAGCCTGCGTAGCGTTCAGGCGGCCGGCGAAACGGCCTGACACGTCGGAAGACCGCAAAATGACCGATCGGCGCGCATGAAAATGCCGCCCCGGATGTCTCGCGGGGCGGCGCATCATCTCATCATCAAGCGCGTGCGGTTTAGGCCGCTTCGCTAACGGTCTGCCGGGTCCGGAACAGCAGCCGGTCGGAGCCGTTCGTCACCTTGACCGTCGAACCATCGGGCACTTCGCCCGACAGGATCTGTTCGGCCAGCGGATCCTGAACATATTTCTGGATCACGCGCTTCAGCGGACGGGCGCCGTAAACCGGATCATAGCCCTTGTTGGCCAGCCAGTTGCGCGCATCCTCGTCAAGATCGATGATGATCTTGCGCTCGGAGAGCAAAGCCACCAGCCGCTTCAGCTGGATATCGACGATTGCGCCCATTTCCTCGCGCTTGAGGCGGTGGAACAGGATGATCTCGTCGATGCGGTTCAGGAATTCCGGACGGAAATGCGCCTTGACGACGTCCATCACCTGTTCGCGAACGTTTTCGCTGTCCTCGCCCTCGGAAAGCTGGGTCAGATAGTCGGCACCCAGGTTCGAGGTCATGATGATCATCGTGTTGCGGAAATCGACCGTGCGGCCCTGACCATCGGTCAGGCGGCCATCATCGAGAACCTGAAGCAGGATGTTGAAGACATCCGGATGCGCCTTCTCGATCTCGTCGAACAGCACGACCTGATAGGGCCGGCGGCGAACGGCTTCGGTCAGCGCACCACCTTCATCATAGCCGACATAGCCGGGAGGGGCACCGATCAGCCGGGCCACGGAGTGCTTCTCCATGTACTCGGACATATCCATGCGCACCATCGCCGTCTCGTCGTCGAACAGGAAGCGGGCGAGCGCTTTCGTCAGCTCGGTCTTGCCGACGCCGGTCGGGCCGAGGAAGATGAACGAGCCGATCGGCCGGTTCGGATCCTGAAGACCGGCGCGGGCACGGCGTACCGCACGCGACACGGCCTGGACCGCATCACCCTGACCGATCACCGATTTCGCCAGCTCGTCTTCCATCCGCAGCAGCTTGTCGCGTTCGCCTTCCAGCATCTTGTCGACGGGGATACCGGTCCAGCGGGAAACGATATGGGCGATATTGTCGGGGGTCACGACCTCCTGCACCATCGCGCCGCGATCGCCATCCTGCTTTTCGGCATCGGTAAGCTGCTTCTCGAGCTCCGGGATCACCCCGTAGGTCAATTCGCCGGCGCGCTGGAACTCACCCTTGCGCTGGGCGATCGCCAGCTCATTGCGGGCTTCGTCGAGCTGCTTCTTGATATCGGCGGCAAGGCCAAGCTTCTGCTTCTCCGACTGCCAGCGAGCGGTCAGGGCATCGGCTTCCTCTTCGAGATCGGTGAGTTCGGTCTCCAGCCGCTTCAGCCGGTCGGCGGAGGCGACGTCGGTTTCCTTCTTCAGCGCTTCGCGCTCGATCTTCAGCTGCATGATGCGGCGATCGAGTTCGTCGAGCTCTTCCGGCTTGGAATCGACCTGCATGCGCAGACGGGCAGCCGCCTCGTCCATGAGGTCAATCGCCTTGTCCGGCAGGAACCGGTCGGTGATGTAGCGGTTCGACAGCGTCGCAGCCGCGACCAGGGACGAATCCGAGATACGGACCTTGTGATGCTGTTCGTATTTTTCCTTCAGGCCGCGCAGGATCGAGATCGTATCCTCGACCGTCGGCTCATCGACGACGACGGGCTGGAAGCGGCGGGCAAGAGCCGGATCCTTCTCGACATGCTTGCGGTATTCGTCGAGCGTGGTCGCGCCGACGCAATGCAGCTCGCCGCGGGCAAGCGCTGGCTTCAGCAGATTGGAGGCATCCATGGCGCCATCGGCCTTGCCGGCGCCGACAAGCGTATGCATTTCGTCGATGAAGAGGATGATCTCGCCGTTTTCAGACTGGACCTCGTTGAGCACCGCCTTCAGGCGTTCCTCGAATTCACCGCGGAACTTAGCACCGGCAATTAGCGCGCCCATATCGAGCGCCATCAGCTTCTTGTCCTTGAGGCTTTCAGGCACGTCGCCATTGACGATGCGCAACGCCAAACCTTCGACGATGGCCGTTTTGCCAACGCCGGGTTCGCCGATCAGCACCGGGTTGTTCTTGGTGCGCCGGGAGAGAACCTGGATGGTGCGGCGGATTTCATCGTCGCGTCCGATCACGGGGTCGAGCCTGCCTTCGCGGGCTTCAGCCGTCAGATCGCGTGCGTATTTCTTCAGGGAATCGAAGCCCTGTTCGGCATTGGCGGAGTCGGCCGTCCTACCCTTGCGGATTTCGTTGATGACTTGGTTGAGGCTCTGCGCCGAAACGCCGGCACTCTTCAGCGCGGCAGATGTCGAAGCCGAAGACTCGATCGCCAGCGCCTGCAGCAACCGCTCGACGGTGACGAAGCTGTCGCCGGCCTTCTTCGCAGCCTCTTCGGCCGTCGAGAACACCTTCGCAAGCGGTGCCGCGAGATAGATGTTACCGCTGCCGCCCGACACTTTGGGAAGCTTTGCAAGAGCGGCATCATTGGCCAGACGGGCGGCCTTGGCGTCGCCGCCGGCACGCTCGATCAGCGAGGCAGCCATGCCCTGATCGTCGTCGAGCAGCACTTTCAGCACGTGCTCGGGCGTAAACTGCTGGTGGCCCTGGGCCAAAGCGTAGGTCTGAGCGGACTGGACGAAGCCGCGAACGCGCTCGGAGTATTTTTCGATATTCATGCTGTACCTCCATTGATCGCCCTGCCCTGAAGAGGCACAGACCGATGATTGAGATTGAGCTCCCTGAAAAGGCAAGCCCGGCTCCGCCACTTTGGGATTTCGGCGAAGCAATCGGAGAGGAATATGGTGGGATATCGCAGGAGTTTAAAGGGGGATTGCGTTGAAAAGCGGCAGCGATTGCTGCCGCTCGCTCAGGATTTTTCAAGCTCCACGCGACGCATCGCGCAGAACGCCGAAGACCTATTGAAGCTGCGGCTTTTTAAGGAAGCTATTGCGGTCGGCGGACTTGATCCGCAACCAGGCTTCGCGCCCGTCGCGCAGCACGCGCATCGGGATTTCGGCACCGGCCGAACCGCTTTCCCATACCTTTCGATAGAAATCCGCAAGTCCTTCCACTTCGCCGTCCCGGATTTCGGAGATAACGTCACCCCGCTTCAGCCCCGCCTTGGCAGCAGGACCATCCGGCGCCACGCTCATGACGATGACCTCGCCGTTGTTCTCCGCCGAAAAAGCGCCGAGCCAAGGCCGCGCAGGCTTGTTGATCTGGCCGCGATTGAGCAGGTCGTCGAGGATCGGGCGCAGAAGATCGATCGGCACCGTCATATTGATATCCGCGACGTCGCCATCCTTTGCCATCTGCAGCCGGAGCGAACCGATGCCGAGCAGCTTGCCCTCGGCATCGACAAGAGCAGCGCCGCCCCAGGAGGGATGGGCGGGCGCCGTGAAAATCGCCTCCTCGAGCAGATATTCCCAGTAGCCTGCGAACTCCTGTTTGGCGACGATATTGGCCCGAACGAACTGCCCTATACCATCGGCCAGCATCACGGGATCGCCGACCTTGGCATCCGATGAATTGCCGAGCGACAGTGCCGGGAGGTCGAGCGCACCAAGCGCCTGGATCAGACCGAAGCCGGTTTCCTGATCATAGGCAAGCGCATGCCCGGCAACGACGTGACCGTCCTGACGCGTGAGCCAAACCTCTTCGGCTTCGGTGATCAGGTAGCCGATAGTCAGCACAAGGCCGTTTTCGCGAATGACGACGCCGCTGCCTTCTCTAACCGTGCCGAGCGTGGCAGCGGTAAAGGCATCCTCGGCTATGGAGGAGCGAACGGCCACAATTGACCGCAAAATCTGATCTGTATTCATCTCTTTATCCTGACCGCAGATGCGCTGGCCGAAAGCGGGGCTGTCAGGACAGCGCACTGAGATAAACGTATGAACTGGGCGCCGCGAGCGCAAGCTTTGCAATCACAGATCCGTGCGGGGATGACATCCCGCCACGGCTAAGCCGGTGATTTTCCGTATCTATCAGCAGAAAATTCGGATATTCGCGATTCCGTGATCGCAATGAGGGGAAGCAGATGGAAACCAGCGACCGGGCCTCTGGCGTGCTCAGGCAGCATTTCGACCAGCATAGAACGCAGCTGAGCCGCTCGGAGCTTGCCGTTGCCGAATATCTGGTTGCGCTGCCGATCGACGTGCTGATCTTCAAGAGCGCCGAAGAGATTGCCTCCGATGCGGGCACCAGCGACGCCACCGTCATCCGCACGGCGCGCCGTCTCGGTTTCAGTGGTCTGCCGGAGCTGAAACGCGTCTGCAGCCGCACGATGGCAAAGACCATTCCGACCAGCGACCGGCTGGAACAACGCTTTCGCGGCACCGGCAGCGAACTGCCGAAAGTCGCACAACAGATGTTCGCGACAGCCCGCGAGGTTCTGACCTCGACCGAGGAGCAGTTTGATGAGCAGATGCTGTCCGTAGCCGTGTCGCTGCTGGAGGGCGCCGATACAGTCTGGTGCCTTGGAATGGGGACCGCCGAGATCGAAGCCCGCCATTGCGCCATGGCGCTCAGCCGCGTCGGGTTGAGAACAAGATGGTCCGGCGCATCGGGCTTCACGCTTGCCAACGATCTGCTCGATCTCCGCGCAAGCGATGTCGTCGTGCTTTTCAATGCGGTGCATGAAACCCCCGAATTTTCGATGGTTGCCAGCCAGATGAGCGAGATCGGCTGCAAGCTCATCCTCGTCTGCGGCGTTCAGCTGCGTGCGCTTTACAAAGATAAGGTCGATGCGCTGCTGACCTGCATCGGTTCCCCGTCCAAGCTCGCAAGCTGGACCCTCGGCGCCATCGTCACCGGCGACATGCTTGCCTACGGCGTTGCCGTCAGGAATCAGCCTCGTGCGATCGAGACGAAGCGCCGGCTTGCAGGCTTGCGGGCAAAGGCAGAGCGCAGGAACTGATGCGACAACCGCGGCAAATTCGTCGGCTACCCGCGGACATTCTTCCTCAATGCCTCGATCGCTTTCTAGAACGGGAAGCCTCAACGAAAAAGGCCGCCCTCAAGGCGGCCTTTCTTATTCCGTTAGCAGAAATGCTTATTCCGAAGCGGCGTCAGCCAGTGCGGGAGCGTCGGCTGCGGCTGCGGCGTCGCCTTCACCCTCACCGCTGGCGCGGCGCGGACGACGGGGGCGACTGCCGGTGCTGCGGCGGCGCGGCTGGCGCTCGCTCGACTGGCCGCCTTCCTCTTCCATCGAAACCTCGACAGGAATGCCCTCGATCTCAGGCTGCGGACCCGTGCCGTCGATAACCTCGGCAGCGACGGCCGGAGCCGGCGCTTCGCGGCGCGGCTCACGTTCGGCGCGCGGTTCCCGGGGCTCCCGCTGCTCGCGGGGTTCACGAGGTTCGCGTTGTTCACGGGGCTCGCGCTGTTCACGCTGCTGGTGCTGTTCGCGCGGCGGCTGCTGATCGCGCGGCGGCTGAACGACGACCACATCGTCGTTATCACCATCCACATCGTCGCCATTCTCGGCGCCGTCCTGGTATTCGCCACGGTCGTCGCGCTGGAAGCGCTCCTGCATTTGCGCCTGAGCACTCGCGATGATGCGGTTATAATGCTCGGCATGCTGAAGATAGTTCTCGGCCATGACGCGATCGCCGGAGCTCTGGGCATCACGGGCGAGCTGAGCATATTTTTCAGCAATGTTCTGGGCCGTACCGCGAACCTTTACGTCCGGACCCGAGCTGTCGTAGGTCCGTGTCAGCGGATTGCCACCCTTGCGGTTGAAGTTGTTGCTATTGTTGCTTCCGCCGCCGCCATTGTTGTTGCTGCCACGCCCTCGACCGCGCTTGTTCTGCTGTCCTGGCCTCATCGATCGTTCACCTGAATTCTCTGTTTGTGTGGAGTTAAGGCACCGACCGCAATGCCGGAAACCGGTCAGAGCTTTCGTGCCGCAAGCATGATGCGCCTTCGCGCCGACCTGCCGCTTGTTCTCAAGTCATATTGACTGATTCACGCATTGGGTCGTGTTCAACCTTTGAAACTCTCGTTTAAAAGAGTGGACCCCCGAGGCTGACCAAGTACCGAACGAATCTTCGTTCCTTCTTGGTTGCCCAACGCGTGAGCGCAACCTATCTTGCTTCCCGGGGAAATCCAAGCCTTTTCTTCGCAATAGCAATATCGTCCTGTTTAATGCTGCAATTTGTCGCTCAGACATTGAGTGCGAACACGAGCACCCGGTCATTCTGGCCGTAATCTTTGACGGACGCGAGACGCTGGAAGCCTGCAGCTTCGAAAACCGCAGTGACGTCGTCCCGCTGATCGTATCCGATCTCCAGTCCGACGATACCGTCTGGCCGCAAGAACCTCGCTGCATCCTTGGCTATCGCTCTGTAGGCGTCAAGCCCATCCGGACCACCATCCAAAGCGGCCGCTGGATCAAATTTCGTCACTTCGGGAGCGAGATCGTGAACGACCTTGGAAGCAATATAGGGCGGATTTGAGACGATCGCGTGAAAGCGCCCATCGATGTTCTCGAACCAGCTGGATTGCAAAGCCTCGAAGCGTCCCTGAAGCCCGTTTCTTGCGGCGTTTGCTTTCGCTGTTGCCAGTGCATCAGAAGAGATATCGCTGCCAATTCCCTTGGCTTGCGGGAGTTCGCTCAAAAGCGCTAGGCATATCGCCCCCGTTCCCGTGCCGATATCAAGGATATGGAGATCGGCGCCCGAACTTGCAAGGCTCCTTAAATAGGGAAGCATCACGTCGACGAGGATTTCGGTATCCGGCCGCGGCTCCAGTGTGCCTGCCGACAGCGACAGCGGCAGGCCGTAGAATTCACGCTCGCCGAGAATACGATGAACGGGTTCGTGCTGCAGCCGCCGCTCGATGGCGGCGTCGATCGCCGCAATCCTGTCGTTCGCCGGAGCCTCGTTCGCCCGCGTCAGCATTTCCGTCGCCGACAGGCCGAGCAATCCGGCCACGAGCAGACGGGCATCCGTTGCAGGATCGGTGATTCCGGCCTCCGTGAAGCGGCGGCGGGCTTCGGAAAGAACCGCCGAAACCGTTCGCCCGCTTGCCGTCATTGCTGTTCGCCGAGGCTGGCGAGCTGGCTTGCCTGATAGTCGGCCAGCAACGCATCGACGACTTCGTCGATCTCGCCGACCATCATCCGGTCGAGCTTGTAGAGCGTCAGGTTGATGCGGTGATCGGTGATGCGGCCCTGCGGGAAATTATAGGTGCGGATGCGTTCGGAGCGGTCGCCCGAGCCAACCTGGCTCTTGCGGTCGGCAGAACGCTCGCTGTCGGCCCTCTGACGCTCGGCGTCGTAGAGACGCGACCGAAGTACCTGCATCGCTTTCGCCCGGTTCTGGTGCTGCGACTTCTCGGAACTGGTGACGACAATACCGGTCGGCAGGTGCGTGATGCGCACCGCGGAGTCCGTCGTGTTGACGTGCTGGCCGCCAGCGCCCGACGAGCGCATCGTATCGATGCGGATATCTTCCGCCCGGATTTCGATGTCGATTTCCTCGGCCTCCGGCAGAACCGCTACTGTCGCGGCCGAGGTGTGGATACGCCCGCCTGCTTCCGTCTCCGGCACGCGCTGGACACGATGTACGCCGGATTCGAACTTCAGCTTGGCGAACACGCCGCGGCCGGTGATCGTCGCGATGATTTCCTTGAAGCCGCCGGCTTCACCCTCGCTCGACGACAGGACCTCGACCTTCCAGCCATTGGCAGCCGCGAAGCGCTCGTACATGCGGAAGAGATCACCGGCAAAAAGCGCGGCTTCGGAACCACCGGTTCCGGCACGGATTTCCAGGATGGCACTCTTCTCGTCGGCCGCATCCTTCGGCAGCAGCAAGATCTGGATTTCCTGCTCCAGTCCCTCGATCCGCTCCTTCACATCGGGATACTCAAGCTCTGCCAGCTCGCGCATATCGCGATCGACAGACTTGTCCTCCAGCAGCGCTTCCAGATCGGCAAATTCATCCACGGCCTTCTGATAGGCGCGGATCTTGCCGACCACGGGCTGCAGCTCGGAATATTCGGAGGCGAGCTTCACATAGACGTCGGCCGCAGGACCGGCGGACATGCGCGCTTCGATCTCGCCGAAGCGGCGTTCCAGCTCGCGCATCTTTTCCAGGGGAAGCTTCGCCACCCTTCACTCCAATTCTTCTTATCGTTGTCTAAAGGGGAATATTGTGGCTGCTGGCAAAACGGACAAGAATGTCGCGCACGGATTCCGTGGCATGCGTATCGTCGAGCGCCTCATCCATCAGCTTCGAAAGCGCCGAAACGTCAAGCCCGAGCAGCATCGCCTTCACCGGCCCGATCGAGGCCGGCGACATCGAGACCGAGCGGAAACCGATCCCCAATAGCGCCATTGCCGAGATCGGCTTGCCGGCTAGCTCACCGCACAACGTCACGGTCGTGTTGTTGCGTTCGCCGGCGCGGGTGATGTCGCGCAGGATCCGCAGGAACGGACGTCCGAGCGTATCGAAACGGTCGGAAACGCGCGCATTGCCGCGGTCGACGGCCATCGAGAACTGGAACAGGTCATTGGAGCCGACAGAAACGAAATCCGCCGCTTCCATCAGTTCATCCAGCTGCCAGAGCAGCGCCGGAACCTCGAGCATCGCCCCGAACTGCAGCTTGCGCGGCAGGCCGTGGCCGAAGCGGGAAAGATGCTGCACTTCCTTCTGCAACAGCTCGCGGACTGCCTTCAGCTCCGAAACCTCGGTGACCATCGGCACCATGATCTTCAGCTCGGTTCCGGCGGCAGCCTTGAGCATCGCACGAAGCTGGGTGCGCAGAAGGCCAGGACGGTCGAGCGACAGGCGGATCGCCCGCCAGCCGAGTGCCGGGTTTTCTTCCTCGTGACCACGGAAATAGGGAACGACCTTGTCGCCACCGATATCCAGCGTGCGGAAGGTGACCGGACGCCCGGCCGCCTGCTTCAGCACGTTGCGGTAAAAGGTTTCCTGCTCATCCGCCTTCGGCATCGTCGAGGCGATCATGAACTGCAGCTCGGTGCGGAACAGGCCGATGCCCTCGGCACCGGATTCCGCCAGCTGCGGCAGATCCACCAGCAGGCCGGCATTCATCTGCAGCGCGATGCGCTTGCCGTCCTTGGTAACGGGTTCGACAGCGCGCAAGGCGCGGAACTGCTCCTGCTTGCGGGCACGGAAGCGCACCTTCTCCTCGTAAGAGCGCTGCAGGTCCTGCATCGGGCGCAGGTGAACATGACCTTCGTCACCATCGACGATCGCCGCATCGCCGTTTTCAGCGAGCGCAACGACGCCCGCCGCCTGACCGATAACAGCAATGCCCATGGCGCGTGCGACGATGACCACGTGGCTCGTCACCGCGCCTTCTTCCAGCACGAGGCCGCGAACATTCGCCCGCGGATAGTCGAGAAGCTCCGCCGCCCCCATGGCGCGGGCGAAAATGATCGCATCGTTCGGGAAGCCGTCGGCGGTGGTCCGGCCGCTATAGCCGGTCAGCTGCCTGAGAAGACGGTTGGCCAGATCCTCAAAATCATGCATCCGTTCGCGGAGGTAGGGATCGGTCAGGCGCATCATCCGCGCCTTGGTGTCCGACTGCACCTTCTCGACGGCCGCTTCCGCCGTCAGGCCGTTGCGGATCGCTTCTTCCAGCTTGCGCACCCAGCCCTGGTCATGCGCAAACATCCGGTAGGTTTCGAGAACCTCGCGGTGCTCGCCCTCCATGGAGACGTCACGGCGCGACAGCATGTCGTCGATCGACAGCCTGAGCGAGCCCATCGACTCCGCGAGGCGCCGGATTTCCTTGTCCGAATCCTCGTTGAGAAGATTGGTGACGACGATGCGCGGCTCGTGCAGCACGACGTAGCCGAGGCCGATGCCTTCATTATAGGTATCGCCGTCGATCGTCACGGCGCGCGTCAGATCGAGTTCGAGGCCGGGCTTGGTGATCTTCTTGAGCTCGCCGGTGGCGATCATCTCGGCGAGCACCATCGCCGTCGTTTCCAGCGCTTCCAGCTCTTCGTCGCGATAATTGCGGCTGGCCTTGTTCTGCACGACGAGAACGCCGAGCGAGCGCCCGGTTCTCAGGATCGGCACGCCGAGGAAGGAATGGTAAATCTCTTCGCCGGTTTCCGGCAGGTAACGGAAGGCCGGATGCGACTGCGCGTCGGAAAGATTGAGCGGCTGCGCGGAAGCGGCAATCGTACCGACGAGACCCTGTCCCATCTTCAATTGCGAAAGGTGGACGGCTTCCTTGTTCAGACCTTCGGTCKCATAGAGCTCAAGCACGCCGTCGGCACGCAGCACGTAGACCGAGCAGACCTCGGCAACCATGTTGCCGGCAATCTGGCGAACGATCCGGTCGAGTCGCTCCTGCGGCTCCAGCGGTTCCGCCATCAACTCGCGCAACCGCTTGAGCAGTACGCGCGGACCACCGGACAGGTCTCTCATTGCGTCTCAAGCTCCCCGAAACAAACGCCTAATGCGGCCAGCAGAACCGGCCGCATCTCTTCATCTCGAAGGGGCGGCCCGCCCGCTGGGAATCAATTCTTATCCAGACCGTAGCAGGAATGCAAAGTTCTGACAGCGAGTTCCGCATACGGACCGTCGATCAGGATAGAAATCTTGATCTCCGACGTGGTGATCGCCTTGATGTTGATACCCTTTTCCGCGAGCGCGCGGAAGGCCGTTGCGGCAACGCCAGCGTGCGAACGCATGCCGATGCCGATGACGGATACCTTCACCAGGCCGGATTCGTGCTGGACAACGTCGTAGCCGATGGCCGGCTTGTTGTCCGACAGGACCTTGATCGCCTTGTCGACGTCGCCCGACGGAACCGTAAAGGTCATGTCGGTCTTCGAGCCGTCCTCGGAAATATTCTGGACGATCATGTCGACATTGATGTGGTTCTCGGCCAGCGGTCCGAAGATCGCGGCGGAAACGCCCGGCCGGTCGGCAAGACGGCGAAGCGAGATCTGAGCTTCATCCTTGGCATAGGCGATGCCGGTGACTACTTCCTGTTCCACGATTTCATCCTCGTCACAAATCAGCGTTCCGGGCGGATTCAAGAAGTCACCCATGCCCGGAGCATCGGGATCTTCGAAAGAGGAGCGCACGAAGGTACGAACCTTGTGCACCATGGCAAGCTCGACCGAGCGAACCTGCAGAACCTTGGCGCCGAGCGATGCCATTTCGAGCATTTCTTCAAAGGCGATCTTCTTCAGGCGGCGCGCCTGCGGCACGATGCGCGGGTCTGTCGTGTAGACGCCGTCGACGTCAGTATAGATATCGCAACGGTCGGCCTTCAGCGCCGCGGCAACGGCAACAGCCGAAGTATCGGAACCGCCACGGCCGAGCGTCGCGATGCGATTGTCCGGACCGATACCCTGGAAGCCGGCGATGACGGCAACCTGTCCCTCGCCCATGCGCTTGACGATGTCGGCACCGTCGATTTCCTGAATGCGGGCGGCGCCATGGGCGTTGTCCGTGCGGATGGCGATCTGCCAGCCCTGCCAGGAGCGCGCATTGATATCCATGGCCTGCAGCGCGATCGCCAGCAGACCGGCGGTCACCTGCTCGCCCGAAGCAACGACGGCATCATATTCGCGCGCATCGTAGAATGGCGAGTTGGCGCCGACGACCTTCGGCATGTTCTGCACCCAGCCGACCAACTCGTTGGTCTTGCCCGACATCGCCGAAACGACAACCGCGACCTCGTGGCCCGCTTCGACTTCGCGTTTCACATGGCGGGCAACGTTCTTGATGCGGTCCAGATCGGCGACGGATGTTCCGCCGAATTTCATAACGATGCGTGCCATAAGCCTCTACCACAGCCAGCGCCTGATACCGGATCGGGATTTTCCGGAAGCTCGCGCGCCATTGACAAACCACCGGGAGAGACGATCGCCAGACCCGGCATCCAAAGCCAGTCGGACCGCAGGCCGGAGCGCTCGAATTGGGAGTTCTGGAACGCTTCTGAAGCCTTGGCGCCCAAGGGCTCAAGTTGCGGCGTCTCTTAGCGGCTTTGCAGGGGGGTGGCAAGGTCGCCTTCAGGCGATTGGCGGTAGGGTGGCGCAAAGTTTTCGATCGTGAGCCGGACAGGCATTTGGAAAGGCCCGCGGCGGTCTTTTACAGCCACTCTCCATAACACCTTGGGGTTATGTTCGATCCCGTTCCGCTCGTTCATCTTTTCTTCATAAATAAAAAATGCGGGCGGTGACCTGCGCGGAACAGCTATAATAATTGCACTGCGCAGCTCCCGGGAAGATCAATCAACAACTCTTCGCGGAGGCGGAACATGAACACCACAGTAAAACTCGACCGCGCATTGGGCCTCTGGTCCGTTGTGCTATTCGGTCTGGCCTATATGACGCCGATGATCGTCTTCGGCACCTTCGGCGCACTTGCAGCAGCAAGCCAGGGCACGACGGCGATGGCCTACCTCGTTGCCGCCGCTGCCATTCTGCTGACGGCGATCAGCTACGGCGTCATGGCCCGCGTCTATCCGGTTGCCGGCTCCGCCTACACCTATGCGCGCCGCTCGATCAGCCCCAGCATCGGCTTCCTCGTCGGCTGGGCGGTTCTGCTCGATTACTTCTTCCTTCCGATGGTCATCTGGCTGATCGGCGCCGCCTATCTGACCTCGGCATTCCCGGCGATCCCGGCCTATGTCTGGATCATCGGCTTCATCGTGCTCACCACGCTGGTCAATGTCGTCGGCATCGCCTTCGCAAACCGCGTTAATTTCATCCTGATGCTGGTGCAGCTCGCCGTTCTGATCGCCTTCGTGTTCCTGGCTGCCCGTTACGTCATGGCCGCCAGCGGTCCCGCAGGCCTCGTCTCGGCAACGCCGTTCTTCAAGACTGACGTGCCCTTCTCCGCATCGATCGCCGGTGCAGCCATCGCCGCCTATTCCTTCCTCGGCTTCGACGCCGTCTCGACGCTGACCGAGGAAACCAAGGATGCTAAGCGCACCATGCCGCGCGCCATCCTCATCACCGCCCTTGCCGGTGGCCTGATCTTCGTCGTGGCTGCTTACATCACCCAGCTCGCCCATCCCGGCATGGACTTCGTCTCGGTCGATGCCGCTGCCAGCGAAATCGCCAAGATGATCGGCGGCGACGTCTTCGTCACCATCTTCCTCGCAACGCTGGTCGTCGCCCAGTTCACTTCGGGTCTCGCCGCTCAGGCAAGTGTCGGCCGCCTGCTGTTTGCCATGGGCCGCGACAACGTGCTGCCCTCATCGATTTTCGGCAGCCTGCATCCGAAGTGGCACACGCCGATCATTAACCTGATCCTCGTCGGCATCGTCGGTCTGCTGGCGCTGACCATGGACGTCACCACCTCGACCTCCTTCATCAACTTCGGCGCCTTCCTGGCATTCACCGCCGTCAACATCTCGGTCATCGCGCTCTACATGAAGGGCGATCAGCAGGTGAAACCGCTCGGCGCACTTGTCGGCCTCGTCATCCCGGCTCTGGCCGCCGTCTGCGACCTGTTCCTGCTCTGGAACCTCGACGAGCATGCCAAGGTTCTCGGCCTGATCTGGCTGGTGATGGGCATCGGCTACCTCGCCTACCTGACGCGCTTCTTCCAGTCCGCGCCTCCCGAAATGGATTTTGCCGAATAACGTCCGCCAAGCGTCAGCCCGGCCGGCAACGGCCGGGCTATGCCAGAAACAGCCTAAATAGCTCGGCCTGGCTGGAAATATTGAGTTTCGAGTAGATTTGCCGGCGGTGCACCTTGACGGTATTGGGCGAAAGCTCCAGCACGGCGGCAAGCGAGAGGTTGGAATGCCCCTTGAGGATCAGCGTCACGATCTCGAGTTCACGCTTGGTCAGCAGCGGATGCTCGATCCGCGCCGCCGGAGCCGCGTTCTTGATCTCCAGCGACAGGCCGGAGACATGGAACCAATGACGGCCAGCCAGAGCGCAAACCAGCGGCGCTGCCGACCGCAAGCGCTGCAAGTCCTCTTCCGAAAACAGCGCCGCATTGCCGGTCCGCGACAGGGAAAGCACGGCGATATAGCCATTCTCCAGCGTCAGGACGAAGCCGATCTCGTCGAGGATCTCGGTCGTCGCGTAGTGAATGCGGAAATACTCGGTCTGCGCAAAATCGTCAGGCGCGATCTCGCGCATCACGATCATCCGCGGAGTGCTATCGGCACGCACCGCATCGTAGAAGGGATCGAGCACGAAGGCGCCGGCCAGATACCGGTCGACGATCAGCGCCCGCTCGGCCACGATCTTCTCGTTATAGAGGTCGAAGGCGTGAGCACCCGGCGAATAGATGAAGCCGTTCATCATCTGGAACGGCGAGAGCAGCCTGAGGGCCGCGGCAAGCGCATCCGGAAAGGACCGCGAACCGATGGCATTCGCGGCTTGAGCGAGAGCAGCATTCCAGACATCGAAGGCCGGCATCTGGGCAGTTGGTCTCGAAACGGAATTCATGGATCGTCCTGGAAATCACAGGCCCGATAGGGCTTGAAACACAGCAGGCACTCTTTCAAAGCGAAATGCAATGACCCCGATGGAACATGCTCACATGACGACGAAACCGGCAGACGCCACTATTTCGCACCCGCTGGATCTTCCCGCGATCCAGATTGCCCGCGGTATCCGCGAAGGGCAGTTCAGTTCCGAATCCATCGTCTCGGAATCGATCCGCCGCGCCAGGCTGGTGACCGCGAGGCTGAACGCCTTCACCGTCATTCGCGAGGATCAGGCGCTGGAAGCCGCCCGCGCTGCCGACCGCGCGGTCGCGCGTGGCGAAGCCGCCGCGCCGCTTCACGGCGTACCCTTCGCGGCGAAGGACCTGACACCGACCGAGGGCGATCTGACGACGCTTGGCTCTTGGACAAGGGGTGATTGGGTTCCCGGCGAAACGGCGCTCGTCGTCCGCCGCTTGCAGGAGGCCGGCGGCATCCTGATGGGCAAGACCGCCACCCCCGAATTTGCCTATGCAAGCTTCACCCACAGCCCGCGCTGGGGCGTGACGCACAATCCCTGGAATCCCGAGCATACGCCCGGCGGTTCGTCCGGCGGCTCGGCCGTGGCTGTCGCAACCGGCGTCGTGCCCTTCGCCGAAGGCACGGATATGGGTGGTTCGGTCAGAATTCCGGCCGCACTCAGCGGCGCCGTCGGCCTGAAGCCCAGCCTCGGCCGCATCCCGATGACCATTCTTCCCAGCGTCTTCGATAACATTTCGCATTTCGGCCCGCTGGCCCGCACCGTCTCCGACGCCGTCTCCTTCATGGAAGCAGCCTCCGGTCCAAGCGACGAAGACATCTCCTCGTTGCCCATCGCTTTCGCTTCCGATGTCGCGAGAAAAGGCAGCCTCAAGGGCAAGCGCTTCGCGCTCTCAGTCGATCTTGGCTACTACCAGATCGAACCGGACGTCGAACGCCTCGTCCGCAACGCCGCTGAAGAGCTTCGCCGTGCGGGCGCCGTCGTCGATGAAGTGCCGATGCAATGGACCCGCGCCGTCAATGACGAGTGGTTCGACATCTGGTGCGTCTTCATGTCGGGCTTCTTCGGCGATACGATCGAAACCCACCGCGAAAGGATGGATCCGGCCGTCGTCTCGATGATCGAACGCGGACTGAAAATGAATGCGACCGCCTACAAGCGCATCGAGCTGTTGCGCACCCGCATGTGGCAGGACATGGCCGCTCTCTTCAAGACATACGATGCGCTGCTCTGCCCGACCTGCGCCGTCACAGCACCGCTCGCCACCGAATGCGACGACGATTATGTCGCGACCGGCTCGGACGGGCGCTTCATCGGTCTCGACATGACCTGTCCCTTCAACATGCTGCCGCAGCTGCCCGCCCTCTCGCTGCCTGTCGGCCTTGCCGCGAATGGCCTGCCTGTCGGCCTGCAGATTGTCGGGCGGCGCTTCGCGGATGAGAGCGTGCTTTCGATGGCGGCGGCACTCGAGGCCCGGCTTGCCGTGCCGCGACTGCCCGCCCCTTGACTTATGCTGCCGATCGTCCGACTTCACTGCTGACGAATGCAAGGAGCAGACCGATGAGCGAAGCCGCGAAGAGCACGATCGACCAGAGCGAAGTTGACCGCTTCTCGGCGATGGCGGCGGAGTGGTGGAGCCCGACCGGCAAGTTCAAGCCGCTGCACAAGTTCAATCCGGTACGGCTGACCTACATCCGCGACAAGGCGGCGGAGAACTTCGGGCTTGATCCGAAAAACCCGAAGCCGCTCGAAGGTCTGCGCGTTCTCGATATCGGCTGCGGCGGCGGACTGCTGTCGGAGCCCGTGGCTCGGATGGGCGCCACAGTCGTCGGCGCCGACCCCTCTGAGAAGAACATCGGCATCGCCTCCACCCATGCCAAGGCATCGGGTGTTTCAGTCGATTACCGCGCTGTCACGGCCGAGCAGCTTGCGGAGGCCGGCGAGACCTTCGATATCGTCCTGAACATGGAAGTCGTCGAGCACGTAGCTGACGTTGAATTCTTCATGACGACCTGCGCCAGGATGGTCCGCCCCGGCGGGATGATGTTCGTCGCCACCATCAACAGAACAATGAAGGCCGCCGCACTGGCGATCTTTGCCGCTGAAAACATCCTGCGCTGGCTGCCGCGCGGCACACATCAATATGAGAAGCTGGTGCGTCCGGAAGAGCTGGAAAAGCCGATGACGGAAAACGGCCTCGAAATCATCGACCGCACGGGCGTGTTCTTCAATCCGCTTTCCAATCAATGGAACCTGTCGAAGGACATGGACGTCAATTTCATGCTGCTGGCGAAACGCCAGCGGTAAGAGAGACGCCTTCAGACCTTCAGCTTGCCAACCCGTTCGAGCAGATCCTGCTGGCGTTCGGCGTTACGCGCTGCAAGCTCCTTGACCCGCTCCCGATCGATCGACAACTCGGCACCATCAGGCCCGAAAGGCTGCTTGAACGTGAATGCGTGCGGGCTTGGTCCGTGGTCGTCGAGATGCTCGAGCCGCTGAGCACCCTCCCCCCAATCCGGCCGATGCGTTGCGGAAACCCACCAGAGCACGAGCGGCGGCCATGCCGGCTTCACATTCCAGCTGCGGGCATTCTTGAGCGCCTCGGCATGCACGCCATTGTAGCTGAACGCCATCAGCGACTCGATATCAGCCCAGAGTGAGAGCGATGATGGCGCGGACGTGAAGCCGCTGCCCTCGATGTAACGCGGAAAGACTTGCCCACCCCAGCTTCTGGTGCCGGGCACGCCCGGATAACCCGAGCGGCCGAGGAAGCCGCTGGCACGCGTCGCCGCCTCGAAGTTCAGCGGCTCGCGCAGGACAAAGCCCTGGATGGTCTCGCTTTCCGGAGGAGCGACGTGGAGGCCAAAATTGTAGAAGGCCAGGCGCTCCGCCGTCATGTCAGTTCACGTCATCGGGCAGAACCGGCAGCGCCGCGATCTCGATGCCTTCGTCGATCAGCTCTTGCGCCTCATGCGCGGTGGCTTGACCGATGATGCCGCGTGCATCCGCCTCGCCGTAGTGGATCTTGCGCGCCTCTTCGGGAAACTTGGTGCCGACGTCTTCGGAATTCGCCTTGACCTCGGCAACCGCCTGCTTGAGCTTCAGGAACGCTTCGCGGCGCACCGCATCCATGGCGACGGTCTTGATTTCGTCCTTCTTGCGCGCCGTCGAAACCGAAGGCGCCATCAGCACCTTCGAGATCGTTGCCGACTGACAGACCGGACAGGTCAGAAAGCCGGAGGCGAGCTGACGATCGAAATCAGCACTCTCGGAGAACCAGCCTTCAAATTCGTGCGCATTCTCGCAACTGAGGGAATAGCGGATCAAGCGGCCGCGCCCCCGCTCATTGCTGCCGGTATTTTCTCGATCGAAAACTCACGGCCATTCTTCAGGTTCGGGATCTTGTCATGCGCCGCCTTGACGGCGGCCGGATCGATATCGGCGACGATGACGGCCTCGCCGGTTCCGCCTGCAGAAGCCAGCACGCGTCCCCAGGGATCGATGATCATCGAATGCCCGAAGGTCTCGCGTCCATCCTCGTGAACGCCGGCTTGCGCCGCCGCAATGATGAAAACGCCGTTTTCGATGGCTCGGGCGCGCAGCAGGATTTCCCAATGCGCCTCACCGGTCTGCTTGGTGAATGCGGCAGGCACCGTCATGACCTCGGCACCCGCAACCGCCTGAGCGCGGAAGAGCGCGGGAAAGCGGACGTCGTAGCAGATGGTGAAGCCCATTTCGGCAAACGGCAACGAAACGACGCGGGCCTCGGAACCAGGCCTGTAAGCCGCGCTTTCGCGCCAACTCTCGCCATTATCGAGATCGACATCGAACATGTGGATCTTGTCGTAGCGGTTCATCACCTTGCCATCGGGCCCGAACAGGAAACCACGATTGGCCATCTTGCCGTCGTCGAGCGCAATCGCCGTCGAGCCGACATGCATGTAGATGCCGAGTTCGGCAGCAAGCTCCGATGCGGTATTGACGATGATATCGTCAGCCTCGCCGCGCAGAACCGCCTTGGCGGCTGCCCGATCCCGCTGCAGCATTCCCGTCATCTCGGGTGTCTGGATATAGGTCGCGCCCTGTCCGGCGGCCTCACGAACCAGCCGCGCCATCGACACGGCGTTTCGCGCCGGATCGACACCTGAACACATTTGAACGGCAGCAGCCTTGAAGACCATGGTTTCGGCTCAGGCTGCGAGCATCGGGTCGAGCTTGCCGGCCCGATCGAGTGCGAAGAGGTCGTCGCAACCGCCGACATGTTCGCCACCGATGAAAATCTGCGGGAATGTCGATCGGCCATTCGACTTGCCGATCATCTCCTGACGAAGATCGGGAGAGAAGGTCGCGTCATGCTCGACATAGTCGACACCCTTCTGTTCGAGAAGGGATTTTGCACGTGCGCAATAGCCGCAAGCCTGTCGCGTATAGATCGTTACCGGTGTCATCTCTGTCTCCAGACGGGTGCCTGTTTTCACTAGTCATATAGGTTCTGAAAGGACCCTTGCAAAGGTCAAAACACTGATGTCGGCGGCTCCCGCCTTGCGCAAGGCGCGCGTTGCCGCAGCCACTGTCGCCCCTGTCGTATAAACGTCGTCGACGAGCACGACACGTTTGCCGAAGACGTCGTTTTCGCGGCCGCGCGCCAGCGCGAAGGCTCCCCGGACATTGTCCTCGCGGGCACGGGCGCCGAGACCAACCTGCTGCTCGGTCCGTTTGACGCGCAAAAGCGTTGCCGGAAGCAGCGGCTTGCCGGATAGACTGGCAATATGCCGCGCCAGCTCGGCCGCCTGATTGAACTTGCGCGACAACAGCCGCGAGCGATGCAAGGGCACCGGAATGATTGCGTCGCAAATCTCGACTGTGCCGTCGGCTGCGCGCAGCATCCAGCCCGCCATCATCGGCGCCAGATCGACACGGTCGCGATATTTGAGGCCATGAACGAGATCGCGGACGGCCTCGTCATGGATGGCGGCAGAGCGCAGCCGGTCGAAGGGCGGCGGGTTTGCGATCGCTTCGGCACAGAGAATTCCGGCGCCAAGATCGTGCGAGAAGGGAAGTCCGAGAACCTCGCAATAGGGCCGCTCGATGAAGCGCACGCCAGACCAGCATTTGGCACAGAGCCCTCGATGCCCAGCGGTCAGCGCCCCGCAGGCCGAACAGGCCGGCGGATAAACCAGATCCGCAAGCATGCGAAAGGGCTGGAGGACAAGCGTCCGTCCGGATTCTCTCAGCCTGCCGAAATCGATCGCCCCCATAGACGAAAGCTAGCTGGTTTTCCAGCAAAGGAAAATCCGTCTTGCCGCTTGAGAATGACGGGACTATTCACGTCGCATGGATATCATTTTCGACAGGGCGGCGATCGCCGCACACCGCCACCGCGCCTTGCAGGCAGGCGATCCGAAGGCCGCGTTCCTTCTCGATATCGCCGCCGAGGAGCTGGCCGAGAGACTGTCGGTGGTCGAGCGCACCTTCGAGCACGCCGTCGAACTGCACGGCGCGACGGGCGCGGCGGCGCGCGCCGCATTGGCAACCGGCAAGATCGGCGATCTCAGGCGCATCGAAGTGCAGGATGTTTCCGGCGCTCCCGGCGAACTTCAGGTCGCGCCGCTGGAGGATGTTCCGCTCGAACCGCAATCCGCCAACCTCGTCATCGCGCCGCTCAGCCTGCATTTGACCAACGACACCCCCGGCGTCTTCATCCAGATCAAGCGTGCACTGCGGCCTGACGGCCTGTTCCTGGCAGCCATTCCCGGCGCTGGAACGCTGCAGGAACTGCGCGACGTTCTGCTGGCGACCGAGGCCGAAATGACCGGCGGCGCCAGCCCCCGCGTCATTCCCTTTGCCGATGTACGCGATGTCGGCGGATTGTTGCAGCGCGCCGGCTTTTCGCTGCCTGTCATCGATGCCGAAACCTATACCGTGCGCTACGATTCGATCTTTCAGTTGATGAAGGATCTGCGGGCGATGGGGATGGCAAACCCGCTCGCCGCGCGCAGCCGCAAGCCACTGACCCGCGCCTTCTTTCTGCGCGCAGCCGAAATCTACGCCGAGCGCTACTCCGATCCGGATGGCCGGATCCGCGCGACATTCTCGATCATCTACGTCTCGGGATGGGCTCCTCATGAGAGCCAGCAGAAGCCCCTTCAGCCGGGATCGGCGAAGGCACGCCTTGCCGATGCTCTACGCGTCGAAGAGCACAAACTGAAGCAGTGAAGCGCTGATTTACGGGTTGTGGGCGGCTATCGTGTTGCTGACATTCGTCAGTACGTTCTGGAGATTGTTGCCGAAGGTACCGACACCGGCAATGATGCCGACGGATATCAACGCCGCTAGCAAGCCATACTCAACGGCGGTGGCGCCGCGGATATCCGCGATCAAAGCCTTCAGAGAACGCATTACCCCCAACCTTTCCCGCATATGGCGGTGACCTTTTCCTCTGCGCCCCGGCAGACGGTCTTCCCTCAGCAGCCGGCGCCCGAACCGTACCCCTGGACGACGCAGACGGAGCCAGGGCTTTCCTGGAGCACGCTGCGGCGGATTGTGTAGCGCTTGCCGTTCTCGGTCTTGGGGATCGAGCCCGTCGTGATGTTGTCGAATTCCGTCGGCACGCTGGCAAACACGCTGGACTTCGATTTATCGGCGAGCATCGGCGTGAGGATCAACGTCAGGGCGACCGCGGCTGTGCCGAACAGCAAGGCAAGATTAAGCGCGCCCGTCCTGCGCGAGGCATTCGAGCTCTGCTGCTTCTCTCTGACTGCTTTCCAGAAATCGTCGTCCATCCGTCAAGCCTTTACACACACACGCCAGTTGCTTGATTGAGGCCGATCTTTGGCAGAAGGTGATAAACGATCGATTAATATCCGCGGACAAAAACCATCCGTGAAAGTAAATCGTGAGAAATCTCTAAAGTAGATCCTGCAGCATCGGTATCAGCGGCTCGTCGGCCGGTGGCATCGGATAATCGCGCAATGCCATGGGCTTAACCCATTTCAGCGCCTGGCCTTCGCGGCCCTGCGGAACGCCTTCGTAGCGGCGGCATACATAAAGCGGCATCAGCAAATGAAATGTGTCATAGCTGTGGCTGGCGAAAGTCAGCGGCGCCAAACAGGCGACCTTGGTCTTGATGCCGAGCTCTTCCTCGAGCTCCCGCACCAGCGTTTCCTCCGGCGTCTCGCCGGGCTCCAGCTTGCCGCCCGGAAATTCCCAGAGCCCTGCAAGCGATTTCCCTTCCGGGCGCTGCGCCAGAAGAATGCGCCCATCGGAATCGATCAGCGCGCAGGCGACGACTAGAAGAATCTTCTTGCCTGCCTCGCTCATCCGCAGCGATCCTTGCGCCAGTAGCTGTAGCGATAGGCTTCGCGAAAGCCGATCCGCTCGTAAAGAGCGAGCGCCGGCACATTATCCGCCTTTACCTGAAGCCAGGCGGAGCGCGCAGAGCGCATCCGTGCCCAGCGCAGCGCAGACGTCAGGATTTCGAGACCCAGCCCCTCGCGGCGGCGTCCCCGCGCGACCGAAAGCGACATGATGCCCGCGAGATCGTTGTCCTGAACGCAGAGCACTGTCGCCAGCGGACCGGTCTCCGGATCCTCGATCATGAACAAGCCGGATGGCGGCTTGATCGCATTGATGATTTCGGCAAGCGCCGGCTTCAGTTTGGCCGAGACCTGATCGGTCGCCAGATTGGCATCGACGAAGCGGCCGATATCGTGGGTCGGGAGATGATCGAGTGTATCCGGAAGATCTGCCTGTGTCAGATCGCAGGTCATGACGATCGTCTCGTCGAAATGCGTCCAGTTCTGCGCTGCCACCAGATCCACCAGCAACGGTGAGCAGAGCGGCGTTTGCCGCAAAACCGCCGGGCGGCCATAGGCCTCGAACTTGCGGCTCGCCTTTTCCACGCGGATTTCGATGTCGCGATGATCGGACGGATCGAGCGGAACGATCGAATTCAGACGGTTGGACGGATGACCGGCCGTCAAACGCACCTGCCAGCTGCCGTCATATTGCACGGACGAGGCCGGCCAGGCCCGGAACCCGACGGCCTCGAGCCTGCGCACCAGCGGCAAATTTGCACTTTTTGAAGAAGTCTCAGTCAATGAACGATCAGCTCCGGTAGTCGCCGTTGATCGCCACATACTCCTTAGTGAGGTCACAGGTCCAGACCGTTGCGTGACCATTCCCGAGGCCGATATCGACTTTGACAGGAATATCCTGCTCCTTCATCACATTCGAGGCGGCCTCTTCGGAGTAGCCGGGATCGCGCTCGCCGTTGACGGCAACGCGCACGTCACCGAACCAGATCGCCAACCTGTCGCGGTCCGCCATCTCGCCGGCCTTGCCGACAGCCATGACGATACGCCCCCAATTGGCGTCTTCGCCGGCAGCCGCCGTCTTCACCAGCGGTGAATTGGCGATCGAAAGCGCGATGCGCTTTGCGGCAGCGTCGCTCTCGGCGCCGGTCACGGTGATCTCCAGCATCTTCGTGGCGCCTTCGCCATCGCGGCAGACCTGCAGGGCGAGATCCTTGAGCACTTCGTTGAGCGCGACGCGGAAAGTCGCGAGGCGGGCATCGTCGGCGCGCTCGACGCGGGCCTGACCGTCTGCCGCAGCCGCACCCGTTGCAAACAGCATCAGCGTATCGGACGTCGAGGTGTCGCTATCGACGGTCATCGAGTTGAAGGTCGGGCCGACGCCCTCGGACAGCATCGCCTGCAGGGCAGCCGGGGCGATATCGGCGTCGGTCACCACGAAGGACAGCATCGTCGCCATGTCGGGCGCGATCATGCCGGCGCCCTTGGCGATGCCGTTAATGGTGACGGTCACGCCACCGATCTCGGCGCTGCGCGTGGCGACCTTCGGATAGGTATCGGTCGTCATGATCGCCTTGGCAGCTTCGAACCAGAAATCGCCGCTCGCATCGCGATGCATGGCATCCAGAACACCAGCAAACTTGGTCGCATCCAGCGGCTCACCGATAACGCCGGTCGATGCCAGGTAGATTTCATTCTCGCCGCAGCCGACGGCGGCGGCAGCCGACTTCGCCGTCAGCTCGGTCGCAGCGCGACCCTTGAGGCCAGTAAAGGCGTTGGCATTGCCGGAATTGACAACGACGGCGCGGGCAATGCCATGCGGCAGGTTGGCGCGGCAGAAATCGACAGGCGCCGAAGGGCACTTCGAACGCGTGAAAACGCCCGCAACCGAGGCAGGCTTGTCGAAGACCATCATCAGCACGTCGGTCCGGTTCTTGTATTTGATGCCTGCGGAAGCGGTCGCCATGCGCACACCGCGTAGCGCAGGCATGGATGCGAAGGTCTTCGGGGCGAGTGGAGAAACGGAACCGGACATTGTGATGGACCTGCCTGATAGTGAAGGGCCCGGAAGAACCGGGCCCGAATAGTGATGATTACTGCTGCGGCTGAACGACGGGCTCTTGACCCGGCGCCGGCTGCTTGTTCGCATCCTCGTAACCCTTGCGCAGGGTTTCGTCCATGATATCGACCTTGGACTTTTCCTTCGCGGAAGCGAGAAGAGCAAGATACTTGTCGCGCATGACGAGCTGACGAACCTGATCCTTGACCTGATCGAACGGCGGCGGAGGTGCGTCGCGCTTATCTTCGACCTTGATGACGTGATAGCCGAAATCGGTCTTCACAGGGGTCTTCGAGTAGGTTCCCTTGTCGAGCGCGAAGGCTGCGTCTTCGAATTCCTTGACCATGCGGCCCTTGGTGAAATAGCCGAGATCGCCGCCGTCAGCCTTGTTCGGGTCGGTGGACTTTTCCTTGGCGAGCTCTGCGAAATCCTTGCCGGCGTCGAGCTGCTTGATGACGTCCTTGGCTTCGTCCTCGGTCTTCACCAGGATGTGGCGGGCGTGGACTTCTTCCTGCTTCGGAAGAGCGGCGACTTCCTTGTCGTAGCGCGCCTTCACTTCGTCATCGGTGACGGTGTCGACAACATGCTTCTTGAAGTAGGCGTTGTGCAGTTCGCGGTCCGTCAGATACTGAAGGCGCTTCTTGAACTCGTCGGTCTGATCTAGCTTTTCCGTGGCGGCATCGCCGGCGAGCAGCTTTACGTCGATGGCGGCGGATAGCGCTGCGACCTTCTTCTGATCGTCAGGCAGCTGGGCCAGCTGCGGATCGAGATTGGCGATCGCCAGATCCAGTTCCGACTGATGAATTTCCAGAGTGCCAACCTTGGCAATGACGGCATCCGGCTTGTCTTCAGCATAGACCGGCGCATGGAACGCAACGAAGGTCGCGACCGCCATCACGGCAAGTTTGTTGTAGCTCAACATCAAATAACCTTTCAGAGTTACACCGCCGGCTTCAGCATCATGTGTGAATCCAGCCCAAAACAGCGTTCAACACTGGAATGTGGCCTTTCTATATCAGCCAAATCCGTTGACATCATTCGACCCCCCTCTTATCTGTCACGCAACCTCGCGTCCAGAAAAGTTTCCTGGCGTTTCGAGACGCGTGCCTGATTTTCGGCTGGGCATTCGTATAAGAAAAGCCGGGGAAGAATATTGAGAAAGGACCAGTCATATGGTCAGCTTTGGCGGCCTTGCCCGCAAGATATTTGGCTCTGCCAATGACCGCCGCGTGCGGTCTTTCCAGCCGAAAGTCGCAGACATCAATGCGATTGAAGAAAAGACGCGGGCATTGAGCGACGAACAGCTCGCCGCTCAGACGGTCGAGTTCCGCAAGCTCCTCGCCGAAGGCAAGACGCTCGACGACATCCTGGTGCCCGCCTTCGCGGTCGTCCGCGAGGCCTCGCGCCGTGTACTCGGCATGCGACCTTTTGACGTACAGCTCGTCGGCGGCATGATCCTTCACTCCGGCGATATCGCAGAGATGAAGACCGGTGAAGGTAAGACACTGGTCGCAACCCTGCCGGTTTATCTGAACGCGCTTTCCGGCAAGGGCGTGCACGTCGTCACCGTCAACGACTATCTGGCGCAGCGCGACGCGGCGACCATGGGCAAGGTCTACGGCTTCCTCGGGCTGACCACGGGCGTCATCGTCCACGGCCTTTCCGACGAGGAACGCGCCGCCGCCTATGGCTGCGACATCACCTACGCGACCAACAACGAGCTCGGCTTCGATTATCTGCGCGATAACATGAAGTACGAGAAGAACCAGATGGTTCAGCGCGGCCACAACTTCGCGATCGTCGACGAAGTGGACTCGATCCTCGTCGATGAAGCGCGCACGCCGCTGATCATCTCCGGTCCGCTGGACGACCGCTCCGATCTCTACAACACGATCGATGCCTATATCCCGCTCCTCTCGGACGGCGACTATGAGATCGACGAAAAGCAGCGCTCTGCCAACTTCTCCGAAGAAGGCACCGAAAAGCTTGAAAACCTGCTGAAGCAGGCCGGCCTGCTGAAGGGCAACGCACTCTACGACATCGAAAACGTCGCGATCGTCCATCACGTCAACAACGCGCTGAAGGCCCACAAGCTGTTCCAGCGCGACAAGGACTATATCGTCCGCAACGACGAGATCGTTATCATCGACGAATTCACCGGCCGCATGATGCCGGGACGCCGCTATTCGGAAGGCCAGCACCAGGCACTCGAAGCCAAGGAAAAGGTCAAAATCCAGCCTGAGAACCAGACGCTGGCGCAGATCACGTTCCAGAACTACTTCCGCATGTACGGCAAGCTTGCCGGCATGACCGGTACGGCGCAGACGGAAGCGGAAGAGTTCGGCAACATCTACGGCCTCGAAGTCGTCGAAGTACCGACCAACCTGCCGATCCAGCGTATCGACGAGGACGACGAGGTCTACCGGACCTTCGAAGAGAAGTTCAAGGCGATCATCGCCGAGATCGCCGAGGCGCAGAAGCGCAATCAGCCGGTGCTGGTCGGCACGACCTCGATCGAGAAGTCCGAACTGCTGGCCGACATGATGCGCAAGCAGGGCTTCAAGGACTTCCAGGTCCTCAACGCTCGCTATCATGAGCAGGAGGCCTATATTGTCGCACAGGCCGGCGTCCCCGGCGCCGTCACGATCGCCACCAACATGGCCGGCCGCGGTACCGACATTCAGCTCGGCGGCAATCTCGATATGCGTGTCGAGCGCGAGCTCGATGGCGTCGAGCCCGGTCCCGAATACGACGCGAAGGTCGAGGCGATCCGCGAAGAGATCAAGCAGCTCAAGGAAAAGGCGATTGCTGCAGGCGGTCTCTACGTCATCGCGACAGAGCGTCACGAAAGCCGCCGTATCGACAACCAGCTGCGTGGCCGTTCCGGCCGCCAGGGCGACCCGGGCCGTTCGAAGTTCTACCTGTCGCTTCAGGACGACCTGATGCGCATCTTCGGCTCCGACCGCATGGATTCGATGCTGACGAAGCTCGGCCTCAAGGAAGGCGAAGCGATCGTCCATCCCTGGATCAACAAGGCCCTCGAGCGCGCCCAGAAGAAGGTCGAAGCCCGCAATTTCGACATCCGCAAAAACCTGCTCAAGTATGACGATGTTCTGAACGACCAGCGCAAGGTCATCTTCGACCAGCGCCTGGAGCTGATGGAATCGGCCAATATCGCCGAGACCGTTTCGGATATGCGCCGCGAAGTCATCGAAGACCTCGTAGAAAAGCATATCCCCGAGCGCGCCTACGCCGAACAGTGGGATGCTGCCGGTCTGAAGGAACAGGTCGTCAGCCTGCTGAACCTCGATCTGCCCGTCGAAGACTGGGTCAAGGAAGAAGGTATCGGCGAAGACGATATCCGCGAGCGCCTGACCGAAGCCTCCAACGCCGCCTTCACGGAAAAGGCCGAACGCTTCGGTGATGACATCATGCGCTATGTCGAGCGCTCGATCGTCATGCAGACGCTCGACCATCTCTGGCGCGAACACATCGTCAATCTCGATCATCTGCGCTCGGTCATCGGTTTCCGCGGCTATGCGCAGCGCGATCCGTTGCAGGAATACAAGTCGGAAGCTTTCGAGCTCTTTCAGTCGCTGCTGAACAACCTTCGCCAGGCGGTGACGGCTCAGCTGATGCGCGTCGAACTGGTCCAGCAGGCGCCGGCCGAACCGGAACTCCCGGTCATGCACGCACAGCACCTCGACCCGGCGACCGGCGAGAACGAGTTTGCGACGGCCTACCAGGCTTCGGAAGTCATCGTCGCTCCCGAGAACCGCGACCCGAACGACCCGTCCACCTGGGGCAAGATCGGCCGTAACGAAGCCTGCCCCTGCGGCTCGGGCAAGAAGTTCAAGCACTGCCACGGCGCATTTGCCGAAGCGTAAGAGCTTGGATAGACAATGAAAATGCCGCCTCCGGGCGGCATTTTCATTTGCGGCACAGACAACCGCGATATTAAGCGCCGCGGACGCGCCACAACCGTTTCTTAACCCTGATCTGGCAAGACTGACGATACGATTTGCCTGAGTTCTGGGTTGTGCGTGTTCATTATGGCAGTCATTGAGACGGCGGAAAAAATGCTGCCTGCGAGCCTGCGTCCCGCCGGCAGCCGGGTTCTGCATATGCTTGCCGCCGTGCTGACCCAGCGGGATGGCAAGGCGACCGCCCAGCGCATGGCGCTGACGGCCTTCGCAATCCGCATCCTCAGCGCCGCCCTTGCTTTCGTTTCTCAGATCATTCTTGCGCGGCTGATGGGCGAGTGGGAATACGGCATCTACGTCTTCATCTGGGTACTGATCGTTCTTTTCGGTGATCTCTCCTGCCTCGGTTTCCACACCGCGATCGTTCGCTTCCTGCCGCAATACAAGGCATCGGGCGCTTTCGAGGAAATCCGCGGTCTGACTGGCACCGCCCGCATTTTCGCGATCCTTTCCGGTTCGCTGCTGATGGTGTTTGGCATGGCAGGCCTGCATTTCTTTGGCGACAGGATTGCGACCTACTATCTGATCCCCGGCTTCCTTGGCCTTCTCGCTCTGCCGATGATTGCGCTCGGCGACGTTCTGGAGGGCACTTCGCGCGCCAATCACTGGCCGGTCATGGCCCTGAGCCCGATCTATATCATCCGGCCGGTACTGATTATCGTCTTTATGCTCATCGCGAACGCGATGGGTGCCGATCACACCGCGGTCACGGCGATGCAGGCCGCCCTCGCCGCTACCTACGTCACGGCGCTTGGCCAATATGCCGCAACGCTGCTGCGCCTGCGCCACCACTACGACACCGGAGACCGCAAGGTTGATTTCATCGTTTGGCTGAGCGTCGCCTTCCCGATCTTTCTGATCGAGGGTGCCAGCTTCCTGCTAACCAACTCCGATGTCGTCATCGTCGGCATCTTCCTTGAGCCGCATGATGTCGCAATATATTTCGCTGCAGCCAAAACCATGGCGCTGGTGCAGTTCATCATGTTTTCGGTAAAGGCTGCCTCCGGCCCGCGTTTCTCCAGCATAATCGCCGACGGCACGAGGGGCGAGCTCGCCTCTGCCGCCGCCGACGCTGCGCGATGGACGTTCTGGCCGGCACTTGGCGTCGGCCTCGCGGTCCTTGCCGCTGGCCACCTGCTTCTATCGCTGTTCGGTGGAGCCTTCACCGCTGGCTATGTGCTGATGGCGATCCTGCTTGCCGGCATTCTTGCCAAGGCGCTGGTTGGTCCGGCCGAAATGCTGCTGATGATGGCAGGCAAGCAGAACCTCTGCGCTGCCCTCTATGCCGGCGCGCTGACGGCCAATATCACGCTGAACCTGACCCTTATCCCTCACCTCGGAACCATCGGCACCGCGATCGCCACGGCATCGGCGATGGCCGTCGAGGCAACACTTCTTCATATCGCTGTGCGGCGCACGCTTGGCATCGTACTTTTTGCATTCAGCCGCCCGGCGACTGCGCAGGCAGACAGGAAGGCCCCTTGATGGTGCGCACCCCTCCGAATACCGAGTCCACCGACGCTACCACCAACCGAATGGTTCACGAGCTCGCCTCGCTGAATTTCGAGGGACCGCAGGCCGAGGCCTGCGTCGAGATCGGCCGCCCGGGTCGCGAGCTTTGCGTCTATCCCGGCAAGCTCGGCTACGAGCTGCAGGATGAACTCGACTTCCTGTCGAACCGGGCGATCGAACCGAACGTCTTCTTTACCGGCCGCTTCCTGGCGCCCGCCATGCCGCGCCTCGACGACCGGCAGGTCAGCTTCGCGCTGATGCGTGATACCGGCGGCAACCGCAGCCGTATGCGCTTCCTGATGCCGTTCTCCGTCGAGAAGCCGGGCTTTGCCGTCGGCCCATCGATCATCCGTGCGTGGTCGAACAGCTTCGCGCCACTTGGAACGCCGCTTGTCGATGCCGAGGATGCTGCCGAGACGCTCGACAATCTCTTCGAGGGCCTGACGATCCGCGATCTCAGGCTGCCCCCGATTCTCGTCCTGCCGGATCTGCGGCTGAACGGCATTTTCGCCCGGCTCGTCAAAGCCGTCGCGCTGAGCCGCAACCTGCCGATCACCATGACCAACCCCTTCGAGCGTCCGATGCTGCAGAGCGAGGAAGACGCCGCCGTCTATCTCACAAGCTCCGTATCCTCGTCGCACATGCGCGAGATGCGCCGGCAATGGCGGCTTCTTGAGGACAAGGGCACGGTGACCTACAGCGTCGCCCGCCAGCCGCGCGACGTGCATATGCGCTTCGAACAGTTTCTCGCCATGGAAGCCGGCGGATGGAAGGGCAAGAAGCGCAGCGCGCTCGCCACCGACCGCTATCACACCGCCTTCGCCCGCGAAGCCGTCTCCAATCTGGCAGCCATCGACGCGGTCCGTATTCACACCATCGACTTTAACGGCAAGGCGATTGCCGCCATCGTCGTACTGATGATGGGCGGCGAAGCCTACACCTGGAAAACCGCCTATGACGAGGAGTTTGCCCGCTATTCGCCCGGCAAGCTGCTGATGGGCGAGCTGACGGAATGGCATCTCGACGACGCTAACATCATCAGGTCCGATTCCTGCGCCATTCCGGGCCACCCGATCATGAGCCGCTTCTGGAAGGAGCGCGAAGAGATGGGAACGCTGGTCATCGGCCTGTCGCAGAACGGCGACCGGGACGTGCGCCAGGCGGCAACCCAGCTGCACATGTACAGCAACACCCGCAACATGGCGAAAATGCTGCGCGCCAAGATCATGTCGCTGGCCGGACGCGGCTAGGCGGTCTCTGCGGCGGCGCGCTCCCGCAGCGTTCGCCGGATCACCTTACCAGTCGTCGTCAAAGGCAGCGCATCGACGAATTCCACTTCACGCGGATACTCATGCATCGAGAGCCGCATCTTCACCCAGTCGCGGATTTCGGCGGCAAGTTTCGCGCTTGGCGCAAAGCCCTGTGACAGCACGACATAGGCCTTGACGATCTCGGTGCGGACCGGGTCCGGCTTGCCGACCGCCGCCGCCAGCTGCACCGCGGGGTGACCGGACAGGCAATCCTCGATCTCCGCCGGCCCGATCCGGTATCCGGATGAGGTGATGACGTCGTCGTCGCGCGCCTCGAAGGTGATGAAGCCTTCTTCATCCTGATGCGCCAGATCTCCTGTCAGCAGCCAGCCGTTGGCGAACTTGCGCTCCGTCGCGTCATCATCGTTCCAGTAGCCAAGAAACATCACCGGATCCGGCGCCCTGACACCGATCTGCCCGGTCTGCCCCACCGGCAGCTCGTTGCCCTTGTCATCGACGACGGCAGCCAGATGCCCCGGCACCGGCCGCCCGATCGCCCCCGCCTTCGAAACGCCGGCGGCGGCACTTGAGGAGATCACAAAATTGCACTCAGTCTGACCGTAGAATTCGTTGACGGTCATTCCCAGCGCATCGCGCACCCAGTTATAGGTCTCGCGGCCGAGAGACTCGCCCGCCGAACCGATTGTGCGCAGATCAAGATGGTATTTCTGGTGCAGATCGCCGCCAGCCTTCAATAGCCTGAGCGCCGTTGGCGGAATGAAGGCGTTGCGCACATGCATCTCGGCCATGATCCGGTAGGCCATGTCCGCATCGAATTTCTGGGCTGGTGATGAAACCACGGGCACGCCGAGCAGCAGGCTTGGCAGCAGCGCATTCAGCAATCCGCCCGCCCAGGCCCAGTCGGATGGCGTCCAGACCTTGTCGCCCGCCTGCGGGAACCCCTCGTGAGCAAACTGCATGCCTGGAATATGGCCCGCGAGCACGCGATGGCCATGCAGTGCGCCTTTCGGCGGACCGGTCGTGCCCGAGGTGAAGATCATCAACGCCGGATCGTCAGGCCCGGTCTCGGCAACCTCGAAGACAGGCGAATGCGTTGCGGCCAGATCCGAGAAGGACAGTGCTTCTCCGCCGTCTATTGAAACCACCGTCTTCAGTTCGGGCAGCCGGTCGCGGATTTCCGCGATCCGTGTCATCCCGAAGGCATTGGTGATGACAACCGATGCACCTGCCGTCTTCAGCCGGTATTCCAGCGCCTCGACACCGAAAAGCAGCGCGAGCGGCAGGGCAATGGCGCCCATCTTGTAGATCGCGACATGCGAAATGACCGTTTCGAAGGATTGCGGCAGCAGCAATGCCACGCGATCGCCCCGCCGGATACCGAGCGAAACCAGCGCGTTGGCGAGTGACGCCGACCTCTGAGAAAGCTCGCCATAGCTCATCGTTTGATGGCGGCCGTCAGGGTTGAAATGTTCGAGACAGATCCTGCCAGGCTCTCTTGCAGCCCAATCGTCGCTGACCGCCCGGCCGATATTGAAATCACCTGGAATGTCCCATGCAAATTCACGGTAGAGATCGTCGTACCGATCGAAGTCGGGCAATTTCATAGGTTAGGTCCAGTCGATGCTGCACCAGCTAACACCCTGTAGCACCGAAGCGCAAGCGAGTGGCCGGACACTGCAAATTTCTGCCCGCAGCCTGCTGACACTTCGCCCGTATTCGCCCTAGATTATCCGGCAGGCGGCGGCGTTTATTCAATCACGGAGTCATTTCAATGGATTATGTAAAACTCGGCAAGACCGGCCTCGAAGTGTCGAAAATCTGCCTCGGATGCATGACCTTCGGCGATCCCGGCCGCGGCAACCATGCCTGGACGCTCGGCGAAGAGGAAAGCCGCACCATCCTCAAGCAGGCGATCGATCTCGGCATCAACTTCCTCGACACCGCCAACACATATTCCGACGGCTCTTCCGAAGAGATCGTCGGCAGGGCCATCAAGAGCTTTTCCAAGCGCGAAGACATCGTGCTCGCCACCAAGGTCTTCAACCGCATGCGCCCGGGCCCGAACGGCGCCGGCCTGTCGCGCAAGGCGATCTTCGATGAGATCGACAACAGCCTGCGCCGCCTCGGCACCGATTACGTCGACCTCTACCAGATCCATCGCTTCGACTATTCGACGTCGATCGAGGAAACTCTGGAGGCACTGCATGACGTCGTGAAATCGGGCAAGGCCCGCTATATCGGCGCCTCCTCGATGCATGCGTGGCAATTTGCCAAGATGGTCTATACCTCGCGCCTCAACGGCTGGACCGAATTCGTCAGCATGCAGGATCACGTCAATCTGCTCTACCGCGAGGAAGAGCGCGAGATGCTGCCATTCTGCCAGGACCAGAAGATCGCCGTCATTCCCTGGAGCCCGCTTGCCCGCGGCCGCCTGACGCGCGACTGGGACGAGCAGACGGCCCGCACCGAAAGCGACGAATTCGGAAAGACGCTCTACCGCCAGGCCGAAGAATCCGACCGCAAGATCATCGACACCGTCGGCCGGCTGGCCAAGGAACACGGCGTGCCGCGCGCGCAGATCGCAACGGCCTGGATCCTGCAGAAGAGCGCCATCACGGCTCCTATCATTGGCGCCTCGCGGCCGGGTCATTTGAGCGATGCCGTCGCCGCGTTGGCGGTCAAGCTCACGCCGGAAGAGATCGCAGCCCTCGAAGAGCCCTATATTCCCCACCGCGTCGAAGGCTTCAAATAAGCAAACGGCCGGCGCCGTCTCAAACCTTGAGCGGCGCCGATTTCGGCGCCAACTTTTCACGCATCGACGAGAGGAATTGCGCCGCCAGTTCGCGGCTCTGGACGGCCCGCGCCAGGCTGACCGCCCCCATCATCGACGACAGCGTGGTAAAGCCGTTCTTGCGCCGTTCTTCTGGCGTGTCGCCGGGGACGACTTCAGCCAGGATTGCCGCAAGCTTCTCGAAGCCATCGTTGAAAATTTCGCGTACCGCGCCAGTGCTTCGCCCGACCTCGTCCATCAGCGAGACGAAGACGCAGCTGTTGCCGGGATCATCGACGGCCCGCCAGGAGACATAGTGCTCGACCAGCGCCTCCAGCGGCCGATCAGGAGACTGCGCGATCAACTCCTTCCAGCGCACCTCAACCCGCGCGACCAGCGCCCGGCTGACCTCGATCTGCAATTCGTCCTTCGACTGAAAGTGGCCGTAGAAACCGCCATGCGTCAGCCCGCAGGCCTTCATGATGTCGGCAACACCAACGCCATCGAAGCCGTTCTCGCGAAACATCACACCCGCCGCCTGGATGATCTTCTCACGGTTTTCGGCAAATTTTTCGCGGCTGACACGCATCAAAACAATTCCTGAAATTGGTCGCTTGACAATTTATATGATGCCGATCATCAATACGCAACAAATATGATGACCATCATCTAAATCGGTGATGTATTGATCAGCCCTCTGAATGGAACACGCCCCATGGTATCCACAGCGCTAGCCTCAACCCTCGCCCGGCGAAACATTCACTACGGATGGATCATCGTCGCCGCCACCTTCTTGACCATGCTGGTGACAGCAGGCGCCATGGGCGCACCCGGCGTTCTCATCAAGCCGCTACAGGACGAATTCGGCTGGGAGACCTCGCAGATTTCCTCTGCCCTGGCGATCCGCCTTATCCTCTTCGGGCTGATGGGCCCCTTCGCCGCTGCCTTCATGAATTATTTCGGCGTCCGCAAGGTCATCGTCTTCGCCCTCGGCCTGATCGGCGCAGGCTTTATCGGCTCGCTGTTTATGACCTCGCTCTGGCAGCTGCTGGTGCTCTGGGGCATCGTCGTCGGTTTCGGCACCGGCCTCACCGCCATGGTCCTTGCCGCAACCGTCTCGGCCCGCTGGTTCACCAAGCATCGCGGCCTCGTCGTCGGCATGCTCTCGGCCAGCTCGGCGACCGGCCAGCTCGTCTTCCTGCCGCTGATGGCGGAGCTGACCGAGCGCTTCGGCTGGCGCTCGACGGTCTTCTTCGTCTGCGCCATGATCATGGTCGCCGCCCTCATCGTCCTTCTTTTCATGCGCGACCGGCCATCCGACCTGAACCTGCCGTCTGTCGGCGAGGCACACGTGACGGCGGCGCCCGCCCGCGGCACGCTGATCGACGCTCTGAAGATGCCGCTTGTCGTCCTCAAGGAGATTTCGGGAACCTCGACCTTCTGGATCCTGTTTGCCACCTTCTTCATCTGCGGCCTCAGCACCAACGGCCTGATCCAGACGCATTTCGTCACGCTCTGCGGCGATTTCGGTATCCTTCCGGTCGCAGCCGCCAGCGTTCTGGCCGTCATGGGCATCTTCGACTTCTTCGGCACGATCGGCTCCGGCTGGCTCTCGGACCGCTTCGACAATCGCTGGCTGCTGTTCTGGTACTATGGCCTGCGCGGCCTCTCGCTGCTCTTCCTGCCCTTCAGCAACTTCACCTTCTATGGCCTGTCGATCTTCGCTGTCTTCTACGGTCTCGACTGGATTGCCACTGTGCCGCCGACCGTCAAGATCGCCGCCGATCGCTTCGGCAAGGAGAAGGTCGGCCTGGTCTTCGGCTGGGTCTTCGCGGGCCATCAGCTGGGCGCAGCAACCGCCGCCTACGGCGCCGGCCTGTCGCGCACCGAGCTTCAGAGCTATCTTCCGGCCTTCTTCATCGCCGGCGCCTTCTGCCTGCTCGCCTCGATCCTGGCGATCACACTGAAAAAGCCGGGCCTTGGCAGCGCCGGGTCCGCCGTCGCCCACTAACGAAAAATGGCTTCCGGCGCATTTGCGCCGGAAGCCATATCAAATCAGCCGGATAAGCCCGCCCGCCGTCTTGCATGCGCGGGCAATCGCATGTTAGACACCCGCCCGTCGGTATCCGTTGCCCCATTGGCGGAATTGGTAGACGCGCTCGACTCAAAATCGAGTTTCGAAAGAAGTGCTGGTTCGACTCCGGCATGGGGCACCACCTCCCGGAAAAGCAGCCCTCAGGGCTGCGTCCCGTCGCGTGCCGGCGAAGCCTGCCGAACCGTCTGCGCCTACTTGTTCTTCAGCAGCCACATCTTGCCGGCCATGGTGATGCCGTAGACATCCTTGGCGGCGTCGGTGTCGAGGTTGCGGCGCTCGATGAGGCCGGATCCGCTCAGTTCTTCGATCGACTTGGGCGTCACGGACTTGATCTTCTGCGGACGCTCTTTCCACCGGTCGTTCTTTGCGTAGGTCACGGTGGCGTTCTCATGAGTCCACTTGTTCGTGGTCTGGGGATGAAGGTCGCCGTCCTTGGCAAGCTTCAGCGCAGAGATGAGGGCGGGGGTAAGTTCGATCATAATTGTAAAAGGCCTGTTTTAAGTTTCTGAGGGGGCCTTAGCACATATTTGGCGAACACCCTCAAAAAAGCGGCCGGATTCGTATTTTTTGCAAAATTACGCGGCAATTCGGTTACCACCGCCTCATAACAGGCCAGCGGCAAGGACCCTGCCGAATGCCGTTCCTAGTGGATCAGCTGTATCCGTATCTCTTCCTTCGCAGCGAAGGAGCGGCATTCATCGAGATCATCGCCAACGAAGATGACGTCGCCGTCGGCGTCGAAGACGCCCCAGCAGGCCTCATCCTCGAGAAAGACCTCCCTGACATAGCCGAATTCGACAGTATCATCGCAGTAGTGGCTGGCGGCCGCCGCAACAGTTCCTAATTCTCGCATGGAATTCTCCAATGAGATGGCATCGACTGTTTTAGTGCAATCTCATATTGAGCGCCGAAACTGGCTTCAGGCTGTTGCAACCTTGACGGAATGCTTGCGCGAGGGGTCATTCCAGATGCCGCGCAGGCACATTTCCTGCCAAAATTCCTGCGCACCGCGGCCATGCTGTCCAAATCAAGTGTTTAATTTTGCTTGCCCTTCGTTCAAAGTGGCGCCGCAACGAACGGCAAGGGGACGACGTGCATCAGGAAGCAGGCCTTATCGCAACAGTCGCAGTAAGCTTCGTCTTTGCGGCGGTGCTCGGCTATGTCGCCGACCGGCTGCGGCTACCGCCGCTGGTCGGATATCTGATGGCCGGGATCCTGATGGGGCCATTCACGCCCGGCTTCGTCGCCGACACAGGACTGGCAAGCCAGCTTGCGGAAATGGGCGTCATTCTGCTGATGTTCGGCGTCGGTCTGCATTTTTCGGCGAGCGACCTCTTGGCCGTGCGCGGCGTGGCGGTTCCAGGCGCCATCATACAGATCCTGCTTGCGACACTGCTCGGCGTGGCGCTCTGCTCCTATTGGGGCTGGAGCCTGGGAGCCGGGATCGTTTTCGGCCTTAGTCTCTCGGTCGCCAGTACGGTCGTGCTTCTGAAAGCCCTGGAAGAGCGAAATCTTATCAACACGGCCAGCGGCCGCGTCGCGATCGGCTGGCTGATCGTCGAAGATCTGGCGATGGTGCTGGCGCTCGTGCTGCTTCCAGCGCTCGCCGAGCTGCTGGGCGGCCACGCAAGCGATGCGGTCGCTCATGGCGCGGGCCTGCCCCTGCCGCTGACGATCGCACTGACGTTGGTGAAAGTCGCCGCCTTCGCCATCATGGCCGTCGTGCTCGGGCCCAAGGTCGTGCCCTGGCTTCTGACCCTCGTGGCCCGCACCGGCTCGCGCGAGCTCTTCACCCTGACGGTTCTGGCGATCGCGCTCGGCATCGCCTTCGGGTCGGCGGCGATCTTCGGCGTTTCCTTCGCGCTCGGCGCCTTCTTCGCCGGCGTCGTCATGAGCGAGTCCAACCTCAGCCATCGCGCTGCCGCGGATTCGCTGCCGCTCCAGAATGCCTTTTCGGTGCTGTTCTTCGTTTCGGTCGGGATGCTTTTTAACCCCTCGATCCTGCTGCAGGAGCCAATGGCGGTCTTCGGTGCGCTGGCGCTGATCATCATCGGCAAGGGGATTATTTCCTTCGGTATCGTCATGCTGTTGCGCTTCCCTGTCGGCATGGGCCTGACAGTGGCGGGCGGTCTGGCGCAGATCGGCGAATTCTCCTTCATTCTTGCAAGCCTCGGCGTCTCCCTCGGCCTCATGCCGAAAGAGGGACAAGATCTCATCCTCGCAGCCGCCATTCTGTCGATCACACTCAATCCGCTGGTCTGCCTCGCAGCCGAGGTCGCGCACAAGCGCGTCCACAAGAAGTGGCCGCATCTCTACGACGGCTATGGCCGCAAGCGCCTTGATGTGCTGGGGCGCGAGCTCGAGAAGAACCGGCTGCTCGGCGAGGAGCGCGAGCGCGAGCACCAGCTGGAAATGCAGAAGCTGGTCGAAACCTTCCCGATGTTTGCGGAGGTCGATGAGCATTCGCAGGAAGAATTGCTGCTCCTCTTCCGGCCGAAATCCGCGCTCCCCGGCGAACGCGTGGTCCGCAAGGGCGATCGCGGCGACGGCATGTACTTTATCTCTTCGGGCGCTGTCGAAGTGCGCGTCAATGGCGGGCCGGTCCGGCTTGAGCCGGGCTCGTTCTTCGGCGAGATGGCGCTGCTCTCCGGCGGGCGCCGCACGGCCGATGTCATCGCCATCGATTTCTGCCAATTCCTGGTTCTGGAACGCCGCGACTTCAACATGTTCACGGCACGCCACCCGGCTTTGAGGGCAGCGGTCAGCGATATGGCACGCGAACGCACGGAAATGAACGTGATGCGCGCCAAACGCGCCGCCCATCCGGAACCGCGCGAGCCTTCGGCCGAAACCTGAACACGGTCATCTGCCGCCGGATCACGAAAAATTTCACCGCCGGCGCCACTATCATTGCCACAGTGAGCATTTACAGCGCCTGACCCGCCGCCTAATGCTCTTGCACCGCAGCGCGAAAGGAATGGAATGCTCCGCAGACTTTACGACTGGACCATGTCTCTCGCCGCCCGCAAGTCGGCCGAAGTCTGGCTCGCCGTTATCGCCTTCGTCGAAAGCTCCGTCTTTCTCGTTCCGGCCGATGTCCTTTATCTTCCGATGGCGCTTGCCAAGCCGGAACGCGCCTATCGCTACGCGTTGGTGGCAACGGTCGCCTCAGTCCTCGGCGGCATCGCCGGCTGGGCGCTCGGCTATTACGCCTATGATGCGCTCGCCCGTCCTGTCCTGGAATTCTACGGCAAGCTCGAAGCCTTCGAGCAGCTCAGGGTCTATATCCATGACGAGTGGGAAATCCTGCTGCTGCTTCTGGTGACATCGGGTCTGGCGCACCTGCCGCCGATCAAGATCGTCACCATTCTCGCCGGCGTCATCCACATGAACCTCGGCTTCTTTGTCATCTCGGCGATCGTCGCCCGCGGCGCGCGCTTCTTCTTCCTCGCCTGGCTGCTACGCCGCTACGGCGAGCCGATCCGCCATTTCATCGAGAAGCGTCTCGGCCAGATCGCCGCTATCGCGGCAGTCGTGCTGATCGCCCTCGGCGTTGCCTACAAGCTCATTGCCCACTGAAACTCCGCGGAGCCCCGCCATGACTGCCATTGCCCCATCCGTCAGCCGTCCGGTCTTCATCTATTCGCTGGTCCTCGCCGTCGCCATGGCGGTCGTCGTCGGCACGGCGCTCGGCTTCCAGTATATCGGCGGCTACATCCCCTGCGCGCTCTGCCTGATGCAGCGCCAGCCCTATTATTACGCCATTCCGATCGCACTCCTTGGCGCGGTCGGTTCGCTCTTCGGCCTCCCGAACTGGATGTCGCGTGCGCTCCTCCTTGCAGCCGGTGCCCTGATGGTCGTCGGCGCCGGCATGGGCGTCTATCACTCAGGCGTCGAATGGCACTTCTGGGCCGGCCCCACGACCTGCTCGACGACGGCAGGCAGCATGACGCAGAATGCCGGCGATCTGCTGACCGAACTCAACACCATCAAGGGACCATCCTGCACCGACGCGGCTTTGCGCGTGCTCGGCCTGTCCTTTGCGGGCTGGAACGTGATTGCAAGCCTCGTGCTCGCGGCCTTCGCCTTTATCGGCGTCCGCAAGTCGGCCTGAGAAAGGCGGCTGCCGTTACGGCTGCAGTTCGGTATCCCAGTAGAGATAATCGAGCCAGCTGTCGTGCAGATAGTTGGGCGGGAAAAGGCGGCCGTTATTGTGCAGATCCTGCACGGTCGGCTGGTACGGCTTTTGGTGTGGGACCATGCCTGCCTGCTTCGGTAGCTTGCTGCCCTTCCTGAGATTGCAGGGAGAGCAGGCCGCCACGACATTCTCCCAGGTCGTCTCGCCGCCATGGGCGCGCGGGATGACATGGTCGAAGGTCAGGTCGTTGTGATCGCCGCAATACTGGCATTCGAACTTGTCCCGAAGGAACACGTTGAAGCGCGTGAATGCGGGATTGCGCGATGGCTGAACATAGGTCTTGAGGCAAACGACACTGGGTAGCCGCATCGAAAAGCTCGGCGAAGAAACCGAGTGTTCGTACTCTGCGATGATATTCACACGGTCAAGGAAGACCGCCTTGATCGCGTCCTGCCAGGACCAGAGCGACAAGGGATAATAACTCAAAGGCCTGTAGTCAGCGTTCAGAACGAGCGCCGGCAGGGCCTGGGGGGAGACTGCAATCGTCAAGGGACTCTCCTGATCGATTCGGCATCTGCATCCTTATATTAGGCCGGTTGTGACAGCCTTGTGAAGTCCAATAAATTCAGTCAATAACGGCAATTCGATGAGTGTTGCCGATCAGGCGACCGGCACCAGCCCGCGGCCGAGTTTTTGCGCATAATACGCCCAGAAAAGCCTTGCGGCCACGGATCTCCACGGTGCCCAGACTTCCGCCATTGCCGCTAGCGCCTTGGCTTGCGGCCGTTCAGCGAGACCGAATGCCGCGGCGACCGCATTCTGCAGAGCAACGTCGCCGGATGGAAAGATATCGGCATGGCCACAGCAGAACATCAGATAGACCTCTGCCGTCCACGGACCGACGCCCTTCAACGCCGTCAACACATGCCGCGCCTCGTCAGGCGGCAGCACCGAAAGCACGGTCAGATCCAGATGTCCGGCGGCAACCGCGGTCGCGATTCCTGACAGCGTAGAAGCCTTGGCGCGGGAGAGCCCGAACTCCCGCCACGCCTCCTCATGCAGCATCACGTAGCTCTCGGCCGTCAGCTCGCCATCGGCAGGCAGCATTCGCCGCCAGATCGCTTCGGCGCTCGCCCGCGAGACCATTTGCGAAACGATGATATGCGCGAGACCGGCAAAACCCGGCTCACGCAGCCGCAAGGGCAGCGGCCCGCCATCGGCGGCGACAGTTGAAAGACGCGGATCGAGCCGCAGCAATTCAGCCAGCCCCTGCTCGACATCGCCCTCGTTTCGAATGATCTGCACGTCGCCTCGCGGTGGTTTCGAATCCATGGCAGAAGAAAGCATGACCACGACTCAGCGTCAAAAGCCCGTCTTCCGTTTTGCCCCCAGCCCCAACGGGCCGCTGCATCTTGGCCATGCGCTGTCTGCGTTGATCAATCAGGACATGGCCGGGAAAGCTGATGGCCGGTTGCTGTTGCGCATCGAAGACATCGATCTAACGCGCTGCACACCCGATTTCGAAACCGGCATCTACCACGACATGGAATGGCTGGGCATTTCATGGGAGAGGCCGGCGCGCCGCCAATCGGAGCATTTCGGCGAGTATCAGGCAGCGCTCCAACAGCTGATCGGCCGCGGCCTCGTCTATCCGTCCTTCATGACCCGCGGCGAAGTGAAAACGAAGGTCGCATCCCATGAGGCAGCAGGCGTGCCATGGCCGCGCGATCCGGATGGTTCACCGCTCTATCCAGCTGAAGACCGCGAACTGAGCGAGGTGGAGCGAGCGGAAAGGCTGAGCGCAGGCCTCAAGCATGCATGGCGGCTCGACATGCGCCGCGCGCTGGAGGCCGCCGGTTCAAACCTGAGCTGGACCGACACCGGAGACGGCGAACGCGGCATCGTTGAAGCCGACCCGGCCGCCTGGGGCGATGTTATCCTCTCCCGCTCCGACGCACCATCGAGCTACCATCTTTCCGTCGTTCTCGACGACGCGCTCCAGGGCGTCACCCATGTCGTCCGCGGGCTTGATCTTTTCCATGCGACGTCGGTCCACCGGCTGCTGCAGGTTCTGCTCGACCTGCCAGAGCCCGCCTATCATCACCACCGGCTCGTGACCGATGCATCCGGACGCAAGCTCTCGAAAAGCGAGGGCGATACCGGGATTGCCGAACTACGGGCCAAGGGTCTTTCAGCCGCCGACATCCGGCAGCTTGTCGGCCTCTGAGCGCTTGTGGCCATTGCCGCTGAGAAAATTGCGCTTGAAGATCGCCCGAACCCGAAATTTCAGCAGCGCCGCGTTCAGTTCAGCGCCGATAATGAAGATCACGCCGACCATATAAAGAAAGATCAGCACCACCATCACCGAGGCGAGACCGGCATAGGTCGCGGTGTAATTGGCGAAGGTTGCCAGATAATAGGCGAAGATCAGCGCGCCCGCGAGCCAGAGCAGCAGCGTCAGCAACACGCCCGGTATGACGTCGAACACCTTGCGGCGCCCGGACGGAAGCCAGAGATGCACGACCAGCAAGCCGAGCGTCAGCATCACCAGAGTGCCGTAGATACGCCAGCTGAAGACCACCTCCAGCGTATCGACGATAACCGGCAGCCACTGGCGAACAGTTGGCGGTATCCACTCGAAAGCATCGTTGTGGAGCAGCCATTCGCGGGCGTAGTCGAGACCAACGGGCACCGCCACAAGCAGGATGCTGATGGCCGCAAAGATGATGACGGCGACGAGGACATATCCGAGACTGGCAAGGCGCGTGAAATACCAGGGCCTCGTCTCCTGCACGCGATAGGCGCGGTTCAGCGAGATGCGCAGCGCCTCCACGCCATTCGAGGCGAAGTAGGCGGCAGCGAGAACCGAGATGGTGAGCAGCCCGCCGCGCGGCACTGTCAGCACCTGCACAACCTGATCGGCCAGCGGCTTGGCGATCGCTTCCGGCCAGGTATCGAAGATGATGTGGATCGCCGTCATCGAAAACTGATCGGCGCCGAGGAAGTTCGCAAGCGCCGTGCCGAAGATCAGGAACGGAAAGACCGCAAGCAGGGTCGATAGCGCCACATGGCTGGCCATGGCGAAGCCGTCGTCCTCGATGAGATGGCAGATCGCGTCGTAGACCACCTCATAGAGCATACGCAGTATCTTCGGCATTCCATCTCCGGCGCTGGCGATTGTAACCTCGGTGCGAATATGGGAAACGAGTCCCAGTTTGTACAGGAATCAATGAATGGCAGAGCCGCGCACCATCATCGTTACCGGATGTTCGTCCGGGATCGGTGCCTATTGCGCACGTGCTCTCAAGGCTGACGGCTGGCGTGTCTTCGCCACTGTACGCAAGCAGGAAGATCTCGGATCGCTTGAGGCCGATGGCATAGAAGCCTTCCGCATGGATTATGCCCATACCGATTCCATCGCCGATTTCATGCGCGAGATCGAAGCTGTGTCCGGCGGCCGCATCGACGCCCTCTTCAATAATGGCGCCTACGGTCAGCCGGGCGCCGTCGAGGATCTGACGACGGATGTGCTGCGGGAACAGTTCGAGGCCAACTTTTTCGGCTGGCATGAACTGACGCGCCGCGTACTGCCCCTGATGCGCAAGCGAGGCAGCGGCCGCATCGTCCAGTGCTCCTCGATCCTCGGCGTCGTGCCCTACCGCTACCGCGGCGCCTACACCGCATCGAAATTCGCTCTCGAAGGCCTGAGCGTCACGCTGCGAATGGAGCTGCAAGGCAGCGGCATCCATGTCAGCCTGATCGAGCCAGGCCCTATCGCCTCGCGCTTCACGGCCAATGCGCTCTCCAAGATCAACGAGCACATCGATATCCGCGGCTCCGTGCATGCGGCAGATTATCGCCGACAGCTGGCGCGGCTTGACGGCACCGGCCCGGTCAGCCGACATAAACTTCAACCGGATGCGGTCTATGCGGTTCTAAAAGACGCATTGAACTCGAAAAATCCGAAGCCACATTATCCTGTAACGGTTCCGGCAAAGCAGGGCATGATGCTGAAGAGACTGCTGCCTGCAGATCTCTTCTATCGCCTGATGCGCTGGACCGACTGACCAAGAAAGCCGAATACCATGTCCACGGCCACTTACATTCTCGCCATCATCGTCATGGGCCTCGTCGCGCTGGTGCTGATCCGCGGCCTCTTCAACATGATGAAGGGCGGCGATTCCAACCTGTCGAACAAGCTGATGCAGCTGCGCGTGCTGCTGCAGGCGATCGCCGTCATCCTGATCATGCTGACGCTGTGGCTGACCGGCGGCGGCCGCCCGACCTGACGCATTGAGAACTGGGGGATCGATGGTCAAGCTCAACAAGATTTACACCAAGACCGGCGACGACGGTACGACCGCGCTGGTCTCCGGTCCCCGGCGGCAGAAGCACGATCTGCGTATCGAGGCCTATGGCACGATCGACGAGACGAATTCGGCGATCGGCGTCGTCAGGCTCCACACCGGCGATCACCCAGAGCTCGACCGGATGCTGATGCTCATCCAGAACGACCTCTTCGATCTCGGCGCCGATCTTGCGACCCCCGACACCGGCAAGCCGCTCGATTATGAGCCGCTGCGCATTGTCGCCGCCCAGGTGACCCGTCTGGAAGCTGATATCGACAGGCTGAACGCCGATTTAGAACCTTTGAAATCCTTCGTGCTGCCGGCCGGCTCGCCGGCTGCCGCGCATCTGCATCTGGCGCGCACCATCTCGCGGCGCGCCGAGCGGCTGATGGTGGCGCTGTCGCGAACCGAAGGCGAGACGGTCGGCCAGGAGGCGCTGAAATACGTCAACCGCCTCTCCGATTTCCTCTTCGTTGCCGCCCGTCATGCGAATGACCAGGGCCGCGCGGATGTGCTTTGGGTTCCCGGAAAAAACAGATAGGTTCCCGGCAACGAAGATCGCCCGGGGGCAGGCTTTCATGTTCATTCCGCTGCACGACGCCAATACGCTGAAACATATCAAGGTGCAGTGGGTAACGCTGGCCCTGATCGCCGCGAATGTCGCGATCTGGCTGTTCACCGGCTTTGCCTCTCCCGATATCGCCAAGGCGGCAACCGTCGGCCTCGGTTATATCCCGGCCGTCGCCTTCCATCACGCCATCCTGCCGCCCGAGCTGGAACTGATCCCCGAGCCGCTGACCTATATCAGCTACGCCTTTCTCCATGGCAGCTTCTGGCATCTGGCGGGAAACATGATCTTCCTCTGGGTCTTCGGCGACAATGTTGAGGACGCCATGGGGCATCTGCGCTTTCTCATCTTCTATCTGGCCTGTGCCGCATTCGGCGCGCTCTGCCACGGCCTGCTCGCAACTGAATCCCAGGCGCCGCTGATCGGTGCGTCAGGCGCCATATCGGGCATCGTGGCGGCCTATCTTGTGCTGCACCCGCGCGTCAAAGTCTGGGTGCTGGTGTTCTTCCGTGTGCCCTTGCCGCTTCCCGCCTTCATTCCTTTGCTGCTCTGGGTCGGCCAGCAGTTCTTCATGCTGGTCATCAGTACGGATAGCGACGTCTCCTGGGGCGCGCATGTCGGCGGTATCCTCGCAGGCGCCATCCTCGTCCTGCTCCTGAAGCGCCGCGATGTGCCCCTCTTCGACCGGGAGATCGTCACGCCGCGCGCGGTGCGCAGCACGCCTGCCATCCGCCGCACCATCGCAGCCGAAGACAGCCACTCTTGACGGCGCGCCCACAATATTGACGTGAACGTAAACGTAATATATTTCCGTTCTTCAATTTGTCTGTCTGCGACTGGCGAGCGTTGTGTTTGGAGGAAAAACGCGTATCCATGTCGCCATTCGACAATCGGAGCAGCGCCGAAACGCGCATTTTCCTGGCGAAAGAGTTTGAAGGAAGGACCCCATGAAGATTCTCGTTCCTGTGAAGCGGGTGGTTGATTACAACGTGAAGATCCGCGTCAAGCCTGACGGCACGGGTGTTGAGCTCGCCAACGTCAAGATGTCGATGAACCCGTTCGACGAGATCTCGGTGGAAGAGGCGCTGCGGCTGAAGGAAGCCGGCAAGGCCGAGGAAGTGGTCGTCGTGTCGATCGGTCCCGCCAAGGCCGAAGAGACGCTGCGCACCGCGCTCGCCATGGGTGCCGACCGCGCCATCCTCGTCGAGACCGATGATGCCATCGAGCCGCTCACCGTTGCCAAGATCCTCAAGGGCGTCGCCGATGCCGAACAGCCGGGTCTCGTGATTGTCGGTAAGCAGGCAATCGATGACGATAGTAACCAGACCGGCCAGATGCTGGCAGCCCTGCTCGGCACCGCCCAGGCGACCTTCGCCTCGAAGATCGAGATCGGTGACGGCAAGGCAACCGTGACCCGTGAAGTCGACGGCGGCCTGCAGACGATCGACGTCAAGCTTCCGGCTGTCGTTACCACCGACCTTCGCCTCAACGAGCCGCGCTATGCGTCGCTTCCGAACATCATGAAGGCGAAGAAGAAGCCGCTCGACAAGAAGAGCCCGGCTGATTTCGGCGTCTCCACCGAGCCGCGCCTCAAGGTGCTAAAGACCGAAGAGCCCTCCGGCCGCAAGGCAGGCGTCAAGGTCAAGTCGGTCGCCGAGCTCGTCGAGAAGCTCAAGACCGAAGCCGGCGTCCTCTAAGGTTCGAGAAAGGAATATATCCATGGCCATTCTTCTTCTGGCTGACCACGACAATGCGACCCTTTCCGACCAGACCGGTAAGGCACTGACGGCCGCTTCCAAGATTGGCGGCGACGTGCATGTGCTGGTCGCCGGCAAGGGCGCCAAGGCGGCTGCCGATGCGGCTGCCAAACTGTCAGGCGTTTCCAAGGTTCTGCTCGCCGAAAGCGACGAACTCGCCCATAATCTGGCCGAGCCGCTCTCCGATCTGATCGTCTCGCTCGCTGGCAGCTACGACACGATCATCGCGGCTGCGACCTCGACCGGCAAGAACGTTCTGCCGCGTGTTGCCGCCCTGCTCGATGTCGCGCAGATCTCGGAAATCATCGAAGTCGTCTCCGCCGACACCTTCAAGCGGCCGATCTATGCCGGCAACGCCATTCAGACGGTGCAGTCTGCTGACGCCAAGAAGGTGATCACGGTGCGCACCGCATCCTTCACCTCTGCGGCTGACGGCGGCTCGGCATCCGTCGAGACGGTCTCGGCAGCTTCCGGCTCCGGTCTCTCGACCTTCGTCAAGGATGCACTCTCCTCCTCCGATCGTCCGGAACTCACCTCCGCCAAGATCATCATCTCCGGCGGCCGTGCGCTTGGCTCTGCCGAGAAGTTCCAGGAGGTCATCCTGCCGGTTGCCGACAAGCTCGGCGCTGCCGTCGGCGCCTCGCGCGCTGCCGTCGATGCCGGCTATGCGCCGAACGACTGGCAGGTCGGGCAAACGGGCAAGGTTGTCGCCCCGCAGCTCTACATCGCCTGCGGCATCTCCGGCGCCATCCAGCATCTGGCCGGCATGAAGGACTCGAAGGTGATCGTCGCCATCAACAAGGACGAGGAAGCACCGATCTTCCAGGTTGCCGACTACGGCCTCGTCGCCGACCTCTTCGAAGCCCTCCCAGAGCTGCAGAAAGCTCTTTGAGCAGGCACGATGCCAGCTTTTCGCACTTGCGAATGACTGGAAAATTATCTCTTATGGGACTACTACTGCTGCCGGGCGATCATTTTGCCCGGCAATTTCATTAAAAAATACGGCTGCGCTCGCGGGGGCGACTGCCGCGGGGGTTTGGATATGAGCGCGTTGAAGACGATCGGTATTGTCGGTGCGGGCCAGATGGGTTGCGGCATCGCGCACGTTTCGGCCGCTGCAGGCTACAAGGTCCATATCTATGACCTCAGCCAGGACCGCATCGAGTCCGGCCTGGCCACCATCAACGGCAACCTCGCAAAGCAGGTGACCAACGGCAAGATGACCGAGGAAGAGCGCAAGACAGCCCTCTCGCTCATCACCGGCTCCGCCAATCTCAACGATCTGGCCCCATCCGATCTCGTCATAGAGGCCGCGACCGAAGAAGAAGCCGTCAAGCGCAAGATCTATGCCCAGGTCTGTCCGGTCCTGAAGCCGGAAGCGCTTCTTGCCACCAACACTTCGTCGCTTTCCATCACCCGCCTTGCATCGGCCACCGACCGCCCCGAACATTTCATGGGCATTCACTTCATGAACCCGGTGCCGGTGATGAAGCTCGTCGAACTGGTGCGCGGCATCGCGACCGACGAGAAGACCTTCTCGACTGCCAAGGCATTCGTTGCCTCGCTGGAAAAAACCGTCACGGTCGCCGAAGACTTCCCGGCCTTTATCGTCAATCGCATCCTGCTGCCGATGATCAACGAGGCGATCTACACGCTGTATGAAGGTGTCGGCACGGTCGATGCCATCGACACCGCCATGAAGCTCGGCGCCAACCACCCGATGGGCCCGCTGCAGCTCGCCGATTTCATCGGCCTCGACACCTGCCTGTCGATCATGCAGGTCCTGCATGATGGCTTAGCCGACTCGAAGTATCGCCCCTGCCCGCTTCTGGTGAAGTATGTCGAAGCAGGCTGGCTCGGTCGCAAGTCCGGCCGCGGCTTTTACGATTATCGCGGCGAAGTGCCGGTCCCGACCCGCTAAGCGGCGTCAGAGCCCCACCGCCCCCCTGATCAGCGCCTTCGCGTCCTCGCTGTCCCAGGCAGCCGGGCCGTTCATTGCCGAGACCAGGCATCCCTTGTCATCGATCAGCAGCGTAACGGGCAGGCCGAAGGCAAGGCCTTCCTTTTTCAGGCTGTTGAACACGCCGATCGTATTGTCGCGGTAGAGTTTCAGGGAATCGACGCCGGTCTCGCTGAGGAAGGCCTTCGGCTTCTCGTCATCGCCGGTATCGATGTTGACGGCGACCACCTGGAACTTGTCGCTGCCCATATCCTTCTCGAGCGCATTCAGCGCCGGCATCTCCTCGCGGCAGGGCACGCACCACGTTGCCCAAAGATTGAGAAGCACGGTCTTTCCGGCAAAATTGTCGAGCGTCACGGGCTTGTTGTCGGCATCGTTGAAGGCGACCGATGTCAGTTTGCGCGGCTCGTTGGCAGCGACCATTGCCGCAACCTGTCCCTTGGCAAGCGGCGTGATCTTCTGCGCCAGATCCTTTGCCGCGGCGCATTGGCCGGACGCCGTTTCGCCGCCGCCATTGCCAGACCCCGTCTCCTTAATGTAAACCGCTGCCGCACCGGCAATTATGCCTGCGACGGCAGCTATCGAGATCAATTTCAGGGATGGCAGCCCAAGCGGCTTTCTTGTCGTCATTTCATTCTCCAGGACATGCATCTTTCAAGGCAGGCAGCTTCGATGGCCGACGGCAACACGGACACCAAATCCTCCAACCAGATGTGGGGCGGACGCTTCGCTTCCGGCCCCGATGCGATCATGGAGGAGATAAATGCCTCGATCGGTTTCGACAAGAAGCTATTCGCGCAGGATATCCGCGGATCGATCGCCCACGCGACGATGCTTGCCCATCAGGGCATCATATCGGCCGACGATAAGGACAAGATCGTTCACGGGCTAAACACGATCCTGTCAGAAATCGAAAGTGGCAATTTCGAATTCTCGCGCCAGCTCGAAGACATTCACATGAATGTCGAAGCCCGTCTTGCAACGCTGATCGGCCCGGCCGCCGGACGCCTGCACACCGCCCGCTCGCGCAACGATCAGGTGGCGCTCGACTTCCGGCTCTGGGTGAAGGAAGAGCTGCAGAAGACCGAGGCGATGCTGACCGGCCTGATCGCCGCCTTCCTCGACCGCGCCGAAGAGCATGCCGACAGCGTCATGCCCGGCTTCACGCATTTGCAGACCGCCCAGCCCGTCACCTTCGGTCACCACTGCATGGCCTATGTCGAAATGTTCGGCCGCGACCGCTCGCGCGTGCGCCATGCCATCGAGCATCTCGACGAGAGCCCGATCGGCGCCGCGGCACTGGCAGGCACCGGCTACCCGATCGACCGTCACATGACGGCCAAGGCGCTCGGCTTCCGTGAGCCGACCCGCAATTCGATCGACACCGTCTCCGACCGCGACTTCGCCATCGAATTCCTGTCGATCGCCGCGATCGCCGGCATGCATCTGTCGCGCCTCGCCGAAGAAATCGTCATCTGGTCGACGCCGCAATTCGGCTTCGTGCGCCTCTCCGACGCCTTCTCCACCGGCTCCTCGATCATGCCGCAGAAGAAGAACCCGGATGCTGCCGAGCTGGTACGCGCCAAGACCGGCCGCATCAACGGCTCCCTGGTTGCCCTGCTGACCATCATGAAGGGCCTGCCGCTCGCCTATTCCAAGGATATGCAGGAAGACAAGGAACAGGTCTTCGACGCTGCCGAAAGCCTGGAACTGGCGATCGCCGCGATGACCGGCATGGTCCGCGACATGACCATCAACACCGCGCGCATGAAGGCGGCCGCCGGCTCCGGCTATTCGACCGCCACCGATCTTGCTGACTGGCTGGTGCGTGAAGCGGGCCTTCCCTTCCGGGACGCCCATCATGTGACCGGCCGCGCCGTGGCATTGGCCGAAAGCAAGGGCTGCGATCTCGCCGAACTGCCGCTCGCCGATCTGCAGGCGATCAATTCTGCGATCACCGACGCTGTCTATGGTGTTCTGACGGTCGAAGCTTCCGTTGCCAGCCGCAAGAGCTTCGGCGGAACCGCGCCATCGGAAGTGCGCAAGCAGATCGCCTACTGGCGCGGCCGCAACTGAGTTCCGGCCGCCAGCAACAGCGCAACAATCAGGGTGCACAAGCCGGATAAACTTCGCTATGAAGATGTCCACCAGTGCCGCTCCAAGAGGATACCCATGCAGACCAGCTTGCCGCACCTCATCCGCCTGACGGTCGTTCTTGCCGTCGTCGGCCTTGCCGTTGCCGGATGTGGACGCAAAGGCGATCTCGATCCGCCGAGTGCGCAGGCAACGAAGGGCGGCGATTCCTCCAAGCCGACGAAACAGCCGGGCGTTGCCGACAAGCCTTTCCTTCTCGATCCCCTGCTCTGATAGGCTGAAGCCGTGAACCACTTCGAGTATCGCGACGGCATTCTTTACGCCGAGAACGTTCCTGTTCCCGAAATTGCCAAGGCCGTTGGCACCCCCTTCTATTGCTATTCCACGGCAACGCTGGAGCGCCATTACCGCGTCTTCGCCGAAGCTTTCAGCGATGTCGACTCCATGGTCTGCTATGCCATGAAGGCGAATTCGAACCAGGCAGTCCTCAAGACCCTCGGCAAGCTCGGCGCCGGTATCGACGTCGTTTCCGAGGGCGAGCTGCGCCGCGCATTGGCCGCCGGTATCCCGGCATCCCGCATCATGTTCTCCGGCGTCGGCAAGACGCCGCATGAGATGGATTTCGCGCTCGAAGCCGGCATCTACTGCTTCAACGTCGAGTCCGAACCCGAGCTCGAGATCCTCAACAGCCGCGCCGTCAAGGCCGGCAAGAAGGCGCCGGTTTCCTTCCGCATCAACCCCGACGTCGATGCCAAGACGCATTCGAAGATCTCGACCGGCAAGAAGGAAAATAAGTTCGGAATCTCCTGGGAGCGTGCCCGCGCCGTCTATGCGCGCGCTGCGACACTTCCCGGTATCGAGGTGACCGGCATCGACATGCATATCGGCAGCCAGATCACCGAACTGCAGCCATTCGACGATGCCTTCAAGCTGCTGCACGATCTGGTCGCCACGCTGCGCGCCGACGGCCACGACATCCACCATGTCGATATCGGCGGCGGTCTCGGCATTCCCTACAAGGACGACAACAACCCGCCGCCACTGCCCGACGCCTATGCGGCGATCGTCAAGAACCAGCTACGCAGCCTGAACTGCAAGATCGTCACCGAGCCCGGCCGCCTCATCGTCGGCAATGCCGGTATCCTGGTGACCGAAGTGATCTACGTGAAGGACGGCGGCGAGAAGACCTTCGTCATCGTCGATGGCGCGATGAACGATCTCATCCGCCCGACGCTCTACGAAGCCTACCACGAGATCAAGCCCGTGGTGATCTCCGCCGCCAACGCGCCGCGCATCAAGGCTGATATCGTCGGCCCGGTCTGCGAGACCGGCGACTATCTGGCGCTCGACCGCGAGATGGCAATGCCTAAGCCGGGCGATCTCTTCGCCGTCATGTCGGGTGGCGCCTACGGCGCGGTGCAGGCGGGCACCTACAACAGCCGCCTGCTGGTTCCGGAAGTGCTGGTCAAGGGCTCCGATTTCCACGTCATCCGGCCGCGCCGGACCTACGAGGAATTGATCGGCCTTGATTCCGTCCCGGCCTGGCTCGACTGACGAACCATCACTTTTTGGCGACCGGCCGTGAAAAACCGGCATTAACCGCCGGTCGCCCTCGCCTTCGCCACAAAGAGTGTTATCCTTTCCTCATGCGAGCGAATTGCTGAGCAATCGCCGGAAGCGCCCACTGTTACTCTAACACGCCATGGCGGAGACCGGATTGAAGAAGAGCCCGAGCAGGCAGGGACATGGTGCATTTGCCATCAGGCCATCTCTTGCGAGGCTGGTTGCGGTAAAGCGTCTCTTTGCGCGTGTCGTCCTTCTTTCCGAACAAGTTTTGCCGCCGCTGGTGCCCGTTCTCTCGGTCATCGCGCTTTATCTGGCAGCCTCCTGGTTTGGCCTCTTCCGCAGCGTTCCCGATATTCTGCGCATCCTGCTGCTGATCGCGTTTGCTGGCGTCTTCATTGCATCGCTCATCCCGTTCCGCCATCTGCGCTGGCCAACGAATGCCGAGGCCGACCGGCTGCTCGAAGAGCGCAACGGCCTGCCGCATCAGCCTGTCACCGTGCAGGAAGACGAACCGGCCTTCGACACGCCCTTTGCCCGCGCGCTCTGGCGCGAACACCAGACACGCATGGCCGAGAAGATCGCCGCGCTCGACGCCGGTTATCCGCGCCCGGATATCGCCCGGCACGACCGCTTCGCCCTGCGCGCCATTCCGGCGCTGCTCGTCGTCATGGGCTTCGGCTATTCGCTGTCCACCAATGGCGGCTCGATCGCCGACGCCTTCCAGCCTCCCGTCGAGCAGGGCGAGACAAATCCCGCCGTCCGCATCGATGCCTGGATCACACCTCCCTCCTATACCGGCCGCGCCCCCGTCTATCTGACGGCTACAGGCACGGAACAGGCGCCGATCAACGTTCCGCAATTCTCCAGCCTGACCGTGCGCGTCAGCGGCGGTGAGGCGGACGAGAAGGTCGTCTTCAAGAGGGAGAACGGCGAGGCCAGGGAGATTGCCGCCGAAAAGCAGGCAGGTCAGCAGCCGGCAGATGCTTCCGCACCAACTCAGCAGCCACAGCAGACGGCGGCCGGCGAAACGCCGGTGCCTATGGCACAGACGCATCTGATGAAGCTTGAGGAAAACGGCGCCCTGCAGGTCAACGGCCGGAGCTGGAGCTTCAACGTCATTCCCGACAAGGCGCCAGAGATCGCTTTCGACGGGCTGCCGAAAGCGAGCGTGAATGGTGCGCTCGAGATCAAGTTCACGGCTAAGGACGATTACGGCGTCCAGGAAGCCCATGCGGAAATTCTACCGGTCGAATCCGATCCGGCTGCCAAGCCACTCTACCCGCTTCCCGATTTCCGCCTCGATATCCCGCGCCGCAATGCCCGCGATGCCAAGGGCGTCAGCAGCAAGAACCTGACAGAGCACCCGCTGGCCGGCAAGCGCGTCCGCGTGACGCTCGTCGCCAAGGACGCGGCAGGCCAGATCGGCCGCAGCCCGCCGCACGAAATGGTTCTCCCCGCGCGGCCGTTCAACGAACCGCTCGCCGCAGCCGTTGCCGAGGAGCGCCAAGTCTTTGCGCTCGACACCCGCAAGATGCCCGAAGCGACCGCGCTCAACGAAGCGCTGACGATCCGCCCGGAAGAGACCATCCCGAAACTCACCAATTACCTGCTGATCGAATCGGCCCTGGCGCGCATGAAGCTTGCCAAGACCGACGAGCAGCTGAAGGACACCGCCGATTATCTCTGGGACATCGCGCTTGGCATCGAGGACGGCGACCTGTCGCAGGCCGAGCGCAATCTGCGTAACGCCCAGCAGAACCTTGCCGACGCGCTCCAGCGCAACGCGCCGGATGCCGAAGTCAAGAAGCTGATGGACGAGCTTCGCAAGGCGATGAACGAATACATGAAGGAGCTCGCCCAGCGCATGCAGAATGCGCCGATGCAGCCCAATCAGAATGCCCAGATGCTGCGGCAGCAGGATCTGGAGCGGATGATGGACCAGATCGAAAACCTTGCCCGCTCCGGCAACCGCGATGCCGCACAGCAGATGCTGTCGGAACTGCAGCGAATGATGAATAACCTGCAGGCGGGACGTTCGCAGCAGGGCCAGCAGCAGCAGGGCGACAACAGCCAGATGCGCCAGCAGATGGACAAGCTCGGCCAGATCCTGCGCGACCAGCAGAAGCTGATGGAGCAGACGTTCAAGCTCGATCAGCAGCTTCGCGATCGTATGCAGCGCGGCGACCCCGACATGGGCATGAACGACCCGCTGCTTGACAACATGATGCCCGGCCAGGATGGCGAACAGCAGGATCAGGGCCAGCAGCAACAACAGGGCCAGAACGGCCAGCAGGGTGACCAGCCGTCGAACGAGATGACTGAGCAGCAGCTCCGCGACGCGCTGAAGAAACTGCGCGAACAGCAGGACGCTCTCGGCAAGCAGCTCGGCGAACTGCAGAAGGGTCTCGGCGACATGGGTATGAAGCCCGGCCCGGGATTCGGCCAGGCCCAGCGCGAGATGGAAGGCGCCGGACGCGAACTCGGCCAGGGCCGTGGCGATACCGCGGTTCAGGGACAGGGCCGCGCGCTGGAAGCGCTGCGCCAGGGCGCCCGCGACATGATGAACCAGATGATGCAGGCGCAACAGGGCCAGCAGGGTCAGCAAGGCCCGAACGGCCAGGTCGGCCAGGGCGATCAGAACGGCCGCGACCCGCTTGGCCGCCCGCGGCGCGCCGATGGGCCTGACTTCGGCGACACCGTGAAGGTGCCCGACGAGATCGACGTCCAGCGCGCCCGCGAGATTCTCGATGCCATCCGCGAGAAGCTCGGCAACAACCCGCCGCAAGAGATGGAGCGGCGCTATCTGGAGCGTCTGCTGGATATTCAGTAACGAAGTGCTGAAATCCTTCGCCTTTTCGCGTGAGCTTCGTAATGTCAATCTCGACGGTTGACGAACGACAGCGATTCGATGGCAATTCTCTTCAAGACTGCAATCAGCGAAAACTCGGCTTTCGAGATGATCGAAAAGGCGCTTTCGGGCGCCTACCAGTATGACGGCTATCTCAATGTCGTCAGCGACGCCGGAGAAACGGCATTATCCTGGGGACCGGCGATGCATGCCGAGGAGTTCAAGGCCGAGGTCAGCGAAATACTCCGGAAGACCTGGGATGCCGCCCGCTTCTGGATCATCTACGAACGCCGTGACGATCGCCGCGATCCCGAAGCCACGGAAATCCGCAACGCCGCCTTCCGCATCACCCGTGGCTATAGCGGCGTCGTGGTCATCACGCTAAGCCTGCTCGGCAAGCGTGACAGCGACAACGATATCGAACTGGTATTCGTCTGCTTCGAGCAGGATTTTCACAGGCGGAATTTCCGGGTGCGCTACGAAGGCAAGTTCGTCCCGGATGAATGAGGCTGCCTGATCAGGCAGCCAGTGCGCGGGCGACCGCCTTGCGGATATCGGGAAGCGCAAACGGCTTCGAGACCACATCGACGATCTTTTCAGCCAGATCGTCAGCGCGTTCGCGCTGTTCGGCATAGCCGGTCATCAGCAGGATTTTCAATGCCGGAAAGGCCGACTTTGCCTGGTGCGCCAGCTCGATGCCGTCCATAACGGGCATGCGGATATCCGACAGCAGCAGGTCGTAGACGCCGTCCTTCAGCTTCTCCAGCCCCTCGGCACCATCGGCCGCTTCATCGGTCTCATGACCGTCAAGGCGCAAGGCCCGGGCTACGAAAGAACGGAGGGAGTCCTCGTCTTCCGTGATCAGAATTTTTGCCATCGATGCATCGCTCCGTCTTCATGCCCCAAGACGGAAATCGCATGCCGTTCCTTTGCGATCGGTAAACGGCGGCGGGCGATGGACGGGATGGTTAACAACCCGTCTGTATCGGAGGCGCTCAGGCGTCGCCGGTGACGACGCCGACGAAGGGAAGTTCGCGGAAAGCGTAGGCGACATCCATGCCGTAGCCGACGACGAAATAGTCGGGGCATTCGAAGCCGACATAATCGGCCTCCAGCTTTTCCTTGCGCTTGACGCTCTTGTCGAGCAGCACGGCGATCGTCACATTGCGGGCGCCGCGTTCGAAGAGCAGCTCCTTGGCAAACAGCAGCGTGCGGCCGGATTCCAGAATGTCGTCGATCAGCAGGACATCGCGGTCCTTCACGTCGCTATCGATATCCTTGACGATACGAACGCCCTGCGAAACCGTGCCGGTGCCGTAGCTCGACAGCGTGATGAACTCGACCTCAGGCGCTAGACCGTTGTTGTGCAGGGCGCGGATCAGGTCGGCCGCGAAAATGAACGACCCCTTCAAGACAGCGATCACCAGCAGGTCCTTGGTCGGACCTTCGGCAATCTGCTTTGCCATTGCATCGTTGCGCTCGGCAATCTGCTCGGCAGTGAAAAGAGGATCGATATTTTTTCCGCGCACGACAGGCATACGGCTTGCTCCGTGAAAATGAAGGGTAAGCCGTTAGCACATTAGACGCGGAGAAACACCCTTAGGGCATGAATGACAGCCGGACTTCCGGCATTTTTCCACCAGAGTGCTGGACACGCGCCGAAAATCCGCGGCTCTCGCCGCCATAGATGACGTCGACTGGCGGGTTGATAACGATGCTCGCCATCAGCCGCCCATCGCTCACCAGGTCGGCGCGGATCGGCCGAACCGTCTGCGTGGTGCCGCTCTCGTTTTCGAGAATGCCGTTGACCATCAGGATGCGCATGCCATTGGCATCGCGCGGCGTCAGCGTCACGTGGGTGAAATGCAGAGGCGATCCGGCAGCGGACTGATCCTCTGCCTGAAGGCTGGAGAAGCCGCCGGACAACCCGAAGACCAGAAGAAAAAGCAGAAGGACGAGCGCCGCGAAACTCTTGAACGAAGCCTGCTGCAAATGTTCTTCCAGGGCGCGGAAGGCAGCAGCCGCGGCCATTGTCGCTTTCGGTGTCTCCACCTTCGGTACTGCTGCAGCCCGCTTGCGATTATCGTTGAAACTTTTCGCATTGAAGCCTGGCGATTGGCTTCGCCCGCTGATGACGACGAACTCGGCATCGGAAATGTCGGCCGGGCGCGTTCCGGCCCGCGGCTGGCGTGCCGCCTTGTCCGGCGGCAGGAAATCATAGGCGTGCCCCGGCGCGCGGCGGCTGAACGAAGATGCTTCCATGATGACGGCCTTTCAGCTCTTCACATGGTTTCGGTGCACGGACGATACCGGGCATTGAAACGAATCCAGCTCAGTCGTAAATTTTAATGGTTAATGCTTCGCTAAATCCGGTGCCGATAGGGCATCTTTCCGCCGAAATTTACCGGTTGTTAATCCACTTGGTTAACAAGTCGATGGTGAGAAACCTCGAACAATCTGAGTTGCCCGTTGATCCACTTCGAGAATGTCGGTTTGCGCTATGGCATGGGGCCGGAGATCCTCCGGGACCTGACCTTTGACATTCCGAAAAAGTCCTTCCAGTTTCTGACGGGTCCCTCCGGCGCCGGCAAGACCACGCTGCTGCGCCTGCTCTTCATGTCGCTGCAGCCGACCCGCGGTCTGATCCGCATGTTCGGCCGCGATATCTCGGATATTCCGCGCCCGGAACTGCCGCTGCTGCGCCGCCGCGTCGGCATCGTCTTCCAGGACTTCCGCCTTCTCGACCACCTGACGACCTATGAGAACGTCGCGCTGCCGCTGCGCGTGCGCGGCAAGGACGAGAGCACCTACAAGACCGACGTTCTGGAACTGCTGAAATGGGTCGGGCTCGGCGAGCGCATCAACGTGCTGCCGCCGGTCCTCTCCGGCGGTGAAAAGCAGCGTGCCGCGATCGCCCGCGCCCTGATCGACCGCCCGGAAGTCCTGCTCGCCGACGAACCGACCGGCAACGTCGATCCGCCGATGGCGCGCCGCCTTCTCAATCTCTTCCTCGAGCTCAACCGGCTCGGCACTGCCGTCGTCATCGCCACCCACGATCTGGCCCTGATGGACCAAGTCGAAGCGCGGCGGATGATTCTGTCCGAGGGGCATCTCGACGTCTATGACTGAGCGATCCCCCAGCAAGAAGGTAGCGGAAGCGGCCACCCAGCAGCAGCGGCGCCCGGAAATGCGCGTTCGCCCGACAGCGCCGATCCTGCCGCCTTCCAACATCCAGGGCAACGCGCTGATGGTGGTGATCGCCATCATGGCCTTCCTCGCCTGCCTGACGCTCGGCGGCGTCAGCATGGTGCGCTCGACGGCCGCCAGCTGGGAAAGCCAGATCTCCCGCGAAATCACCATCCAGATCAAGCCGGATGACGGCCTCGATATGGAAAAGGCGCTGAACCAGGCGCGCGATATCGCCATGACCTTCGTCGGCACCAAGAGCGGCCAGATCGTCGATGAGGCGGCAACGGCGCGTCTGCTCGAGCCCTGGCTCGGCAGCGGCCTTGATCTCAAGGAACTCCCGGTTCCCAGGCTCGTTATCGTTACGATCGACGAAAACAATCCGCCGGATTTCGAGGCAATGCGCTCGCTGCTCAAGGACAGTATCCCGCAGGCGACGCTGGACGACCACAGAACGTGGGTCGACCGGCTGGTGTCGATGGCGCATACGACAGTGATGATCGGCACGGGTATTCTGCTGCTGGTCTTCACCGCCATGGTGCTCACCGTCGTCTTCGCGACACGCGGCGCTCTGTCGGGCAACCGCCATATCGTCGAGGTGCTGCATTTCGTCGGCGCCGAAAGCTCCTTCGTTGCAACCGAATTCCAGAAGCACTTCCTGAAAATCAGCCTCAAGGGCTCGGCGATCGGCAGCGGTCTGGCAGCGCTGTTTTTTGCCGCTGCGGGCTTCCTGCAGAGCCGCACGATCGCAACACCGCAGACCGATCAGGCAACTGCGCTTTTCGGGACCTTTTCGGTCGGCGTGCTCGGCTATTTCGGCATCTTCGCCACGATGATCATCATCGCCCTGCTGACGACGCTGACGGCGCGCGTCACGGTCGTCCGCACGATATACGAGATCGATACACTTCGCTCCGATCCGACACGAACAGACGGGATAGCGAGCTGATGATAGCTATCACATATAGCACCGCCTTTGCCCGTTCGCTGCCGCAATCCCGATATATGCACGACTCATGACCATGGGCTACACGAGACGCAATCCGATTCGCCCCGACCCGGCGCTGGCTAGCTACCGGGTCGAGACGCCGCGTCGCGGGCCTCTGCGCCGCATGCTGCGCTGGTGCGGCTTTGCCGTCGTTCTGGCAATGGCGCTGGTTTTCGGCGGCTTCCTGCGCTTTGCCGATTCCGTCACCACAATGAGGCCGCCAGCCGAACCGAAGGCCGACGCGATCGTCGTGTTGACAGGCGGCTACCAGCGCATCGACCAGGCGGTTGAACTCCTGCAGAAGGGCGCCGGCAAGCGGCTGCTGATTTCAGGCGTCCACCCCTCGACCACACCGGCGCAGATCCGCAAGACCACGACAGGCTCGGCCGATCTCTTCGATTGCTGCGTCGATATCGGCTATGACGCGATCGACACGATCGGCAATGCCGAGGAGGCATCGAACTGGATCCACGCCAAAGGCTATAGAAGCGTTCTCGTCGTCACCAACAATTATCACATGCCCCGCAGCCTTGCCGAACTTGCCTATGTCGACGACGACACCCAGTTCATTCCCTATCCGGTCGTCAATTCCGACCTGAAGACACGTGCTTGGTTCATGGATCCGAATGCGCTGCGTGTCATGCTCGCCGAATATGGCAAGGTGCTGTTTGCCGGTGCGCGCAACATCACCGGCTTCGGCCGTCATCCCGGCCTGCGTTCGGCTGCCGCCGACGGCAAGGACTGAAGCGAAGCGTCTTTTTCTGGCGATGATAATCGTGTAGGCAGGTCGCAACCGCCCTGCTCGCGGATATAGGCTTTTCGGGAAACCTTATGCTCGCCCTGCGTTCCGTTCTCTTCAACACGATCTTCTACGCCAACCTCATCCTGCGGATGATCGTGCTTTCGCCCTATTATTTCGTCGTGCCCCGGCTGACCGCCTATCGCATTCCGAAGAACTGGGCGCTCTCGAACCATTGGTTGATGGAGAAGATCGTCGGCACGACCTTCGAGATCGAGGGCATGGAGAACTTGCCCGATGGCGGCTACATCCTGGCGCCGAAGCATCAATCCTTCTGGGATACCTACGCGCTGCTGCCCTGGCTGAAGGACCCGGTCTATATCCTCAAGCGCGAGCTGATGTGGATCCCGCTGTTCGGCTGGTATGCCAAGAAGCAGCGGATGATCCCGGTTGACCGCGGCGCCCGCGGCAAGGTTATGGTCGAGGTGTTGAAGCGCACCAAGGAAGAGCTGTCGACCGGCCGCCAGCTGATCATCTATCCTGAGGGCACCCGCCGCCCGCCGGGCGCCGAGCCGGTCTACAAATACGGCATTGCCCGCATGTACCGGGATCTCAACATCCCCGTCGTGCCGATCGCCATGCATCCCGGCCTGTTCTGGCCACGCCGCAGCACCATGCGCTATCCCGGCCATTTCAAGGTCCGCATCCTCGCCCCGATCATGCCGGGCATGGACCCAGACGCCTTTTTTAAGCATCTGGTCGAGATTACGGAAAAGGCGAGCGACGAACTGCTTCTCGACACCGTCGCCCGCAATCCGCATCTCCCGCTGCCGCAGACGGCCATCGACCGGCTTGCCGTTCTGAACGAACCCAAGACCGCGTCGGCCTGAGTTCAGGCGGCGCGCAGCCGCTCGACTTCGCCGACCACCTGCTCCAGCCAGTGATCGCGGATCCCCATCTGCTTCAGATGGGACAAGGTGTTGAAGACATAAGCGTCGTTCGGACCCGATTGGCCCTCGGCCTCATTGACGACGCGCGCGGCCTCGCCGGTATCAAGGGCGCCCGCATATTGCACATGGCTGCGGTCCACAACATAGGCGACCGCCTTCACGGTGCGGCCATCGGCCAGCAGCAGCAAGACGCGCTTTTCCAGATAAACATTGGTCACCAGTTCGCGAGCCCGCAGATAGTCGATGACCCCGTCCCAATTTTCCGGCGCGACGGAGAAAGCCATGCCGCGGCATGAGCCACCGCGATCGAGACCGAGCACGAGACCGGGATTTTCCTGCGTTCCCCGATGAACCCAGGAGCGGACGCAGAGCGAACGCCGATAGCCATAAATCAGAGCCTGCGACCGTTCAGCAAACTCAAAGCCCGGGTTCCACATGAGGGATCCGTAGCCAAACACCCAAAATTCGTCCATATCGCAAGCCAGACCGAGATTCCTATTCGCGATTCACCATTGGAGAACATCATGGCAGCGTCAAGCCAATCCGGCAGCAGCAGAAAATTCTGGTGGCTCGGCTTGGGCATCGTACTGGTGGTCGCAATCTATACCGGCGGCTGGTTCTACGCCGCTTCACAGCTCAAGGACACGGTTCTGAAGGTTATCGCGCCGCATAACACTGCCGGTGTCAGCGGTGAATGCGCCGATATCGATTTCCGCGGCTATCCTTTCCGCATCGGCCTGTTCTGCTCGAAAGTCGATGTCGACGACAACAAGAACGGCGTGTCGGCGAGCTTCGGCCAGCTGCGCTCCGCCGCACAGGTCTATGCGCCTGGCCATATCGTCTGGGAACTGGATTCGCCTGCCGAAATCCGCACCGCAAACGGCCTGACCCTCTCGGCCCAATGGGCAAACCTGCAGTCCAGCCTGATCACCAAGTTCAAGGGCATCGACCGGACATCGACCGTTATCGAAGGACTGAAGGCGACCGCGGTTTCCTCCTATAGCGGTCAGACGATCGACGTCGATGCCGCCCGTACGGAAATTCATCTCCGCCAGAATGAAGGCGATCTTGATGGCGCGATCTCGCTGCAGGATGCCAGCACCGTCATCAAGGATTGGCCGCAGGTCTTCCCGAAATTCTCGGCGAGCGCCGACGTGACGCTGGTCGGTAAGGCGGGAATGATCGATGGCAGCGACAGACAGGGGCTTTACGGCGCCAGTGGCGAGCTGCGCAAGGTCGTGGCCGATATCGGCGACGGCAAGGTCATGACGCTGACCGGCCCCTTCTCCTTCGATGAGCAGGGCTTTCTTTCGGGTAAGTTCAAGCTTGAGATCGAGCAGCTCGGCCCGTGGCGCGACAGCATCAAGCAGACTTTCCCGCAGATCGCCAAGACCGTCGATACCGCCGCCAAGCTTCTGAAAGCGTTGGCAGCCGGCAGCGATCGCGTGTCGGTGGATCTGGTGGTCAATCGCGGCGAGGCAACCGTCAGCGGCTTCATCCCGCTCGGCTCCATCCCGCCGATCTAAAGCGTTTTCTGAGAAACGCTCGCGGTTAGCTCTTCTTCGGTTCCTGGCCGTGATGGCGGCCGAAGTCCGGCGCATCGACGTCCTGACCAGCCTGGATGATCGAGCGTCGGATGGCGCGGGTGCGGGTGAAGAGCTCGAAAAGCTTGTCGCCCTCGCCCCAGCGGATCGCCCGCTGCAGATAGGCGAGATCTTCCGAGAAACGCGACAGCATCTCGAGGATCGCATCCTTGTTGTGCAGGCAGACGTCGCGCCACATGGTCGGATCGGATGCCGCAAGACGGGTAAAGTCGCGGAAACCCGAAGCCGAATACTTGATGACCTCGGATTCGGTCACCGCCTCCAGATCGTCGGCAGTGCCGACGATATTGTAGGCGATGATGTGGGGCAGATGCGAAACGATGGCCAGCACCTTGTCGTGGTGCTGCGGATCCATCTCATCGACCCGAGCGCCGAGCGCCTCCCAGAACTGGCGAAGCTTGGCAAGCGCTGCCGGATCGGTACCGGCCACCGGCGTGAAAATGCACCAGCGCTGTTCGAACAGTCCGGCGAAACCAGCATCCGGTCCGGACTTTTCGGTACCAGCCAGCGGGTGGCCCGGAATGAAGTGAACGCCTTCGGGAATATGCGGCTGCATCTGCGCGATAACAGAGGCCTTGGTCGAGCCCACGTCGGTGACAATCGCGCCCGGCATCAGCGTTGCGGCGATTTCCTTGGCGACGCTTCCAGACGCACCGACCGGCACCGAAACGATGACGAGATCCGCACCCTTGACGGCTTCAGCCGCAGACTGGAGATAACGGTCACCGAGACCGAGTTCTTCCGCCCGCTTCAGCGTGTCGGCGCTGCGGGTCGAGATCACCACTTCCTTGGCGATCCCCAGCCGCTTGACGTCGTGAGCAATCGACGAGCCGATGAGGCCGATACCGATAAGCGCGATGCGGTCGAACTGGATGGTCATGCCTTGCGTCCCATAAACTCGCCGAGCGACTCGATAACACCGCGGTTCGCCTCTTCCGGGCCGACGCTCATGCGCAGCGAGTTCGGGAAGCCATAGCCCTTGACCGCACGCAGGACGTAGCCGCGGCTAGTCAAGAACTCGTCGGCATCGGCAGCGCGCTTGCCATCGGCATCGGGGAAATGGATGAGAATGAAATTGGTGACCGACGGCGTCACCGTCAGGCCAATTGTCTCAAGGGCACCCTTGAGCTTCTCGATCCACATCAGATTGAAGGCAACAGCCTCCTGCACATACGCCTGATCGCGAACAGCCGCAGCACCTGCGGAAATTGCCGGCGCATTCATGTTGAACGGCCCGCGGATGCGATTGAGCGCATCGATGATTTCAGCCGGCGCATACATCCAGCCAACGCGGAGCGCTGCCAGGCCATAGACCTTCGAGAAGGTGCGGGTCATGACGACATTGGCGTTGGACGAGACGATCTCGATACCGGATTCATAGTCATTGCGGCGGACATATTCGGCATAGGCGGCATCGAGCACCAGGACGGCATCCTTCGGAAGTCCGGCCTGAAGACGGCGGATTTCGCTGACCGGCACATATGTGCCTGTCGGGTTGCCTGGATTGGCGATGAACACCATCTTCGTCTTCGGCGTCACGGCTGCGAGGATCGCGTCGACATCGACCGCGTGATCCTTTTCCTTGACGGTGACGGGCGTGGCGCCTGCGCCCATGATCTGGATCTTGTAGACCAGGAAGCCATGTTCGGTGATGATCGCCTCGTCGCCAGCGCCGAGATAGGCGTGGCAGAGCAGGCCGAGCAGCTCGTCCGAGCCGTTGCCGCACATGATGTTAGCCGGATTCAGACCGTGAACAGCAGCGATCGCCTCGCGCAGCTCATGTGCCTGGCCGTCCGGATAGCGCTCGAGATTGCCAGCGGCGTTCTTGAAGGCTTCGATCGCCTTCGGGCTGGCTCCAAGCGGCGTTTCGTTGGAGGAGAGCTTGTAGACACGGGCAACGCCCGGCGCATGTTCCTTGCCCGGCACATAGGCTGCGATATCAAGAATACCGGGACGTGGAACGGGCTTGCTCTTCTCAACGCTCATGGGATCAACCTTGGAAAAATGCCGGGAATTCCGGCTTAAATTGCCCTTTGGCAATAAAACGGAAAGCGGCTTTTGTCGAGTGACTTAGCGGTTGCGCGTGGTCGGAACGCCATGCGGCGCAAGAACCGGCACGAAGACGCGGCGCGAGGCGCGTGCCGCTACCGGCAGACCCTGATAGAGACGCTTCTGCGCCTCGACGATGATGACACCGGAGAAGGCCGGCCACAGTGTCCGTCCGATGCGCTCGAAACCACGCCGCAAGCTGAGAACGGTGCGCAGCTTGGATGGCGGGAAGAACAGCGCCTCGGCGGAAGCTCCGGGCGTGAAATTGGTTTCCCGCAGCAGATGCGTCAGCTGACCACGCGAATAGGGCCGGCCGGAGCCGAAGGGTGTATGCTCCATCCGCGCCCAGACGCCACGCCGGTTCGGCACGACGATTACCAGGCGTCCGCCCGGCGCAAGCACCCGCCAGAGTTCCTTCAGCGTTTCCCGCGGGCTTTCGGCGAATTCCAGCGAATGAACCATCAGCACCCGATCAACGGATGAATCCGGCAGCGGCAATTCCTCGTCGAAGATCAGCGCCGTCGAGGACAGCGAGCCCATGGGCCAGTTCACGGCACCCTGGCCGGCCGGCATGAAGGCGAAGGTGCGCTCGGTATCGGCGCCGAAACGATCGAGAAACGGCACGGCATAGCCGAGACCGACCAATCGCTCCTGCGGCAACCGCACCCAGAGCGATGACAGCGCCATGGCGATCGACTGCTCGGCCAGGCGGCCAAGCTCGGAATGATAAAACTGGCGTAGATCGACAATATCCGCGTGCATTGCAGTAAATGTTATCAGTGGGCGGTTGGACTTCAAGGCCGGAGCCTCTACATTCCGGGCATGTCCGTAGGAAAGAGGCCGTTCAGACTATGAAACCTTTGGAATTAGAAGTTTTTCTCTGCCGATCCGATAATTTTGGCGTTCTCGTGCATGATCCGGAAACTGGCCTGACTGCAACGATCGACGCTCCGGATGCGGCTGCTGTCGAAGCGGCGGCCAAGCGCCGCGGCTGGACGATCTCCCACATCTTCACCACCCATCACCATACCGACCATGTCGAGGGCAATCTGGCGCTGAAAGAGCAGTTCGGCTGCGAGATCATCGGCCCAGTCAACGAGGCCGTCGCCATCCCGGGCCTCGACAAGACGATGGCCGATGGCGACAGCTTCACCTTCGGCGACCATACGGTCAACGTGATCGAGACCCCCGGCCACACCGCCGGCCACATCTGCTACCACTTCGTGGACGACAAGCTGCTTTTCGCCGCCGATACGCTGTTTGCACTCGGTTGCGGCCGCCTTTTCGAGCGCCCCGCCGCCGACATGTGGCATTCGCTGCAGAAGCTCGCGGTGCTACCGGATGAGACGGCCATCTATTTCGGCCACGAATATACCCTGTCGAACGCCCGCTTCGCCGTCACTATCGATCCGACAAATGAGCGGCTGAAGGCGCGCGCTGCCGAAATCGAGACGCTGCGTGCCGAGGGACGCTTCACGATCCCGACGACGCTGGCGCTCGAGAAGGAAACCAACCCCTTCCTGCGCGCTACCGATCCGGCGATCCGCCGCAATCTTCTGATGGAAACGAAGACGAACGAAGAGGTCTTTGCGGAGATCCGCAAGCGCAAGGACAATTTCTGATGTCGCCCGATGAGATCATCGAGGCGCTTTCGATGCAGCCGCATCCGGAAGGCGGCTTCTATGTCCAGACCTTCCGCGACACCAATGGCGGCGAGCGCGGCCATTCGACGGCAATCTACTATCTGCTGAAATCAGGGCAGCGGTCGCATTGGCATCGCGTCCACGACGCCGCCGAGATCTGGCACTATTATGCCGGAGCACCGCTCGCCCTGCATCGCTCGGAAGACGGAACGAGCAGCGAAACGCTGAAGCTCGGCATCGACTTGGCAGGCGGCGAGCGCCCGCAGGCGATCATTCCCGCCAACTGGTGGCAATCGGCCGAAACGCTCGGCGATTTCACGCTTGTCGGCTGCACCGTGTCACCCGGCTTCGAATTCTCGAAATTCGAGATGGCACCGCCGGACTGGGCACCGGCCGGCTGACCTACTCGGCTGCCGCGGCCTGTTTCGGCGCCGCCTTGCGCCGGAACATCTCCTGCGCTGCCAGGATGGCACCACCGGTCACCAGCAGGCAGGCAAGAGCGATCCGCCAGCTCGGCTCGGCAAAGCCGAACAGCGTCAAGATGAGCGTCGAGAGCAGCGGAGCGGCATAGCTTGCAGCGCCGAGGATCTGGATATCACCGTTCTTGACGCCATGATTCCAGGCATAGAAGGCCGCCCCCACAGGAAAGAGCCCGAGCCCGACGACGGCAAGCCACTCGAATGCCGTTTCAGGCCAGACGGTGGTTTCCAATCCGAGATGGCAGACGAGCGACAGGAGAGAGGTCGCGATGCAGAAACCGGTCACGACATCGGTCGAAACAGCATCGAAGCGGCGCGTCAGCAGCGAATAGCCGGACCAGGTGAAGGCGCAGAGAAACGCCGCGCCATAACCGACGGCGTAGGCGCCGTCGAAATTGATTCCGTTGCGGCCGACGATCAGAAACGTGCCGCAGAGACCGGCAAGGGCACCGGCAATATGATACCAGCGGAGCTTCTCGCCGGGCAGCAGCGCCGAGCCGACGACGATCAGCAGCGGCCACAGATAGGCAATCAGCCCCGCCTCCACCGCCGGAGCGTTCCGGAGCGCCGTGAAATACAGGAAATGATAGCCGAACAGCCCGGCGATCCCAACGATCCAGACCTTCGCCGGCTGCTTCAAGAGCGCCAGCCGCGACGGGTTGAGAACGAGGACGGCGATGCCGGGGATACTGCCGATGGCAAAGCAGATCGCCGACAGCTGGAACGGCGGCATCTTGCCGGATGCAGCCGTGAACAGCGCGAGAAACGACCACATCAGAATGGCCGTGAAACCGATCAAAGTTGCCCGAAGCTTCATCATGTCCCCCGATTGCGGAGACAGGCTCCGTCAGCTGGCGCTGTATTTCACCGCCTTGATCGTCACCGTTCCGTATTGCGTCGGAATGCTGACGTAGACTGGAGCATATACATTTGCCGCATCCGCCTTGGCAAACCAGATTTCCATCCGGCCGCTCTTGCTGAGATAATCGATATCCTTGCGGCCCTTCTTATAGCCCGACCGCGGCACGAAGCGCACGCTGCAGACGGTCGCCTTGCCGGTGAACCCATCCGTCGCAAAATCTTCGGAGCCCTTCGGCGATAGCACCAGATCCATGCGCATCTCGCCGTCATAGATCGGCAGCTTCTGCGAGCAGAGCTTCACGTCAGCAGGAAAGATCAGGCCGGAAATCGGATCGAGAACGGATCGCATGTCGCCCGGCGATACATTGATCCAGTTGCTCGGCGGCTTGCGCTCCGGCTTCACCGTCGTCGAGACGATATTACCGTTGCTGTAGCGAACCTCGTAGGTCCGCGCCCGCTTGCCGCTCTTGTAATAGAGCGAATAGCGCTGCGCCTGCAGCCGATCATCGCGAATGACGCCGTCGACGCTGGTCTTAGCCGAAATCGTCGTCACCAAGTCGGCGAGACCGGCCGAACTGATGTCGCCGGATACTGTGTAGCTCTTGTCATCCTCGATCTGCGTGACGAAGGCCGCCCGCGCGATCGGCAGGACACCGAGGGCGACGCGATATTCCGTGCGGTGGCGGATCTCCTCCGCGCCGGCCGGAATCGCCATCGATGCCACGATTGCAGGGATCAAAATCCGTCTGCCCAGAAGAGCCATGAAGCGAGCCTTGTTTGACGGGCGAACGCCGCCCTGTTACGCGGTCTATACTCTGGCCGCTTGTCGAAGCAAACACGAGCTTTTTGACAGAATTGCGGGAAAGGCCAAGGTTTGGCTTGACGCGGCGAGCCGCTCTGACTATAGAACCGCAACTTTCCAATCATGGCCTTGGATTGCAAGCCCGGTTTTGCCGGTGCGTCGTAATTCGGCGGCTGAGAAAAACAAGAATAGGTGTCAAATGTCTCGCGTGTGCGAATTGACCGGCAAGGCCGTCCTCGTTGGCAACAATGTCAGCCATGCCAACAACAAGACCAAGCGCCGGTTCCTGCCGAACCTGTGCCAGGTTACCCTGATCTCCGACGCTCTCGGCCAGCGTTACCGCCTGCGCGTTTCGGCTCACGCCCTGCGCTCGGTCGAACATCGCGGTGGTCTCGACGCGTTCCTGATCAAGGCAAGCGAAAACGAACTGTCGATGCGCGCTCGTCTGCTGCGCCGCCAGATCGTCAAGAAGACTGCAGAAGCTGCTGCTGCCGCCTAAGCATCGGCGCGCTTTCTTCTCGAAAGTTTCAAAAGGCTTGCACGGTTGAAACCGGACAAGCCTTTTGCTTTGCCGGTATGGTACCGGCCAAAATTTGTTCACTCCAACTGGTGGCATCACCCAGGATAAAAAAATGCTGAAGACACGCTATCTGCTTATCTATGTGGCCCTGATGACGCTCGTCGTCGTCGCCTCAAACTTCCTCGTTCAGTTTCCGCTGAACGCCATGGTCGCCGGCATCAACCTTGCCGACATCCTGACCTGGGGCGCCTTCACCTATCCGATCGCCTTCCTGATCACCGATCTGACGAACCGCCAGTTCGGTCCGCAGACCGCCCGCAAGGTCGTCTTTGCAGGCTTCGTTGTCGGCGTCGGCCTGTCCTTCTACACGGCCGTTCCGCGCATCGCGATCGCCTCTGGCTCGGCCTATCTTGCCGGACAGCTGCTCGACATCGCCGTCTTCAACCGCCTTCGCCGTCAGGCCTGGTGGCGCGCGCCGCTGGTCGGCTCGTTGATCGGCTCGGCGCTGGATACGATCATCTTCTTCTCCTTCGCTTTTGCAGCCTTCTTCGTCTTCTTCGGCGCGAACGAACCCTTCGCGCTGGAATCGGCGCCGATCCTCGGCGTATTCTCGATGGAAGCTCCGCGCTGGATCTCCTGGGCGCTCGGCGACTTCACGGTGAAGATGCTGGTTGGACTCGTCATGCTGCTGCCCTACGGCGCTCTGATGAACACCCTGCGCCCGATGCAGGCGACAGCAGCTCGCTAAAAGCAAATGAGGCCGTTGGCGCTATGCCAGCGGCCCTTTCGTTCTGAAGGCAGTATGGCGCAATACTTCCTCGACGAGGCTATCGACCGGCTCTGAGGAATTAAGCCTGAGCAACGGCGTTGCCCTGCCCTTCAGCCATTCCTCGTGCGAAACGGCGCTTCGCCGTTCCGGCCCTGCCGTATCGTAGCTTTCGGCCCATTCCAGGAATTCCTGGCTCTTCTCTGCCATATCGCCACCCGGCTTGATCCGGTCGCCATAGCGGGTCTCCTCGCGCTCCCGGATGCGTGCCATGCGCAATACGGGGTCGATCCTGAGGAAGACGATGAGATCATAAAGTGGCTCGAACTCGGCCGCCCATTTCAACGCCGAACCAGAGAGCACCCAGCCATCGGCGCCTTGGATCGCCTCGCGCAGCATCGAGACCCGCGCCTCAACCGGCCGCTGTGTGGTGAATGGCGGATCGGTCGGCATCCAGAAGAAATGATCGGTGTCGAGGTGCCGGAGCCCAAGCTTCCCGGCAAGGGCTTGACCGAGCGTGGTGGTGCCGGAGCCTGACGCTCCCATGACATGAATATTCAGCATGGCTCTCTCGATTTGGGTGAAGGGAGAGAGCAGATAGCGGAGAGTTGTGACAGTTGTTCGGCGACGCACTCAGTCGGCGAGCCGGAACTCCAGCATCACGTTCCGCTGCAGGATCGAATGGTTATCATCCGAAACGAGGATGACATGGGTCGAGCCATCCTCGGCCTGGAAGGCATCGAGCCCTTCCATATTGTCGATCTGATAGCCGAAATCGGCGGTCATCAGCACCGTACCGGTTGCGACAGCGCCCGGCCGGATTTCGGCGGCAGCGATCCGGCGAATGCGCATGCCGATACCATCTGCCATGTTGAAGCGCCGCTCCAGAAGCAGGAGATCGCCGTCGGGCAGAAACGCCCCGTCGGTCGGATCAAAATCGCCGGAGCGGCTGATAGCAAACCGGCCCTTCAGCGGCCCTTCGAGGATCGCCGCATAGACGTTTCCATCATCATCGAGGCTCTCTTCCGCAACAATGACCGCCGCGCCCTTCAGGGCGCTGTCTGCGGGTGCAATCGCCACCGTCTCGAGGCTCCGGTTGCCGCGCAGTTCATCGCGTGGGATCAGGATGGGCAGCGTGCCCAAGGCGGGTGAATTCGCGAAACCCTGACGAGGATAGATATCGACCCGATGGTTACCCTCGAAGGAAACGAGTGCCCTGTGCTTGTCGAGCGCGAGCCCTTCGGCATCCATGCGGCCCTTGCCTTCGAAACTGCGCCCGGTCGCGTCCTTCATCGGAGTGATATCGACATCGGCAAGGCCGGAAAGACGGCCCTTCGCATCGCGCACCAGCGTCCCGGTCAGCCAATGGCCGGTATCGAGCACCCCCGCCACATGCTTGCGATCCGGATCGACTTTGATCGATGACCACGAGCCGAAGATCCGGTGGCTCGAAACCATTTCCAGGCCACCGATGAATTCCAGCGGGCCGAACCTGGTTTCGTCAGAACCGATCTTGAAGGTGGTGATGACCCGGCTCTCGATTGGAGCGCTCTCGGCAAGCACCGCAGATGGCAGTCCCGCAAGGCAGACAGCAAGCATGGCCACGCGGGAAAAAGCGATCATATGGGTCAGCTGGCGCGGCGCGCGTGGCCGCCACGCGGCTGTGCGGCCTGATCCTCGAACAAAGAGGCCAGCTGTTCGGTCATCGCGCCTGCAAGCTCGTCGGCATCGACGATGGTGACGGCGCGCCGATAGTAGCGCGTGACGTCGTGACCGATACCGATGGCGAGCAGCTCGACCGGCGAACGCGTCTCGATCTGCTCGATGACGGCGCGCAGGTGGCGCTCCAGATAATTGCCCGGATTGACCGATAGCGTCGAGTCGTCGACCGGCGCGCCATCCGAGATCATCATCAGGATCTTGCGCTGCTCACGCCGCGCGATCAGGCGGTTATGCGCCCACATCAGCGCTTCGCCGTCGATATTTTCTTTGAGCAGCCCCTCGCGCATCATCAGCCCGAGATTGCTGCGGGCGCGGCGCCAGGGAGCGTCGGCAGACTTGTAGATGATATGGCGGAGATCGTTGAGGCGGCCCGGCGTCTGCGGCTTGCCACCGGCCAGCCAGCTCTCGCGCGCCTGTCCACCCTTCCAGGCCTTGGTGGTGAAACCGAGGATCTCGACCTTGACGCCGCAACGCTCCAGCGTGCGCGCCAGAATATCGGCGCAGGTGGCAGCAACCGTGATCGGACGTCCGCGCATCGAGCCGGAATTGTCGATCAGCAGCGTCACGACGGTGTCGCGGAACTGCGTGTCGCGCTCCATCTTGAAGGACAGCGCCTGCATCGGATCGATGATCATGCGCGTCAGGCGCGCCGGATCGAGATAACCTTCTTCCAGGTCGAAATCCCAGGACCGGTTCTGCTGCGCCATCAGGCGGCGCTGCAGACGGTTCGCCAGACGGCCGACGGCACCCTGCAGATGCGCCAGCTGTTTGTCGAGGAAGGCGCGCAGCCGCTCGAGCTCCGTGGCATCACAGAGTTCCTCGGCAGTGATGATCTCGTCGAATTCCTCGGTAAAGACCCGGTAATCGACCTTCTCATTGAAATCGGCGAAAGGCGTATTCGGACGGCGGGTCTCGCCCGGCGTCTCGGAATCGTCCTCACCCTCTTCCATCATGTCGTCGTCGGAGATTTCGGCGCCTTCAGTCTCGCCGTCCTCCATCTGTTCGTCGGCGACTTCACTGTCTTCGACCGGTGCAGCATCCGAACCGGCGTCTTCGTCGACCTCGTCCTGATCCTGCTCGTCGCCGCTCGGCTGGTCGTCCTGATCCGAGTCCTCGTCGGTTTCCGGCTCGCTGTCATCGTCGCCATACTCCTCGGCCATTTCCATGGCCGACAGCATGTTGCGGATGACCTTGGAAAAGGCCTGCTGGTCATTGATGACGTTAGACAGATTATCGAGCTCGGCGCCGGCCTTGTCCTCGATGAAAGGACGCCAGAGGTCGAGCACCTTGCCTGCCGAGGCAGGCGGCTTCTGACCGGTGAGCTTCTCGCGCACCATCATCGCCACGGCTTCACCGATCGGCGCGTCTTCCTGGCGCTCGATACCGTTGAAATTTGCCTTGGAATATTTCTCGTCGGTCATGGAGCGCAGGTTCGCAGCCATGCCCTCCATCCGCAGCGCGCCGATCGATTCGACACGTGCCTGTTCAACCGCATCAAACACCGCGCGGGCGTCAGAACCCTGCGGCGCCATGGTCGTGTGGACCTTCTCGTCGTGGCAGGCAAGTCGCAGCGCCATGGAATCGCCGAGACCGCGGGTCACCGCCAGCTCATGTGCCGTCGGCCGCTTGGAAAGCTCGGGCAGCCGGATACGCTCGGCCGTCATTCCCGGACGTTCGTTGGCGAAGGTCACTTCGACCTCGTCGTTACCGGCGATCGCGCGTACGCAGCCGGTTATCGCGCGCCGCAACGGCTCGATATCGACGGGGCCGTTGGGCTTGGCTTTCGAATTGTCACCACGAGATGCCATGATCGACCGGCCTTAGGCCTCCAGAACGATGTTGGCGGCGCTTTCCTTCAGCTCGACGCCAAAGGCACGCTGGTAATGTTCGGCAACCAGCGCACGTTCAAGCTCGTCGCACTTGTTGAGGAAGGTGACGCGGAAGGCGAAGGCGAGATCACCGAAGATCTCGGCATTTTCGGCCCAGGTGATGACCGTACGCGGGCTCATGACGGTCGACAGGTCGCCGTTCATGAAGGATGCGCGCGTCAGATCGGCAACGCGGACCATCTTCGAAACGGTGTCGCGGCCGTCCTTGTCCTTGCCGAAGCTCTTCACCTTGGCGGCGATGATGTTCACTTCATGCTCATGCGGCAGATAGTTCAGCGTCGTGACGATCGACCAACGGTCCATCTGCGCCTGGTTGATCTGCTGCGTGCCGTGATAGAGGCCGGTCGTATCGCCGAGACCGACCGTGTTGGCGGTCGCAAACAGGCGGAAAGCCGGGTGCGGACGGATGACGCGGCTTTGATCGAGCAGCGTCAGGCGGCCGGCGGATTCCAGCACGCGCTGGATGACGAACATCACGTCCGGGCGGCCGGCATCGTATTCGTCGAAGACGAGCGCGACGTTATGCTGGTAAGCCCAGGGCAGGATGCCGTCCTTGAATTCGGTGACCTGCAGCCCATCCTTGACGACGATCGCGTCCTTGCCGATCAGATCGATACGGCTGACATGGCTGTCGAGGTTGATACGCACGCACGGCCAGTTGAGACGCGCGGCGACCTGCTCGATATGCGAGGACTTGCCGGTACCGTGGTAACCGGAGATCATCACGCGGCGGTTATGCGCAAAGCCTGCAAGAATGGCGAGCGTCGTCTCGCGGTCGAAAAGATAGTCTGGATCGAGATCCGGAACATAGGCGTCGCCCTTGCTGTAGGCGGGAACGCGAATATCGGAATCGATGCCGAAAACGTCTCTGACCGAAACGGTCGTGTCCGGCAGAGCGGGAATATCTAACTCAATCTTGCTCATCACGTCTCCAAGGCGGGCATAGCGCCCGGCCATATCTCTCAGGCCATTTCGCAACCGCGACGCCGCAGTTTTCTACCACGCCGTCCAGGGTGAGAACGTCGGCGATGCTTCTCCGGGACTGAAATGAAACCTCGGCGGGATGATGACCCCGAGCATTCTAGAACAAAGTCCCGGACAAGAAACGCCGCGTCCGGAAGGAAGGCAAAGGCGCCAGAAGCAAAACGCAATAATGCATGCCGCGATTGCCTGCGGCCCTAGCCGATTTGGACCATACCCGATTGAAGACGGAGAGCAAGGACGGGAATTAACAAAAACCGTTCTGCTTCAACAATTGATAGGCCTGGATCACGGCACGGAACCGCTCTTCGGATCCGCGGTCGCCGCCATTGGCGTCGGGGTGGTGCTTTTTCACCAGTTCCTTGTAGCGCGTCTTGATCTCGGCCGACGTCGCATCCGCGGCGAGGCCCATCGTATCGAATGCCTTGGCTTCGAGGCTTTTCAGCTTGCGCTGCTCGGGAAAGCGCGGGCCGCTGCCCTTGCTGCCGCTGACGAAGCCGAACGGATCGCGCACCCGGTTATAGGAGCCTGAGCGGACGTCCGATTGCAGCGGGCTGTTCTTGGCGGCCTTGTTGACGCCGACCGTCCAGGTGGGGCGATGACCGGTGATCGCTTCCTTCTGGTAACGGGCGATCTCGCCATCAGACAGGCCGGAGAAATAGTTATAGCCCTTGTTGTATTCCTTGACGTGCTCGAAGCAGAACAAGAAGAACTGCCCCTCGGCATTGCGTCCGACGGGCGCGCGATGCGCACCTTTCTTGTCGCAGCCGTCCCACTGACAGGTCGGGGGAGCCTGTTCGGGTTCCTGCTCGCGTTTGCGGCGGGTGCGGATGCGATCGAAATATTTGGAATCAAGTCTCATGACGGCGCTAATTATGAAGCTGCCGCGGCGCGACAACAAGAATTGACAAATGGGAATGTTGCTGGCTTGGTGGGAACCCCTTTTTTCACCAGCAACTGGACGAAAACGTGACCCTTCAGGCCCGCATTGAAGAAAAACTAACCGAGGCTTTCGTGCCCGAACGTTTGAGCGTCATCAACGAAAGCCACCTCCACGCTGGCCACCAGCCTGACATAACAGGGACAGGCGAAACACATATGCGTGTTCGCATCGTCTCTGAAAAATTTTCAGGGATGACGAGGCTCGCCCGCCACCGGGCCATTACCGAGCTCTTGAAACCGGAGCTCGATGCCGGGCTTCATGCCCTCGCCGTCGAACCCTCGGCACCAGGAGAAGCGACCCGCTGGTAGTGGATACCGGCCCCATATAAGTCTTCGCGGCGCGCAATCCAACAGCAAAAGCCGCTTAGACGGCCTTGGGCGCGTCTTCTTCGGCGGGGCGAATGCGCAGCTTGGTGATGCGGTTCTTTTCCCGCTTCATGACGATGAAGCGCTTGCCGTAGAAAGTGAAGGCCTGGCGCTCTTCCGGGATTGTCATCGACTCGTGAATAACGAGGCCGGCAATCGTCGTCGCCTCCTCGTCGGGAAGCTGCCAGTCAAGCGCCCGGTTCAGGTCACGGATCGGAACGCCGCCATCGACGACAACCGAACCGTCGGCCTCCTGACGGACACCCTGCATCTCGATATCGTGTTCGTCGGAAATATCGCCGACGATCTCTTCCAGAATATCCTCGAGAGTGACGATGCCCTGCACCTCGCCATACTCATCGACGACGACGGCGAAATGCTGCTTGCGGCGCAGGAAAGCGTTCAGCTGATCTTCGAGATTGGTGCTGTCAGGCACGAACCACGGCTTCTGCGCGATCCTGACGACATCAAGATTCTCAGGCTCGACATTCGGCTCGGCCAGCGCCCGCAGCAGGTCCTTCGCATGCACGACGCCGATGATGTTGTCGGTCGTGCCGCGCCACAGCGGCATGCGCGTATAGGGACTTTCGAGGATGGTGCGGACGATCGCTTCCGGCGCGTCGTCGGCATTGATGGCCCGCATCGCCATGCGATGCACCATGATGTCAGACAATTCGAGCTGGCTGAGATCGAGAACGCCGCCGAGACGGTCGCGATCTGCCTTGACGACCGAGCCTTCCCGGTGAAGCAGATCGACCGCACCGCGCAGCTCTTCATGCGCCGTCAGCATCGATGTTTCCCGCGACAGCGTTATGCCGAAGACGCCGAGGATCTTGCGCACGATCGCATTGATGAAGGACGAGACCGGGCCGACGATGGCGACGAAAAGCTTGACGGCAAAGGCAACCGTCAAGGCGAAACGGTCAGGCGTTGAGATCGCCCAGCTCTTCGGCAGAACTTCTGCAAAGATGACCAGGATGACGGTCATCGCCAGCGTTGCGAGCGCCACACCGGAATTGCCGAACAATCCGAGAAACAGGCTCGTCGCCAGCGCCGACGACAGGATGTTGGCGAGATTGTTGCCGATCAGCAGCGCACCGATCAGCCGGTCGCGCCGCTCGATCAGCTCCCGCACCACGCCGGCGCGCTCGTCGCCATTGGCCTCGAGCGTATGAATGCGGCTGCGCGAGACGGCGGTCAGCGCCGTTTCCGATCCGGAGAAGAAAGCGGACATGAGAACGAGGGCCACGATGGAGACAATTTCTGGCCAGTAGACGGAAAGAAATGCCAGCGTGCCTTCGATGCTCATTGCGGGCGCTTTTCCTTGAGGAAGCTCAAAACTTCGGATTGCGGCACGTCATCGGCGATGAAGGATTGCCCGATCCCGCGCGTCAGGATGAAGGTGAACTGGCCGTTCTTGACCTTCTTGTCCTGCGCCATCGCTTCCATCAGCCTTTCGGCCGGCGGCAGCTCGCCCGGGATATCCGACATGCGCGTCGGCAGGCCAACCGCCTTCAGATGCGTCTCGACGCGCTTGGCGTCATCGGGGCTCGCAAGATTCATGCGCGCCGAAAACTCATGCGCCAGCACCATGCCGATCGAAACGCCTTCACCATGCACCAGCCGGGCGCTGTCGTAGGCCGTGGCCGCTTCCAGCGCGTGACCGAAAGTGTGGCCGAGGTTGAGCAAGGCACGCGGGCCATTTTCCCGCTCGTCGGCCACCACCACATCGGATTTCGCCTGACAGCTGGTGGCGATCGCCTGGATGCGGGCATCGCCGCCGGCAAACACGGCCTGCCAATTCGTCTCCAGCCAACCAAAGAAGTCAGGCTTGTCGATCAGGCCGTATTTGGCCACCTCGGCATAGCCCGCCCGGAATTCGCGCTCCGTCAGCGTGTTCAGCGCATGGGTATCGGCAAGCACCAGATCTGGCTGATGGAAGACGCCGATAAGGTTCTTGCCATGGCGGCTGTTGATGCCGGTTTTGCCGCCGACGGATGAATCGACCTGCGACAGCAGAGAGGTCGGCACCTGCACGAAGCGCACGCCGCGGCGCACGATGCCGGCGGCAAAGCCTGCGAGGTCACCGATCACGCCACCGCCGAGCGCCACGACATAATCGTTCCGCTCGACCCGCGCTTCCAGCACCTTGTCGCAGACGGTTATCAGATGTTCGAAGCTCTTGGTCTTCTCGCCGGCCGGCAACACCAGCGTCGAACACGCAATGCCGGATGCTTCCAGGCTCGCGACCAGTGCATCGAGATAGATGGGCGCCACATTCGCGTCGGTGACAATTGCCGCCTTGCGGCCCTTGAGGCGGGCGGTGATTTCGGCACCGGCGCGCGCAATCAGCCCCGGCCCAATCAGGATATCGTAGGCGCGGTCACCAAGCGGCACATGCACCTTCTTTTCGGCGGCAACGGAAGCGATCGCATTCATGGCACTGCACTTTCACTTTGGTGTTCGACCACGGCCTTCAGCACTTCGTCGGCCATCAGTTCCTTGCGCACATCGCGCGAAAGAACGGTCACGTCGGCCTGCGCATAGATCGGGTATCGCGCGTTCATCAGGTTTTCGAGCGTCTGCATCGGGTTTTCGGTCTTCAGAAGCGGCCGCGTATCGCGCTTGTTGACGCGCTCCCAGAGCACATCCAGATCGGCCTTCAGCCACAGCGACAGGCCGCCCTTCTTGATATGCTTGCGGGTGCGGTCGTTGATGAAGGCGCCGCCGCCGGTCGAGACCACGCGTGGCCCGTTCTTCAAGAGCCGCTTCATCACCCGCGTTTCGAGCGCCCTGAATTCTTCTTCGCCGTATGATGCGAAGAGTTCGGTGATCGTCATGCGCGAAACGCGCTCGATCTCGACGTCGCTATCAATGAACGGAATTCCGAGCTGCTGGGCGACAAGGCGCCCGACAGAGGATTTTCCTGCACCCATGAGGCCGACGAGGATAAGATTACGGGACCCGAGCGCGGCGCGAGCTCTGTCTTTCAGACTGTCTGCAACTGTCAGAACTGGGTCACTCATCGGTCCATTCACACTTTGTTTGCAAACGGTATCGACAAATGAAGGTGTAGCGTCAAGTCGCGGGCAAGGGAAACATGTTCCAAATGCGGCTTCTTGCACGCAATCGCGCTTCTTCCTAAAAAGAGGCCAAGCTCATGGAGTTCAAGAAATGCCGACCCTCTTCCGTTTCCTCGCTGTCTTGGCGGTTATCGCCGGGGCGATCTACGGAGGCATGGTGGCCCTGGTGACCTTCGTCGAGCCTCAGCCGCGCGACGTGACGATCCGCATTCCGTCGGAGCGCATCAATCCGCCGGCAACCGGCACCATCGCCCCGGCGAAGAAGTAGGCCGATGCGGGATCTCGGCCGCGTTCACGTGGAATCCTTCCTGGAAATGATGAGCGCCGAACGCGGTGCGGCCGAGAACACGCTGCAATCTTATGAGCGCGATCTCGACGATCTCCACTCCTTTCTGAACGGACGCAGCGTCCGCCTGACGGAAGCGGCCTCCGCCGACCTGACCGCCTACCTTGCCTCGCTTGCGGGCCAGGGCTTCAAGCCCTCTTCGCAGGCCCGAAGGCTGGCCTCGATGCGGCAATTCTACAAGTTTCTCTATGCCGAAGGTCTGCGAACGGACGACCCGACGGGTGTGCTCGACTCCCCGAAGAAGGGCCGGCCGCTGCCGAAAACCATGGGCGTCGAAGAAGTGACCCGGCTGCTGACGCAGGCCGAGCACGAGGCCGGCGATCCTGCCGCCGGGCAACTGAACCGCCGTCGCATGCTGGCGCTTCTCGAATTGTTATATGCCACCGGCATGCGCGTCAGCGAGCTTGTATCGCTGCCGGCCCGGGTCCTGGATCAGGAGGGACGCTTCCTTATCATCCGCGGCAAGGGAAACAAGGAACGTCTCGTCCCGCTTTCGCAATCGGCGATCGCTGCGCTGAAGGCTTACGGCAGCGCGATGGCTGTGGAAAACGCCAGCGCCAAGGAGCCCACCGAGAGCCCCTGGCTATTCCCGGCAGCGTCGAAAGAGGGCCATCTGCCACGACAGGTCTTCGCCCGCGACCTGAAGAACCTTGCGATCCGCGCCGGGCTGACCCCATCTATGATCTCGCCGCATGTCATGCGCCACGCCTTCGCCAGCCACCTGCTGGCCAACGGCGCGGACCTGCGTGTTGTCCAGGAACTTCTCGGACATTCGGACATTTCGACGACGCAGATCTACGCCCACGTCCTGGAAGAACGCCTGCAACAACTGGTGCAAACGCATCACCCTCTTGCAAAACAGGCGAAAAAGCACGAATAGGACCGGCGACAAGGGGCAACGCCAGCAATTGCCCCGGGCACAAGGAACGGAAACGCACCTCATGCACAATTATCTCGACTTCGAAAAGCCGATCTCCGACCTCGAAGCTAAGATCATCGAACTGAAGAAGCTCGCGTCCGAGGACGAGAGCATCGACACGTCGGATGAAGTCGGCAGGCTCGAAGTTCGCGTTCGCGAAGCGATGGTCGATATCTATTCCAAGCTCAACGCCTGGCAGAAGACGCAGGTCGCGCGCCATCCGCAGCGTCCGCATTTCGTCGATTACGCCAAGGTCTTGTTCCAGGAATTCACGCCGCTCGCCGGCGACCGCAAGTTTTCCGAGGACGCCGCCATCCAGGCGGGCCTCGCCCGCTTCCGCGGCCAGCCCGTCGCCGTCATCGGCCAGGAAAAGGGCAACGACACCAAGAGCCGCCTGAAGCACAATTTCGGCAGTGCCCGCCCTGAAGGTTACCGCAAGGCGATCCGTGTGCTTGAAATGGCCGACCGTTTCGGCCTGCCTGTCATCACGCTGGTCGATACGGCAGGTGCCTATCCGGGCGTCGGCGCCGAAGAACGCGGCCAGGCGGAAGCCATCGCCCGTTCGACGGAAATGTGCCTTGGCGTCAAGGTTCCGATCGTTTCCGTCGTTATCGGCGAAGGCGGTTCGGGTGGCGCGATCGCCATTGCCACCGGCAATAAGGTCTTCATGCTCGAGCATTCGATCTACAGCGTGATCTCGCCGGAAGGTGCGGCCTCGATCCTCTGGCGCGATTCCACCCGCGCCAAGGAAGCGGCGACCAACATGAAGATCACCGCCGAAGACCTGAAGTCGCTTGGCATCATCGACGGCATCATCCCGGAACCGCTGGGCGGCGCCCATCGCGATCCGGACCATGTCATTGCCGCCGCAGGCGACGTGATTGCCAATTCGCTTGCCGAGCTTTCGCCGCGTTCCGGCGAGCAGCTGCGCAACGACCGGCGTCAGAAGTTCCTGTCGATGGGCCGTAACCTCTAAGGCAGCCACAGAAAAATTGGCCCGATTAGGGCCAAATCTTGGCCACAATAATGTTATCTACCAGTTTTCGCGCTTGCGGGGGCGCCGCGGGCCGGTCATATCCTCGTAAGGATTTGTAAAGTATAAGCCGCCTATGATTCTCGGTATTGCCCGGATTCTACGGTGTGGAGCGGGTTGAATCTGGTAGTTGGGCTAACTGAATGCGCATTCGTCATTTCGCCTACGTTTCCTTGATGGCACTCGCCTTGGCGGGCTGCAACGACACACTGGAATCGGCAAGCAAGATCGACCTCTCCACCGTCAAGAACAAGGTGGAGCAGCCACTGCCGCCGCGCATCCTGGCGCAGATGAGCGCCAAGAGCATGGATCGCAATTCGCCGATCCTGATCCGCATCTTCAAGGAAGAAGGCGCGCTCGAGATCTGGAAGGCGAAGACCGACAACCGTTTCGACAAGATCGCCGACTACAAGATCTGCGCTTGGTCCGGCCGTCTCGGCCCGAAGGTGAAGACCGGTGACCGGCAGGCTCCGGAAGGTTTCTACAACCTGACCCGAGCCAATCTGAACCCGAATTCGAAATATTATCTCGCCATCAACACCGGCTTCCCGAACAAGTATGACGCCGTCAATGGCCGCAGCGGTTCGGACTTGATGATCCATGGCGCCTGCTCGTCCTCGGGCTGCTACTCGATGACCGACGAACAGGTTCTCGAGATTTACGCCTTCGCACGCGACGCCTTCAAGGGCGGCCAGACCTCGGTTCAGCTGCAGGCCTTCCCGTTCCGCATGAGCGCGGAAAACATGTACAAGCACCGGCTCGACCCGAGCTACGACTTCTGGAAGATGCTGAAGGTCGGCTACGACAATTTCGAAGTCACCAAGCGCCCGCCGGAGGTCAATGTCTGCGAGAAGAAATACTTCTTCAACCAGCAGACGGCTGACGGCGGCGGCTTCAATCCGGCAGGCAAGTGCCCGGCCATGTCGACGCCCCCGGCGCTCGCATCGGCTCTGGCGTCCTACGACAAGACCTATGCCATGGATTATGCCAAGGCCGAGAAGAAGTTCGACGGCCTCGCCTGGTATGACCCGACCGAAGCCGAACGCAAGGCCGTCGTCGCCAAGACCCGCAAGGGCCGCGATCTCGCCTACGCGCCCACCGGAACCTCGCTGGAAGCCGGCCGCATGGTCAAGGTTGCCGAGCTCGAAGGCATGATGTCGAAGCCAGCAGTGCCCGCCACGGTTCCGGCAACGGCGATTGCCGCGGCCACCCCGGCGCCTGCTGCTGTAGCCGCACCGGCGACTGCGGCGCCCGCTCAGCCCGCAGCCACGGCTGTTGCCGAGGCTTCGCCTGCAAACGTTCCGGTTCCGCAGCAGAACCCGCTCGCCTTCGCGCCGGAACCGCCGCAGGAAACAGCCGACGCTTCGAAGAAGCCGTTCTGGAAATTCTGGTCCAAGAATTGAGCGGTTCCGACGCCGTTGCCTATGACCTTCGCGGTCTGAAGTGTCCCCTGCCCGTGCTGAAAACGCGCCGCAAGATGTCCTCGATGGCCAGCGGCGCGCTCATCCGCGTCGAAACGACGGATCCGCTGGCCGGCATCGATATCCCGCATTTCTGCAATGAAGACGGCCATGAGCTGCTGGAAACGGTGAAGACCGAGAGCGGCCACCGCTTCCTGATCCGCCGGAAATAAATCTCAGATCTTCATGCCGGGAATGGCAAGCGGATTGGATTCCAGCGCCGCACGGTCAGGCGTGTCGATGCGCGGCTTGCCGAGGAAGGCATCGAACAGCGTCTTGACGAAGTCCTCGGGCAGATCCTTGGTGATCAGCACCATGCGCGTGCGCCGGTCGTTTTCATCGGGCCAGGCAGGCAGGCGCACCGGCGGATGGAAGATATTCTGGACGCCATGCAGTACCAGCGGCTTATCCGGCCGGTCCGACACCGCAACGATCGCCTTCATCCTGAGCAGCTTCTCGCCATGCGCCGAGCGCAGCAGATCGATGAACATTTCGAGCGCCATCGGATCGATTGGCTTGTCTTCGATGATCGAGAAAGACCGGATCGAGGCGTCGTGACGGTTCACATCATGCGGATCCTGGCCATCGTGGTGATGGTCATGATGGTGGTGATGGCCGTGACCATGATGGTGATGATGATCGTGGTGGTGGTGATCATGCGCGTTTTCATCGCGCAGCCACCGGCCGACATCGGCAATCTTCGTCTCCGGATCGTAGAGGCCATTGACGAGCACGCCGGCAGTGCCGGTCTCTTCGTCATCGGCATCCATCAGAGCCGCCCTCGGATTGAGATCGCGCAGCCGCGCTTTAAGCGCGCCAAGACCTGCGTCATCGACCATCGGCCGCTTCGAGACGATCAGCCGGTCGGCAACAGCCACCTGCTTGCGGGCTTCCTCGTGATTGTCGAGCGTCTGCAATCCGTTGACAGCATCGACGACGGTCACGACGCCATCGAGCTGGAAATTCGTGGCAATGACTGGGTTGCCCATGATCGCCTGCATGACCGGCGCCGGATCGGCGAGCCCTGTCGTCTCGATCACGATGCGCTTCACTGCCTTCACCTTGCCGGTCTGGATCGCATCCATCAGATTGGCGAGCGTATCGACCAGCTCGCCGCGCACCGTGCAGCACAGGCAGCCGTCCGAAAGCTCGATGATCGCATCGCCAGAGCTCTCGACCAGCAGGTGGTCGATGCCGACATCGCCGAATTCATTGATGATGACGGCCGCATCCTTCATCGCCGGATCCTTGAGGATCCGGTTCAGGAGCGTCGATTTTCCCGCACCGAGAAAACCGGTCAGGATGGTGACCGGGATCCGGTCTGCATGCAGGCTCATGGGATCTTGCCTTTAGAACGACGTAGGACGCGGCAGCGGCACGGGGATATTGGCAGCATCGCCCATCGCATCTGCCTTGGCACCCTTGTCAGGCTGGGTATCCTGCCCGGGGATTAGCCCGGCGAAGACGAAATTCGGCTCGTGGTCCATCTCGTGAATGTAAGGCGACTGCACCTTCATGCGGCCCACTTCGTCGCGCGTTTCGCTACGCACCTTGGCGCCCTTGGCGCTGCAGATTTCGGCGCTGATATCGCTGACGGCATCCTGCCCCGGCCCGTAGGGCTTCAGCGAGGCAAGCGTTGCGCTTGATCCGGCGGGCGTTGCAAAGCCCTTCTCCAGCAGATTGGCCGTCGCATCGGCGCGCGCCGCGAGGCTGTCGGTACCGAGCACGACCGAAACCACGGTACGTCCGTTCCGGGTGGCAGAGCCGATCTGGTTGAAGCCCGAAGCACAGATGAACCCGGTCTTCATGCCGTCGGCACCGGCAAAACGGCCGATCAGCAGATTGATGCTCGGCGTATTGGTCTTGCCGTTGGTAAAGCCTTCAAGCGCGAAATAGCCCGAATATTGCGGGAAATCGCGGCGCAGCGCGACGGTCAGGACCGCAAGATCGCGCGCCGTCGTGTACTGGCCCTTGCCCGGAAGTCCGTTCGGATTGACGAAATGCGAATCCGTCATGCCGAGCTTCAGGGCTTCCGCATTCATGCGCAGCACGAAGGCATCCTGCGTTCCGGCCACCGCTTCGGCGACGGCAACGGCGATATCATTGGCCGACTTGACCATCAGGATCTTCAGCGCGCTGTCGAGCGTCAGCTTCTGGCCTGGCTTGTAATACATCTTGGCGGCAGGCTGCGCTGCGGCCTGCTTGCTCATCACGATCGGCGTATCGAGGCTGATCTGGCCGGAGCGGATGGCATCGAAGGTTGTATAGACGGTCATCAGCTTGGTCAGCGAGGCCGGATACCATTTGCGGAAGGCTTCTTCGTGCTCCAGCACGCGGCCGGTCTGGACATCGACGAGAATATGCGGATTGGCTTGCGCCAGCGGAACCGAAGAAAGCAGTGCGGCGGTGGCACTGACGGCGAAAGAGACCGGCCGCAGGGCGGCAAACAAACGATTCTGGCGCGTCGACACGTCTAGTCCTTAAGATGTCCGGAAAATCTCGAAACCTTCACTATTTAACGTATATGGCCATGACATGGCAAAGGCCATTGAATAAGTTCTTTTCGCGGCAGCCGCTATCTCTGCCGCGGAATAGCCCGTTACCGGTACAGGAATTTGAGCATGCCGATTTTGAACAGAGCCGCTGAATTGCAGGACGAAGTGACCGAATGGCGCCGTCACATCCACGCCCGTCCGGAGCTTCTTTTCGCGGTGGAGAACACGGCAGCCTTTGTCGCCGAAAAGCTGAAAGAATTCGGCGTTGACGAAATCGTCACCGGCATCGGCCGCACCGGCGTTGTCGGCCTGATTAAGGGAAATGGCGGAGGCAGCCGCACCATCGGCCTGCGCGCCGACATGGACGCCCTGCCGCTGACCGAAATCTCGGGCAAGCCCTGGGCCTCGACCACGCCGGGCAAGATGCATGCCTGCGGTCATGACGGCCACACCGCCATGCTGCTCGGCGCCGCAAAATATCTGGCCGAGACGCGCAATTTCAACGGCAACGTCGCCGTCATCTTCCAGCCCGCCGAAGAAGGCGGCGGCGGCGGCAACCTGATGGTAAAGGACGGCATGATGGAGCGGTTCTCCATCGAGGAAGTCTATGGTATGCACAACCTGCCGGGCTTGCCCGTCGGCCAGTTCGCCATCCGCAAGGGGCCGATCATGGCAGCCACCGACGAGTTCACCGTCACCATCAAGGGCCGCGGCGGCCATGCGGCCCAGCCGAACCGCACGATCGACCCGATCGCCATCGGCGCCCAGATCGTTGCCAACCTGCAGATGATCGCCGCGCGCACCGTCGATCCGCTGCGCTCGGTCGTCGTCTCCGTCACCAAATTCAACGCCGGCTTCGCCCATAACGTCATTCCCAACGACGCCCAGATCGCCGGCACGATCCGCACGCTCGACCCTGAAGTGCGCGACATCGCCGAAAGCCGCTTCAAGCAGGTCATCAACGGCCTTGCCGCAGCGCACGGCGCCGAAGCCGACATCGCCTTCCATCGCAACTATCCGGTGACTGTCAACCATGCGGCCGAGACCGGCCACGCGATCGCAACGGCAACCGACATCGCCGGTGCGGCCAACGTCAACCCGGAAATCGACCCGATGATGGGAGGCGAGGATTTCTCCTACATGCTGAACGCCCGCCCGGGCGCCTTCATCTTCATCGGCAACGGCGACACCGCAGGCCTCCACAACCCGGCCTACGATTTCAACGACGAAGTCATCACCCACGGCATCTCCTACTGGGTGCGCCTCGCCGAACAGCGCCTCGGCGCCTGATCTATACTGAAAACCGGACTGAAAAAGGCTTGGCTTCGCGCCAAGCCTTTTGTATGCATGAGCCCCAAGTGGTTCCGTAGCTCAGCAGGATAGAGCATCAGATTCCTAATCTGAGGGTCACGCGTTCGAATCGCGTCGGAATCACCACTTCGACGACTGACGTCAAGCTGCAAGTATCTATCCCAAGAACACTAAACGGCATCAGCCGAAGCCGCGCGTGTGTGAGGCGATTTCAAGATAGCCTCCTATAACGGTAAAACGTCGGAGTTAGTGGAAAGGAAAGCGGCATGTCAGAGATACCGGTTTCGGGTGACGTCAAACACACTTTAGTCGATACCTCGGCGCTCCCCACGTCATTCCCAACGCACATGCACGAAACCGAGTTCTGGGAGTGGCTCGGGCGAGCCGTTGCAACGTATGGATTTCTTGAGGAAGTCCTTGGCAAAGCTATCTTCGCCTTTAGCGGAGCACGTACTTATCCTGAAGCAGAGCTCCCACAAGCGATGAAGGCTTGGCAAACTTTGCTTGAACGTGCGGTATCTGAAACCCTCAATCCGCTAATCGGCATCTACGCCAGCGCCGTGAAGGAAAACCCCAAAGCGACTATTCCCGACTTTGATGAATTGGTAAGCCATCTGCGTGAGGCCGCGAAGTTAAGAAATGTTATCTGCCACGGCTCATGGCAGCCGCCTAACTCGGCCGGAGCCTCTGTCCCACTGTACGTTGCCAAGAACGGGCTAGCCATTTTCGAAACCCCCATCGACATCGATTATCTCAAGCAGCTTCAGAGTCACGTTGCAAAGCTTGCAGCTGCTGTAGTTAGCAGCGTGACCTACATGGGATGGAATTTTCCGGGCACAACGGGCCACTCAGCGAAATAGCTTACACTCATGAAGGCACACCCCTCCCACTGACGCGGAAGGGGTGTCGAGACCTTGATCAACCCGGGGTCAGCGTCATCGACGCGCTACCGGCCGCAACATTCAGGCCGAGCTGGCCCGTCACGCTGAGCGCCTGCAGGTGAATCGATCCCGACGTGCCGCCAATCAGCACGTTGGCGCCGACACCGGCACCGACGGTGGCTTCGGCAGATGCGCCGACATAGAGGCCGCCGAGCGAGCCGCGGTGATAGCCGGCGGTCGGGGCGAAGACGGCCCAGACGAGGCGGCTGCGGGTAGTGAAGCCGAGGTCGATGCCGAGCTTGCGGATATCGCCGGTATAGTGATCGGTCACTTCATTGCCGATCGTCGAGCTGAACACGCAATCGGCTTCCTTCGCGGAGCCGAGAACATAGCCGAGGCCGCCGCCGATATCGCAGGTCAGCATGCCGATCTTGACGCCGCCGCGCGTATCCGGTTCCTCGTAGGTCCGGACCATATCGGCAGCGCTCGCCGCCGTGACGCAAGCCTGCGTAAGCGAAGCTGCTGCAATTACCATCGCAATGGTCTTTTTCATCATGGTCTCCTTCTCAAATGGCACCGGCAGCTTCTGATCGAAACCGCACCGGCAAGCAAACCCAGCCACAAATAACGTATGGGATCGCAGAACGATCCAAGCGGCCTTCATTGTTTCCATGCGCAATGAAGAACGTTCTTAACGTTCTGATCGCAAAGGGGACAATTCGAAGGCAGGACCGTTGCTTATTGGCCGCACTCGATGCCGGAATTGCTTTTCCGCACACCCCACGCAGAAATTGAGTGACGCAGGATCATAGCCGCTCCAGGGCGAAAAACCTAAATATTTCGTAAGGTTGGAACCAGGCGTGCGATTGGCGAGTTGATCGTCCGGTTAATCGAAAGGCCAAAACCATGAAATCTCTTATTCTTGCATCCATGCTTGCAGCAGCCGCCATTGTTTCGACCACCGCACCGTCACAGGCGGCAAACGTAACCGTTACCACCACCGAGCGCGCGCCGGCACACCGCTGGCACAAGCCGATGCACCACGTGGCGACGCATTGCTACGTGAAGACGGCCCGCTTCCACGAACACGGCCACTGGGTCGTCAAGAAGACCCGCGTCTGCCGCTAAGACTTATTTTTCAAGACTGGAGAACCGGCCGTCAGAGGCCGGTTTTTCTTTGCGCTCTGCCGGGCTGGAACTTTGCCGCTGGGGCGGCGTTAAGCTGGCAGAACAGGAGTTCCCGTCATGCGTCAAAAACTCACGCTACTTGCGATCGGCTATATCGCCATCAGCGCCGTCATCGTTGCCTTGGCCTACCAGCCGCACGGCACGACGACCACCCAGAAGACCGACCGCCTGGCCGGAGCGACCAGCAGTTCGCATTTCCTGGCGGAGCGCTTCGCCGGCTGATCAGCTGAGCGCCGGCTTGTAGGCAACGACGTGGAAATATTCCTCGTCCGGCAACGTCTCGCCGCGCAATAACTGCCCATCGACTGAAAACAGCATGGGATCGCTGTCAAAGCCGCTCTCGCCGAGTTGCGACCGAAGCTGCTCCGGCGTCGTTGCATAGACCATGATACCGAAATCGTGGGCGCGGTGCAGCAGAATAGCATGTTCGCCATCGCGCTGTTCCAGCGGCGCAAACCGACGCTCGCGCACCAGCCCGACGGCATGCTTCACAAGGCGAAAGCCGAGCTTCAGCGGATCGTTCGACCAGACGATCGACGAGCGCGCCCGCTTTTCCCCGAACCCATGCCAATTGCGGTTGAAGGTCGAGAACACGAAGGTGCCGCCAGCCTTAAGCACTCGGGACACTTCGCCAAGAATTGCCTTGCGCCCATCCGCATCCACGGAATCGATGCCGTTATAGCTGAATACCACGATGTCGAAGCTGCTCTTCGCAAAGCGTGAGAGATCGCGCGCGTCCATATGCTCCAGCTGGGCTGAAGGGTAGTTGCGCTGCGCTAGCGCCACCATCTCGGGCGTATAGTCGATACCGACATAATCAGCGGCCACCGGCTGAAACAATCCAGTGGTGCGGCCGCCGCCTATACCGATGTCGAGGATGCGCGCGCCCGCGCCGCGATTGCGGGCGATCTCGAAAACCACACGTTCACCCTCATTGATGAAGCCCGTGCTCGACCGGTAATCACGCCGGGCGAGGGGGTTGCTCCATGTTCTGCGGTTGATCTCTTCCATGCGATGCATAGGCACCTCCGGTAAAACCAGGAAATTTGGCTTTAACCTATGCCGCTGCCCGTGGAGCGTCCAATTACAGAACGTTAATCTTTTGTTAATGGTTAACGCAGGGCGTCAACCGAGCAGAATCTGGTTGCGGACACCGTGGACACCTTTGACCGAGCTGACCACCGCAGTCGCCCGCTCGATCTCTTCGACTGTGCCGACAGTGCCCGTCAATACGATCTCTTCATTCTCGGCCGTTACCTGAACATCGGACGCATCGATGCTCCCGGCCACGGCCAACGCCTCGGCTGCCGCAATCTCCAGCGTCGCGTGATTGACAAACTCGGCTTCGATCTCCGGCTGCTTGCCGTGAAAAGTGGCTTCCTTGAAAACCATGACCCTTCCTCCTTTTGCAATGGCAGAGAAACGCCGGAGGCAGCGGTTGGTTCAGATCCTACCAAGTGACCCGGTAGTTGATGTTCACATTTGCCGAGCGGCTTGAGGACAATGGATCATTGACGGCAGCGTTCAGATTGAGATTCGGCAGGATATTCTGGCTGACGCCGACTGAGCTCGAAAAATCCTGACCGAGGCCGGTAACGCTGCCATTGGCGGTCAGCGCTGTTCCCGTCCAGGGATAAATCAGCTTCATCGCCTGGCTGGCGGTGACCGAAGTCTGGCGCGCGGCCACCGGATCGAAGCCGATATTGACGAAGCGGCTGGTCTGGAGATCAAGCGAGTCGGAGAGAATGAAGCTTTTCGAGCGGCTGAGCATCAGCGCGCCGCTGCCGCGCAGCGTATCGACGCGAATACCGGCAGATTGCTGCGCCGGTCCGGCCGGGGTCGCCCTCACCTTGCTGATCTTGCCCCAGAGTGTCGCCTGCCCCGATCCCTTGAGGATCGCATGGCCATCGGTTGCCGATAACCCGAAATCGGCACCGGCGCTGGTTTCCCACTCGAACGGCAGACGAAACCCCATCGTTGCCTTGTAGGCCTGATCGGATACCTGCACCGGGTTCCAGATCAACAGATTGTCGGCCCGCGCCGGCAACGTTTGGGCAAGCCAGGCGGCGCATAGAATTGTCAGCTTCAGCAACGTCATCAAAGTCTGCCTTTTGGAGCGCCGAGACGCAGGAACCATGCGGAAGCATCGCGAAACGCGTCCGTTCATTCCTCCCAATTTTTGAAGTGGCAGGGCACCGCAGTGCCGTTTGCCGGGTGCGCCCAAGCGCTGGAATGCGGCTCTGGCCGTCCAGGCCACGCATCCCGTCATCCTCCATGGATGTTACAAGAGTCACATCCGAACGCCGCTCTGTAAACCCCTTTGCGAGAGAAAACTGCTGCGTTGCACACTTGCCGCACCACCCAAAGCCCTGTAGAGCCGAAGGCAAATGACGGCTCTGGATAAGACACGCGCATGAAGACCGGCCTCACCGCGCCGCGGCGCCTCAGCATCTTTGGTTCGACAGGCTCGATCGGCGTCAACACGCTCGATGTAGTCAAGCAGCTTGGTGGCCGCGATGCGTTCGAGGTGGTCGCAATCACCGGCAATGCCAATGTAGCGCTGCTCGCCGAGCAGGCGATTGCCTGCGGCGCCGAACTCGCCGTCACTGCCGACGAAACAAGCTACGACGCCCTCAAGGACGCGCTTGCAGGCAGTGGTATCGAGGTCGCCGCAGGCCGCGATGCCCTGATCGAAGCGGGCACACGCAATGCCGGCCTGGTGATGGCGGCAATCGTCGGCACCGCGGGATTGGCGCCGACGCTGGAGGCCGCCAAGCGCGGCGCGGACATCGCCCTTGCCAACAAGGAATGCCTGGTCTCAGCAGGCGAGCTTTTCGTCAAGGCCGTTTCCGAAGGCGGCGGACGGCTGATCCCCGTCGATAGCGAACACAGCGCAATCTTCCAGTCGCTGGAAGATGACCAGCATCATGCCGTCGAACGCATCGTTCTGACCGCTTCGGGCGGTCCGTTCCGCACCTGGACGCGCGAGCAGATGGCAGGCGTTACCGCCGATATCGCCCGCGCCCATCCGAACTGGTCGATGGGTCTGAAGATTTCAATCGGCAGCGCTTCGATGTTCAACAAGGCGCTGGAGATGATCGAGGCTAAGCACCTCTTCGACGTTCGTCCTGATCAGGTCGAGGTCATCGTCCACCCGCAGTCGGTTATCCATTCGATGGTCGGTTATGTCGATGGATCGGTGCTGGCGCAGCTCGGCTGCCCGGATATGCGCACCGCGATCGGCTATGCGCTGACCTATCCGAACCGCTCGAAGCTCGATGTCGAGCGGCTGGACTTCGCCAAGCTCGCGCGTCTGGATTTCGAGGCGCCGGATGAAGTGCGCTTCCCGGCACTGCGGCTGGCCCGCACAGCGCTGGAACGCGGCGGCCTGCAGGGCGCCGTCATGAATGCTGCGGAAGAAATTGCCTTCCATGCCTTCTGCGACGGCCGGATCGGCTTCCTTGAGATGGCCGATATTGCCGAGCGCGTGATGGATATGATGACCGGCCACGAGGCCGCCACGACGATGGAAGACGTCTTCGCCGTCGATGACGAGGCACGGCACCGCGCCGGCGAAATCATCGCTCAAAAGGAAATGGCCGCTTAAGCGGCCATTTTTATTACGTTATTTCTTTTTTCTTAGGCGACGTGCCTTGCAAGCGCACAGCGCGACCAGAGCGAATGCAGCGCGCCGACCAGATGCTCGATATCGGCATCGGAATGCTGCGGCGTCGGCGTGATGCGCAGGCGCTCGGTCTTCTTCGGCACCGTCGGATAGTTGATCGGCTGAACATAGACGCCGAAATTGTCGAGCAGTAGATCCGAGATCCACTTGCACTTCGCGGCATCCCCGACCATGACCGGCACGATATGGCTCGGATTTGGCATATGCGGAATGCCCTGTTGGTCGAGCAGCTGGCGCAGCTTGCGCACCCGGTCCTGATGGCGGGCCCGCTCGAAGGGGCTGGCCTTCAAATGCTGGATCGACGCGACCGCACCGGCAGCGAGCGCCGGCGGCAGCGAGGTCGTGAAGATAAAGCCCGAGGCGAAGGAGCGGATGAAGTCGCAAAGCGCCGTCGAGGCCGCAATATAGCCGCCCATGACGCCGAAGGCCTTGGCAAGCGTACCCTCGATCACGGTGATCCGGTCCATCAGGCCTTCGCGCTCGGCAATGCCGCCGCCGCGCGGGCCGTACATGCCGACGGCATGGACTTCGTCCAGATAGGTCATGGCGCCGTACTTGTCGGCGAGGTCGCAGATTTCCTTGATCGGAGCGATGTCGCCATCCATCGAATAGACGCTTTCGAAAGCGATCAGCTTCGGCGCCTTTGGATCGGCGGCCGCCAGCTTGGCTTCGAGGTCATGGATATCGTTGTGCTTCCAGATCACCTTCTCGCACTTGGCGTAGCGAATGCCTTCGATCATCGAGGCGTGATTCAGCGCATCGGAGAAAATGATCATGCCGGGGATCTTGCCGCCGAGCGTGCCAAGGGCCGCCCAGTTCGAGACATAGCCCGACGTGAAGGTCAGCGCCGATTCCTTGCCATGCAGATCGGCAAGTTCGCGCTCGAGCAGAACGTGGTGGTGGTTAGTGCCAGAGATATTCCGGGTGCCTCCCGCACCCGCGCCACAGTGGTCGATGGCGGCTTTCATCGCCTCGATCACCTTGGGATTCTGGCCCATGCCGAGATAGTCGTTGGAGCACCAGACCGTTACGTCTTTCGGGCCGTCGGCCGTGTGGCGCGTCGCACGCGGAAACTGTCCGCTGTGGCGCTCAAGGTCGGCAAAAACGCGATAGCGGCCTTCAGAATGAAGACCATCAAGCTCGCTTTTGAAAAACGCTTCGAAATCCATGCATATGCTCCAGTATCACGCGACCGTTTTGCTAAGCACACCGCCGCGCGTCAACCCATGGCGCCTCCTTTACCATCAACTGCGGCAAAAGGCGCATATTTTTGAATCATTCCAGACGAAAAAGCTTCAACCCAGCCGATAAAGCGGCTGGGTTGACATATCCGGAATACCGCTCGTTGCGACTAACCTACAGCGGTAACGGCTCGCTTCGTCATGACTTTTATCAAATTGGCGCGATATTCGGCGCTGGCATGCAGATCGGAAAGCAGGCCGCTGGCATCGACCTGAACCCCCATCGCGACATCGGGCGACCAGTTGGCCGAGAGCGCAGCTTCGAGGCCGCTGTGACGGAACGCACCATTGGCCCCGGCACCGGCAACGCCCACCCGCACAGTGCCGCCTGACCTGGTTACCAGGACGCTGGTGATCGCATAGCGCGAAGCCGGATTGCGGAACTTGGCATAGCCGGCTTTCTCGGGCGCGTCGAAGCTGACACCGGTGACGATCTCGCCATCCTCAAGCGCCGTCTCGAACAGCCCGGTAAAGAACTGATCCGCTGGCAACTGGCGCTTGCTTGTCACGATCGTCGCGTTGAGCGCCAGCATTGCCGCCGGATAGTCGGCAGCCGGGTCGTTGTTGGCGATCGAGCCGCCGATCGTCCCCATATGCCGGACATGCGGATCGCCGATCAGCCCCGCCAGTTCGCAAAAGGCCGGAAGCACGCTGCGAATCGCCGCGGACGAGGCGACTTCCGCATGCGTCGTCGCGCCGCCGATGGTGACTTTGCGGCCATCGACCTTGATACCCTTCATCGAATCGATATGCCGGAGATCGACAAGGTCGCTCGGCGCGGCGAGCTGCTGCTTCATCGTCGCAATCAGCGTCATGCCGCCGGAAACGAACTTGCCCTCCGGCTTGCCCGCGATCAACTTGACCGCCTCGTCGACCGAAGAGGCGCGGTGATAGTTCAACTCGTACATGGCCGTTCCTCCTCAATTGGTCGCACGTGCCGCCATCCACACCTTCTGTGGCGTGGCAGGCATGGTCAGCATGTTATTGCCGATGGCATCGGTGATCGCATTCATCAGCGCCGGTGGAGACCCGATCGCCCCCGCCTCGCCGCAGCCCTTGATGCCCAGGGGATTGCTGGGGCATGGCGTGTTCTGATGTGACAGCTTGAAGGACGGCAGGTCATCGGCGCGCGGCATGGCATAGTCCATGTAGCTCGCCGTCAGCAGCTGCCCGTTCTCGTCATAGTGCACACCTTCGAGCAGCGCCTGGCCGATGCCCTGCGCGATGCCGCCATGCACCTGTCCCTCAACGATCATCGGGTTGATGATATTGCCGAAGTCATCGGCAGCGACGAACTGGATAATCTTGGTATGACCCGTTTCCGGATCGACCTCGACTTCGCAGATGTAGCAGCCGGCCGGGAAGGTGAAGTTCGACGGATCGTAGAAGGCCGTTTCCTTCAGCCCCGGCTCCATACCTGCCGGCAGATTGTGGGCGGTGTAGGAAGCGAGTGCCACCTGGAACCATGGCAGCACCTTGTCGGTACCGGCCACCTTCAGCTCGCCGTTTTCGATGACGATGTCGCTCTCGTCAGCCTCCATCAGATGCGCGGCGATCTTCTTCGCCTTGGCCTCGACCTTGTCGAGCGCCTTGACGACAGCCGACATGCCGACGGCACCGGAGCGCGAGCCGTAGGTGCCCATGCCCATCTGCACCTTGTCGGTATCACCATGGACGATGGAAACGCTGTCGATCGGAACACCGAGACGATCGGCCACCAGCTGAGCAAAGGTCGTCTCATGTCCCTGGCCATGGCTGTGCGAGCCGGTCAGCACCTCGATCGTACCGACGGCGTTGACGCGCACTTCCGCCGATTCCCACAGCCCGACACCGGCGCCGAGAGAGCCGACCGCCTGAGACGGCGCAATCCCGCAGGCTTCGATATAGCAACTCATACCGATCCCGCGCTTCATGCCGCGGTTCGCGGCCTCCGCACGACGGGCTTCGAAGCCATTCCAGTCGGCAGCCTGCATCGCCGCGTCGAGGGAGGCATCGTAGTCGCCCGCATCATACATCATGATCACAGGCGTCTGATGCGGGAAGGAGCGGATGAAATTCTTCCGCCGGAGCTCGGCCGGAGAAATGCCGAGCTCGCGCGCTGCGGTCTCCATCGTCCGTTCCAGCAGATAGGTCGCCTCCGGCCGCCCGGCCCCGCGATAGGCATCGACGGGCGCCGTATTAGTGTAGACGGTGCGGACATTGGCGTGGATCGCGGGGATCGCATACTGCCCTGACAGCAGCGTCGCATAGAGATAGGTCGGCACCGCCGAAGAGAAGAGCGACATATACGCGCCGAGATTGGCGATCGTATCGACCTTGAGCCCGATGATGCGATGATCCTTGTCGAAGGCCATCTTCACCTTGGACACGTGGTCGCGGCCATGAGCGTCGGTCAGGAAGGCCTCAGTGCGGTCCGAGTTCCACTTCACCGGAACGCCGGTTTTCTTCGAGGCCCAGAGACAGACGATCTCTTCCGGATAGATATAGATTTTCGATCCGAAACCACCGCCGACATCGGGCGCGATGACCCTGAGCTTGTTCTCCGGCGCCACGTTGTAAAAGGCGCTCATGACAAGCCGCGCAACATGCGGGTTCTGGCTTGTCGTGTAGCAGGTGTAGTGATCTTCGGCGGAATCATAGATCCCGAGCGCCGCCCGCGGCTCCATCGGATTGGGCGACAGACGGTTGTTGGTCAGTTCGATCTCGGTGACATGCGCTGCCGCCGCAATTGCCTGATCGGTCGCGCCTTCATCGCCGATCACCCAATCGAAGATCAGATTGTCCGATGATTCAGGATGGATCTGCGGCGCGCCCGGCTTCAGGGCCTCGACGGCTTCGGTGACGACAGGAAGCTCCTCATAGTCGATGCTGACGGCCTCGGCCGCATCCCGCGCTTCGCCGAGCGAATCGGCAACGACGATCGCCACGGCATCGCCGACATAGCGGACCGTATCGACCGCCAGCGGCCGCCACGCACCCATCTTCATCGGAGAACCATCGCGCGAATGGATCATCCAGCCGCAGATCAGATTGCCGATGCCATCGGCAAGCAGCTGCTTACCATCGAGCACGTCGATAACGCCGGGCATCGCTTTCGCGGCCGAGACGTCGATATTGGTGATTTTTGCATGAGCATGCGGGCTGCGGATGAAATAGCCATATTTCATGCCCGGAACGACCATGTCGTCCGTGTAGCGGCCCTTACCTGTCAGAAACCGCTTGTCTTCCTTGCGTGCGACGCGTGCACCAATTCCTTCAACACCCATGATGTCCTCCAATGGGGTTTCGGGCCTGGCATTCCGCCAAAGAGAATTGTGTTCGGCAGCTGCCAGACGAATTCAGGGGATGCTATTCGGCAGCCTGCTTGGCGCCGCCATGCATTTCGGCATTGGCGGAAAGCACGGCCTTGACGATGTTGTGATAGCCGGTGCAACGACAGATATTGCCTTCTAGCTCGTGGCGGACGGTTTCCTCGTCGAGATGGCCGCCGTGGCGGTTGATCATATCGACCGAGGCCATCACCATGCCGGGCGTACAGAAGCCGCATTGAAGGCCGTGATGTTCCTTGAAAGCCGCCTGAACGGGATGCAGCTCGCCATTTGCGGCAAGCCCCTCGATGGTCGTCACCGAAGAGCCGGAGGCCTGGACGGCCAGGATCGTGCAGCTCTTCACCGACTTGCCGTCCATGTGGACGACGCAGGCACCGCACTGGGTCGTATCGCAGCCGACATGGGTGCCTGTCAGCCCCAGCTTTTCGCGAATGAAATGGACGAGAAGCGTTCTTTCTTCACAGTCGCCGCTCACCGCGCGGCCATTCACCGTCAGTTTGACTTTCGCCATGATGTCCTCCTCGTGCCTCCTCCAGGCACAAGCGGCATCATTTGACCTTTTCCCTTTAGGATCAACCGCTACTTTAGGGAGTTGTATCAATTTTGCTTCACTGCCGAAGTCCGATAGAACGGGGCTCTCCTGAAACGTTATGAAACGAAGCGTGACCGCAAACTTTGTGGAGATTGCTGGACACGCTTTGTTTACGACATAGTTTGCAGCCTACGTGACAAAAACAAAAACACGTGAGGGACGGCTGCTGCCAGGGGGCAGCGAACCTTTTGGAGATGGAAATGAAGAAGATTATCGCATTCGTACTCGTCGGCCTCTCGATCGCGAGTTGCACGCCGACACAGCAAGGTGCCGGCATCGGCGCCGCTTCCGGCGCTGTGATCGGTGGTGTTGCTACAGGCAATGTCCGCGGTGCCGCAGTTGGCGCAGCGATCGGCGGCGTTGCCGGCGCACTGATCGGCCGTGTCGCCGAGCAGCCCGGGCAGTGCTATTATCGTGATCGAAACGGCAATCGCTACATCGACGACTGCCCGCGCGGCGGCTACTAAGCGTTAAATTCACCGACTAAAAAATCCCGGCCAGCGCCGGGATTTTTCATTTTCTGTACTAAATTAGCCCGCCAACAACTTAAATTGGTACACGTTTCGCATTTTTGCCGCTAAGGTGCCCGCGGCTGGGCAACGCGAAGCTTCATTTTCCATGTAACTAAAAGCGGCGGATGCAGATCAGAGGGACGACACCGAAAGCGGGTTTCGCGTATCGGCGGACAGGCACCATGATGGTGATCGCGGCAACGGCCGCGTTTTCGCCTGCATTGGTCGATGAGGCATACGCCTTTAAGCTGTTTGGCATAACGATATTCGGCAAGGACGACAGCGAAGCGGAACAGGTTCCTGATCCGGTGCGCTACGACGTCGATCTGACGTCGGGCACGGCCGATCCTGATCTCACGGAGGCCCTGCAAAACAGCTCGCGGCTGGTCGGCGACAAGGACAAGCCCGTCTCCGGCGATCTCGGCGTGGTCGTCAAGGCGCGTGACGACCGCGAACGGCTGATCGCCACCCTGTATGAAAAGGCCCGATATGGCGGCGTGGTGACCATCACCGTCGATGGCAAGAACATCGACAACCTGCCGCCCAATCCTGTTTTCGACCGGTCAAAGCCGGTCACCGTCAACGTCAATGTCGATCCGGGGCCGGTGTTCCACGTACGCGACGTCCAGTTCGGCGGCGATGCAGCGATGCGCAATCCCGCAGACTACGATCTGGCGCCCGGCGAAGAGGCGGGCTCCCTCGTCATCATCAAGGCCGGCGACAAGATCGTCGAGCAGTTGAAGAGCGAAGGACGGCCGCTTGCCAAGCTGACGAAGCGCGAGGTCGTTGCCGATCATCGCACAAGCACCGTCGATATCGTCATCACCACGGATGGCGGCCCCGTTGCCCCTGTCGGTACCGTTGGCGTCACCGGTGAAAAGACCGTCAAACCCGATTTCATCCAGCGCTATTCGCGGCTCAACCGCGGCGAAGCCTATTCGCCAGAGGCTTTGAAGAAGGCCGGAGACCGTCTGCGTGCACTCGGCGTCTTCTCGAGCGTCACCATTCACGAAGCCAATGAGCTTGCTGCGGATGGTACACTACCAATGACCATCGAGGTGTCGGAAGGCAAGCAGCGCTACTTCGGCTTCGGCGCCAACTACTCCACGATCGACGGCTTCGGCCTGCAAGGCTATTGGGGCCATCGCAATCTTTTCGGTGAGGCGGAATCGCTACGTATCGAAGGAACAGTCGGCCGGCTCGGCGAGAACGACATCAGCAATCTCGACTATTCGACCGGCATTTCCTTCACCAAGCCTGGCGCCTTCTTCCCGGCGGGAACGCTCAAGGCATCAATCCTTGCCAAGACGGAAAATCCAGACGCCTACAATGCCTCGCTGATCACCGGCTCGCTCGGTTACTCCTACGAACTCAGCGATCAGGACACCGTGTCGGCCGCAGCCGAGATCAGCTACGAAAAAGACGACGACGCCTTCGGCAACAACGAGTATCTGACCTTCGCTCTGCCACTGACATACGAGCGCGACGCCCGCGACAACAAGTTCAATCCGACGGAAGGCTACCGCGCGACACTCGCGGCAACGCCGAGCTATGAAGCCTTCAACGGCACCATCTTCTCCTCCTTCGAGGGCTCGATCTCGGGCTATCAGGCGATCGGCCAGGAGGACAATGTAGTGTTCGCCGGTAAGGTGGCCGCGGGTTTCCTGGTCGGCGGCGAGCTGCAGGACATTCCCGCCACCCGCCGCTTCTTTGCCGGCGGTGGTGGCTCGGTGCGCGGCTACGGCTATCAGGAGATCTCGCCCTACGACGCCGACAACGAGGCGACCGGCGGCAAGTCCTATGTAACCGCCTCGCTGGAAGCACGCGTCAGGATCACCGATACGATCGGCATCGTCCCCTTCATCGACGTCGGCACGGTCTCGGCAGAAACCTTCCCCGATTTCGGCGATTTCCGCGCCGGCGCCGGCGTCGGTATTCGCTATGCCACGCCTTTCGGTCCGCTGCGGCTTGATTTTGCCGTACCGCTGAACAAGTACGAAAATGGCACGGCCTATGGAATCTACGCCGGCATAGGCCAATCATTCTAACGGCGGGAGACGCAGCGGATGAACCCGTTGCACCGCCATGCGAACGGGATAGTGTCCGCCTTCATGCAAGCACTGACGAAACTCATGAACTGGATTGCAAGGCTGCTGGGCTATGGCCTCGGCCTAGTGCTTGTCGTTGCCGCGATTGCAATCGTCATTTTCGGCTTCACCTCCTTCGGTTCGCGCATCGTTACCGAAAAGGTCGCGGAGATCATCTCCAACCGGGACATGAACATCCAGATCCGCGAGCCCGGCAGTCTGCTGACAGGCGGCCTCGATGCTGCACAGATCACGATATCGGACACCCGCGGTGTTTTCGCCGAAGCGAGAGGAATCTCCGTCAACTGGAATCCCTTGGCGCTGCTGACCGGCACATTCCATGCCAAGCAGATCGGCATCCAGTCGATCACCGTCGTCCGCAAACCGGTGCGCACATTGCCGTCGCCGCCGGATACCGGCGAGGAAGGCGGCTTCAAGCTGCCTATCAAGATCGACATCGAAAACATTGCGCTGCCGCAGATCAATCTCAGCGAGCAGCTTGTCGGCCGCGCCTTCACGCTGGTCGCGGGCGGCAATCTCCAGGCCGATCAGAACGGTGGCCACGCGGTTCTCAACGTCAATCGCCAGTCGGTGCCGGACGCCAAGCTGAACGCCGACGTTGCCTTCATGCCCGAGGAAAACCACCTTCGCCTCAAGGCTCAGCTTGCCGAACCGAAGGGCGGCGTGATGGCGACTCTGCTGTCGCTGCCGGGCGATCCATCCGTCAATCTGTCGATCGATGGCGACGGGCCGATTTCGAACTGGAAGGCCAAGCTGCTGGCGGCCCTCGATGGACAGCCCCGCGCTTCGATCGAAGGCCAGCATGTGCTGACGCCGGAGGGTCTTCACCAGATCAACCTGAAAGGCGGCGGCGATCTGAGCTCGCTCCTGCCCCCACCCTTCCGCCCGCTCTTTGCAGGGCAGACGAATATCGATCTGGCCGCCACTTTCGATAACAAGGGCAAGATCGACATCCAGACCGGCAACATCGCCACGGGAAGCGTCGTCATAGCCGCCTCCGGCACGCTCGATCCGGCAGGCAACAACAGCCTGAATGCCAATGTTCTTGGCACATCCGGCCCGGTCGACTTCCGCTGGCCGCTTGAAAAGGGTGAAGCGCGCCTGCTCGTTAGCGGCCTCAACGTCGCCCTGACCGGCGACGCCAAGGCTGCCCGGCTGAATGCCAGCGCATCCCTGGACGCGATCACCGTTCCTCAGGCCACGGCAAGCAACGTCAAGCTGACGGCCAAGAGCGATGCCTTCAACATCGCCAAGAAAAGCGGCGGCGTGCAGGTCCGTCTTGTGGCCGGCGATACGGCCTTCATCAATCCCGACGTCAACCGGGCGGTCCAGGGGCCGGTCACGCTGGCAGCCCCGCTTCAGATCGCGCCCGATAGCATTGGCTTCAACGGCACGACATTCGAAAGCGCCAATGCCAGCGGCAGCGTCAACGGCACTTACAGGCTCGAAAGCCAGGCGCTGACAGGCAATGCCAAGCTGACAATCGAACCGGCAGCCCTCCCGGTGGCGATCGCGCCGCGTTTCGACACGCCGATTTCGATCGAGACACAGGTTGCAGGCACGATCCCCTCGAAGATCAATCTGTCGAACCTCGTGGTGAAATCGGGCAGCCTGGAAACCAACGGCAACGTCACCCTCGACGGCGACACGCTGGCGGCCGATCTCAGCGGGCGGCTTCCCGATATCGGCAAGCTCGTTCAGGATACCGGCGGCGAATTGGCCTACACGGCCAATATCAGTGGCCCACTGACCGCGCTCGCCATCAAGGCGAACTTGAAATCTGCGGCGCTTCAGACCGCGGGCCGTACGCTCTCGGGTCTAGACGTCGCTCTCTCCGGAACCGCCGATCCCGATGCGCCGCAGGCGACGGTCAGCGCCAAAGGTGCGATCGACGGCCAGCCGCTGGCGATCAATGCCAATGTCCAGTCGAAAGACGGGACGACCAGCATTCCGTCGATCTCCATCGATGCCGGCAGCAACAAGCTGAACGGCAATATCGAGCTGACGCCATCCTTCCTGCCGAGCGGCAAGCTGAATTTCGATTTTCCGGATGTCGGCCTGCTGGCGGCATTGGCAGGGCAGCGCGCCGAGGGTGACCTGACGGGAGCCTTCGACATCGCGAGTGACGGCGGCAAGATCTCCATCAAGGCGAAGGCCAGCGGCAGCGGCGTCAGGCGCGACGGCCTGTCGCTGGTGAAGCCGGACATCGATATCACCGTCAGCGATCTGAAGGCCTTCGCGGCGAACGGGATCATCAAAGCCGACGAGATTTCTTCGGGCGCTAACACCATAAGCGGCCTGGCGGTCAATTTCACGCAGCAGCAGAACCGCACCAATTTCGATCTGACCTCCGTCTACGACGCCAATCCGCTGGTCGCCGCCGGTGCCGTCGAGACCAACGACGGCAGCATGAAGATCGAGCTCGACCGGCTATCGGCAAAGCCGCGGAATATTGCCGTCGAGCTTTCTGCGCCGACCGCCGTAACGATCGCCGGTGGAGCAGCAAAGCTGGATGGCCTGACGATTCGCACCGGTGAGGGTTCGGTCAGCGTTTCGGGCTCGGCCGGAGAAACACTCGATATCGATGCGACGATCAAGGACCTTCCCGCCAGCCTCGCCAACACCTTCGTCCCGAAGCTTGAGGCGGCAGGCAGCATTTCCGGCACGGTCACGGTAACCGGCACCCCGGCGGCCCCGATCGCGAACTTCAAGCTCGACTGGAAGGACGCTTCGACAAGCCAGACAAAGGCCGCCGGCCTCTCCGGTTTCGCGATCGCCGCAAGCGGCAAGCTCGCTGACAACAGACTGGATTTCGAAACCACCGCAGATGGCGGCAAGGGACTATCCCTGAAGGCCTCGGGCAACTACATGGTCGCCGGCGCCAATGCCCAGGCCCTGTCGGTCGATGCCGAAATCGCCAACGTGCCAGCGGGGCTCGCCAACGCCTTCGTTCCCGATCTCGGCGCCGCCGGCGTCATATCCGGCACCGCCAAAGCCTCCGGCACGCTCCCCAAACCCACTGCGCAATTCGATCTGTCATGGAAAGACGCCGCAACCAGCCAGACTGTGAAGGCCGGCCTTGCCAAACTGGCTATCGGCGCAACCGGCACCTTTGCCGACAACAAGCTCGCCTTCGACGTCGACGCCACCGGCGCAAAGAACCTGGCGCTGAAAGCCAAGGGCAACTTCGTCGTTTCAGGACTCGAAGCGAATACGTTGACAGTCGATGCCGACATGAGCAACGCCCCGGCTTCGCTGGCAAATGCCTTCGTTCCGGGCCTTGGCGCCGAAGGACTGATTTCAGGGACAGGCAAGGCTTCCGGCAGGCTGCCACGCCCTAGCGCCGAATTCGACCTGACCTGGACCGATGCCGCGACCGGCCAAACCAGGAAGGCGGGGCTCGCGAGTTTCGACGTTTCCGCCAAGGGCAAGTTTGCCGATAGCAAGCTCGATTTCGATACGGCAGCGAGCGGCAAGAACAGTCTATCGCTGAAAGCAGCGGGCAGCTTCACGATTGCCGGTCCCGATGTGAACAACCTCTCCGTCGATGCCACGATCGGCAATGTACCGGCCGGGCTGGCAAATCCCTTCGTTCCCGGCCTTGGCGCCGAGGGTCTGATATCCGGAACGGCCAAGGCCTCCGGCAAGTTGCCGAGACCGAATGCCGACTTCGACCTTACATGGACGGATGCCGCAACGGATCAGACGAAGAAAGCCAAGCTCGCCAGCTTCAACGTCACCGCCAAGGGCAAGTTCGCTGACGACCGCATCAATTTCGACGCGGCGGCAAGCGGCAAGAACAGCCTGTCGCTGAAGGCAACTGGCAACTTCGCCGTTTCCGGCCCCGATGCCAACGCGCTTTCGGTCGATGCCGACATCACCAACGTACCAGCTGGCCTTGCCAACCCCTTCGTGCCGGGCCTTGGCGCCGAAGGACTGATTTCCGGAACCGCCAGAGCTTACGGAAAGCTCCCCAATCCGGCCGCGGATTTCAAATTTGCGTGGAAGAACGCCGCGACCAGTCACACAAAGGCCGCTAATGTTACCGGTCTTGGCGTCACGGCCGATGGCCGGCTTTCCGGCAATACGCTGAATTTCAACGTCAACGCCAACGGCAGCGGTTCGCTGTCGGTCAAGGCGAAGGGCAGCTTCGAGGTTGCCGGCCCTCAGGCGAATTCGCTGCGCGCCGACGCTGACATCAATAATCTGCCAGCCGGCATCGCCAACGCCTTCGTTCCCAATCTTGATGCCGAAGGGGCGATTTCGGGCAGCGCCAATGCCGCGGGCAAGCTTCCTGTCCCCGATGTCGATTTCAAGCTCAACTGGAAGAATGCGCAGACCAGTCAGACAAAGAGCGCTGGCCTTGCGCCACTCGGCATCACCGCCAATGGAAAGCTCGCCAGCAACACGCTGACCATCGATACCGGCCTTTCCGGCGACGGCGGCCTGTCGATGAAGGGCGGTGGCAGCGTCGGTATCACCGGGCAGAAAGCGCTGGACCTGCAGTTCCGCGGAAACCTGCCCTTTGCCATTCTCGGCTCGCAGCTCGCCCAGCAAGGCTTCGTTGCCGAAGGCGCGGCGGATATCGATCTTCGCATTACCGGAAACGCCGGCGGTCCGGTGATCAACGGCAGCGTCAACACCAGCGGCGCCAAGCTGATCGACGTTCGCCGCAACCTGGCTCTCAATAACCTGACGGCCAGCATTACCATGAACGGCCAGCAGGCGACGATCTCGCGCTTCAGCGCCAATCTGGCAAGCGGCGGCGCGATCTCGGCCACCGGAACGATCGGTATTCAGCCGAATGGCGGTTATCCCGTCGATATCGACGTCAAGCTGGACAAGGCCGTCTATGTCGACGGCACACTCGTCGTCGCGACAGTCGATGGCACCGTCGGTCTGCGTGGTCCGCTGCTGTCCAACCCGACCTTGAGCGGACGCCTCGATCTGGAGAAGGCCTCCGTCACGGTGCCGGAAAAGCTGCCGACCTCGCTGCGCGAAATCGACATCAGGCACATCCACGCGCCCGCCGCGGTGCTCAAGCAACTGCGCGACGAAAGCCCGCCGAAGCCTGGCGAAAAGTCCTCGACGATCACGCTCGATCTTCAGCTCAATGCGCCGTCGCAGATCTTCGTTCGTGGCCGCGGCATCGATTCTGAGCTTGGCGGCAGTCTGACCATCAAGGGGACGGCAGCAGCCCCGATCGTCTCCGGCGGCTTCACCATGCGGCGTGGGCGCCTGACGATCCTGAACCGCCGCATGAACTTCACCGACAAGAGCCGCATCACTTTCGCAGGCAACCTGACCCCTGCTTTGGATATGGAGGCAAGCTCGACCTCGGGCACGACGACGCTGACGGTCGATGTCGGTGGTCTGGCGACCGACCCGGCCATCACCTTCTCATCGTCACCGGCCCTGCCGCAGGATGAAGTCCTGGCGCAGTTGATCTTCGGGCAGTCGATGTCAAAGCTTTCGCCGGTGCAGATCGCTCAGCTTGCCGATGCAGTCAGCCAGCTCGCCGGTGGCCGGTCGACCTCGCTCTTCGAGGGCTTGCGCAACCAGCTTGGCGTCGATGATCTCGACATCAGCACCGACGAAAAGGGCCAGACCAGCGTCAGCGTCGGCCGCTATCTCAACGAGCGCACCTATTTCGAACTGCAGCAAGGCGGCGCGGCCGGTGCCAAGGCGATCATCAATCTCGATGTCGGCCGCGGTGTGAAGCTTCGCGGTGCAGCGGGCGGCAATGGCGCCGGTGAAGCAGGCGTCGTCTACGAGCGCGAGTATTGACGCTTGCGCCCTAGAAAATGGTCTTGCTGGTTTTCAGCAGGATATTGGTTTCCGTTACGTTGATGCCGTCGACCAGACGGATGCGCCGCAGCGTCTCGTCGAAGGACACGAGATCCCGGTCTTCGAGTTCGGCGATGAAATCCCATTTGCCATTGGTGCTGTGCAAGGCGCGCACCTGAGGCAACCCGCGCAGCTGGTCGGCCACCTTGTCGGCCAGTTTGCCGAGAACCTCGATGAGAATGATGGCCCGGACGCCCGCCGAGCGCACCTCGTGCCCGGTCCGGATTGTGAAGGCCGCGATCGTGCCATTGGCAACAAGCCGGTCGATCCGCGCGGCAACGGTCGCCCGTGAAGCGCCCGTCATCGCTGCCAGAGATGATACCGGCGTTCTTGCATTGTGTCTGAGAGCGCTGAGCAGTTCCTGATCGAGGTCGTCCATGATTTTCACTTTGCTCGAATGGCGTGAGCAATTTGTACAATGTGGATTTTATTTTGGCAATTTTCCATCTTTTTGTCGCCGCGGCGATAGCCGAATATGCAGCTCGAAACTCGAAATCCGGAGCTTGGAATGGACGTTCAATCGCGCGCAGTCACCCTCATTGGCGTTCCGTTGGAAGAAGGCTCCGGCCGCAGGGGCGCCGCAATGGGCCCGGCAGCACTTCGCATCGCAGGGATCGACCAGACGCTCATCGAGCTTGGTCATGACGTCAAGGACGACGGCGACCTGCAGATCGTGCCGGCTCGCGACCTGCCCAATCATCCGAAAGCCCACAATCTGCGGATCATCGGCGCGTTCACCCGGGCGCTGGAAGCGAGCACCTATGAAGCGGCCGCTGCCGGCCGCCTTCCGCTGATCCTTGGCGGCGATCACGCCCTGTCTATGGGCAGCGTATCCGGCATGGCACGCTATGCCGCCGAACAGGGCCGCCCGCTCTTCGTCATCTGGCTCGACGCTCACTCGGATTTCAACTCGCCGGAAACCTCGCCCTCCGGCAATATTCACGGCATGCCGGTCGCGTTTTTCACCGGTCAGGCAGATCTCTCCGAAGTTCTTCCGAAGGCCCGGCCGCTGGTCGATCCGCGCAACGTCTTTCAGGTCGGCATCCGCTCGGTCGATGCGCCCGAACGCGAGCTGATCAAGAAGCACGGCGTCAACGTCTTCGACATGCGCTCGATCGACGAACAGGGTATCGCGCCGATCATGCGGCAGATCCTTGCTGCGGTGGAAGAAGCCAACGGCCTCCTGCATGTCAGCCTTGATGTCGATTTCCTCGACCCCGATATTGCACCGGGCGTCGGAACGACTGTGCCGGGCGGAGCGACATTCCGCGAAGCGCACCTCGTCATGGAGATGCTCTGCGACAGCGGCCTCGTATCGTCGCTCGATCTCGTCGAACTCAATCCGTTTCTGGACGATCGCGGCAAGAGCGCCCGCGTTCTTGTCGAACTGACCGCCAGCCTTTTCGGCCGCCGTATCTTCGATCGTCCGACTCGCGCCGCCTAATCCGAGGGAACCCAGCCATGAACGCATCTGAAAACCTGATCGCCACCGAACAGCGGCTTGGCGCCCATAACTACAAGCCGCTCGACGTCGTGCTGACCCGCGGAGAAGGCGTTTACGTCTGGGATACCGACGGCAACCGCTATCTCGATTGCCTCTCGGCCTACTCCGCCGTGAACCAGGGTCATTGCCATCCGAAGATCCTGGCCGCGATGGTCGAACAGGCCGGCAAGCTGACACTCACCTCCCGCGCCTTCCGCAACGACCAGCTGGCCCATCTCTATGAAGAGCTCGCGGCACTGACCGGATCGCACAAGATCCTGCCGATGAATTCCGGTGCCGAAGCCGTCGAGACGGCGATCAAGGCTGTGCGCAAATGGGGCTACGAGGTGAAGGGCGTGCCGGAGGGCAAGGCAGAGATCATCGTCTGCTCCGACAATTTCCACGGCCGGACGCTCAGCATCATCAGCTTCTCCACCGACCCGGATGCACGCACCGGCTTCGGACCCTATACGCCGGGCTTCCGCACCATTCCCTTCGGCGATGCCGATGCCTTTGCTGCGGCGATCAACGAAAACACCGTCGGCGCGCTGATCGAGCCGATCCAGGGCGAGGCCGGCGTCATCATTCCTCCGGCCGGTTATTTCAAGCGCGTCCGCGAGCTCTGCACTACGCACAACGTCACGCTGATCCTCGACGAGATCCAGACCGGTCTCGGCCGCACCGGGAAGCTGCTTGCAGAAGAACACGAAGGCATCGAAGCCGACGTGACGCTGATCGGCAAGGCGCTCTCCGGTGGTTTCTATCCGGTGTCCGCCGTTCTTTCGAATACCGAGGTCCTTGGCGTCCTTAAGCCCGGTCAGCACGGCTCCACCTTTGGCGGCAATCCGCTCGCCTGCGCCGTTGCCCGCACCGCGCTCAAGGTGCTCACTGAGGAGGGCATGATTGAGAATGCCGAGAAGATGGGTAACTATTTCCTCGAAGGTCTGCGCTCCATCCGCTCGAACATCGTCAAGGACGTACGTGGCCGCGGCCTGATGCTGGCGATCGAGCTCGAGCCCGAAGCAGGTGGCGCGCGTCAGTATTGCTACGCTCTCAAGGAGCGCGGTCTGCTCGCCAAGGATACACACGAGCACACGATCCGCCTCGCTCCGCCGCTGGTCATCACCAAGGACCAGGTCGAATGGGCCGTCTCCGAAATCGAGAAGACAATTACCTGAGGTGAGCGGCCTCTTCGGAGGCCGCAACCAACACGAAGTATGTTTGCGTGAACTCACGCATTAAACGCTAATATACATCAGTATATTCAGTCAGTTACTCATTTTTAATCTAACTAATCATATTATTTCAGCAGAAACACCCGGGCGTATTGTGGGGGCAGCGTCCGGGTTTTCAGCTTTATTTGAGATCTGACCTGCCGCATCGAATGCGCCGCAGGCGCGGCGATCTGTGTGCCTGTTTTTGGCAATCGCCCTCGCCCCGCACCGCTTTGGAGTGCTGCAGTCCTTAGAGGGACGACGATGCCGCTATTTTCAGTTATTTCAGGTTCCGACGCCAAGGCCATGTTCTCGGCGCTCAACAAATCGCAGGCCGTGATCGAATTCGACCTGCAGGGCAATATTCTGACGGCCAACGAAAACTTTTGCCGGACGCTCGGCTACGACCTTTCGGAGATCGCCGGCAAACACCACCGGATATTCTGCGATCCTGACTATGTCGCGTCTGCGGCCTACAAGGATTTCTGGGCCAAGCTCGGCAAGGGCCAGTTCGATTCCGGCGAATACCGCCGCATCGGCAAGGGCGGCCGGGACGTCTGGATTCAGGCGACCTACAATCCCCTGCTCTCCAACGGCAAGCCTTACAAGATCGTCAAGTTCGCAACTGACGTGACCGCGGCCAAGCTCGATTCGGCAAATGCCATCGGCAAGATCGAAGCGATCTCCCGGGCACAGGCCGTCATCGAGTTTACCCCGTCCGGCGAGATCTTGACCGCAAACGGCAACTTCCTTTCCGTCCTCGGCTACAGCCTGGAGGAAATCCGCGGAAAGCATCACAGCATGTTCTGCGAAACGGCCTATACGGCCTCGCCTGCCTACCGCGAATTCTGGACCAAGCTTGCCGCCGGCCAGTTCGTTGCCGAAGAGTTCAAGCGGGTCGGCAAGGGCGGTAAAGTCGTCTGGATCCAGGCGTCCTACAACCCGATCTTCGACATGAACGGTCGCGTCTTCAAGGTTGTCAAGTTTGCGACCGATATCACCAGCCGCGTGCAGGCCGTCGATGAGCTCGGCGAAGGACTGACGCGCCTTGCCGCCGGCGACCTGACCGGCGCCATTGAGACCCCATTCCTTCCGGCTCTCGACAAGGTTCGCGTCGATTTCAACAGCGCTGTCGAACGTCTGAGCGGCGCCATGCGCACCGTTGCTGAAAACACCGATGCCATCGCGCACGGTTCCCGCGAAATGACGACCGCTGCCGGCGAATTGTCCAGACGGACGGAGCGGCAGGCAGCAACCGTTGAGGAGACAGCCGCCGCCCTTGAGCAGATCACCCAGACAGTGGCCGACAGCGCCAAGCGCGCCGGTGAGGCTGGCGACCTGGTGGCCAAGACGAAGCTTGGCGCCGGCCATTCCGGCAGCATCGTCCGCAAGGCGATCGGCGCCATGGATCAGATCGCCAATTCGTCGCGCGAGATCAGCAACATCATCAGCGTCATCGACGAAATCGCGTTCCAGACCAATCTTTTGGCCCTGAATGCCGGTGTCGAGGCTGCCCGTGCCGGCGAAGCTGGCAAGGGGTTTGCTGTTGTCGCGCAGGAAGTCCGCGAACTCGCCCAACGCTCGGCAAACGCGGCAAAGGAGATCAAGACGCTGATCACCGCCTCGTCCGAACACGTCAAGAGCGGCGTAACGCTGGTCGGTGAAACCGGCAGCGCTCTGGAAGAGATCGTCTCGCAGGTCACCGAGATCGACGGCAATGTCGTGGCGATCGTTACAGCTGCCCGCGAGCAGTCCACCGGGCTGACGGAGATCAACAAGGCCGTCAACGCAATGGACCAGGTCACGCAGGACAATGCCTCTATGGTCGAGGAGACCACGGCTGCCAGCGGCAAACTCTCGAAGGAAGCCGAAAACCTCCGGGTGCTGCTGTCGCAATTTAGATTTGCGCAACACTCTTTCGCTAAGCTCAACACCAAAGCCACAGAAGCGCCTGCCACACGCGCAACGCCACGTGGTCAACGCGTAACGAATGTTCGCGCCAATGGCGGCGCAGCCGCTCTGGCTTACGAGAATTGGGAAGATTTCTAATGAGCACCATTAATTCCAATAGTTTCAGTGGCGACACACTCGAGATCATTGCCTTCCGGCTGCACGATCAGGAATTCTGCGTGAAGACGACGACCATCCGCGAAATCCGTGGCTGGGCGCCCTCCACCCCGATCCCGCATGCACCATCGGATGTCATCGGAGTGATGAACCTGCGCGGCTCGGTAATCCCGATCATCGACCTTGCCTACAAGCTTGGTATGAAGAGCACGGTCGCCAATGAACGCAGCGCCATCGTTGTTGCCGAAGTCCACAGCATGGTCATCGGCATGCTCGTCGACCGCGTCTCGGACATCCTGACGATTTCTTCCGGCCAGGTTCAGCCCGTTCCTGAGGTCACCGCCTCCTTCGATCGCGCCTATTGCGAAGGTATCATCGCCTCCGAAAACGGCATGATCTGCTTCCTGAACCTCGCGAAAATGTTCAAGGAAAGCGAAGCCGAAGAACTCGTTGCCGCCTAACGGAAGGCAGCGCCACACGAAATCAAAGCCGCCGTCGAGGCGGCTTTTTTGTGCCCAGTAGAAATCACCCATAAGAACTTGGCGTAAAAACAAATCTTATTAGCAATCTCTTTTATACCCTAAATTAACCTTCGCACCATCATCATGGGTTGCGAACTGACAGTATTACGATTTCTGATAGTTGCGATTTTCGCGTATAGCGCGATTAATCCGGCCTCAAATCCAAAAGCTGTAAGTTCATCAACTTTGCCTGGCGAGGGCGTCGGCACATGATTGGGGAACGGGGATGCTGGGTTTATCTTCCGATGCAAAATACATTCTTGATGCCATTTCGAAATCTCAAGCCGTTATCGAATTTGATCTGAAAGGCAATGTCCTGAAGGCCAACGAGAACTTCTGCCGGGCGCTCGGCTACAGTCTCGATGAGATCACCGGCAAACATCACAGCATGTTCTGCGATCCGGCCTTGGTGGCAACCGCGGAATACCGCGATTTCTGGACCCGGCTTGGCCGCGGCGAACATGATGCTGGCGCTTACAAGCGGCTGGCAAAGGGCGGCCGTGAGATCTGGATCCAGGCAACCTATAATCCCGTGCTCAAGGGCGGAAAGCCCTTCAAGGTCGTCAAGTTTGCCACCGACATCACCGCGGCCAAGCGTCAGGCGATCGACGACGCCGGCAAGCTCGATGCGATCTCCCGGTCTCAGGCCGTCATCGAATTCAAGCCGAACGGCGAGATCCTGACGGCCAACGAGAATTTCTGTAAAGGCCTGGGCTACAGCCTCTCCGAAATCGCTGGAAGGCATCACAGCATGTTCTGCGATCCCGCCTATGCCCGCACCGAAGACTATGCCAATTTCTGGCGGCGGCTGGCAGGCGGCGAGTTCATCGCCAACGAGTTCGTTCGTTATGGCAAGGGCGGCAAGGAAATCTGGATCCAGGCCGCCTACAACCCGATCATCGGCGCCGATGGCCGTGTCTACAAGGTCGTCAAGTTCGCCACCGACGTGACCGAGCGAATGAGCGCGATCAGCCAGCTCGGCAGCGCTTTGAAACATCTCGCGGAGGGCGACCTGACGCAGACGGTCAATACCGCCTTCGTCCCATCGATGGAGCAATTGCGCCACGATTTCAACACTGCGCTGGAAAAGCTGCGGGATACGATGGTGACGATCGGCGAGAACACGGCCGCGATCGCCGCCGGGTCTCACGAGATCGGTGCTGCAGCCGATTCCTTCTCGAAACGCACGGAACAGCAGGCCGCGTCCATTGAAGAGACGGCCGCCGCACTGGAGCAGATCACCACCACCGTCAACGACTCCAGCCACCGCGCTGGCGAGGCCGGTCAGCTCGTGGCCAAGACGAAGCATGGCGCCGAGCAATCCGGTATCGTCGTGCGCAATGCAGTCTCGGCGATGGGGCAGATCGAGCAGTCGTCCCGCGAGATCACCAACATCATCGGCGTCATCGACGATATCGCCTTCCAGACCAATCTGCTGGCGCTGAATGCCGGTGTCGAGGCCGCACGCGCCGGGGAAGCCGGCAAGGGCTTTGCCGTCGTCGCCCAGGAAGTGCGCGAACTCGCCCAGCGCTCGGCAAGTGCTGCCAAGGAAATCAAGGCGCTGATCAACCAGTCCAGCGAGTTCGTCAAGAATGGCGTCGATCTCGTCGGCCAGACTGGCCGGGCGCTCGAAGAGATCGTCAGCCAGGTGGCCGACATCAATACCAATGTCGCGGCCATCGTCGAAGGATCACGCGAACAAGCGACAGGCATCAAGGAAATCAATCAGGCTGTCAATTCGATGGACCAGGCGACACAACAGAATGCCGCCATGGTCGAGGAAAGCACCGCAGCAAGCCACAAGCTGACCTCCGAGGCAGAGGTGCTCAGAGCCCTGCTCAGCCAGTTCCGCCTCGGCAACGAGATGCAGCATCGTCCAGCTGCGAGACATACCTCTCCGGCTCTGCAGCTTGTCTCCCGTGTTGCCAGAGCGCACGGTTCAGCCGCACCGGCCGCCGACAACTGGGAAGAATTCTGATCTCCACTCAGGCACACCTGCACTCCGGCCCTGCTTGCAGGGCCGGTTTTTCTTTGCATCTCTGCAAGCAAGGCGTGCTGCCAAAATCAGCCGGCGCCCCTAATTTTTGATTGAATTAGAATATCATCATAGATAAGCATCGATTTGACGCCTCGCCCTTCGCACCTATTCTACGAGAATAGCCACATATGCTTTCAGGCAAGGAAATTCTCCGAAATCACAATGAAAACAATCACTATAGAATTCGGTACTTTCCAGAAATTACGCAATAGAAAATATTATAGACGCAGTCTTGCCGATTTCGTTTACAGATTCTTAGCTGTACAAGTAGTCAGAACCAACCTTAGCGCGAAACTCCTACACAATATTAGAATCTACGTATATTCTGATACTGTATCGATCGGAGACCTGATAACCACTTTTGGTTGCTGCTATCCGATACGGAAAGCGCGCGCTTCCGATTTTGATTTCCAAGCCTGGGCATGGGGTCCTGGCGGAATCGCTTTTGGAGGTTGGAAATGCAGTATCACAAATCGGCTATCACTGTACTCGCCATCAGCTGTGCAGCGTTGATCATGCCGTCCCAGGCTAGCACCGAAGGCCTTCTCGGCGGCCTCGGAAACGCCCTCAGCGGCGGCTCCAAGAGCAGTACGAGCAGCGGGAGTACAAGCAGCGGCAGCAAAAGCAGTGGCGGCGGCGGTCTTAGCATAGGCGGTAGCAACGGCGTCAGCATCGGCAACAATGGCGGGCGCGGCCTCAGCGCGTCCATCGGTGGCTCCAGCGGCGTCAATGCCAGCGTCGGCGGCACATCGAAGGGTGGGCTTGGCGTCAACGCATCCGTTGGCGGATCCGGCGGCATCAATAGCAAGACGAGCATCGGCGGCGGAACAAAGGGGCTCGGAGTCGGCACGACAGCAAGCGTCGGCGGCAGCAAAGGTCTGAATGCTGACGTCAATGCCAATGTCGGCGGCAGCGGCCTCGTCAGCGCCAGGGCGAAAGCTGGTTTGGGCGGCAACACGCTGGTCGATATCGCCCTCGGTGTGCCCGGTATCGATCCGGATGATCCGACTGGCCCTAACGGTCCCAATGGGCCGAACGGGCCGAATGGTCCCAATGGCCCTCGTGGTCTGAATGGGCCGTCCTACTCCTACAATGACATGTCGGCAGCCGAGCGTGCCAAGGTAAAGCTTCGCTGCCGGGACATTCTCGGCTCGGGCGGCTACGAGGCAAGCCTCGTCAAGCTCTGCCGCATGGTCATCGCGATGCGCTGACCTCCTCCCCCGGGACCGTGTCCGGCGCGAGAGGCCGGATGCGGCCCTGGTGGTGAAAGCGCCCCACTCCGGAATTCGCGCCTCTCCCCAGAGGCGCCTTTTTCATGAGAAAGGCACGCGCTGAGACGCGTGCCTTTCCTTATATCCACCAAGGTTCCGATCAGCCGAACAAGGCAAACGTCGCCTTCAACGTTACCCAGACGCCCCACAGCAGCGGAATGCCGACGACGGCCCAGGCCAGAGCTGCCTTGCCATCGAAGCCGCCTCTGCCAATGCCGAACGAGCCGCTCGGTCCAGCGCTTGCGGCAGCCGATTTCGCCTGCAGCGATGCCACTTCTGCGTCCGACATGAACCACTTGTCGGCAAGCGGCCGGACGAAGAGGTTGGCGATCAGGCCGAGTGCCAGCATACCAGCCAGGATATACATCGTGCCGGTATAGAGCGCCGGTCCAGGCGCCACGCCCGCCGAGATCTGCGCCTCGCGGATGTAATTGACGACCACAGGACCGACGATACCGGCGGTAGCCCATGCGGTAAGCAGACGGCCATGTATGGCGCCGACGAACTGCGTACCGAAGATATCGGCGAGATAGGCCGGGATTGTCGCGAAACCGCCGCCATACATCGACAGGATGATGCCGAAGGCCAGAACGAAGAGTGCCTTGTTGCCCATGTCGGCGAGCGTCGGCGCCACAGCGTAGAGAACAATACCAAGCAGGAAGAACGTATAATAGGTGTTCTTGCGGCCGATCTTGTCCGACAGAGAGGCCCAGAAGAAGCGTCCGCCGATATTGAAGAGCGAGAGCAGACCGGCAAAGCCCGCCGCGATCGTTGCGATCGATGCTTTCTGGCCCGCATCGAGTTGCGCGAAGCCGACGTCAGGCAGACCGATCAGCGAACCGGCAAAGATTTCCTGCAGCATCGGCGATGCCATGCCGATAACGCCGATACCAGCAGAGACGTTGAGGCAGAGAACCGCCCAGATCAGCCAGAACTGCTTGGTCTTGTGCGCATCGCGCAGGTGCACGTGCTTGGTGGTGATCATGCTGCTCTTGGCAGCAGGGGCCGTCCAGCCCTCAGGACGCCAGCCGGCCGGCGGAATGCGGTAGCCGAAGGCACCGCCCATCATGAAGACGAAGTAGATGACGGCCATGACCACGAAGGTCTGCCAGACACCGACCGACGTGTCGGTCTTGAAGTAGTTCATCAGCAGATTTGCGAGCGGAGCGCCGATCATCGCGCCGCCGCCGAAGCCCATGATCGCCATGCCGGTCGCCATACCGCGACGGTCCGGGAACCACTTGATCAGCGTCGAAACCGGCGAGATATAGCCGAGACCGAGGCCGATACCGCCGATCACACCGGCACCGAGCCACATCAGCCAGAGCTGATGGGTCATGACGCCGACGGCAGCGACGAGAATACCGCCGCACCAGCAGCAGGCGGAAACGAAACCGGCCTTGCGCGGACCGACCCGCTCAAGCCAGCCGCCCCAGATGGCCGCAGAGCAGCCGAGGAGCACGAAGAACAGCGTATAGATCCAGCCGAGATCGGCAACGCGCCAGTCGCAGGTCGTGGTGAAAAGGGCCGAAGCCAGCGTCAGATCCGGGCAGGCCGTCGAGGTGCTGATCCCCAGCGATTTCGACAGCGGCAGCCAGAACACGCTGAAGCCGTATGCCATGCCGATGCACAGATGAATGGCGAGTGCGGCTGGCGGCACGAGCCACCGGTTGAAGCCCGGCTGCGCAATAATTCGCTCACGATCAAGCAGGCCAGCGCCCGCCAGTACCCCTGCTCCTGATGTATCCGCTGCGGTCATGAATGAGTTCCTCCTGGATCTGACCTTGCTGCCATGAATCGCGCTCGAACAGGCAAAAACAACCTGCGTCCCCCTCGCGCGAAACGATGTTTAGTGCCGGATAGGCTCCGCCGGCTCGGGCTTGCGGATCAGGGAAGAGGCCTCGATCACCAAGGGATCGAATCCATTGTTTTCCTGTTCCAGAATTTCAAAAAACTGCCGCCGCATACGCGGCTCCCAAAATTTATTGATATGTGTTGCGACGCCCTCGACAGCTTCGCTGGCGGGCTGGGTCTTGAAAAAAGTGGCTATCTGATTGGCCATGTAGACGAGCTTGGAACGCGTATCATGCGACATCGGCGATGCTTTCCGGCGAAATGCGGTGGGGATGGGTGAAAATCTCGAAATCATCGCCACGAACCAGGGCAACGAGCGTCATGCCGGCGTCCTCGGCCGTGCGGATGGCGAGTGCCGTCGGCGCCGAAATCGCAATCAGGATCGATGCGCCCAGAATTGCCGTCTTCTGCACCATCTCGACGGATATACGGCTGGTGACGACTACGGCACCGCCGATGCCGGTATTGCCCGACCGGATCACGGCGCCGCAAAGCTTATCCAGCGCATTGTGCCGCCCGACATCCTCACGAACGGCCGAGAGCCCCTGCCCAGGAATATAGAAGCCTGCGCCATGGACGGCACGGGTTTCGCGATGCAGCGGCTGCGCCTCGTTTAGCAGGTTTGCAGCGCGCACAATATCGCCGTGCGTCAGTGCCAAGAGAGAACCGGAAACATCCGGCACCTTGCGAACGGCCTGCTCGATCGATTCGATACCGCAAAGCCCGCACCCGACGGGTCCAGCCATGCTGCGGCGCCGGGCGCGCAGAGCGTCTTCGACATCATCCGCGAGCATGATCTGCACATCGATGCCGATCTCGCTATCGACGGTCTCGATCGAGGAAATCTGCGCCATCGAACTGATGATCCCCTCCGTCAGGCTGAAGCCCACGGCGAAATCCTCAAGATCATCGGGCGTCGCCATCATAACGGCATGCGAACTGCCGCCATAGGAAAAGGCGATCGGCACCTCCTCCGGCACGATGCGCTCGCCCGGCATCACCACACCGCCCTTGCGGGCGATGCGGCTGACGGGGAGGCGTGTGTGCCGTTCGGACATTATTCCGCGGCCTCCATCTTGCCGGAGATACGGCGGCTCTGGCGGGCCTGCTCGTCATATTCGAGCTGCCACTCGGTCGGCCCGTTGGAGGGCGAAACCTGCACCGCCGTCACCTTGTATTCCGGGCAGTTGGTCGCCCAGTCGGAGAAATCGGTGGTGATAACGTTGGCCTGCGTTGTCGGGTGATGGAAGGTCGTATAGACGACACCGGGCGCAACGCGCTCGGTGATCAGCGACCGCAGTGTCGTATCACCGGAGCGGCTCTGCAGCTTGATCCAGTCGCCATCGCGGATGCCGCGCTGTTCTGCATCGTGCGGATGGATTTCCAGCCGGTCTTCCGCGTGCCAGGCAACGTTCTCGGTGCGGCGCGTCTGCGCTCCCACATTATACTGGCTGAGAATACGGCCGGTGGTGAGCAGCAGCGGAAAGCGCGGGCCGGTGCGTTCGTCGGTCGCTACATATTCCGTGCGGATAAACTTGCCCTTGCCGCGAACGAAGCCATCGACATGCATGATCGGCGATCCCTCGGGATGCTTCTCGTTGCACGGCCACTGAACCGAGCCCATCTTTTCCAGATAGTCGTAGGACACCATCGCGAAGCTCGGCGTACTCGCCGCGATCTCGTCCATGATCTCGGACGGATGCTTGTAGTTCCAGTTCAGACCCATCGCTTGGGCGAGCTTCTGCGTCACTTCCCAGTCGGCATAGCCGTTCTTAGGGGTCATCACCTTGCGCACGCGGTTGATGCGCCGCTCTGCATTGGTGAAGGTTCCGTCCTTCTCCAGGAAGGTCGAGCCCGGCAGGAAGACATGCGCGTAGTTGGCAGTCTCGTTGAGGAAGAGATCCTGGACGACGACACATTCCATCGCCGCCAGACCGGCCGCGACATGCTTGGTATCCGGATCCGATTGCAGGATGTCCTCACCCTGGATGTAGAGCCCCTTGAAGGTGCCATCCACAGCCGCATCCAGCATGTTCGGAATGCGCAGGCCCGGCTCGTTGTTGAGCTTTACGCCCCACAGCTTTTCGAAGACATCGCGCGTCGCATCGTCGGAGATATGGCGATAGCCCGGCAGCTCGTGCGGGAACGATCCCATGTCGCAGGAGCCCTGCACATTGTTCTGGCCGCGCAGCGGGTTCACGCCGACCCCTTCGCGGCCGATATTGCCTGTTACCATCGCCAGGTTGGCGATCGCCATCACGGTCGTCGAACCCTGGCTGTGTTCGGTAACGCCGAGGCCGTAATAGATCGCGCCATTGCCGCCGAGTGCATAAAGCCTGGCCGCGCCGCGCAGATCGGCAGCGGGAACGCCGGTGAACTTCTCGGTCTCCTCGGGGCTGTGCTGCGGCTCCGAAACGAAGGCCGCCCAATCCTCAAATTCCGACCAGTCGCAACGCTCGCGAATGAATCGCTCGTTGAACAGACCTTCGGTGACGATGACATGCGCCAGCGCCGTCATGACGGCAACGTTGGTGCCCGGTCTCAGCGGCAGATGATAGGCCGCCTCGACATGCGGCGTGCGCACCAGATCGATGCGGCGCGGATCGATGACGATCAGCTTGGCACCCTGACGCAACCGCTTCTTGAGCCGCGAGCCGAAGACCGGATGACCATCCGTCGGGTTCGCACCAATGACGACCACGACGTCGGAATGCTCGACGCTGTCGAAATTCTGCGTACCGGCCGAGGTGCCGAAAGCCTGTCCCAGACCATAGCCGGTCGGCGAATGGCAGACGCGGGCACAGGTATCGACATTGTTATTGCCGAAGCCGGCCCGGATCAGCTTCTGAACGAGGAAGGTCTCCTCGTTGGTGCAGCGCGACGACGTGATGCCGCCAACCGCTTCGCGGCCATACTGATATTGGATGCGCTTGAACTCGGAAGCGACATGCGCATAGGCCTCGTCCCAGGTGACTTCCCGCCACGGATCCGAGACCTTCTCGCGGATCATAGGGTTGAGGATGCGATCCTTGTGGGTCGAATAGCCATAGGCGAAGCGGCCCTTGACGCAGGAATGCCCGCGGTTTGCCTGACCATCCTTCCACGGCACCATGCGCACCAGCTCTTCGCCGCGCATTTCCGCCTTGAACGAGCAGCCGACGCCGCAATAGGCGCAGGTGGTGACCGCCGAATGCTCCGGCTGGCCGATCTCGATGACCGACTTCTCCGTCAGCGTCGCCGTCGGGCAGGCCTGCACGCAGGCGCCGCAGGAGACGCATTCCGAATCAAGGAAATGCTCATGCATGCCGGGCGAAACGCGCGAGCCGAAACCGCGGCCTTCGATCGTCAGCGCGAAGGTGCCTTGCACCTCTTCGCAGGCCCGCACACAGCGCGAGCAGACGATGCATTTCGACGGGTCATAGGTGAAATACGGGTTCGACTCGTCCTTCGGCATCCATTTCAGATTGATCTCGCCATTGCTGCGCGCCTTGACGTGATTATCGCCTTCATAGCCATAGCGAACGTCACGCAGGCCGACGGCACCCGCCATGTCCTGCAATTCGCAATCGCCGTTGGCGGCACAGGTGAGACAGTCGAGCGGGTGGTCGGAGATATAGAGCTCCATCACCCCACGGCGGATATCCTTGAGCCGCCCCGTCTGCGTATGAACGACGAGACCCGACGCAACCGGCGTCGTACAGGAGGCCGGCGTGCCGTTGCGTCCTTCGATCTCGACGAGACAGAGACGGCAGGAGCCGAAAGCATCGACCATATCTGTAGCGCAAAGCTTCGGAACCTGGATCCCTGCCTCCATCGACGCACGCATGATCGAGGTGCCCTCGGGCACGGTGATCTCGCGGCCATCGATGGTCAGCGTCACCATCGCTTCGGATTTCGAAGCCGGCGTTCCGTAGTCAATTTCATGAACGAGAGACATGGGTCTTTACTCCGCCGCTTCGATAAGGGGTGTTGGAGCGAAATCGTCCGGGAAGTGCGTCATCGCACTCATCACCGGATATGGGGTGAAGCCGCCCAGCGCACAGAGCGAGCCGAATTTCATCGTGTTGCAGAGATCGGTGAGCAGCGCCCGGTTCTTCTCCGGTTCGATCCCCTGGGCAATCTTGTCTGCCGTCTCGACGCCGCGCGTCGAGCCGATACGACAGGGCGTGCACTTGCCGCAGCTTTCGACCGCGCAGAACTCCATCGCGAACCGCGCCTGCTTCAGCATGTCGGCGCTGTCGTCAAAGACGACGACACCCGCATGGCCGATCAGACCATCTCTGGCGGCGAAAGCTTCGTAGTCGAACGGCGTATCGAACAGCGCCCGCGGGAAATAAGCCCCAAGGGGACCGCCGACCTGAACCGCCTTGACCGGGCGTCCGCTCGCGGTGCCGCCACCGATCCTGTCGATGATGTCGCCGAGCGATAGGCCGAAGGCCGTCTCGTAGAGACCGCCATGCTTGACGTTTCCGGCGATCTGCAGCGGGATCGTGCCGCGCGAGCGGCCCATGCCGAAATCACGGTAGAAGGCTGCACCCTTGTCGAGAATGACAGGTACCGATGCCAACGAAATGACGTTGTTAATGACGGTCGGAGACGCAAACAGGCCCTTGTGAGCAGGCAGCGGCGGTTTGGCGCGTACGACACCGCGCTTGCCTTCCAGGCTGTTCAGCAGCGCCGTTTCCTCGCCGCACACATAGGCACCGGCGCCCATGCGCACTTCGATATCGAAGGCCTTGCCAGAGCCCATGACCGACGGACCGAGCACCCCAGCCTTGCGGGCGATCTCGACCGCCTCGGTCATCGCCGCGATCGCATGCGGATATTCCGAGCGGGTGTAGACAAAGCCCTTGGTGGCGCCTGTCGCAAGCCCGGCAATTGCCATCCCCTCGATCAGCACGAAGGGATCGCCTTCCATGATCATCCGGTCGGCAAAGGTACCGCTATCGCCTTCGTCAGCATTGCAGACGATATATTTGCGAGGACCCGAAGCGTCGAGAACCGTCTTCCACTTGATACCGGTCGGAAAGCCAGCGCCACCACGGCCACGCAACCCTGAATCGGTGACTTCCTTGACGATATCAGCAGGCGCTATGGCGACAGCCCGCTTAAGCCCGGCAAGACCGCCGTGCGCTTCATAATCTTCGAGTGACAGAGGATCGGTGATGCCGCAGCGGGCAAAGGTCAATCGGGTCTGTTCCTTGAGGAATGGGAGGCTTTCGACCTCCCCAAGACAGAGCGCGTGATCGCCGCCGGAGACCAGACCGGCCTCGAACAAGCCCTCGACGTCCTTGGACTTCACCGGACCATAGCCGATACGCTTGCCTTCGATCTCGACTTCGACAAGCGGCTCCAGCCACAGCATGCCGCGCGAACCGTTGCGCACCAGCTTCACATCGAGGCCGCGAGCCGCAATCTGCGCGGCCACTTCCTTGGCAACCTTGTCGGCGCCGAGCGAAAGCGCCGCCGCATCGCGGGGAACGAAAATCTTGACGGTCATCGCCGCACGTCCGCAACGAATTCGGCAACCGTCTCGTCATCGACGCGACCGTAAAGCTCGCCGTCCAGCATCGCCGCCGGTGCGCAGGCGCAGAGCCCGAGACAATAGACCGGCTCCAGCGTAACGTTGCCATCGAGCGTCGTCTGATGGAAATCGATACCCAAAAGCGACTTGACCCGCTCAGCCATGGCATCTCCGCCCATCGACTGACAGGCCTCGGCCCGACAGAGCTTCAGAACATGGCGCCCGGCCGGATGATCCCGGTAGTCATGATAGAAGGTCATCACGCCATGCACTTCGGCGCGCGACAGGTTCAGTTCGTGCGCGATGACAGGAAGGGCTTCCTGCGGCACATAACCGAACTCATCCTGGACTTCATGCAAGATAGGAAGAAGCGGACCTTCGAGAGACCGAAGGCTCGAGACGATCGCGCGCGTACGCGCGGCAATATCGCCGGTGGCGACATGGGCATTCATTTTGGCAGGCCTCCCAGGGCTTCCCGTTTCAGCCGCCACACCAGCCTCCCCCAGCTTGGTATGACATTGTGACAGGAAGTGTCTCAGGGAACATGCAGGCGATCAATAAAGCTGTTCCGTCGATTGATAGGTTTTTCCTATCGAAGATCTTCGCTCTCCGCGAGTATCCTTGCCTCATGCAACAGCGCAGAGACGAGTGGCGTGAACGGCTCGCGATGTGTCGCGACCAGACCGACAAGATGATCGGCCTCCGGCTCGACAATCGGGATCATGCGGATTTCAGCCGGAAAACCGAAGGATTCGGCCACATTCCGCGGCATGATGCTTGCCCAGCGGCCGGTGCGCACGTGAGAAAACAACACGATCATCGACCCTGACTCCAAAGTCGGATGCGCCGTCGCACCGGCCTCGGCCAGATGCCGGTTGATGATGCGGCGGTTCTGCATGTCCGCAGTCAATAGACAAAGCCGAAGATGGCCCACCTCGCGCCACGTCACAGTTTCGCGATCGGAAAGCGGACTGCCGGCAGCGGTAATCAGGTTGTAGCGCTCGGCGTAAAGCGGAACCGTCGTCACCCGCCCAAGCGGTTCGTTCTCCAGATAGGTGATCCCGGCATCGATCTCGAGATTTTCGAGCATGCTCAGAACCTGGAGCGAGTTGCGCGACACGATCGAAAACGTCACGTCGGGGTGCCGCTCCTGAAATGGCGTGGTGATCCGCGGCAGCATCGCAAGCGCAGTTGGAATGGAAGCGATCCGGAGATGACCGGAAAGCCCCTTGCGGGCGGTGCGCATCTCCTCGCGCATGGTGCGCGTGTCGCCGACGATGCGGCGCGCCCATTCCAGCACCCGCTGCCCCTCGGGTGTCAGCCCCTGGAAGCGCGAACCGCGCTGCACCAGCATGACGCCCAGCTGGTCCTCCAGCTGGCGGATCGCCGCCGAGAGCGTCGGCTGCGAAACGCCGCATTCCTCGGCCGCGCGGCCGAAATGCTTTTCATTGGCAAGGGCTATGAAGAATTCCAGCTTATCGATCATCCGGTCTCCCGCCGAACTTCCTGTTCAGGCATCTTTGGCCGGAGAACACACGCTTAGCAAGAGCGGCTATCGGGCCGCTGCGGCTCCAGGAAACAGCGCGAAAAGCGAATCCAGGAAGGAGGCGACACTCTCGTTTCCGAGGCTGTAATAGACGAGACGTCCCTCACGACGGGTATTGACCAGACCTTCCATCCGCAGTCGCGCCAGCTGCTGCGAGACCATCGCCTGCTGCACGCCGAGCAGCTCTTCGATCTCGCTGACGGTCTTTTCCTCTTCGGCAAGAATGCAGAGAATGAGGAGCCGCGTCTGGTGCGCCATTGCCTTGAGGAGGCTGCTTGCTTCATGAGCTTTCTCAGCAAGCTTCTTCAATTCCTGACCAGCTGTTCCCGGCGCAGTTGTAGGCAAAGGCATTCGGATTCTCTGATGGACGCGTTAGGACGGGCCCAAGCGATAGCATATTCGCACCGTTATACTGCGCAATTTTACTAAAATACCAAAAATAGTCCAAGTAAATCAGCAGATAAGCTGGCCGCCATTAATTTCCAAGACTTGGCCGGTGATGTAGCCGGAGAGTTCGGGCGCCGCCAGGAAAAGATAGGCAGGGGCGCAGTCCGCAGCGGTTCCGAGCCGCTGCAGCGGAATGGTTTTGCGGGTCTGCTCCAGCTTTTCGCGCGACGAATAACGCTCGTGGAAATCCGTCTCGATCGTCCCTGGCGACACGCAATTGACACGGATCGCATCGGGCGCAAGCTCGCGCGCCAACGCCTTGGAATAGGTGGAAACGAAGGCTTTCGAAGCCGAATAGATCGCCGATCCCGGACTGCCGCCGGTCAGGGCCGAAATCGACACGGTGTTGACGATCGCCGCGCCGTTGGCGGCCCGCAACGCCGGGATAAGCGCACGCGTCACCTCGACGACGGATGTCTGATTGAGCCGGGTGATCGCTTCATATTCGCTGTCGGTCAGCTCGCCTGCCGGAAACCGGCCAACCATCGTGCCCGCATTGTTGACCAGCACGTGGACGCTGCCGAACGCCCGAAGAACCTGATCCGCAAATTTTGCGGTACCGCCGGAAGCGGTAAAATCGCCAGCGATCAGCACCGCACGGCCGTCCGCTTCCGCAGCCGTCAGGAAGTCTGGCAGCTGCCGTTTGGTGCCCCGGCCGGTATGAACGGCAACGCGCGCACCGCAATCAAGAAATTGCCGGACGACTTCGAGGCCGATGCCGCGGCCCGCGCCGGTGACAACAACATTGCGGTTTTCGAAAAGCTTTGGATCAAACACGCGATGGCCCTCCCGGCGTCGGCTTTCAGTCGCCGATTGCGCAATTTTCGCTTTAACATATGATCGCAAAAAACGAAAGAAAGGGAGGCGCAGCATGTTTCTGTCCGGACGGCAGACCGAGATCCTCGATATCGCCAAGTCCGAGGGCCGCGTGCTGGTAGAAGATCTGGCGGCCCGTTTCTCGGTGACCCCGCAGACCATCCGCAAGGATCTCAACGATCTCTGCGACAGTCGTGTGCTGACCCGCATCCATGGCGGCGCGATCTTTCCGGGTGGCACGGAGAACGTCAAATACGAGGCACGGCGCTCGATCGCCGCCAACGAGAAGACGGCGATCGGCCGGGCAACCGCAGCCCTCATCCCCAACAATGCCTCTCTGTTCATCAATATCGGCACGACGACCGAAGCCGTTGGCGAAGCACTGATCGAGCATCATGAGCTGATGGTCATCACCAATAACATCAACGTCGCCAGCCGCTTGCGGCTCTTCCCCTCGATTGAGGTGGTGATCGCTGGCGGTGTCGTGCGCCATTCCGATGGCGGCATCGTCGGCGAGGCGGCCGTCGATTTCATCCGGCAGTTCAAAGTGGATTATGCCGTCATCGGCGCATCCGCGATCGATCCCGATGGCGCGCTGCTCGATTTCGACTACCGCGAAGTCAAGGTTGCCCAGGCAATCATGGCCAACGCCCGGCACGTGGTCCTGGTGGCCGATTCCACCAAGTTCGAGCGCACCGCGCCCGTCCGTATTGGCCATCTGTCGCAGGTCCACACCTTCGTCACCGACGAATGCCCTTTGGATTCACTCCGTCGCATCTGTTCCGAGGGCGCTATCAATCTGGTCGAAACCAACCGGAATGACAGCACCAAAGATTAAATCTTTGACCGTCGCAAAAGGTTCGTTTGACATTCACTTTCTTTCGTTTTAGCGCTTAACAAATTTCGTTTTTAAGCACTAAATCATTGGAGAACGTGTGTGAGCGGGCAGATCTTCGACCTATTCGTGATCGGCGGCGGTATCAACGGCTGCGGGATCGCCCGGGATGCGGCTGGCCGCGGCTATTCGGTGGCGCTGGCCGAGATGAACGACTTCGCCTCGGGCACGTCGTCGGGTGCCACCAAGCTCATCCATGGCGGTCTGC
>NZ_JBFREC010000012.1:0-180994 GCF_052114105.1 Rhizobium sp. RAF36 | reverse complement strand
TCATCTTCATGGATACAAAACAGAATAGACAAAACCCGCGTTAAGCAGGTCTTTTGCGTCTTAACTCGATTCCCTAGAAGAACGCCTGGATGCCGGTCTGCGCCCGGCCCAGGATCAAAGCGTGGACGTCGTGCGTGCCCTCGTAGGTGGCCCGCCACCCATGACTGCCGTAGGCAGATACGATATCCAGAATGGATAATCTCCTCGTTCACATTTCCGATTTCCTCCCTACCATCGCCAACGTCAAATCTTGGGAGGAAAAATCTATGGCGGATACGAAACTTGCGATTCTCACTGGAGCGTCGGGCGAGGTCGGGCGGGCGGCGGCGCGGCGGTTTGCTGAGAGTGGCTGGTCGCTGCTGTTGTGCGACCGGGCTGCGGAGGTTGCTGCGGTCGCGGATGCGCTGTCTTCCGAGTTTGGACGGACCTGCATCGGCGTGCAGATGGATCTCGAGCGTGATGCGGAGATCGACCGGGTGATCGAGCGGGCCGCGCAGACGGGTATTCCGCTGCGGTTCCTCGGACTGATCGCCGCGATCAATCATCCCGCGGTCAGCATCGCGAATATCGACATGTCCCTCTGGGACAAGGTGCAGAACATCAATTTGCGCGCCAATGTGAAGTTCATCAGTGCGGCCGTGCCCTTGATGCGCGCAGCTGGCAATGCGGCGATCGTCAATGTCGGCAGTTATTGGGGGAGGGAAGGTCATGCCTTCTTCAGTCCGTATTGCGCCTCCAAGGCGGCGCTGATCTCGCTGACGCAAAGTGTCGCGATCGAACTCGCCCCTGATATCAGGGTGAATTGCGTCGCACCGGGAAATATCGATACGCCCATGCATTTCAATGCCCTGGCGGTCGAAGCCGAAAAGCGTGGCATTTCGGCTGAGGCAATGCGTGAGATCGAATGGGCCAAGATACCGATGGGTCGGCCGGCGGCGACGACGGAAATCGCCTCTGCGATCCATTTCCTTTCGACCGACGATGCGAGCTATTTCGTCGGCGCGACCCTGGATGTCAACGGCGGCTGCCGGCTAACCTGAGGGGCAGGCCCTTGCGCCGGCAAGCGCCGTCTACATCACGGCCGCCGTCTTGCCACCGCCGTTCGAAAGCAAGACGCCAGGCGCGGGGCCGGTACTGTTCCTGAGGACCGGATGCGGGGTCAGCAGGACCCGCTTGACCGGCTGCGAGTTGTTCTTGATCAGGCTCATCAGCAGGTCAGCGCTTTCGAAGCCGAGATCGCGACCTGCCGTGTGCAGGGTTGTCAGCGGCGGGGAGAGCATATTCATGAAGGGCAGATTGTTGACGCCGCTCAGTGATATCTCCTCCGGACAGCGAACCCCAGCCGCCTTCATAGCGGCAAGACAACCGACGGCGAGGAGATCATTGAACGCGAGCACGGCGGTGCTGGTCAATCCTGATGCCAGCATGTGTGCCATGATCCTCTCGCCTTCGGCGACATCATAGGCGCGCGCCTCGACGACCTCGAAACGGCAGCCGGCGGCCTTTGCAAGACGCATCGCCGCATGGAACCCTGCCAGCCTGTTCTGGGCGGTGGAGGCCGCCAATGGAGGCGTGACATAGGTTATATCCTTGTGGCCCAGGTCGAGAACATGCTCGACCATCGCCTGAACGCCTGTCGCGTCGTCCATGCAGACAGAGGAGATGCGGCTGTCGCGGGGGTCACGCAGAACCGCAACGGTTGGAATTCCGAGCTCGAGGCAGAGTTCGACGGCTGGATCGTTCAGCTCGAAGCTGGCGACGACGAGACCGGCAACGAGCTGGCTGCTCATGCGCTCGACGATCGAGCGTAGTTTTGCCGCGCTATAATCGGAATTGGCGACGAAGGTGACGTATCCGTCCTTGGCGACGCGTTCTTCCACTGCGGCAATAATCGGAGAAAACAGCGGATCGCTCAAATTGGGGACGATGAGGCCGATCGTTCCGGTCTTCTGGGTGCGCAAGCTGGAGGCGAGCGTATTGCGCTGATAGCCCAGCTCCTCGGCGACCTTCTCGATCTTGCGCACCACCTTGCTGGATATGCGGTGGGCTGCCCCGGGGCTCAGGGCGCGTGAAGCCGTCGATACGTGTACGCCGGCGCCCTTGGCGACATCGACGATCGTGGCGCGCGGACGCTTGCTGCCCGGAGGCTTTGAATTTTCGGTCATGACGATGCCTGGTTGATAGCCTCTGTAACCGGGAAAATATTCGATCAAACCTTTGCGCACAAGGTGCAGCGTGAAACGCGAATTTGCGCCATCCCGACAGTTGCACTGCCGATGGGAGAAGCAAGTGACAATCTTTGATTGATAAGCTATCTGATAAATCAATCCGAAGGATGGCTTAATCTGTCGGTAGGACGGCAGCGACAGGCGATAGAAATCGACTCTCTTAGAAAATATGCAATCGGTTGCCTTCCTATTTTTCCATTAATATTCTGAAGACACACGAATTATCGGGATGGAACGCAGTATCTGCGAAATTTGTTTGAACAAATGAGCAAACGTTTGCTCTTGACTCTCATTTTAGCGGCTTTTATTCATAGCGTCGGAATGGAGCGGCACGGTGCGGTGCCGGAATGGGAGAATGCGCAGGATGGCTTGGTCCTCCAAGGGCGATCTGAAAATTGCATTTGTCGGAACGGGCGCCCAAGGCGCCTCGATCGGTGCCGATTTCATAGAAGCAGGGTTCGATGTCACGTTCATCGAACAGTGGCCTGAACATGTCGAAGCCATGAACGCGCATGGTATCACCGTAAACCTCAAGACTCGTTCTATTCATGCAAACGTTTGCGCCAAGCATCTTTGCCAAGTCGCTGAAATCCGCGAGCGCTTCGATCTGATCTTTGTGGTGGTCAAGGCTTACGACACCTCGTGGACCTGCCAGCTGATCGAGCCCGTTCTTGCCGAGGATGGTCTTGTTGTCGGTATTCAGAATGGCATGACGCAGCATGCAATCGCCGCGGTTGTCGACGCGGAGCGAACTGTTGGCGCAGTCTTCGACATGGCGTCGAACATGTTCGTCCCGGGCGTTACCAACCGGCAGAATGATCACGACACCTCGTGGTTTGCGCTGGGTGCGCTCGATCCTATCAACCGCGACCGTGTCGAGATGATCGCCGAGTTGCTGCGTGTGAGTGGCCGGGTGGAGGTGTCTGACGATATCAACTCTGCAAAGTGGATGAAGCTGATCGTCAACGCTGCACAGCTCGTTCCCTCCGCGATCCTGGGTCTGCCTTTTGCCGAGGCTGTGAAGGTCCCCGGCATGGAAGCAGTGATGAGGACGGCGGGCTACGAAGCGATGCGGGCGGCACAGGCGGATGGCGCCAGCATCGTCCCTATCCTCGGCATGGCGCCGACGACGACCAATGACCCCGAGCGCTATGTCGATGAAATCTTCGACGAGGTCCTGAAGACTTTCATGATGCCGGACACCCTGACGACCGTTCTCCAGGACTGGCGCAAGGGCCGGCGCGGCGAGGTTCTCGATATCAATGGGCATGTCGTGAAGACGCTTGAGAAGGCCGGGCAAAGCGCCCCTGTCAATCAGCGGGTTGTCGAACTCGCCAGGTCGATCGAACGCGGCGCGCTTGTCGCGCAGCCGTCGAACAGCGCGCTATTCGCAGCATGAGCGGCAGGGCGGGACGGTGACGGCTAATGGAATTTGAAACAAGGCGCGCAAGCTGCGTCACGAGAAGGAGAGACTTATGAGTTGGGATAAGACGCGTGGCCCCCGGATCGCGTTCCTCGGGACTGGTGCGCAGGGCGCTTCCATCGGCGCGGATTTCGTGCTGGCAGGGCTCGATGTCACCTTCATCGAGCAGTGGCCGGACCATGTCATGGCGATCCGTGAAAACGGCATCACGGTCAATCTGCCGACGCGCACCATCAACGCGAAGGTGCCCGCTCTCCATCTCTGCCAAGTCGCCGAAATCAAGGAGCCGTTCGACGTCGTGTTCCTCGTCGTCAAGGCCTACGACACGAAGTGGGCGTGCCAGCTGATCGAGCCCTGCCTCGCCCCTGATGGTCTCATCGTCGGCCTGCAGAACGGTATGACCCATGAGGATATCGCCGCGGTGGTGGGGCGTGAGCGCACGATCGGTGCGGTCATCGAGATCGCGTCCAACATGTTCGTGCCGGGCATCACCAACCGTCAGAACGACCGTGACGAGTCCTGGTTTGCGCTCGGCGCGCTTGATCCGAAGACGCAGGAGCGTGTCGAAGACGTCGCCAACCTGCTCAGAAATTCCGGCACCGTCGAGGTGATGGAGGATATCCGTTCCGCCAAGTGGATGAAGCTCGTGGTCAATGCGGCCGAGCTCATTCCATCAGCTATCATCAACCTGCCGCTCAACGATGCGGCACGCGCCCCCGGCATGCTCGAAGTCATGCGTGCGGCGGGTTACGAGGCAATGCAGGCGGCACTCGCCGACGGCGCTAAGATCATCCCGATCATCGGCATGCCGCCGGTCACCACGAACCATCCGGAGCGCTATGTCGATCAGATCTTCGAGGAGGTGCTCAAAACCTTCTCGCGCGAAGACACATTGACGACGTCGTTGCAGGATTGGCGCAAGGGGCGGCGGGCCGAAGTCCAAGAGGTCAACGGTATCGTTGTCGATATCCTCCGGGCCCATGGGCAGGAGGCACCGGTCAACAAGCTGGTCATGGAAATCGCCTACGACATCGAGGCGGGCCGCCTCGAAGCGCGGCCGGAGAACTCTGCTCTTTTGATCGAAACATACCAGGCCGTCAGCGATCGCGGTTGAATCCCGGCGCAGGCGGCAGGCGAGACATCAATTTAACCTGAGGAGGAGAATGGCATGAAATCGCATTTGAAATTTGGAAACATCGCGCGGTGGCTTGTGACATCAGCGGCAATCTGCGCCAGCATGACGCTTCCGGCGATGCAGGCGAACGCCGATGAGGCCAAGGGAGGAAAGCTGATCGTCGGTATCGACGAGACCGCTTCCGAATACTGGTCCGAGTACCTGCAAGGCGTAAAGGATATCGGTGCGTCGCTCGGCAAGGAGCCCGTCGTGCTGACGAGCAACTACCAGGGCGACCAGCTGCTGGCGCAGCTTGGCGCGACCTATTCCGCCGGCTGCAATCAATGCGCGCTGGCGACCGATCCGTCGTCCAACGCCTTCGTCAAGGCGGTCGTGAACCGGTCTGCCAAGTCGAAGGTTCATGTCGTGACGATCTGGAACCGGCCCGAGGACATCCACCCTTGGGATACGGATTCCAAATATTGGGTCGCTCACACATCTTTCGATGGCGTGATGTCGGGCTACTATCAGGTCATGGCGCTGTGCAAGGCGCTGAACGGCAAGGGCAAGATCGCAGCTATCCAGGGCGTCCCGTCGACGCCGCCGGCGTTCCAGCGCATTGCTGGCCTGAAAAAGGGTCTGAAGGAATGCCCCGGCCTTGAACTCGTCGATACGCAGGTCGGTGACTGGCAGGAAACCAAGGCGCAGAACATCACACGCACCTGGCTCGCCCGCTACGGTGACCAGCTGCAGGGCATTTTCGCATCGAATGATGCGATGGGCCGCGGCGCCGTTGCAGCCCTGAAGGAAAAGGGCCTGAACGGCAAGGTTCTGGTCACTGGTTCCGACGGCTCGAATATCGGCCTGGAAATGGTCAAGAGCGGCGACATGCTGGCCACCGTCTGGAACGATCCGGTCCTACAGGGTGCGGTTTCGATGTCTCTGGCCTATGCGGCCGCCATCGGCGACATCGACCCGGAAAAGCTGACGCATGCCCAGCGCGACTTCTATATCAAGCAGGACGTCGTAACCAAGGATAACGTCGACAAGTATCTCGAGCTCAAGAAGAGTGCGCCGAAATACACATACGACGAGATCAAGAAGGACTTCTGGAAGGAATCTGCAGGCCAGATTCCCGAAGGTGCCAACGAGAACAAGTAATCGGAAGGAGGGGTCGATGGAGGCCGCTACCAGTATGAGTTCCAAAACGGTCGGTCGCTCGCTGACGCTTTTTGGCGACATCAGAAGCAAGTTACCCTGGACCCAGTTTGCAGGTCCCATCGTAGCACTGATCGTGCTGTCGGCGGGCTTCCAGCTGGTCAGCGGCAGCTTTCTTACCATCGACAACCTCAAATCCGTGATTGAGGCAGCGGCGGTTCCCGCAATTCTCGCCGCTGCCATCAGCTTCGTCGTCATCATGGGGTCCATCGACCTGTCGCTGGAAGGAAACATGGCGACGACGAGCATGATCGTGGCGCTGCTCGTCGCCAACACCGTCAACGGCAATGACTATGGTATTGCCGGATTGCTGGTGGCCCTGGCGGTCGGCCTCGGCTTCGGCCTTTTCAATGCGCTGTTGAACGCCGTGTTGAAAATGCCGTCGCTGATCGTCACGCTTGGAACGTGGTTTGTCGGGCTCGGCATTGCCGCGGTTCTCTTCCCCGAGCGCGTGCCGCAGATCAACGATCCGCTGATCCTGAACCTGGCGCGTGTCCGCATTTTCGATCTCAGCCTGATCGTCTATGTCGCACTGGCCGTCATCATCGCCAGCCAGCTCATCCTGAATTACACCCGGCTTGGCCGCATGATCTATGCGGTCGGCGGCGACGAAGGCTTGCTGGTCGCATCAGGCCTGCGGGTTCGCTGGGTCAAGATCGCGGCATTTTCGATCTGTGGCGTACTCGCCGGGATGGGCGGAGTGCTGCTCTCGGCGCAGCTGAGCACCGGCAATGCAAATATCGGCAGTGGCCTGTTGTTTCCTGCGATCAGCGCTGCTGTTCTCGGCGGAACCGTTCTGACCGGTGGCCGGGGTGGCGCGGTGCAGTCTGCGCTGGGCGCGCTCATCCTCGAAGTCCTGAACAACGGCCTGATCCAGATCGGCGCCGGCCCTTATACTCGTCACATCATCAGCGGAGCGGTGATCGTGATTGCCGTCGCAGCCGGTGGCTGGCATCGCCGCCGCAAACTGAGGGTCGTAAAATGACAGGCTCGCTTGTTCTCAAAGGTGTTCGCAAGACCTATGGCAGCGTCGTCGCGCTCGAAGGGATCGATCTCGAAATTCCGGCAGGCCAGGTGCTCGGGTTGATCGGCCAGAATGGCTCTGGCAAGTCCACTCTGCTTAAAATCCTCGCGGGCTTGGCAATGCCCGATGAAGGCCAGGTCATTCTCGATGGCAAGCCGATTATTCTCGACTCGGCGGCGACCGCCGGCAGCTTCGGCATCGGCATGGTCCACCAGGAGCAGTCGCTCATTCCGAACCTGACCGTTGCGGAGAATATCTTCCTCGACAAGCCGCACCCGGCCAAGAAGAACGGGCTCTACAGATGGGGTGCGCTGAACAGGGCGGCCCAGGAGCAACTGCGCAAGATTTCGGTCGAGCTCCCGGTGAAGGCTCTCGTCGAGGACCTGAGGTTCGCCGAACGCCAGCAGGTCGAGCTCGCCAAGGTTCTCGCCATCGAGGAACTTGTCGATCGCCCGCCGATCATTCTGTTCGATGAGCCGACTTCGGTTCTCACGCCTGATGAAATCAAGCTGCTCTTCAAGCAGATAAACAGGTTGCGCGGGAACGCGACGATCGTCTTCGTGTCGCATCGTCTTGAAGAGGTCCTCGAGATCAGCGACCGGATCGTCGTGATGACCGACGGCCGCAAGGTTGCCGAACGTGACAGCCATTCCGTCGATCGCAATGAGCTTTACGAGCTGATGGTCGGGCGTCAGAGGGTGACCAGCGTGCGGTCCGAGCGGAAGCCAGCGGTATCCGACGCCAAGCCGGTTCTGAAGATCGAGCGGCTGAAGAGTGGCCAGCACTTCCGCAATGTCGATTTCGAACTTCGCCGTGGCGAAATCCTGGGTATTGCGGGAGTACTTGGCTCCGGCGCCGAGGAAATGTGCCGCGCCGTCTTCGGCGCTGAAAAGATCGATTCCGGAAAGATCGCGATCGAGGGCAGGGCGGTAACCCCAGGCAGTCCGCGAAATGCGGTGCGCGAGGGTATCGGATATCTGCCGGCCGATCGCCGGGCTGAGGGCATGTTGCCCAGCCGGTCGCTGTTCGAAAATGCCGCTCTGACCTTCGGCCTCGACTATGGCTGGCGCTCGCTGATCCTGAGGCGGAACAGCGAGAGGCCAGCTGCCCTCGAATGGATGCAGCGTCTCAAGGTGAAGATGCACACACCCTATGCGCCGATATCGAGCCTGAGTGGCGGCAATCAGCAGAAGACGGTGTTGGCAAAGTGGCTGTTGGCGAAAAGGCTGAAAGTGCTCTTTCTCGACCACCCAAGCCGTGGACTTGATCCCGGCGCCCGTGATGATCTGTTCGCCGTTATCCGGCAACAGGCGGAGAAGGGGCTTTCGATCGTCTTTGTCGGCGACACGATCTCGGAACTGCTTGAACTCTCTGACCGCATCCTGGTCATGCGGGATGGTGAGATCACCGCGCATTTCGACCTCGCCAGCGGGGAGTTGCCGAAAGAGGAAGAAGTCGTTGCGGCCATGGTCTGACAGGTAACGGACCGGACTACGTGGCCTCGTAATGTGAATTTCGAATAAGGGATGGACGATCATGGGAAGTACATTGGACAGCACGCTGATCTCGGCCCTCCGTGGCCAGGGGTCGGGCATGATGAGATCGCTCGGTCCGCTGGCGGTTCTGCTTGCGCTCGTAGCGATCAGCGCGGTGATCGCTCCCGGCGTGATCGAGGTGGATTCGCTTTTGAGCTTCCTGTCCGATGCGGCTCCGATCATCGCGCTGGTGATTGGCGGAACGCTTCCGATCCTGGCGGGCAGCATCGACCTCTCGGTCGCCGGCGTCGCTTCACTCACGGGTGTTCTTGTGGTCGTCCTCAATCCGATCTTCGGCCCCTGGACGTCGCTCGTCGTGATCCTTATCGCCATGGCGTTCGGCGCGACCCAGGGTTTCCTGCATTCCTGGCTACAGCTTCCGTCCTTCATCGTCACGCTCGGCACGCTCAGCATATTGTCGGGGCTTGCCTTGCTGCTTTCCAACGCGACGGCAGAGCCGATTCCCGAGAATGATTTCGTCGTTTCCTATCTCTCGAACAGCACTGCGGAGATCCCGAACACGATCATCGCGCTGATCGTCATCGTCGCGGTGCTCGGTTTCCTGATGCGATATCTCCGCCTTGGGCGGGACATCTACGCGCTCGGCACGGGAGAACGTGCCGCAATCATGTCTGCCGTCAACGTCGTCGCCGTCCGCACCGTCATCTTTGCCGTTTCGGCTGGATGTGCGGCGGTCGCGGGTCTGTTCCTGATCTCGATCACCACGTTCAGCTCACCAACGCTTGCCGGCAATCTGCTGCTACTGTCCATCGTCGGTGTCGTTCTTGGCGGTACTGCGATCTCGGGTGGTGTGGGCGGATTGTTTCCGGCCGTCGTCGGCGGTCTGATCACGGCTTGGCTTCGCATCGTGACGGTCATTATCGGTGTGCAGCCGACAGCGCAGAACATCGTGTTTGGCCTCACCGCGCTGATCGCGGTAGCGCTGACGACCGACAGGAGCAAGCTCGGCATCATAAAATAACGGTGGCGGTTACCGGTCACCAATCACCAATCACTTCGGCGGCGGTTCTCCCGGACCGCCGCTTTGCGTTGCGCTAAACCGCTATTCTCTGCTTGGACCTGAGGCTGGCTTCGATCTGAGCCGACGCATCCTCGAGAGCGAGCCTTGGCGGCTTGTTGCCAAGCAACGCATCATGGATCTCTTCGCCGAGAACCTTCTCGATCGTCGTGTATTGCGGGATCTTGGGGCGCTGCCAGGTGTGAAGAAGGTTCTTCTTTGCCAATTGATCGACGAAACGCACGATTGGCGAGCTCGCGGCCGCTTCAGGATCAGCGCTGACGGAAAAGCGCGGGGCAACCGGGAAGCCGTTCTTCACATGCGCTTTCATGGCTTCCCTTGATGCCATCCAGGCAATCGCATCGGCGGCCAGTTCCACACGCTCCTCGGGCAGATTGGTTGGGATGCAGAACAGGAAGCCGCCAATCGGGGAGGCGCGTGTTCCACCCGGCCCGAATGGCTGTGGCAAGTATTCGACACGGCGCTTGACGACAGACTGAACATCATACTCGAAGCGGGCTGCGCGCATGGTCCAGAAATAGCCAAGGCTCGCCTTGCCCTTCAGAAATACTTGGAGCGTCTGATCCCACGCCATCTCGAGAATTTTCGGCGGCGATATCTCCATCAGCCGGCGCATGTAGTCGAGCGCCGCAAATCCGGCATCAGACAGGATGGTGCAGCTCAGCTCCTCCAGATTGGCTCCGTCGAGGGTGAAGCCGGAACGCGTCTTGCGCAGCGATATGGCGGGATGGCCGCAGGCGCCCATGAAGAACAGAAAGCTCGATGCGATCGGCATGCCGCGGGCACCGTCCCAGACGGCGCCGAACATGCCCTCGTCAGGCGCGTGGAATTTGCGCCCGGCATTGATGACGTCGTCGAAGGTCTTCGGAAAGGACAAGCCTGCGTCGGCAAATAGGTCCTTGCGCGCCGCAAGGAGCTCGACAGTACAGTAGCCCGGGACGCCGTAGTCCTTGCCTTCCCAAGTGGCGGACGACCAGATCGAAGGGTGGAAGTCGAGCGGATTGATGCCGGTCTTCTGGATATATTGATCGATCGGCCGGACGATGCCACTTTCGGCGAATTCCCCGAGCCATGGCATGTTGATCGCGATGACATCGTAGTCCGAGAGTGGTTTGGCACCATTCTCGCGCGCCCGGCGATAAAGCTCGGGAAGGGGCAGCAGGTCGAAGTTCTTGCGCGACGCCAGATTGTTACGGAAGTCGGCCCACATGTTGCGCATGGCCGAGAAATAGTTGTCGTCATTCAGCAGGAAGCGCAGCTCGATCTGCGATTCCGCCCGTTTCTGGACAAGGCGCATCGGCGGAATGATCTGCGATCCCAGAGGTGTGCCCCCGAAATAATATTCGTCCTCCTCTTCGCCGGCGCGCAGACCCAGGGTTTGCGCCAGAAGAGACTTTGTCTTGCGGGCATAGATTTCAAAGGAGCGGAGAAGCTGTTCGCTTGGCTGCAGTACAAAGCTCTTCCCCGTCGAACCTTTCGACACCCTGGTGATAGAGCCGTTGTCTATGAGCTTGTTGATCAGCCGCATCGACGTTGCGTAGGGGAGACCGGATTCCTGCCCGAGCGTCGAGATCGAAACGGTCTGGCTGAGGATATGCGACTTGATCAGGAAGGTGACGATGAGCCAGATGGCATCATCGTCGGCCGCTTCAACCACCTCCCTGAAGGGCCGGCGCGTCTTCTCGATGAAATCGATGACGCGCAACATTTCATATTCGTTCAAGGCGGCCTCCCAACCGTCGCATTGCCGACGATCAGACTAGCTGGCAAATCTTTCTTTCACCAGCGTGCCTATATGGCCTTGAGCACCTGCGACGTTCCGGATTGATCGGGCTTCAACCCGGCAAGGCGCTCGGCCTGTTCGAAGAGGACGAAGAAATCCTTTTCGGCAAGGCCATCGGCGAAGGCGGCCTCATATTGCTGCCGGATCATCGAGGCGAGATACATCGGCACGTGGTCGGACTTTGCGGCGCCGAGAATGAGATCGAAATCCTTCATCATCTGTGAAACGGAAAATGCCGGATCGAAATTCCGCTTCACCAGAAGATCGCGCTTGTAGGCGATCAGCGGCGAGGCAACCGCGCTTTCACAGATGACGTTCAGCATCGTCTCGACCGAAAGATTTCCCTTCAGTCCGAGGGTCAAAGCCTCTCCGAGAAGGGCCGCGGTCGCGCCGACCAGAGCGTTCAGAACGAGTTTCAGATAGCGTGCCTCTTCACCCTCACCGAGATAGAACTGTTTCGACGAAAAGCTCGCCAGCACTGGTTCGATCTTGCGATAGTCCGCCTCGGGGCCTGAAACCATCACCGACAACATGCCTGATGATGCTGTGACGGTGCTGCCCGAAACGGGCGCACGAAGATAGGCAACACCCTTGCGGCCGAGCGCTTCCGCAACTTCGGCCGAGAGTTCCGGCGAAACGGTACTCATCTCCACCAGAATCTGACCGGGCTTGAGGAGGTCGACCAGCGCCGATGGCCCAAGCGTGAGCTGGCGCAGAATGGCATCGTTCGGAATGGTGAGCATGATCACGTCGGCGGCTTCGACGAGATCCTCAAGACTGTGCGCGACGTTTGCGCCTTGGGCGACCACCGACGCACGATTTTCCGGAAGCGGTTCGTAGACGGACAGGGGATATCCGTGTTCCAGAACACGCCTGCTCATCGGGGCTCCCATCTTTCCGATGCCTGCCCATCCCACCCTCAACGTGTCGCTCATGCAAAACCTTCCTTCCCTGGAGGCGGCTGCCATCCAGAAGTATTCGACGCCGCGATTCAAGAGGAAGCTTGGACTACCCGATCCGGCCGTCAGGCTGGCTCGGCGCATGCTCTCTCCTCCCATGGAAATACTAGCGCCGGAGCGAGATCGTTTGCTGCATCGAAAATATCCGTTTCGGACAATTAAGGATTTGTCCAAGTGCATCTTCACCCGTAGCTTTAATTTCGGATCGCACGGCGGTTCCTTGGGAGGAATAAAAGCCGTCAGCAAAGTATAGACACGCGGAAGCTCGGGCTGCCGCGGACGATGCCTTGTTGCCGGCTTTCGTCAGCATGTTGGAGGAGCATCTGAGATGGGATCAAGCGCAGTTGCAGCTGTTGCCGGTAAAGTGGTTATCGTAACCGGTGCAGCACGGGGCATCGGTGCGGGCATCGCTGCAGATCTGGCCGAAAAAGGCGCGCATGTCGTCATCGCCGATCTGAACGCTGAAGCTGCGCAGAAGACGGCGGCAAAAATCTCTTCGCAAGGCGGGAGTGCCATTGCTGCGAGTGTGGACGTATCGAACCGCAAGGACGTCCGGGCGCTGATCGAAAAGACCGTCTCGCATTTTGGCCGGCTCGATGTGATGTTCAACAATGCGGGCATCAGCCAGACCTGCCCGTTCCTCGAAGTCACCGACGAGGACTTCGATCGCATCATGGCGATCAACGGACGTGGCGTCCTGATCGGAACGCAGGAAGCTGCAAAGCAGATGATCGCCCAGGGCGGCGGCGGAAAGATCGTCAACACGGCTTCGATCGCCGGCAAGCAGGGCTATCCGCTCTTCGCCCATTACTGTGCATCGAAATTTGCCGTCGTCGCCATCACCCAGGCTGCGGCCCGCGCATTGGCCGAGCACAAGATCACTGTCAACTGTTTCGGCCCCGGCGTCGTCAAGACGGAGCTGTGGGAACAGCTCGACCGCGAATTCATCGAACATGGGCTGACCGAGAAGCCGGAGCAGGCGCTCAACGAATTCTCGCAATCCATCCTGCTCGGGCGCGTCTCGCTCCCAAAAGACATCACGGGCGTGACGACATTCCTCGCCTCCGATGCGTCGGACTACGTCACCGGACAAACGGTGATGGTCGATGGCGGCATGGTCCTGATCTGAAACGAATACGACTGGTCCGCGACAGCGGCCGCAAACGGCAATCACGAAAGGCATGGCAATGAAGGCTGTACGATACTACTCGAAGAAAGACATCCGCGTCGAAGACGTCCCCGCCCCGAGCGGTCCGCTTGGAGACGACATGGTGCTGATAGAGCCCTTGGTCTGCGGCATCTGCGGCACCGACATCCACGAATATATTGCGGGCCCGATCGTCACGCCCGCAACGCCCAATTCCTATTCCGGCGCCACCCTTCCGCAGATCCTCGGCCACGAGTTTTCGGCGCGTGTTCTGGAAGTCGGCAAGAACGTCACGCATGTTTCGCCGGGGTCGCGTGTTTCCATCCAGCCGCTGATCTCGCCGCGCGATGATTATTACGGCCGCCGTGGCCTTTTCCATCTCAGTGAGAACATGGCAGTCGTCGGCCTCTCCTGGGATTGGGGCGGCATGGGCGAGCGCGCCGTCGTCAACGGCTACAACGCCATTCCGGTGCCGGATACGGTCTCGGACGTGCAGGCGGCGATGATCGAACCGGCGGCTGTTGCCGTCTATGGTGTCGATCGCGGCGGCGTGACGAGCGGCAGCAGCGTCCTCGTTTCCGGCGTCGGCCCGATCGGTGCGCTGGTCCTGCTTGCGGCAAAGGCGGCCGGCGCGACCAAGATCTTCGTCTCCGAGCTCAATCCGAACCGCCGCGCGCTGGCCCAACAGCTCGTGCCTGAGGCGGTCGTCTTCGATCCGCGCGAGACGGATACCGAGAAGCTGTTCCGCGATCAGACGGAAGAAGGCGTGGGCGTCGACGTCGCGCTGGAATGCGTCGGGGCCGAAGCATCGTTGAACCTTTGCGCCAAGGCTGTGCGCCGCCGCGGTACCGTCGTGCAGGTCGGCCTTCATGTGAAGCCGGCCGCGATCGATGCGATGCTCTGGGCGCTCAAGGACATCACCGTCGAGGCGACGTGGTGCTACCCCGTTACGATCTGGCCGCGCATCGCCTCGATGATCGGTGCCGGCATCTTCCCCGTCGAAAAGGTCGTGACCGCCGAGATCGCGGCTGAGGATGTGGTTGAAAAGGGTTTTGAAGCCCTGCTCGATCCGAAGGCGACCCATATGAAAATCCTCGTCAACATGAAGGCCTGACCATGAAGAATCCTATGGATCTCAGTGGCCGGACCTTTCTGATAACCGGCGCCGCCGGCGGCATCGGTAGCGCCACCTCCCTCTATCTCGCCTCGCTCGGCGCCACGATCGTTGCCGCCGACCGCGATGCATCCGTCGAGAAGACGCGCGATGCGGTTCGCGCGGCCGGAGGAAAAGCTGAGGCCGTGACTTTCAACGTCACCGACAAGAGCTCGGTGGAGGCCGCAGCGGCGAAGGTCGGCGAGCGCTTCGGCGCTCTCGACGGCATCTTCGCCAATGCCGGCATGTCCTATGAGCGTCCGGCGCTGGAGCATACCGAGGCTGATTGGCGCACTGTGATGTCCGTCAATCTCGACGGCGTCTTCTGGACCGTTCAGGCTTTCGCACGGTCGATGGTTGCCGCCGGGCGCGGTTCGGTGGTGATGACGGCATCGATCGCCGGCGTCAAAGCCGTGCGGCCGGAACTGCATGTCGGCTACGACGTGTCGAAGGCCGGTGTCGCTCACATGTGCCGGGTTCTCGCGGCTGAATGGGCAAGGTCCGGCGTTCGCGTCAACTCCGTCGGCCCTGGATACACCGATACCGTCATGCTGGCGGAGGTTGGCCGGGCCCAGCCCGCCGTTATGCAGAAGTGGCTCGACGACACGCCGGTCAACCGCCTGATCAAACCTGAAGAGATTGCCGCAACGGTCGCCTTCCTGCTCTCCGATGCGGCGAGCGGTATCACCGGCCAGCTGCTGATGGTTGATGGCGGCTACTCAATCGCCTGAATGCAAAAGGAATAATCGATGTTTTACGCTGTCCATTGCCTCGACCACGAGGGCGCCGTCGAAAAGCGGCTTGCCAATTATGATGCCCACAAGGCCTATCTTTCCACCGGCAAGACCAAGACCGTCATATCAGGTCCGTTGCTTGCCGATGATAACGAAACCATGATCGGCTCACTCTTCGTTTTCGAAGCCGAGACGAAGGAAGAGATCGTTGCCTTCAACAAGGCCGATCCCTTCACCAAGGCCGGTGTCTGGAAGAGCGTCAACATCCATCCCTTCAGCAAGCGGGTGGACAATCGATGACCGTGATCGAGAAAAATCCGGTCTCAACCGCATTGGTCGGTCTCGGTTGGTGGGGCCGCAAGATGGCGAGCCTCGTCAATGCTGGTGGCGCGCAGATGCATTTCGTGCGCGGCATTGATCTCAATCCCGATGCAGCCGCCTTTGCCGCCGAAATGGGCCTGCAATATTCGACGGATATGGACGAGGCGCTGAACGACCCGGCGATCGAAGCCGTCGTGCTTGCGACACCACATTCGCTGCATCGTGAGCAGATTGCGCGCGTGGTCGCCGCGGGCAAGCATGTCTTTTGCGAAAAGCCGCTCGATCTGAGCCGGGCCGGTGCCGAAGCCTCGGTCACGCTCTGCAAGAAGGCCGGGCTGGTTCTGGGAATGGGCCACGAGCGCCGCTTCGAGCCGCCGATCGCCGAAATCCTGGACGCTGCCAAATCCGGAAAACTCGGTCGGCTGCTGCAGATCGAAGCGAATTTCAGCCATGACAAGTTCCTCGGTCTCGATCCGTCGAACTGGCGGCTGAAGGCCGATCAGGCTCCCGCGGGCGGCATGACGGCGACCGGCATCCACCTTACGGACCTTTCGGTCAAGCTGATGGGCCCCGCGAAGGACGTTCGCGTTATCTGCGAGAACCTCGCTTCCGACATTCCGCAGGGCGACACGATGAGCGCGCATATTCGCTTTGTCGGCGGCGGGTCTGCATACGTCTCGGCGACGCTCGCCACGCCCTTCATCTCGCGTTTCGCGATATTCGGCACGGATGGATGGATCGAAGTGCGTGACAAGGCGCATGTCGAGGCACCCGATGGCTGGATCGTCACCGAAGGCTGGAAGAACAAGCCGATCACGGTGCGCGAGGTAGCGCCCGCAGAACCGGTCCGCGATAACCTGAGAGCCTTTGCCCGTGCGGTCCGTGGTGAGGCGGAGTATCCGATCACCGGCGAAGACATGGTCAACAATATCGCCTTGCTGGAAGCTATCGTGCGCTCGTCGAAGAGCGGCGCGCTGGTCGAGATTTGAGGAGGAAAACGTGAAAGCTCTGGTTTTCGAAGCACCGGAAAAGCCCGTTATCGCTGACGTGAGCATGCCTGATCTCTCGCCGAACGAAGTCCTGGTTCACACCAAGGCAGTCGGCATCTGCCACTCCGACTACGAGCTTCTGGCCGGCCGCTACATCATCCCGATTTCCTATCCCATAACACCTGGTCACGAATGGAGCGGCGAGATCGTCGAAGTCGGCCGCAACGTCAAGGGCTTCAGGAAGGGCGACCGTGTCGTCGGCGAATGCGTGGTGCGCACGCCGGAACGGCTGCATCACTTTGGCTTCTCCATGAGCGGTGCCGACCGCGAATTCTTTGCCGTCAATCCGGAATGGCTCCACAAGCTGCCCGACGCCGTCGATGACAAGAAGGCTGCCCTGATCGAGCCTTTCACCTGCGGCTTTTATGCCGTGCTTCGCTCGGGCGGCACCAATGCCAGCGAGACCGTCGTGGTCTCGGGTGGCGGTACGATCGGCCTGGTCTCGGCCGCGGCCGCAATCGGTATGGGCGCGCGCGTCATCGTCGTCGATCCGCTGGCGTCGCGCCGCGAGGTAGCAAAGCGTCTTGGTGCCGACGTGGCCATCGATCCGACAGATGGCGGCGCTGCCGACCGGATCCGCGAGTTGACGGGCGGCCATGGCGCCGATCTCGTCATCGAGGCATCCGGTCACGACGCATCTTTGGCTGCCGCCTTCGACTACGCCCGCGAAGAGGGCCGGATGTCGATGGTCGGGATCAACATTGGCCGAAAGGTGCCCGTGGTGATCGGCCAGATCCAGATGAAGAACTTGACGGTGCGCGGCTGCATCGGCTCCCCCGGCGTCTGGCCGGCGGCCATCCGCTTCCTCGAGCGGACGGGCATCGACCTCTCGCCGATCCAGACGCACGACTTCGCCCTGACCGACGCGGTCAATGCTTTCTCGTTTGGCCTGGATCCGACGAAGAGCATCAAGATCACGCTGCTGAACGGATAGACCATGAGCAAACACGCATTGATCGTTGGAGCAACCGGCATCACCGGAAGCAATCTCGCCGAAAATCTCCTGGCCGAAGGCGGCTGGGCAGTCTCTGGCCTGTCGCGCTCGCAAAGCCCGATTGCCGGCCTGAAGACGCTGAGCTGCGACCTCGTCGATAGCAAGTCGGTTCGCGCGGCCCTTGCGGATGCAAGGCCAAGCCACGTCTTCATCACAGCATGGTCGCGGCAGGAGACCGAAGCGAAGAATTGCGAGGTCAACGGCGCGATCGTGCGCAACGTGCTGGATGCCCTCGAGGGGCGCGGCGTTGAGCATGTCGCCCTGACCACAGGCACGAAACATTATCTCGGGCCGTTCGAATCCTACGCGAAGACGCAGCCCGAGACCCCCTTCCGGGAAGAGCAGGAGCGGCTCCCTGGCGAGAATTTCTACTATGTCCAGGAAGACGAGGTCTTTGCAGCGGCGGTGAGGGACGGCTTTACCTGGTCGATCCACCGTCCGCACACGCTGATCGGCTATGCGGTTGGAAACGCCATGAACATGGCGGCGACTCTCGCGGTCTACGCCTCGATCTGCCGAGAGACGGGCAGGCCCTTTGCTTTCCCCGGCTCGCCCGAGCAATGGCAGGCGGCGACCGATGTCACCGATGCGCGGCTGCTCGCGAAACATCTCAAATGGGCTGCGACGACGAAGACGGCCGCCAATCTCGCCTTCAATGTCGTCAATGGCGAAGTGTTCCGATGGAAATGGCTCTGGCCGCGGATTGCCAGCTATTTCGGCATCGAGGCCGCTCCCTATTCCGGCGTGCCTACGCCGCTCGAAGAGCAGATGAGCGGCGCCGAGCCGGTCTGGAACGAGATGGTCAAGAAGTTCGATCTGCAGCCGAATGCGCTCTCCCGCGTTGCGTCCTTCTGGCATTCGGATGCCGATCTCGGCCGGCAGATCGAGACGTTCAACGATATGGGCCGCAGCCGCAAGCTCGGTTTCCTCGATTACCAGGACACGACGGGCTCGTTCATAGACGCATTCGAACGGCTGCGCGCCGATCGGATCATTCCGTAGATGTCAGGAGTGCAGCATATGCCGGATCAAACGGGCGGAAGTGTCACGCCGTCAGGGTTCTTCACCGAGGAAAACTCGGTCGCGACCGTCAATGCCCGAATGGGCAGGAATGTCGATCCGCGCCTTGCCGAGGTGATGGCTTGTCTCGTCAAGCATCTCCACGATTTCGCGCGCGAGATCAATCTGACCCAGGACGAATGGGACTTCGGCATCGATTTCCTGACGCGGACGGGGCAGATCTGCTCTGAGGAGCGGCAGGAGTTCATTTTGCTGTCCGATACGCTCGGCCTTTCGATGCTGGTCGATGCGATCAACAACCGCCGCCCGGCGGGCGCTACCGAAAACACGGTCTTCGGGCCGTTCCACGTCGAGGGCTGCACGGTTCGCGAGATGGGCGAGCAGATCTGCCTGGATGGCAAGGGTGAAAGCTGTCTCTTTATCGGCCGGGTACTCGATCTCGACGGAAATCCGGTGGCGGGCGCCAGGATCGATGTCTGGTCCGATAACGCCGAAGGCTATTACGACGTTCAGCAGCCCGATATCCAGCCGAAGTGGAACAACCGGGGCGTCTTCGTGACCGGTGCGGACGGGAGCTACAGCTTCGTCGGCATAAAGCCTGTCTCCTATCCGATCCCCGACGACGGGCCGGTTGGAAAGATGCTGGCCAGCCTCGGACGTCATCCATACCGGCCGGCGCATATGCACTACATGGTTCGGGCAGACGGCTTTCAGAAGCTGGTGACGCATACCTTCGTGGGTGGTGATCCCTATCTGGAGTCGGACACGGTATTCGGCGTCAAGAAGACACTCGTTGCGCCGTTCACGCGGGTCGAAGACGGCGAAACGCTCTGGCGGTCCGACTATGATTTCGTTCTCGCAAGACCCAGTCAGACGCGATAGGAGCGGGGCATTGGAAGATTTCGTCTATACTGGAAATCCCGGCCGCGTCGTCTTCGGCAGTGGCACGGTTGCACGCCTTCCCGAAGAGGCGGATCGGCTGAAAGCAAAGCGAATTCTCGTGCTTTCAACGCCGGAACAGGCCGGGCAGGCGGCCGATATCGCGGCGCATCTGGGATCGCGTGTCGTCGCGACCTACTCGAAGGCGCAGATGCACACCCCGGTTGAGGTGACCATCGATGCCATGCGGTTCCTCGAGGAATGTTCGGCCGATGCCGTGCTTTCGGTCGGCGGCGGGTCGACGACCGGGCTCGGAAAGGCGATCGCCTTTCGCACCGACCTGCCTCAGATTGTCGTGCCGACGACCTACGCGGGATCCGAAGCAACGCCGATCCTGGGAGAAACGGAAGGCGGGCGCAAAGTCACAAAGTCCGATCCGCGCATTCTTCCTGAAGTCATCATCTATGATGTCGATCTGACCTTGACCCTGCCGGTGGCGCTCTCGGTAACCAGCGGCATCAATGCTGTCGCACATGCCGTCGAAGCGCTCTACGCCCGAGAAGCGAACCCCATCATCTCGCTGATGGCGGAACAGGGGATATCTGCGATCACCCGTTCGCTGCCGCTCATTCACGTCGATCCCGGCGACCGGGATGCGCGTTCGGACGCGCTCTACGGCGCATGGCTATGCGGCGTCTGCCTGGGTTCTGTTGGCATGGCGCTGCATCACAAGCTTTGCCATACGCTGGGCGGGATGTTCAATCTGCCTCATGCCCAACTGCACACGGCGGTTCTTCCGCATGCGGTTGCTTACAATGCGCCCGCAGCTCCCGCGGCGATGAAGCGCCTATCGCGGGCCATGGGCGTTGACGATCCAGCGGCAGGTCTTTTCGATCTTGCGAAGCGGCTTGGGGCGACGATGTCGTTGAAGGATCTCGGAATGCCTGACGGCAGCGTCGAAAGCGCTGTCGAACAGGCGATGTCCAACGCCTACTGGAACCCGCGCGAACTCGAGACGCGGGAGCTGAGCGATCTGCTTGGCCGTGCATTCCGGGGAGAGCAGCCGCCAGGAAGTGGTGGTAGGGTCTCTTGCGGCGCCACGCGTTGAGAGGGCGGCCCGGGCTGGAATAACGGACATCCAAAATGGATAAATCCCTTGTTTCCTTTGTTCTCAGTCCGCGTACCATCATACCAGCGATAGTTAAAAAGTCGCCCGCTCGGGAGGAGCGAATAGAGAGTTTGGTGAGGAGCCGGAGACGATGCTTGTAGTTCGTGTTGCTTTATCCAACCCAGACAAGGCGGATGCGCGCGAACTTTATCTCGAAGATCACAAGCGTCACCTTCGCTCGGGGAATATCCAGGTGGTCCAATCCGGACCGATTTTGGATGATGCCGGGAAGGGCAGTGGCGGTGTCGTCGTTGCCGAGGTTGCCTCACTCGACGATATGCGCCGGTTCAGTTCGGAAGATCCGTTCGTGCGCCATGAGGTCTATTCGACCGTCAGTATTTATGAGTGGCGGCCGACGATAGGCGGCAGCGCCTGATGCGGTAGCCACTGAATTTCGATACCGGCCAATTTTCTAAGGAGGAGGGAAAATGAGAGCGGTAGGTTTTATCAACTGGGACAAGGTCCGAGACTGGCTTGCGCAGGCAGGATGCGCCTGCAGCGGCTATTACGCCGACTATGAGGCTTCGCGTCCAAAAGCGCATCCGCGCACCCATACCCTCACTACCAAAAATTCAAGCCGCGCCGCATCACCGATTGTTTGGATGATGAACGGGCGCGAGTTCTAGCGCCAAGCCGGAATACATCGTTGAGTTCCCCCCTGCGGCGCTTGCGCCCGCGGAACGGACGACTCTGTCGTGAACAATGCTGGAAAGACGCTTTTCGATGACAAACATCACCTCCATCGCTCCGAGCCAGCGCATCAAGGAGCCCTTCATGCCGGTACCGGTGGCGCGAAGCTTCCTGACGGTCGTGCTCTCGACCTTGCTGCTTCTTTTGCTTTGCGGTCTCTTCGCGCCGTCCAGCCTTTCCTCTGGCGCCCTCTCCGGAAGCCTGCCCTTCGCGGCGATCATCGCCATTGTCGGACTGGGGCAGCTGCTTGTTGTTCAGCAGGGCGGCTTCGACCTTTCCCTCCCAGGGGCCGTGTCTCTTGCCGTGGTTATGGCCACGCACTATCCGCAGCAAGACGACGCGTTGCTATACCAGGCGGTAATCGTCTCCATCGGCATTGCACTGGCGGCCGGCGTCTTGAACGGCCTGCTGGTCAGCTTCTTCCGGCTGAACGCCATCATTGCCACAATCGGAACGAATGCGCTGCTTTACGGCATGGTCTTCGCGATTTCCGGAGGCGTGCCCTCCATCACCACCAACCTTCTGGCGGCGATCGCAGGCGGAGAGACGTTCGGAGTGCCCAACTCCGTCCTCTTTGCGCTCGCCGCGATGCTGGTGGTATTTTTCACCCTGAAGAAGACGGTTGCCGGGCGCAGGTTCGAGGCCATTGGCGCCAACCCGCTTGCTGGACGGGCTGCTGGCCTCAGCGTGCGCCGTCATCAGATGATGGCCTATGTCTGGGCGCAGCTGCTCTATTGCCTGGCCGGTATCCTGATCGCCGGCATCACGCGCGAACCGACGGCCTTTCAGGGCGATACCCTGCTGTTGCCATCCGTGGCCGTCGTTGTGCTCGGCGGCACGTCACTGCTGGGTGGCCGCGGGTTTCCGATCTCGACGGTCGTCGCCGCCTTCTTCCTGAACCAACTGAGCCAATTCGCACTGACAGTCGGTGTGCCGTTTTCGGCTCAGACCATCATCCAGGCGCTCGCCCTGGGTTTTGGCATCGGTGTTTACTCGTTCCGATGGACGGTAAATTCAAGACCATCGACTGGGGCAAAAAAAGTGGAGGATAAAAAATGAGACATGTTTCTACCGCCAAGCAATTGGCACTTTCGATGGCGGTGGCCGTTGCGGCTTTCGCCAGCGCCGATCTCGCCAAGGCCGAAACGCCATCCTGGTGCGGTCCCAAGAAGGCGTCGCTTGCACTGCTCGACGGTTACGGCGGCAATAGCTGGCGCCAGGTCACCACCGCGTCGGGCAAGCAGACCGTCGAATTGTGCCCGAGCATCACCAAGTATGAGTATGCAGATGGCCAGGGCGATACGCAGAAGTCGATCTCCGACATCAAGAGCATGGCGGCGAAGGGGATCGACGCGCTCGTGGTCTTCGGAGACGCCGGCCCGGCGGTTCTTCCTGCACTGACCAGCGTCTTCAAATCCGGCAAGGTCGTCGTGCCCTATCGCGTCGCGGTCGGCGGCAAGGATGGCCAGAACTATTCGAAGTTCGTCGGCGCTTCCTTCGAAAATGACGGCGAGAACTGGGGCAAGTGGATCAAGAGTGTGCTTCCGAAGGGAGGCAACCTCCTCTTCCTCAGCGGTCCGGCCGGCAACAGCCAGGGTCTGGACGAATTGAAGGGCATGCAGAAGATCCTCGGGCCTGAATATGTGTTCGTCAACCAGGCTCCCTTTGCGGTCACAAACTGGGATCCGGCGCTGACGCAGAAGGTCCTGACCGCCGAAATTGCCAAGAACCCGAAGATTGATGTCATCGTCTCCGACTTCGGCCCGTCGATGGTGGGCGCACTGCCGCTGTTCGGCAAGCAGGGCAAATCGATCCCGGCGCTTGCGACATCCGACGGCAATTCGCTCGGTTGCTTCTATGAAGAGAACAAGGCCAGCAATCCGGACTTCAAGCTCTTCACCGTAGCGACCGGCAATGACAACGTCCGGCTCGCGGTCCAGTGGGCTGTCGCGCTCGCCACCGACGGTACCCCGCCGGCGGACGCGACGTTCAAGGCGCCTCCATTCGAGGATTCGGTTGCAGGCGGCGCCACTGCCGTAAAGTGCCGCAAGGATCTGCCGGGCGCGATCTACCTCTCTTCCGAACTGCCGCCTGAAGATCAGGCGAAGGCCGTCACGAAGTAACGCAACCTCGTCGTCCATCTGCCCGGGTCTTGTGCCCGGGCAGACATCCCCGAAGTCGGATTTCATGTCATGGCAGCAGCAGAGATCAGTATGAGTGAAACGCACATGTCGGCCGAGAGCGACGTGACCATCCGTCTGGTGGGTATCTCCAAGTATTTTTCGGGCGTCCCGGCGCTTCGTGACGTCAGCGTCGAGTTTCGCCAGGGCGAGGTGCACGCGATCCTCGGTGAGAACGGTGCCGGTAAATCGACATTGATGAATATCATCTCCGGCACGCTGCAGCCGAGTGAAGGTGACATCATCTTCGAAGGCCAGCCGATCAAGCAAATGACGCCGGAAATCGCCGCTTCGAACGGCATCGGCATCTGTTTCCAGCATCCGGCCATTCTTGACGACCTCTCGATCGAGGAGAATCTGCTCGTTGCACTATCAGCATCCGCGCTTTCCGAGCAGCGGTCGCCTGCGGCTCTGCGGCAGATGCTGGAGACAGTGGGGCTGGACCTGCCTCTGCGAATGCGTGCAGGAGAAATGACTGTTGCCGAGAAACATCTGCTCGAAATCGGCAAGGCGCTTGCCGTCAGGCCGCGGCTGCTCATTCTCGACGAACCGACCGCCTCGCTTGATCAGGACGCGACGGAGACGCTCTTCAGTCTCGTACGCAAGGCAGCCGCGGAAGGAACCGCGGTCGTTTATATAACCCATCGCCTTGGCGAGATCCGTCAGATTGCTCAGAGAGTCACGGTTCTGCGTGACGGAAAGGTTCGTGGCGGCTCACTGGTGCGGGAGATTGGCGACGCCGAGCTTGTAGGGCTCATTGTCGGGCGTACCCTCGAAGCAGCCTTTCCGCCGAAAGCGGCGGGCCTTTCACAGGAGATCGGCCTTTCGGTCGCGGGGTTGAGCGGTGGTGGGCTAACCAATGTCTGTTTCGACCTTCCACGCGGCCAGATCATCGGGGTCGCCGGCGTCGCCGGAAATGGTCAGGCAACGCTGATGCGCGCCATGGCCGGATTGCAGGCATCACAGGGTACGATCGAGCTCAGGGGGCAGGCCCTGTCGCAGGCAGCACTATTGGAGGCAGCAGCCTTCATGCCGTCCGATCGGCATCGGGAAGGCGTGGCGAGCGGTCTGACTGTACGCGAAAACGCGACGTTTTCGGCACTCGAAAAGTTTGCATCCGGCGGCATCATGAGCCGAAAGAAGGAGCACGAGAAGGTCAGCGAGATCTTCGGCGAACTCGCGGTCAAGACGCCGAGCATGGACGCGCCGATCCTGTCGCTCTCCGGCGGCAACCAGCAGAAGGTCGTCATGTCACGGGCGATGCTTTCGGAACCCGGATTGGTCGTTGCCGACGAACCGACGCAGGGTGTCGATGTCGGAGCGCGCTTCGAGATCTACCGCATTTTGCGGGATGTCTGCGATGCCGGTACACCCGTCATCGTCAATTCCTCAGATGCCGTCGAGCTGCAAGGATTGTGCGACAAGGTCATCGTCATGTCGCGCGGCCATGTGGTCGCCACGCTGGAAGGCGAGGAGGTGACGGAAGAGAGGATTGTTGCTGCTGCCGTCAATTCAGAGACGCACGACCATGCCGATGCGGTGAAGAGCGGCGGACATATGAAGCGCCTGCGGCATTTCATGCAGTCAGACAATGCGCCCGTCGTGCCGCTTGCGATCGTCGCCGTGCTTCTCGGGCTCTATGTGAATGCCCAGAACGAAAATTTCCTGTCGGTCTACAACATCAACAACATCTTTCTGCTCGCCACGGCGCTGGGGTTCATAGCGCTCGGACAAACCATCGCGTTGCTGATGGGCGGGATCGATCTTTCGGTGGGGCCGCTTGCCGGCTTTCTGGTTGTTGTCGCATCCTTCTTCGTCACCGATGACATGTCGGGCACAATGGTCGCCGTCGGGTTCCTGATAATGCTCGCCGGCGCGGTCGCCATCGGTACCATCAACGGCGTGCTCATACGCTACGCGAATTTCACGCCGATTGCGGCGACGCTCGCCATGTATATCGCGATACAGGGTATGAGCTTTCTGCTGCGGGAAAATCCTGACGGATATATCAGCTACGCCGTGACGGACTGGATCAACTGGCAGCTGGGGCCGTTTCCGGTCGCCTTTCTCGTCCTCGTCGCGATAACGCTGGCAGGCGAGTACGTTCTGCGCAATTCCAGATCCGGCTGGCGTCTGAGAGCCGTCGGGTCGAACGAGGACGCGGCGCGCAGGGTCGGTATTCCGATCGATATCACCTATATCGCCGGCTATATCGCATGTTCGGTTCTGACCGGCTTCGGTGCCGTAATGCTGATGGCGCAGATCGGCGTCGGCGATCCCAGGCAAGGCGTCAACTACACGCTCTCAAGCATCACCGCGGTGGTTTTCGGTGGCTCCAGTCTCGCCGGTGGCCGCGGAACCTTCATCGGGACGGTACTTGGTGCTGTTCTGCTCACCGAAGTGCTCAGCGCCGTCACTTTCCTGAACCTGTCGCAGACCTATCAGTACTTTTTCCAAGGCGTCCTGATCGTTGTGGCGGCCCTGATCTATTCGGCGGTTCGCGGCGGCCGGGCGGCCCGTTGACGACATCAGCGTTCGGGAACTCTGGCTCTCCCCGCCCATTCAAAACTCTAAATCATGCGGGCACCGTCCGCTTCCCAAAGGGAGGAAGAACATGACAAACAAGGTCTACGGCATGCACCATATCGGCATTACGGTGCCCAATATCGAAGAGGGCATCGCCTTCTTCAAAGCGGTCTTTGGCGCCGTCGAAGTTTTCCGCACCGGCCCATTCGACGTCGATCAGGACTTCATGACCAAGAAGATCGGCGCTGCGCCGCAATCGACGATCCGTGACCTCGTCTTTCTGCGTTGCGGCGCCGGTACAAGCGTTGAGCTTTTCGAATATAGCGGCGAAGAAGAAACCCCTCACAAACGGCCGTCCGAAGTCGGCGGCGTGCACATGTGTTTCGAGGTGGAGGACGTTCACGCGTCTGTAAAGCGCCTGCGAGCGCAAGGCATCGAATTGCTGGAAGGCCCCAACCTCATCACCGAGGGCCCACTGAAGGGCTTTGACTGGATATATCTGCGCTCATCCTGGGGACTGCTTCTCGAAGTCGCGAGTTTCGACAAGCTGGGATACGAGGATACTTCCGAAGAACGGCTCTGGCGCGCCAAGACGGCGTGAGGCGGGGGCTTTATCGCACTCTGTCCTAATCGCTTCGGCCTTCAGATCGTCGCCACCACGCGCAATTCTTTGGCTGTCTTGGGCGGAAAGCCGAAGAACTCCAGAAAGGCCGGGATCTACTCGCACAGCATGCTGGTTCCGACCTGGAAGGGGCATTCCGTGTCGCCCGGCATCGCCCGGCCCGGTACGATGCTTTTCTACCCTATGCCCTCGTCGCCACTTTGTCACTGAAGATGCCGTCGTCACTGCTTTGCTACCGCATCTTCAGGCTTAGCGATGATCATCCGGAAAAGAAGTGGAACAAAGCACTGCGAAAGGGTCTGACACCCGCTGACGTCGGCCTGAAGATCGTCGGCAGCATCACACTCTTCCGTCAGGCGGGAGGAGGCTTTCAACGGCGGCGCTCATCGCCTTTTCGACAGCCATATTGCCCGTGCGCCATAGACTGTCGGTCGCGATCGTCCTGATTATCGGAGCTGGTGACCGCGTCACTGCGGCTGGCTTGGGGATACTTGTGGATACGAAAGCGTCGACAAGTCTCCGCGCAATCAGGCGTCCGCAACCAAATCTTTCCAGTCGGCGTACACAAAGACCAGGAGCCTCGCCGCGGCTATGCGTGCTCGCACTTTTGGAAAATAAATCTGGTCTACATAGACTGCATTGCTGCGCCTGCGATCAGTGGTGGTCGCCATCCCAGCACGCGGCGAGTTTCTGTCGAATCCACCAGAAGGTTTTCCGTCAGGCGAGCGACCATCTCCTCGCGCCCAGCAAGCAGGCCGATACCGCGCAGAAGGGCGGGGGGAACGGGAATACTTAGCGGCCGCCGACCCTCTTGACGCGTGAGCAGCAAAAGAAGTTCATGTGTGGAGAGATCGTATCCGTCACTCGCGACAAAAAGCCGGTTTGCTGCATCTGAATGTGTCAGGGCTAGAATTAAAAGATCGCAAAGATTTTCAACGTGAATGAAAGAGCGTCTGTTCTTAACGGCGGAGAAGATAGAAGGTGCGCCGCTTGCCGCCCATCTCATCAAGCTGCGAAAATTGCCGCGTACCCCCGGTCCATATACAAGAGGAGGGCGGATAATTGTTATCTCCAGCCCTGTCTGACTCCCTAGTGTTTTGAGAGCCGCTTCCGCTTCCGCTTTCGATATTCCATAAGGATCTTGTGGATTGGGCGGGTCATCGGCTGTGAACATTTGCCCAGGTTTGGTTCGTTCCCCATTTACCTTAATTGAGCTGACGAAAACGAAGCGCCTGACACCTGCTTCCGCAGCTTGGCGCGCAAGGTTGATGGTTGCTGCAACATTGGACTCGCGAAATAGCATAAGCGGATCGGCCGCCGTCTCACACATGACATGCACACGCGCGGCGAGATGCACTACTGCATCGATTCCCTTTAGATGTGCGCCCCAAAGGGTATCGTGATTGTAGGATGGTATCGTCGCCAATCCTGGTGTTTCCGTCCGGGTGACTCCCCGAACAGGCAATCCGCGCCGCGTCATCTCAGTCATCAGATGCGAACCAACAAATCCGGAAGCGCCCGTTACCAGTGTCATTCCCATAGCCGGTTTGTCCTCTCTGCCGTCAGCCGTGCACAGCTGTCTGCTCGGGCAAGTCGTCGGTTGTGATCAGGGAAAACAGAAGCTTCCTAGCATGAGCTTCGTCTTCTGCCAGGATAGCTTTTTCGAGATCCTTTAGCCATGCCGCCATATCATAATCGGCGACTGTGGTGGAATCTGCCCGCATGATTTTAGGATGCCGGGTTGGCTGGGCATTGTTGTGATCGTAGAATAGCTCTTCGAAGAGCTTTTCTCCTGGTCGCTTGCCGACAACTTCGATAGCAATGCCATTGTCCGGGCTTTTGCTGTCTCGAACATGAAAGCCGGCCAGCCGGATCATGTTTTCCGCGAGGTCTCCGATGCGCACGGGCTCGCCCATATCCAGAAGAAAGACATCACCGCCTACTGAAAGCGCTCCTGCTTGTACGATCAGTTCCGCAGCCTCGGGTATTGCCATGAAATAGCGCGTCATCTCCGGATCGGTAAGGGTTACCGGACCGCCTTTGGCGATCTGCTGTTTGAACAGCGGCACCACCGAACCATTGGAGCCGATCACGTTGCCGAAGCGAACAGAACAGAAGATCTGACCTTCCGAGCGAGCGCGCGCCTCGATTGCCCTTTGCCGGACAATGAGTTCGGCCCACCGCTTTGTCGCCCCCATGACATTTGTCGGCCGCACTGCCTTGTCAGATGAGATCAGGACGAAACTTTCGATCTTTTTCTCGGCGGCGACCGTCGCGACGGTCAGCGTTCCGAAAACGTTGTTTCGGATACCCTCCAGAACGTTTTCCTCTACAAGCGGGACATGCTTGTACGCTGCGGCGTGGTATAGAACCTGCACGCCGTGAGTTCGGATGGCTCGTTCCACCGTTCTAGCATCCGTGACCGAACCCAGCACGGGAGCGATGGGATGCTCGCCCGCTGCAAGTAACTCTTGCTCGATTCGATAGAGCGCGTATTCGCTCGACTCAAAGAGAACGAGCTTCTTCGGTTTCTGGCGTACGATGAGGCGGCAGAGCTCGGAACCGATAGAGCCGCCTGCGCCGGTCACCATAACGATCTTTCCCGCAAGAGCTTGATCCAGCAGCTCTTTGTCGGCAGGGATGAAGGATCGGCCAAGCAGTTCATCGATCTCGATCTCGCGAATCTGGCTGACTATGTAGCGCCCATCGACGAGGTCCGAAATATCGGGGAGGCTGCGCACTTTCACGCCAAGCCCGGTCACCCGACCGAGTACCGCCTGCCGCCTGGCCGGCGGGATGGACGACATGTTCAGGACGATTTCGGTTATTCCATAGCGATCTATCAGCGACGGCAGATCATGGGAGGAAAAGACCCGATAACCAGCGATATCGCGTCCGTGATTGATCGATTCATCGTCAATTAGCCCCATGACATAGCGATTGCCATGCCCCTTCAGAGCGCGCGCAAGCTGTGCTGCCGCGGGTCCGGCGCCGTAAATGAAGATCGGCTCCTCGTCGCGTCGCAGGCCTGTACCCGACACGAGGATCCATTTTGCGGCAAAGCGCATGCCGCCGATCAGCAGTGATCCGAGGACAAAGTAGAAGAACGGAATGGAACGGGGAACGATATCCTGTCCGGCCATCTCCATGAGGAACACGATAATGACCCAGCTTACCGTGGCAATAAGCATCGCCTTGAGGATCGTCCAGATCGCCGCCTCTGGGAGGTAGCGGATCACCGAGCGGTAGAGGCCTAATCGAATAAAAACCGGAATTGCGACGACGGGGGCAAGCGCTGCAAGAACCAATCGCTCGCTGGTGATTTCTGGCGTCCACACCGACAGCCGAATTGCATAGCTTGCCCAAAGGGCGAGCATGAGAGCCACGATATCGAGGCTAATCATCAAGACCCGCTTCCAAAGGCGGGGTGTCCCAATGATTTTCTCTCGAAGCAGCTTAACCAGTGTCTGATCAATCCAACCGGAGGCCAACATGATTTTGCCATCCACCTTACTAATGCTGCACGCCAGTGGCGCGGATCACTTTTATGGCCGTCAGGGCGAGAATCCGCAAATCGAAAATAAAACTCTGCCGCTCAAGGTATTCAACGTCCAGCGCCACCTTATCGGGTATAGCCAATTCATCCCGGCCATTTATCTGGGCCCAGCCGGTAAGTCCCGGCAAAAGTAGATGTACGCCACTGCTTGTGCGTGCCGCGATGAGATCATCTTGATTAAAAAGGGCTGGGCGCGGCCCGACAAAGCTCATCTCGCCACTTAGAATACACCATAGTTGCGGAAGCTCATCCAGGCTTGTCTTGCGTAAAAAACTGCCAATGGGAGTCAGATGTCGTGCCGCGTTGCCAAGAAGATGCGTGGCCACGACTGGGGTGTCGATCCGCATTGTACGGAACTTTGGCATCCAGAACAGCTGGTTCCCCCGGCCAACGCGCTGCGACCAATAGAGCGCTGGTCCCTTGGAGGTCGCACGTACGGCGAGTGCGACACACACCATCGGAAAGAATAGGGCAGCACCTGCCAATACAGCGCCAATGATGTCGCACGCTCGCTTAAGAAGCATTTTTTATCGAACCGCCCTGAATAAATTTGCTCGTGAATATGATAAATCGCTTCCGTTCGCCAGCGCTAGAATCCCAAATAGCCGAAGAGCCGATTGCTGGACATGTGTACTAGGATCGCTCGACGCTGAAGCGGCCATCGATTACTCCTTGCAACCGCCTCCAATGCTGTGATGGCCCTCTGGATAGGGCTGACATGAGACCTTTGGCCCGATGAATGGCAGTCACAAGCCGGCTATCGGCCGGCCTGTCTTCCAGTATCAAAATTGAGCTAGCGTGTTCCCGGTAAAGGATGCCATTTCACGCGTCAACATGTACTTCGAGTTGCCGTCCTGTTTTGTAAAACAATGCTTGCCACGCCGCGGCGATGCGGCTTATTTGCATGACAACTGATGCTGGGCGATGCGTCTCCAGCTCTTGAATATTGGCATGTGAGGCGGCGATGTTTTCCAAGGTACGGGCGGCTCTGGACGATGGGTTCATCGTCGGATTGGTGTTCGCGCTTTTCCTTGCCGGCAAGATAGTCCCATATTTGCTCGTTGTCGGTGTCGTGCCGATTATGCTCTTCTGGAACAAATCGGACTATGCAAAATCGCGAGGTGCGATCCTGCGGTTTGCGTTGCCGACAGCGGGTTATTTTGCTCTGTGCCTTTTGCTTCTGGTTTTCTACCCTGGCCTTGAGCCCGGTGAGAAGCCGCCGCGAAACCCCGATTTAGAACTCTATGTCGTGGCCGTTGCTATGCTGGTGATCGGCTTTCTGCGCGGCCAGCAGATTAAGAGTCTATATGTTCGGTTTCAGGCGATCGCACCGTGGGCGCTTGCCGCTGCTTTCGCCGTGCTCAGTGGCTACATGTTTCTCGGCATCCGCGATGATTGCCGCGTGCGTGCGGAAGCTGCTTGGCCGTTCATCCCTGCCATTATCTTCACGACGCTGACCTTCCTGTTACTCCTTGGCTGGGAGGGCTTGTCGAGACGTGCACGTTTTCTACGCCTTGCGCTGATCTCTCTCAGCGTCGTTGTCGTGCTTGGATACACGGGCTCGCGCGGGGTCGCTGTCGCACAGTTTGGAATACTAGCAGCATTTATCTTGCTGCGGCTGTCGAGCAAGTTTCGAGCTGCACTGCCAACGGCAGTTGAGCTTTTTGCATCGGTTGTTATCGGCGCGTTGCTTTGCTTGCCAGTCCAAGCTGCAACGGGATGTAATAATTTCGGCAGACTTCCGGCCGTTTTCGATATCTTTAGAAACGCTTATGCGATTGATACGCAAGCGTCGGCGAACGATGCCAAGCCTGGGATCGTAGCTCAAGTCGGAGCCAATGAGGGCGACGCGGTTGCCTTGCGTGCTGAAGCTGAGCGCAATGCAGCCCAGCGACCCGGTGATCCTTCGATAACGCTGCGTCTGGATATGTGGACTGCATCCGTTAAGGCCATTTGGAAGGCGCCTTTTTTTGGTAATGGGGCGCTGTCACTTCGGCCGATTATTCAAGATAGGTTTGGCTTCGAGCACAATCATAACCAGTATCTGTCGTGGCTGGTGACTGGCGGGATTGTCTTCTTATGTGTCGGCTTGCTGTTTCTATTTACGCCATATCTGGTCTCTTACGGCCTTCCACCCGCTAGCCGAGCAGTTTTGACGTTGTCTGTCACCGGGCTTTGGGGCATAGCGATGGTCTTCGATTCTTTTCTAAGTCTCGATTTCTACCTGCATTATTTCAGTTTGTTGCTCGGCTTCTTGTTCGCTCTGACAAGCGATATGGTCCGAGCAAAACGCCCGCAGAACGAGTGCACCTGATGCCGCAAGATACCGTTTTCTTCGATGTTACAGAAGCTTTGCTGTCTGCTTCGGCTCGGCGCATCCAAAATTATGGCATTGCCCGGACGGTTGTCGAAGTTGGCAAAGAGGCCGCTGCGCTTGATGAGAATATCCGCTTCGTTGTTTTTTCTTTCGGCACGCGATCCTTCTACGAAGTGAAATGGCGCAGAGCCGACGATGGCACGGTGGTATTTGATTTGCCGGAGAATGTCGGGCAGCGCTGGTTTCGGACATATTACGGTGGAGCGTTTCTGCTGTCGGGCATTGCGCATCTGCTCAATATCTCGATGGCATCGAGGCGCAACAAACGGCTTTGGGAGAAGAATGCGCATAGCCTTTCGAAGATCGACATCCCGGATGGGCTATTCGTTTCAGCGGCGCGGCCGAAGTTGATCGTCGACATGATCAAGGCACTGAAGAATGCGGGATCCAAGGCGGCCGTTGTGCCGCTGCTTCATGATTTTATGCCATTGCATAATGGCGCGACCAAGCGGTTCCGTCGTTTCGACCGCAACTTCCTGCGGGACAACCGCTTCGTTATCGAACGGTCGGAACTGATCCTCACCAATTCCGAATTCACACGGGACGAGTTGGGGCACTTCGCGGCGGCAAAGGTATTGCCGAAGCCGGGGCCGGTGGCGGTCGTCCCGCTGGTTCATCATTGTCCGGATGGTGTCGAGGCTCCGGAAATCAGCCTGCCTGCGGCACCTTACCTGCTTTCCGTGGGGGTTAATCTTGGCCGCAAGAATATCGAGGTGGTGTTTAACGCGCTGCTGCGGATGAAGGAAGCCGGCCGTGGAGTTCCCAATCTTGTTCTTGCCGGCGCTCCCCGGAAGAGACTTAAGCGCTATGCTGAGCAGGCCGCGTTGCGTCCAATTCGTGACCATATCATTTTTGCCAAGAACCCCAATCAGACTGATCTCGTCCGTCTGTATACCAATGCCCTCGCAGTAGTGGTTCCTAGCCGGATAGAAGGCTGGGGGCTGCCTGCCGGTGAAGCACTGTGGTGCGGAACGCCGGCGATCTGCTCGACCGCCCCGGTCCTGCGCGAAGTTTGCGGTGACCTGGGTCTCTATTTCGATCCGGATGATCCGGATGCGCTTGCAGCGCTGGTCGATAAGTTGATGCAGGATACATCGTACCGCGAAAGCTTGCGGCAGCAGATAGCGGAGGCCAAGCCCCGGCTGCGCACCTGGAAGACTGTCGCAGGGGAAGTCTTGGCCGCTCTTCGCGCGATAAAGCGTTAGGCTGTTCAAGTTTTGACGCCAGAGTAGAGCTGCTCTGCCTCGCGGTTGCGAGGCTTGCGATCTCGGCCAGCAGATGCTGGAACTCTGGGAGCGCAGCGGCGGCATCGGCCGCCTGTCGCAAGATCGCACCGACGAGATGGGTTTGCTGCTCTCAAAGCTTAGCGAGCTGAACTCCTGCTTGGGGCGGATCGAGTGAGCGAGAGGGTGCGCCGGCTGCGCGGCGCGCCCTCTGACATCTGGCTAAGTCTCAGCGGTGATCCAGCCGCTCCACCAGCCGGTCGCCGAGCCACTGGATGCCGCAGACCAGCACGATGAGCACGATGACGACGGCGATCATTACCGATGTCTCGAAGCGCTGGTAGCCGTAGCGGATCGCCAGATCGCCGAGGCCGCCGGCACCGATCGCACCGGCCATTGCCGAGGCGCCGATCAGGGTCACCAGCGTTACCGTGAAGCCTGCGACGATGCCGGGCAGGGCTTCGGGCACCAACACCTCGCGGATGATCGTCCAGCGATTGCCGCCCATGGCGCGGACGGCGTCGATCAGGCCGCGGTCGACTTCGCGCAGCGAAACTTCGGCGATGCGGGCGTAATAGGGTGTCGCGGCGATGGCCAGCGGCACGATCGCTGCCCAGGTGCCGAGTGCGGTGCCGACGATCAGCCGTGTCAACGGGATCAGCGCCACCAGAAGGATGATGAAGGGCACCGAGCGGAAACCGTTGATGACGGCGCCGAGGACGCTGTTGATCCACCGGTTTTCGGCAATGCCGCCGCGGGCTGTCAGCACCAGCGCCAGGCCGAGCGGCAGGCCGGCGACCAGCGAGATGATGCCGGATGCGGCGGTCATCAGGATGGTTTCCCAGAGCGACCGCAAGAGCAGGTCAAGCATGATCGGTGTCATAGCCGAGTACCTCCACCCGCGCCGAGCGGGCCGTCAGAAATTGTTCGACCTTGTCCTTGAGGCCGGGATCGCGGGCCGGGACGGCGATGAAGAAGCGCGCCACCGGCTGGTTCTGGATGTGATCGATGCCGCCATGGACGAGGCGGAAGGAATGCGGGAGTGCTGCCGAAAGATCGGCAAACAGCGCGCCCTGCGCCTCCGGTCCGGCGAGATCGACGCTGAGGATCGCCTCGGTCCCGGTTTCGGACGACAGCCTTGCGGTGATATGTTCCGGAAGCTGCGGGCGGATGCTGCCGAGCAGACTCTTCGTGATCGTGCTCTGCGGATTGCCGAAGACCGACCAGACCTGGCCTTCCTCGACGATCCGGCCAGCGTCGATGACGGCGACTCGATCGGCAATACCGCGGATCACTTCCATTTCGTGGGTGATCAGCACCACCGTCAGGCCGAGCTTGCGGTTGATGTCCTTCAGCAGCGCCAGGATCGAGCGGGTGGTTTCCGGATCGAGTGCGGATGTCGCTTCGTCGGAGAGAAGGAGAGCCGGGCCGGCTGCGAGCGCACGGGCGATGCCGACGCGCTGCTTCTGGCCGCCCGACAGCGATGAGGGATAGGCCTTCGCCTTGTCTGCGAGACCGACGAGATCGAGCAGTTCGCGCGCCCGCTTCAGGCGTTCGGCCTTCGCCACGCCTTCGATTTTCAGCGGCAGGGCGATGTTTTCTTCGACCGTCTTCGACGACAGCAGATTGAAATGCTGTAAGATCATGCCGATCCGGCGGCGCAGCGGCTGAAGCGCGCTTTCCGGAAGGCCGGTGATATCACGGCCCTCGATATGGATTTCGCCGCTATCGGCCCGCTCCAAACCATTCAGGCAGCGGATCAGCGTCGACTTGCCGGCGCCGCTGCGGCCGATGATGCCGAAGATTTCGCCTTTCCTGACCGTCAGCGAAATGCCGTCGAGGGCGGGCGTCTCGCCGAAGCGGCGCTTGACGTCAACCAGCCGGACGACATCGGCCGCGGCATCCTGCTTCGCCCCGATTGCCGGGGCGGACACGTATGAATTCATTGTCTTTCCTTCAGAAATGCCCAAGGCGGCCCGGACGACTGACGTCCGGACCGCCTTGGATTCGCGCCTTTCCCCCAGCGCGAATTTTGACTTAGTAGGCGCTCAGGCCCGTTCCCTTGTAGACCTTGTCGAACTCGGCCTTGACGGTGTCGTTCTGATAGGCCGAAACCAGCGTCTTCACCCAATCGGCGTCCTTGTTGTCTTCCTTGACGGCGATGAAGTTGCGGTAGGGGTTGTCGGCGATCGGCTCTTGGGCGATGCGCTCCTTCGGAGACAGACCGCTCTTCAGCGCCCAGTCGGTATTGACGACGGCGCCGTCGAGATCGTCGATCGAGCGGCCGACGATGCCGGCGTCGAGTTCCTTGATCTCGAGCTTCTTAGGGTTCTCGGTGACATCGGCGAGGGTGGCGAGAATGCCGGTGCCGTCCTTGAGCTTGATCAGGCCCTCGTTCTGCAGCACGCGCAGCGCACGGCCTTCGTTCGAGGGGTCGTTCGGCACGCCGATAATGGCGCCCTCGGGGATCTCGGCGACCGTCTTGTACTTCTTGGTGTAGAGGCCGATCGGCCAGACGCCGGTATAGCCGACCCGAACGATATGGTAGCCGTGCGTCTTGATCTGGTTGTCGAGGTAGGGCTGGTGCTGGAAAGCGTTGGCATCGACTTCGCCGCGTTCCAGCGCTTCGTTCGGCTGGGTGTAGTCGTTGAAGGCGATGGTCTCGATCTTGAGACCCTTCTTGGCGGCTTCGGCGGTCACGACGCGCCAGACGTCTTCGTCCTCGCCGCTCATGATGCCGACCTTGATGGATTTGTCGGCTGCGACCGAGGGAAGCGGTGCGGCAAAGGTTGCCAGCGCGACGGCCGAAACGGCGAGCGCTGCAAGGCTTGCGCGGCGCGTCAGGGCGAGCGTGGAGAAAGTCTTGTTCATATTATTGTCCCGTCTTGATGATGAGAATTGATCTCTAAACAGCGAAAAGCATGTCAGATCGCGGGCGCGCCTTCGAAGCACGGGTGTCTCTTCTCGAATGCAGGCCGGAAAAACTCTTGCGAAAGCGGCAGGGCTTGCCGAATAAAATTCCACATTTTTTATAGAGTATATTGGTTGTGCGGAATGATGATCCGCCTTATTGCGGATTGCAGCAGTGAATGATCCAGGTACGATAACGTGATGAACAGCGGTGGCGGTCTTTACAAGGTCGTGGCAATTATTGGCGGGGGCGTATCCGGCGCCGGTGCCGCCTATCATCTTGCACAAGCGCTCGCGCCCGGGCAGGCCGATATCACCGTCTTCGAACCGCGCGAGGAGCTTGGCCGCGGGCTCGCCTACGACACGACGGATGCGGCGCACCGCATCAATGTGCCGGCCGCCCGCATGAGCCTGTTTCCCGACAGGCCGGAAGATTTTCTCGACTGGATCGCCGCCACCGATGGCGTTGCCGACGATCCGCGGGCTGTTCGCTCCGATGGCAGCCTCTTTCCGAAGCGCAGCCTTTTCGGCGCCTATGTTGCCGCCCGTGTGCAGCCGCTCGTTGACGAGGGCAGGATCATCCACAGGCGCGCATCGGTGACCGGTGTTGAGAAGACATCGGATAAGTGGGTTATTTCCGACAGTGCCGGTGCGGAGACCCGCGCCGACTATCTGGTGATCGCCACGACGCATCCCGCACCGTCCGCACCCCGCGGGCTGCAGGCCGCACTCGCCGGTCATCCGCGATATGTTGCCGATCCGACGGCTGCAGGCGCGCTCGATGCGATCCGCCCCGATGACCGTGTGCTGATCGTCGGCAATGGTTTGACAGCGGCCGATATCGTCGCGTCGCTGTCTCTTGCCGGTCACCACGGCGAGATCGTTTCCGCTTCCCGGCGCGGTCTGCGGTCGCGCGGCCATGCCGCGGTGGCGCAGGAGCCGTTCGGTGATTCCACGGCGCAACCCGCGAAGACCGCCTCGCAGCTGCTGAAGAGCATTCGCCGGGCGATTGACGAGGCGGGCAGGGCGGGCATCAGCTGGCATGCCGTCATCGACGAGGTGCGCGGCCATGGACGGCAGATCTGGCAGGGGCTTGCGCTTGCCGAGCGGCAGCGCATCGTCCGGCATCTGCGTCCGTTCTGGGATGTGCATCGCTTCCGGATCGCTCCGCAGGTGGAGGAGGCTCTCGATCAGGCAATCCGCGAGGGGCGGCTTTCGGTGCTGGCCGCGTCGGTGCGCGATGCAGAACGTGATGGCGAGGAGATCGGTGTCACTCTTAGGCTTCGCAACGGCAGCACGCTGGCGAAGACCTTCGACGCCGTGGTGGTGACCACGGGGCCGGCGCATGGCGGCATCCTGCAGAGCCAGCTCTGGCTTAGCGAGCTGGCCGAGGCAGGCTGGCTGGAGCTCGATCCGACGGGGCTGGGCATCGCCTGCAACGATCGTTGCGAGGCGATCGGCCGGGCAGGCGACGCCGAACCGTCGCTGCTGATCGGCGGGCCGCTGGCGCGTGGTACCTTCGGCGAACTGATGGGCCTGCCGCAGGTGACCGAGCATTCCGTCTTCGTCGCAGCCGAGTTGCAGCGCAAGCTGCTGCAGGCTGACTGACAGAGGCGCCTTTTCACACCGTCTTGGAGCTTGTTCGCCTGCGGCTCATTGCCATCCCGGACAAAGCTCAACCTGAGGGATCGAATTTCCCTGCCGCTCTCCAGAATGGAATTCCATTCCTTTAGTGCACTAAATTTATAGAGAATATTTAGCGCAAGATTAAAGGAGAGAGACATGCCCCTTCGCCTCGTGGGAATCGCCGGCAGCTTCAGCCGCCCGTCCAAGACCTACGCGCTCGTCGACCACATCGCCGGTTTGGCGGCTGAAAGCTATGGTTTCTCGACGAAGGTCTACGACCTGCACGACGTCGGTCCGTCGCTTGGTTCGTCGCTGTGGCGTAAGGAGCTTGATGCGCAGGCTGCCGCCGTCATTGACGATATCGTCAATGCCGACGTGCTGGTGGTCGGCTCGCCGACCTACAAGGGCTCCTATCCCGGCCATTTCAAGCATCTGATCGATCTGATCGAGCCGCACGAGCTGCGCTCCAAGCCTGTGATCATCACTGCGACCGGTGGCGGTGACCGGCATGCGCTGATGGTCGAGCATCAGCTGCGCCCGCTGTTCGGTTTCTTTATGGCGCACACGCTGCCGACGGCCGTCTACGCTTCGGATCGTGATTTCACCGACTATAAGGTCTCGTCGGAACCGTTGTCCGGCCGGATCGGCGCCGTTGTCGATGAACTGGCGGCCTTCTTCCCGGCCTCGCGCCGCAACCTTCAAGCCGCGGAGTAACGTCATGGGCGGAGCTGGCTTGGGTTTGCGGATGGCGGACGAGCTCTGGAACGTCTTCGATTTTTCCCGCCGCTACCGGCTTCCGGTCCGTGAACAGAACCGCCTGCTGATGCTTTTCGGCCCGGTGGCCCGTGCCGAAGACCTGCTTGCCAATGCAAGACGCAACCAGTCGATCTGATGATCTCATGAGGAGAACCCGGTTATGAGGCTTGTATTCGAAATCCTGTCGATCCTGCGGCAGGCGCTCAGCCATCCGCAGCCGCTCGATGCGTCGCTGCTTTCCGAAGGCGATCGGGAGCCCAGCGCCCGCGACTATGAATTCTACTATTGGACCCCGGCTTCCGGGCCCTGGTATTGAGGAGGCTGGCATGGCCGTTTTCGACGACCGCCGCCCGGCGCCGCTTTCACCGCCCGGCCGGATCCTGCGTAGCAGCGCCGATCTAGCCGCACCGGCTGCCGCGGCACTCTCCTTTGCTCTGCTTTTTGCCATCACGTTCGGCATTCTCTAGATCGGAGACGACATGACGCCGGTACTTATCGTTCCCGGACTTTTCGGATCGGAAGAGGCGCATTGGCAGCGAGCCTGGCTCAAGGATCACCCCGAGAGCCGTCTGGTTCAGCAGGAAGACTGGGATCATCCGCGCGTCACCCCATGGCTGGAAGCTCTGGAAACGGAGCTGGAGCGGGCGGGCGAGGCCTTCATCGTCGCCCACAGCCTCGGTTGCCTGCTGGCAGCCCGTCTGGCCGGACGGCAGGCGGCCCGGCGCGTCAAGGGCGCGCTGCTGGTCGCCCCTTGCGATCTCAAGGTTACCGACAAGCTGCATCCCGGCCAGATCGGCTTCGGCACCATGCCGACGGAATGGCTGCCGTTTCCAAGCATGCTGGTCGGCAGCCTCAACGATCATTACATGTCGCTTGAGCGGCTGACGCTGTTCTCCAGGCTCTGGGGCAGCGATCTGCGCAATGCCGGGCTCGCCGGGCACATCAATGTCGCCAGCGGATACGGTCGCTGGCCGGGCGGCTACCGGCTGTTCGAAACGCTGAAAACAAAGACGCGGCATCTGAGCAAAATCCCGCCGAAAAGGCATTCACTGGAGCGGGAAGTTCCTCTAGCGTAGCGGCGGATATTTCACCCGGTCAGGTATGAGGCATTCCCAGCCCCTGGCTGTCACCATCTTCATAAAGGTCCTATTCCATGAGCCTGCGCATCAATGACGTCGCCCCGGATTTCAGTGCTGACACCAGCCAGGGTCCTATCCAGTTTCATGACTGGATCGGAAATGGCTGGGCGGTGCTGTTCTCGCATCCGAAGAACTTCACGCCTGTCTGCACCACGGAACTCGGCGCCATGGCCGGGCTCGAGGGCGAATTCCGCCAGCGCGGCGTCAAGATCATCGGCATTTCGGTCGATCCGGTCGAAAGCCACGCCAAGTGGAAGGGCGACATCAAGACGGCGACCGGCTTCGAGGTCGAGTATCCGCTGATCGGCGACAAGGATCTGAAGGTCGCCAAGCTCTACGACATGCTGCCGGCCGGCGCCGGCGAGAGCTCGGAAGGCCGCACGCCGGCGGATAACGCGACCGTCCGCTCGGTCTTCGTGATCGGCCCGGACAAGAAGATCAAGCTTGTTCTCACCTATCCGATGACGACAGGCCGCAACTTCGCGGAGATCCTGCGCGCCATCGATTCCATCCAGCTGACGGCCAAGCATCAGGTCGCGACGCCCGCCAACTGGCAGCAGGGCGACGACGTGATCATCACGGCCGCCGTCTCCAACGAGGACGCGATCACGCGGTTTGGTTCATTCGATACGGTGCTGCCGTATCTGCGCAAGACGAAGCAGCCGGCGGCTTGATGGGTGTCGCAGATGAGGCGCGCGCAGTGCTAGCGGCCCCCTCATCCGCCCTTCGGGCACCTTCTCCTCAGGGGAGGAGGGAAAACAAAGGATGCCGCTCGCGCTGACATCCCCCTCTCCCCTTGGGGAGAGGGCAGGGTGAGGGGGCTCCGGGTATAACGTGTCCCAAGGAGGCGCCACCTTCACACCTCGGCGTGAAGATGCTGCCTCTGCACGCTCCCCGCAGATTTCCTGATCACCTCGCCGATCTCCATCAGTTGCCTGACCAGCGGTGTCGAATTGCGCCAGATCATGCCGATGGTGCGTGATGGCTGGGGCGACTGGAAGCGGGCGATCGAGACCTGCGCCGAGCGGGTTTCGATTGGGACGGCCATTTCCGGGATCAGCGTGACGCCGATGCCGGCGCCGACCATCTGGACCAGCGTGGAGAGCGAGCTGCCTTCCATGATTTCCCGCGGCCGGGCCTGGCCGATGCGGCAGAAGGACAGTGCCTGCTCGCGGAAGCAATGGCCTTCCTCGAGCAGCAGCAGCCGCATTTCGCGCAGCATGTCGCGGTCGGGCACCGGGCGGCCTTCATCTTCCAGACGGCGGACGAGCAGGAATTCCTCGTCGAACAGTTTCAGTTCGGCCAGCGACGGTTCAGAGACCGGGAGGGCGACGATCGCCAGATCGAGATCGCCTCGGGACAGTTCCTGCACGAGCTTGGCGGTCTGTGTTTCGCGCACCTCGATCTGAATCCCGTCGAATGTGGCGTTCAGATCGTTTATGATTGCCGGAAGCAGATAGGGCGCAACAGTCGGGATAATGCCAATCCTCAAACGCGCCAGAAACGGATCGCGCGATGCGCGGGCGAGATCGCCGAGCTCATCGACGGCACGTAAAATGTCATGAGCGCGGGAGGCGAACATCTGGCCGAAGGCGGTGAGCTTCACCTCGCGGGCGCTGCGTTCGAAGAGATCGTTTCCCAGTTCCTCTTCGAGCTCCTTGATCTGCATCGAGAGCGCCGGCTGCGAGATGGCGCAGGCATCCGCGGCAAGGCGGAAACGGCCGTGGCGGGCGAGCGCCTCGAAATAGCGCAGCTGTTTCAATGTCAGGTTCTTCATAACTTTATCTTATCGCGGCAATCAGTAAATCCAACTTAAATTTATCACATGCTTCCGATAAGAAGAGGGTAAGGGAGGAGGCGCCGAGGCGCTCAGCCGGCCAGAAGGCACGGCCCCTCCCTGTCGACGGCAGATCATCGAATAATTCAAGGAGAACGTCATGGACGACCAGAAACCCGACAGCGCAGGCAAATGTCCCGTCCCGCACGGCGGTAATACGCCGCGCGCCAGAGGCAATCGCGAATGGTGGCCGAACCAGCTCAACGTGCAGATGCTGCACGGCCATTCCGTCCGCTCCGACCCGATGGGTGAGGGCTTCAACTATGCCGAAGAGTTCAAGAAGCTCGATCTCGAAGCGCTGAAGCAGGACCTTCATGCGCTGATGACCGATTCGCAAGAATGGTGGCCGGCCGACTTCGGTCACTATGGCGGCCTGTTCATCCGCATGGCCTGGCATAGCGCCGGTACCTACCGCATCACCGACGGCCGTGGCGGCGCCGGTCAGGGGCAGCAGCGCTTTGCGCCGCTCAACAGCTGGCCTGACAACGTCAACCTCGACAAGGCCCGCCGTCTCCTGTGGCCGATCAAGCAGAAATACGGCGACAGCATTTCCTGGGCCGACCTTCTGATCCTGACCGGCAACGTTGCACTTGAGTCGATGGGTTTCAAGACCTTCGGCTTTGCCGGTGGCCGTGCCGACGTCTGGGAGCCGGAAGAACTCTATTGGGGTCCTGAAGGCACATGGCTCGGCGACGAGCGCTACAGCGGCGAACGCGAGCTGGCAGAGCCGCTCGGCGCCGTACAGATGGGCCTCATCTACGTCAACCCGGAAGGCCCGAACGGCAATCCGGATCCGCTCGCTTCGGCGCGCGACATTCGCGACACTTTCGCCCGCATGGCGATGAATGACGAAGAAACCGTGGCGCTGATCGCCGGCGGCCACACCTTCGGCAAGACTCACGGCGCGGGTGATCCGTCGCTCGTCGGCGTCGAGCCGGAAGGCGGCGCGATCGAAGATCAGGGTCTCGGCTGGAACAGCAAGTTCGGCACCGGCCGGGCAGGCGACACGATCGGCAGCGGTCTCGAAGTCACCTGGACGCAGACGCCGACGCAGTGGAGCAACTTTTTCTTCGAAAACCTCTTCGGCTTCGAATGGGAGCTGACCACCAGCCCGGCAGGCGCCAAGCAGTGGGTGGCGAAGACCGCCGAAGCTTCGGTTCCTGATGCTTTCGACGCGTCGAAGAAGCATCGCCCCACGATGCTGACCAGTGACCTGGCGCTGCGTTTCGACCCGATCTACGAAAAGATCTCGCGCCGCTTCCTGGAAAATCCGGCCGAGTTTGCCGACGCGTTCGCTCGCGCCTGGTTCAAGCTGACGCACCGCGACATGGGCCCGAAAGCCCGCTATCTCGGACCTGATGTTCCGGCTGAAGATCTGATCTGGCAGGATGTCGTTCCGGCCGTCGATCACAAGTTGATCGACGATGCGGACATCGCCGCTCTGAAGGAGAAGGTTCTCTCGACTGGTCTTTCCGTGCAGGAGCTGGTTTCCACCGCTTGGGCGTCCGCCTCGAGCTTCCGCGGTTCCGACAAGCGTGGTGGTGCCAATGGGGCGCGCGTCCGTCTTGCGCCGCAGAAGGATTGGGACGCCAACCAGCCGGTCCAGCTTGCCAAAGTTCTCGGCGTTCTCGAAGGCATCCAGAAGGAGTTCAACGCCGCCCAGAACAGCGGCAAGAAGCTCTCGCTGGCTGACCTTATCGTGCTGGCCGGTGCTGCCGGTGTGGAAAAGGCGGCAAAGGCCGGCGGCCAGTCCGTCAACGTGCCGTTCACGCCGGGCCGCACCGATGCGTCCGATGCACAGACCGACGCTGCTTCCTTCGCAGCGCTGGAGCCGCGGGCCGACGCGTTCCGGAACTATGTCAACGGCAAGCGCAAGCAGTTCCTCAAGGCCGAAGAAGCGCTCGTCGACCGTGCCCAGCTGCTGACACTGACGGCGCCTGAAATGACCGTTCTCATCGGTGGTCTGCGCGTGCTGAAGGTTGGCGCTCCCGAGCATGGCGTTTTCACGTCGCGTCCGGAAACGCTCTCCAACGACTTCTTCGTCAACCTGCTCGATATGGGCACGCAGTGGGCTCCGGCTCCCGGCAAGGACGGCGTTTATGAAGGCCGCGACCGCAAGACCGGCGCAGTCAAGTGGACCGGCACGCGCGTCGACCTGATCTTCGGCTCGCATTCGCAGCTGCGCGCGATCGCCGAAGTCTATGGCCAGGCAGACGCCAAGGCGAAGTTCGTCAAGGACTTCGTTGCCGCCTGGAACAAGGTGATGAACGCCGACCGTTTCGATCTCGTCTGATCGATAGGATCCGTCTGGACGCGGTAGACCGCGTCCAGACATCTGGCGCTCTTATTCCCCAAGGCGCCGAAACCTCGCGGGATTATGCCTTGCACCCATTTGTGCTGACTAATTTACGCCTGGATTAATCACATTTTTTGGACAGTGTGTTCCAGTTACGGGGATGGAAAATCTCCGGAACAGCCGTTACAGATAGCGTCGTGATATATCGCGGCTGGCCGATTGCGCCGCGCGAGCGACGAGACGACCGTACGGAGAACGCACGGCCGTCGATCCTGACAACAATACGGATAACCCTCTCCATTTCATCCTCCGCGGCGCCAATTCCTCCCAGGCGCATACGCGGCGATCCCGCTTTGATAATTCCTCCCAAGAAATTACAGCCGATACACACCATGACCACACCTTGCCCCGAGTTGTTTAAAACCCTCTTCGGCATCGCCTCCTATCCCGATACGCGGGAGACGGAGGAAAGCGACGTGATGCCGAGCCAAACTTTCAGGACGGCGCTGCGCATCGTTCTGGCTATTGCCTATAATCAGGCGCAGTCGCGCATGACGCCGCACCGCAAGATTTGCCGGATTGGCGGCATAGCCGAGCATGACGCCGATGCGATCCTCGGCCTTTTGAAGTTCGCAGATATTGTCAGCGGCGATGATGAAGGTTACCGGCTTGCCCGGTCGCCGCGCATGGTCTCGCTTGCTGAAATTTATGCTGCCGTCACGCCGGCCCGCAAGTTGCCGAAGACAAGCTTCGATTATCTCTATGATGCTCTGATCGACAAGGCCCGGACGGCAGCCATTGCCGACCTCGATGGCATTGACCTCTCTTCGACGCTCGCCGATCTGCTTGGGACCGGGCAAGGCACAAGTTTTGAAGTGGCCGACCGCGGCCACTAGCAACTGCAACTCGCCGATTCACAGCAATCGGCGATAGTGGTTCTAGATTTTTTGCTGTTTCGGCGGTATGTCACAATTGATGAGTGACACACGGTTTCCGACAGCGCTGCAAATCGTAGTGACGGTCGCGGTCAACGAGGCCGCGGGCGTTCGCACGACGAGCCCGCTATTGGCCGTCAGTCTCGATACAAACCCCAGTTTTGTCAGAAAAATCGTCTCGACTCTGTCGAAATCCGGCATCCTCGTCTCCAGCGATGGGGTCAACGGCGGGATACGCCTTGCAAGGCCGGCACCTGACATCAAGCTTCTCGACATTCATGGCAGCGTGCTGCCGGAGCAGAAGGCCTGGTCGGCAAGGGGAGGCATTCCCTCGATCTGCTCGGTCACCCGCAATATCGGCGCTGTATCGGATCAGCTGAGTGCGCAGGCCGACAGCGCGGTCGCAGGCGTGCTGAAAGGTGTCACCGTGCAGGATTGCATCGAGCAGATCAGTGCACTCGACCGCAGCGATCTCAGCGCCGCAACCCACTCCTAAAAACTCCAAATAAAAAAAGAAGCCCGGAGGGAAATCCGGGCTTCTTCACTGTGATCGGAGGTCAACCAGATCACTTGACGTGCGTCTCTAACCGCACGTCAATTCATTAGAAGTCGCGCTGCAGGCGGAAGAAGCCTTCAACCCAGTCAGCATCGCCCTTACCGTCAACCGTCTGATTGCCGTAGTCTTCCTTGACGTAGGTCGCGGTCAGCTTGGCATTCAGGTTTTCAACGACCTGGTAGTCGAGGGTCACGCCGGCGCGCCACATGCTGCCGTCATCCCAGCTGCCGTCAGCATCGGTTACGATGTTGTTGGTGTACTGAGCTGCCGGGGTGATGGTGAACTTGTCGGTTGCCTTCAGAGCGTACTGAGCAACGACCGTCCATTCGCCGTTTGCGTAGTAAGCGTTGCCGCCGTTGCCGGCATCGCCGAGACCGCTCGACCAGATGACTGCAACTTCTGCCTTACCTGGGCCAACGTCTGCACCGATACGAGCCGTGACGGCGCCTTCCTGGTTGCCAGCGTCATAGCCGCCGTAGACAGCCCAGGTGAAGTTCGAGAACTTGCCGCCGACCGAAGCGTCAACGCCGAGGGTGTTTCCACGCTCGTCCGTGCCGCCAACGAAGGACGAGCTGCGGGTGAAGGTGCCGTCGTTGCCGCCGAGTTCTTCGAGCGCTACGCCTGCGTAGAAATCACCAGCGTCATACTGATAGCGAACAGCGTTCGTGTTCGTCACGTTCGCCATTGCATCGGTTTCGCCCGAGAAGTCGTCGTCCCACCAGCTGGTGAACTTACCAACGCGCAGGCCAGCGATATCGATGTAGGCCTGGTCGATGATCGTGCCGGTGGAAACGCCACCGAGGGTCGTCGAGCTTTCTGCGGTGATGCCGCTTGCACCTGTAGCAACCGGGCGGTTGTTGGCTTCGAGAACGATGCGGCTCGTCAGTGTGCCGTATTCCGTGTCGCTCTTGGCGTCGAAGGCGACGTGAGCGCGGGTACGGGAAGACCAGTCTTCGTTCGAGTTGTTCTTGTAAGCATCGCCGAAGCCGAAGCCGACGTCGAAGCGGAGGTAGCCACCGATCTTGAGGCAGGTTTCGGTGCCCGGAATGTAGAAGTAGCCAGTGCCGTAAGCGTCGCAAACGCGAACGTATTCAACAGCTTCCGGCTCAGCTGCAACAATGGCGTCGGCCGCGTATGCGCCGGACACCGAGCTCAGCGCAGCCGCCGAACCAATGAGAATAGAACGAATGTTCATAGCAGTTCCTTTTTCAATCGGGCGCAGGAGATCGCGCCGAGAAACCAGCGTCAAAAACCCATCCCAGTTTTGTCGAATCCCCTCAGGGGAAAGCGGCAACCCGCGAGTATTGGATCGCACATCAGCCTAACCGTATCAAGCTGAGATACGGTTAGGTCACGCTGTTGCGGGCCCCTGTTGCCAAAACGACACAAATTGATGATCTGAAAACGCAGATATGGGCATGCTGCAGCTGCGAAGCAAGGCCTTTGATATTGAAAATAAAACAGAAACGGCTGGATCCTGCCGTCGCCTGTGCGAAAAAAGCGGCACTCTTCGCAGGAATCCGATGCAACCTATATAAAAGCTGGCTATTTCATTGCGCGCCCATGGTTTCGGCGTTATTTGACAATAGAAGAAGGCATAATGGCGCGAATACTGCAGGGCTATCGAAGATGCTGACGAAAAAGGGAAAATACGGGCTGAAGGCACTGGTCGATCTGGCCAGACTGGCGCCCGGAGAGACGGCGTTCATCAACGACGTCGCGGCACGCAACAACATCCCGAAGAAGTTCCTCGATACGATCCTGCTCGAGCTTCGCAATGTCGGCATTCTGCGCTCGAAGAAGGGGCCGGGCGGCGGCTATTCGCTTTCGCGTCCGGCATCGGAAATTCGAATCGGCCACGTCATCCGTACGCTCGACGGTCCGCTGGCACCGATCCGTTGCGCCAGCCGCACGGCTTATGAAGCCTGTGACGACTGTTCGGATCCCGAGACCTGTCACGTCCGCCGGTCGATGACCGAGGTTCGCGACGCAATTGCCGATATCCTCGACAACATGACGCTGGAACAGTTCGTCGCCAAGGATGGCAAGCTGGGCGATGCCGACGTCGCCGAGGTTCTGCCGGTTTCGGCGGCCGGCTGATCAGATTTCCCAGTTAGGGCCATAATAGGCGACTGCTTTCGCATGCAAGCCTGCGAGCTTGCCGCCGAGCGCCCGGATGCGGGCGTTGCGCCAATGCCGGTCAAGGTTGCGGCCGATGCCGCCCACGTCACCTTTTGCGATCTCGAAAATGGCGGCGGCGGTGCGTAGTGCCAGTTCGCTTGAATGCGCCTGCGCGGCGGTGGCTGAAAACTCCGCCTCGGTGATCGCAGTCCCTGAATTGATCTGGGCAATATCGAGCCGGTGTCCTGCCCGCTCCAGGAGGGCTGCCGCGGCTTCGATGCCGACAATCAGCCCGCCTGCAGCGGGCGGCATGATTTCGGCTTCCTGCAATTCCGACAGAACGGCGCGGGCAATGCCGAGATCAACGCCGGCATGCAGCAGCGAGGCGATCGCAACGGCCGGTGCCTCCTGGCTGACAGCGGCATCTGCATTGGTCTGAACATTCTCAGCGATCAAAGCCGCGGTGCCGTTGGTGCGCTGGCCAAAGCCGTCCCAGCTGTCGACCACCTGCAGGCCTTCGCTGCTACGGGCAAAATAAAGCAGAAGGTTGCTACCGGGCGTCGAGATCGCCAACCAGTCGGCGAAGAGCACGGCTGTTGCCTGCCGGCTGCGGCCATTGATGCGGTGGCCGAGGGGAAGGGCGGTAACAGCATCGGTGTCGAAGCTTGCTTCGGCAAAGCGGTCTCCCGCCAAAGCGCGAGTGAACAGCGGGCGCTTGAGATCGTCGCCAGCGTGCTGCCGCAAGCCCTCCAAAGTCGAGAAATGGACTGCCAGGCATTCGCCGATCGAGGCATCGCCCTCGGCGATGATCGCGACGATTTCCGCCAGCAGCGCGTTGCTGACGTCGAGACCTTCGTATTCAGGGGGCACGGTGATCGCCGTCAGTCCCGAAAGCGACAGCGAGTCGAGTTCGGAATAGGGGAGGATGCGATTGATGTCGCGTTCGCTCGACTGGCGCCTGAAATCGGCGGCAAGGCGGCGCGCTGCGGCGACCGCTTCTTCCTCGCTTCCGATCCGGTGTGCGGCCGGTCTCAGCCGGTCGTGCAATTGCGATACAGTTCCCATCGGTCATTCTCTTCCTGATGTCCGTATGAGTGATCGATCCCATCCTTGTTGATAAGGCCGCATTTTCTACAAAATCGGTACGGTTTGAATTTTTCTACCAGCTTGCCAGCCGCAGCCTTTTGCCTAACTATTTCGTAAAGCTCACAATTCGCACTTCACGGCTTCCAGCACAGCGCGGGATCGACTATGGCTCATTCATTCGCAGACGACGACCGTGAGGTTAGGACCATGTCATCGCCATCCCGGCAGCGCCTCCAGATCGACCCCGGCGATATGCCGATCTATGCGATCGGGGATATCCACGGCCGCCACGACCTGCTGGAGATGGCAGAGCACACGATCGTCAGGGATGCGGCGCGTCTTCCGGGCCGCAAGCTGCTAATCACGCTCGGGGATTATATCGACCGCGGCCCGTCCTCGGCCCAGGTGATCTCGCATCTGATGATGCCGCCACCGGAGAATTTCGACCGGATCTGTCTCACCGGCAATCACGAGATCATGATGCTCGACTATATCGACGGCAAGATTTCCTATGCCGAATGGATGCGGATGGGTGCCGATGCGCTGCTGCGGTCCTATGGGCTCGATCCCGAGCATCTGCCGCTGATCTTTCCGACGGCCTCGAAGCTCGACACCTTCATCCGCCAGTCTCTGCCGAAGCCGCATATCGATTTCCTGCGCGAGATGCCGATCTATGCGGATACGCCGGATATTCTCTTCGTCCACGCCGGCATCGATCCGACACTGCCGCTGGAGCGGCAAAGCGACGAAGATCTCGTCTTCATCCGCGAGCGCTTTTTCCAGGCCATGAAGCCGCTGCCGAAGCTTGTCGTTCACGGCCATACGCCGGTTGAGGAGCCGGAGATCGAGGCAATGCGCCTCAATCTCGATACGCGGGCTTTCAAGACAGGCAGACTGACAGTCGCCCGGTTCTGGCGCGGTCAGGTCCACCTTTTTTCCACCTGATCAGGCGGTCGTTTCGGCCGGTTCCGGCTTCTTCGGGATCTCGTCGGTGTAATAGCTCACATACTTCTGGCGGTAGCGTTCGGTGCCGCCGAAATTGCTGAATTTGCTGAGCTCCGACATATCCGTCTTGTTGAGGATAACGCCGAGGATCTTCTGCTTGATCTGTGGCTCGGCATTCAGGATGTCGCGCACCACCGTCGTCGGTGTCTGGCCCCATTCGGTGACGAAGAGGAAGCCATCCACCTGCGGCGCAAAGGCCTTGGCGTCGATGACAGGACCAAGCGGCGCCAGATCGACGACGACGTAGTCGAACATCTTGCGGGCGTTTTCCATCAGGTTGAACATGCCCTGCGACGCCAGCAGCTCGCTCGTATGCATCAGGTTGTCGTTGGACACGACCGGCAGGATGGCGAGCTTGGTGCGGTTATCGACCTTCACGGCGCTGGCCCAGGGGATTTCGCCGAGCACGGCCTCGACCAGACCCTTTTGCGGCGGCTGTTTCAGCATGCGGGTCAGGCCGGGATTGCGCAAGTCGGCGTCGATCAGCAGCGTGCGCTTGCCGCTGGATGCCAGCAGTGCCGCGAAGTTGGCAGCGGTCGTCGACTTGCCTTCGCCGGGCAACGCGGAGACGACGCCGATGACACGGTCGGACTTGCCTTGGAACATGACGTCGCTGGCAAGCTTGGCATTGCGCAGCGTTTCGGCAAAGACCGAACGCGGCGCTTCCAGAACGATGCGCATGATGCGCTCGAAGCTGGCTCCATCGTCGGCCACCGTCTCGACCGGCTGCGGTAGCGGCTCCTTGCGCGGCTTGAAGACCTTGCGTTCCTTCGGCGGCTTGCCGACCAGCGGTAGGTAGCCAAGGAATTTCAGGCCCAGGATGGTGCGTACATCGCCTTCGACACGGAAGAAGCGTTCGCGGAATTCCTGGAAAGCGGTCAGCGCGCCGCCGGCCATCAGGCCGAGCACGATGGCGAGACCGAGCGTCATGGTCTTCTTCGGGCTGGAAGGCGAGGCCGGGACACCGGCTTCCGAGATCACACGGGCCTTGGCGATCGGGAAGGACTGCTGCTGGGAGGCCTGCTCGTAGCGGGCGAGGTAGGATTCGTAGAGGGTCTTCAGCGCCGTCGCCCGCTGTTCCAGATCGTTCAGCTGAACGATCGACTTGTTGGACTCCGAATTCTTGCCGGTCAGGTGCTCGATGTTCTGCCGCAGCGACGCTTCGCGCGAGCGGGCGACTTCGAATTCGTTGCGGTAGCTCGAGGTCAGCTGCTGCAGTTCCTGGAAGATCTGGCGCGTGAGATCGGCCTTTTCGGTGCGCAGCTGGACAGCCTGCGGATGGTCGGCGCCGAAATTCGTGGCGATCTCGGCTTCGCGGCGGCTGACCGAGATGTAGCGCGTGCGCAGATCCTGGATGACCGAATTGTCGGTCTGGCCGGAGGAGATCGCCGCATTGTTGACGGCGCCATCCGGACCCTGGTCGACGATCGACTTGAACTGGTTGTAGCGGGCCGAAGCACTGGCGGTATCGGCCTGCGAGACGATCAGCTGCTTGTTGAGGTCGGCGAGCTGCTGTTCCGACATCAGTTCGCCATTGGCCGAAGTGAGCCCGTTCTCGGTCTTGAATTTGGCGACTTCGAGGGCGGCCACCTGCGAACGGTTGCGCAGGTCGGCAAGGCGCTCCTGCAGCCAGACGGAGGCGCGCTCGGTGGCGTCGAAATTGGCGTTCAGCGTATCGTTGAGATAGGCGTCGGCATAGGCCTTGGTAATCCGGGCGGCGAGCATCCTGTCCGTCGAGCGGAACGAGACGGCGATCACCGAGCTGCGGGTGACGCGGGACACGTTCAGCGCCTGCTGCAGCATGGCGGCGGCCTTCTGGCGGCGGCCTTCCTTGGCATCATCGTCGGAAACCGGTGGGCCACCGGGCGTCAATGCGCTGACGACGACCTTGAGACCGGATTTCACCAGATCGACAGGCCCCTGGCCGGTGTCGAGAATCGTCTGATTCTCCGACAGGTTCTGCGCATCGACGACGCGCAGCGCCAGCTCTGTGGATTTCAGGATTTCGACGGCGCTGGCGATCTGCATGTCCACCTGCTGGGAGCTGGCGGCCGGCGCCTGATCCTCGGCATATTTGGTCATGCTGTCATCCAGCAGGATCTGCGTCATCGAGGTATATTGCGGCGTGGCGAACAGCAGATAGACGCTGGCAAGTGCCACCAGCGCCGCAACGCAGAGCGCAATCGAACCAGCCCGGCGGATCACAATGGCGATCAGGCGATCGATGTCGATAAAGCTGTCGCTATCGTCAGGGGCCTTCGGGACTGTGCTGTGCAGGGTCAGGTTTCGTTGATTCATGGGCTCTTATCCTTTGCGCGAGCGCGAAGCGCCGCCTGTGACTGTAACTTCCGAATTCCGGACAGCAGCGCCGCGAAGGGCTGCCGTCATGCGGTTCAAACGGATTGCGATTGGCATTCTGAGATGGGCGATGGCCAGCGGATCGCGCCAGGCGGCACGCAGCGCCCGGGAGAGGGAGCGCTGCTTGATGCCATCGACGAGTTCAAGAAAAGCATGCGCCTGCCGGAGGCTGCGGGCGCGGAATGTCTGGGCGGCCGTGGCTGCGGCATCGAGGCTGTGGCGCGATAGAAACCGGCGGTCGCCTTCCATCATCGCCTCGATATGCCTGATATCGAGCACCCGCGAAATCGATCCTTCGCGGATGTGGTAGTTGTAGCCCGGCTCGGGTTCGATGACGCAGGTGGCGCCAAGCGCCATGGCGGACGCGAGGAAGAGATAGTCTTCGCCGATCCGGAGACTTTCGTCGAAGCGCAGGCGATGCCGCTCGATGAAGGCGCGCTCGAAGACGGGCTTCAGGTAGCCGAAATTGTGCTCGCTGCGAAACAGCGCGTTGGAGCGGATGAATGCCGGCAGCGTCAGCATCGGCGTCGCCGCCAGAGCGGCCGGCGCAAACATCGTTTCCGGAAGGGTTCCATCGCAGCGGATCACCCGCATGTTGTCGACAGCGATCCGAGCACCCGCAGCTTCGGCGCGGGTGATCATGCGCAGCAGGCGGTCCGGCTCGATCGTGTCGTCGGCATCGAGTGTCGCAAGCCAGCGCCCGCGGGCTACGTCGATCGCCGCGTTGCGGGCGGCCGAGGGCCCACCGTTCCTCTCGAGCGCGATCAGGCGGACGTTGCCGCCGTAAGCAGCGGCGACGGCGCGGGTCGCATCCGTCGAGCAGTCGTCAGCGACGATGACGTCGACGCTGACGCCCACCTGCGCCAATGCGCTGCCGATCGCCTTGTCCAGCGTTTCGGCAGCATTATAGGCTGCAATGATAAAGCTGATATCGGGCAGCTTTTCGCTCATGCAGCGCCCTCGACAGTGCCATATTGGCGGATTTCGCGCACGCCGAGCAGGCCGCTGACGACGCCGATATGCATCGTGCCGCGCAGCGCATAGCGGTAGCGTGGGACCGGCACGAGGATGCAGAGGGCGGCGACGCCCAGGCAATAGGCGGCTTTGGCCGCGGCAATGCCGATGGCCTTCACGCGGCTCAGGACCTTGCTGTTTTCCTGCAGCAGGCGCCCATGCGTCTGGCCGAAGCGGAAGCGGCGCTTTGCCAGCCAGGAGAGGTCGGCGCGGTTTTCCGGCACTGTCTCGTAGACATGCGCTTCGGGGGCAAAGGCGATCTTGCCGCCTTCCCGGTGCAGGTAGCTGAAGAATTCCGTATCCTCGCCGCCGGTCTTGCCGAGCGCGAGATTGAAACGGCGACCTTCGACATGGCCGGAGGAAAGGCGCAGCAGCACGTTGCAGGTATAGCCGGTGCGGATCTCGCCATCGACCCAAACTGGCAGGGTGGAGTGGAAATCGCCCTCGCGCATCCAGGCGGGTGCGGTCTGCGCATAGACGCTGCGGACCGGGCCGAGCACTGCATCCGCCCTGGTCTTTTCAGCGGTATGCAGCAGCTCGACGAGCCAGTTTTCCGAGGCGTCCTCGTCGTCGTCGATGAAGGCAAGATAATCGCCGGTGGCGTTTTCCAGGCAGGCGTTGCGGGCGATCGAGATGTTCGAAGCCGGGCAATGCACATAGGCGATCGGGTGCGGAATGGTCGGGCGCAGCGCTTCGACCCGGCCTTCGGCGCTGCGCGTCTGGTCGTTGTCGGCAACGATGATGCGCAGTTTCACATTCTCGGGCACAGCGAGCATGGCCAGCGAAAGCAGGGCCTCGTCCAGCGACGCGCGCCGGTATGTGCAAACACCAATGTCGATCTGCATGGTCTGATCCTTCATCAGGAGACCTTCCGGTTGCGGAAGCTCAGAAGCTCCATCCAGAAACCGGCCGACCAGGCGAAATGCATCACCATGGCCGAGAGGGCCGCGAGCGGCCCATAAGGATTGCGCTGGCCGACGGCCATCCAGAAGCCGTAGCCGACGCAGGCGATTGCCCAGAGGCTGAAGGGGATCACGGCGATCCAATTCAGCACGGCAAGAAATGCACCGATGAAGACCGGCACGACTGCAAGCGGCAGCATCTGGCGAAGCTTCGGCATATTGCCATGCTTCAGGATGTTCTTGGCGCGTCCCCGGCCATAGCCGAGATATTGCCGGAAGAGCGTTTTCACGCTCGAGCGCGGATAATAAATCATCCGCGTCTTGTCGGTCATCCAGATGCCGAACCCCGCCTTTTTCAGACGGTAGTCCAATTCCGCGTCCTCATTATGGCTGAATGTCTCGTCGTAGCCGCCGACGGTCTCGAAGGCGTTGACGCGCATCAGCGCGTGATGACCGTGATCGGTCCAATGACCCTCGGCACCCTCACGATGCTTGGAGCCGCCATTGCCGAGCTTGGAGTTCTGGGCAAAGGCCGTCGCCTTCTGGAACATGCCGAAACCGACGGTTTCCATGGCGACGACGACGGAATCGGCTTCCGTCTCCTCGGCTTCCTCGACAAGGCGCTGGCAGTAGTCGTCCGGATAATCGCCATGGGCGTCGATGCGGATGAAATACTCGTAGTCGCGGCCGAAGGTGCTGACGGCGAGGTTGATCGCTGCGCTTTGCAGCCGGCGTGGATTGTCGAGCAGGATGACGCGGTGATCCGTCTCGCTGATGCGGGCGACGATCTCGCGGGTGCCGTCGGTGCTGCCGCCATCGGCGACGACGATCCGGGCATTGAGGTCGTCGAGCGCCGGATCGAGTTTTTCGATCAGCGGCTCGATATGCTTGGCTTCATTCAGGCAGGGAATGATGATGAGGCTGGAGACGCTGGTACGGACATCAGTCTTCATGGCAGTCAACCCTTCTTGAGCTGCGGGAGCTTTGGGAACGGAACCGGCGCGCCCCTCAGCGGCAGCCGGAACGAGATTGGCAAGTGTTTCGATAAGCGCGCGGCAATCGCCGCGATCGGCCATCCAGGTGTGCCTGCCGGTATCGGCGACTGCCGATGACAGCGCGCCATAGCGCTCAGCCGTCAGGCCTTCGAACATCGCCTGCAGCGCGTTGGCCGTTGGCTCGCCGAGCGACAGGCCGAGCTGCTTGCCGGCGAGGAAGCGGCTGGTTTCGGTGCCGGCGATGCTGAGCGGCACGCTGCCGTAAAGGCAGCCTTCATAGAGCCGGTTCGGCAGCAGCCAGCTGGAATTCAGGCCTTCCTCGAAGAAGTCGATCGCCCAGGAGAAATGCACCTCGCCATAAATGCTGGCGAGATCCTCCGGGTTTTTGTAGGGGCCGCGGAAGCTCAGGTAGGGCTCGTTGGCAATGAAGCCATCGAAATCTTCGAATTCGGAATAGGCGGGACGGCCGCGCAGGATGACTTCGACCCGGCCTTCCATGCGGCGGGTGAAATCGGCAAGAAGTTCCAGAGATTTGCGGCAGCGGAGCGCACCGAACCAGCCGATCTTCCAGGGCTCGCCATCGGCAGGCGGCAGGCGCAGCGAGGCTGCCTGCGGCATGCCGTCCAGCGCCAAAACCTTGTTTTCGAGCAGAAGGACCGGCGCCTTGATGGCCGATTTGGTGGCGAAGTAATTGGCGATGAAGGCGGGCGAGCTGGTGATCAGCAGCCTGGCCTTGCGGCCAAAATGCGCCTCGGCCCGGCGCAGCATCTTGCCCGGCGTGCCGTCGTTCGACAGAAGCCGGTGGATATCAAGGCATTCATAGACAACCGGAACACCACCGAAGAGCGCGCTGGCGCGATCGGCAACGGCAAGCGCTTCCAGATTGCGGCCGATTATGACATCCGGACGCTCGACGCCCTTCAACAGTCCACGCAGACGGATTGCGGCATTGAAGACCGCGCCGATGCGCTGACCGAACCTGCCATCGGCTGTTTTGCCCAGCTCTATCGGTGTCACGCCGCTGACCTCGGCCAGTGCATTGTCGCCGCGGCGAAAGCCGGCGAGGGTCACGGCAGCGCCGCCCTCGGTCAGCATCAGCACGCGGCGGCGCACGGCCGGATCGGCCAGATCATGCACCAGGTAAAGGACTTTCAGCATCAAGGCTCCTGTGCGTAGACCGGCATTGGCCGGAGTCCGTTTCGGGGGTGAGGCAGGCAAGTCTCAGGCAGGCAGCCTGCCTGCTCAGTTAAGCGTACAGGCGATCGATTCCGGGAACTGGCATTTGTCGCCGGGCGCCGTGTAGGCGATCCGGTCGATCTGCATCGTGGTCGGCTGGGTGTAGGCGAACTTGCCCATCCAGCCGGCAAGCGTGTCGGTGCCCCAGAGGCTGAAGAAGATCTTCTGCGGGCTTTGCGGGATCTTGCTGGGGTCGGTGACGTCCTGCACCAGCTTGCCATTGAGGTAGTAGCGCAGCCGGTTCGGCTCCCAGACGAAGGCGTAATCGTTGAAGTCCTGATCGGCGGACTTGCCGACCGGCACCAGCTTCTCGTTGCCGCCCTTGGCCTTGATGTACTGGTTCACCTGAACGGTCGAGCTGTCCTTGCCGAGCACTTCAAAATCGATCTCGTCATGCTGCTGCTTGTCGGCCGGGCCGATATAGGTGAAGAAGGCCGAGTTCAGGCCAGAGCCGGTCGCGGTCTTGATGCGGGCCTCGTATGTGCCGTAGCTGAAGCGCTTCTTGGTCTGGATCTCGCCGCACTGGTAGTTGCGGTCCTTCGACTTGCCTTGGGCAAAACCGAGTTCGAGCTTGCCGTCATCGATCTTCACCTGATCCTTCGACCAGGTGCAGTTCTGATGCGGGCCGTTGTTCCAGCCGTCGGAAATGTACCAGACGCTGCGGTCGATCTTGTCGAACTCATCGACAAAGGATGTGCCTGCAGCCTGCTGGGCAGACGCGGGAAGGGCGCCGGCGAGGCCGACACCGATGATTGTAAAACTCAGGCAAAGCCGTCGAGCATGGGCGATTTTCGTCGTCATGTGTCACCTTCGCTGTGGAACGAAATCAGCCGGGATATCCCGGCGGGATGGGTTTTGCGGACCTTTCTTGGTCCGGCCGCCGGTCAGGACGGCGTAGGATTTCGGGGCGTTGCTGCGCACGAAGCCGTTCGTGAGAACGAGCAGTGGGAAAAGCACCAGCAGGCAGCCGCCGAAGAACAGTGGATAGAAATCGACGCCTGTCTTGCCCCAGACCATGAAGAGGAAGACCAGCAGCGGGTAATGGGCGCAGAAGATCCAGAAGCTGAGGCTGCCGGTCTTCGACAACAGCCGGCCGAGCGGAGTCTTGATGAGCAGGGCCGAAAGCATCCAGAAGCCGGCGGCGCCGCCGATCGCCAGCGCATTGCGCGACAGTTCCACCCAGTCGGGCATCGACGGGCCGGTCGCGTAGATCGCCGTCGCCAGCAGCGCGGATGCGCCGAGCAGCAGCGCCACGCCCAGCGGCGCGAAGCGGTCGAGTGCCTTGATGTCGAGCTTGTAGAGGCTGGCATAGATGCCGAAGGTGAAGCTGAACAGGATCGAGCGCTTGATGACGATGTACAGCGGCAGCTCCGGAATCAGCGCCAGAAGCAGCAGCGACGACAGCGTGATCAGCGGGATACGGCGCACCAGCCAGGCAAGGATCGGCGAGATCAGGATGCAGACGAAGAGATCGCGCAGGAAGTAGAGCGGGATATTCGCCGGAAAGGTCTCGGCGGCAAACAGCTGGCTCAGCAGTTCGCGGAAGGTCGATTCATAGGGGCTGATGACATAGCCGTCGCCGATGCCGATCGCCAGGATCGCCAGGACAGCCATGAAAAACAGCGTGTTCCAGATCAGGAACGGCAGGAACACGGTCTGCGCCTTGGTGCGCACCGTCTTGGTGTAGTTGAAGCCTTCCATCCCGCCGCGAAACAGCAGGTAGCCGGAAATGGCGCTGAGGCACGGGACCCCGACACGGAAGAGCGCTTCGCTCAGGAACACCCGCAGCCAGTCGAAGAAACCGTGGTTTCCGTTGAACGGCGTATTCGCAGGGTCGAATGGTATGTGGACGAACACAATGCCCGAAATGAGCACGATGCGCATCAGATTGATCCGCGAGGATACGTTGGCGTCTACGTTCACTTTATCTGTCACCCCTGTTGGAGCTGCACCTCCCCTTGCAGCCGTTTCAAAGAGCAGACTCTGGCCCGCAGACGAAAAGCTAGAGCGTTTTGGCGGAAGAAAATATGGCACTGCAGCAAAAGTGATCGCCGGTCCCGTTTTGTAACGGTGCGAAATTGCGGCTACCATGGCGTGTCGCGGACCGGGAAATCAGTTGCAGAAACGCTTGAGCGCCCTTTGCGCCAATGTATTTCCGAAAATTATCATAAAACGTTTGCGCCTGTTGCGAAGCGTGATCCGCATGGAAAAGTTTTTCTCATTTGGTGAAGGACATTCTGTGGTTTGTTACAGAACGCGGCCTCCGATTGAGGCCGAAATGTGTCTTCGTCACCCCCAAATGGGTCTATTCGGCACAGCCGGCACTGGTGCTCCGATATTCCGCCTTTGACAAATTTCGGCCGGAATGCGCTTCATCATGCTGCGGCGCAACAACTTGCCGTGCGGGTGACGGGCGCTAGATTCGCACTCACCGCTTCGGCCTGTCAGGAGAAAGAATGGCGACCTTCACGATCATCATCCCGTTTTACCAGCGCGAGGACGGCATCCTACGCCGGGCGCTGGCCTCTGTCTTCGCGCAGAGCTACCGGGATTTCGATGTCCTTGTCGTCAATGACCATTCGCCCTATTCGGCCGAGGACGAGCTGAAGCCGCTGGGCGCGGAAGAGCGGGCGAAAATCACCGTCATCCGCCAGGAAAATGCCGGGCCGGGCGGGGCGCGCAACACCGGGCTCGACAATGTGCCTTCGGCCAGCCGCTATGCCGCCTTTCTCGATTCGGATGATATCTGGACGCCGGATCATCTGCAGAACGCCTATGCGGCGATGCAGCGTTTCGACGGCGACTGCTATTGGGCCTCGATCCATGGCGGCGAGGAATTCGATTATCACTTTGGCATCGCCGATCTGGAGGTCAGAGAGGGCGCGCACCGGCTTTCGGATGCGCCACTGATCATCGAGTTGCCGGATATTGCCGGCGTGATGCTGAAGAACTGGGCCTTCCTGCACATGTCCTGCATGGTGATCGGCCGGCCGCTGATCGAGACCGTGCGCTTCGATGCAGCACTCAGGCTTGCCGCCGAGGACGTGCTGTTCTTCTGCGACTGCATGCTGGCTGCCCGCCAGGTGCTGCTCTGCGGCGAAGCCGGTGCGCTGCGCGGCGAGGGGATCAACATCTTCCACGGCGTCGACAACGACTCGCCGCAGTTTCTGAAGCAGCAGTTCATTACCTGGATGGCGCTCGACCGGTTGGAAGCGCGCTTTGCGGCGCGGCCGAAGGAAATCCAGACGATCAAGGATTACAAGACGCGGGCGCGCAAGCAGGCGCTGTGGAGCCAGGCGAAGCGGGTGCGCAAGGCGCGCATGCCGGACTTTCGCCTGCTGCTGCACTGGGCGCGCCGCGACCCGGCGCTGCTTGCCAGCGCCTTCCAGCTCGCGGGCGGAAAATTCTCGAAATAGCCGTCAGTCGGCGGGCGAGGGAAGCAGGTAGCGCAGGCCGCCGGCACCCTTCGTGGCGATCTCGGCACCGCCGGGGCTGCGGAAGCGCTCGGTCTTGTCCATGAAGATGCCGCAGGCGATCGCCGGCACGGCTGCAGGGTTCGCCAGCGCATAGCCGAGTGCGGCACCGGGGCCCGACTGCTTCTTGACGTCGAGGAAGTGGCGGAGCTCATATTTGCCGCGCACATGGCTTTCGTGGCGGCGCACTGCCGCTTCACCCTCTGAAGTCAGCTTGCAGCTGGCGAGGATCGCGCGATCGGCTTCGTAGAGCTTGCGGATGTCGTCGGTGCGGTGGCTGCCGCTCAGCGAATTGCCGCGCACGACTGCACCGTAACCACACGAATGGATCACCTTGTAGCGGGCGCCATTGGCGAGCGCCCGGACATAGAGCTCGTAATCCTCGCCGAGCCGCATCTCCTCGCGGTAGCGCAGCTTGTGGGCATCGAGGAAAGACCGGCGCATCACCGGCTTCAGGAAGCCGATCTCGCCGCGGCGGACGCCGCGCTTGGAGATGTTGCCGTCGATGAAGGCGACGAGATCGAGAAAGAGCGGGCGATCAGGGAAGCTGTCCAGCCGCTCCGGCGCCAGCATCACCGTTTCCGAATCGACGAAGGCGATGTTGTCGGCCACGAAGTCCCAGTCGTCTTCCGCCAGCATGCGGCTGAAGCGGCCCTCGAAGAAGAAGTCGTCGGCATCGAGGATGGCGATCAAGGGTGCCGAGGAAATTTCGATCGCATGATTGCGGGCGGCAGAGGGTCCGCGATTCTTTTCGAAGGAGACGACATTCAGCCGTCCGCTCGCATCATCGGCGGCGCGCGCCGTATCGGCCGTACCATCGCTGGAGCCGTCGTCGATGACGACGACTTCGGCCACTTCCTTTTCGCGTAACGCCGAGCTGACGGCCATTCCGATCGTATCGGCCGCGTTCTTCGCGGCGATGATCACGCATACGCTTGCAACCACGTCGTGCCCTCCGTTGTTGGCGCAACAGTTAGGACGCCACGGCGGCGGGGGCAATGCGGGAGGTCTTCAAAAGATGTTACGCGCGGTCCGGCAGCATAGGCCGGCCTGTCCGTTCAGCGGTTGAACGGCTCGGAATTGTTGAAGGGGCTGACGGGCAGCTTGTCCTTGTCGTCGCGCGCCGGCGCCATGGACGGTGCAATGCCTGTGGAAGAGGCGTTGCGCGCCTTGGCTTCCTTCCAGACCATGAAGATCACGCCACCGAAGTAGCCGAGCTGCAGGAGAACCGCACAGATCGCCGTTTGTATGAGCGTCGTCGTCAGAGAACCGTTCAACACATAGGTTGCCACGGCAAAGACGGCGAGCGCGCCGATCATGCTAACGAAAACGCGAGGTGCATACATGACGTTTGCCTCCCTTTAGGAGGGGTGGTCCAATGAACAGTCATTGAACTCGGGCGCCTCCTAAGGTCCCTTTACTCGATATATTTTAGCAGGCTCTGAGTTTCAACAGAACGAAAGCATTAGTACCGCTAATCTTTTGTCCGGCGTTGCAGGTTTTCTACAGTATGCGGCTTAAGGTTTCCTCCTCGCTTTGCCTAAAAACGCCGATTGGGCGGTAACCATGTGATTTGCAGTCCGGGTGGCACGGGTGGGGTGAAATTTACTCAAGGTTGCCTTGAATGAGACATTGCACGCCCCAACTCGCGCCACATTTGCATCTCCGGAACAACGCCTGAGGCGCTTATGCGTTCAACTTTTATTACAAAGATTTCATCTAAAACGATTTGAGTGTGCGGTGCGAAACTAATGGTGCGCTGCAATAAATTGGGCTGCGCGCAAATAACAATACGGTACTCGCGATAGTGGCCGCACCCTTTTCGCTAATGCTGCCTGCATTCCCGAAAAGGACTTGTTCTTCAATCTTGTTGCAATGCAAAGCAAACTCTTCCCTCTTTAGTGCAGTGCATCCGAGTTAGTCGGAAACATTGCATGCTCTGCATATCCATTTGAGCTAATCCTAACGGACGGAAAAAGTGAACACGGTTTCCAAAAGGGCCCTGTTACAGACCCGTCTTCAAATTGTGGCTTAAAAAAACAAAATCCACCCATACACTCCGAACCTGTCAGCGCTACCTCAGCGGCTGAGACTACCGACCAAACGGCAAACATAAGTGGAGTTAACTCTATGAAGTCTGCGACGAGATCGGACAGTACGCCATTCTTTGGCGTGGTTCATGCAAACGTGTTTCCGCCGACCGGCGGGATCATGAAGCGCGCATTCGATGTCACCGCTGCATCACTGGGGCTCGTGTTTCTGAGCCCGATCTTCTTGATGGTGATGCTGCTCGTCAAACTAACCGACAAGGGCCCGGCCTTCTATGGTCATCGCCGCATCGGTCATAATGGACAGGAATTCCGTTGCCTGAAGTTCCGCACCATGGCGGTCGATGGCGACCGGTTGTTGCAGGAACACCTGCGTAACAATCCGAAGGCAATGGAAGAGTGGCGTGCGACCCGCAAGCTGCAGGACGATCCGCGTGTTACCGCGGTCGGCAGCGTGCTTCGCAAGCTCAGCCTCGATGAGCTGCCGCAGCTCATCAATATCATTCGCGGCGAAATGAGCGTCGTCGGGCCGCGTCCCGTCGTGCGTGACGAACTGGAGCTCTATGAGTCTTCGGCCGTCTTCTATCTTCAGGCACGTCCTGGTCTCACCGGCTTGTGGCAGATCAGCGGACGCAACGACGTCTCCTATGCCACGCGTGTCGCCTTCGACACCCACTATGTCGAAAACTGGTCTCTGACGCGTGACGTCATGATCATCGCCCGGACGATTCCTGCCGTCTGCATGCAGCGCGGCAGCTACTAACGCCGCTCCCACAACTCGACACGTTCGCACGGTGCTGCCCCTATGGCTTGCCGTGCAAATTCACGAGGAAGACTGAATGAAAGAATTCCTTTTTCACCGCCTCACGGCGCGCCGGTCCATTGCTTCAGGTATCGCAATCGTTGCGGGCCTTGGTGTTTTGATCGGCTCATCGGGGCTTGCCAGCGCCGCCGATTATCAACTCGGCACGATGGACAAGCTGCGCATCCGCGTTGCCGAATGGCAGACGGCGGAAGGCGCGATCCGCGATTGGTCCGTGGTCAGCGGTGATTACTCGATCGGTCCATCGGGCAGCCTGTCGCTGCCGTTCATTGGCGACCTCCCAGCCTCTGGAAAGACGACGGACGCGATCGCGCAGGAAATCGGGCTGGCGCTGCAGAAGCAGTTCGGGCTCAAGGATCGGCCCTCGGCATCCGTCGAACTGGCCGAGTTCCGCCCTGTCTTTCTCACCGGCGATGTCGAAAAGCCCGGCGAATATCCGTTCGCGCCCAATCTCACGGTGGTCAAAGCCGTGAGCCTTGCGGGCGGACTTCGCCGTGCCGACGCCGGCCAGCGCTTTGCGCGTGATTTCATCAACGCCAAGGGCGATGCTGTCGTCTACACTTCGGAAAAGAACCGCCTCATCGCGCGGCGCGCCCGGCTTCAGGCCGAGACGCAGAACAGCGATGCCATCGACATGCCGCCGGAACTCAAGGATCTGCCGGATGGCAAGGCATTGATGGCCAGCGAAGTGGCGTTGAAGGATACGCGCAAGAAGCGGCTGACACTGCAGCTGCAGGCGCTCGACGACCTGAAGGCGCTGCTACAGGCCGAAATCGAATCTCTGGCGAAGAAGACCGAGACGCAGACGCGTCAGCTCGAGCTTGCCAAGGAAGATCGCGACAAGATCGAAAACCTGGCCGAGAAGGGGCTGGCTCTCAGCGCCCGCAAGCTGACCGCCGAACAGCGCGCCGCCGATATCGAAGCGACGCTTCTCGATATCGACACCAATTCGCTGAAGGCCAAGCAGGATATCAGCAAGGCCAATCAGGACGAGATCACGCTGCGCAACGACTGGGACGCCAAGCTGGCCCAGGAGCTGCAGGATACCGAATCCGAGCTGGATACGCTGAACCTCAAGCTTTCCACCAGCGATGCGCTGATGTCGGAGGCGCTGTCGCAGTCGAGCGACGCCGCGCGCTTCGACCCCGAAAATGCCGCGAACATCAACTATTCGATCGTCCGCGATGTCGGCGGGCAGTCGAAGGAAATTCCGGTGCAGGAGAACATGGCCCTCGAGCCGGGAGACCTGATCAAGGTCACGGCCGGGGTTGCGATGCGATAGAAGCGGAGACCGCATGCGGATCGCCAAATCGGCACTGATCATTCCAGGCGTGAACGCGGCCTATGCCATCCCGGCGGTCGCGCTCTCGATGTTCTGCTTTGCCTATTCGATCCGTTTCGGGCAGGCGGCGATCCTGCTTTACTATGCGCTCTGGCTGCCGCTGATCGCCGTCGACTACAAGAAGGTGCTCGGCAGTCACAGCAAGTTCGTCTGGCTCTATGCCTTCGCCGTCTTCGCCTTTCTCTCGGTGTTCTGGTCGCAGGTGCCGAGCGTGTCGATGCGCGCCAGCATCCAGTATCTGACGCAGGTGCTCTGTGCGCTGATTGCGGTGCGCACAATCGATGTCAGGACGCTGACGCTCGGCGGCGTTGCCGGGGCGGCGGTCGTGCTGCTCTATTCGATCCTGTTCGGCTATTACGAATATGATCCGCTCGACGGCACATACAGCTTCGTCGGCGCCTTCGCGTCGAAGAACCAGCTCGGCTTCTATGCTTCGCTCGGCATCATCTTCGCCTTTGCCGCCGTCTTTATCTATGGCGAGCGGCGGATCTGGGCGATGGTCTCTGCCGCTGCCGGCCTCATGGCCGCTTACTGCCTGCTCGCCTCGCAATCGGCCACCTCGGTGCTGACGACGGCCGTCATCGTCGCGTTGCTCGTCGGCATCCGCATCGTGTTGATGCTGTCGCCGCAGCAGCGCAAGCTGCTGGTGATCGGCGGTGGCGTGGCGGCGATCATTCTCGCCGTCGCCAGTATCTATCTCGGCGTCGTCGATCTGGTCCTCGGCCTGTTCGGCAAGGATTCGACGCTGACGGGGCGCACCTATCTCTGGCAGCAGGGGATCGAAGCCTGGACGCAGCACCCGGCCTTCGGCATCGGCTATCAGGCCTATTGGGTGCAGGGCTTCTCGGAACCGGAACGTCTCTGGGAAGAGTTCTTCATCGGCTCGCGCAGCGGCTTCCATTTCCACAACACCTATATCGAGACGGCCGTCGAACTCGGGCTGACCGGCGTGCTCATCCTGGCGGCGACGATGCTCGCGATGCTCTGGGGGCACCTGCGGCGGCTGATCGAGGACGTGCGCAACGACGAGTCCTATCTGCTGCTCGGGCTTGCGGTGCTGCTGACGGTGCGCTCCTTCGTCGAGATCGATGTGCTCACACCTTATAATGTCGGCACCTTCCTTCTTTATTTCTGTGCCGGAAAACTGGTCGGCGCGCGGCAGCGCTCGGCGATGGCCGAACTGCGGCGCTACGAAACGATGCCTGCCGCCCATTCCTGATCCATTTCATTGCCCGCCGCCTCTCGCGGCATCTTGAGGAAACTGCATGAAGACCCTCTACGGGATCCAGTATTTGCGTGCCTTTGCAGCGCTTGCCGTCGTGGTGTTCCACGCGGCCGAACGGACCGGCGGCCATTTCGCCATTGGTGCGGCTGGGGTCGACGTGTTCTTCGTCATTTCAGGCTTCATCATGTGGGTGATCAGCGACCGGCGGCCGGTGACGCCGCAGCGCTTCCTGCTCGATCGCATCAAGCGCATCGCACCGTCCTATTGGCTGGTGACCGGGATCATGGTGGCGGGCGCGCTCGCCGGGCTGTTCCCGAACCTGCAGCTCAGCGCCGGACATCTCCTCGGCTCGCTGTTCTTCATTCCGGTGCGTTCGCCGAGCAATGGCGAAATCTGGCCAGTGCTGGTGCAGGGCTGGACGCTGAATTTCGAAATGTTCTTCTATGTGCTGTTTGCCGGTGCGCTGTTCCTGCCGCGGCAATGGCGACTGGTCTTCCTCACCGCCGTCTTCGGGCTGTTCTTTGCCGCCGGGCTGCTGACCCATCCGCCCTCGGCAGCACTTGCGACCTATACGCGCCCGATCATCCTCGAATTTCTCGGCGGCGTCTTCATCGCCGAATTGTGGATCCGGCGGAAGGTGGCGGGAACGAGCCTCGGGCTTGCCTGCATCGGCGCAGCACTTTGCGGCTTTGCGGCGATCTATCTGATGGGTGCGGAGTTCGATGAATCCATCTGCGGGCCGCTGGCCATGGCGCTGGTCTTCGGCATGGTGTCGCTGGAAACCGGCGGCAGCATCGGCCGCGTACCTGTCCTGACCTATCTCGGCGATGCGTCCTACTCGATCTATCTGTGGCACACGCTGGCGATTTCGGTCGCCGTCAAGGCGGCTGAGATCCTCGGCATCGGCGGCGGGCTGACGCTGCTCGGCGCCATCGCCGGCGGCACGATCGTCGGTGTCGGAGCTTACGAGCTGGTCGAAAAGCCGCTGCGCAGGCTGTTTTCCGGCGAGGGGCTGAAGCGCCGCGGATTGCAGCGGCGCCCCTCCTGATCCCTTACTGCGCGGCTTCTTCGGCCTGCGCCGGTGGCGGCGCGGTGACTGCCGGCTTACGCCGGTAGCGGGCGCGCAGCACCACATAGAAGACCGGCGTCAGGAACAGGCCGAAGATCGTCACGCCCAGCATGCCGGAGAACACGGCGGTGCCGAGCGACTGGCGCATTTCTGCGCCGGGGCCGGTCGCGATCATCAGCGGCACGACGCCGAAGATGAAGGCGAAGGCGGTCATCAGGATCGGGCGCAGGCGCAGGTGGCTGGCCTCGATGGCAGCCTCGATCGCCGTCTTTCCTTCTTCTTCCGCCTGTCTCGCGAACTCGACGATCAGGATCGCGTTCTTGGCCGCAAGGCCGATCAGCACAATCAGGCCGATCTGCGTCAGGATATTGTTGTCCATCCCGCGCAGATGCACGCCGATCAGGGCCGCAAGGATCGCCAAGGGCACGATCAGGATGATCGCCAGCGGCAGGACCCAGCTTTCGTACTGGGCCGACAGCGCCAGGAAGACGAAGATTACCGAGAGCGCGAAGATATAGATCGCCGTGTTGCCGGTGTTCTTTTCCTGATAGGCGATTTCCGTCCATTCGAAGGTCGTGCCGGCCGGCAGGATGCTTGCGGCAACGCCCTCCATCGTGTTCAGCGCGCTGCCGGTCGAGACGCCGGGTGCGGCGTTGCCCTGCAGGGGAACGGAGACATACATATTATAATGCTGGACGAGCGAGGGACCCGCCGTGTCCTTGATCTCGACCAGCGTGCCCAATGGTACCAGCGCGCCGGTGGCCGAGCGGACCTTGAGCGCCAGGATATCGTCACGCTCGACGCGGTACTGCTGGTCGGCCTGCGCGCGTACCTGGTAGACGCGGCCGAAGGCGTTGAAATCATTGACATAGGACGTGCCGAGATTGATCGACAGCATATCGAAGATATTGGGGATCGGCACGTTCAGCGCACGCGCCTTGTCGCGGTCGATCTCCAGGAAAAATTGCGGGCTGGAAGCCGAGAAGGTGGTGAAGACGCCAGTGAGGCCGGGCGTCTGGTTGGCCTTGCCCATGATCTGATAGGCGGCCCCCAGCACGCGGCGCATGTCGGAGCTTTCGCGGTCCATCACCTGCATCTTGAAGCCGCCGGCATTGCCGATGCCGGAGATCGGCGGCGGCGGGATGGCGATGATGAAGGCTTCCTGGATACTCTGCAGGCTGCCGTAGAGCTGACCGATGATCTGCCCGGCGTTCTGGTGGTGCTCCAGCCGGTTTTCGAACGTATCGAAGGCAGCGAAGACAACGCCGGCATTGGAGGCATTGGTGAAGGTTGCGCCGCTGAAGCCGGAGAAGGCAACTGCGTTCTTGACGCCCGGCGTGTTGCGGATGATCTCAGAGGCGCGCTGGACGACGGCATCGGTTCGCGCCAGTGAGGCGCCATCCGGCAATTGCACGACGACGATCGCATAGCCCTGGTCCATGACAGGCACGAAGCCGCGCGGCACGATGCTGGTCATATAATAAGTAAGGCCGAGCAGGCCCACGAAGACCAGCAGTGCTACCCCGAGCGCTGCCCAGGTCTGCACCGCATGGCGCACGATCCAAGAGTAGCCCGAACTCAGCCGGTCGAAGCCGTTATTGAAGCCGTTTGCCAGGGCATTGCCGAAACGCGAGATCGGGTTTTTCGGCTTTTGATGCGCATCATGCGGTTTCAGAACGATCGCAGCGAGCGCCGGTGACAGCGTCAGCGAATTCAGCGCCGAGATCGCCGTGGCGACCGAGATGGTCACCGCGAACTGCCGGTAAAACTGGCCTGAAATGCCGGGGATGAAAGCAGTCGGCACGAAGACTGCGATCAGCACCAGCGAGATGGCGAGAACGGCGGTGCCGACCTCGTTCATCGTCACATGCGCCGCCTCGCGCGGCGTCATGCCTTTCGCGAGATTTCGTTCGACATTCTCGACGACGACGATCGCGTCGTCGACAACGATGCCGATCGCCAGCACCAGACCGAACAGCGTCAGCATGTTCAGCGAGAAGCCGAAGGCGAGCAGGAAGGCGAAGGTACCGATCAGCGACACCGGAATGGCGACGATCGGGATGATCGCCGTTCGCCAGGATTGCAGGAAGACGAGGACGACGAGCGCCACGAGGATCGCCGCTTCGGCGATGGTCTTGTAGACCTCGTCGATCGATTCCGAGATGAACTCGGTCGGGTTGTAGACGATGTCGTAGGAAAGGCCGTCGGGGAAATCCTGCTGCGCGGTCTGCATCGCCTGCTTGATCGAGGCGGCGGCGGCCAGCGCGTTGGTGCCGGGGCGGGAGAAGATGCCGAGCGCGACTGCCGGCTTGCCGTTCAGATAGCTGTTGGTGACATAGTCCTTGGCGCCGAGTTCGATGCGGGCGATGTCCTGCAGCTGCACCAGACGGCCGCTCGCGGTCGCCTTGACGATGACATAGCGGAACTGGCGGGCATCCGAGAAACGGCCTTCCGTCGTCACCGTATATTGGAACGCATTGGTGCCTGAGGTGGGCGGACCGCCGATCGAGCCGCCTGAGACCTGAACGTTCTGATCGCGCAGCGATTGCACGACGTCGCTCGATGTCATCCCGTAGGCCGAGAGCTTTTCCGGATCGAGCCAGATGCGCAGCGAATATTCGCGTTCGCCGAAGATAATGACGTCGCCGACGCCATCGAGACGGACGAGCGTGTCGCGGATGCGGCTGCGCGCATAGTTGGATACGTAAAGCTGGTCATAGCGCGAGTTCGGCGACAAGAGATGCACGACCATCATCAGGTCGGGCGAGCTCTTGGCGGTGGTGATGCCAATGCGGCGGACCTCTTCGGGAAGCCGCGGCTCGGCGATGCCGACGCGGTTCTGGACGAGGACCTGCGCCTTGTCGAGATCGGTGCCGAGCTTGAAGGTGATGGTCAGCGCCATCGAGCCGTCGGCTGTCGAATAGGAGGACATATAGAGCATGTCCTCGACGCCGTTGATTTCCTGCTCGATCGGCGTCGCCACCGTATTGGCGATGGTTTCGGCGTCGGCGCCCGGATAGGCGGTGCGCACGACGATGGTCGGCGGGGCGATTTCCGGATACTGCGCCACCGGCAGCTGGAAATAGGCGAGCCCGCCGACGATCAGCAGAACGATTGAGAGCACCGACGCGAAGATCGGCCGGTCGACAAAGAAATGAGCGAACCTCATTGGGCGAGCTCCATGCCTGCAGCTTCCGGCGGGATGTCATCACGGCTTTGCGGCAGTTCGATCAACTGCGGCGTGATCTTCGAGCCGGGGCGGGCGCGCATCAGGCCGTTGACGACGATGGTTTCGGTGCCGTCCATGCCTTCCCGGATGGCCCTGTAGCCATAGAGCCGCGGTCCCGGCCGGACCGGCTTGGTCGAAACGGTGCCATCAGCGGCGACGACATAGACGACGCGCTGGTTCTGGTCGGAGCCGACGGCTTCGTCGGGAACCAGGATCGCCTTGTAGGTGTTCGAGGCTTCCACCTGCACACGGCCGAAGAGCCCGGGCTGGAGCACGAGATTGGGATTGTCGAAGCGGGCGCGGATGCGCATAGTGCCGGACTCGTTGTCCACCCGGTTTTCGGCGAAATCCAGCTTGCCGCTGAACGGTTTCTGGGTGGAATCGGAGATCCGCACCTGGACCGGCACGCCACCACCGCCCTGCTGCAGATCGCTGCCGCGGGTGCGGGCGGTATCGGCGAAGTTCAGCAGGCGGCGCTCGTCGACGTCGAAATAGAAGTCGATCGGATCGAGCGAGACGATGGTCGTCAGCACCGACTGGTCGGCTTGCACGAGGTTGCCGGCGGAGATCAGGCGGCGGTCGATACGGCCGCTGATCGGCGCGGTGATCTTGGTGTATTCGAGATCGAGTGCGGCGCGGTCGGCGGTGGCCTGGGCGCCGCGGACATTGGCCTGGGCGGAGACCCAGTCGCGGCGGCGGTCGTCGAGTGTCGAGACCGACTGGCTGCCGCTATTGGCGAGCGATTCCGCTCGCTTGAACTGCGTCTCTGCATATTCCTGCGTCGACTTGGCGACTTCGAGCGCGGCGTTCGCCTCGTTGACGGCGGTGATGAAGGGGCGCTGGTCGATGACGAAGAGCAGGTCGCCCTTCTTGACGAGCGCGCCGTCGGTGAAATGCACTTCCTGTAGATATCCGCCGACGCGGGCGCGGATCGAAACCTGGTCGACGGCTTCGAAGCGGCCGATGAATTCGTCGTTGTCGACGACCTCGCGGACGACGGGCTTGGCGACGGTGACGGGCGGGGGAGGCGGTGCGGCGGCCTGTTGGGCCTCAGCGGCGAGCGGCAGAAGAGCCGAGACAAAGCCGAATGCAATAGCGGCACGAAGAGAGTAAGGCATAGCGATCCCCCATTTTGGGCGGCCGTTATGCCGCCAATCTCATGCTGAAATGATGCGTATCATATCCACTGCTTCAAACGCGGGTGCCGCGTCTGCTACTTCCAATTCGAGCGCCCGAGGGCGCATTGCCAATCGTCCGGGCTGCGTGGTTTTGCCGCGCTAACCGTATGAAACGGCACTATAAGCGTCACTTCGCGGAAATAGCAAACGACAATAGGTTGCAGTGCTCAGTCATGTGGTCACTACCCTTCGACGATCTGTTCCTGCCCGGGAGATGATGCCGCAAGCTCGGCCCAGTCGAGCTCCTGCTCGAGAATATGGAAGATGTCGTCATCGATCTCGTCGGTTCGCCGCATCTCCGCGAGCTTCTGGCGTTTCGCGGTGATGATGCTGCGGCGCAGTTCATCCATTTCGCTGACTTCGCGCGGATGTTCACCCTTGCGGACGATTTCGCGTTCGGAGGTATAGACATGCCGCAGGATCGCTGCCGCCTTGCTTTCCTCGCCCTCTAGCTCCGCGAGAGCGGATTCCAGCAGATCGGCACGGGCATCCGACAATCCCTTCTCCCATGAGGTGTCAGGCGCGAAGCGCAGGAAACGGATCAGTGGACCGAGCGTTAATCCCTGGATGATCAGGGTGCCGAGGACGACGCCGAGGGCGCTCAGCAGGATCACGTCGCGCTCCGGAAAGTCGAAGGGCAGCGCAAGTGCTGCGGCGAGCGTTACGAGGCCGCGCATGCCGCACCAGCCGGCAACGATGCTCATCGCCAGCGTCGGCGGCTCCTGCTTTGTCGTCCGCCTCATCCGCCGACGCGTCATCACCACATTGTAGCCGAGCACCCAGAGCATGCGGACGCAGACGACGGTGATGAAGACGGCGAGAGCGACCGTCAGGGCGTAGGTGCGCCGGCCCGGCTCCATGTCGAGGAAGATCTGCCGCGCCTGCAGTCCCATCAGCAGGAAGGCGACGACATTGAGCAGGAAGACTGCCGCTTCCCATACGGAATAGGAATGGATGCGATGACGGGCGCTTTGCCGCTCGGGCATGTAACGGGCGATCACCATGGCATAGACGACGATCGCCAGGATGGCTGAGAGATGCAAGCGCTCGGCGATGATCCAGGTGCCGAAGGTGGCGACGAATTCCAGCAGCGTGCCGCCGAGCGTTCCTGCCAGTCTGGTGCCGATGATCATGTAGAGCCGCCCGGCGGCATAGCCGACGATCATGCCACCCGGTATCGCCAGGGCCAGTTCGGGCAGCGTTCTGGCGAAGAAGGCCGGGCTGGTGGCGGCGGCGACCGCGGCGGTGAAGATCAGCAGCGAGACGGCGTCGTTGAGCAGGCTTTCGCCTTTCAGCACCACATAGGTCTGACGGGGGAGATCGAAGCGGTCGAGCATGGCGGTTGCCGCAACCGCATCGGGTGGCGCGACGATGGCACCGAGCGCGATCGCCGCCGCGATCGGCAGCCCTGCCATCCAGATGCCGACGGTGGCGACGGCCGCGGTCGTCAGGATGACGGCGATGGCCGCGAGCGAGATCAGCGGCAGCCAGTTCTGACGCAGCGTCCGCGGCGGCAAGTCGTATGCGGCGTCGAAGAGGGCGGGCGCGATGAACAGTGCCAGCGCCAGCTGCGGATCGATGCCGATCTCCGGCGCCCATGGGACGGACGCGACGGCGAGACCGGCGATCGCCAGCATCGTCGGGTAGGGGATCAGGAATTTCCGCGACACCTGGAGAAAGACGATGGCAACGAGCAGCAGCGTCAGCATGCTTTCGAAAAATGCCATGGGTCCCCCTATCCGCCTGCAGGGAATGATCTAGCGCGTTCCCGGCGCTTGGCCATGCCTGTGACGGGAGCGCGGGAGAGGCCGCGGCATCAATCTTCGCTTGACGGTGCACTGCGGCATTTTAGCCGCAGCTGCTGAATCTGAGACGGCTGATCTTGTGCGTCAGCCATGCTCAATATATCTACCAACATTATAAGCACACTTATTAATAGCTGGCACAGATTTCATGAACTCCAACCCGACCCTCGGCTTCCTTCTCCACGACGTCGCCCGGATGCTGCGCAAGCGGTTCGAGCAGCGCGCGAAGTGCCTTGGCCTGACGCGTTCGCAGTGGCAGACGCTTGCCTATCTGTCGAACAACGAAGGCATTCATCAGGGCGGGCTGGCCGAAATTCTTGAAATCGAGCCGATCACGCTGGTGCGCATTCTCGACAAACTCGCCGAACGCGGGCTGATCGAGCGGCGCCAGCACCCGACCGACCGGCGTATCTGGCTTCTCTACATGCGCGAAGCCGCGCATCCGATCCTCGCGGAAATGCGCGAGCTCGGCGATGTGACGCGGGCCGAAGCGCTTGCCGGCGTCACAGCGGAGCAGCGTGAAGCGCTGTTTGCAATCCTATCCGAAATGAAGACGAACCTTGTAGTGGCGTGCCGGACACCGGTCGCTGAAAAAGAGCAGAACCATGGTTAAGAAAATCCCCCTCCGCGTTGTGTCCGATGCCAACGCAAAGACTGCCGAAGAAATCGAAGCTCCCAAGACGCAAGAAACGGTAGCGGAAGCGCCTTCATCCAATTCAGCGCCCGCTACTGCTGTCGCTGCGCCTGGCGGCACCACGGTCCGCCGCCGGCGCAGCCTCACGCGCCCGATCCTGTTTGCATTGCTGCCCCTGGCCCTCATCGTCGGTGGCTATTATTATGTGAACGGCGGCCAGGTGATGTCGACCGACAACGCCTATATCCAGGCCGACATGGTGGGCATCACCACCGACGTCTCTGGTATCGTCGACAAGATCAACGTGCATGAGAACGAAACGGTGAAAGCCGGGCAGGTGCTCTTCAGCCTGCAGTCCGACGCCTTCAAGATCGCGCTCGACGGCGCCAAGGCGCAGCTCGGCGTGCAGCGCAACCAGATCGCCAACCTGAAGGCCAGCTATCAGCAGTCGCAGGCCGAGATCACCCAGGCCGAAGCCGATTTGCCCTATTACCAGGATCAGTTCGACCGCCAGCAGAACCTCGTCAACAACGGTAGCGCCACGCAGTCGGCCTATGACGAAGCCAAGCACAATCTCGAGGTCGCCCAGCAGAAGGTCTCGGTCGCCAAGGCGGAAGCCGCGACGACGCTCGCCCAGCTCGGCGGCAATGCCGATCAGCCGGTGGAGCAGAACCCGCTCTTCCTGCAGGCCAAGTCGAATGTCGACAATGCCCAGCGCGAGCTCGACCACAGCACTGTCAAGGCGCCGTTCGATGGTGTCGTCACCAATGTGAACGCGCTGCAGGTCGGCTCCTATCTGCAGGCCTCCGCGCAGGCATTCTCGCTGGTCTCGACCAACAATCTCTGGATCGCCGCCAGCCCGAAGGAAACCGAGCTGACCTATGTGAAGCCGGGTCAGGAAGCGACCGTCTATGTCGACACCTATCCGGGCGTGTCCTGGAAGGGCAAGGTCGAGAGCATCAGCCCGGCTTCTGGTTCCAGCTTCTCGCTGCTTCCCGCGCAGAACACCACGGGCAACTGGGTGAAGGTTGTGCAGCGTATTCCGATGCGCGTCAGCATCGAGGATGCTGCAGGCAAGCCGCCGCTCCGCGTCGGTATGAGCACGGTCGTCGATGTCGAAACCGGCCATGCCCGCGGCCTGCCTGATTTCGTCAACAAGCTTCTTGGGCGGCCTGTGAGCCACCAGTAAAGAGTCACTGCCATGAGCAACGCTCCCGCATCCCCGGCAACCCCGGTTGCCAATCGCGGCGCGATCACGGCCTGCGTCATCCTGGCCGTCATCATGCAGGCGCTGGATACGACGATCGCTAACGTCGCGCTGCCCTATATCCAGGGCAGCGTCTCGGCCTCCGCCGACCAGATCAACTGGGTTCTGACCTCCTATATCGTCGCCGCCGCGATCATGACGCCGCCGTCGGGCTTTCTTGCCGCCAAGTTCGGACGCAAGAACGTTCTCCTGACGGCGATCGTCGGCTTCGTCGTCGCCTCGGTCTTGTGCGGTCTGGCCCAGTCGCTGAACCAGATCGTCGCCTTCCGTCTGCTGCAGGGCCTGTTCGGCGCTTCGCTGGTGCCGCTGTCGCAGGGTATCCTGCTCGATATCTACACGGCTGAGGAACGCGGTTCGGCCATGGCGCTGTTCGGCGTCTCGGTCATGGTCGGCCCGGTTCTCGGGCCTGTCATCGGCGGCTGGCTGACCGACAATATCAGCTGGCGCTGGGTGTTCTATATCAACGTGCCGATCGGCGCGCTGGCCTTTGCCGGCATCGTCATCTTCGTGACGGAAACCAAGAGGGATGCGCTGGCGAAGCTCGACTGGTTCGGCTTCGGGATGATGAGCCTGTTCATCGCTGCCCTGCAGCTCTTCCTCGACCGCGGCGAGCAGCTCGACTGGTTCTCGTCGGGCGAGATCATGATCGAGGCGATCGTCTGTGCCGCAGCCTTCTATCTGCTCGTCGTACACACGCTGACGGCGGAGAAATCCTTCGTCAATCCGCGGCTGTTCCTCGATCAGAACTTCTCCGTCAGCATGATCTTCATCTTCGTGGTCGGGATCACCTATCTGGCCTCTCTGGCGCTGATGACGCCCTATCTGCAGACGCTGATGGGCTATCCCGTCATCACCGCAGGGATCGTCATGGGGCCGCGCGGTCTTGGAACCATGCTCTGCATGTTCATCGTCGGGCGACTGATCGGCAAGGTGGATTCCCGCTGGCTGCTGGCGCTCGGCCTCGCGCTGACCGCCTGGGCGATGTACGACATGACCGGCTGGACGCCTGATGTCTCGCAATGGACGATCGTCTCCACCGGCTTCATCCAGGGTGCCGGCCTCGGCTTCCTGTTCGTGCCGCTGACGACGATGGCGTTTTCGACCTTGCCGGCGCAGATGCGCGGCGATGGTACGGGCCTCTACAATCTCTCGCGCAATATCGGATCGTCGGTCGGTATCTCGATCGTGTCGGCGCTGATCGTCGAGAATACGCAGAGCAACCATGAATCGATCGCCGCCTATGTGACGCCGTTCAACCATGCCTTCAACGCGGCGGCGGCTCAGGGCCTGAGCCCGCTGACGGCCGCCGGACGGGCGTCGCTGAACGAGGTCATCACGCTGCAATCGACGATCATCGCCTATATGGACGATTTCAAGCTGCTGATGCTGATGTCGCTCGCCGTCATGCCGCTGGTCTTCCTGCTGCGCAAGCCGAAGGCGGCCGCGCCGCCGATGGATCATGCAGCGGTGATGGAATAGGTCCTGCGCGCCGCAATTACCGGAACGGCTTGCTGAGATAACGCGATCCCTGAATGCCGAAGCGCCATGGTGCTTCGGCATTTTTCGTGATGCCGATCCGCTTGCCCGAAACGATCGGAACCGGGGCGGAAGGGAAGATCGCATAGGGCTCCCGGTCGAGCAGCCGGTCGTTGATGGCGATGCCGATGTCCATGGCCTGACAGAGCTTGCCCGGGCCGCTGCAGAGACTGGTCAGCTGATCCGTGCCGCGGCGTTCGGCCATCTCGGCGATGCCGCTTTCCGGCTCGATGGCACGGATGAGAACGGCCGAGCCCGGGGTGCAGACGAAGTTCAGGCACCAGTACATGCCGTAGATGCGGTAGATATAGACATTGCCCGGCGGGCCATACATCGCGCCGTTCCGCTTGGTCGGGCCGCGAAAACTATGCGAAGCCTCGTCATCGGGGAAATAGGCTTCTGTTTCGGTGATCCGCCCGCCCATGCCGTTGACCAGAAGGTGACAGCCGAGAAGATCCCGGGCCACTGCGATCGCATCGCGCTCGAAGAAATCGCGAAGCGTCCCGCCTTCCAGAGGTGCTGCGCCGATCGGTCCCTGCATATTCAACTGATGCCCTCGCTATCGGTCGTCCGCCGGTGCTCTGCAAAGATCTTCACCAGCCAGTCGATGAAGACGCGCACGCGCGGCGAAAGCTGGCGGTTGCGCGGATAGAGAAGCGAGACCGGCGTGTCCGTCAAGGGATAGTCCTTCAGGATCTGCACCAGTTCACCTGAGGCAAGGTAGCGCTCGGCGTGATAGCGCGGCACCTGGATGATGCCGAGGCCACAGCGGGCGGCGGCATGCAGGCTCTCGGCGGCATTGACCGAGATCGTCGCGGGTATGGTGATCTCGCGGACCTTGCCGTCGACGATGAATTCCAGCGGCATCAGCGTGCCTGTCGCCGAAGAGCGGAAGCCGACCATGCGGTGGCCATCCAGCCGGTCGGGATGTTCGGGCATGCTGTGGCGGGCGATGTATTCAGGGGAGGCGAGCGTCATCTCCTCCAGCATGGCGACGCGGCGGGCGATCATGTCACTGTCCTGGGGGATGCCGACGCGCAGCACGCAATCGATGCCTTCGCGCACCAGATCCACCAGCCGGTCGCCCTCGCTCATGTAGAATTCGATATCGGGATAGGTCTCGAGAAACGAAGGCAGGCTCGGCAGCACGAAATGCCGGGCGAGCGTGCCGTGCACATCGACGCGCAGCATGCCCTTCGGCTTGGCCCCGGCAAAGGCGCCTTCGGCATCCTCGATATCGGCAAGGATCGACAGACAGCGCTGGTAATAGGCCTCGCCATCGAGCGTCGGGCTGACATGCCGGGTGGTGCGCTGAAGCAGCTGGACGCCAAGCCTCGCTTCCAGCTGCTTGACCGCATCTGTCACCGTCGAGCGTGGCAGGCCGGTATCCTCGGCGGCAGCGGTGAAGCTGCGGCGTTCCACGACGCGGGAATAGACCCGCATGGCATCGAATCTGTCCATTTTTGTTCGAATTATCCGGATAGTGATGCCGAAGAATGCCTGATTATCCGAAAGAGGGAAAGGACCATCTTCTTCTCATCGAAACGCGCTGAAGCGCAGATCACTGAAGGAGAAAGAAGATGGCTACTCAGGACAACAAGGTCGCTCTCGTTACCGGCGCCTCGCGCGGCATCGGCGCGGCAATCGCCGAACGCCTCGCCAAGGACGGCTTCACCGTCGTCATCAACTATTCGGGCAATGCGGCGCTCGCCGAGGAGCTTGCCGCCAAGATCGAGAAGAACGGCGGCAAGGCGCTGACGGCGAAGGCCGATGTCAGCGATGCAGGGGCGGTGCGCCGGATGTTCGATGCAGCGGAAGCTGCCTTCGGCGGCGTCGATGTCCTCGTCAACAATGCCGGCATCATGATGCTCTCGACGCTGGCTGATGCCGATGACGAGAACTTCGACAGGCAGATCGCCGTCAACCTGAAGGGCACGTTCAACACGCTGCGCGAAGCCGCAAAGCGCCTGCGCAACGGCGGCCGGATCGTTAATTTCTCGACCAGCGTCGTCGGCCTGAAGCTCGAGAGCTACGCCGTCTATGCCGGTACCAAGGCTGCCGTCGAAACGATGACCGGCATCATGGCCAAGGAAATGCGCGGCCGCAGCATCACCGTCAACGCCGTCGCGCCGGGACCGACCGCCACCGACCTCTTCCTCAACGGCAAGTCGGACGAGCTCGTCGCCCGCATGGCGAAGATGAACCCGCTGGAACGGCTCGGTACGCCGGAGGATATCGCCGCTGCCGTGTCGTTCCTCGCCGGTTCCGATGGCGCCTGGATCAACGGTCAGGTGCTGCGCGCCAATGGCGGCCTGATCTGATCGATCCCGGGGGCGGCATCGCCGCCTCCCTTCCATCCCAAGAGCACAAGGAGCAGGACAATGAGCAAGCAAGTTATCGTCGTCACCGGTGCATCGAGCGGCTTCGGCGCCATGAGCGCCAGGGCGCTCGCCAAGGCCGGACACACCGTCTATGCCGGTATCCGCGCCACCACCACCCGCAATGCCAAGGCGGTTGCCGATGCGGCGGATTTCGCCAGGGACAGTGGTGCGGACCTGCGTAGCATCGAGCTTGACGTCACCGACGACGCCTCGATCGAGCAGGCGGTCGCAAAGATCGTTGCCGAAAACGGAAAGCTTGATGTTATCGTCCATAATGCCGGCCACATGTCCTTCGGTCCGGCCGAAGCCTTCACGCCGGAGCAATATGCCGAGCTGTTCGACATCAACGTTCTCTCGACGCAGCGGCTGAACCGCGCGGCGCTGCCGCAGCTTCGCAAGCAGGGCAGGGGCTTGATCGTCTGGGTGTCCTCGTCGAGCACCCGCGGCGGCACCCCGCCGTTTTTGGCGCCTTATTTCGCCGCCAAGGCCGCGATGGACTCACTGGCGGTTTCCTATGCCAGCGAGCTCACCCGCTGGGGCATCGAGACATCGATCATCGTGCCCGGCGCCTTTACCAAGGGCACGAACCACTTCGCCCATTCCGGCTCGCCGGCGGATACGGCGCGGGCAGCAGAATATCTCGACGGTCCATACAAGGGCGTTTCGGACAAGGCGCTGCAGGGGCTGGCATCGCTGGAACCCGCCGATGCCGATCCGGAAAAGGTTGCCCGTGCGATCGTTGATGTCGTCGGCAAGCCGTTCGGCAAGCGCCCATTCCGCGTCCATATCGATCCGTCGCAGGATGGGGCGGAGATCGTCAACGGTGTTGCCGATCGGGTCAGGGCCGAACTCTTCTATCGCGTCGGTCTTGAAGACCTGCTGAAGCCTTCGGTGATCGGCTGATCGGCGCTTGATTGTTGCAATTTTGCGAACACTGCTATGCGAATCAAACGCCTTACAAACTCCGCAATAGGGCATATATCTATTGGGTAAGGGGCGACGGAAAGTCTCCGTTCCGAAGCCCGCCTCATGGGTCCGCCGAGCCATTTCCCCTGGTGACGCGGTGGACCACCAAATTCAAAGTCGATGATTGACGGCCCGTCGAAGGTATCCCTCCCTTCCGGGCCGTTTTCATTTTCAGGGGTCGTTCAGCTTGGCATCGGCCAGCAGCTTCACCATCCAGTCGACGAAGACGCGCACCTTGTTGCTGAGGTGACGGTTCGGCGGATAGACGATGTAAAGCGGGATCGGCTCGCGCGACCATTGCGGCAAAACCTCAATCAGCTCACCCTTCTTGATCGCGTCGCGGGCCATGAAACGCAGCGTCTGCCCGATTCCCAATCCCGTCGTCAGCGCGCTTATGAAGGTTCTGCCGTCGTTGACGGCCAGCATATAGCGTGGCGTGATCTCTAGATGTTCGTCGTCGCGGTCAAATTCGAAGGGCAGGGCGCGGCCCGTCTGGGCGCGAAAATAGTTGATCGTATAGTGGTCGTTTTCGAGGTCCTGCGGCCGTTCCGGCTCGCCGAATTTCTGGATGTAGAGCGGGGCGGCGCAGGTGACGATTTCGAGCTCGGATACACGCCTGGCGATCAATGACTGATCAGCAGGGGTGCCGGCGCGCAGCGCGCAATCGACATTCTCTGCAAGGTAATCGACAGTGCGGTCGCCGACACCCAGATCGATGCGGATATCGGGGTATTTCTGATAGAAATCGCAGAGTGCCGGGACCACAATGGAATCGGCGAAAGCGCCTGCCATTTCAACGCGCAAGCGGCCGGTCGGCAGGCTCTGGGAATTGGAAAGGCTGCCATCCAGTTCTTCTAGTTCCGAGACGATCTGCGAGGCGCGTTCGTAGTAGAGCGCGCCATCGGTCGTAACCATGACGCGTCTCGTCGTACGGTTGAGAAGCTTGGTGCGCAGGTGGGCCTCGAGGCCCTGGATCAAATTGGTCACGGTGGCCTTTGGCATCGACAGAGTGTCGGCGGCCCGTGTAAAGTTACCCGTCTCCACTACGCGGATGAAGGCGCGCATTGCCGAGAGCTGGTCCATGATGGGATCTCCACAGTTTGCACTGCGATATTATTCGAAATACGGAACAGTGTAATCAGAATGGCGGTTCTTATTCCGTGGCCTGAATAACAATATGTTTTTTACAAGTTTGGCAAGCCGTGGCGTTTCGTCATGTGTTATGCGGCTAACAGGATTACAAGGCCGATGACGGTGCAGGTGAAAGACATGGTGTTCGAGAAGGTGGCCATCGGCCCCGTCTCTACGCGCGTCTATCAGGGCGCCGAATACGGCAAGGGTTCGCCGATCGTATTGTTCTTTCACGGTGGCGCTTTTCAGGGCTCCGGTCTTCAGGACAGTGCCGTGGCCGAAAGCATTGCCAGCGCCGGTGCCATCGTCGTCGTTGCCGATTACAACGCGCCGCTCGGCGGTGTCTTTCCGAAGCCGCTCGAAGTTGGCTATTCACTCTTCTCCTACATGGCCAACAAGCGGGCGTCCGGTCTTGGCGACCGCAACTCGCTGCTCTTGGTGGCCGGTGAAGAGGCGGGCGGCAACATCGCTGCCGGCGTTGCGCTGAAGGCCCGTGACCATTACGCCAATGCGCTGAATGGCCAGATCCTGATTTCGCCGCTGCTCGATCCTTTCATGGGAACGTCGTCGATCCGAAAGGCCGATGTCGCAGGCATGCGGCAGCGCTGGACCGAAGGCTGGAGCCATTATCTCAGCGGCGGCGGCTGCCACCCTTATGCGGCACCAAGCCTCTGCTCGCGAATTTCGGGTGTCGCGCCGGCACTGGTCATGACAGCAGAAGACGATCCCCTTCGCGACGAGACGCTTGGCTATGCCGCGCGTCTCAAGAAGGCGGAAGTTTCGGTTCGCCAGCACGTTCTCCCCGCCGGGAAGGGCTGGCCGTCAATCTACGGTGGGAAAACGGAAGGAGTGTCCGACTGGCAGGCGACTATCAGCCGTGAGTTCGGAAGTTTCATCCGCGAGTTAAGCGTCCAACCCCAATTGCATTGAAGTCTTGTTGTGAATGAGCGGCCGTTGAGGCCGCAAGGAGAGATACCGATGACGTCCAGAAAGAAGCGCTGGGCCCTCGTGGGCGCCGGCTTGGGCCTTGCTGCGTCTGTTTCAGCCGCTGCCATCTTTTTCGAACTGCCGATGAGCACGGTCGCGACCGCCGCTTCGGAACCCGCACAGGCTCCCGCTGTGCCGGTTACCGTCGCCCTGGTCCAGAACCGTGATGTCACTGCCTGGGAAAATTTCTCGGGCCGTCTCGAAGCGGTCGATCGCGTTCAGGTCCGTCCCCGCGTTGCGGGTGCCATCCAGTCCGTGCATTTCCGTGAAGGCGCGTTGGTGAAGACCGGCGATCTGCTCTTCACCATCGATCCGGCACCTTACCAGGCAGCCGTGGCGCAGGCGCAGGGCCAGGTGGCTTCGGCCGATGCCAAGGTCAGCCTGGCGCAGACCGAGCTCGATCGCGGCCATCGGCTTTCCGACAATCGCACGATCTCGCAGAGCGATCTCGATCAGCGTCAGAGCACGCTGGCCGAAGCGCAGGCGGGTCTCCGGTCGGCTCAGGCAGCCCTGCAGTCGGCCCAGCTCGACCTCGACTATACGCAGGTGCGGGCTCCGGTTTCCGGCCGTATCGGCAAGTTCGAAGTCACTGTTGGCAACCTCGTCGCCGCCGGTTCGGCATCTCCCGAGCTAACGACGCTGGTTTCCGTCGATCCGATCTATGCAAGCTTCAATGCCAGCGAAGAGATGGTCACCAAGGCCCTCTCCGAGCTTCCGGCAACGGATGGCGCTTTGCCTGCCGTCGAGCAGATCCCGGTCGAAGTCGGCACGCTTGCCGATGATGGCACGCCGATCAAGGGCAAGCTGCAGCTCGTTGACAACGTCGTCGATGCCGCAAGCGGCACGATCGCTGTTCGCGCCGTCTTCGACAATCCGGGCGGCAAGCTGATCCCCGGCCAGTTCGTGCGGGTCCGCATGGGCCAGCCGAAGGCCGAGAACAAGATCGTCATCAGTGACCGCGCCGTCGGCACCGACCAGGACAAGAAGTTCGTCTTCGTCGTCGATGGCGACAACAAGGTCGGCTATCGCCAGGTCAAACTCGGCGCCATCTATGACGGCCAGCGCGTCGTCGAAGACGGCCTGAAGGCCGGCGAAAAGATCGTCGTCAACGGCCTGCAGCGCATCCGTCCGGGCGCCGTCGTCGCGCCGCAGATGGAAGAGAAGGTCGCGACCAACTGATCGCGGTTTGAGACCCCTCCCCAACCCCTCCCCACAAGGGGGAGGGGCTAGCCAGCAGAACCGCCGAACCGCCATTGCGCAAGACGGTGCAACAGGTCTTCTCCCCCCTTGTGGGGGAGATGGCCGGCAGGCCAGAAGGGGTCTTTCTACACATTCATACCACCCGCCGGCGGCCTCCCAAGCCGCCGGAATGGGACGTTGCATTCCACGTTCATCCCGGAGAGGGCTTTGATATGAACATCTCCAGATTCTTTATCGACAGGCCGGTCTTTGCCGGCGTGCTGTCGGTTCTGATCGTCGTCGCAGGTTTGATCGGCCTGCGCTCGCTGCCGATCTCGGAATATCCCGAGGTTGTGCCGCCGTCGATCGTCGTGCGCGCCACCTATCCCGGCGCCAACCCCTCGGTCATCGCCGAGACGGTGGCAACACCGCTCGAAGAGCAGATCAACGGCGTCGAAGGCATGCTTTACATGGCAAGCCAGGCGACGTCGGACGGCGTTCTCAACGTCACCGTCACCTTCAAGCTCGGCACCGATCCTGACAAGGCCCAGCAGCTGGTTCAGAACCGCGTGTCGCAGGCCGAGCCGCGTCTACCGGCCGAAGTTCGCGCGCTTGGTCTGACGACCGTCAAGAGCTCGCCAAACTTCATCATGGTCGTCAATATCGTCTCGACCGGCGGTGATCACGACATCACCTATCTGCGCAACTACGCGACCCTGAACATCAAGGACCGCCTTGCCCGTATCGAGGGTGTCGGCCAGGTGCAGGTGTTCGGCGCCGGCGACTATTCGATGCGCGTCTGGATCGATCCGCAGAAAGCTGCCGAGCATAATCTCGCAGCCAGCGACATCAGCAATGCGATCAGCTCGCAGAACGTTCAGGCCGCTGCCGGTATCATCGGTGCCTCGCCGAGCCCGCAGGGCGTCGATCTTCAGCTGAACGTCAATGCCCAGGGCCGTCTGCGCACGCCTGAGGAATTCGGCAACATCATCGTCAAGACGGGGGCCAACGGCCAGATCACCCGCCTTCGCGACGTTGCCCGCATCGAGCTCGGTGCGGCCGACTATACGCTGCGTTCGCTGCTCGACGGCGAGCCTGCCGTTGCCGTCGCGGTGCTTCAGGCCCCTGGCTCGAACGCCATCCAGATCGCCGATAACGTCAATGCGACGATGCAGGAACTGCAGAAGGCGATGCCGACAGGCGTCAAATACGAGATCGTCTATGACACGACGAAGTTCGTTCGCGCCTCGATCGAGAAGGTCATCGACACGCTGCTCGAAGCCATCGCGCTCGTCGTGCTCGTCGTCATCATCTTCCTGCAGACGTGGCGTGCATCGATCATTCCGCTGATCGCGGTCCCCGTGTCGATCATCGGTACGTTCGCCGTCATGTATGCCTTCGGCTTCTCGATCAACGCGCTCAGTCTGTTCGGGCTGGTGCTGGCGATCGGTATCGTCGTCGACGACGCGATCGTCGTCGTCGAAAACGTCGAACGAAACATCGAGGCGGGTCTAAGCCCGCGCGCCGCCACCTACAAGGCGATGAAGGAAGTGTCCGGTCCGATCATTGCGATCGCGCTGGTGCTCGTCGCGGTGTTCGTGCCGCTCGCCTTCATCTCCGGTCTGTCCGGTCAGTTCTACCGCCAGTTCGCGCTGACGATCGCCATCTCGACCGTCATCTCCGCCTTCAACTCGCTGACGCTGTCTCCGGCACTCGCCGCTCTGCTCCTTAAGGGGCATGGTGCGAAGAAGGACTGGCTGACGCGGTTCATGGATGCGATCTTCGGCTGGTTCTTCCGCGGCTTCAACCGTGCCTTCGGCTCGGGCTCGAATGCCTATGGCAAGGGCGTCGGCGGTCTTCTGTCGCGCAAGAGCATCGTCATGGTCATCTACCTGGCGCTGGTGGGGGCAACCTATAGCCTGTTCACCGCGGTGCCTGGCGGCTTCGTGCCGTCGCAGGACAAGCAGTATCTGATCGGCTTTGCCCAGCTGCCGGATGCCGCCAGCCTCGACCGCACCGAAGACGTCATCAAGCGGATGACCGATATCGCGCTGAAGCAGCCGGGTGTCGCCAATGCGATCGCCTTCCCGGGCCTGTCGATCAACGGCTTCACCAACTCCTCCAACGCCGGCATCGTCTTCGTGACGCTGAAGGATTTCGACGAGCGCAAGACGCCTGATCTTTCGGGCGGGGCAATCGCCATGGCGCTGAACCAGAAGTTCGGTGTCATCCAGGACGCCTTCATCGCCATGTTCCCGCCGCCGCCGGTCAACGGTCTCGGCACCACGGGTGGCTTCAAGCTGCAGATCGAGGACCGTGCCGGTCTCGGCAACCAGGCTCTCGACGAGGCGACCAAGGCCGTGCTCGCCAAGGCCTACCAGACGCCGGAACTCGCAGGCATCTTCTCGAGCTTCCAGATCAACGTGCCGCAGCTCTATGCCGATCTCGACCGTGCCAAGGCCGAGCAGCTCGGGGTTTCCGTCACCGACGTCTTCCAGACGCTGCAGATCTATCTCGGCTCGCTCTACGTCAACGACTTCAACGCCTTCGGCCGCACCTACAGCGTCCGCGTGCAAGCCGATGCCAAATTCCGTGCCCAGCCGGAAGATATCGGTCAGTTGAAGGTTCGGTCGGCATCCGGTCAGATGATCCCGCTTTCGGCCCTGCTGAAGGTCGATGCCACGACCGGTCCGGAGCGCACGAACCGCTATAACGGCTTCCTCGCTGCCGACATCAATGGCGGTCCGGCACCGGGCTTCTCGTCCGGACAGGCGCAGGCTGCGATCGAGAAGATCCTGAAGGAGACGCTGCCATCAGGCATCGACTTCGAATGGACGGATCTGACCTATCAGCAGATCCTTGCCGGCAACTCGAGCGTCGTCGTGTTCCCGCTGGCCCTGCTGCTGGTCTTCCTCGTGCTGGCAGCCCAGTATGAAAGCCTGACGCTGCCGCTGGCGATCATCATGATCGTGCCGATGGGTGTGCTTGCCGCCTTGACGGGTGTCTGGCTCACCGGTGGAGACAACAACATCTTCACGCAGATCGGCCTCGTGGTCCTTGTGGGTCTCTCGGCGAAAAACGCGATCCTGATCGTGGAATTCGCCCGCGAACTGGAGTTCGAAGGACGCACGCCGGTGCAGGCGGCCGTCGAAGCGAGCCGCATGCGTCTTCGCCCGATCCTGATGACCTCCATGGCCTTCATCATGGGCGTCGTGCCGCTCGTCACCTCGACGGGTGCGGGTGCCGAAATGCGCGCCGCCATGGGTATCGCGGTGTTCTCCGGCATGATCGGCGTGACCTTCTTCGGCATCTTCATGACGCCAGTGTTCTACGTGCTGCTGCGCAAGCTGGCTGGCAATCGCCCGCTGATCCAGCACAACGACAACCATCCGGTGGATGAAGAAGACCATATGAAGGTCGCAGCCGAGTAAGCGGCAACCCCAAAGTGAAACAGGAAGGCGGGACATTTAGTCCCGCCTTTTTCATTTGCATCGCCCGGTCAGCCGGTTAGTCTTTGATGAACGTACATCGGCCGGGTGGAGTTAGGCCGATGAAGCGCATAGCGGAGGAATGCATGCATATCGCGATTATCGGTGCGGCCGGCATGGTCGGCCGGAAGCTGACGGCGCGTCTCGTCAAGGACAAGGTTCTCGGCAGCGCGGAAATCTCGGCCCTTTCATTGATCGATGTCATCGAACCTGAAAAGCCGGCGGGGTTTGCCGGCACGGTGAATGCTTGGGCATCCGACATTTCGGCGCACGGTGAGGCAGCGAAGATCGCTGCCGGCCGGCCCGATCTGATCTTCCATCTGGCGGCGATCGTTTCGGGCGAAGCGGAGCTCGATTTCGAGAAGGGCTACCGGATCAATCTCGACGGTACGCGCGAACTCCTCGAAGCGATCCGGCTCGCGAATGCCGAGGATGGCTACAAGCCGCGCGTGGTCTTCACCTCGTCGCTGGCAGTCTTCGGTTCACCCTTCCCGAAGGTCATTCCCGATGATTTCCACCAAACGCCGCTGACCAGCTACGGCGCGCAGAAGGCGATGAGCGAGCTGCTGCTGTCTGATTACAGCCGCCGCGGTTTCCTCGATGGCATCGGTATTCGCCTGCCGACCATCTGCATCCGTCCGGGCAAGCCCAACAAGGCAGCTTCGGGCTTCTTCTCCGGTATCCTGCGCGAGCCGCTTGCCGGGCATGAAGCCATCCTGCCGGTGCCGGATACCGTGCGTCACTGGCATGCATCGCCACGCTCGGCCGTCGGCTTTCTGCTGCAGGCGTCGCGCATCGACCTTGCGCCGCTTGGCGCACAGCGTAGCCTCACGATGCCCGGCGTCAGCGCCACGGTCGGCGAGCAGATCGAGGCTCTCAGGCGTGTTGCCGGTGAGAGCGCCGTGAAGCTCATCCGCCGCCAGCCCGACGAACTGATCATGCGCATCGTTTCCGGCTGGCCGGAGGCTTTCGAGGCGAAGCGCGCGGGCGCCCTCGGCTTCGTTGCCGACTCGTCTTTTGACGAGATCATCCGCATTCACATAGACGACGAGCTTGGAGGCAAGATCGGATGAGCAGCACACGGAATATCGCCTTCCTCGGCACTGGCCTGATGGGCGGGCCGATGGCGCGCCGGTTGCTGGGCGCGGGCTTTGCGCTCACGGTCTGGAACCGGGGTGCCAGCAAGGCTGCGCCACTTTCGGCTGACGGCGCGCGGATTGCAGGTAATGCAAGTGAAGCGGCAAAGGGCGCGAATATCGTCTTCACCATGCTGTCGGATGGCAATGCCGTTGAGGACGTCCTCTTCAACCAGGGTGTTGCAGCAGCGCTTGCCGCAGGTGCGGTTGTTATCGACTGCAGCTCGATCGCGCCCAAGGCGGCGCGGGATCATGCGCAGCGCCTTGCCGAACGCGGCATCCTGCATATCGACGCGCCTGTCTCCGGCGGTGTCGTCGGTGCGGCGGCTGGGACGCTGGCGATCATGGCGGGCGGGGAGGGGGCTGTTATCGCCGAACTGGCGGAGGTCTTTTCGCCTCTCGGCCGCGTCACCCATGTTGGGCCTACCGGAACCGGACAGCTTGCCAAGCTCGGAAACCAGCAGATCGTTGCGGTGACCATCGGTGCCGTTGCCGAAGCGATGATGCTGGTGGAAGCCGGTGGCGGTTCACGCGAGGCGTTTCGCAATGCGATCCGCGGCGGTTTCGCCGAGAGCCGTATCCTCGATCTGCATGGCCAGCGCATGGTCGATCATAATTTCGGCACCGGCGGCCCTTCGAAGCTGCAGCTCAAGGATCTGAACAATATCCTGGCTGTGGCAGAGAGCCTGTCGCTGGCATTGCCGCTGACAGAAACCGTGCGCGCCGAATTCGCCGAATTCGTCGCGGGCGGCGGCGGCGACGTCGACCACAGCGGCATTCTCCAGCATTTCGAGGACAAGCATTCGCGCGCCAAGCGGTGATACAGGGTGCTTGATTCTCAAGTGAAAATACGATCCCGGCACAACCCATGAGCGTTTTTGTGACTGTTGTAAGGAACAGTTCACCTAGTAACTAGTTCGATAATACGGAGAAGCCTTCGTTAATCCGGCTTTGAGAAGGTGGTAATATCGGCAAAGGCCGCTGCTAGGTTGAGACTTGCATTGCCCCATAACAAACCGACCCGGTCAGAACGTGAATTCCAGGATTTGCTGAGACGCCTCGAGCTTGCCCTTGATGCGTCGCAGATCGGTGTGTGGGAACATGATGTCCGCAAGAGCGGGATCGTCTGGGATGCGCAGATGCACCGTCTATACCAGACAGGCGAGACCAGCCGGCTGGTGCCGACAGCGATCTGGGAAAACGCCATCCACCCTGATGACCGGGACCGTGCCTTCGCAGAGTTCGACGATGCGATCGCGCGGCGCGGCGCCTACAATTCCGAATTTCGTATCATCTGGCCGAACGGCGAGATTCGTCATATGCGCTCGCGGGCGCATTTTTTCGTCAGCGAGGATGGCGCGCCGTCGTTCATCGGCGCCGAATGGGATGTGACCGCCGATGTCGAGCTTGCTGCCGAGCTGCAGCGCCAGCGCCTCGTTGCGGAAGCGCGGGCGAGAGCGCTGGAGGAAAGCAATGCGCGGATCGAGCATGCCGCCGAGCACGATTATCTGACGGGTCTGCCGAACCGGCGGCTTCTCGACAAGCGGCTTGCCGAGCTGCATGGCAATAAGTCGGTATCGTCGCTCGCGGTTCTGCATCTCGATCTCGACCAGTTCAAGCAGATCAACGACAGCCATGGCCATTCGGCCGGCGATACCGTTCTGCGTGCTGCTGCCCTACGGATCACCGCAGGCATTCCCGCTGACGGCATGGTGGCCCGTGTCGGCGGCGATGAGTTCGTCATCATTCTATGGAATTTCGCAGGCCGCGAGGAACTGGATCGCATTGCCGGCGACCTGCAGCGCCGGCTCGGCAAGAAGATCCGGTTCGGACAGGAACTCCTGCAATCAGGAACGTCGATTGGCGTTGCCTGGAACAACGGGCGCAACGCGCGCAATCTCTTGACCGAGTCCGATCTGGCGCTGTTCCAGGCCAAGAAGCTCGGCCGTAACCGTACCGAATTCTTCACCCGGCAGCTGCAGGACGACATTCAGAGCAAGCGACGGTTGGCCGAGGAACTGAGGCTCGGGTTGCAGCGCCGTGAGATCGTTCCCTATTACCAGATCCAGCTTGACGCGAAGACCCGGGAAATTGCCGGCCTGGAGGCGCTGGCCCGCTGGATCCATCCTGAAAAAGGCGCGTTGTCTCCAGCTGTTTTCCTCAAGGTGGCTGACGAGAACGGCCTTGCCGCAGAGATCGACGCGGCCATTCTCAGCAGGGTTCTGGAAGACCGGCTCGACTGGCAGGCGCAAGGTGCTGTAGTCCCCCGTGTCGCCGTCAATATTTCGGGCCCGCGGCTCTTCGATCCTGGGCTGCTTGCAAATCTGGAAGCCCTGAAGATCCCGTCAGGCGCCTTGTCCTTCGAATTGGTCGAAACCATCTTCCTCGACGATTCCGACGACCGTCTGGTCGCCAGCATCGAGCGCATCAAGCAGATGGGCATCGATATCGAGATCGACGATTTCGGCTCCGGCCATGCCTCGCTGATCGGGCTTGCCCGCCTGCGACCGAAGCGGCTGAAGATCGACCGGCAGCTGGTGACCGATATCGTCGGCTCGAAAGAACAACACCGCGTTGTCGGCTCGATCGTCGAGATCGCCAAGGCATTGAATGTCGAAGTGATTGCCGAGGGCGTCGAGACTGAGGGCCATGCCGAGGTGCTGACGGCGATCGGCTGCGACACGCTGCAGGGCTATGCGCTCGGCTATCCGGCGCCCGCGGCCGATATCGCCAGACTGATCGCGCCGCGTGCCCTGAACCACGCGACGCCAGGCGTCGGCGGACGATAGCTAGGCCGGGATTTCCATGTCGGAGCGCGCTTCAAGATACCACTCGATGAATGCCTTCACGCCCTGATCCAGCGTCGTTTCCGGCTTGTAGCCGGTCAGCGCCAGAAGCAGGTCGGGGCTGGCATAGGTGCGGGGCACATCACCCTTCTGCATCGGCAGCATCGTGCGCTTTGCGGACTGGCCGAGTGCATGTTCGACGGTCTCGACAAAATCCATCAGGCTGACGGGCTGGCCGCCGCCGATGTTGACGACGCGGAACGGCGCCTGGTGCGAGAGCGTCTCGACCTTGTCACCGGCGACACGATTTTCCTCGGAGGGAATGACGGCCGAAAGGCGGACGATCGATTCCACCAGATCGTCGATATAGGTGAAATCGCGGCTCATCTTGCCTTCGCCGTAGATCTCGATTGGCTGGTCTTCAAGCATGTTCTTGACGAATTTGAAGAGCGCCATATCCGGCCGGCCCCAGGGGCCGTAGACGGTGAAGAAGCGGAAGGCGGTGATGGGCAGCTTGTAGAGATGCGAATAGCTGTGCGCCATCAGCTCCATCGACTTCTTGGTCGCGGCATAGATGGTCAGTGGCTCGTCGGCGCGATCGGTCTCGCGGAAGGGGACGTCCGGGTTGGAGCCGTAGATCGACGAGGTCGAGGCGAGCATCAGGTGCTTCACCTTATACCGTTCGGCAAATTCCAGAATGTTCCAGGAGCCATCGACGTTCGAACTGATGTAGGAACGCGGGTTCTCGATGCTGTAGCGAACTCCCGCCTGCGCGGCGAGATGGATCAGTACGTCAGGCTGTGCCTCAGCGATCACCGCCTCCAGCTTCTCGCGGTCTTCGAGCATGGCGATAGCAGGCGTGAAGGACGGAAACTGTGCCAGCGCCGCGTGGCGCATATGCTTAAGCTTGACGTTGTAATAGGGCGTCAGGCCGTCAAAGCCGGTCACCCGGTGACCATCCTGCAACAGGCGCCGCGCCAGGTGGAATCCGATGAAGCCGGCCGTTCCGGTGATGAAATAATGCATCCTCTTACTGCTTCTCGCTTTTCTTGCCGACGGCGAAGTAGCTGAAACCATGTCTACTGACTTCGGCGGCGGGATAGATGTTGCGCAGGTCGACGATCGTCGGCGTCTTGACCGTGGTCTTCAGGCGCTTGAAATCGAGGGCGCGGAACTCATCCCATTCGGTGACGATGACGATCGCGTCGGCACCCTCGGCGATCTCGTAGGGATCCTTGCCGTAGGTGACAGGTCCGAGCATGCCCTTGGCGTCTTCCATACCTTCCGGGTCATAGGCATGGACTTCGGCGCCGCCATCGAGCAGCGCCTGGATGATGGTGATCGACGGGGCGTCGCGCATGTCGTCGGTGTTCGGCTTGAAGGTCAGGCCTAGGACGGCGATCTTCTTGCCGCGCACGCTGCCGTCGCAGGCGGCGATGACCTTGCGGCCCATGGCGCGCTTGCGGTTGTCGTTGATGGCGACCGTCGTCTCGATCAGCCGCATCGGGCTGTCGTAATCCTGGGCGGTCTTGACGAGAGCCAGCGTATCCTTCGGAAAGCAGGAGCCGCCATAGCCGGGGCCTGCATGCAGGAACTTGTCGCCGATGCGCTTGTCCATGCCGATGCCCTTGGCGACCTTCTGCACGTCGGCGCCGATCTGCTCGCAGAGATCGGCGATCTCGTTGATGAAGGTGATCTTCATGGCGAGGAACGCGTTGGCAGCGTATTTGATCAGCTCGGAGGTGCGGCGTTCGCAGAAATAGAGCGGGGCTTCGTTGAGATAGAGCGGGCGGTAGACCTCGCGCATGACCTCGATGGCGCGCGGCTCCTCGGTGCCCAGCACGATGCGGTCGGGGCGCTTGAAGTCGGTGATGGCGGCACCCTCGCGCAGGAATTCCGGATTGGAGACGACCTCGATGTCCTTGCCGGGGAATTCTTCGCGGAAGATGCGCTCGATCTCGTCGCCGGTGCCGACCGGCACGGTGGACTTGGTGACGATGACGGTGAAGCCAGTGACGGCAGCGGCGATCTCACGGGCTGCGGCATAGACGTAGCTCAGGTCGGCATGACCGTCGCCACGGCGCGATGGGGTGCCGACAGCGATGAAGACGACGTCGGCAGCAGCGACGGGCGCCGCCAGATCTTTGGAGAAGTCGAGGCGGCCGGCCGTTCGGTTATGCTCGATGATCGCGTCGAGGCCTGGCTCGAAGATCGGCACTTCGCCGCGCTCCAGGGCATCGATCTTGGCTTCGGACTTGTCCACGCAGGTGATGTGGTGGCCGAAATCCGCAAGGCAGGCGCCGGACACCAGGCCCACATAACCAGAACCGATCATAACAATACGCATGGGATGACTTCCATCATGAAAAACGATCGCGTCCGCCATTGGCAGAACGCGACCGTGTTACAGAGCGAAAGTCATAAGTTCAAGACAAGTGCTGTGGTCAGTTGCGGCCGAACTCGTCGACGAGGCGAATGATGTCGTCTTCGCCGAGATAGGAACCGGTCTGCACCTCGATGAGCTCCAGCATGATCTTGCCGGGATTGGCAAGGCGGTGGACTTCGCCGAGCGGGATATAGACCGACTCGTTTTCACGCAGCATCTGCACATTCTCGCCGATCGTCACTTCGGCAGTGCCCTTGACGACGATCCAGTGCTCTGAGCGGTGATGGTGCTTCTGCAGCGAGAGTTTTTTGCCCGGCGTGACGAAGATGCGCTTCACTTGGAAGCGGTCGCCATTGAAGATCGAGGTGTAACCACCCCACGGACGGTAGGAGGTCGGGTGCGTCTCGGTAAGCTTCACCGTCTTCGGCCGTGCGGCCAGCGTCTTGACGATATCGCCGACGCTCTGGCTGTCTTGCAGGCGGCCGACATAGACGGCGTCTTCGCTGGCGATGACAGCGATGTCGTCCATGCCCTGGACGGCGAGGTGGACGCCGTGACTCATGACCAGTGAGTTCCGGCTGTTCAGCAGTGTCGTGTTGGCGGTGGCGACATTGCCATGCTCGTCGCGATTGCCTGACTTCCACACGCTGTCCCAGCTGCCGAGATCCGACCACTTGAAAGGCGAGGGGACGACGGCGGCATTGGCCGTTTTTTCCATGATCGCGTAGTCAATGGAGATATTCGGCGCCTTGGCGAAGGACTTGGCATCCAGACGAATGAAGTCGAGGTCGCGGACGGATTTGGAAACCGCTTCTTCGGCAGCCTGCGATGCCTCCGGCGCGTGTTCCCGCATTTCTGCCAGAAGCGCGGACACCTGGAACATGAACATGCCGGAGTTCCAGTAGAAGCCGCCCGCAGCCAGCATTTCCTCGGCCTTGGCCAGCGGCGGCTTTTCAATGAAGCGCTTGACGGTCAATGCGCCGGTCGGAAGCGTCTCGCCGCCTTCGATGTAGCCGTAGCCGGTTGCGGCCTCCGATGGCTCGATGCCGAAGGTGACGAGCTTGCCCTTGGCGGCGGTCGCTTCAGCGGCGCGCACGCTATCGAAATAGCTCTGGTCGGCGACGATCTCGTAGTCGGAGCCGAGGACATGCATCAGAGTGTCCTTGCCGAAGAGATCGGCGATCAGCACGGCGGCGGCGGCAACGGCGGGTGCGGTATTGCGGGCCGACGGCTCAAGCAGGATCGCCTTCAGTTCGTGGCCGAGTTCGCGGGCCTGCTCGGCAACGAGGAAGCGGAACTCCTCGTTGGTGAGGACAACAGGAGCCTCATAGAGGGCGGGATCGGAGACGCGGGCGAGCGTTTCCTGAAACAGCGTCCGGTCGCCGATGAACTGGATGAACTGCTTTGGCGCCGATGCGCGCGACAGCGGCCAGAGGCGCGTGCCCTTGCCGCCGGCCATGATCACGGGAACGATCTTCTGCGTCATTTCTATGTTTCCTCGCGGTCGTAAGTCTTGGTTCAGTTGGTGTTCGCCCATTGCCGGATCCGATTCAGGCCGGCATCCAGCAGCGCAGCTGCCGCAGCTTCATCTTTCGCTTCTACATAACAGCGCATTTCCGGTGCGTTACCGGAAGGCCGAAAGTGGATGACGGCTTCATCCTTAAGCGTTACCCGCAGGCCATCGATATCGCTCACCGTCGCCGGTTTGCCGATCGGCGTCAGGAATTCGGTGAGGCTGTCAGGCGATTGGCGAAGATAGGCCATCAGCCTGGTGCTGGTCTCGACCGGAAAATTCTCCAGCCTGTCGGCAGCAGCGACGGGGAGGGCAAAGGACGAGGCGATCGCGGAGAGCGGCTTGCCTTCCGTCGCCGAAAGCGAAAGCACTGCCAGCATCGGCAGGAAGCAATCGCGTGTGGGCAGCGGCGCCAGCACCGTCCCGTTGATCACAAATTCCGACGCCGTCAGCGTGCCGCCATTGGCTTCGAAGCCGATGACGCGCGCCTTGCCCGCCGAAACCGCCTCCTGCATGCCAGAGATGACGAAGGGCGAGCCAACCTTGGTACGGGTGACGGCAAAATCGCCTGCCGTCTCGATGCCGGAATTCGAGGTCACCGGGGTGACGACGACGGCGGCTTTCAGGATCTTGGCGGCGATGAGGCCGAGGAGATCACCGCGCAGCGGCGTCCCGGTTTCGTCGGTCACCAGCGGCCGGTCGCCATCGCCGTCGGCGGAGACGATTGCGTCCAGCCGGTGCTCGGCAGCCCAGCCCTTCAACAGCTCGATCGTTTCAGGCGAGACGGCTTCGGTATCGACGGGAATGAAAGTTTGCGAACGGCCGAGCGCTAACGTCTCGGCGCCATAGAGCGCCAGCAGATCGACCAGCATGTCGCGCGCGACGGTGCTGTGCTGGTAGACGCCGATGCGAAGGCCGGAAAGCGCCTTTGCCGGAAGGATTGCGGCGTTGCGCTTGAAGAAGCCTTCGGCGCAGACGGCGGCATGATCCGATGCCGTGCCTGTTTTCGCGGGCATCACAAACGTGGCGTCGAGCTTGGCTGCGGCAGCGGAGATCGCCGTCTCGTCGGCCTTATCGATTTCGCCATCTGGCCTGTAGAACTTGATGCCGTTGCGATCGGCGGGGATATGCGAGCCTGTGATCATCAGGCTGGCGGCGCCGAGCTTGAGGCCGTAGAGCGCCAGCGCCGGGGTGGGCACGGTGCCGCAATCGGCGACCGCGAATCCGAGCGAAGCCAGCGCCGCGGTGCAGTTATCAGCAATTTCCGGGCTGGAATCGCGAAAGTCGCGGCCGAGCAGAATGAGGTCACCCCGCTTTGCCTGTCCGCTTTCCAGGAGATACTGGCCGAAGGCGGCCGCATAGAGCGCGGAAGCCCTGCCTTTCAGATCGGCGGAGAGCCCGCGCAGTCCACTAGTCCCAAATTTCATTCTGAATAAGCCCTGCCAGCGCTTGAATCCGTCGGCCATTATCAACACACTACTGTCACTTCGTAAATTTTGATCCGCAGCGATCACTAAATTACTTCGCAATTCCCTTTTCGAGCCACATCAGGTGCTCGTTCTCAGCGAACGGGAGCGCAAATGACCGAACAGACAATCGCATTGGAAGACAGCTGGAAGGCCGCGCTGGCTCCGGAGTTTTCAAGCCCGTACATGCAGCAGCTGAAGGCGTTTCTGCAGGCGCAGAAGCAGGCGGGAAAGCATATCTTTCCAAAAGGGTCGGAGTATTTTCGCGCCCTCGATCTGACGCCGCTATCCGATGTGAAGGTCGTCATCCTCGGCCAGGATCCGTATCACGGCCTCGGACAGGCGCACGGGCTGTGCTTCAGCGTGCGTCCCGGCGTGCGTATCCCGCCGTCGCTGGTCAATATCTACAAGGAGATGGAGACCGATCTCGGTATCGAGCGCGCCCGGCATGGCTTCCTGGAGCATTGGGCGAAGCAGGGCGTGCTGCTCCTAAACAGTGTCCTGACCGTCGAGGAGGCGCAGGCTGCCTCGCATCAGGGACAGGGCTGGGAGAAATTCACCGATGCCGTGATCCGCAAGGTCAACGAGGAATGCGAGCATGTGGTCTTCATCCTCTGGGGATCCTATGCGCAGCGCAAGGCGGCCTTCGTCGATAGCGCGCGCCATCTGGTGCTGAAGGCGCCGCATCCTTCGCCGCTCTCGGCGCATAATGGCTTTTTCGGCAGCAAGCCATTTTCCAAGGCGAATGACTATCTGCAGTCTCATGGCCGTGCGGCGATCGATTGGCAGCTGCCTGCGAACCCACAGGTTAACTAGCGCTTTCTGAACGATATTCTTTCATCGTTCAATAAAAATAGACAATGCGTGTCAGCTTGCGGGGCTATTCCAAAAGCCGCAGAGGGATCATCTATCACCCATCGAAAGCTCGCCGATGCGGGCAAGAAAGGGGTTTTCCATGTTGAACCAGATCAAGGGGCTGCACCACGTCACGTCGATGGCTGAGGATGCCCGGACCAACAATCAGTTCTTCACCCACGCGCTCGGCCTGCGCCGGGTCAAGAAGACCGTGAACTTCGACGCTCCCGACGTCTATCACCTCTATTATGGTGACGAGACCGGTGCGCCGGGCACGATCATGACCTACTTCCCGTTCCCGAAGATGGCGCAGGGCCGTCCGGGTACCGGCGAAGTCGGCACCACCGTCTACTCGGTTCCCGAAGGCTCGATCGGCTTCTGGAGCGACAGGCTGTCGAAGCTCGACGCCGGCGGCCTGAAGACCGAGGAAAGCTTCGGCGAGAAGCGTCTGAACTTTGCCGGTCCCGACGGTGACGGCTTCGCGCTCGTCGAGGTCAAGGACGATGCGCGCAAGCCGTGGACGAACGGCGGTATCTCCGAGGATCATGCGATCCGCGGTTTCCACTCGGTTGCCATGCGGCTGCGCGATGACGGCGCGACGTCCGAACTTCTGAGGTTCATGGGCTATCAGGTCCAGGACGAGAAGGACGGCGTCAAGCGTCTGATCCTGCCCGGCGGCAATGGTGCGCATCTGATCGATCTCGAAACGATGCCGAGCATCAACCGGGCTCTGCCGGGTGCCGGTTCCGTCCACCACGTCGCCTTCGCCGTCGAAAACCGCGAGAAGCAGCTCGAGGTGCGCAAGGCGCTGATGGATACCGGTTACCAGGTGACGCCGGTCATCGACCGAGATTACTTCTGGGCAATCTATTTCCGCACGCCGGGTGGCGTGCTGTTCGAGATCGCCACCAACGAACCGGGCTTCGACCGTGACGAAGATACGGCTCATCTCGGCGAGGCGCTGAAGCTGCCGCAGCAGCATGCGCATATGCGCCAGTTGATCGAGCAGCATCTGCCGCCGCTCGAAGCCTAAGGAGAACAGCCATGGCTGATAATTCATATGTGCACCGGCTGCATGCCGGTGCACCCGGCAAGCCTATTTTCTTCGTTCTGCACGGCACGGGGGGCGACGAGACGCAGTTCTTCGAGTTCGGCCGCCGCCTGCTGCCGGAAGCGACGATCGTTTCGCCGCGGGGCGATGTTTCCGAACACGGTGCGGCGCGTTTCTTCAAGCGCACCGGCGAGGGCGTCTACGATATGGACGACCTCGCCCGGGCGACCGAAAAGATGGCCGCCTATGTCAGGGATCTCGCGGCCGATCACGGCGCGTCACACATTCTCGGACTGGGCTTTTCAAATGGTGCGAACATTCTCGCCAATGTGCTGATCGAGAAAGGCATCTTCGATGCTAGCGCACTGCTGCATCCGCTGATCCCGTTTCAGCCGCAGTCCAATGCGGAACTTGCCGGACGGCGCGTGCTGATCACCGCGGGCCAGCGCGATCCGATCTGCCCGGTGCCACGGACCGAGGCGCTTGCCGCCTATTTCGAACAGGAAAAGGCAAAGGTCACGACGGAGTGGCACACGGGCGGGCATGACATCCGTCCGAACGAGATCGACGCCATCAGGACGTTCTTCGAGCCTTACCTCTAAGGCTCTAGCGAAAATAGGGCGGCCGCTTTTCCGAAGGCGGCTGCTCAGGCAACTCAAGCCAGCGTTCGCCGGAGAAATAGGCTCTGGTGCGGATCTGCGGTCCGGGCGTCGCCTTCATGGCGATGATGAAATTGAAGCTGTTGTCGCTGGCGGTTTCGCGGGTGAAGCTGACGCTGGTTCCGAAACTTTCTTCCTTAACATCCTTCAATTCGCGGATCGCTGCCAGCGTGGCGGAGAAGTCCTGCCAGTGCGGCTGGGCGAGCATGGTCTCGAAAATTCGCATCGCCGCCGGATCGAGCTTTCCGGCGCTGTCGGTTTCCGGACCGACGAGCTTGGCGCGCATGTTGAAGATCGCTCCGTCGCGGTCGCCGCGTATGATCACGAAGACAGAGCTCAGCGGGCGTTCGGCATCCTGCTTGTAGACCTGCTGGAAGGTGCATTCGAATGTGGTGCTGCTCATGCCCGCAGCTCGCCACGGCGTCGTGCCGATGCCGGCCTTCCGCAGGGCGTCGCAGATCGCCGGGCCCGTCGTCCACCATGTCCTGAAGAAGGCGGCCGCGAGTTCGGCAAGCGGTGGATCCATCAACCGCGGATCACGCTCGATGCTGACGAGGACAGGATTGGGTGCCGGCCTTGGCCTGGGTGGCGGAGGCGAGCTTTTCGGGAGGACTGCCACGGTCTTTTGTGGCGTGAGCGGGTAGCCCAGCCGCCCGGCAAGATCGCGCAGATGCCGCATGTCGTTCGACAGCAGAACGGTGCCGCCGATCAGCGAGAGCGAGACGGCAAGCATAGACCACAGCACCAGGCCGCGCCCCCGGCGCAGCGGCGGGCTCTTCATGTCCTGATTTGAGGTCTCGGTTGCCAAATCGATCACTCTGGTGTGGCGTTTCCCCAGCGCTTCCCGCCCGCCACGTCTCAGTAAAGATAAAGCGGAATACTCAATAAAATACCGCAAATTCTGCCGATGTGCAGTAAATGCCCGCAGCACGGCATTCGGACCATTGCGGTTGGCCGATGGTGATCTAGATTTGTACCTCTCCGTACAAGCGGATATCATCCAGAAAAGGTTGCTGCCTTGAGTTCAGACGTAACATCGCTCTCCCGGGAGCAGCTCGAAGAAGAAGTACGACGTCTGAGATCGCAGCAGCCAGACAGACCCCTCGGAGCAGGCAATCACAGCGGCGTCGAGCGGGGACGCGGTGACGTGCCGCAATCGGCCGACGAGATGCAGATGCGCAGCGAGGCGCGCTATCGCGCACTGTTCGAGGCGATCGACGACGGTTTCTGCATCATCGAATTCATCGACGGTCCGCATGGCCCCTTGAGCGACTATGTGCATATCGAGGCCAATTCCGGCTATGGGCGGCATACCGGGATCTCCGACATCATCGGCAAGAGGCTGCGCGAGATCGAACCGAATGCGCCGGACCAGTGGCTGACGCTCTATGGCGGCGTGCTGGAAAGTGGCCGGGCGATCCGCTTCGAACAGCATTTCGTTGCCGTCGACCGCTATATCGAAGTCTCGGCCTCGCGAGTCGAGCCGGCAAGCCTGCGGCAGGTCTCGGTGCTGTTTCGCGATATCACCGCGCGCAGGCAGGCGGAAAATGCATTGCGTGACAGCGAGGCGACCGCGCGTGAGAATGTGCAGCGCGTTCAGCTGGCGCTGGCGGCCGGCGCCATCATCGGCACGTGGTTCTGGGACGTGCCGTCAAACCGGTTCACGGTGGATGAGGCCTTTGCGCGGGCATTCGGTCTCGATCCGGCGCTCGGCCGGATCGGACTCAGCCTCGATCAGGTGATCGAAACCGTTCATCCCGACGACAAGGCCTCGCTTTCGCAGGCCATGGGCGAAGCCCTGAGACGCGGCGGTCCCTACGCGCATCAATACCGGACGCGCCGCGCCGACGGGCAATATTACTGGCTGGAAGCCAACGGACGGGTCGAGCTTGCTGCCGATGGCACGCCGCTCAGTTTTCCGGGCGTGCTTCTCGACATCGAAACGCGCCGTGCCGTCGAGGCTGAGCGCGACCGCGCGACCTCGGCGCTGCGCTCGCTCAACGATACGCTGGAACAGCGTGTCGCCGAGCGGACGGCGGAACTGATGCATGCCGAGGAGCAGCTGCGCCATTCGCAGAAGATGGAAGCGGTCGGTCAGCTGACTGGCGGTTTGGCGCATGATTTCAATAACCTGCTGGCCGGTATCTCGGGTTCCATGGAGCTGATGCAGACGCGCCTGGCGCAGGGCCGCATCAGCGAACTCGACCGCTACGTCACCGGCGCACAGGGCGCGGTCAAACGCGCGGCGGGCCTGACGCAGCGTCTGCTGGCGTTTTCGCGGCGACAGACGCTCGATCCGAAACCGGCAACGCTCAATCGCCTGGTGTCGGGCATGCAGGACCTGGTGACCCGCAGCGTCGGGCCGACCATTGAGGTCGAGACGGCGCTGGCAGGTGGTCTGTGGACCACCTTCGTCGATATCGGACAGCTCGAAAACGCCCTGCTGAACCTCTGCCTCAACGCCAGGGATGCGATGCCCGATGGCGGAAAGCTGACGATCGAGACCGGCAATCGATGGTTCGACGAGCGGGCTTCGCGGCAGCGAGGGCTGTCGTCCGGGCAGTATGTGTCGCTCTGCGTCAGCGATACCGGCACAGGGATGACGCCGGATGTCGTGGAGCGGGCGTTCGATCCGTTCTTCACCACCAAGCCCACAGGGCAGGGCACCGGTCTCGGCCTGTCGATGGTGCATGGCTTTGCCGGTCAGTCCGGCGGGACGGCGCGCATCTATTCGGAGCTCGGCAAGGGCACGATGATCTGCATCTATCTGCCGCGCCATCTCGGCGATGCGGAAACGGCTGACGACATGTCGAGCCCGACGGTGACGCCGCGCGCTTCGGGCCATGAGACGATCCTCGTCGTCGATGACGAGCCGCTGGTGCGCATGGTGGCGGTCGAGATCCTGGAGGAGCTCGGTTATCACGTGCTGGAGGCCGATGACGGCATGAGCGCGATGCGGATCATGAATTCCGGCCAGCCGATCGATCTCCTGGTGACCGATGTCGGACTGCCCGGCGGGATGAACGGGCGGCAGCTGGCCGATGCGATCAGGGCAACACGGCCCGATCTCCGTGTCCTGTTCGTTACCGGCTATGCCGAGAATGCGGTTCTGAACCACGGCCATCTCGATCACGGCATGCATGTGATGACCAAGCCGTTTCTCGGCGATGCTTTCGCCCGCCGGGTGAAAGATTTGCTGATCAAGTAACGGATCGCCGAAGACTGCCGCCCGCATTCTTCCAGCACTGCCGGAACAGCGAGAATAGCACGCGTGGAGCCGCCGGAATCTTCTTTCACGGCTTCGCGATGCTGGCGATTTGTTAAGTAATTTTCTTGAGATTGTAGCTTTGTTGTTTCATGATCATTGCGGCACGAAGTTTCTCGCGCCGGGCCTTACGGCGATCGATGTTTGATCGTTTCAGTCATGAACATGTTTCTTCGTATGGGCGGGGATGCTTGGAAAGCTATTCTTTAGCTTTTCTTCATATGCGCTTTGCGGGCTTGCGGCAGAGTTGGTTAGGGAAGTTGCATGAATTCGGAGTTTACGGTTCGTCCCATGCGGCCGGGCGAGTTGGAGCTTGTACTCGAGTGGGCCCGGCAGGAAGGCTGGAATCCCGGCCTCGACGATTCCCTTGCATTTCATGACGCCGATCCGTCCGGCTTCTTTGTCGGCGCCATAGGCGAAGTGCCTGTCGGTTCAATCTCGGTGGTCAAATATGGCGACAGTTTCGCCTTTCTCGGCCTCTATATCGTTCACCCCGATTTCCGTGGCAAAGGCTATGGCAAGGCGATCTGGAATGCCGGCATGGCGTCGGCCGAAGGCCGTACCATCGGCCTCGATGGCGTCGAGGCGCAGCAGCCGAGCTACCGCAAGGCGGGTTTCGAGCCTGCCTACAAGACGATCCGCTTCGGCGGCATAGCCAAGCCTGCACCGCAATCGCCGCAGCTCGCACAAGCGGTTTCCGACAAGACAGATGGCATCGCCCGCTACGACTCCTCGATCTTCCCCGCATCGCGTCCCGAGTTCATCAGCGCCTGGTGCACCAGCCGCAAGGGCCGCAAGAGTGCCGTCGTGCGCAAAAGCGGCAAGATCCGCGGCTATGGCACGATCCGCCGCTGCTACGAAGGCTACAAGATCGGCCCGCTATTTGCCGCCGATGCCGATACGGCGGCGGCGCTCGTTGCGCAGCTCGTCACCGAGGCGAACGGCGCCCGGATCTTCATCGACGTGCCGGCCGATAACGCGGAAGCTATCGCGCTCGCCGAGGCGATCGGGCTTGAGCCGGTCTTGGAGACGATGCGCATGTATCGCGGCCAGGCGCCGGTGATTCCGCTGAAGAACGTTTACGGCGTGACGACGCTCGAGCTCGGTTAATCGACCGGCGAGGCTGGCGTCGTGGGAGCGGATGCCTTTGGGCGTCCCTTCTCGGCGATGGCGATCCCGCCGAGCGTCAGCGCCAGTGCGATCATGTGGAAGACCTGCAGCTCTTCTCCGAGAAGCAGAACTGACAGCAGCGTGCCGAAGACCGGTACGAGGTTGATGAACAACCCGGCGCGATTGGCGCCGATTGTCTCGACACCCTTGATGTAGAGGATCTGCGCCAGCAGCGAGGCGAAGATCGCCGTGTAGAAGGCGATCACCCAGCCGCTGGCATCGGGAACTTGGATGTTGCCTTTCGAGCCTTCCCAGATCAGCAACGGTATCGAGCTCAGTGCGGCAGCAAGTGCCGGGATTGCCATCAGCGTGCGCCAGTCGATCGGCGGCTTCCAGCGCAGGAAGATCGTGTAGACCGAATAGGCGACGACGGCGATCAGCATCAGCGCATCGCCGCGGTTGAGGCTGAGATGCAGCAGCGTGGCGAAATCGCCGTGGGCCGCCGTCAGGGCCACGCCGACCAGCGTCATGCCGAAGCCGGCGAATTGCGCCAGCGAGACGCTGGTGCGGAAGAAGACAAAATTCAGCAGGAAGATCAGCATCGGGATGCCGGCCTGCTCGATCGCCACGTTGATCGCCGTCGTATACTGGACGGCGGAATACAGCATGGCGTTGAAGGTCGTGTAGCCGATGATGCCGTAGAAGAAGAGCAGCGGCAGGTTCTTGCGCACCAGCGGCCAGTCGCGCTTGAGGTAGGGCAGGGAGATGGCGGCGATCAATGCCGTCGCCAGCGTCCAGCGCAGTAAGGTCAGCATCATCGGGCTGATATGGCCGAGCGCCAGCTTGCCGGCCACCGCATTGCCGCCCCAGCACAGCGTTGCGATGACGAGGCAAATATAGGCCGTGATCTGCACGATGATTCTTTCCGTATCGGTGATTGGCCGGACAGGAGGCGGGGCGTGGTTCCGGCAATAGCCCGCGGCGGGCTGTTTTGTCACGCAAAAAGCCCATTTCACCGCGATAACAGGGTCGCTTTCCAAAAAACAAACCTTTATAGATGCGCGGGTTTGAGCAGGGCGCGGATAATCCGCCGGTAACAGGAAGAGTTGGATGACGAACGTAGTCGTGGTCGGTTCCCAATGGGGTGACGAAGGCAAGGGCAAGATTGTCGATTGGCTTTCGGAACGTGCGGACGTCATCGTTCGCTATCAGGGCGGCCATAATGCAGGTCATACGCTGGTCATCGACGGCGTCAGCTACAAGCTGGCGCTGCTGCCGTCCGGCCTCGTTCGCGGAAAGCTCAGCGTCATCGGCAACGGTGTCGTCGTCGATCCGCATCACTTCGTTGCCGAAGTCGAGAAGCTGCGCGCCCAGGGCGTCAATGTCACCCCTGAAGTGCTGCGCATCGCCGACAACGCGCCGCTGATCCTGTCGCTGCACCGCGACCTCGACGGTTTCCGTGAAGATGCTGCTTCCAACAGCGGCACGAAGATCGGCACCACCCGCCGCGGCATCGGCCCGGCCTATGAAGACAAAGTCGGCCGCCGCGCCATCCGCGCCATCGATCTTGCCGATCCGGAAACGCTGCCGGCCAAGATCGACCGCCTGCTGACCCATCACAACGCCCTGCGCCGTGGCCTCGGCCTGCCGGAAATTTCGGTCGAATCGCTGGAGAAGGAACTGAACGACGTTGCCGCTCAGGTTCTGCCCTATGTCGATCAGGTCTGGCGCATCCTCGACGACCAGCGCAAGGCTGGCGCCCGCATCCTGTTCGAAGGCGCCCAGGGTGCGCTGCTCGACAACGACCACGGCACCTATCCGTTCGTGACCTCGTCGAACACCGTTGCCGGTCAGGCGGCTGCAGGCTCCGGCCTCGGTCCGACGGCGATCGGCTATGTCCTCGGCATCACCAAGGCCTACACGACCCGCGTCGGCGAAGGTCCGTTCCCGTGCGAGCTGAACGATGAGATCGGCAAGCACCTGTCGACCGTCGGCCGCGAAGTCGGCGTCAACACCGGCCGTCCGCGCCGCTGCGGCTGGTTCGATTCGGTTCTGGTCCGCCAGACGGTGAAGACCTCAGGCATCACCGGCATCGCGCTGACCAAGCTCGACGTCCTCGATGGTCTCGACGAACTGAAGATCTGCGTTGCCTACAAGCTCGACGGTAAGGAGATCGACTATCTGCCGGCAAGCCAGGCCGCGCAGGCCCGTGTCGAGCCCGTCTACATCACGCTCGAGGGATGGAAGGAATCGACCGTCGGCGCCCGCAGCTGGGCCGATCTTCCGGCGCAGGCGATCAAGTATGTACGCCAGGTCGAGGAGCTGATCGGCGCGCCGGTCGCCTTGTTGTCCACAAGCCCTGAGCGAGATGACACCATACTTGTGACCGATCCCTTTGAGGATTAATGTCGCGGGTCATTGCGATTTGGCCCGTGCGTTAAGCCGGGCCTTTTGAGAAAGTACGAATGGCGGATTTTATTGCAGTCATCCGGCGGGCCGTTGACGGTCTGACCGAAAATACGCCCGAGATGCGGGTGAAGGTTTACGAGCGGGCCCGCGGCGCAGTGCAGCGGCAGCTCGAAAACATGAAGCCGCGTCCGCCGGAAGCGATGTTGCAACGGCAGCTTGAAAAGCTGGATGCCGCCATTCGTGAAGTCGAGGCCGAGCATGCCGAGGCGCTGCCGGACGACAACGCCGTAGCGCTTGAGCCTGTAGCCGCTGCCGAGGCCATACCCGAGCCCGTCTCTGAAGAACCGGCAGCAGAAGCGCCGGTCGAAGAGCCAGTGCACGCTGCGGCCGAGCCGGTTGAAGACGCCGCTCCGGAAGAGCATCCCGCCTACGAGGAGCCTGTCGCCGACCAAGAGCCTGCCGCCGCCGAGCCTGCCTACGAAGAGCCGCAGCCCGTCTATCACGAAGAAGCGGCACCCGCCGCCGAACCCGAAGTGCACGCAGAAGAGCCGGCGCCGTGGCAGCAGCCTGCCGAGGACGCGCCTGCTGAAACCTGGCACGCCCCGCAGCACGAAGAGCCGGTCGGGCCGGAACAGCACGTTGCCGCCGAAACCGCAGTCTTCGAAGAACATTATGCCGATCCGGAACCGGTGGAAGCCGTCGAGCCGCTTCGCGCCAGCGAATATAATCCGGCCAACCGCCTGGTCGAGCCTTTCGCCTCGTTCGAGAAGCCACAAGAATTTGTCGAGCAGACGCAGGAAGAGCCGCTGCAGAGCGATGCCGCCGGGCGTTTCGAGCCTGTGTGGAGCGAGCCCGTTGCCGAGGCGCCCGCTGAGCCGCCGAAGGATGCCGAAACGGTCTGGGCCGATCAGGAACTGCACAACTTCTCCGCCCTTGCGCCTGCCGCTAACGCCGATTCCGGCGCCCGCGCCTTCGAAGAGGCGCTGTCGGGTCTGAGCTCTGTGCCGGAGCCCGCCAAGATGCCTCCGGCGCACGAAGGCTTCTCATGGGAAGCGGCAGCCTTCGACGACCTGCCGCCGATCGATGCGCCCAAGAAGGCCGCAGCGGCACCGCATGGCGACGATTCCGATCTGTTTTCCGAAGTGCATGGCAACAAGGCGGCGCCCGCGCAGCCGACACCCGATGTGCCAGGCAGCGAGTGGAAGGAAGCCGAATCGCTTCGCGGCTACGGCCGCCGCGGCAGCGTTGCCAATGACGACGACGATACGGCACCGGTCGCCGATATCGACCAGATCGTCGCTGCCAAGCTCCAGAACAAGAATTTCCGCATGGAGCCGAAGCGCCGCCGCTTCGGTCTTGGCAGGATCATCGGTACGCTCGTTGCTCTCGCCGTGCTTGGCGGTGGCGGCTACGCGGCGTGGATGAAGCGCGACGAGCTGAACGCCATGGTCAATGGCCTGATCAGCTCGGCGCCGAAGACCGCCGAAACGACGAAGCCCGCAGCGACCACGCCACCGCCCGCCACCACTCCGGCATCGGGCACCGCTCCGGCGGCAAACGACAGCTCCGCAGCCCCGGCTGAAAGCAACAAGCAGGTTGCCGCCGTGGATGACGGCGCGTCGGTCAGCAACAAGTTCAACCAGCGCCTGATGGCCGACGGCAGCGAGACGGATCCGGGTCCCGCCACGGTCGCCACAACACCGACAGCCGAAGGCAAGTCGGTCGCGCAGCAGAGCGTCGCTTCTGCCGCCCCGGCCGTACAGGCACAAGCCACGCCTGCGGCGCAGCCGGGCGCTGCCAATGCCCAGCAGCCACCTGCAACGGATGCGCCGGCGCCGGCTGCCGCGCAGACGCAGACACCGGTTGGCGCGTCGGAAAAGATGTTCCTCTATGAGGAGCGTATTGGCCAGAGCTCGCCGACGGCGATCCAGGGTTCGGTCGTCTGGAGCGTCCAGCACGAGAAGGGCGCCAACGGCAAGGATGAGGCGACGGTGCAGGGCAACGTCACCGTTCCCGAGCGCAATCTCTCGGCTCTCGTGACCTTCAAGCGCAATTCCGACCCGTCGCTGCCCGCCAGCCATCTGGTCGAAATCGTCTTCTCGGTACCGCCGAATTTTGAAGGTGGTAAGATCGACAGCGTTCAGCGCATCTCGATGAAGCGGACCGAGCAGGACCGCGGCGACGCGCTGATCGCCGTTCCGGCCAAGATCACGGACGATTTCCACATGATCGCCCTGAACGACTATCCGGACGCCCGCAAGTCGAACCTCGACCTGCTCGCCACCCGCGACTGGATCGACATCCCGATCACCTACCGCAACGGCCGCCGTGCTCTGATCACCATGCAGAAGGGTTCGACCGGCGGCGCCGCGTTCAACACCGCGATCAGCAGCTGGACTGCCCTCGGCGACGTCAGCACCAGCCAGTAAAATCTGGCTGGTAGCCACAAAACGAAGCGGTTCCTGCGGGGACCGCCTGCCCTTCACGCGCCGGAAACATCTCCAGTTCTATCCACGAACCGCGGTTGGCGGGACGATTACGAGTGTCGAATTTTCGAACTCGATCGAATCCGCGCGCTGGAAAGGGACATAGCAAATAGTCGGAATGGCAGGGAACGCTTGCGCTTCTCGTCTAAGCAGATTACAACACTGAACTATATGGTTCAGTATATAGCTACTCCTCTTGATCTCTCGTTCGCGGCGCTTTCGGATGCGACACGCCGTGGGATCATCGATCTGCTCGGCCATGGCGACGCATCTATTACCAGTCTCGCTGATGCCTTTCAGATGACGCTGACCGGCATGAAGAAGCATGTTCAGGTTCTTGAGAGGGCCGGGCTTGTCGTCACGCAGAAGGTTGGACGGGTGAGAACCTGCAGGCTTGGAAAACGCGGCCTCAAGGCGGAGGCGGAGTGGATAGAGGCGCACCGCAAGCTCTTCGAAGCCCGTTTCGACGCGTTGGATGAAATCATCAACGAAATACAACAGGGAGGAAGCGATGAAGGAGCAGTTTGAGAGTACAGGCGCGCAGAACCCCACGTCAGTCCAGCGCAAGGGGGATCGCGAGCTCGTCATTACGCGAACATTCAATGCGCCGCCGAGCACGGTCTACAGGGCGTGGAGCCAGCCGGAGCTGTTTCAGCGCTGGTGGGTGCCGGAATCGGCGCCGGGCGGCGTTTCGCTGGTATCGTGCGACATGGACGTCCGCACCGGCGGCAAATATCGGCTTGAATTCGGCACCGGCGGTTCGGATACCATGGCCTTCTACGGTAAGTATCTCGAGGTCGTGCCCAACGAGCGTATCGTCTGGACCAATGACGAGGGCGAAGAGGGCGCGATCACGACCGTGACCTTCGAGGATCAGGGCGGGAAAACCCTGTTGACTTTCCACGACGTCTATCCGTCCAGGGAGGCGCTTGAACAAGCACTGCAGGAAGGCGCGGCCGCATTGCCGGAACAACTGGAACAACTCCGCGAATTTCTTTCCAGCATCGGCGATCATTGCTGATATGGTATCGTGAAGCCCAGCGCTTCCACATTGCAAAAAAAAGGCGGGCCATTGGCCCGCCTTTTTCAATTGTTGTTCTACCGCAGGCGCTTACGCGCTGGCTTCCACCACGCGCACGGCCTTGGCCATGTCGAGCGCTTCCTTGCGGACGGCGTCCTGGACCTTTTCGAAGGCGCGGACCTCGATCTGGCGGACGCGTTCGCGGCTGATGTCGAATTCTGACGACAGGTCTTCCAGCGTCACCGGATCCTCGGCGAGGCGGCGTGCTTCGAAGATGCGGCGTTCGCGTTCGTTGAGTACCGACATCGCCTTGGAGAGCATCCGGCGGCGGGTGTCGAGCTCGTCCTGCTCGATCAGCACTTCTTCCTGGCTGTCGTGATCATCGACCAGCCAGTCCTGCCACTGGCCGCTATCGCCTTCGGACGCCTTGATCGAGGCGTTCAGCGATGCGTCGCCGGACAGGCGGCGGTTCATGGAGACGACTTCCTCTTCCGACACCTTCAGCTTAGTGGCGATTTCGGAGACGTGTTCCGGCTTCAGATCACCTTCGTCGATCGCCTGCAGGCGGCCCTTGAGGCGGCGCAGGTTGAAGAACAGGCGCTTCTGATTGGCGGTCGTGCCCATTTTCACGAGCGACCACGAACGCAGGATATATTCCTGGATCGAGGCCTTGATCCACCACATGGCATAGGTTGCCAGGCGGAAGCCGCGTTCCGGGTCGAACTTCTTCACGGCCTGCATCAGGCCGACATTACCTTCGGAGACGACTTCGCCGATCGGCAGGCCATAGCCACGGTAGCCCATCGCGATCTTGGCGACGAGACGCAGGTGGCTGGTGACGAGCTTGTGCGCAGCGTCGCGGTCGCCATGTTCGGCATAGCGCTTGGCGAGCATGTATTCCTGCTGGGGCTCCAGCATCGGGAACTTGCGGATTTCGTCGAGGTAACGGTTAAGACCGGCTTCGCCGGCCGTAATGGATGGCAGGTTATTACGGGCCATGATTGCACCCTCCTATATAGATTCCGGTTCCCGATGGAACGCGTCCCCGCGTCGTTAAAGGCAAACCGGGACGTGCGGCTCAAAGCTGAGCCCGCACTAAGTCCATATACAGATAAGTATGGCCGAACAGGGGTTCAAGGCCACCGGGGCATTCACGAAGGCGTTATGGCGCTGCCGCCCGCAGCGCCTCGACGAGCTCGATCATGTCATCCGGCAGCGGCACTTCGAAGCGCATGACTTCGCCGGTGCGCGGGTGCTCGAACTGCAGCATATAGGCGTGAAGCGCCTGCCGCGTGAAGCCGTTCACCACCTTGCGAACGGCATCGGGAAGATTGTTTGCCTTGGTCTTGAAGCCCGCGCCATAGACCGTGTCGCCGAGCAGCGGATGGCCGATATGGGCCATGTGAACGCGGATCTGATGGGTGCGGCCGGTTTCCAGGTGGCACTCGACCAGCGAAGCCAGCGACAAGGCGTCCGGCGTCTCCTGGAAGCGTTCGAGCACTTCGTAATGGGTGATCGCCTCGTCGGCTTCCTGATTGCCGGGGCGCTTCACTTCGCGGCGGGTGCGGTCGTTGGTGCCACGGCCGAGCGGCGCGTCGATGGTGCCTGCCAGCGAGCGCGGACGGCCCCAGACGATCGCCTGATAGGCGCGTTCCAGCGGCATGGTGCGGCCGTGGTCGGCAAACTGTGCCGACAGATGGCGGTGGGCGATATCGTTCTTGGCAACGATCATCACGCCGGTCGTATCCTTGTCGAGGCGGTGGACGATGCCGGGGCGCTTGACGCCGCCAATGCCGGAAAGGCTGTCGCCGCAGTGATAGATCAGCGCGTTGACCAGCGTGCCGGTCCAGTTGCCGGCGGCCGGATGGACGACGAGACCCGATGGCTTGGAGATGACGATGACGTCGTCGTCCTCGTAGAGGATGTCGAGCGGGATGTTCTCGCCCTTGGGTTCCGGATCTTCCGGCTCGGGCAGCAGTATCTCGTAGGTATCGCCGGGGCGGACCTTCTTCTGTGGATCGGTCGCCAGCGCGCCGTTGACCAGAAGCTGGCCTTCCTTGATCAGCACCTTCACCCGGCTGCGCGAAAACTCAGGCCCAAGCTGGGCCGTCAGCCATGCGTCGAGGCGGCCCGTTGCGCTCTCATCTGCCGTCAGGACTTTCCTAATGCCGGATGCTTGTTTAAAGGGGTCGCTCAAGTCGCTTCTTCTCCGAAGTTTTCATAGGACACCGTAATGACGCAAATCGAACCAGACGATCAGGAAGACAAGCCCCTTGACCCGGCAATGGAAAGCGTCCGGCGCAAGATGGTTCGCCTGCAGATCGTTTCCGGCGCCATCATGTTCGTGAGCCTTATGGCGGTCTTCGGCGCGGTTGTCTACAAGGTGACGCGGCCTGCACCGGCAGGCGCGCCTGCTGTTACGTCGAACGGCGTTCCGACGGATTCGCCTGTCAGCGGCACGGTTTCGCTGCCGGCTGGCTTTGCGGTTCAGTCGACCTCGCTTTCGGGCAGCCAGATCCTGTTCTACGGTCAGGGTAGCGATGGCAAGCACCGCGCGATCGTCGTCGATACCAGGACGGGCCATACCGTCGCCGATATCGCCATCGCCGGCAATTGAGCCATGGCGGCTGCTCCGGTCACGATCACCGATCCCGCCGATCCGAGGATCGCGGAGTTTCGCGAGATCCGCGAGCGTGACCTGACGGGGCGCCAGGGCCGTTTCATCGCCGAGGGAACGGTGGTGCTGCGCATGCTGGCGCAGGCGCACCGGCGCTGCACGTTTGCGGCCGAGAAGGTCCTGCTGCTCGCAAACCGGGCGGCGGGCGTGGACGATATCCTGGCCGAGTTTCCCGGCGACGTGCCTGTCTACATCGCCGATGCCGCCACGCTTGACGGCATCGTCGGCTTCCATCTGCATCGCGGCGTGCTGGCGCTCGGCAGGAAGCTCGCGCCGGAGACAAGCCTGATCGACCGGCTGCCGGAACAGGCGCTGGTCATTGCCGGATGCGGCATCTCCAATCACGACAATGCCGGCTCGATGTTCCGCAATGCGGCAGCGTTCAAGGCGGACGCGATCTTCCTCGACGACACCTCTTGCGATCCGCTCTATCGCAAGGCGTTGCGCGTCTCGGTCGGCTCTGTGCTCAGCGTGCCCTACGAGCGCCAAGGAACGGCGCTCGATCTGCTTGGCGGGCTTGCCGGGCGCGGCTTCGATATCTGGACGCTGTCGCCGCGTGGCGAGGTCGATATTCGCGATATCCCGGCTTCGCCGCGCATGGCGCTGGTGGCGGGAACCGAGGGGGAGGGGTTGCCGGCGGCAATCCTCTCGCGCTTCCGCAGCGCCCGGATCCCGCAATCCGAAGGGCTGGATAGCCTGAACGTCGCGACGGCAACGGGCATCGCCCTGTTTTCCATGGCGTCGGCCGCCCGCAGGCTCTGAGCCTATTTCTGTTCGGATAGAATGGTGGCCGTGCGGGCCGCGAGGTTCAACCGCTCGGCCTGTAGGCTGCCGGTATTTTCGGGCAGGAGCTTGCGAACCGGCGATGTCTCGCCCTCGTTGAGCGCGGTCAGCGCCACGACCTTGGCAGCGATCGAGGCGATTTCCTCACGCAGCGCACTGTCCTTGCCAGTGGCGGTTCTCGCTTTCAGGATGCGATCAGAGAGGTCGGTGCTGCGGGCGCGCGCATCTTCGGCGAGCTGCGCTGCGGCGGCTGCCGGGTCCACGCCTTCGTCTTCCTCTGTTGCTGGTGCCGCATCGGGAAGCGCGTTCAGCAGCGAACCCGATATGCCGGCCTCGCGGATGACGCGGCCTGCCTTGCGCAGCTCGGAATTGGTGCCTTTCAGCTGCTCCTTGAGCTTGGCGAGCTCCTGCTGGCGGCGGGTAAGCAGCGTGTCCTTGTCGGCCGCAGCAGCAGTTTCGCGCGCCACCTTGTCTTCCAGGCGGATCACCATGTGTTCCTGCTGGGTCAGCTTCTGCTCGGCATCCTTGGCGCGCTTCTGCAGGAGATTAACGTCCTGGCGCAGCGTGTCGCGCTCGTCGCGCAGTGCATTGGCGCGGAATTTGACGCTTTCGATCTCGGTTTCGCGTGCCGCCATGTCGATCTTCAAATTGTCTGTCTGTTCAGCAAGCTTGTTCAGCCGGATGCGCAGCGCATCCAGCTCGCCTTCCTTCTGGGCGCTCGATTGCTCGGCGATATGCAGGCTGGTCTTCAGCTGGCTGATATAGTTCTCGTCCTTGCGCAGATGCGAGCGCAGCTCGGCGGCTTCGACGTTGAGATCGCTGATCTGGCCCTGGAGGGTGCTGATCTCGGCGGCCAACCGGCCGCCGTCGAGCGCCAAAGAGTCATGCCGCAATTGCAGGGAGAGGGATTTTTCACGCTCGCGGGTAAGATCCTGCGTCGTGCGCGCATTATCGGCAGCGTAGAGGGCGCGGACCATATCCTTCTGCGCCCGCACTTCCTGGGGGCTGAGCGGCATCGTCGCCCGCATCCGGTTTTCCGTGTACCAGACGACGCGCCGGTGGATGGCAGGGGACACCAGGAAAACCAGGAAGGCCGCAGTCAGGAAACCCAGCCCGAACAGAAGAGCATATTCGATCACGGCGCTGTCAATGCTTCCAGAAAGTGATTTGCGTCGCAGCAATGATTACGCACGCAATGCGCGCGGGGCAAGTGGCGGATGGGTGACGGCGGGGAAGAATCCCGCCGTCCATTCCATATCAGAAGGGGTTCCAAGTCGGGCCGGGGGTAATCTTGAGGTAGCCGACATTGACGCCGAGACGGGCGCCGACGCCGGTGCGGATCGGCACGACGAGAACGTTGTTGTTCTTCAGAAGCGTCATGCCGAACCCGGCGATGACGTAGGCCTGGCCGCTGACGCCGCCGAAGCGGGCATAGATGCTGTCGATAGACGGCAGGTCGTACACCAGCATCATGACGCGCGAGCCCTGGCCGCCGTAGTCGATGCCGAGCGACGGACCCTGCCAGTAGAGCGGATGCTCGCCTGCGTTCTTGGTGTTCAGCTGTCCTTCGCCATAGGTGAGGCCGGCGATGAAGGCGCCGGAGCCTTCCTGTCCGAGAATGTAGCCGTTCGGCAGGCCGTATTTCTGGAAGGCCGCTTCGATCACCTTGGCAAGGCCGCCGCTGGTGGAGCCGAAGAAGGAGTGTCCGGCGTCGACGATTTCCTGGACCGTGTACTGGCTGCTATTGGCCTGCTGGGCCGCAGCCTGTTGCGAAGAGAGCATAAATGCAGAGATGGTCAACGCGACAAGCAGCCGGCAGAAGCCCATAAATCTTCCTGGGGATTGAAGGTGCATGGTGTCATCCGTTCATCATGGTCGGTTCAATGAGCCGTTTCCGGCAATTGATACATTTTGCTCCGATCGCCTTAACAATCGGTTTACCAAATATGGTGTCATTATGGCGCCGAGTACGGGCGCAAACTTCGTGCAATTTTGATCAGGCAAGATATGGCGGAATGAATTGACCGCCATTAGGAGACGATGATGTCCAAGAACCCCAATCTGACTTTGACCGGCCCGGATCTTGCCGCGCTGCTCTGCAGCCGCGTCTGCCATGACGTCATCTCGCCTGTCGGCGCAATCAATAACGGTCTGGAGCTGCTCGACGAGGGCGGTGCCGATGCCGACGCCATGGATCTGATCCGCACCAGTGCGCTGAATGCCTCTGTGCGTCTCAAGTTCGCTCGTCTTGCCTTTGGGGCTTCAGGCTCTGTCGGCGCCTCGATCGACACCGGTGAGGCAGAACGCGCCGCCAAGGATTTCGCGGCGGCTGAAAAGAAGACCGAGATCACCTGGATCGGTCCGCGCGCCATCGTCGCCAAGAATCGCGTCAAGCTGCTGCTCAATCTGCTTTTGGTCGCCTATTCCTCGATCCCGCGCGGTGGCTCGCTGGAAGTGACGCTCGAAAATCCGGAATTCGACGCGAAATTCAAGATCGTCGCCAAGGGCAAGCTGATGCGCCTGCCGCCGAAATTCGTCGAGATTGCCTCGGGCAACATCGAAGAAGCGGTCGATGCCCATTCGATCCAGCCCTATTACACCGTTCTGCTGGCCGACGAATGCGGCATGGAACTCGGCCACAGCGCAACCGGCGAAGAGATTATTTTTACAGCCGAAACCGTTGCGGCCTAAGCTTATGGTTGCATGACTGCGCATTGTCTCTTTCCGGGTAACACTTCCTTAGCCTAATCGACCTATCCTTTCGGGCTGAGGAAGCGCCACCGGGACAGAAGTGGGGCGAAGGAGCAGTGATGCAGCGTTTCATGATCACCGACAGTTCGGACGTCGTTCGCAAGGTCGGCAAGCGTATCCTTTCCGAGCTCGATTTCCTGGTGGGCGAGGCGGCAAATGCCGCCGAAGCCCTGTCTGCCTGCCAGACCGAACTTCCCGACTACCTGATCGTCGATTCCGGCATGGAAGGTGCGCTTGAGCTGATCACCACCATCCGCGCCATGGATGGTGGCAAAGAGGTCAAGATCTATTACTGCGTCATCGAAGCCGACCTGAAGAAGCTGATGGCCGGCAAGCGGGCAGGGGCGACCGACTTCCTGCTGAAGCCGTTCGACCGCAAGATCCTGACCGCCGTTTTCGGCAACCGCGCGATCGCCGCGTAAAGATCCCATCCATTTGAAGTTCCAGATGCAATGCCCGGGGCCCGTCCCGGGCATTTTCGCGCGTCTAATAAGCTACCACTCTCCAGCACTTGGCCGGAACGATGCAGGGCGACTGGCGATCGGGAGAACAGCAGGCCGCAAACGAAAAAATCCCGCCTTGAAGGCGGGATTTTGAATTTGGCAAAAGGGGAAATGCTGTATCAGGCGCTTTCGGCGTATTCGGCACCATCCGGCTCGCGCAGCACGTAGCCACGGCCCCAGACGGTTTCGATGTAGTTGGCGCCGCCGGCAGCATTGGCGAGCTTCTTGCGCAGCTTGCAGATGAAGACGTCGATGATCTTCAGTTCCGGTTCGTCCATGCCGCCATAAAGGTGGTTCAGGAACATTTCCTTGGTGAGGGTCGTGCCCTTGCGGAGCGAAAGCAGCTCCAGCATCTGGTATTCCTTGCCCGTCAGGTGAACGCGCTGGCCACCGACTTCGACGGTCTTTGCGTCGAGGTTGACGATCAGTTCGCCCGTCATGATGACCGACTGGGCATGGCCCTTCGAACGGCGGACGATGGCGTGGATGCGGGCGACGAGCTCGTCCTTGTGGAACGGCTTGGTCATGTAGTCGTCGGCGCCGAAGCCGAGACCGCGGACCTTGTCTTCGATGCCCGCCATACCCGAGAGGATGAGGATCGGTGTCTTGACCTTGGACAGGCGGAGAGTGCGCAGCACTTCATATCCGGACATGTCGGGAAGGTTCAAATCGAGAAGGATGATGTCGTAATCATACAGTTTGCCGAGGTCGACGCCTTCTTCACCGAGATCGGTGGTGTAGACGTTAAAACTTTCGGACTTGAGCATCAGTTCGATGCTCTGCGCGGTCGCGCTGTCGTCTTCAATCAGTAGTACCCGCATTATTATCCCCTTTACCGCCGCCGAAAGGTGGTCTGGCCCCCTACGCGATACCGAAATATGTCACTGCGTGATTTGGAAGCTGCCACGAAATGGTTAACAAATTCTATTCCACTCTGGCAAGAGGTAACGAATTTATTAAATATTTTGTCCATTCCGCTGTTTTCCAACGAGAATTCGCAAGACCGATTCCTTAACTTTTACATTAAGAACGGCCGCTAAGCGATTCATTCGACTCAGCAATGAAAAGGTTTCGGAAATCGCGTAGTGATGTTTACCGAGCCTTAAATCATCGGACCTATCATTAACGATGCCCGTAAACGAAAGGTTACCAGCGGTAGGTTTTTGTTAATACCGACGGAAATTTTTTGGGCAGACCGTCTCAAAGCGGTGCGCAAGGGCAGTTTTAGTAAAGCCGGGATCTCGCATCACTGGAGTAATGCGTATGAAGTCGCGTGAGAGCCTAGTTCGCCTGAAGGAATTTCAGGTGAACGAAAAACGACGTCAGCTGCAGCAATTGCAGATGATGATGTCTGAATTCGAACGGATGACGAAGGATCTGGAGAGCCAGATCGTCGTCGAAGAGAAGAAGTCCGGCATTTCCGACCCGAATCATTTCGCCTACCCGACCTTCGCCAAGGCCGCACGTCAGCGCGCCGACAATCTTCAGGTCTCCATCAAGGAGTTGAAGATGCAGGAAGAGGCTCTGGAACAGGCGCTTGAGGAGATGCAGGCAGAATATGCCCGTGCAGCCGCCCTCGAGGAGCGCGACGGCGCGATTCGCGCCCGGGCGTAACGGTCTGGCGATGGACGCCGCCTGGCGTCCTGGGGAATCGCCGAAGAAAAAGCCACGTATGACGGGCAAGGTCCGTCATACGTGGCTTTTCGTGTTTTTTGTTTCTCAGTTCACCACATCGCGCCACTCTTCATGGCGCTGTGACTGTGCCTTGAAGAACGGGCAAAGCGCAAAGATTTTCCAGCCGCCCTTGCGGGCTTCCTCGACGGCGTGCAGCGCTAGCGCTTGACCGACGCCTTTGCCGCGTAATGCGTCGGGGACGCCGGTGTGATCGATGATGATGAGCTTCGGCGAGGTGCGGGAATAGGTCATCTCGGCCTCATGCCCCTCGACATCAACGACATAACGGCCGCCCGAGGCATTTTCTTCGTTGCGGATATCCATTCTATTGTCCTCCGAAAGAGATGCGTTGCCCGAACGTGGCATGGCGGGCAGGGGCCCACAAGCCGGAGTGGGGGCGACGCAGTGTTCAACGGAGAAGGCTTGATGGTGAAATTGGCGCTGCTGAAGCCCGTGCTGCTGGTCGCGGCGCCGTTCTTTCTGGCGCTCGGGCTGGTCCTGCCGCTGATCCGCTTCGAAAAACTCTATTTCTTCGATGAGACGCCGTCGCTGATCGGAATCGTTGCATCGCTCTGGAGCGGCGGCGACATGCTGCTTGCGGCGATCGTGGCCCTGGTCTCGATCGTTCTGCCGGTTTGCAAGATGATCGGCTTGGCGGTGGAGGCGGCAGCGGCCGGTGGCGGAACCGGCAGCTGGTTTTATCGTCACGCCGTGCCTTACCTGTCCAAGTGGTCAATGATGGACGTGCTTCTGGTGGCGATCGTCATTGCTGCGGCGAAGACAACAGGACTGGCGGATGCTTTTACGCAGCCGGGCCTATGGTGTTATGCGGCCTCAACAATAATTTCGGGCCTTCTGCATTCCTTGAAGGGGAATGCGTCCGGCCCGAAATGAACTTGGTGCCAAAAGGCGATTAGTGACGGTACTGCTGGATACGCGTCGTACGCAGGCCGGCCAGGCCGTGACTGCTGATCGACGACTGCCAGGACAGGAACTCTTCTACGGTAAGCGTGTAACGCTCACACGCTTCTTCCAAGCTCAACAGGCCACCGCGCACAGCCGCGACAACCTCAGCCTTGCGGCGGATAACCCAGCGCCTTGTATTCGGCGGCGGTAGATCCGCAATCGTAAGCGGGCTGCCATCGGGGCCGATGACATATTTTACTCGGGGTCGTATCATTTCGGTCATTGGGACTCTCTACACAACTCAAGACCACAAACGTCACTCTAGCCCGTCACATTTAAAAATTGCCTAAACTGGTCGTAAGAATTTGATAACAACTTTAAGTGCCGGAGCTACCCACCTCCGGCCGAACTTCCCTTACGTAAATTTGAGCCCGGTGCATGGCTCCCATGCGTAATAAATAATATCTATATTTCGCGGGAAGATTTATAAGCGCTGCAACATTACGAATGAGCGCTAGACCTCGTCTCCGTTCTTCTCGCAGCATTCAGTCATAGAATCACGCCGAAAGCTTCCGTCCACTGCGACGCGGAGCCTCGCTGTGCTCTTGCTGTTGTCCGGCGCCTTCAACGGCCTGCTGGAGCGGGAACGGACCGCAGGTCGCGATTGAGGAAAAAATCGATGACGAGACGTGAGCGCGCAGTGCGTAACTGCGTAGACGATAACGCTTTTTCGCTTTCCACCACCACGCGCCAGGGCGATCTCAAGATCGAGTTCAAGCGCAGCCTTGAGCGCATGACCAAGGAAGCGGGCTTCGATTTTTTCCTGCTTGCCTCGTTTCCGCGCGGAGATGCGACGGGCTTCGTTGAAAACCGGGTCGCAAGCAACTGGCCGCAGACCCTCGTCAATCTATACGAGGGCGCGGACATGTTTTACTGCAGCGAACTCGTCAATGCTCTGAAGCAGACGATCGTGCCAGTATATTGCAATGCGGGAACCTTTGGCGGGGCTGCTGCCAATCTAGAAAACCGCCGGTTGAACGCAGCCTTCCAGATGCATGGATTGCAGGCAACTTTCGGCTTTTCGCTACATGACGCTGATCTAAAACAGTACATTTTTGCATTTTCCGGTTCGCGACCCGCGCTGCGGCAGGAAGAGCAGATGGCACTTTTTTTCTCGGCGATGCAGGCGCTCGACCGTTTCAGCAGCGCCAATCGAGATGAAGTAGGCCCGGCGGAAAGCCTGACGCGGCGCGAAATCGAATGTCTGCGCTGGTCTGCGGCCGGCAAGAGCAGCGACGAGATCGCCATCATTCTCGATCTCTCCTCGCATACCGTCGTCGGCTACCTGAAGAGCGCCATGCGCAAGCTCGATTCGGTCAATCGCATGCAGGCCGTTGCCCGGGCGCTGCGTTACCGGTTGCTCTGACCTTCAAAGCAGGATGGCGCTGATCTCCGTCTTTCCGGCGCCGAATTCATATTGCGCCGTTCCTGTATGCACGATCGACAGCCAGTCTCCGGCGGTCAGCTGAGCGAGGCCGAACGCCGTCTGGCGTGCCGCTGCGGTTGTGGTGACGCCGGCAATGGTGGCAAGTGCCGTGCTGCCGTTCGCTTCCAGCCGTGCGCCATAGGCTGATGAAGTCAGCGTGCTGACGGAAAGAATCAGCAGGTAGAGACCGGAAGCCGGGATGATCAACCTGTTGCCGGTGCCGGATGGCACCGCGGCGCCCAAGGCGAACCCACCCTGCTGCGCATGCATAGCATTGAAGCCGGTGCGGGCGTTATTGGCCGGGGCCGAGGTCCCCGCCGCAAGAGAAGCGCGTACGACCGGGCGCGCCGGTGTCTTGACGATGCCGCCGGCGGCAATCGCCAGGGCCGTCTCCCATGCCGCGCCATCGCCGCTCACCTTGATCGAGAACTCGTCATTGCCGGCAAGCCCCATTTCCGCACGACCCGACCAGTTGGACTGGAAGAGAAGCGACGCGGTGTCGCCGGCCGACGCCTTGTTGACCTTTACCTGATGACCATGGCCTTCGTGATTGAAAAGGCTGGCAGGGGAGGAGATAGCGAGGCGGTTTTGCAGATCGGCTGTCGCGTTCAATCCGAGAAGCGGCAGGCTGGAGGGCGGTGGGGCAATATCGCTCCACGTGCCATCGACCAAAATCCGGAATTTTCCGGTGGCGGCAAAATACGCCCGCCAGCCCTCGCGCGGCGCGATATAGAGCCAGGCGCCGTCCTGGCGGAAAGCAAGCCGTCCCTGTTTCCCGGCCCAGATCCCTTCCGTCCCTGCTGCGATCAGATAGCAGGTGCCTTCTTCCGGCGCCTCCGGCGGTGTCGAGGCTTCGCTTGTGATTGTCAGCTGGATGACCGCATCGATAAGCTGCAGCGCCTCGTTATGCGTCACATGCTTCTGTGCCTGAGAGGGCAGAATATAGGGGAGGGCAAGATTGGCGGTAATCTCGGACATGCAGCAATCTCCATTGCGCCGGGGCGTCGGGTGCTGCCGATCTTAGATCTGCTTTAGCGGCCGGGGACGAAGGCCCGCTGCCGCCGTTGATGTTCAAGCTGATTCTTGCAGTGTCATGCGCGGCGAAGCGCGCGCTTCCGGCTTCCCCAGGAGATGAAATCCGGGTTGACGAAGTCAGGCTCACCCTTTCTGCCGATCTTGCCGTAGGTCAGCGGCAGCCCGTCGAGCGTCAGGGTCGTGCCGCCAGCGGCGCGCAAAACGGCATCGCCTGCCGCCGTGTCCCATTCCATCGTCCGGGTGAAGCGCGGATAGACATCTGCCTTGCCCTCGGCCAGCAGGCAGAATTTCAGCGACGAACCGATATTGGTGCATTCTGAAATGTCGTGCTTGGCCAGAAAGCTGTCGGTCGCCGGGCTGTTGTGGCACCGGCTTGCCAGCGCCAGCCGGTGTTCCGGCTCGTCGCGGACGGTCACGGTTTCGCGCCTGTCGACCGTGAAGTCTTGGCCCACATGCAGTTTCTCGGCGCTGCCCGATTCGCCGGCAAAGGCGACGCCCAGCGCCGGGGCATAGACGATGCCCGCGACCGGGATGCCGTTCTCGATATAGGCGATGTTGACCGTGAATTCCTTGCGCTTGTCGACGAACTCACGCGTGCCATCCAGCGGATCGACGAGGAAAAACGGCTTCTCGCCGATATCAGGGATATGGCCTGCAGCCACCGATTCTTCGGCAATGACGGGGATATCAGGGTATTCCCTGCTGAGATGCGCGAGAATGATCTTTTCGGCTTCGTGGTCGGCCAGCGTTACCGGCGTCTCATCGGCCTTGGTCGAGACGTGATAGCCCGCACGGAAAATCTCGATGATCTTACGCCCTGCTTCAAGAGCTGCATTTTCGAATGTCGGCAACATCACGTTTCAGAATCTGTAGGACCGGGAAGGCCCCCGGCGAAGCGTCGAATATAACTTTAAATATAAGATTGAGGCCAGACTTTTGCACGCCGCTGAAAACCGCTATGAAAGCAGACAGGCGGCGGAATGGTTTTCACCCAATCGTCAGCCACATGGTCGGAATTTGCTTTGAATTCCATTTTTGTGGAATAGCTTTCGTTGGCCGGAACGGTGCCGGATCACAAAAGCGCCGCAATGGTTAATCCACAGGCCGTTTCTGGCTAAATTTTTGTCATATAATGCCTTTTTAGTGTGGAAATTGATCCGTAACGCGCCATTTGCCTCCGTTTGAGCAAGAATCTGATTCAGCGCAGCCTTTTTGTCTTCACATTTTCCCTGAAAGCGCTATGCATGCGGCTACGAGGTTTCGATTTAAAAGCGGAGCCCTAACCAAAAAGAGATGCAGCCATGTTGGTTCGCATCCAGGGGAAATGACATATGGAGTACTTTATCCAGCAGCTCTTCAATGGGCTGACTCTTGGATCCATCTATGGTCTGGTCGCTATTGGCTATACGATGGTTTACGGCATTGTCGGCATGATCAATTTCGCCCATGGCGATGTCTTCATGCTTGGTGGTTTCGCTGCTCTTATCGTCTTTCTCGTTCTCACATCCATTTTCGCAGGTCTTCCGGTAGCAGTTCTTCTGCTGGCGATGCTTGTTGTTGCGATGCTGATGACGAGTTTGTGGAATTGGACGATCGAGCGAGTTGCATACCGTCCGCTGCGCGGTTCGTTCCGCCTGGCGCCGCTGATCACCGCGATCGGCATGTCGATTACGCTTTCGAACTTCATCCAGGTGACGCAGGGCCCGCGCAACAAGCCGATCCCGCCGCTGGTCACTTCGGTTTATGATATCGGCGGCATCTCGGTTTCGCTGAAGCAGATCATCATCATCGTCATCACGGTCGTGCTGCTCGCGGGCTTCTGGTACCTCGTCAACCGCACGGCGCTCGGACGCGCCCAGCGCGCGACTGAGCAGGACCGCAAGATGGCCGCTCTGCTCGGCGTCAATGTCGACCAGACGATTTCCATCACCTTCATCATGGGCGCCGCACTCGCTGCCGTCGCCGGTACGATGTACCTGATGTATTACGGTGTCGCCTCGTTCACCGACGGCTTCACCCCAGGCGTCAAGGCGTTCACGGCTGCCGTTCTCGGCGGTATCGGTTCGCTGCCGGGCGCAGTGTTCGGCGGTCTGCTGATCGGTCTCATCGAGTCGCTCTGGTCCGCCTACTTCACCATCGCCTACAAGGACGTCGCGACCTTCGCGATCCTGGCTTTCGTCCTGATCTTCAAGCCGACCGGTATTCTCGGACGGCCGGAAGTCGAGAAGGTATAATCGTCATGGCAAACATTGAAACTTCCGCAGGCAAGCCCGAGGCCGGGCTTGTCCAGAAGGGTATCCGTGAAGCTTTCTTCACCGGTCTCGTCTCGCTCGGCCTGTTCGTTCTCTATGTCGGTCTCGGCACGCAGCAGAACATCAACAACGAACTGATCATCGTCCAGCGCTGGGGGCTGCTTGCGATCTTCGTCGCAATCGCCGCCATCGGCCGCTTCGTCATGGTCGTCTTCATCCAGCCGAACATCAATCGCCGCAAGCTTGCCAAGGCAAAGCAGGGCGAGCTCGATATCTCGACGGAAAAGAGCTTCTTCCACACGCACTTCCTGAAGATCGCGCTGGTTGCCCTGCTGCTTTACCCTGTTGTGATCTACGCGCTCGTCGGTGCGCAGGGCTCGCTGAAGTGGGTCGACAACTTCGGCATCCAGATCCTCATCTACGTGATGCTCGCCTGGGGTCTGAACATCGTCGTCGGCCTCGCCGGTCTTCTCGACCTCGGCTATGTCGCCTTCTATGCGGTCGGCGCCTATTCCTACGCGCTGCTCTCCAGCTATTTCGGCCTGTCCTTCTGGGTCCTGCTGCCGCTGTCGGGCATCTTTGCCGCGCTCTGGGGCATCATCCTCGGCTTCCCGGTCCTGCGTCTGCGCGGCGACTACCTCGCCATCGTGACGCTCGCCTTCGGTGAAATCATCCGTCTGGTGCTGATCAACTGGACCGATGTCACCAAGGGAACGTTCGGCATCTCCGGCATTCCGAAGGCCACGCTGTTCGGTATTCCGTTCGATGCGTCCGCCGGCGGCTTTGCCAAGCTGCTCGGCCTGCCGATGTCGTCTGCCTATTACAAGATCTTCCTGTTCTATCTGATCCTGGCGCTCTGCCTGGTCACGGCCTACGTCACCATCCGGCTTCGCCGCATGCCGATCGGCCGCGCCTGGGAAGCTCTGCGCGAAGACGAAATCGCCTGCCGCTCGCTCGGCATCAACACGGTGACGACCAAGCTCACCGCCTTTGCGACGGGCGCCATGTTCGGCGGCTTCGCCGGCTCGTTCTTCGCAGCGCGCCAGGGCTTCGTCTCGCCTGAATCCTTCGTCTTCCTGGAATCGGCCGTCATCCTCGCCATCGTCGTCCTCGGCGGCATGGGCTCGCTGACGGGTATCGCGATTGCTGCGGTTGTCATGGTCGGCGGCACGGAAGTGCTGCGCGAAATGGACTTCCTGAAGGTCGTCTTCGGTCCCGATTTCACGCCGGAACTCTATCGCATGCTGCTCTTCGGCCTTGCCATGGTCGTGGTCATGCTCTTCAAGCCGCGCGGTTTCGTCGGCTCGCGTGAACCGACCGCCTTCCTCAAGGAGCGCAAGGCGGTATCCGGAAGCTTCACCAAGGAGGGCCACGGCTGATGAGCCCTGTAGAAACGATGTCCAACGATACCCTGCTCAAGGTCGAGCACCTGTCGATGAAGTTCGGCGGCCTGATGGCCATCAACGATCTGTCCTTCGAAGCCAAGCGCGGCGATATCACCGCCCTGATCGGCCCGAACGGCGCAGGCAAGACCACGGTGTTCAACTGCATCACCGGCTTCTACAAGCCGACGATGGGCATGATCACCATGAACCAGAAGAGCGGAAAGCAGTATCTGCTCGAGCGCCTTCCGGATTTCCGCATCACCAAGGAAGCCAAGGTCGCCCGTACCTTCCAGAACATTCGCTTGTTCTCGGGTCTGACGGTTCTGGAAAACCTGCTGGTCGCCCAGCACAACAAGCTGATGAAGGCTTCTGGCTATACGATCCTCGGGCTGCTCGGCATCGGCAGCTACAAGAAGGAAGCTGCCGCCTCGATCGAACTTGCACGCTACTGGCTGGACAAGGCCGATCTGACCGATCGCGCCGACGACCCGGCAGGCGATCTGCCCTACGGCGCCCAGCGCCGCCTGGAAATCGCCCGCGCCATGTGCACCGGTCCGGAACTGCTCTGCCTCGACGAACCGGCGGCGGGTCTCAACCCGCGCGAATCGCTGGCACTCAACGAGCTGCTGCGCAGCATCCGCGCCGATACCGGAACCTCGATCCTGCTCATCGAGCACGACATGTCGGTGGTCATGGAAATTTCCGACCACGTCGTCGTTCTCGAATACGGCCAGAAGATCTCCGACGGTACGCCCGATCATGTGAAGAACGACCCGAAGGTCATTGCGGCCTATCTCGGTGTCGAAGACGAAGAAGTTGAAGAGGTCATCGCGACCGTAGAAGGGGGCGCATTCTGATGGCTGGGGAACAGCTTCTTAGTGTTCAGGGTGTCGAGACCTATTACGGCAATATCCGCGCTCTCGCCGGCATCGATGTCGAAGTCAAGAAGGGTGAAATCGTCAGCCTGATCGGCGCCAACGGCGCCGGCAAGTCGACGCTGATGATGACGATCTGCGGCAGCCCGCAGGCACGCACCGGCTCGATCATTTTCGAGGGCCGCGACATCACCAAGATGCCGACCCACGAGATCGCGCGTCTGCGTATCGCCCAGTCGCCTGAGGGACGCCGGATTTTCCCGCGCATGACCGTTCTGGAAAACCTCCAGATGGGCGCGGGTCTGGATAACCTGAAATATTTTCATGAGGACCTCGAAAAGATCTTCGTGATGTTCCCGCGCCTCAAGGAGCGCCAGACGCAGCGCGGCGGCACGCTTTCGGGCGGTGAGCAGCAGATGCTGTCGATCGGCCGCGCGCTGATGGCTCGTCCGAAGCTTCTGCTTCTCGACGAGCCGTCGCTCGGCCTGGCGCCGCTGATCGTCAAGGGGATTTTCGAGGCGATCAAGAAGCTCAACGAAACCGAAGGCCTGACGGTCTTCCTCGTCGAGCAGAACGCATTTGCTGCCCTCAAGCTTTCGCATCGCGCCTACGTGATGGTGAACGGCAAGGTGACGATGAGCGGTTCCGGCAAGGAACTGCTTGCCAATCCCGAAGTCCGTGCCGCCTATCTCGAAGGCGGGCGGCATTGATCCGGGCAGAAGGGAGACTTTGATATGCAGGGACTTTTCTTCGAACCGGATATGGGCGTCAGGACGGTTATCCGCGCGCTCGTCATGCTCATCGGTTTCTGGACCGCGTGGCGCGCCGGCAAGGCCGCGGCCGAAGGCTGGAGCGATTACCCGCTGGTGATCGCCTATACCTTCCTGCTTGCCTGGGTGATGCAGTTCCTGCATCACGCGCTGTTCAACGGCCCGATGCTGAGCGCCTTCTTCTACATCATCGATTTCGTGCTGCTGCTCGTCTTCTCGACGGCCGGCTTCCGCTTCCGCCGCACCAATCAGATGGTCAACAACTATTACTGGCTGTACGAAAAAACTTCCGCCTTCTCGTGGAAGAACAAACATTGACAGCCCGTTGAAACTAGGCATGAATTGCCTCAGCGGCGGTACCCGGAAGTCTTGGACTTAAAACGGAAATCCGCCACTGATAAGAAATCGAAGGGCATGGCTCATGGCCGGCAAGGCACAACGCCACCGGTTCATGCCCCCAGAGAGGAACAGCTTTCCCGGCGCAAACGATGGTGGGTAATGCGCTGGGTCTAGGACCGGAACCCGCCCAAAAATTGGGAGTAAAAACATGAAGAAGTATCTTCTGTCAGCAGTAGCTCTTTCCGCGATGGTTGCTTTCAGCGGCGCTGCGCGGGCTGACCTGCTTGTTGGTGTTGGTGGTCCGCTGACGGGCCCGAACGCTGCGTTCGGTGCACAGCTTCAGAAGGGTGCCGAACAGGCAGCCGCTGATATCAACGCTGCTGGCGGCATCAACGGCGAGCAGATCAAGGTCGAGCTCGGCGACGACGTCTCCGACCCGAAGCAGGGCATCTCGGTCGCCAACAAGTTCGTTGCTGACGGCGTCAAGTTCGTTGTCGGTCACTTCAACTCGGGCGTTTCCATCCCGGCTTCTGAAGTTTACGCTGAAAACGGTATCCTCGAAATCACCCCGGCTGCTACGAACCCGCAGTTCACCGAGCGTGGTCTCTGGAACACGTTCCGTACTTGCGGCCGTGACGACCAGCAGGGCGCGATTGCCGGCAAGTATCTTGCCGACCACTTCAAGGACGCCAAGATCGCTGTCGTTCACGACAAGACGCCTTACGGCCAGGGTCTCGCTGACGAAACCAAGAAGGCTATGAACGCCGCTGGTATCACCGAAGCCATCTATGAAGGCATCAACGTTGGCGACAAGGACTTCTCGGCCCTCATCGCCAAGATGAAGGAAGCCGGCGTTTCGATCATCTATTGGGGTGGTCTCCACACCGAAGCTGGTCTCATCATCCGCCAGGCAAAGGACCAGGGCCTGAAGGCAACGCTCGTATCGGGTGACGGTATCGTTTCGAACGAACTGGCCTCGATCGCTGGCGACGCTGTCGAAGGCACGCTGAACACCTTCGGCCCGGATCCGACGCTGAACCCGGCCAACAAGGACCTCGTCGAGAAGTTCAAGGCTGCCGGCTTCAACCCGGAAGCGTACACCCTCTACTCCTACGCTGCGATGCAGTCGATCGCAGGCGCTGCAAAGGCCGCTGGTTCTAACGATCCGGAAGCCGTTGCAAAGGCGATGAAGGAAAAGGGTCCGTTCCCGACCGTTCTCGGCGACATGTCCTTCGATGAAAAGGGCGACCCGAAGCTTCCGGGTTACATCATGTACGAATGGAAGAAGGGCCCGGACGGCAAGTACAGCTACTTCCCGCAGGCTGCGAAGTAAGCATCGCTTGCACGGTTCCGACCGTTTAGAGGAAGCCCGGTTTCGACCGGGCTTCTTTGTTTTTGGCGACGGTTTCGCGGCGGAGTGACGTTTTCAATCCAGGTGTGATGGGCTAGGTCTTGAGCCTCGCCTGGATCTAGAACGGAAGCTCATCATGTCCCGACCGCGCATTCTCGTCACCCGCCGCTGGCCCGCTGCCGCCGAGGCGGCACTCGCCGAACGTTTCGAGGTTACCCTCAACGAAGCTGACGTGCCGATGACCGCCGATCAGCTGCGCCAGGCGCTGGCCGACTACGACGCGGTGCTGCCGACCGTCTCCGACAAGCTGCCGGCATCCGTCTTCGAGGGCGAGATCCGTACGAAAATCCTCGGCAATTTCGGCGTCGGCTACAATCACATCGATATCGCGTCGGCCAAGGCCAAAGGCATTGCCGTCACCAATACGCCCGGCGTTCTGACCGACTGCACCGCCGATATCGCCATGCTGCTGCTGCTCGATGTTGCCCGCCGTGGCGGTGAAGGCGACCGGCAGGTGCGCGCCAACGAATGGAAGGGCTGGTGCCCGACCCACATGATCGGCACCAAGGTCTCCGGCAAGACCGTCGGCATCATCGGCTTCGGCCGCATCGGCAAGGCCTTCGCCCAGCGCTGCCATTTCGGTTTCGGCATGGACGTGGTGTTCTACAATCGCTCGAAGGTCGATGAGGCCGAAGCCGCCCGATACGGCGCCCGCCAGCTCGCCACCGTCGAGGACGTGCTTGCGGCCGCCGACTTCGTCTCGCTGCATTGCCCGGGTGGAGCCGAGAACCGGCACTTGATGAACGCGGCGCGCTTCGCGGCGATGAAGAAGGGTGCGTTTCTGATCAATACGGCGCGCGGCGACGTGGTGGACGAGGCGGCGCTGATCGCGGCCTTGCGCGACGGGACGATCCGCGGGGCCGGGCTCGATGTCTACGAGGCGGAGCCGCAGGTGCCGGAGGCGCTGAAGGCGATGGAGAATGTGGTGTTGCTGCCGCATCTCGGCAGTGCGACCGAGGAGACGCGCACGGCGATGGGGATGAAGGTGGTGGAGAATGTCGCGGCGTTCTTCGAGGGCCGGGAGCCTGCGGACCGGGTGGTGTGAGATCCTTCCTTAAGGGTTGAGCGAGTACGCCCCCTCTGCCCTGCCGGGCATCTCCCCCACGGGTGGGGAGATTGGCTGGGCGCAACCGCTCGCCCAGCTATCTAGTGTCGCGGGCTGAGGATGCGTTCCTTCAATGAATGTGGGGAGCTCGCCAATTGTAATCTCCCCACCTGTGGGGGAGATGCCCGGCAGGGCAGAGGGGGGCGAGCTTGCTCGAAGCCAGCGGCTCAAGCCAATCGCAATGCGACATCACCCCTCATGCAATACATGCGCCGCCTTCACCGCAGCCGACGCCCGGTTCTCCACCCCAAGCTTCACATAGATCTGCTCGAGATGCTTGTTCACAGTGCGCGCCGATAGCCCCAGGATCTCGCCGATATCCCTGTTGGCCTTGCCCTTGGCGATCCACAGCAGCACTTCCGACTCCCGCTGGGTCAGCGAAAAATGCTGACGTAGCACCGCGTCGTCGCTGCGCTGGCTGACGGCGGTGAGGCGGAAGAGGTATTCGTCGGGGCCGATCGTGCCGAGGAAGGCGAGCTGCAGCACGGGTTGGCCCGCGTGGGTGACGGAGAAGGCTGTGTCGCGGCCGCTTCCCATGCGGTCCTGCATCCAGGCAGCGATATGCGCCGTTACCACCTCCATGCCGTCGTCGCTGCCCATGGCGGCGTTGACAAGGCGGGTGGCCTGCGGGGTGGACCAGTGGATGTTGCCATTGCCCTTGACCGCCAGCAGATGGCGGCCGGCGGCATCGAGGGCGACGCGGGCGCTCTGGGCCGAGCGGGCGTTGCGCAGATGGACGCGGATGCGGGCGCGCAGTTCGTCGATATTGATCGGCTTGGTGAGATAGTCGACGCCGCCCGATTCCAGTGCATGGACGACGTGTTCGGTCTCCGTCAGCCCGGTCATGAAGATGACCGGCACCTGGCCGACGGCGGCGTTGGCCTTCAATTTGCGGCAGGTCTCGAAGCCATCCATGACGGGCATGACGGCGTCGAGCAGGATGAGGTCGGGGGTGATGCGCTCGACGATGTTGAGTGCCGCCGTTCCTGACGTGGCGATCAGCACGGAAAAGCCGGACTGTTCGAGCGCATCGGTCAGGAAGCCCAGCGCTTCCGGGGAGTCGTCGACGAGCAGGACGATATCGCGGGGGTGGGCCGTGTCAGCCAATGGTCTCTACCTTTTCGTCGAAGCCGTGCAGGAAGGTCATGAAGCCGTCGAGATCGAAGGCGCCGACATAGGCTCGCAGTTCATCGGTAAATGGCTGATTTGCTTCGTCCTTGGCAAGGTCATTGAGCTTGGCTTCGATCCCCCTGATGTAGCCGATTTCGCAAAGGCGCATCAGTTCTTCGATATGGGCCGCACCCGGGCTGACGAGCGGCGACCTGGCGGGCACTGCAGGCGGCGGGGCGCTGTCGGCATAGGTCCATTTGAGGCCGAGATGCAAAGCAAGCTTGTCGCGCAGCTGCTTGATATCGACGGGCTTGCCGATCGCGTCGTTATGGCTGTCGTCGCTTTCGGCTGTCGCCGCGGCATCGCCGATATTGGCCGAGAGCATCAGGATCGGTGACGTCTGGCCGCTTTCGCGCAGGCGCGACGCAAGCTGCCAGCCGCTCATGCCGGGCATGGAGATGTCGACGAGGAAGAGGTCGGGCTTGATGCCCTCGATCAGTGTCAGGCAGTCCGGGCCGCTGGCTGCCGTCAGCACGACGAAATCGAGCGGCGCCAGGATTTCCCGCATCATCTCGCGGTGATCCTCGTTGTCGTCGACGACGACGATGGTGCGGCGCGGGCCGTCATAACTGACGATCTTCTTTTCCTGCGGCGGGGCGAGGATTTCGCGGGTGACGGCCGAGAGCATCAGACGGACGCGGAAGGTCGAGCCCTTGTCCTTCTCGCTCTCGACCGAGATCTCGCCGCCGAGCGTGTTGGTCAGGAGCCGGGTGATGGTCAGCCCGAGGCCGAGCCCCGGCATCGGCCGGATGCTTTCGGCTTCGCCGCGTTGGAACGGTTCGTAGATGCGGCTCAAGTCGTTTTCCGCAATGCCCCGGCCGGTATCGGAAACCGTGAAGGTCGCGACCTGGCTGCGATAGCCGATGTCGAAGGTTACCGTGCCCTCGTCGGTGAACTTGATGGCGTTCGACAGCAGGTTGACGAGGATCTGGCGCAGTCGCTTCTCGTCGGTGCGCACGAATTGCGGCAGCGAGGGCGAGCGATAGTGATGGAAGGTGAGACCCTTCGCCTGGGCCTGCGGGCGGAACATGTTGACGATCTGGTCGAGGAAATCCTGGATGTTGATCTCGTTGGAATAGACCTGCAGGCGCCCGGCCTCGATCTTGGAGATATCCAGCAGGCCGTCGATCAGGCCGGAGAGATGCTCGGCCGAGCGGCGGATCACCTTGATCGAGGATTGACGCGGCGCCGGGATGGTTTCGTCGCGCTCGAGGATCTGGGCGTAACCGAGCACGGCATTCAGCGGCGTCCGCAGCTCGTGGCTGAGGCCGACGACATAGCGGCTCTTGGCGCGGTTGGCGGCTTCGGCGGTTTCCTTGGCATTCTGCAGGGCTGCGTCGGTCTTCTTGTGGGCGGCGATTTCCTTGAGCAGCAGCGTGTTTTGGCGCGAGGATTCTTCCTCGGCGACGACGCGGCTGTCATGGGCGAGCACATAGAACCAGCAGACGACGCCGGCGATGACGGCGAAGACGAAGAAGACGATCAGGATCGTGCGGTTGACGACCTCGGCGGTCTCCGGCGAGGCTGAGGCCACCTGATGGGCGATCATCGCCAGGATTGCGCCGACGGCGGTCAGTGCCAGCACGACGGCGATGCCGTAGCGTCCCAGGCGGGTGGTGAGCTTTTCGATCACCGTTTCGGGCAGCAGCGCCTTGGCGACGGTGCCGATCTGTGCGTTCAGCCGTGCATTCGGTTTGCACATGTCGTGGCAGCGGCTGTCGAGCGAACAGCAGAGCGAGCAGATCGGCGCGGCATAGGCCGGGCACCAGGCCATGTCCTCGGGCTCGAAGGGGTGTTCGCAGACGGAGCAGGTGATGCTGGTCAGGTTCTTCCAGCTGTGGCGCGGCTTGCGGGCCAGGTAGTATTTGCCCTTTGTGCCCCAGGCGATCAGCGGCGAGGCGATAAGCGAGATGACAAGCGTGATATAGGGCGCCAGCGAGGCTGCGATCGGGCCGAAAGCGCCGAAATGGGCGATGAGTGCCACGGTCGCCGACAGCGTCATGGCGCCGAGGCCGACAGGGTTGATGTCGTAGAGATGGGCGCGCTTGAACTCGATGCCGGGAGGAGCAAGGCCGAGGGGCTTGTTGATGAAGAGATCGGCCGAGATGGTGCAGAGCCAGGCCATGGCGATGATCGAGAAGATGCCGAGCGTTTCTTCCAGCAGCTTGTAGATGCCGAGCTCCATCAGCAGCAGGGCGATGGCGACGTTGAAGATCAGCCAGATGACGCGGCCAGGATGACTGTGCGTCAGGCGCGAGAAGAAGTTCGACCAGGCGAGCGAGCCGGCATAGGCGTTCATCACGTTGATCTTCAGCTGCGAGACGACGACGAAGGCGGCCATCAGCAGAAGAGCGGCATTGTGCCAGGGGATCATGTAGCCGAAGGCGGTGAGATACATCTGCGCCGGATCGGCGGCGCGGTCGACGGGGACGCCCGCCGTGAAGGTCAGGACGACGAGGAAGGAGCCGGCCAGCAGCTTCGGCGCGCCGATGATCACCCAGCCGGGACCGGCGAGGAAGACGGCGAGGCGATGGCGCCACTTGCGTTGACCATCTGGTGGCAGGAAGCGCAGGAAGTCGGCCTGTTCGCCGATCTGCGACATCAGCGCCAGGATGACCGCCGAGGCGGCGCCGAACTCGACGAGGTTGAAATCGGCGATAGTGCCCGGCGGTCCCGAGGCATGGCGGATGCCGGCGAAGGCCCGCCAGACATCGAATTTCTCCCAGTCGAGAAAGGCGATGAAGATGAAGGGCAGGATGTTCAGCACAATCCAGAAGGGCTGGGTCATCAGCTGGAAGCGGCTGATCAGCTTGACGCCGTGGGTGACCAGCGGGATCACCATCACGGCGCTGATGATGTAGCCGATCCACAGCGGTATGCCGAGCGTCAGCTCCAGCGCCCCGGACATGATCGACGCCTCGATGGCGAAGAGCATGAAGGTGAAGCTCGCATAGATCAGCGAGGTGATCGTCGAGCCGATATAGCCGAAGCTGGCGCCGCGGGTCAGCAGGTCGATATCGACGCCATGGCGGATGGCATAGCGGCTGATCGGCAGGCCGATGGCGAGCATGGCGATCGAGGCGACGATGATGGCGTAGAAGGCGTTGGTGGTGCCGTAGGACAGCGTGATGGCGCCACCGATCGCCTCCAGCGCCAGGAAGGAGATGGCGCCGATCGCCGTCTGCGAGATGCGTTGCGAAGAGAACTGCCGGGCGCTCTTTGCGGTGAAGCGCAGCGCGTAGTCTTCCAGCGTCTGGTTGGCGACCCAGCGGTTATATTCGCGCCTGACCGGAATGATGCGTTGCCGCGCTGCCATGCGTGTGTGCCGGTCCCTTCGTTCCGTTTGTCATTCTTCCGTAACATGGATGGGCGCGACGCTTAAGGGTGCGGCGCAGCATAAGCGTGCAGATTTAGCCCCGGTGCCTACGTCATATTACGTATGTGTTTTCGCAGTGCAGCACCGGATAGTACCTTAAGCAACAGTTAACCGCCGGTTTCGGCCTGTTGTCGAACAAGAAGAGGGGATCACAAGATGAATCTGCGATCATATGTTTCAGGTGCCGTGCTCGGCGCCGTCATGTCGGCCACGGCCGCATTCCATGGGGCAGTCGCTGCCGACGACACGATCAAGGTCGGCGTTCTGCACTCGCTCTCCGGCACCATGGCCATCTCCGAGACGACGCTCAAGGACGCCATGCTGATGCTCATCGACGAGCAGAACAAGAAGGGCGGCCTTCTCGGCAAGAAGCTCGAAGCCGTCGTCGTCGACCCGGCGTCCGACTGGCCGCTGTTTGCCGAAAAGGCACGCGAGCTGATCGAAAAGGACAAGGTCGCGGCCGTATTCGGCTGCTGGACGTCCTCGTCGCGCAAGTCGGTTCTGCCGGTTTTCGAAGAGCTGAACTCGATCCTCTTCTACCCGGTCCAGTACGAGGGCGAAGAATCCTCGCGCAACATCTTCTACACCGGTGCTGCTCCGAACCAGCAGGCGATCCCGGCCGTCGATTACCTGATGGAGAAGGAAGGCGTGAAGCGCTTCGTTCTCGAAGGTACCGACTACGTCTATCCGCGCACGACCAACAAGATCCTGGAAGCCTATCTCGAATCCAAGGGCATTCCGAAGGAAGACATCATCATCAACTACACGCCGTTCGGCTTCTCCGACTGGCAGACCGAAGTTTCCAAGATCAAGGAATTCGGTTCCGCCGGCAAGAAGACCGCGGTCGTCTCGACGATCAACGGTGACGCCAACGTTCCGTTCTACAAGGAACTCGGCAACCAGGGCATCAAGGCAACCGACATTCCTGTCGTCGCCTTCTCGGTCGGCGAAGAAGAGCTTGCCGGTCTCGACACCAAGCCGCTCGTCGGCCACCTGGCTGCTTGGAACTACTTCGAGTCGGTCGAAAGCCCGGCCAACAAGAAGTTCATCAAGGAATGGCACGCCTACACCAAGAACGACAAGCGCGTGACCAACGACCCGATGGAAGCGGCCTATATCGGCTTCAACGCCTGGGTTAAGGCTGTCGAGGCTGCCGGCACCACCGACACCGACAAGGTTCTCGACACCATCATCGGCGTCTCCGTTCCGAACCTCTCGGGTGGCTATGCCACCGTGATGCCGAACCACCACATCACCAAGCCTGTTCTCATCGGCGAAATCCAGGGCGACGGCCAGTTCGAAATCGTCAAGCAGACACCTGCGGTCGTCGGCGACGAATGGTCCGATTACCTGCCTGACTCCAAGGACCTGATCTCCGATTGGCGCAAGCCGATGAACTGCGGCAACTTCAACGTTGCGACCGGCAAGTGCGGCGGCAAGGGGTCTTGAGTTAGCCGATCCGATACCTGCCTGATGCCTTCCGTCCGGACCCCCATGTTCCGGGCGGAAGCTCCGTCCCAAACGGTTGGTGCCCCAGAGGCCAACGATAATCCAGGCGAGAAAGCCGATGTATCGCGCCATCAAGATCGTTCTTTTCACACTCCTCCTCGCCCTGCCGGTCTTCTCCTCGGCACCGAAGGCGCAGGAAGATATCCACGCCCTCGTCAATGCGCTCGGCGCCGGTGATTTCGATGCCCGCGAGGCGGCCATCAAGGCGTTCGTCGCTTCCAAGGATTCGCATGTCGGCCAGATCCTGCAGCAGCTCAGCGATGGCCAACTTTATGTGAATTCGGAAGAGGGCGGCCCGGTCCTGCTGCAGGGCGGCACGGATGACGAGCCGACATTCTCCGATCCGATCAGCGGCGAAGCCGTCGCCGATATCGATCCGGACTACATGTCCAAGGTCAAGATCAACAATTCGCTGCGCGGTATCATCGCCACCAGCATGAGCACGCTGACGCTGCTGAGCCCGGATCGTTCCGCGCGGCTCGCCGCCGCTCAGGGGCTGCTCAAGGACGCCGACCCCTCCAATCTCGATCTCTTGAATTCAGCGCTTGCTACTGAGAAGGACGGCGAGGTCAAGAACACGATGGAAGCCGCCCGCGCGGTGATGATGCTGAAGAGCGACGTCAGCGCCGAGGACAAGAAGGCCGCCATCGACACGATCGCCGCCCGCGGCGACCGCAACGCCATGACGATCCTGACGGCGGCGATGGAAACCGCGCCTGACGACCTGAAACCGGCGATCCAGTCGGATATCGACGGCATCAAGCGCAGCCTGGCTGTCTGGGATGTGGTCCAGAACGTCTGGTACGGCCTGTCGCTCGGCTCGGTGCTGCTGCTCGCCGCCATCGGCCTTGCCATCACCTTCGGCGTCATGGGCGTCATCAACATGGCGCATGGTGAGATGGTGATGATCGGCGCCTACACGACCTATGTGGTGCAGGAGTACATTACCTCGAATTTCCCGGGCATGGCGACCTATTCGCTGGCCTTCTCCGTGCCTGCAGCCTTCCTTTCCACCGGCTTCGTCGGCCTCGTCATCGAGCGGGTCGTCATCCGCTATCTCTATGGCCGCCCGCTGGAAACACTGCTCGCCACCTGGGGCGTGTCGCTCATCCTGCAGCAGGCGGTGCGCTCGATCTTCGGTCCGACAAACCGTGAGGTGCGCAATCCGAGCTGGATGTCCGGCGCCTTCGAATTCGGCGGTTTGTCGATCACCTGGAACCGCATGTGGATCATCGTCTTCTCGATGGCGGTGTTCGTGACGCTGCTGATGCTCCTGAAGCGCTCGGCTTTCGGGCTACAGATGCGCGCCGTCACCCAGAACCGCCGCATGGCGTCGTCGATGGGCATCCGTACCGGCTGGGTCGATGCCTTCACCTTCGGGCTCGGGTCCGGCATTGCCGGGATTGCCGGCGTGGCGCTCAGCCAGATCGACAACGTCTCGCCGAACCTCGGACAGAGCTACATCATCGACAGTTTCATGGTCGTGGTCTTCGGCGGCGTCGGCAATCTCTGGGGCACGCTGGTCGGCGCCTTGTCGCTCGGCGTAGTCAACAAATTCCTGGAACCCTTCGCCGGCGCGGTGCTCGGCAAGATCCTGGTGCTCGTCCTCATCATTCTCTTCATCCAGAAGCGTCCCCGCGGGCTCTTCGCACTCAAAGGAAGGGCGGTGGAAGCATGATTACGGCTTTCCTTTTTCGGTCTCTCGATCGCAAGATCTCGATAGCCATCGCCATTCTGCTTCTGGTCGCGATCCTCGTTCCGGTGCTCAACCTGCTCACCGGCCCGGACAATCCGCTGCATGTCCCGACCTATATCATGGCGCTGTTCGGCAAGTATCTGACCTATGCGCTGCTGGCGCTGGCGCTCGATCTCGTCTGGGGCTTCTGCGGCATCCTCTCGCTCGGCCACGGCGCCTTCTTCGCGCTCGGCGGCTATGCGATGGGCATGTATCTGATGCGCCAGATCGGCTCGCGCGGCGTCTATGGCGATCCGATCCTGCCCGACTTCATGGTGTTCCTGAACTGGAAGGAACTGCCCTGGTTCTGGTACGGCTTCGATCACTTCTGGTTCGCGGCGATCATGGTCGTCGCCGTGCCCGGGCTGCTGGCCTTCATCTTCGGCTGGTTCGCCTTCCGCTCGCGCGTCAACGGCGTCTACCTCTCGATCATCACCCAGGCGATGACTTACGCGCTGCTCTTGGCCTTCTTCCGCAACGACATGGGCTTCGGCGGCAATAACGGCATGACCGACTTCAAGGAAATCATCGGCTACAACGTCCAGGCCGACGGCACCCGCGCCTCGCTCTTTGCTGCCACGGCGATCTTCCTGGCGCTGTCGCTGATGATTGCCTCGGCGATCGTCCGCTCGAAGTTCGGCAAGGTGCTGGTCGGCGTGCGTGATGCCGAAAGCCGCACGCGCTTCCTCGGCTACCGCGTCGAGCATTTCAAGCTGTTCACCTTCGTCGTCTCGGCGATGATGGCGGGCATCGCCGGCGCTCTCTACGTGCCGCAGGTGGGCATCATCAATCCGGGCGAATTTGCCCCTGCCAACTCGATCGAAGTTGTCATCTGGACGGCGGTCGGCGGCCGGGCGACGCTGATCGGCCCGATTATCGGCGCCATCCTCGTCAATGGCGGCAAGACCATCTTCACCGGTCTCTTCCCCGAGTTCTGGCTGTTTGCGCTCGGCGGCCTCTTCGTTGCCGTCACGCTGTTCCTGCCGAAGGGCATTGTCGGCACGGCCGCGCAGTATATCGGCAAGCGCAAGCCGCGGACGGAAGCCACGCCTCCGTCGCTCGAGGACGGCGTCGATGCAAAAATCCAGGCAGCGGAGTAGGCGCGCATGATCCCCGATATCAAACCTAACAGCGTGCTTTACCTGAACGGCGTCTCGGTTTCGTTCGACGGCTTTAAGGCGCTGAACTCGCTGTCGATCGTCATCGAGCCCGGTGAGCTTCGCGCCATCATCGGCCCGAACGGCGCCGGCAAGACGACGATGATGGACATCATCACCGGCAAGACCCGGCCCGACGAAGGGGAGGTGTTCTTCAACGGCCAGACGGACCTGACGAAACTCGACGAAGCCGACATCGCCCAGCTCGGCATCGGCCGCAAGTTCCAGAAGCCGACGGTGTTCGAAAGCCATACGGTCTGGGACAATCTGGAGCTGGCGCTCAACCGCAAGCGCGGGGTGTTCCCGACGCTGTTCTACCGTCTCTCTGGCGAGAACAAGGCACGCATCGAGGAGATCCTCGAAACGGTGCGCCTGACGCATCGCCGCGACGAGTTCGCCGCCAATCTTTCGCATGGCCAGAAACAGTGGCTGGAGATCGGCATGCTGCTGGCGCAGGAGCCCAAGCTGCTGCTTGTCGACGAGCCGGTGGCCGGGATGACCGATGCCGAGACGGCTGAGACGGCGATCCTGCTGAAGGAAATCGCCAAGACCCGTTCGGTTGTCGTTGTGGAGCATGACATGGGCTTTATTCGCGATCTCGGGGTCAAGGTGACGTGTCTGGCCGAGGGCTCGGTGCTGGCCGAGGGGTCGATCGATTTTGTCAGTTCCGATCCGAAGGTGATCGAGAATTATCTGGGGCGGTGAGGATGGTCGTCGTGAACGTCGTGGGCGTGATATCCCCCTCTGCTCTGCAGCAACGGCGCCTGGATCCTCGGGTCAAGCCCGAGGATGACGAGAGGGATGTGGGCGTCGCAGACGAAAGCGACCATCGCATGCGCGCGGTGTTTCCGTCGGATTGCCTTGGCAAAACCTTTCCTCCGTCATCCTCGGGCTTGACCCGAGGATCCACCGTCTCACCCGAATTCTTCATAGAGGTCGCGCCAGCCGGGATTGAGCTGCTCTATGAGGGTGATTTTCCAGGCGCGATACCATCGCTTCAGCGACTTCTCCCGTTGGATCGCCGTGCTGATGGAGAGGTGTTCTTCGTACCAGACCAGACGAGTGCATCCATATTGGCTGGTAAAGCCTTTGGTCAGGCCTTTCCTATGTTCGTAGACGCGCCGTTCGAGATCGGACGTCACGCCGATATAGAGTGTGCCGTTCTTCCTGCTGGCCATGATGTAGACGTAGCCGCTCATGACAATCGCCGAATGATGGATCCTCGGGTCAAGCCCGAGGATGACCGAAGGGGTTGTTCGATGGGCAGCTTCACAGCACGCATCGAGCGAGTAAAGCCTTACAAATCTATGGAAGTGGCATCATGCTGACAGTCGAAAACGCAAACCTCCACTACGGCGCGGCACAAGCCCTGCGCGGCATCTCGATCAAGGCCGAGATGGGCAAGATCACCTGCGTGCTCGGCCGCAACGGCGTGGGCAAGAGCTCGCTGCTGCGCGCCGTCACCGGCCAGCATCCACTCTCGGCCGGAAGCGTCACCTTCAACGATACCGCGCTCAACGGCCTGCCGCCCTTTGCCCGAGCCAAACAGGGCATCGGTTACGTGCCGCAGGGGCGGGAAATCTTCCCGCTGTTGACGGTGAAGGAAAACCTCGAGACCGGCTTTGCTCCGCTTGGCCGCCGCGACCGCAACATCCCCGATGATATCTTCAGCCTCTTCCCGGTGTTGAAGTCGATGTTGTCCCGTCGCGGCGGCGATCTTTCCGGCGGGCAGCAGCAGCAGCTGGCGATCGGCCGGGCCATGGTGACGCGGCCGAAGATCCTGGTGCTCGACGAGCCGACCGAAGGCATCCAGCCGTCGATCATCAAGGATATCGGCCGGGCGATCCGCTACCTCCGGGATTCCACCGGCATGGCGATCCTGCTGGTCGAGCAATATCTCGATTTCTGCCGCGAGCTTGCCGATTACGTCTACATCATGGACCGCGGCGAGATCGTGCATGAAGGGCTGGCGGAAACGCTGGATACGCCTGAGGCCCGCCGCCACCTGACCGTCTGAGCGGCAATTGCCGCTTTCTTCGGCAGTCTGCTTTTCTGGTCGAGCCGTCCGGCTTTGCGGCGAAGGCGATCGCGGGCGGCACGGGAATTGCTTGCTTTCACTTGTTTAGCGCATTGAATGAGAACAGCCGGATGAACGGCGGATGTTCAAGGGGATGGAATGACAATCGCTGCGGCAAGTACCAGACCGCAAAGAGCCGAGGGATGCGGGCATCTGGCCGCCAAGGCGCTGGATGGGCGCACGCGGCTTCGCGAGCTCTATCAGGAAGGTGCCGCCAAGATCCGCCTGCCTGACACCTTCGATGCCTCGATGGAAGCCGTCATCATCAACACCGCCGGCGGCTTGACGGGCGGCGACCGGATGAACTGGAGCGTCGTTGCCGGTCCCGGCACGCGCATCGACGTCACCACGCAGGCCTGCGAGAAGATCTACAAGGCATCGGCGGGCACTGCCGAAGTCACGACCACGATCAGCGCCGGTGCCGGATCGCGGGTCGACTGGCTGCCGCAGGAAACCATTCTCTTCGACCGCGCCTCGCTGTTTCGCCGCCTCGACGTCGATCTCGACGAGACCGCCGAGTTTCTGGCCGTCGAGGCCATCCTGCTTGGCCGCAAGGCGATGGGCGAAGCGATGGTCACGGGTCTCTTTCGCGACCGCTGGCGCATCCGCCGCGCCGGAAAGCTTATTCATGCCGAAGAACTCCGGCTCGATGGCGCGGTCGGCGCGCTGACAGCGCTGCAGCCGGTTCTCGGCGGGCAGGTGGCGTTTGCGACGATGCTCTATGCCGGTCCGCTGGCCGACAGCTATCTCGCCAAGGTGCGGCCGCTGCTCGAAGGGCATATGGCGGGCGTCAGTTCGTGGAATGGAAAGCTTGTCGTGCGGGTCGCGGCAACGGATGGTTTTGCGCTTAGAAAAATCCTGATTCCGGTCATATCCGCCTTGCGCAACGGCGCGCCGGTGCCGAAAGTCTGGAACCTGTAATTCAGCTGGAATGGATGAACGATGAACCTCACTCCGAGAGAAAAAGACAAGCTGTTGATCTCCATGGCGGCAATGGTGGCGCGCCGTCGATTGGAGCGCGGCGTCAAGCTCAACCATCCGGAAGCGATCGCGTTGATCACCGATTTCGTGGTCGAAGGCGCGCGTGACGGGCGATCCGTCGCCGAGCTGATGGAGGCCGGCGCCCATGTCGTCGGCCGCGACCAGGTGATGGAAGGCATCGCCGAGATGATCCATGACGTGCAGGTCGAGGCGACATTTCCTGACGGTACCAAGCTCGTCACCGTCCACGAACCGATCCGCTAAGGAGGCCGCGATGCTGGAACTGCGTCCGAACTGCGAATGCTGCGACAAGAACCTGCCGCCCGAAAGCCGTGAGGCGATGATCTGCAGCTTCGAATGCACCTTCTGCGCTGCTTGCGCCGAAGACGTGCTCGGCGGCAAATGCCCGAACTGCGGCGGCGAATTTACGCGCCGCCCGGTCCGCCCGGCCGGGAAGCTCGACAACAATCCGGCGTCGACCAAACGTGTATTGAAGGCCGAAGGCTGCGCGCCCCAGAAGGCTGCGTGAGGAGAAAGACATGATCCCAGGCGAAATCATTGCCGCAAGCGGCGACATCGAACTCAATGCCGGCGCACCGACCCTGACGATTGTGGTGTCGAACACCGGCGATCGCCCGGTGCAGGTTGGCAGCCATTATCATTTTGCCGAAACCAATGCCGGTCTTTCCTTCGAACGCGAGAAGGCGCACGGCATGCGGCTGGACATTCCCGCCGGCACCGCTGTCCGTTTCGAGCCGGGCCAGACGCGCGAGGTGACGCTGATCCCGCTCGCGGGCAAACGCGAAGTCTATGGCTTCCGCCAGCTCGTCATGGGCAAGCTTTGAAGCACGAAAAATAACAGAAGACGGGAGGAAATGATGCGTTTGGTGATTGGCCTGCTTGCATTGGCGGGCGGCGTAATAATGGCTTCGGGCGCATTCGCGCAGGAGGAGACCGACTGCAAGAACCCTGAGACGCAGGCGGAGATGACGAGCTGCGAACAGGATCGCTATGGCGAGGCGGACAAGGCGCTGAATGCCCAGTGGAAGGAAACGCGCACTGCGGCGGCTGCGACCGACGAGGATCTGGACGAGAACGATCGCGGCGCCGAGAAGGCGCTGCTCACAGCGCAGCGCGCCTGGATCTCCTATCGCGACGCGCAATGCGAGGCCGAAGGCTTTCAGGCCCGCGGCGGAACGATGGAGCCGATGCTGGTGGCTGGGTGCCTCGCCAATCTCAGCGACACCAGGACCAAGGAACTGAAGGCGCTTGCCGACGCATTAGGCGGCAACTGACGTGGGACAGAAGATCATGATCGTCGGCAACGGAGAGGTGGGAGACGAAGGGCGCGCGGCGATCGCTGCGGCCGATTTCGTCGTCCGCTTCAACGAGTGCCGCTCCTATGCTGCAAGCCCCGGCCGTACCGATGCCGTCGCCGTCTGCAATACCGGCCGTCCGGGCAAGGCGATGACCGGCGACACCGGCTGGCGGACACTAGCCGGCGTGATCGAAGCGTCCGAGATTTGGTGCGTGCGCGACCCGGAAAAGTTTGCGGAGATGCGGGCGCCGCTCGCTATCTCTCGTCCCGAGCTCGACGACTTCTGCGACGATTACACGAGTCAGTTCAAGGCCTTCTGCAAGGAAGCTGGCAAACGGCATGTGGTCGTTGAGAAAGTGATTCATGAGGCGGTGGACGAAGCGCTCGCCGCCTTCAGCCCCGAGCCTTATGTCGTGCCGAGCACCGGCTTGATCGCGATAGCTCAAGCCTTCCGCCGGTTCCCCGGCGCCGGTATCGGGCTTGCGGGGTTCGGTCATGCAGGCTGGGACGGCCACCCATTTGCTGCCGAGCGGCAGCTTGTCGATGGATATATCGCTGCCGGGCGGCTGAAACGATACGCCGCCGAACCACCTCATTCTTCCTCCCAAGGAGCCTGACATATGCCCCACAAGATCTCCCGCGCCGCCTATGCCAGCATGTTCGGACCGACCGTCGGCGATAAGGTCCGGCTGGCTGATACCGAGCTGTTCATCGAGATCGAAAAGGACTTCACGACCTATGGCGAGGAAGTGAAGTTCGGCGGCGGCAAGGTGATCCGCGACGGCATGGGGCAGAGCCAGGCGACGCGGGCGCAGGGCGCGGTCGATACCGTGATTACCAATGCGGTGATCATCGATCACACGGGGATCGTGAAAGCCGATATCGGGCTGAAGGACGGGCGCATCGTGGCGATCGGCAAGGCCGGTAATCCGGATACGCAGCCGGGCGTCAACATCATCGTCGGCCCATCGACGGAGGCTATTGCCGGCGAGGGCAAGATCGTCACGGCCGGGGGCATGGATGCGCATATCCATTATATCTGCCCGCAGCAGATCGAGGAAGCGCTGATGTCCGGCATCACATGCATGCTGGGCGGCGGCTCCGGCCCGGCGCATGGCACGCTTGCAACGACCTGCACCGGCGCCTGGCATATCGAGCGGATGATCGAGAGCTTCGACGGATTTCCGATGAACCTGGCGCTGGCGGGGAAGGGCAACGCGTCTCTTCCTGCTGCACTCGAAGAAATGGTGCTGGCAGGGGCCTCGTCGCTGAAGCTGCATGAGGATTGGGGTACGACGCCGGCGGCGATCGACTGCTGCCTTTCGGTGGCCGACGAATATGACATCCAGGTGATGATCCACACAGATACGCTGAACGAGAGCGGCTTCGTGGAAGACACGATCGGGGCGCTCAAGGGCCGCACCATCCATGCCTTCCATACCGAGGGTGCCGGTGGCGGCCATGCGCCCGATATCATCAAGATCTGCGGCCAGTCGAACGTCATCCCGTCATCCACCAACCCGACGCGGCCCTACACGGTCAACACGATCTCCGAGCATCTCGATATGCTGATGGTCTGCCATCATCTGTCGCCGTCGATCCCCGAAGATATCGCCTTCGCCGAAAGCCGTATCCGCAAGGAGACGATCGCCGCGGAAGATATCCTCCATGATATCGGTGCCTTCTCGATCATCTCCTCCGACAGCCAGGCCATGGGCCGGGTCGGCGAAGTGGCGATCCGCACCTGGCAGACGGCCGACAAGATGAAGCGTCAGCGTGGCCGCCTGCCGGAAGAAAAGGGCGAGAACGACAATTTCCGTGTGCGCCGCTATATCGCAAAATACACGATCAATCCGGCGATCGCTCAGGGCCTCAGCCACGAGATCGGCTCGGTGGAGGTCGGCAAGCGCGCCGACCTGGTTTTGTGGAACCCCGCCTTCTTCGGCGTCAAGCCGGAGATGGTGCTGCTCGGCGGCTCGATCGCGGCGGCGCCGATGGGGGATCCGAACGCCTCGATCCCGACCCCGCAGCCGATGCATTACCGGCCGATGTTTGCCGCCTATGGCAAGCTACGCACCACCTCGTCGGTCACCTTCGTGTCGCAGGCGTCGCTGGATGCAGGCCTCAAGGGACGGCTCGGTGTTGCCAAGAGTCTCGTCGCCGTGAAGAACACGCGCGGCGGAATTTCCAAGGCGTCGATGATCCACAACAGCCTGACGCCGCATATCGAGGTCGATCCCGAGACCTATGAAGTCAGGGCCGATGGCGAGTTGCTGACCTGCGAACCGGCGACCGTTCTCCCGATGGCACAGCGCTACTTCCTGTTCTGAGGCACGGAGGGCTGCCGAAAGCGTTTCGTTAACGGCATTCTCTGCCCGGTTGCAGAAATTCCGGGAAATCTTCGTGCTCGAAACGTGGCTTTCATCAGCGCATCGGTGTGGACTGAAATGCGCGTGATATCAGAGGTTTAATCAGGCGTTCAGCAGTTCTGATTCAGGTTGAGGGCGGATGCAGCCTGCCCATGAAAATGCAACTTCATTAATTCGGCCGAACTCACTCAAATCTTAACGATCGGCTTAAGAACCCGGCAGCAAATGCATTCTAATCAAATGCCATGGGGTGCCGGGGCTGGAGGTCGATTCGCATGAAAAACTGGATGATGCTCCAGATGGGGCTCGGCAATTTTCAGCACCGCGGCACCATTTTCAGCTTCGCGCTGAAGATGAGCTTTTCCGCCATCATCCTCTCCGCCGTCATCATGCTGATCGTGCTGCCGCCGCTTTCCTTCTTCGATTTGCTGCCGCTGTCGCTTGCCCATTCGCTGAGCCTCGGGATCGTGTTTTCATGGCTGTTCGGCGGGGCGGCCTGTGGTCTCCTGTCGTTGATCGCCGGCTTTGCGCTGCACCACCTGACGATCTCGCGGGCGGAATTCGAAAAGCTCAGCCGCACCGACATGCTCTCAGGCCTGCTGAACCGCCGCGCCTTTACCGAGGCGCTGGCAACGGTTGAAGCCGATGCGTCGCTGGTCATCTTCGACGTCGATCGCTTCAAGGCCATCAACGACCGCTTCGGCCATGCCTGTGGCGACGCCGTGATCATCGCCATCTCGGCAATCCTGGCGACGGCCTTCAACGACAGCTCGGTGGTCGCCCGCCTCGGCGGAGAGGAGTTCGGCGTCATCGTCACCGGCTTTCCGCTGGCGGCGCGGCTCGAGCGCGTCGAGCAGGTGAAGACACAGATCGCCTGCCAGCCGATCACCGCCGACGGCTGCACCGTGCCGATCACCATCTCGGCCGGGATCGCCGATCTCGAACCGGGACGGAACAAGGAGGCGGTCTATGCCTCGGCGGACAAGGCGCTCTATCTCGCCAAGGCGCTCGGGCGAAACCGTGTCGTCCACGAGAGCGAAGGTCTGCACCACGCCTGGCACAGCCGCCTGGTGGAGAACGGTCTTGCCGTTCAGGGCGACGACGATACCGGCTATGACGGCGCGCAGCGCGCCTACGGCATTTAGCCACTCCCTGGGCGGGATTGGCGCTTGCGCCGCCGCACGCTATTTTGCAAGGTCACGGTCTCTGCAAAATGGATAAGTCCCATGCAACGCGTTACATCCTATCTTCCCGCCGGTACACCGTCCTCTCACCCGATCGAGCAGGTGAAGCTGCCGCATGATCTGCGCCATCTCCGCCGCAAGCTGCTGCATCTGGAAAGCGGCGGCATGGTTATGCTCGACCTCAAGGATCCGGTGCTGTTCGCCAATGGCGACCTTCTGGTGCGCGACGACGGCGAGCTGATCGAAATCCTGGCGGCGGATGAGAAGCTGTTCGAAATCCGCGGCAAGAACGGCGTCCACCTGATCGAGCTTGCCTGGCATCTCGGTAACCGGCATCTGGCCGCGCAGATCGAGGAAGACCGCATCCTGATCCTCCGCGACCACGTGATCCGCACCATGCTGCAGGGTCTTGGCGCGCTGGTTCTCGAAGTCACCGAGCCCTTCCAGCCTGCCCGCGGCGCCTATCACAGCCATGGGCACGATCACCATGGCCACGATCACGGCGATCATCATGGTCACGACCATGACCATAAGCATGGCCACGATCATGACCATCATGATCACGACCACAAGCATGGTGACGGACACCATCACTCTCACGACTGAGCGGCGATGACGCAAGCGGATGATCTCCAGGCGCTGCTGCGCCTGATGGCGTGGCTGTCGCCGGCCTTCCCGGTCGGCTCATTCGCCTATTCCGGCGGGTTGGAACGCGCGGTTCATGACGGCCTCGTCACCGATGCCGCAGGACTCGAGACGTGGATTTCGACGTTGCTGACGCATGGCAATGTCTGGAACGACGCGGTGATCTTTGCCGCGGCGTGGCGCGGGCAGGGCGATGCGACTGCGATCGGCGATCTCGCCGCACTTGCCGAAGCGCTCGCCGGCTCTCGGGAACGGCATCAGGAAACGATGCTGCTAGGCGATGCCTTCCTCACCGCAGCGCGAGCTTGGCCGGACCCTGTTTTTGAGCGGCTGCCGCAGCAGGTGGCCTATCCCGTTGCCGTCGGCGCCATCGCGGGCGCCCATGATGTTGCGCTCGACAAGGCGCTGGCCGCTTTCCTGCATGCCTATGTCTCGCAGGCCGTCTCGGCCGGTATCCGCCTCGGTGTCGGCGGTCAGAAGGATGGTGTCGGCATACTGGCCAAGCTCGAACCTGTTATTGCCGAGATCGCCAGAAACGCCTCGGCTGCGACGACCGACGATCTCGGTGCAGCGGCCGTTCAGGCCGATATCTCGACGCTGCGGCACGAGACCCAGAGCAGCAGACTTTTCCGCTCGTAAGGCAGGCATCTGCGTCATTTGCCGGTGGCAGGCGTGATGGCCGGGCGCTATCATCGGGTGAATTGGAGTGACATCTATGAAATCGAGAAACGGACCTCTCCGCGTCGGCATCGGCGGGCCTGTCGGCTCCGGCAAGACGGCGCTGACGGAGAAGCTCTGCAAGGCGATGCGCGACGACTATTCCGTCGCCGTCGTCACCAACGACATCTACACGACCGAGGATGCCGAAGCGCTGATGCGCATGCAGGCGCTGCCGTCGGACCGCATCGTCGGCGTCGAGACCGGCGGCTGCCCGCACACGGCCATCCGCGAGGATGCGACAATCAATCTGCAGGCGATTGCCGGGCTGAACCAGCGTATCCCCGATCTCGACGTCGTCTTCATCGAGTCCGGCGGCGACAATCTGGCGGCGACCTTTTCTCCTGACCTCGCCGATATCACCATCTATGTGATCTCCGTTTGCCAGGGCGAGGAAATCCCCCGCAAGGGCGGGCCGGGGATCACCAAGTCGGACCTTCTCGTCATCAACAAGAAGGATCTGGCACCCTATGTCGGTGCCGATCTGGATGTGATGGACCGGGACGCGACACGCATGCGGGCAACCCGTCCCTACGTCTTCTCCGACATGAAGCGCGGCGATGGTATCGGCTCGATCGTCAGTTTCCTCAAGGAGCATGGCGGGCTCTGACGCGGAAGCGTCAGGGGCCGTGCTCGCCGAGGCTTCCGGTGAAGCGCTCTGCCCAGTTTTCCCGCCGCGAGGCTTCGAGAACGAAATCGATGAAGACGCGGGTCTTCAGCGGCAGAAGTTTCCTGCCCGAATGGTATATCGAGACCGGCCCGGCATCGACATACCATTGCGGCACAACACGGATGAGGTCGCCACGTTCCAGATGCGGCAGCGCGTCCGGCTTGGCGATCATCGCCACGCCGATGCCCATCAGGGCCGCCTCGCGCATGGCTGCCGGATCATCGACCACGACCCGCTCTCTGGGCACCGCCGTCTGCTCGTCGCCGGCGACATTGCGCATCTGCCACAGGCGGATCTTGCCGGTGCGGTTGGCACGCATGACGATGCCGTCGAGACTGGCCATATCCGATGGTTCCTCGGGTGGTGATCTCCCACGCATGTAGGCGGGGGAGGCGACGGCGATGATGTGGGCAGGGGCAAGGGTGCGGGCGATCACGCCCGGCGCCAGCTCGAAGCCGCCGCCGATCGCCGCATCATAGCCCTCGGCGATCAAGTCGACCTGCCTGTTCTCGAACATCCATTCCGGCCGGATCAGCGGATAGCGCGCGAGGAAATCCGGCAGTAACGGCAGGATATAACCGATGCCGAGCGTCGGGCTCATGCTCACTCTCAACGTGCCCGAAGGCGCCGCTTCGTCTGATGCCGCCGAGGCGATGGCGTTTTGCAGTCCGGCGAGATTGTCGCCGATCGCCCGCAGAAAGCGCTCGCCCTCTTCGGTCAGCGTCAGGCTGCGGGTGCTGCGCTGGAAGAGCCGGATGCCGAGATTTGCCTCGAGCACGGCGACGTTGCGGCTGACGGCAGCGGGCGTCATCGCCAGCCGTCGCGCCGCGGCGGAAAAGCTGCCGAGCTCCGCCGTCCTGACGAATGATTCCAGATTGATCAGAGATTCCATCACTTCACTTTCAACGATTGTTTGAAAGTTATTAAATCCGTTACCCGCTAATCGCAATGGAATAGACTGGCCATATTCCGCTCCATCGAAACGAAACTGGAGTTAAGGAAATGACCGATCTATCGAAACCCCTGTCAGGCAAGGCAGCACTCGTCACCGGCGGTTCGCGCTCGATCGGCGCTGCCATCGCCAGGCGGCTCGCGGCGGACGGGGCCGCGGTTGCCATCACCTACCATGCCTCGCCCGACCGCGCCGCGCTTGTCGTCAAGGATATCGAGGCTGGTGGCGGACGAGCCATCGCAATCCAGGCCGATGCCGGCGATCCCGCTGCCGTGCGGGCCGCGGTGGCAAAGACCGGAGAAGCCTTCGGCGCGATCGACATTCTCGTCAACAATGCCGGCATCGCGCTCGGCGGCGCCATCGAGGAGACGACATTTTCGGATTACGAGCGAATGATTGCCGTCAACGTCACCGGCATGTTCGTGGCGACACAGGAGGCCGTGCGCCGGATGAAGCCCGGCGGCCGCATCATTCACATCGGCTCGTCGATGGTGCGTTACGCGGCTTTTCCGACCGCTTCGCTCTATACGCTGACCAAGGGCGCCGTCGCCGGGTTCAATCGCAGTCTGGTTCGCGATCTCGGTCCGAAGGGGATCACCGTCAACACCGTCCATCCCGGCCCGACCGATACCGACATGAACCCGAATGGCGGACCGATTTCGCAGATCGTCGGTCCCGGCATTGCCGTTGGCCGCTACGGCAAGGATCACGAGATCGCCAGCGTCGTCGCCTATCTCGCAAGCCCTGGCGCCGCCTTCGTCACCGGCGCCGAGATTGTCGCCGATGGCGGCTTTTCGGCCTGATGCGTTCCGGCAGGTGATATCGACGCTGTGGCCAGACGCGGCCAAAGCGATGCAAAATGACGCGGCCTGAGCCTGTTGCATCTCCGGCCTGCCGCGATTAGCGTATTCGCGATGGGGATGGAGTGCCCCCGATAACCGCCGTGATGGCTGATGACTCCTACCGCGATTTCAATCGACGGTGGGAGTGTGTCTACTGCCCGCCGATACAATGAGGCGTGCATGTCACTCTATACCTGCTTGATCATCATGGCCGGCGGCGCTCTCGGCACCCTGGCGCGCTATCTGATCTCGGTCCTGGCGGTGCCGATTAGCGGCAACCTGCCTTGGGGCACGATCATCATCAACATCACCGGCTCCTTCATCATCGGCCTGTTCGGCACGCTAACGCTGGTGCATGGCCGTTTTCCGGTGTCGGAGAACATGCGGCTCTTCGTGATGATCGGCCTCTGCGGCGGCTACACCACCTTCTCGTCCTTCAGCCTGCAGACACTCGATCTGATCCGTGTGGGCGCCATGACGCGGGCAGGGGTGAATATCGCCGCCTCGGTGGTGCTTTGCGTCGCGGCTGTTTCGGTGGGGCATCTCATCGCGTCTTATTTCAACGGTGGGGAGCAGCAGGTGGCGCAGTTGAGGGTGGAGGAAGAGGTGTGAGGGGCGGCAACCATAACGCCCTCATTCCTGTGCTTGTCACAGGAATCCAGTCGCCGCGCGTCTGCGTGGCGGGAAGAGTCTTTTCGGCCCAAGGACTTGGGCCGGCTGGATCCCTGTGACAAGCACAGGGATGAGGGAAACGTGGTGGTCTGTGCGCCATCCCACAAACAAGAAGGCCGAGCATTGAGCCCGGCCTTTTTGTAAGAGACGTCCCCGTTACTCCGCCGCGAAGGGCGGGAGCCGCAAGACGTTCTTGCCGTTGCTGTTGGCGTTCTTCTGCTTGGCTTCCGGGTTTTCGATCGCGTTCACCCGGTCCTTCAGCGAACCGACGGCTTCGGTCAGTTCCTCGCGGGACAAGGTGGGCTCTTCCACATCCTTCTTGCCCACGAGGCGGCCGAACATCCAGCCGAGCAGGCGGGAGAGATCGTCCATGATCAGGAAGAAGGAGGGAACGACGACGAGCGACAGCACTGTCGAGACGATGATGCCGCCGATGACGGCGATGGCCATCGGCGCGCGGAACGAGCCGCCTTCGCCGACGCCCATGGCTGACGGCAGCATGCCGGCCGACATGGCGATCGAGGTCATGATGATCGGGCGGGCGCGCTTGCGGCCGGCCTCCACCATGGCTTCGACGCGTGACAGGCCGTGACGGCGCATCTCGATGGCGAAATCGACGAGCAAGATGGCGTTCTTGGTGACGATGCCCATCAGCATCAGGATGCCGATCAGAACCGGCATCGACAGCGGATTGTTGGTGACCAGTAGACCGACCGCCACGCCGCCGATTGCCAGCGGCAGCGAGAACAGGATGGTGAAGGGCTGGATCACGTTCTTGAAGAGCAGGATCAGCACCGCAAGCACCAGCATCAGGCCCATCAACATGGCGTTGACGAAGCTCTGCTGCATTTCCTTCTGCACCTTGGTGTCGCCGCTTTCGACCAGCTGCACCGTGGACGGGATCTTGGTATCCTTGACGATCTCAAGGAAGCGGGCCGAGGCCGTATCCAGCGCCACGCCCTGCGGCAGGTCGGAGCCGATCGCCACGACGCGGTAGCGGTTGTTGCGCTTGATCGAGCTGACACCTTCCGAATAGTCGATGTCGGCGACCGTCGAGAGCGGAACGCTGCCGCCGCTGGCGGTCTGGATCTTCAGGGCGCGGATGGCCTGGAGATCGCGGCGCATGTCGAGTGATGCCTGGACGCGGATCGGGATCTGCCGGTCGTCGAGCGAGATCTTGGCGAGTGCGGCATCGACATCACCGATGGTGGCGACGCGGATGGTCTCGGAGATCTGCTGCGGCGTGATGCCGAGGCGGGCGGCCTGATCCTTGCGCGGGCGGACCTGCAGTTCGGGACGGGGCAGAGCGCCATCGGCGCTGACATTGGCGAGCAGCGGATCGGCGCGCAGCTTCGATTCCAGAAGACCGACGGCCTCGTTGAGGTCCTGATCGTTCTTGGAGAGGAAGTTGAACGACAGGTCCCGTTCGCCGCGGTCGTTGAGCTTCAGGATGCGGACGTCAGGAATGTCCTTCACCTTGGCGAAGACTTCCTTTTCGATATCCCACTGCGGTCGCACGCGGCCATGAACCTCGACCTTCGGCAGATGCGGGCCGATGACCGGGATGGAGCCGAGCACGTCGTTGACGAGCTTCTTGACCAGCGACTGGTCGAGCTTATGGAGCGACAGGGTGATCGTCGCGCGGCGCAGCTCGAGGTCGCCCTTCGGCGAAGCGCCACCGAGAACGAAGACGCTTTCGACGCCGTCGATATCCTTGACGCGCTCATAGATCGCGTTGCTGGTCTTGTCGGTATCATCGAGTGTCGCATTCGGCGGCAGCTCGACGGAGAGCACGATGCGCGAGGCGTCTTCCGGCGGCAGGAAGCTGCCCGGTACCTGCGACAGCAGGAAGACCGATCCGATGAGGAAGCCAATGGCGGCGATCAGCGTCGCATACCGGCTCCACCAGTGGCCGGTGGTGGCGCGGATCAGCCGGGTATAGCCGCGGAAGAAGGCGCCATCGTTATCGTGATGATCTTCCTGGCCATCTTCGGCGCGCATCAGATAGGCGGCCATCATCGGCGTGATGAGACGCGCGACGACAAGGGAGAAGAATACCGAGAAGGCGACGGTCAGGCCGAACTGGATGAAGTACTGGCCGGGAATGCCGGGCATGAACGACACCGGCACGAAGACCGCGATGATCGTAAACGTCGTGGCGATGACGGCGAGGCCGATTTCGTCGGCCGCCTCGATGGCCGCCCTATACGGCGTCTTGCCCATCTTGATATGGCGGGCGATGTTTTCGATTTCGACGATCGCATCGTCGACGAGAATACCCGTCGCCAGCGTCAAGGCCAGGAAGCTGACGAGGTTCAGCGAGAAGCCCATCAGGTCCATGATCCAGAAAGTCGGGATCGCCGACAGCGGCAGCGCGATCGCCGAGATCAGCGTTGCGCGCCAGTTCCGCAGGAACAGGAAGACGACGATGACGGCCAGCAGCGCGCCTTCGAGCAGCGTGTGGATGGCGGCTTCGTAGTTGCCATAGGTGAAATAGACGGAATCGTTGATCAGCTCGATGCCGACATTCGGATTTTCCGCCCGCACCTTGTCGAGGCTTTGCGCCACCGTTTCGGCGACGCTGACTTCGCTGGCGCCCTTGGAGCGGAAGACGCCGAAGGTGACGACAGGCGTATCGTCGAAGCGCGAGAAGGATTTCGGCTCCTGATAGGTGTCCTTGATGGCACCGAGATCGGTCAGCTTGACGAAGCGGCCGTTCGGCAGCGCGATCGTGGTGTTGGCAAGCTCCGCGACATTGCGGGCGTCGCCGAGGACGCGGATCGCCTGCTCGCTGCCCGCCACCTGGCCGCGGCCGGAGCCGAGGTCGACGTTGGTGCCGCGCAGCTGCTGGTTCACGCTGGCCGCGGTAATGCCATAGGCGTTCAGCTTGTCGGGGTTGAGCTCGATGCGCACTTCGCGCTCGGCGCCGCCGTAACGGTCGACGCGGCCGATGCCACTCTGGCCCTGCAGCGAGCGCTTGATCGTGTCGTCGACGAACCAGGAGAGTTCCTCGAGCGTCATGTCGGGCGAGGAGACGGCGAAGGTCTGGATCGCCTGTCCCTCGACATCGACCTTGGAGACGATCGGCTCTTCGACATTGGCGGGAAGATCGCTACGGATGCGGTCGATCGCGTCCTTGGTATCCTGCACGGCCTGTTCGGTCGGCACTTCCATGCGGAACATGACAACGGTCTGCGACTGGCCGTCCGTCACCGTCGACTGGATTTCATCGATGCCGGTGATCGAGGCGACCGCGTCTTCGATCTCCTTGGTCACCTGCATTTCGAGTTCGGCGGGCGAAGCGCCGCTCTGGGTCACGACGATCGAGACCAGCGGCACGTCGATATTCGGGAAACGGGTGATCGGCAGCTTGTTGAACGACTGGATGCCGACAAAAAGCAGCAGGCCGAAGAGCAGCAGCGGCGCTACGGGGTTTCGGATGGACCAGGCTGAAAAGTTCATCGGGCCGTCTCTCAGTTGGAAGCAGCAGGCTGTTCGCGGACAGGGGTGATGTGATCACCGTCGCGAACATAGGCACCGGCCTTGGCAACGACTTCCTCGCCGTCCTTCAGGCCCTTCGTGATTTCGACAAAGGCACCGTCCTGGATGCCGGTCTCGACGGCGGCGAATTTCACCACGCCATTCTCGACCTTGCGGGCAGACGAGCCCTCGTTCGTCGTCAGCACGGCAGACAGCGGCAGCGCCACGTTCTCAGCCGTGTTGACGATGATTTCGGCGCTGCCATACATGCCAGAGCGCGCCTTGTTGTCGTCGTCGATCAGGATATGCACCAGGCCGAGGCGGGTGGTCGGATCGACGGTCGGGGAGACCAGGCGCACAGAGCCTGCGAGCTTCTCGCGGCTGCCGGCAAGCGAAATCGTCGCCTTCTGGCCGTGCTGGATCTTCATGATGTCGTTTTCGCCGACTTCGGCGACGAGCTCGATATCGTTGTCACGAATGATGGTGAACATCGGATCGCCGTTGCCGGATGCGATGGCGCCGACATTGGCGTTCTTGGCAGCCACCGTTCCTGCAACCGGGGTCTTCACGTCGGTGCGAGCGAGCTTCAGGTCGGCATCGGCGATCTGACTGTCGGTGACCTTCAGATCGGCCTGGGCGACCTCGATTGCCTGCTCTGCGGAGCTGACGCGGGCATTGGCGGAGGCGGCAGCCGCATCGGCCTGTTCGACCGTTGCGGTCGAGACGGTGCCCTTCTTGACCATTTCCTGGGCGCGGTCCTGCTGCTGGCGTGCCTGGGAGGCATTGGCCTGGGCTTCGACCAGCTGGGCGCGAAGCTGAGCAAGCGATGCCTCGCCCTTGGCCTTGGTCGCCTGCATCTGGCTCTTCTGCAGCAGAAGGGAATCGGGGTTCAGCCTGGCGATCGTGCTGTTGGCAGCAACCTTGTCGCCGACATCGACATTCAGCGAGCTGATCGACAGGCCCTCGACCTGCGGCTGGATATAGACTTCCTCGACGGCCTTGACCGTGCCTGTGGCGACGACGCGATCGACGAGCGCGCGGGTCTTCGCCGTGGTGACGACGATCGCCGGAAGGTTCTGCTTCGGCTTTGTGGTGGCCGTTTCGGCCTCCTGGGCAAAGACCGGCGATACCGCCATGATGGCGATCAAAAGGGTGGAGGCGCGTAGTATTTCAAGCGTGCGTGCCATGCGTCGTCATCCAATTATGTCAAAATGTCCGGCCAAAATCGGCGCAGCGATGCTGCAGCTTGCGAACAGGCCATTCCCGTCTCTGTTTAACTACTCAGAGGTATTCCCGCATTTGCCGTCTCTCATACAGAGAAGTCCCCGGTCCGGCAAATCTGGTTTTGTACGTGGTATCGGTTTGCGCGACGTACAAGACCGCTAGAAAACAATTCCCCATGAGCGGCACATTAATTACCGTTTACGTTTAGATCAATCACCGTCAGGTTATGTTTGCATTCCGATGATTGATCGCAGCGTATAATCTGAAGACGATCGAGAAATGGCAGGTGCGACACGCGCACGCCAAATAATTTCAATCGGCGTTAAAAAAGCAGAAAACGCGCGGATCTCTCCGCGCGTTCGCCGTGTTTGCCCGGTCGCTTACTTGGAAGCGGCGTCGGTAATGTCGTGCGTCCAGGCGCCGGATGGCTCCTTGGTGATGATCTTCTGGTCGAGAAGAGCCTTGGCGGTACGGTCGTAGAGCGTCGTGTCGAGCTTGCCGCTGCCGTCGCCGATCAGCTTGGCGACTTCGCCCATCATCCGCTTCTGGTGGTTTTCGTCCTGGCCGCCGGCATCGACGACGATCTCCGCTGCTTCATCCGGATTTTCAGTGGCGTATTTCCAGCCCTTCATCGAGGCCTTGACGAACTTGACCATCTTTTCCTTGAAAGCCGGATCCTTGAGCTTGTCTTCGTTGGCGTAGAGGCCGTCTTCCAGGAGATCGTTGCCCATGGCGCTGTAGTTGAAGACGATAAGATCTTCGGGCTTAAGGCCGGCATCGATTGCCTGCCAGTATTCATTGTAGGTCATGACGGAAATGCAGTCGGCCTGCTTCTGCAGCAGCGGCTGGACGTCGAAGCTCTGCTTCAGCACGGTCACGCCATCGGCGCCGCCTTCGGTCTTCAGGCCGAGCTTGTTCATCCAGGCGAAGAACGGATACTCATTGCCGAAGAACCAGACGCCGAGCGTATGGCCCTTGAAATCGGCTTCGGTCTTGATCGGACCATCCTTGCGGCAGATCATTTCCATGCCCGACTTCTGGTAGGGCTGGGCGATGTTGACGAGCGGAACGCCCTTTTCGCGGGCCACCAGCGCGCCGCCCATCCAGTCGACGATGACATCGGCGCCACCGCCGGCGATCACCTGTTCCGGGGCGATGTCAGGACCGCCCGGCTTGATATCGACGTCAAGGCCTTCTTCTTCGTAATAGCCCTTGTCCTTGGCGACGTAATAGCCGGCGAACTGGCTCTGCGCGACCCACTTCAGCTGCAGCGTCACCTTGTCGGCCGCCATCGCGTTAGCGGCGGCGAGCGACATGGCGCTCGCCATCATTGCAACCATCAACTTCTTCATTTTCTTTTTTCCCTCTGAAGTTATGCCCCAATCCCATTTGCGGGAACAAAGCGACGCCTAGCCACCACGGATAGACGGATGCCAGAAAGTCACCGCCCGTTCGGCAAGGGCGACGACGCCGTAGAAAACCGAGCCAGCCACCGCCGCGACGGCGATCTCGGCCCAGACCATGTCGACATTCATGCGGCCGATCTCTGTGGAGATGCGGAAGCCCATGCCGACGATAGGGGTTCCGAAGAATTCCGCAACGATGGCACCGATCAGCGCCAGCGTCGAGTTGATCTTCAGGGCGTTGAAAATGAACGGCATGGCCGCCGGAAGCCGGAGCTTCAGCAGCGTCTGCCAGTAGTCGGATGCGTAGGTGCGCATCAGGTCCCGCTCCATGGCGCCGGATGCGGAAAGGCCCGCCACCGTGTTCACCAGCATCGGGAAGAAGGTCATGATGATGACGACGGCGGCCTTCGACGGCCAGTCGAAGCCGAACCACATGACCATGATCGGCGCCACGCCGATGATCGGCAGGGCCGAGACCATGTTGCCGATCGGCAGCAGCCCGCGGCGCAGGAAGGCGACGCGGTCGGCGAGGATCGCGACGATAAAGCCGGAGGCGCAGCCGACCACATACCCGAACAGCACGGCCTTGAAGATCGTCTGGCGCACGTCCTCGCCGAGGATCGGCAGAGAATTGGCGATCCGCACACCGATGGTGCTCGGCGGCGGCAGGATGACGAAGGGGATGCCGCCGCCGCGCGTTGCCGCCTCCCAGAGGATCAGGATCCAGGCGCCGAAGATTGCCGGGATCAACAGCCGCAGGAAGGATTTGCCGGTATTCGACAGCGGCTGCAGGTCCGACAGCAGCGTGACGCAGCGCCAGGCGAGCAGCCAGGCGGCAGCGATCAGCAGCAGGAAAGCCCGGGTCGCCATGCCCTCGTTGCCGGTGATGCCGGACAGCAGCAGCCAGGCGGCATCGAAGGAGGCCAGCAGCAGCACGGTCGCCGAATAGAGCGGTGGCAGCGCCGTCAACGAAATCAGCGCCGCGGCAGCGATTATGATCACGACAAGCGTCGTGGTCTGGCTGCTGAACGGGGCGGGGGCGCCGTCCGCCAGCAGCGGCAGCGAGGCCAGCGCACCGAGACAGAAGAGCAGCGCCAGAGCGCTTTGCCAGGAAAGCGTCAGATATTTCATGCCGGCCTCCCGCCCATGGCGCGATCGACGATCTTGGCGGCCAATCCGACGATCGCCACGAGCAGTGCCGCCAGCACGGAACCGGCCACCAGTGCCGCCCAAATGTCGATGGTCTGGCTGTAATAGGAGCCGGCGAGCAGCTTCGAGCCGATACCGGCGACGGCACCGGTCGGCAGTTCGCCGACGATGGCACCGACGAGGCTTGCGGCAATCGCCACCTTCATCGAGGTGAAGAGGAAGGGAACCGAGGCCGGCACCCGCAGCTTCCAGAAGGTCTGCGCAGCACTGGCATTATAGGTGCGCATCAGATCGAGATACATGACTTCGGGCGAACGCAGCCCCTTCACCATGCCGACGGCGACAGGGAAGAAGGAGAGATAAGTCGAGATCAGCGCTTTCGGGATCAGTCCGGTGATGTTGATCGATCCGAGCACGACGATGACCATCGGCGCGATCGCCAGGATCGGCACGGTCTGCGAGGCAATGATCCACGGCATTAGGCTGCGGTCCAGCGCCCTGATATGGACGATGCCGACCGCGATCAGGATGCCGAGCATGGTGCCGAGCGCAAAACCGAGCGCCGTCGAGGAGAGCGTCACGCCGGCGTGATAGACGAGGCTGCGGTTGCTGGAGAGCTTTCTGAGGAAGGTGTTCTCGAAGACGTTCTGCGCCACCTGATGCGGGGCCGGCAGGATCGGCTTCGGCTGGGAGAGCGTTGCGGAGATGAATTCGGATGCCGTCGGCGTCACGTTGTTGCGCTGGTCCATGTCGCGCTGGAACGGCGCGTTCATGAACACGGCGGCGATGTACCAGATGACGACGAAGGCGGCGAGGATGGTGAGGACCGGGACGATCTTGTCCTTGAGGGTGTCGGGTTTCATGCGGACATCCTCTTGATTGGGAGGGTGGGGTTACCCCCCTCTGTCCTGCCGGACATCTCCCCCTCAAGGGGGGAGATCGACTCGCGGCGGGCTTCCTGCCAGACATCAATGTTGGAATGAGCGGGTGCGCCCAGCCAATCTCCCCACCTGTGGGGGAGATGCCCGGCAGGGCAGAGGGGGGCGACCACGGCCTCAAACATCAGATCATTCATAACTATGCCCCGCTCTCAAACCCTCACGCACCCGATGCGCAATCTCCAGGAATTCCGGCGTCTCGCGGATGCCGAGCGGCCGTTCCTTCGGCAGCGTCGAGTCGATGATATCGGTGACGCGGCCGGGGCGGGGGGACATGACGACGATCTTGGTGGAGAGGTAGACCGCTTCCGGAATGGAGTGGGTGACGAAGCAGATCGTCTTGTTGGTGCGCGACCAGAGCTTCAGCAGAGCGGCGTTCAGATGGTCACGGACGATTTCGTCCAGCGCGCCGAAGGGCTCGTCCATCAGCAGCAGGTCGGCGTCGAAGGCGAGTGCGCGGGCGATCGAGGCGCGCTGCTGCATGCCGCCTGACAGCTGCCAGGGGAATTTCTTGTCGAAGCCGGCAAGCTCGACGAGCTCGAGAGCCTCAGAGATGCGCTTCTTCTGGTCGGCTTTCGAATAGCCCATGATTTCAAGGGGAAGGGCGATGTTCTTCTCGATCGTCCGCCAGGGGTAGAGCGCGGCCGCCTGGAAGACATAGCCGTAGGCGCGGGCCTTGCGGGCTTCTTCCGGCGTCATGCCGTTGACGCTAATCTCGCCTGAGGTCGTTTTCTCCAGATCGGCGATGACGCGCAGGAACGTCGTCTTGCCGCAGCCGGATGGGCCGATGAAGGAGACGAAGTCGCCCTTGTTGACGTCGAGATTGACATTGCTCAGCGCATGCACCGGCCCGTCATTCGTCTGGAAGGTGAGACAGAGATCCTTGGCGGATACGACGGAGGCTGCTTGCATCGAGATGTTACCAGTCCTGTTTTCCCCGCGCCTGCGCGGTTTGCATGTTATGCTGCCGCCCGGTTTCACACGCCGCGGCAAAGTCCATGGAGGATGAGAATGGACGCTAAGTCAAAGCCCACCTGCCACATTGTTCGCCCCAGCCACGCCTATGACGGCAAGCAGGGGCTCAGCTATTTCGAAGGCATTGCCGCGGAAACGGTCGGCGCCAAGGGCATCTGCATGCATCTCCTGACGATCCCGCCCGGCGTGCGGGCCAAGGCGCATCTGCATGAGGCGCACGAGACGGCGATCTACATGCTCTCCGGCGAGGCGCATACTTGGTATGGCGACAATCTCAAGAACCACGTCATCGTCCATGCCGGCGAGCTTTTCTATATCCCGGCGGGCGTTCCGCATCTGCCCGCCAATTTGAGCAGCACGCCCTGCACGGCGATCATCGCGCGGACAGATCCCAACGAGCAGGAGAGCGTCGTGCTCTTGCCCGCGCTCGACAGTATCGTGCTGGATTGAGGCTACTTGCATAGCGGCAGCGGCCCCCACTTGATAGCGGCGTCCGAGGTGAAGCCGATCGTATAGCCCTTGGGGCCGGAGGTGATCTTCGCCGTGTCCTCGCTCTCGCCTTCCTCACCCTCGGCCTGGCAGGAGACCGTGGCCGTAAAATTCTTGCCCTCGGTCTTCAGCACCTTCTTGATCTCGCAATAGGAGGCGGCGGTGGTGATCGCCTCGGAGGTCAGCAGGAAGAAGTTGTCGGAGCCGGTGCTTTCGCCCGATTTGGCATAGGCGCAGCCATCCTTGTTGCCGTAGCTGCCCGTGATCGGCAGCGTATCGGCGAAAGCCGCGGTGGAGAGCGCGGCCAATGAAACAATCGTCAGAATGACTTGGCCGCGCATTTGGATCACACCCCGCTCGCCGGGATGCCGGTGCGTTCGACCTTGCGGGGAGCGGTGAGCTCCTTCCAGGTCGAGAGCGCCTTGTTGACGGCCTGGAAGGGTTCGCGCCTGACGAACTCGCCGTGGCCCTCGCGGGTCTTGATGGTCGATTCCTCGATGGCGACGACACCGCGGGTCAGCGTGTAGCGCGGCAGGCCGGTGACTTCCTTGCCTTCGAAGACGTTGTAATCGATCGCCGACTGCTGGCTCTTGGCCGAGATGGTCTTGGAGCGCTTCGGATCCCAGACGACGATATCGGCATCGGCGCCGACGAGGATTGCACCCTTCTTCGGGTAGACGTTGAGGATCTTGGCGATATTGGTCGAGGTGACCGCGACGAACTCGTTCATGGTGATACGGCCGGTCGCGACGCCATAGGTCCAGAGCATCGGCATGCGGTCTTCAAGGCCGCCGGTGCCGTTCGGGATCTTGCGGAAGTCGCCGAGGCCGGTGCGCTTCTGGTCTGTGGTAAAGGCGCAGTGGTCGGTCGCCACGACCTGCAGCGAACCGGCGGAAAGGCCGGCCCAGAGACTGTCCTGATGCTGCTTGTTGCGGAACGGCGGGGACATGACGCGGCGGGCGGAGTGATCCCAGTCGCGGTTGAAATATTCAGTCTCGTCGAGTGTCAGGTGCTGGATCAGCGGCTCGCCATAGACGCGCATGCCGTTCTGGCGGGCGCGGCGGATCGCTTCATGGGCCTGTTCGCAGGAGGTGTGGACCACATAGAGCGGGACGCCCGCCATATCGGCGATGATGATGGCGCGGTTCGTCGCTTCGCCTTCGACCGAGGCCGGGCGCGAATAGGCGTGTCCCTCAGGACCATTATTGCCTTCGTCCATCAGCTTCTGCTGCATGGCGGCGACGACATCGCCGTTCTCGGCATGGACGAGGGGGAGAGCGCCAAGCTCGGCGCAGCGCGAAAACGACGCAAACATCTCGTCGTCGTTGACCATCAGCGCGCCCTTATAGGCCATGAAATGCTTGAAGGTGTTGATGCCCTTTTCCTGCACGATGGTCTTCATGTCGTTGAAGACCTGCTCGCCCCACCAGGTCACCGACATGTGGAAGGAATAGTCGCAATTGGCGCGGGTCGACTTGTTGTCCCAGCGTTTCAGCGCGTCGAGCAGCGACTGGCCGGGATCGGGCAGGCAGAAATCGACGACCATCGTCGTGCCGCCGGCAAGAGCAGCGCGCGTGCCGCTCTCGAAATCGTCGGAGGAATAGGTGCCCATGAAGGGCATTTCGAGATGGACATGCGGATCGATGCCGCCGGGCATGACATAACAGCCCGTGGCGTCCAGCACCTCGTTGCCCGAAAGGTTCGACCCGATCTCGACGATCTTGCCACCTTCGATCTTCACGTCGGCCTTGTAGGTCAGGTCGGCGGTGACGATGGTTCCATTCTTGATGACTGTGGTCATGGCTGTTCCCTGTTTTTATTGAGTCAGGTGACCGATCGCATCCCCTAGTGGAGAGGTTGCGTGCGAAGCAGTCGGGTGATGTTCGGTAAATGCTCGAGGGGGCTATGCCTCGACGAGATCAAGCCGCTTTTCGATCCGCAAGACGCGTTCATCGATGCGGTCGAGCCGTGTCGAAATGGTCGCATATTGATGTTCGAGTATGCCGAGACGCTGCTTGACGACCTGCATGTCGTCGGCGAGCCGTTCGACGGTGCCCCGGATGGCACGCAAGTGCTCAAGTATGAGGTTGTCGGTTGACATTCACCGGCCTCCGTTGGCGGCAATTCTCCTTCGGAATATAGGCGCAATTGTTTCACACCACAATCTCCGCCGTCTCGACCACCGCATGGAACAGCACATCCGCACCCGCCGTCGCCCATTCCTTGGAAATCTCTTCCGCCTCGTTGTGGCTGAGGCCGCCGACGCAGGGGCACATGACCATGGTGGAGGGCGCCACCTTGGCGGCCCAGCAGGCGTCGTGGCCGGCGCCGGAGATCACGTTCATGTGGGAGTAACCCAGCTTTTCAGCGGCATCGCGGACGCGACCGACGAGGACGGGATCGAAGGTAACGGGGTCGAAATGGCCGACGGCTTCGATCGAACAGCCGACGCCGAGCGCTTCACAGATCTTGGCGGCTTCGCCCTCGATCTTTGCGCGCATGCGGTCGAGCTTGGGCTGATCGGGCGTCCGGATGTCGACGGTGAAGACCACCTTGCCGGGCAGCACGTTACGGGAATTCGGCGAGAAGAACACCTGGCCGACACCGCCGACGGCGCCGGGCTGTTCGCCCATGGCGACGCCCTGGACCATCTCGATGATCCGCGACATGGCGAGACCGGCATTGACGCGCATGTTCATCGGCGTCGAGCCGGTATGGGCCTCGCGGCCGGTGAGGGTGAATTCCAGCCACCACAGGCCCTGACAGTGCGTTACGACGCCGATCTGCTTGTTTTCGGCTTCGAGGATCGGGCCCTGCTCGATGTGATATTCGAAATAGGCGTGCATCTTGCGGGCGCCGACTTCCTCGTCGCCCAGCCAGCCGATGCGTTTCAGCTCGTCGCCATAGGTCTTGCCCTCGGGGTCCTTGCGGCCATAGGCGTAATCGATGCTGTGGACACCGGCGAAGACGCCGGAAGCGAGCATGGCGGGCGCGAAACGCGCGCCTTCCTCGTTCGCCCAGTTGGTGACGACGATGGGGTGCTTGGTCTTGATGCCGAGGTCGTTCATCGTGCGAACGACCTCGAGCGCGGCGAGCACGCCGAGAACGCCGTCATATTTGCCGCCGGTCGGCTGGGTGTCCAGGTGAGAGCCGACGTAAACCGGCAAGGCGTCAGGATCGGTGCCGGGGCGGGTTGCGAACATCGTGCCCATCTTGTCGACGCCCATGGTCATGCCGGCGGCATCGCACCAGGTCTTGAAGAGGCTGCGGCCTTCTGCGTCCGAGTCCGTCAGCGTCTGGCGATTGTTGCCGCCGGCGATACCGGGGCCGATCTTTGCCATGTCCATGAGACTGTCCCACAGACGGTCGCCGTTGACGCGCATGTTTTCGCCTGGTGCTGCCACCATATCTGAAGTCCTCGCCTGTTTTCATCAGTCATGCGCTGAGCATGTCCGGTCTGTTCCCTTGGTCAATTCCCGGCGCGATTGTTTGTTTTCTTTGCGCTGGAAAATCCGACGTTGCCTTTATTTTGCATCTGACGGATAATTTGACCGATTGGTAAACATTACAGCTTCCGGCGCCGGGCTCAAGACGTAAAACAGCAAAAATACTGACAAATTTGCGAGCCGGAAACTGCTTCTGAAAACTTGAGTGAAGCAGTTGAATTTGTGAGGGAAACGAGAGCCATATGGCCATTCCGAGAGCAGCGAGGACCCAGCGCCGGACGCGAATCCAGGAGGAGAAGGAAGAGCAGATCCTCGAAGCGGCGCTGGATGTGTTTTCGGTCAGCGGCTTCCGCGGCTCGACCATCGACCAGATCGCTGCCGCCGCAGGCATGTCGAAGCCCAATCTGCTCTATTATTTCCGCACCAAGGAAGCGATGCACCGGGCGCTGATCGACCGGGTACTCTTCACCTGGCTGGAGCCGCTCAGGGCCTTCAATGCCGAAGGCAATCCGGAATCCGAAATCCGCAGCTACATCCGGCGCAAGCTGGAAATGGCGCGTGATTTTCCGCGCGAAAGCCGCCTCTTCGCCAACGAGGTTCTGCAGGGCGCGCCGCATATCGAGGACGAGCTGAAAGGGCCGCTGAAGAGCCTGGTCGACGAGAAGGCGGAGGTCATCCGCGTCTGGGCCAAGGCCGGCAAGATCGCCAAATGCGATCCCTATCACCTGATCTTCTCGATCTGGTCGACGACCCAGCATTATGCCGACTTCGATGTGCAGGTGCGGGCAGTGCTCGGCCAGGAGCATTCCGGCGCCGGGCGCTTCGAGGATGCCGCGCGGTTTCTCGAACAGCTCTTCGTCGGCGGGCTGATGGTGCAGCCGGTCTGAGTGTCAGACCTTCTTCAACGGCATCATCTTGTCGAGCGCCGCCGCCACGCTTTCGATCGTATAAGGCTTCTGCAGAATATTGGCCCCGCTGAAGTTCTTGGCGACCGCCTCGCCGTAACCCGTTGCAAAGACAAGCGGCGTGCCTGCCTGCACCAGTTTCTCGGCGACCGGGAAGCTGGTCTCGTCGCCGAGATTGACGTCGAGCACGGCAAGATCGAAATGCTTCTCCGCCACATATTCGAGAGCCTGATAGACGCTCGGCGCCAGCGTCACATCCTTGGCGCCAAGCTGCAGGAAGATATCCTCGCCGTCCATGGCGATGATCAGGTTGTCCTCGACCAGCAGGATGCTGCAGCCCTGCAGCGGCTTTTCCGAAATGATCGTCGCGGTCTTGGCGGCCGGTTGCTGGCGCACTTCCGGGACGATCGAGACCGGTCCGTCGGCAAAGGTGACATATTTCGCCGGGATGGTGAAATCCGCCTGCAGCCCCTTGGGCTCATAGCGCACCTCGGCCTTGCCGCCGAGATCGTACGGTATCGAGTGGCGGATGATGGTGGTTCCGAAGCCCTGCCGTTTCGGCGCCTTTACCGGCGGACCGTCGCTCTCGCGCCATTCGACCAGCAGATTGCCCGTGTCGTCCTCGGTCCAGGCGACGGTGACCGTTCCGCTGTCGCAGAGGCTGCCGTATTTGGCACTGTTGGTAACGAGTTCGTGGAAGACAAGGGCCGCCGTCGAGAAGGCCTGCGGGCCGAGCAGCACTTCTTCGCCGCGCATGACAACGCGGGCGGCGTTCTTGCCGAGATAGGCAGCGGCTTCTGCCTGCAGCAGCGAGCGCAGCGAAGCCGGGGCCCAATGATCCCGGGTGATCTGGTCGTGAGCGCGTGACAGCGCCTGAACGCGGCCTTCCAGCTGGCCGACATATTCGCCGATATCGCCATCGCTGGTGCGCGACTGGCGGATCAGGCCACTGATCAGGCTGAGGATATTGCGGACACGGTGGTTCAGCTCGGCGATCAGGATTTCCTGGCGTTCGTTGGCCTGCTGGCGCACGGCGCTCGCCTCGTCGGCAAGGCGCAGGATGACCTCGATCAGCGTGACGCGGATCGTATCGGCCACGCGCTTTTCGGCCGAGGTGAAGGGGTGCGAGCGCCCCCGGACCAGTTCCGACCAGCTTTCGAAGCTCTTGCGCGGTGTCAGGCGCGGGCCGTTCGGGCCGTATTCGACCGGTTTGTGCGGGTCGCCAGCCCAGCGGACGGTGCGGACGATCTCCTGGCGGAACAGGATCACATAGTCACGCGGCGAGCGCGAAATCGGGATCGCCATCAGGCCGGCGACGGTGCCGTCGATATCGCTGTCCGGCCAGAGTTCCTGCAGATGGTCGGTGGTGAAAACCCGGCCGGAGGATGTGCGGTTGAGGATCTTGACCAGGCCGGAAAACTGCTCCTGCGTCGGCGAAAGCCCGGTCAGCGCCGAGCGGCCGTTGATCCAGACGCCGATGCCATCGGCGGGAATGGCGTCCGAGAGCGCGTCGATCAGCCAGGTCGGGTCGTCGAGCAGGCTGGCATTGTCGGCGACCGAGGTCAGCAGTCTGTCGGCGATCTGGCGGGCCTTGGTTTCGAATTCCAGCGCCAGCCGCCGCTCGCGGCTTTCGAGGCGCGAGGCGAACATCTGGCCAAAAAGCTCGGAGGTCGAACGCCGCTCGAAGGAGGGCAGGCGGGCGGAATAGTGATGGCAGGCAAACAGGCCCCAGAGCTTGCCGTCGACGATGATCGAGATCGACAGCGAGGCGCCGACGCCCATGTTCTTCAGGTATTCGATGTGGATTGGCGAGACCGAGCGCAGGATCGACATCGACAGATCCAGCGGGCGGCTGTGCTCGTCGAGCTCTGGATGGATGGCGACAGGCGTCGCATCGATATCGGCAATGACGCGGAAGAGGTTGCGGACATAGAGCGCGCGGGCCTGAACCGGGATGTCGGAGGCCGGATAGTGCAGGCCGAGGAAGGAGCCGATGCCGGGGCGGGCCGCTTCGGCGACGACTTCGCCAGATCCCTTTTCGTCGAAACGATAGACCATGACGCGGTCGAAACCGGTCAGCGCGCGGGCCTGGCGGGCGCCTTCGCGGTAGAAGGCTTCCAGCGTCTGCGCCTGGTCGAGACGGGCCATCATGCTGCGGATCGACATGGTCGCGCCGCCCTGGGCACCGTCCTGCGAGGGCTCGGCCTCGATGATGACCTGACCGTCGCTGATGTGGAGCGCCACGTCGAAGGCAGGACCGTTCTCGGAAAACTGCACGCCGAACAGCCGTTCGACGATATCGGGGCCCCTGATGACGGCGAGACGGTTGCGCAGCGTATGCAGCGTCTGCGGCATGATCACTTCGGAGAGCGGTCGGCCGAGCACGTCCTTGTAGCTGATGCCGATGAACTGTTCGAGATTTTCCGAGGCGCGGGCAACCAGCCAGTCGGCGGAGGAAACGAGCAGGAAGCCGAACGGCTGGATGGCGCCGAGGCGGTGGATCGGTTCGCGGTCGCAGTTCGTCAGGTCGACGCGGTCGAAGGTTTCGCTCACGAGGCGGCCATCTCCAGTTCCATCTCAGCAGCCTTGCGGAACAGGACGAAGACGGCGCGGGCAGCCTCGACGGCTCTCGCCTCGTCGGCGCCGGAGACATCGAGCATGTCCATAAAAGCCTTCATGCCACCCTTGGGGCCGAAGGGGCTGAGATAGGCGGATGGCAGCCCTTCGCCGACGGCCTTGGCCAGCATCGCGCCGCCGAGCTTCGAGCCTTCAAGCACATAAACGGCGCCAAGAAGCGCTGCATCGTCTTGCATCGGAGGCACATCGAGGGCGGGCGGCAGCGGAACATTCATCGCCGCGAGGTCGTCGAGCAACAGATCACGGCGGCGCCGCTCCGCCCAGTCGGGGATCAGCCGCTCGATACCGGCTTTTTCCAGCGCTATCTCAACGGCCGGAACGGCGCGGGTGTGGGCGGAGAGGAAGGCCCTGTAATCTGCTTCACGTCCGAGATCGAACCTGCCGAAGATTTGATCGACATCAGCGTGGCAATCGCTGGTGCCGGCGCGCAGCGCAGTTCGAAGTGACATGGTTATTGCAATTCCGGTTGATGGTGGCCGATGCACCGCCCCGTACGGCGCATCATCATGGCGATATACGGCAGCATTTCATGATTTCCAGTGAATACAATAAAAAATTCAGCCACTTCAGCGGCTTGGTAAATTTCAAAACGTCACTCCATCAGGCCGGGCAATCTCGCAACCAGCGCATCGATGGCGAGGCGGACTTTCGGCAGCATGACGGGCGAGCGCGGCCATATCGCGTGCGATTGGAAAATGACGGGACGCACGTCTTTCAGCACCCGCACCAGGCGCCCGGCGGCAACGTGCTCGCGCACCATCCAGCAGGGCAGCCAAACGAGGCCGGCGCCTTCGATCGCCACGTCGCAGATGGTGGCGAGATCGTCGAGCCGCATCCGCGATTTCGGCAGAACCTGCCGCCAGGGCTCGTCGTCGGTCGGGAAAACCCAGGTGCGGTGCTTGTCCTGCCGGCCATAGATGATGCCGACGTGTTTGGGGATATCTTCCAGCGACTGCGGCGTGCCGTGTTTGGCGAGGTAATCGGGCGAGGCGCAGACGGTCAGCCGCTGGTGGGCGACGAGCCGCGCCATCATGTCCTGATCGTCCTTGAGCGGCCCGTTGCGGATCGCCAGATCGTAGCCGTCTTCAAGAAGATCGATGATCCGGTCGTTGAAGGACAGGTCGAGTTCCAGTTCGGGATGGTCGTCGAGCAGTGAAATCAGGATCGGCGCAATGCATTGCCGACCGAAGATAACTGGCATGGACACCCGCAGTTTGCCGCGCACGGTCTGCTTGCCGGCTTCCAGAAGCGCTTCGCCGATCTTGATCTCTTCCAGAGCCTTCAGGCAGCGCTCGTAAAAGAAGCGGCCTTCTTCCGTCAGGCTCTGCGAGCGGGTGGTGCGGTGGAAGAGGCGGACGCCGAGGCGCTCTTCGAGCCTGGCGATCGTCTTGCCGACGGCGGATCGCGTCAGGTTCAGGCCGCTGGCGGCGGCTGAAAATCCGCCTGCTTCGACGACTTCGACGAAGACGGAGATGCCGCCAAGCTTTTCCATGAATTGTATCCTCAAGGGAACCTATCTTGGGAATTTATATCGCAACTGCCGCCATCTTTTCAACGATAACATCGCTCTCTTCGCTGAATATGCAAAGGAGCACGTGCGATGACCAAGATAAGGCAGTGGACGATCGACGGCATCGGTCCGCAGAACCTGACGATATCGGAAGGACGGATGGACGATCCCTCGGGGCGCGATGTTCTGGTGCGGACCGAGGCCGTTTCGCTGAACTATCGTGACAAGCTGGTGCTCGAAACCGGCATGGGGCTGCCGCTGCAATTTCCCTTCGTACCGGCCTCCGATATGGCGGGTGTCGTCGAAGCCGTCGGCCCCGGTGTGACGCGCTTCAAGCCGGGAGACCGGGTGATCTCGACCTTCTCTCCCGGCTGGATCGACGGCACGAATGCCGGGAATGCGCGCAACCCGCCCTACCGCACGCTCGGCGGCTTCTATCCCGGCGTGCTTTCCGACTATCTGACCTTTTCCGAAGACTGGTTCGCCAGGGCGCCGGACAGCCTCGATGCGGCCGAGGCCAGCACCTTGCCCTGCGCCGGCCTGACGGCTTGGTTCGCGCTGATCGAGCGCGGCCATCTCAACGCCGGACAGAAGGTGCTGATCCAGGGAACCGGCGGCGTTGCGCTGTTCGGCCTGCAGATCGCCAAGGCCCATGGCGCCGAGGTCTTCATCACATCAGGCAGCGCGGAGAAGCTCCATCGTGCCCGCTCCATCGGCGCCGATCACGGCTTCGGACGGGAGAACTGGGTAGAGACGCTTTATGGCCTGACAGCCGACTACGGTGCGGATCACATTCTGGAAATTGCCGGTGGCGCCAATTTTGGCGAGGCGCTTAAGGCGGTTGCCGTCGGAGGGCATATCCATGTCATCGGCGTACTCGACGGTTTCGAGGTGTCCGGTCCCGTCGGGCCGCTGCTTCTGAAATCACCGACGGTGCAGGGCATCAGCGTCGGCCATCGCCGGGCGCTCGAGGATCTCATCCGCGCCGTCGATGTTTCAGGCATCAAGCCGGTCATCGATCATCGCTACGCTTTCGAGGAACTGCCGGAGGCGCTGGCGCATCTCGACCGCGGCCCGTTTGGCAAGCTCGTCATCGAATTTTGAGAAACCGGCTCCCGCAATCGCGCGGGAGCCTTCCATCATCACGCCGCAGCCGCTTCGTTCTCGAAGCCGAAGCCTTCGTCGGCCCAGCCGGTCATGCCGCCGATCATCACCTTGACATGCTTGCCGAGACGCGCGAGGCGGAGCGCTGCCTTGTCGGTGCCGTTGCAATGCGGACCGGCGCAATAGACGACGAAGAGCGTCTCCTCCGCCCATTCCGACATGCGATGCGCCGTCATCTTGCCATGCGGCAGGTTGATGGCGCCGGGGATGTGCGAGGCCGCAAACATTGCGGGCGAGCGGACGTCGAGCAGCACGAAATCGGTATTGCCGGCGGCGAGCGATGCATGGACGTCCCAGCAATCGGTCTCGAAGGCGAGCTTGCGAGCGTAGTAGGCGGCGGTGGCTTCCGGGGAGGCGGCAGGGGTTTCGCTGACGTGGCTTGGCATGGGCGGTTCCTTCTGTTCGGGTTGCCGCCTGTTATCGCCGATGCTATGGCTTGGCGAAATTGGCCAGGATGACGATGAACGTAAAGATCATGCCAAATGGACCCCATGTCGCGGTGCTGGCCTATGACGGGCTCTGCACGTATCGGCACCGGAAAAAGACAATTCTATTTGGGTAAAGAAGCAGATCTAATTCGGGTAAAAATCAATTTTAGAATCGAGTTTACCCGTCACGCACCGTACTGAAATCCAACTATTATAGTACCGTGGCTGTCTCCGGCCATCGTTGCGTGTTTTTGAGGCAAATACGGTAGCATTTGGGGCTGTCACAGTAATATCTTGTTTGAATCTGCGTCCCACTAGGACAAGAGTCCAGTAGTGCGATCCCCTGCAAAGATGTCGCGTTCTCAACGCCCCGAATTCAGATGCTCGTCATCGTACTGATGGGTAAGATGCTTCGTGTGGATTACCCACCCGTTCGACCCGGAAGGCGGCGTAAAGGTCACACCCTTGCTGGCGTAATGCCGGACGAGTTTCTCCACGCTCGCGATACCTGCAGTTCCGTTTTCCGCCATGTAGATCGTTCTGGAGCTCACGCCGGAATCGTTGCTCACCTCGATCTGAGTCTGACCGACGATGAGGCGAGCAGCTGTGAGGAGGCGGGAAGGCGGTCTCATAAGGATTGAGTGTCACCAAATCCTTCGGCAATCAAACGATAGTTGACAATTGCTGATTCGCCGCAAATAAATGCGCTTGATAAGATTCGAATTGCTGACAATCAGAAATTCGAAGCAGGGTTAAATCGAATCGTATCCGACAAGGGGAAGCGCGTGAACACGTTCCAATGGATAGACAGCCAGGCGACCGAGCGCCTGCTTGAAGACATACATCGGGCTAATGCAGGTGACTTCGACATGATCGATATGGCAAACACGCCGCTGCTCGAAGGCTACAAGGCAGTCATAGGACACGCCTATGCCCTCTCTGGGGTCGTCAGCGGCCATCCGCGTCTGCGGGAGGGCAGGGAGATAGTCACCAGTCAGCTGTTCTTCTTGGATTCAGAACGCGGCATCGCAAGGACGATGAATCGTTGGTATCGCTTGGAAAATCGCGAGCAGACCGGGAGAAACTAAAATGAAGTTCGCGGATCCGAGAACCAGAACCGAGGCGCTTTTGAAAGATGTGGCCGTCCTGCTTGCTGGATGCGGCCTTGCGCGCGCCGCCAGAGATGTCGGCAGACTGCGGTATCGCGTGAATGGATTCTTGGTTTTCGTCGTTCCCCCAGGGTATCGGGTTGATGAGTATGAGGCCGCTGCATTGGCGGTACTTGGCGTAAAACGAAATAGTTGGACGGGTGACTGGGTGGATAAGGATGTCAGGGTTCGTCTCGCCAGCCCACCTCGCGTTAAGGGTACACCTCATAGGCCAGCATCAATCTTTGACCTCAAGGGGGTCGATATCCTGATCGCAGGCAACATTGACGAAGTGCCGAAAGACGTACGGTTCGCCGCCACGGCGGTGGTCTTTGTGGACCCGCCGACGGCCCAGCACATCAATGCCGCAAGGCGATTGTTCGGCAAGGAGCCATTTTCCATCGAAGTCGCTTCCGAGCTTGCCAAGCGCCCTCAAAATGCAATGCTTGCCGCGATCCTAAAACCAGATTTCACCGAAGATTGCATTGCGGTCATCGACGGCTTCAACAGTTTGGATGCGACAGGCCCCAGCCTTTTCGAACTGCCAGGCTACGATGAAGTGAAACCCTGGGCGAGGGATCTTGTCGACAACGTATCCCGGTGGCGTGACAAGAAGCTTGCGTGGAAGCTGGTACGGGCCGGCGTGTTGCTTTCTGGCCCACCTGGCACGGGAAAGACACTGTTCGCGTCTGCGCTTGCCACCGCGCTGGGAATGAGGTTGGTCTCTACTACGGTGGGAGCTTGGCAGTCGGCGGGTGCCCTAGACGACATGCTTGCAGCGATGCGTAGGACGTTCGAGGACGTGAACGATGGAAAGGGGGCGGTATTATTCCTCGACGAGATCGACGCCATCGGCAAGCGCCTCGCCAAACCGTCAGGAGACCCCAGCGATACCTATTGGCAGGTCGTCGTCACGGACTTCCTGACCCTGTTGTCAACTCTCGGGGAAGGGGTCGTTGTGGTAGGTGCCACGAACTTTCCAGATTGGATTGACTCCGCGATCCTACGGGCCGGAAGGATTGACGAGCACTTCGTGCTTTCGCTGCCTGACACTCAGACGAGGGCGGAAATCCTGAGCCATCACGCGGGTGGCGTCCTGCCGCCCGAATCCTTGACAGATATTGCCCTCGAGCTTGAGGGAAAGCCGGGAGCGGATCTGGAGCGCTTAGTTCAGAGAGCTCAAAGGGCGGCACGGAACGACAACAGAGAACTTGAGTTGCGCGATCTTGAGGCACAGCTTCCCGAGAAGGTACCCTATACCGCCGAGCAGCTGCTGCGGTTGGCGGCGCACGAGGTTGGACATGGATTGGTCTCGCTCGCGTTGGGTCACTCGACAGCCGCAATGATCGAGATAAGGGATAGTTTCGACCCGAGCGGCGAAGGATCCATCGGCGGGAGCACGGTCTACAATCTCGAGCCCGATCACTTCCCGACGGAGACAACCCTGCTGAATCGAATAGCCGTATCCTTGGCGGGGATGGCTGCGGAGTTTGTTGTGTTCGGGGATCGATCTATCGGCGCAGGCGGGATCATTGGCAGCGACATCGAGCGAGCGACTGCTGTTGCGCGACGAATGGTAGGGAGCTACGGGCTCGGCAAATCCCCAGTGTTCATGGGCACCGTCAAGGATCTAGGGGACAAACCGCTTCCGGAGAAAATGGAAGCCGAGGTAGCGCAAATCCTTGAGAACCAATGGGAACGCGTGAGGAATATGTTGATGAAGGATCGGGAGCGAATCCTTGGGCTCGCAGGTGACATTGTCGCTCACGGTTCCGTGAAACTGGAGCGTACTGGAACGGCGAGCGCGGCGTGACCTACCGTCAGTCGGCGCAAATAGCTCTTCGTCGGGTGCCGGGTGTAGTTTCGAATCTTTCGGTGGTTGCGTAACTGCGCGGAAACTGTCGCGCGTTATCAACATTGCGTTTGCAGGATTTAACCGGAGACCAGATGAGTGAACTCGACAAACTTCTGGCTTGAATGACAGTCATGATCATCGACATGAGCGATTCAGCGTCCAAGGTCCAGTAAGGATTCGTTGAGGCTGGCGCGGAAGTCACGTTGGTCTGCGACGAAGAGTCGTTAAAGCAAGGCGAATTGCTTGCCTTGCCTAACGTTGCGGTGATTTACCCAGGCTCGCTCGAATTCCGGCGGACCAGATACTTCGCCAACAGATTTCTGGATCAGAAGGGATGCGTGTCGCTCCTGATTGGATCGTCGGCGCCCGAACCTGCTTCGGCATGATCTTGTACGCCCGATGCCTTTGCAGGGGCGACGCGCTATCAATCATGCACAATCACGATCACCGGGTTAGCAAACGTGCTGAACGGCCGTGAAACGGACAGGCTCCGGAGACAGCGTTGAAAGACACGTCCTCTCCGGGGATCGCACCGTCCGATCTCATCGTCCCAACAGCCATGAAATGATGCCACGCCGCTTCGGCGCAGCCTGCTTGGATTGCGAAGGATCGTCGACTCTCACGTTGCCGCTAAGCTTGCCGAACAGGATGTCCATTCGCTCGGCTTCTTCCAGTTTCTCGTCGCGTGCGATCCGCTTCAGGTCGGCGGCAAGCATGTCCTTGTAGAGTTCGGCGGCGGTGGTGTCCGGACGGCTCGCCCCACAGCTCGCCGAAGCGATTGTATGGGAGGTCGAGCCCTGTGAACCGAGAACACCCGGAGCCACTTGGCGGCCCATCTTTGGAAGCGCTAATCGAGCACATCCCATGGAACGTCGAAAGCATGGCGCCAAGCGTGGACGAGGCTGAGGCGTTCGAGCGGGAAGGTCTGTGGCGCTGCCTACGTCGCAGCATATCGAGGTTACGAAACCAATCATTAAACCCTGGATAGTACACCGTCATTTGTTTTTCAGTGGGGTGTGCCTTGAGTTCTGACGACCAATCTAATCTTAATCTGAGAGTTTCTTACCTTACGGACTGTTACGGCTTCTACATTCAGCACATCAACTCGATGTTCAACTTCTTTCTGGTCGCTACCGGACTATTCGCGAACGCTTTTGTCCTAGTTTTGTCCAAAGACTTTGATCTTACGGACGGCGCCAAGTCTGCCATGTGCTGGTTCGCTGCACTGGTTTGCTTGATCTTTCTGTTGATCCATTTGGGGACGCGAAGGGATCTGGATGCGGTCGAGACCGCCCTCAGGCATGAGGAGAAGACACTATTCGCCGGATCACAAGGGTTTCTCATCACACCTGTGAAAAAGAAGCGTTTCTTCATGCGGCTGAAGTTTCTGTTCCCAGCGGCATATATAAGCTTTTTCCTCGCATTCACGCTTGTTGCGCTGTGGCAGAATCCGCCCTCATTTTTTGAGGCAGCGCAGTTTAAGGGCCTTGGATGGTTCACTGGCCCTATCACGACTGGCGAAGCAGCGTCATGTGCAGGTTTGGCTGCAACTGCTTTCGGGGCTGCTGTCGCGCAATGGCGTCCGCTTACTGGGTTGAGACTGATATTTGTAGGTACGCTTCTTCAGTTTGGGCCGGTCATAGAAAAGATCTTGGCATTTGCATTTCCGTCGACCTAGACATTCGGCCGCGAAACCCGCTCCGGCAGCGGCAGTGAACATATAGTCATCGCATCTGCGAGGTCACCCATCGGTGCTTAGGACAGCCAACTTCCCGGCTGTGCCGTGTGCACGGCCTCGTCAGCGATGCAAGCCAGAAACTGCTCTGGCAAGATCCGCTCCCATACCGAGAGCGCCTCCGTGACGAGCGCCAGAAAATGATCCTCGTCCCCGCCTTCGATGCGCCGCCATGCACTCGGCATATAGCGGACCATGATCGAGAGCGCGTAAAGAGTTGCAGCGGCGATCGTCCGGTAGTGGTGCATCCCCCCTAGGGTAGGAAGCAGCATGGCGGTGTGGTTTCCGAACGGTGACGAGTGGGTCGGTAGGACATTCCACCACACATCATGGCCATTGTGGTCAACGCGCCCACGATACACAGAGCGCCCGTCTTCGACATCAGTGATCAATTGGAGCTCTGTCACGGGCCAACCTGCATTTGCGATTTCGGCCAGAGGGATTTCGCCTGATTGGTCTATGAAAAGGCCGTATGTGCTGCCCGCCTTGACGTTCGGCGCCCGCGAGCCGAAGTTGGTGGAACTGTCGAAGGCAACTTCGATCCACCTGTGGGGGCCGCCGAACACCTCTGCGAACAGGTCATCAATTTCAGGCATTGACGCAAACAGATCGCGAAGAGTGCATACCATTGATGCCGGAAGCGTCTCGAGATCCGCCGCTGCCTTAGGCTTTCTAGTCGGAAATCCGCTGGTATCATACGAAAGAAACGACAGCCACTGGGGTAAAAAGCCAGTTGCCAGAACGCCGACGTGCAAGTCTGCGAAACCGCCAAGTTGACCGGGAAGCGTGAACAACCCATGACCTTGCTTGGTCATACCCTCCACCTCATCCAGATCCCTGGGTCCGTTTGGAGCGGCTAGCATTTCGGCTTGAGCGAAGGCCATCACGCCGTAGTAGAGGCCAAGAATCCGCCTATTTAGATGGCCACCGCGGTCTGCAGACAAGTATTCAAGCGCGCTTCGCATCGAATAGGCGATCCCAGTGCCCTTGGTTGCCGCGATGTCTGCGGGGAGAGGCACTCCTTGGACGGCGGCGCGACGTTCCACAAGTTTCCGTGCAAGTCGAACGCTGGTGAACTGGCGCAAGCGAGCGGTGACTGACTCAAGCGGGTTTTCCGAGGTGAGCCGTCGGATCCCGCTCGGTTTATGGGGCATTTTGGACGGCGACCTGTCAGGTTCTACGCGTTTGTTCAGCTGAACAAGGAAGGGGAAGAACGTATCGAGCGGTTCAACCGGGATTTCCACCCCCCTCGCGAAGATATCCAACTTGTAGGGTTGGCCGTTAAAGAAGATATGATCGACCCGTTGAGCAAGCATCAGGTATTGCGGGTTGTCGATCTCGCTGCTGCTGTAAAGAACCGCTATTTTGGTCGCTACCGAGCTTTTTGATGCGGAGATCTCGATGTAGCTGCCGCGATCGACTTCTTGGTCGACGATCGCATTCCAACCGTGCGACCGCAACGGTTTCAGGACTGTTTGATCGACCTCTCGTCGGAGTATGGCGAGACGCGGGTTTGGTGCAGGGTTAGGGAAGTCTTCCAGGAGCTTGGTCATTCGTCCCGTCCGTCATCCAAGCTGCCGGATGTTTCGTACATGCGGCTCAGTATCATACTTCCACCGTCACCGGCTTCCTTCCGGACGAAATCGAGGTAGCTGGCATTTGCAAGAACTATCAGTTGCCGAAGTTCAACATGTGTCGAGACATACTGAGAGGTGGAGTGATCGTACTCGAGCGTGAGATCGATAATCATGACGAGCATCGAAGACCCGAGCGCCACATAGTTGATATGTACCGCATCGGTGATCGCGCCATAGTGATCTACTACGCTCTTTTCGGCTCCGATCTTGAATGGCTCTGGCAGGTCATTCCCGTTGAGAACTTCAAATACGAAGCTGATCAAATCCTGCTGCTCGACCATTTCGTTCATAGTGAACGATGGCCCGCTCACAGCTCCTGCACGTCTCATCAGCGTCAGAAGGATGTCTGATATTGCAAGTCCTCCACGAGCCCACTCGACCGTTTCAGAGCTGACGCTATTCTCGATCCGATGGCTGATCACACCCATTTTTCCGTCGCTCGGTCGCACCTCTATCGTGGCCCCGCTGGTCGATAGTGCGTCGGCCATGATGAAATAGTTGCGCCATTCGGCTGCCGTTTTGAGCGTTGTTTCCGGGAAAACGGGCGTAGCCCGAAACTTGAATTCCTGACCTCTGAAATTTATCTCAAGGCTCTCGGTGACGATCCGGACAGCGAAATCTTTGACCGATCGAGCGGGCGGCGAATATATTTGCCCACTGAAGATCGCAGGTTCCGCCAAACGGTTGCGCCGGACGCTCACCTCACAAGTATCGAACGGCAAAGGCGAGATCCTAATCTCAGCCTCTGCCTCAGCCGGAAATTCTTCTGCGTCAAGCGTGATGCCAAATCTCGTATGGCGGGCGCGGAGGTTCGTTGCCTTGGCGGGGATCAATCCCAGCATCACGTCAGCGAGCTCAGCACCAGGCTCAAGCTTCAGGGTCATGCTGACCTTTTTGGCGCCCGGCTCGTAGCCGAGGGTTTTCAGTTCAGTGCGCTTTGCCGCCTCATATGCGGCTATATCCGACCCGACAGCATCGGCGACGGCCTTTCTAAAGCTTGCAGAATCTCTATCGACCTCGCGTCCAATCTTCGACGGGTAAAGACACATCGTCGCTTGATTGACCTGAAAGCGTTGTGCCGATTGCTCTTCTCGCAGCTTTGCAAGAACCTTGGCGAGGGCGTCTCCGCGCATCTCGATCAACCAGGCGGAAGTTGGTAGACGTGTATCCTTCGCGAGCTTCAGGACGTAGATGAACGAAGGCCCGGTGTCCTTGGCAAGTCTTTCGATGGAAGACAGCCTCAACTTGACCCGATCGTTATGATCCCACATCGCCTTTTGCTGGAAACGGCAGGATATCGGATTGCTTCGCTCGTCTAGCTGGCCTTGGTTCGCGTGGTCGATTGGAAACTCGACAATAAAATCCCAGCCGCTTCTGTCTCGTGTCGCCTTATTGCAAATCAGTTGAGCATCGACGCACATTGTCTGAAAGAGCAACTCGCCCTTTTCTCCGAGCTGGTCGCTGTCCAAGGAAATGTCGTCTTCATCCACCAAAAGATCACCCTTCCGTAAGCTGGCCGGAAGCTATCAGATTCTCGGTCAGCCAGAAGTGCGCAAATGGCCAGCTTCCTGACCAGGCAGCGCTGTGGACCTGTTCACACCGGCTCCTCCTGCAAAAGCTTAAGGAGGTGGTCGACCGACCATCAATCGGCAGCGGGGAGGGCGCGCCTTACCGGGTCTGCTGGCAGCAACTCGCAGTCAGCTGACTGAGAGGTTTGTCAGAAGAAGCGGTCCTGCCCGTCTGCTAGCGCACAAATGGAGATCTATCAACGGCAGCAGCGTGGCGGTCCTTGATCACCGCCCTACCGTGCGGATATCGGTTGGAACTGAGCGAACGCGGGGGAAGATCATGACCAATGGAACGCTTAGATCGATGGAGGCAATTTTTGGGGATTTGCAGCGTCTTGCGCAGTCCGAAGGCGCGTTGCACGAGATCTCCGGCCTCATCTATCGGGACTGGGTGCTCAACGTTGATTTGAAAAAAGGGCGGGTGATTGATGACCCCTCGGAGAGGTGGTCGGGAGAGAAGCTGAACACCAACGAGTTGCTGCTGTTGCTGGGCCTGCTTGTTCAGGCTCCGGATGATTGCACCTACGCAACTATCACCGTCGGCTCAGCGTTTGCGGCGGAGGCAGACCGCCTGCTACGCGAATTGCACGACAGGATCAATGCCGACGCCGCCTCGGTGTTTGACCAGGAGTCGCGGACGTTTCTCGAAAAGCCTGAGGCCCTTGGGATGTTCGCCCGGGAGGCGATCTACTACGGCCCAGCCAGCTTCTACATCCATCAGTTCATGAAATTCGCCCGGCAGCGTTACAAAGCCGATGGCACATGGTTGTTGCAGAAGACGGGTATTTCCATGCGCCCGATGATCGAGATTGCGAACTTCATTGTTCGACAGATAACGGCCAACATGGACTTCATCGGTCGTGAACGTGCGGCGGGCAAAACAGTGCACAACGGTGAGCTTACGAACAGCTTGCTAGTATCCAAAGCCTGTTTGCGGAAAAAATTTGGCTCCAAGGTCGATGCCTTCCTTTCGAAGTTCGCAATCCCTGTCGCGGGTGCAAACGGTGCATTTGACTCGCCATTCGCAATCAATGGCGTTTCCATTGCTCCCCTGATCGACCTTGGGGACTGCCTCTACGTGCCCAACCAGTATCGATTGATGGAGTCCATTTACGAGAGCCCGTTTTATTGGATGTTTGCGGATAACGCGTATCGGAACACAGCCGCGGCGCACCGAGGACTATTCCTTGAAGAGACTGCAGCCCACGTCATGCGCAAGATCTTCGGCGAGGGGAACGTGTTTATGAATGCCCGTTTTCCCGAGGCTGTCGGGAGCAAGGGCGAAGAAGTCGACGTGCTCGTGAGGTATGGCGAGTTCGTTCTGATCCTGCAGGCGAAGTCGAAGCGGATTACCCTGAAGGCGCGGGCTGGCGACCCGGAGGCGCTGAGAGCGGATTTCAAAGGCGCGATCAAGGACCCTTTCGAACAGGCGTTGGCGAGTGGCGAGCTGATAAGGGCTGGCGCCAAATGTGTGGATGCATCCGGAAAGCTCATAAAGCTATCCACGTTCCCGCGAATATTCCCGATCGTACTGCTCAGCGATATGTTCCCCGCGGCCACTATGCTGGCGCGGTCCATGCTTGATAGAAAGGCAGGCGATCCGGCCCCGGTTATCTGGGACATGGGCGTCTTCGACTGCGCGTCGCGAATGTTGCCATCGCCAATCGAAATGCTCTTCTATCTGAAAGCGCGCGGTGACGTCTTCGATCGTATAATCTCCGACAGCGAGTATAACTATCTGGGCTACCACATTAAGGCCAAGCTGGCTCTGCCGCCTGACGCTGACTTCATGGTGATCGACCGCGACTTCGCGACGGTCGTTGACGACTATATGATCTCTGCCGATCTCGGTCTCGCTCCGATGCGGCCGAAGGGCGTGCTGGAGACGATCAAGATACCATTGATATCGGAACTGCTTGCCGAGCTGAGGAAGGCTCCCCCTGAGATTGCGGCCGTTGTGATCGACCTTTATGAGTTTTCAGGCGCGGCACTCGAAGAGGTGAGCAGGAATATCTCGATGCTTCGCGAAGAAATTGCCCGAACGGGGAAAGCTCTCAAGGCGTTTTCCATCCCTACCGAAAGCGGCGGACTAACCTACGCAGTCACCCTGGACCTATCTCCGGACAGCAGCGTTGCGGCTGCCGCCATCGGCAGGAGGCACAAATACGAAACCAAAAGCGATCGTTGGTACGTCGTCGTTGACAGCATTGGTACGGAAGGGCCGATTGACGGGCTCCTTCCATTGGTGTGGCCGTGGCGCGAGGACGAGCAGGAGGCCGAGCAGGCCGCCAAAGTGGGGGCGATGTTTCGGTCCCGGCAGGAAGAACTCATCGTCGGTGCTGCCGGAAAAGCAGAACGTTCCGCGTCGACTACAGCAAAAGAGTGACCAATTTACTTCTTCATTCCTTTCTTAATCGGCTTTCCTCTGTCCCTGATCGTCGAGGCCATATTTCGGGCACGGAGGGCAACAATGGGTTCGGCGGCGGCGCCCAAACCTTCTTCGGCATGAGCATGTTACGCCCGTTGCCTTTACTGGGGCAAAGCGCTATCAATTAGGCACAATCACGATCACCGGGTCAGCAAGCAATTGCCGGACGGCCGTGACACGGAAAGGCCTTGGAGACAGCGTTGAAAGACACGTCCTCTCCAACGGCCGCGCTGCCCCCAGGCCCTTTCCAGCACATCTGCAACGCCAAGTTGTTGCATGCCCGAATTAGTCAGGGATCGACGAAGCGAGCTGACCCTTCCGGAAGCTCCCTTCGTTCTCGATGGAGTGCCGATACGCTCCGCGTTGTCCTCACGCGTCATTCCGCGCCGTGCAGCCAAGTCGGTTGGAAACTGTTCTACAACCACGTCTTAGGCGATCGAGACGACCGCGGTGGGTTTTTGCGTTTCTACAGCTTCTCCAGGGTGTCACGCTGGCCTTTAAAGGCCGGACAGGGAGCGCAATTGTTCTTCAGTTACATCCCCGGAGGCTAGGACAAGGCTCTGAATTGTCGCGCCTGTCGAAAGCGACTTTTTGGCCAGTTCCGCCGCGCGTTCGTACCCCAACAACGGGGCTAGGGCCGTAGCGAAAGCAGTGGATGCCTGAAGGTGACGACGGCAGTAATCCGAATTTGCGGTGATGCCAGAAACACATTTCTCTCGCAGTGTTGTCACGGCATTCTCAAGTAGTTGCAGTGCTTGCTGTCAATCGGCTCGCAATGTTGACCCCTTATCGGCGTCCAATATTCACCCCCCTATAGGCGATCAGCGCTTGGCCTGCCCGGCGCTGGCCGGGGTTGCAAAGGGAAGGCCAAGTGCGGGTGATGGGTATCTTTGGCTTTAGCTTTGAGA
>NZ_JBFREC010000011.1:0-187654 GCF_052114105.1 Rhizobium sp. RAF36 | reverse complement strand
TTCTCGATGCCCAGCGCAACGTCTCGACGGCCCAGGCAAGCCTTGCCGCCGCCGTCCAGCAGATGGCCAAGGACTACGTCTCGCTCAACGTCGCCGTCGGCGGCGGCTATGCGCCCGATGGCGCAAAGCCGAGTGCCGTCGCGAAGGTGCAGACGGTTGCTGTGAAGAAGTAATCGCCGCTGAAACGATCCAGAAGAAGCCCCGCTCTGCGGGGCTTTTTTTATGTCCGCAACATCTAATACAGTGCGGAAAACGCCAGTTACGCTAAGATTCGATTCGACAACGCCACATGCTTCCTGTAGAGCCTGATTAAACGATTAATCAAACACACGGCAAACCATGGCTTCGTCACGCCCGGGACCGAACTTGAGCAGGATAGCAACGTCGCTCGGCGTCTCCGTCGCGACCGTTTCGAACGCGCTTTCGGGTAAGGGCCGTGTTTCCGAACAGCTGGCGGAAAAGATCCGCGAGCATGCCGCCGAGCTTGGTTATATCCCCAGCCAGGCAGGCCGGGCACTACGCACCGGCCGCAGCGGCGTCCTTGGCCTCGTGCTTCCGGATATTGCCAATCCGCTCTTCCCGAAAATCGCCCAGGCGATCGAATTCGCCGCCAAGTCCGCTGACTACGGCGTGCTCATCGCCGACTCGCGCGGCGATGTGACGGCGCAGACCGAGGCGATCAACCGTTTGATCGAACGCGGCGTCGACGGCATGGTCATCGTCCCCCGCCGCGCCACCCGCATCTCCGCTTCCAGCTGTCCCGTCGCCGTTATCGACACAGCCTCGACCCCCGGCAACACCGTCGCCGCCGACCACTGGCAGGGCGGCCACCAGATCGCCGCGCATCTGGCGGGTCTCGGCCACAAGCGCATCCTGATCATCGGCAACAATCCGGAATCGAACGTTCAGAACGATCGCGCCGGCGGCATTCGCTCCGGGCTCGCCAAGGGCATGAGCTCGGAAATGCTCTGGATCGAACGGCTCGAACAGACGGCCGGCGCCGGCTGCCGGCTGGGCCTCGCCAGGAAGGCTGCCGAAGGCTTTACCGCCTTCGCCGCCCTCTCCGATCTGCAAGCCCTTCGGGCACTGACCGAGCTGCAGCAGGAAGGTATCAATGTGCCTGCCGATGTCAGCGTCACCGGCTTCGACGACCTGATCTGGTCACCGGTCGTCACTCCCGCGCTGACCACGGCGCGGATGGACATGGACAGGATCGCCGAGATCGCCATCTCGGCGCTGCTGAAGACCATTCTGGAAAGCGGCACCCGGGAGGGTGTCATCGTCACTGCGGAGACCGATCGCGTACCCATGCAATTGATCGTCCGCCAATCCTCCGGGCCAGCCCGCCCGGCAAAAGAAAACCTGACAGATGGAGAACTCGCGACATGAAATCCCTCATCGCATCGGTAGCGCTCTTGGCGCTCTCCCCGCTGGCGGCAGCCGCGCAGGACCGGACGCTGACCATTTCCGTCTATGCCTTCGCACAGGACGACTTCAAGACGATCGTCTACGATTCCTTTGAAAAGCAGTGCGGCTGCAAGCTCGTCGTCGAAACCGGCAACAGCGTCGAGCGCATCGCCAAGATGGAAGCGAACAAGGCGAACCCCGTCATCGACATGGCCGTCGTCTCGATGGCCGACGCGCTCTCGGCCTCCCGCAAGGATCTGATCGACAAGATCGACACCTCCAAGCTCACCAATTTCGGCAAGCTCTATGACGTCGCCAAGGACCCAAACGGCGACGGCATGAGCGTCGGCTATACCTTCTATGCCACCTCGATCGCCTACCGCTCCGACAAGATGAAGATCGAATCCTGGGCTGATCTGCTGAAGCCTGAATATGTCGGCCACGTCGCGTTCCCGAATGTCACCACCAACCAGGGCCCGCCGGCGCTCTTCATGCTCGGCAAGGCGATCGGCAAGGATACGCCGGACCTCAAGGGCGCGATCGCAGCGGTCGGCGAGAAGAAGGACGATATCGTCACCTTCTATGAAAAGTCCTCTCAGCTGGTGCAGCTGATGCAGCAGGAAGAGATCTGGGCCGCCCCGATCGGCCGCTTCTCCTGGGCAGGTTTCACCAAGCTCGACGTGCCCGTTGCCTGGGCTACCCCGAAGGAAGGCCAGACCGGCGGCATGAATGTCATGGTTCTCGCCAAGGGTTCGAAGAACCAGGATCTCGCCCTGCAATTCATGGATTTCTGGCTCTCCACCGACATTCAGACCAAGCTTGCCGAAAAGCTCGTCGACAGCCCGGCCAACAAGGAGGTCAAGCTGTCCGAGGCCGCTGCCAACAACCTCACCTATGGCGAGGAAACGGCAAAGAGCCTGAAGCTCATCCCCTCTGCCGTGGCGCTCGATAATCGCGATGCCTGGCTGAAGGAATGGAACAGCACGGTCGGCCAGTAAGCCACAAATAACATCCGGTCCCGGCAAGCCCGGGACCGCTTCTTACCCGCCCGAAAGGCTCCCGATGTTTCAGAACCGAGCAGAAGCTTTGGCGCTTGCGCTGCCGGCCGCAATCTTTGCGGCCGTGGTCTTCCTGCTGCCCGTCGCCATTCTGCTCTCCGAAGGTTTTCGCGCTGACGGCGCATGGACACTCTCGGCCTACACCGACTTCTTCTCCGAGCAGCTGAACCGCACCGTCTTTCTGCGCACCTTCCGGCTCGGGCTCGAAGTCACCGCCGTCTCCGCCGTCATCGGCTATGCCGCGGCCTTTGCCATCGTCAACCTGCCGCCCAAGGGCAAGGGCCGGATGATCGGTCTGGTCACCCTGCCGCTGATGATTTCGCCGGTGGCCCGCACCTATGCCTGGATCGTCATCCTCGGCCGCACCGGCATCATCAATCAGGCGATCACCGGTCTCGGCTTCAGCGACGAGCCGCTGCGCCTGCTCTTCACCGAAACCGCCGTCTTCATCGGCCTGCTGCAGCTCTTCCTGCCGCTGATGATCCTGTCACTGATCAGCGCTCTCGAAAACATGCCCAAGGATGCGATCCCGGCCGCCCGGGTGCTCGGCGCAAACTGGTTCCAGGTGTTCTGGAAGGTCATCCTGCCGCTCACCAAGGAGGGTCTCGTGGTCGGCGGCACGCTCGTCTTCACCGGCTCGCTCACCGCATACATCACCCCCGCCGTGCTCGGCGGCTCAAAGGTGCTGATGCTGGAGACCCTTCTCTACCAGCAGGTCTCCGTTTCCAACAATTTCGTCTCGGCCAGCGTCATCGCCTTCATGCTGATCGTCATGAGCTTTGCCGCCAACATCCTGCTGAAACGTCTGGCGACCGCGAGGAACAAGCGATGACCGCACGCCTCTTCCCGCCCATCGTCCTGATTCTACTGCTGACCTTCCTGATCGGACCGTTCCTGATCATCATCGCTGCCTCGCTCTCGGCCGGCGATACGCTGGCCTTCCCGCCACAGGGCCTGTCGCTGAAATGGGTCGCCAAGGTCTTCACCATCGACAGTTTCCGCGAGAGCTTCGGCATGTCGATGTTCCTCGCCGTTTTCGGCACGCTCTCTGCGCTCATCCTCGGCATTCCCGCCGCCTATGCGCTGTCGCGCTACAAGCTGCCCTTCGGCGAAACCATTCGCACCATCGTTTCCCTGCCGATCATCGTGCCCGGCATCATCGTCGGCCTGGCGCTGCTGCGCTATCTGGTCGTGCCCCTCGGCTTCAACATCACGCTGGCGCTGTTCTTCGCCCACACCGCGCTGGTTCTGCCCTATGCCGTGCGCGTCGTCTCGGCGAGCCTCAACAACCTGCGCTCCGATATCGAGGAAGCCGCCGTTCTCCTGGGCTCATCGCGATCCGGCGCCTTCTTCCGGGTGGTGATGCCGAATATCCGCGGCGGCATTCTCGCGGCCTTCATCCTCGGCTTCGTCACCAGCTTCAATCAGGTGCCAGTCTCGCTGTTCCTTTCCGGCCCCGGTGTCCGCACCCTGCCGATCGACATGCTGGGCTACATGGAAACCACCTACGATCCGTCGATCGCGGCGCTCTCCTCGCTGCTCGCCTTCCTGTCCATCGGCATCGTCTTCCTTGCCGAACGCTTCCTGGGATTCTCGCGTTATGTCTGATGCCTATCTTCAACTCGACAAGCTGACGCTGGCCTATGGCGATACGGTCGCGGTGAAGGACCTCGATCTCACGATCGCTAAGGGTGAACTCGTCGCCCTGCTCGGCCCCTCCGGCTGCGGCAAGACGACGACGATGCGCTCGATCGCCGGCCTGCTGACGCCCGACTCCGGCCGCATCAATCTCGATGGCGACGACATCACCCGCGTCTCGGCCAATAAACGCAATGTCGGCCTCGTCTTCCAGTCCTATGCCCTCTTCCCGCATCTGACCGTCTACGAAAACGTCGCCTTCGGCCTGCGTCTCAAGGGTGTATCCGGCCAGGATCTCGACAAGCGCGTGACATCAGGCATCAAGTCCGTCGGTCTCGCGAATTTCGCTTCCCGCAAGCCGGCCGAGCTCTCCGGCGGCCAGCAGCAGCGCGTGGCCCTCGCCCGCTCGATGGTGATGGAACCGAAGGTGCTGCTGCTCGACGAGCCGCTCTCCAACCTCGACGCCCGGCTGCGTCTGGAAATGCGCGCCGAGCTACAGCGCGTCCAGAAGGAAACCGGCGTGACGATGATTTTCGTCACCCATGATCAGGTGGAGGCGCTGGCACTTGCCGACCGGATCGTCGTCATGCTGAACGGCGGCATCGAGCAGATCGGTACGCCCGAGGATATCTACAACAGGCCGGTCTCGGCCTTCGTCGCCGATTTCGTCGGCTTCGAGAATGTCTTCAAGCTCGAAGGCGGCAAGCTCGTCACCCAAAACGGCCCGATCGATTTGCCGGCCCCTGCGCCTCAGGCTGCAGGGCTGGCCTGGCGGCCGCGCACGGTCATCCTTGGTTCCGGTCCTTTCCAGGGAACTGTGCGCGGCACCTCCTATGCCGGCAACACGCGGGAATACCTGCTCGACACGCCGCTCGGACCGATCAAGGCAGAGGTCGATGCAAGCCTGCCCGCCCACCCGATCGGCACCGCGCTTTCCTTCGACCTTCCGCTTGCTGCAGCCGCAAGCCTTTCGCGCTTCGGGTGACATGATGGGAATTTGGATCGATACCGACATGGGCTTCGACGACATCGCCGCCATTCTGGTGGTGAAGCAGTCAGACCTCGAAGTATCAGGCGTCTCGCTGGTGTTCGGCAACACGCCGCTGTCGCAGGTGAAGGTGAATGCAGCAGGCGCCGCACAGGCCTTCGGCTGGACATTCCCGATCCACAGCGGCCGCGCCAATCCAGTGATCGGCAAGATCGAGACGGCCCAGGCTATCCTCGGCGATACCGGCATTCCCACAGCGGGCCGCACCCTGCCGCAAGGCTCGGCGCTGGCCGATAGCGACGCTTTCCTCGCCCTCTGCCGCTGGCTCGAAACGGATGGCCCGCACCGCATCCTGGCGCTTGGCCCGCTGACCAATATCGCAGCAATCGCTCTCGCCCGGCCCGATCTCGCCGCCCGCATCACCGAACTGACCTGGATGGGCGGCGGAGTCACGATTGGCAATCATACGGCATCCGCAGAGTTCAACGCGCTTGCCGATCCGGAAGCGCTGGCGGTCGTCATCAGCCACGGCCTGCCGCTGAAGATGGTCGATCTCGACCTCTGCCGCAAAGTGCTGGCAAGGCCCGACGATATCGACCCGATCCGCAACGCCGGCGGCGCCAATGCCGAACTGATCGCCGACATGCTCGCGGGTTACGTCAATATCGGCATCAGCCGCGGTCGCACCGCCATGGCGATCTATGATCCCTCTGCCGCCGTCGCTTTCGCCGCCCCCGAACTCGTCACCTTCCGCGCCGCGCGCATCGATGTCGAACTCGGAGGCCAGTTCACCCGCGGCCGCACCGTCGTCGAGACCCGCGCAACCCATGCGGCGCCCAATGCCGAATTTGCTGTTGAGATCGATGCTGAGGCCGCCCGCGCGATCATCCTCGGCGCGCTCGAAAGCGAGGCCGGCAGATGAGCCATCCGCTCCGCCAGGAACCCGCCGATCTCAACGATCCCCAATTGCGCGCCCGCGCCGTGGCCGCCGCCCGCGGCGATGCGCCCTTCGATATCCTGATAACAGGCGGCAAGCTGCTCGATACCGTCACCGGCCTGATCCGCGAGGCGGATATCGGCCTGACCGGCTCGCTGATATCGAGCGTACACGCTCCGGGAAGCCGCAGCGATGCCGCCGAAATCATCGACGCATCTGGCACCATCATCACCCCCGGCCTGATCGACACGCATATGCATGTCGAAAGCTCGATGGTGACGCCCGCCGAATATGCCCGCGCCGTGCTGCCGCGCGGCGTCACGACGATCCTCTGGGATCCCCACGAATTCGGCAATGTCCACGGCCTCGACGGCGTGCGCTGGGCGATCGAGGCATCCGCCGGTCTGCCGCTCCGCATGATCCTGCTCGCCCCATCCTGCGTGCCCTCGGCACCCGGCCTGGAACGCGCCGGGGCTGATTTCGACGCCTCCGTCATCACCGAGATGCTACGCTCGCCCGCCGTCGGCGGCGTTGCCGAAGTCATGAACATGCGCGGCGTCATCGACGGCGACCCGCGCATGACGGAAATCGTCAATGCCGGTCTGGCATCCGGCAAGCTCGTCTGCGGCCATGCCCGCGGGCTCGAGGGCGCCGATCTCAACGCCTTCATGGCCGCGGGCATCACGTCCGATCACGAACTGACCTCCGGCGCGGACCTGTTGCAGAAGTTGGCGGCGGGCATGACCATCGAGCTGCGCGGTTCGCACGACCATCTGCTCTCCGAATTCGTCGAAGCCTTGAACACGATCGGCCATCTGCCGCCGACGGTGACGCTCTGCACCGACGACGTCTTCCCAGATGAGCTGCTTGACGGCGGCGGCCTCGACGACGTGATCCGCCGCCTGGTGCGCTACGGCATGCGGCCCGAATGGGCGCTGCGTGCCGCGACCTTCAATGCGGCCCAGCGGCTGAAACGCAGCGATCTCGGCCTGATCGCCGCGGGACGCCGCGCCGATATCGTGCTCTTCGAGGATCTTACCGATTTCAGGGCCCGGCGGGTGATCGCTAATGGCCGCACCATTGCCCGCGACGGCGTCATGACAGCGGCGCTGAAGCCGCTCGACACCGCACCACTCACCAATTCCGTCAAGCTCACTCCCTTCGGCGAAGACGACTTCAAGGTTCGTTCCGAGGGGACGCGCGTGCGCGTCGCCACCATCGACCGTCCTCGCTTCACGCAATGGGCCGAAGCTGAAACGTCAGTCGAAAACGGCTTCGTCGTCCCGCCCGCAGGCAGCACCATGATCTCGGTCGCCCACCGCCACGGACTGGCGGATGGCCGCCCGCGTACAGGCTTCCTCACCGGCTGGGGCGAATGGCGCGGCGCCTTCTGCACCACCGTCTCGCATGACAGCCACAACCTGACGGTCTTCGGCGGCAACACTGCGGATATGGCGGCGGCGGCGAATGCGGTGATCGCAGCAGGCGGCGGCATGGCGGTCGCGAAGGATGGCGTCATCCTGGCGCTGCTGCCTCTTCCGCTCTCGGGCCTCGTGACCGAAGCACCGCTCGCCGAGACGGCACAAGCCTTTCGCGACATCCGCAAAGCGATGGAAGAGATCGTCACCTGGCAGCCGCCCTACCTCGTCTTCAAGGCCTGCTTCGGGGCGGCACTTGCCTGCAATATCGGTCCCCATCAGACGGATATGGGGATTGCCGATGTGCTGACGGGAACGGTGCTGGAGACGCCAGTAATGGAGATATTGTCGTAGGGATCGCTTAGAGGATGTAGCCCCCTCATCCGACCCTTCGGGCCACCTTCTCCCCGAGGGGAGAAGGTGAAGCCGCGAACGTCGAAGCTTCTAGATTTGGAGCGAGGCAGAGCCACACGTCCCTTCTCCCGTCGGGGAGAAGGTGCCCGAAAGGGCGGATGAGGGGGCCACGGGCGCGACCTAAGCCGCCAACTCCCGCTCCACCAGCCTCACCCAATAAGCCACACCATACCCAAGCGCTCCGTCGTTAAAATCATAAGCCGTATTGTGATGCAGCGCCCCGTCCACAGCCGGGCCGTTCCCGAGCCAGACATAACACCCCGGCGCATTCTGCCCGAAAAACGCAAAGTCATCGCCTGCCGTCGACGGCGGAAAGCTGGTGCGCACTTTCGCCCCGAACACCTCGCCCGCAGCACCCAGCGCCCGCGCCGTCGCATCGGCGTCATTGAAGACAGGCGGAATGCGCCGTTCGAATTGATAGTCCGCCGCAATGCCGAACATCTGAGCGGTACCCTGCGCCAGACGGCCGATCTCTTCTTCCAGCTGGTCACGCACCTCGGGCGAATAAGCACGCGCCGTGCCGCCGATCTCGACGATATCGGGGATGACGTTCAGCGCCTTCGGATCGCCCGCCTGCAGCGAACAAGCGCTGACGACGGCCGGCTGCAGCGGATCGACGACGCGGCCGACGATGGTCTGCAACGAGGCGATAAAGGTGCCGGCGGCAGTGATCGGGTCTCGGCCGAGATGCGGCTTGGCGCCATGCGTGCCGGTGCCGCGAAAGATGACACGCCAGCTGTCGGATGAGGCAAGCTGCGGCCCCTCGACCACGGCGATCTCATCGGTGTCGAGACCGGGCATATTGTGCAGGCCGTAGACGGCATCGCAGGGGAACAGATCGAAAAGCCCCTCCTCGACCATGTGTTTCGCACCACCCCGGCCCTCCTCGGCAGGCTGGAAGATGAAATGCACGGTGCCGGAAAAGCCCTTGGTCTCCGCGAGATACCGGGCGGCGCCGAGCAGCATCGCGGTGTGCCCGTCATGGCCGCAGGCATGCATCTTGCCGGGTACTGTCGATTTATAGGGGCGATCCGCCATCTCGGGCATGGCCAGCGCATCCATATCCGCCCTGAGGCCGATGGCACGCGTGCCGTTGCCGACCTGCAGCGTGCCGACGACGCCCGTCATCCCCAGTCCGCGATGCACCTTGACGCCGGCCTCTTCCAGCAGTTTCGCGACGATGCCGCTGGTGCGCTCCTCCTCGAAGCCGAGCTCCGGATGGGCGTGCAGATCGCGGCGAAGCGAGGTGAGAAAAGGCAGATCGTCGATGATCCCTGCGGGAATGGTCATGAGCCGGGATGTCCTTGCATGCGAAAACGGGCGCCAGACCGGCGCCCGCTTCATGGATCCTTTGTTCAACAAAGGAGCGGTGAGTTCAACCCCTCACGTTTCCTCGACGAACACCTCTTCGCGCTTCTTCTTGACGCTCGGCAGGAAGACGATGATCAAGACGCCGAGCGCGATGGCGAGCAGCACGGCGCTGATCGGACGCGTCACGAAGGTCGTTGGATCGCCGCGCGACAAGATCATCGCCCGGCGCAGGTTCTCTTCCAGCAGTGGCCCGAGCACGAAGCCGAGCAGCAGCGGCGCCGGTTCGCAGCGCAGCTTCGCCAGCACATAGCCGATCAGGCCGAAGAAGGCGACGGCATAGAGATCGTAGACATTGGCGTTAACGCTGTAGACCCCGATCGAGCAGAAGGCCATGATGACGGGGAAGAGCACATAGTAGGGCACCGTCAGCAGCTTCACCCAGAGACCGATCAGCGGCAGGTTGAGGATGACGAGCATCAGGTTGCCGATCCACATCGAGGCGATGATGCCCCAGAACAGCGCCGGCTGTTCGGTCGCGACGTTCGGACCTGGGACGATCCCCTGGATGATCATCGCGCCGACCATAAGCGCCATAACAGGGTTTGCGGGAATGCCGAGCGTCAGAAGCGGGATGAACGAGGTCTGAGCGCCCGCATTGTTCGCCGACTCGGGACCGGCGACACCGGCCACCGCACCATGCCCGAATTCTTCCGGGTTCTTCGACGTGCGCTTCTCCACCGTATAGGAGGCGAAGGACGCCAGAATGGCGCCGCCGCCGGGCAGAATGCCGAGCGCCGAGCCGATCGCCGTGCCACGGATGACGGGCGCGATCATCTGCTTGAACTCGCTCTTCGACGGCAGCAATCCGGACACTTTTGCCATCAGCACCGTTCGGGTCTTTTCGCCTTCGAGATTGCGCAGGATTTCGGCGATGCCGAAGACACCGACCGCGAGCGCCACGAAATTCAGCCCGTCGGCATATTCGCGGATGCCGAGCGTGAAGCGCGGAGTCCCGGTATAGATATCGGTGCCGACGAGCCCGAGCAGCAGCCCGAGCGCCACCATGGCCAGCGCCTTGATGATCGAGCCATGCGCCAGCGCGATCGACGACACCAGGCCGACGATCATCAGCGAGAAATATTCCGGGGCGCCGAATTTCAGCGCGATCTCGGTTAGCGGCGGCGCGAAGATGGCAACGAGGAAGGTCGAGACCGTTCCGGCGAAGAACGAGCCAAGTGCTGCGATCGCAAGTGCTGCCCCCGCCCTGCCCTTGCGGGCCATCTGATAGCCGTCGATCGCCGTCACCGCCGAGGATGACTCGCCCGGCATGTTGATCAGGATCGCCGTCGTCGAGCCGCCATACTGCGCGCCGTAATAGATGCCGGCGAGCATGATCAGCGAGGAGACCGGCTCCAGCTGGAAGGTGATCGGCAAGAGCATGGCAATCGTCGCCGTGGCGCCGATGCCGGGGAGCACGCCGATCAGCGTGCCCAGGAGGACGCCGACCAGGCAGAAGAGCAGGTTTGCAGGCGTTGCTGCCGTGGCGAAACCGAGAGCGAGATTGTTGAAAAGTTCCATGTCTCTCTCCTCAGAACCTGGTCCACGGACCGAAGCGCTCGAACGGCAGGCCGAGGCCATAGCTGAATACCGCGACCGAGAAGACCGTGAGCCCCAGCGACAGGATCAGCGCGGAGAAGACATTCATCTTCTCGGACGCGAAACAGGCGATGAAGGCCGTGAGAAACAGCGAGGGCGCAAAGCCCAGCCCACGAACCGTCAGGCCGAAGATGACAGGTGCCGGCAGAATGAAGAGCATGCCGCGCCAGGCAAAGGGGTCGATCGGCTCACCCTCGACGCGGAGCGCCTGGAAGAACACGATCCCGCCAAGGATGACAAGCACCCCCGAGAGCACCAGCGGAAAATAGCCCGGCCCCATGCGCAACGCGGTACCGAGTTCGAGCGTGAAGGACTGGTAGGCGAAGAATGCGCCGGTCGCGACGAGCAGCGCGCCGCAGATCGCATTGGTGGTGTCGAATGTGACAGATTTCATGGTGTCTCCGTGGGGTTGGAGATGGAACCTCGCAGGAAGCATCTGGCTGCACGAACACCCTCTCCGGCAAAAGAGAGGGTGCGCAATTGCAGCAGATGCTTAGTCAGCGTATTCGCCGGCAGCTTCGATCACCGGCTTCCAGCGGGTGATTTCGCTCTCGAGCTTTGCCTTCAGGGCCGCAGGCGTCGCATCGGCGTCCGGCGACGGCACGGTGCCGAGTTCGGCGAAGCGGGCAGCAACGTTGCTGTCCTTCAGCGCCACCTGCAGTGCCTTCGACAGACGCTCGTTGACCTCAGCGGGCGTGCCCTTCGGCGTGTAGATGCCGTGCCAGATGCCGACTTCGAAGCCCGGCAGGCCGCCTTCGACAGCGGTCGGAACGTCCTTCAGGACATCCAGGCGCTTCGGCGAGGTCACGGCATAGGCCTTGATCGTGCCACCCTGGATCTGTTTTGTGGTGTTGGTGGTCTGGTCACACATGATATCGACCTGGCCTCCAAGGAGATCGGTCATCGCCGGGCCGGTGCCCTTGTAGGGAACGGTCGTCAGCGGCGTCTGGATCGCGCTCATGAACATCATGCCGCAGAGATGCGAGGCCGCACCGATACCGGCATTGGCGTAGGTGACCTTGTCCTTGTTCGCCTTGACATATTCGACCAGGCCCTTGAGATCGGTCGGCTCGAAATCCTTGCGGGCGACGATCGTCATCGGCACGTCGGTGACGAGGCCGACGTAATCGAAGGCATTGAGCGTGTCATAGGCAAGCTTGCGGTAGAGCGTAGCGGACGTCGCCATGCCAATGTGGTGAAGCAGGATGGTGTAACCATCAGCATCGGCCGACGCGACGCGTCCGGCGCCGAGCGTACCGCCGGCACCGCCGACATTTTCGACGACGATCTGCTGTCCCAAATCCTTCGACATGGATTCGGCAACGAGGCGCGCGACCGTATCCGTCGGGCCACCGGCCGCGAACGGCACGACCATGGTGATTGTGCGTTCAGGATAGCCCTGTGCGGATGCACCGGCAGCGAAAAGAGAGACGGCGGCAGCGGCCGTCATGCCAAGCATGGCCTTGAAGAGTTTCATCGTTTTCCTCCCTGATGAAAACAGGCTGTCCACCGGCGCTTCCCATGCGCCGGTGGAATGGCGGCCATTAACAGGAGGTAAACGCGCCCCGGCAATCGTCAGGCGCCACCGCCAGGCAGAGATTTCGCCTGCGTGCGCCGCAGCATGGGTCGATTCGGAAACAAAGGTCGCCAGCAGTGGGTGGAAATCCACCCATTTCTGCTATTCTGAAACCAGCAGCTTCTTGTCGAGCCCGTATTTCTGCATCTTTTCATAGAGTGTCTTGCGGGAAATCTGCAGCGACTCGTAGACCGGTTTGAGACTTCCGCCATGCGCGACAAGCGCCGTGGCGATCACCCCGCGCTCGAATTCGGCGACGCGATCGGCAAGCCCGGACACTTCGCCATTGAGGCGCTCGCCGCTATCGAGGCCGAGGACCAGGCGGTCAGCCGCGTTGCGCAGCTCCCGTACATTGCCCGGCCAGTCGCGCTGGGCGATATCGGAAATCAGATCGGGGGAAACCGGCAGATCGTCGCGCCCATAGCGCGCCGCCGCCTCTCGTACCAACTGGAGAAACAGCAGCGGAATATCCGCGCGCCGCTGCGTCAGCGCCGGCACATGCAGGGTCGCAACATTCAGCCGGTAGAAGAGATCGGCGCGGAAGCGGCCGGCGGCGACTTCGGCTTCCAGATCGACCTTGCTGGTGGCGATGAAGCGGACGTCGAGCGGCACGATTTCGTTGGAGCCGAGCCGCGAGATCACCCGCTCCTGCAGCACTCTCAGAAACTTCGCCTGCAGATCGAAGGGCATCGAGCCGATCTCGTCGAGCAGGATCGTCCCGCCGCGGCCATGCTCGAATTTGCCGTAACGCGGGCGCACGGCGCCGGGAAAGGCACCGGCCTCGTGGCCGAACAGTTCGCTCTCGATAAGATTGGCAGGCAGGGCCGCACAGTTGATGGCGATGAACGGGCGGCTGGCCCGGGCGCTGATATCGTGAAGCGCCCGCGCCACCACTTCCTTGCCCGCCCCTGTCTCGCCGACAATGAGCGTATCGGCATCGCTGGCCCCGATCGCGCGGATGCGGTAGCGCAGATCGACCATCACCTGCGTCCGTCCGGGCAGCCGCGATTCGATATCATCGCGCTTTCCGGCGACGGCCTTCAGCAGCCGGTTTTCGAGGACAAGACTGCGGCGCTCCAGGGCGCGCTTGATGACACCCGCCAGCATCTGCGGCGTGAACGGCTTCTCGATGAAATCATAGGCGCCCTCGCGCATCGCCTTCACCGCCAGCTGCACGTCGCCATGGCCGGTCACGAGGATGACAGGCACTTCCGCATCGATCTCGCGGATACGGTTCATCAACGTCATGCCGTCGGTGCCGGGCATGCGGATATCGCTGACGACGACGCCGGGGAAACTGTAGCCGATCAGCTCGAGCACATGGTCGGCATTCGAAAAGGTCTCGACATTGAAGCCGGAGAGCTCTAGCGCTTGCGCCGTCGAACGGCGCAGCTCCTCCTCGTCATCCACGAGCAGGATCTTCTGTTCATTCATTCCGCGGCCTCCGGCATGGCGCCCGCCGCCGATTGCAGTTCGATGCGGAACTCGGCGCCACCATCAGGGTGATTTTCCACCGTCAGGCTGCCGCCGAAATCCTTGATGATGTTGTAGGAGATCGAGAGGCCGAGACCGAGCCCCTTGCCGACGCCCTTGGTCGTGAAGAACGGATCGAAGATGCGCTCGGCGATTGCCGCCGGCACGCCAGGCCCGAAGTCGCGCACTGTTAGCACTACCTTGCCGGCACTCTCGAAGGCGCTGACCTCGATCCGCCGGTCGTTTAGGCCTTCCACGGCATCAGCCGCATTTGAGATGACATTGACCAGCACCTGCTGCAGACGCACCGAACCTGCCCGAACGACCGGCGGATGCAGGCCAAGATCGAGCTGCAGATCGGCATCCGCCGCCTTCAGCCGCCAGGCGACGATCTCCAGCGTATCGCGGATCGCCTCGTCGAGCGGCACCGGGCCGAGCTTTTCGTTCGGCTTGCGGGCGAAATTGCGAAGATGCTTGCTGATCGCCGCCATCCGGTCGATCAGCCCGCCGATACGGCGGATATTGTCCTGCGCTTCGGTGTTTCGTCCGCGGTCGAGCAGCACGGCGGCGCTATCCGTATAGGTCTTGGCGGCGGCCAGGGGCTGGTTGAATTCGTGCGACAATGCCGCCGACATCTGGCCGAGCCCGGCAAGCTTGCCCGCCTGGATAAGATCGGCCTGCGTCTGCCGCAGCTGCTGCTCGGTCAGGCGCCGCTCGGCGATCTCTTCCTCGATGCGGCTGTTGACCCGGGCAAGATCGGCCGTGCGCTCCTCGACGCGCCGTTCCAGCTGGTTGCGGGCGTCGGCCTGCAACTGCATGCGTTCATTGAGCCGCATCCGGCGCTGGCGCAGAACGGCAAAGGCGAGGCCGGCAATGCAGAGCATGAGGAAACCGGCGACCAGCGCCGTGCGCGCTTGCGCCCGGACGGAGCCGGTGTCGAGCAGAACGTTTACGGTCCAGTCTTCGGCCTGCATATATTGCGAGAGCACCAGATATTCCTTCTGCGCCCCCTCCTCGATCATCGTCATCAGATCATGCTCTGCGAACCGGCTGCGGCCGAGCGGCAGTGCCGTCAGCGCCGCGTTGGCATAGCGCCGGGAGGCCTCGGTCCGCTGCATGCGATCCGCCGTCAGCGGCAGGATGCTGTTATAGAGCCAGGCCGGCTTGCCGGACATGAAGATGATGCCTTCAGGATCGGAGACGAAGATGCGGTATTCGCCGCTGGTCCAGGAAGACTCGATCATGTCGATATCCACCTTGAAGACGATGACGCCGCGAATGCCGTCGCCAGCTCTGATCGGTGATCCGAAATAATAGCCGCGCTTCAGCGAGGTCGTTCCCAGTGCGTAGAACCGCGACTGCTTTCCGGCAATCGCCTCCTGGAAATACGGGCGATAGCTGAAATTCTCGCCGATGAAGCTTCCCGGCATATCGAAATTGCTGGCGGCGATCGTCTCGCCGTCAGGCTTGATCACATAGATGTCTGAGGACTTGAGGAGATGGTTGATCTCCTTGAGATAGAGGTTCGCGGCGTCGCGCAGATCCTTGTCGTCGGGATGCGTGACCAGTTCCTTGATGTCGTCGTGATCGGCAATCAGCGCCGGCAGTGCCTCGTAGCGATTCAGGTGACCGCTGAGGGCCGAGACGGCCAGCCGCAGCGCCGTCCCTGCCTGCGCCGAGGCCTCGCCCATATAGGCGCGCGTCGCCAGCGATCCGCCGTAATAGAAGAAGGCGAAAACGACGAAAGGCACTGAAAACAGCGCAAATATAAGCCTATGCCTCTGAGACAGCGGCGGCTCCTCCCATTTTGCCTCCCTCCCCAGGAAGGCAACCCCGACCGCCCGATTGTAATGATCGGCGCCGCGAATTCCAAGAGGCGACAGGCATGGCCAAGGCGATCGTCCTGCCCTTGACACTCCGGGCCCGGAATTGTCCTATCGGCCGACTGTGATGGGAGACCGCGATGACCGACGAACAGGCGCCTGTTGACAGCAAGCTCACCACGTCCAAGCGCCGATGGGCCGCGGAAGGCAAGTTCCTGACAGGGCGAATTGCCCGCCCGGAGACCGAGCGTTTGCCGCCCGGGCAGCATCTGGTGAAGAACTGGCCGGTGCTCGATCTCGGCGAACAGCCGGCGATCTCGCTGGATGACTGGACGCTCGAGGTGCGCGGTCTCGTCGAGACACCGCTTGCGCTGACATGGCCTGATTTCCAGTCGATGCAGCAGAGCACCCGTGTCAGCGACATCCATTGCGTGACGACATGGTCGCGTTACGACAACCGCTGGGAAGGCGTCTCAACCCGCGATTTGCTGGATGCCGCCATGCCGAAGGCCGAAGCCGGTTACGTCATGCTGACGAGCTATGACGGCTACACCACCAATCTGCCGCTTGCGGATTTCGCCGCCGAAGATGCGATCCTGGCAACCGCCTGGGAGGGGCAGCCGCTGACGGTTGATCACGGCGGCCCAATGCGGCTGGTCGTGCCGCATCTCTATTTCTGGAAGAGCGCCAAATGGCTGCGCCACATCGACCTGATGCCGTCAGACAAGGCGGGCTTCTGGGAAATGAACGGCTATCACATGATCGGCGACCCCTGGCGCGAGCAGCGCTACACCGAAGACTGAACCCGCAGCAGCCTGCGGCCGGCGAAGAAGACGCCAAAGATCACCGCGAAGAAACCGCTGAACGACGCCATGCTTGCCGTATGCAGCGGAATTTCGCTCCAGCGCGGCTTGATGACATCGGCAGTGTTGAAAGCCTCGCCGCTGAACCGGCAGGTGATCAGCGACAGGCCGCGGCGCACCATGTCGGCATCGGCATCCGAGATGATCGCAGTCGCCGCCTCGCTCTCGCGCGGCATATCCCGCAGCGATAGCAGCACCGCCTTGGTAGCGGCAAGATAGGCATGGGCGCACTCGTTGAACGGGCTTTCTTCATCCGTGACGCTGCCGGGCATCCGCCCCCACAGACAGTAGGAATACTGGATCTGTGCATAGTTCAGCACCCGGCGGAACGGCTCGTTCGTATCGGTGGCGCCGGACGCGAGCGCGATGATCCGATCGCGGTAATCAGCCATGACCGCCATTTCGCCATGCGAAATTTCAGGGACAGGAATGCCGCTGTGGTTTTCCGACGCGGTGCGGCTATGGGCCATGGCTCCGCCGGTCAGCAGCGCGAGCGCAGCTATAGAGATCGCCGAACGAAGAAGCAGCCGTTTCATCGCAGACCTTACCAATCCCTCATTCCGGTGCTTGTCACAGGAATCCAGTGCGTCCATGTCCATGGACGCGGGAAACTAGAGTCATTCAACGCGCCGACGCGCGGTGGCTGGATTCCTGCAACGAGCACAGGAATGAGGGAGAGTGCGGAACACCTCCCTCACCAAGCTCTCACCGAAACGCCGGACGGCCAACCGGGGACCGCGCTTCCAGCCGCTTCTCGGCCAGGAAGCCGAAGACCACCGCAAGCACCGACCACAGGATCACGTGCATGCCGAGCGACGTCGTGCGGAAGCTCCAGAGCACCGCTGCCGAATAGTTTTCCGGCACCTCGTTGATCGGCGGCAGCAGATACTGCACGGCGCCGATGAAGACGATATAGGCGATACCGGCGATGATCGAACCGTTCCAGATGCCGAAGCGGGCAGCCAGATTGCGGGCAAATGCCACGGCTGCAACCAGCGCCCCAACCGAGACGACGATCATCAGGAAGAACAGCTCGGTGCGAACGCCGATCGTATCCGGATTGCCGACAGCCGGCGGATTGGCCGGGTACTTGATGCCGGGAACGAGGATGATGGCGACGAAGGCTGCCAGCGCGATGACGGCAGCCGTGCCGCGGGCGCTGAGCTTGCTGAAGCGGCCATGCACGAAGGCGAAGGCCAGAGCAAAGAGGCCGCCGACGGCGATGCCGTAAGCCATCACGCCGGTGAAGAGGCCGATGCCGGCCTGGGTGGCGCGGCTGACGATTTCGGGTTCGGCGGCTTCGCCGGCAGCCGTGGCTGCGGCTTCCTCGAAGGCGATCGCCTGATCGACCAGCGGTTCACCGAATGTATGGGCGAAGGCAAAAACCAGGATGCCAGCAATCGCCCCCGCGATCATCCCACGGAGTAGAAGATTTCCCACCATGTCTGTCGTCCTTTAGTGGCAGGGGAAGCCGAGAAGATGGCGGCCGTCATGCACGAATTCGTGCACATACATGCCGTTGAAAAGCGCCATGGCGCCTTCTTCCGTGCCGACGAAATAGATGGCGATGATCATCAGCAGGCCGCCGAAGATCGCCCATGGCAGGATTTCGCCTACCGGGATTGGCGCCGGTGCTGCAACAGGCGCAAAAGTGGTGTCAGACATGTATTCCTCCTGGAATGACGCGTTCAGTCGAAAGAGTGTTGGCGGCAAGGTCTGACTTCCAGCCTGCTTTCGCATCCTGGTCACAGTGGCGCGACCGCGCCGGATTTCCACCGGCTTCCAAACCCGCAACATGCCCGTTATATCTCTAGGCTGAGAACTGTCAACGAAACTTCATTTGCCATCCACGGCAAGCCGGAGGCTCACCTGTGCATACCCGGCTGACCTGGATCTGCCACGGCCCGACCAGCGCCAACCGCGAGGGCCGATTCCCTTTGAACGAGCCGCTGGAGCAGAGCGCCGTTGTGGAAACAGCAGCGTTGACGGAGAGGCTTCGGCACGCCGATCGTAGCGCAAGCAGCCCTACCCTGGCAGCGTTGCAGACGGCCGAAATCCTGAACCTTGCCGCCACCGGCGATCCCAGGCTTGCCGATCCTGATTATGGCCGCTGGAAGGGACGCTCGCTCGCCGATCTGCAGGCAAAGGAGCCGGACGCTCTGGTTCAATGGATGACGGATCCGCAATCGGCGCCGCATGGCGGCGAAAGTCTCGCGAAAGTTCAATCTCGCGTCACCGGCTGGATGGAGGAACAGCAGAGCCTCGACGGGCACGTGATCGCAATCGCCAATGCCGCGGTGATCCGGGCCGCCGTTCTCCATGTGCTGAACGCGCCGCTCGCCTCGTTCTGGCTGACGGATATCGAACCGCTTGCCATCCTGCGCATGAGCCATGACGGCCGCCGCTGGGCGCTGCGCTTCGGCCGCTAAAGCGACCATTCCCAACGCGAAATTTAGATAAGCCTTACGCAAGCAAGTTGCGCAATACCTATTGAACCCGGCTTGCCGGGCGCTAAGTCCTTGCCCCGGGGAGACCAGCCATGACGTATGATTGGAGTGGGGAGCGTACACGGCGCGTGCGTCTTCTGAAGATCGTTACCGCCGTTGTTCTCATAGGCTTTGTCATCAGCATCCCGATGCTGGTGAGCTGAAAGAAGGGCGAGCAGTCAAACTGCTCGCCTTTTCGCGTTATTGCTGCGGAATCTGGATGACCGCGAAGAACAGGCCGAGCTGGCGGATCGCGTGCGCAAAGCCTTCGTAATCGACGGGCTTGGTGATGTAGACATTGGCGCCGAGATCGTAGCAACGCTGAATTTCGCGCTCGTCGTCGGTCGTCGTCAGGATCACCACCGGCATGCGCTTGGTGTGCTCGTTGCCCTTGATCTGTTCGAGAATGTCGATGCCCGAGGTGTCAGGCAGATTGAGATCGAGCAGCACCAGCAGATAGCGGTCCCTGCTGACCTCACCGCTGCGATCGGCACCAAGGATGAAATCGAGAGCGCTCTTGCCATTGGTGAAGGGAACGATCTCGTTGTTCACGCCGGCCCGGCGCACGTTCTTCTCGATAAGGCGGGCATGCCCCTCATCGTCTTCGATCATCACGATCGTGACTTCCTGGCCCGTGGCTTTCATGACTCTGTACCCTTTACGATAGTGGTGAGATCCGAAGGCAGGAGCAGCGTGAACGTGCTGCCGGTACCTTCAATCGACTCGACAGTAATGTCGCCGCCCAAATTTCGTATTAACGAACGCACATATGCCAGGCCGATCCCCTCGCCCGGCTGGTCTTGCTCGCCGGCGCGGCGGAACAGCTCGAAAACGCGCTCGCGGTCGTTCTTTGCAATACCGCGGCCATTATCCTCGACATCGATCTTGATACGGCCCTTGCCGGCAGGCATTGCCCGGACCGCAATCTTTACCGGGCGGCCAGGATAGCGGTATTTGACCGCATTGTCGAAAAGGTTGCCGACGATCTGGTCCAGCGAGAAGCGGTCGGTTATGAGTGCGGAAACGCGAATGTCCATCTCCATCGTCCCGTCGGCCGCAACCACCTGGTGGTGAACGCTCGCAGCCGCGGTCTCCATCGCGGCCTTGAGATCGACCCTCTCCGGAACCAGTTTGCGGCGCCCGTCGCGGGAAATCTTGAGGATGGCGTTGATCAGCGAATCCATCTTCCGCGTCGACGAGCGGATAAAGCTCATCGCCTCCGGAAGGTCTTCCTCCACCGCCAGCCGCGCTTCCTTGATCTCGCTTTCGCTCGGCTTCTTCTCGTCGGCCATTACATAGGCCGTCACTGCAATGAGGCTCGCCTCCAGTTCGCTGAGGAAGCCCATGATATTGACCAGCGGCGCGCGCAGGTCGTGGGTGACGATATAGGCGAAGCGCTGGATCTCCTGGTTCGCCTGCATCAGATCCTCTGTGCGCTCGTTGACGCGCTCCTCGAGGCCGCTGTTCAGCGCTTCCAGTTCCTCACGCGCACGCGACAGATCGCGCACGTGCTGGAAGATAATGAGGATGGCGCCGCCAAGCACAATCACGATCGCCAGCGCACCGCCGACGGTGACCCATTGCAGATCGCTGGCGGCCTCGAGCTGCTCGGCAACGATCACCCGCAAATGCTCGTCGGTCAGTCCAATGAAGCCGATCATAAGGCGCCGGGCATCGTCCATATAGACGCGCCCGCTGTCGTTGCTGACGATGGCAAGCGCTTCCTGCTGCCTTCCGTTCTGGGCGAGCGCCACGGTGTTCTCGACCTCTGCCAGCTTGCCGTCGATCGCCTTGTCGAGGTCAGGCAGTTTCCCGGCATATTCCGGGTAGTTGGCAACGGCATCGGCAAGGCGCTTTCGCCGCTCCGGCAGATTTTTCAAGGCCAGATTGAAAGGATCGAGATAGCTCTGCTCGCCGGTCAGCAGAAAGCCGCGCTGGCCGGTTTCGGCATCCTGAAGCGCCGAAAGCAGATCGGCCGAGCCGCTGCGGATCCGGCGCATCTCGGCAACGGTATCGGAATAGACCCGGTTCTCTCTCGTCAACCACAGCGAGGTCCCGACGATGCCCACCAGAAGCAGAACGCCGAGCCCGAGCATGATCAGCGTCGAGCGAACGAAGGAGGTGTTGGATGACATCAGGGATTTCTCTGAAAAGGATTTTCTGAAATACAAGTGACGGAAAAACGCCTTGCGATCAACCCGATGACCGCAAGGCAATGATATCCACCGTGACTATAAATGGGATTTGCGTCAGTGTTTGACGCCGTCGCCCGCTATTGACGGACTGGTCACCGAAACCGGATCGCTTGCCGGAAACGTATCCTCAAGGCCGCGATCAAGCTGCGCTTCCAGCTCCTGCTCTGCCTTGGAAACGCGCGCACTCTCGCGAACGCGCATCTCGCCGCCTTCCTGCGCCTCGGCCGAGGCAAATTCGCCCATCAGCGCCTTCGCCTTGTCGATTGCGTTTTGCCGGTTGAGATCATCGGCTCCCTTCATCTGAACGGAAACGACCTCGCCGCCATCACTGACGAATTCGACGGTGAATCCCGATTTTCCGCCATGGCTGGGAATGACCTGAGTGCCGACGACCTGCATGGACCTGTCCTCCTAAGCGTTTCAACTTCAATGTCCAAACGGCAGAAGCGATCGCTTGGTTCCGCCGGCCACCGTCACGATTGGCGCAGGTAGCTGATCGTCAGTTCCAATTCGAGATTGACGATCGGCATGCGCTGACCGTTCTGCACCTCGATGCTGAGCCGCTCGCCCGGCGCCGACGGCAACCCATCCAGCGCCATTTCCGCCAGTACGCGCTTGGCCTGCTCAACGGCCGATATCAGATCCGGAAACTCGAAAGCCCGGTCGGCTGGCACAGTGCCGTCATTGTCATGCGTCTTGAAATAGAATGCGGACATTGCTTCCCACTCTGGTTTTGCTCTTTAAAGCGGGAAGCACGCTAAAGGTTTCAATTCGCGTCTAAAAACTTGGGCGGATCCGGCCAGGCCTGTCGTTTCCGTGCGACCAGCGATCCCTTGCGTCCTTCCGCAGCCCAGCGATTGCAGCAAACAATCACTACCCGTTTTCAACGAACATTTCAGACTTCGATGATATTGCTATGTCTTATATGGGGTGAGGAATGACGATGCCGGGGTTCTTTCGTAGCCGTGCCGGAAGGCAATGTTTATCGGTCATGATGCTGGGAACGGTCCTTTGGCTGCTCGGCGCCTGGCTGCAATTCGGCGACGGGCTGTCGGCTTTTGTACAGATGTTCGATGATTACGGCGCCGAGAAGCTGGTGCTCGCCTTCGTCATCGCCGGTGCGATGAGCTTCATCTATTCGATCCTGCGCATAGCTGATCTCCGCCAGGAAATGGAGCTTCGTGCCGCGGCGCAGTTCAAGGCCGATTGGACGGCCACCCACGATCACCTGACCAAGCTTCCGAACCGCTACGCCTTCGAGCGCAAGAAACTCACCCGCTCCACGCCGAAGAACCACGAGCATGCGGAGACGGAAGCGCTGAATGTCACCGTGTTTTCCGTCGATCTCGACGGCTTCAAGAAGGTCAACGATCTCGTCGGCCACAAGGGCGGCGACATCCTGTTGATCGAGGTGGCCCGGCGCATCTGTTCGCTCGGCAATGCCGATTGCGTCTACCGCTTCGGCGGTGACGAATTTGTCATCATCGGCGCCGGTATGACCGAGGAACGCGAGCGGCATTTCGCCCGCGTCCTGATTCAGGCCGTCACCCGGCCAATCAGCATCGACGGCTTTGCCGTCGAGGTTGGCGCCAGTGTCGGCTACGAGCGCTGGATCGAGGGCAGCGAGCCGCTCGAAAACGCCGCGCACCGCGCCGATCTTGCCATGTACGAAGCAAAGTCGCGCGGCCCCAACCATGCCCTCGCCTTCGAAGCCTCGATGCAGGACAAGGTCGCCGAACGCGCGGCCCTCGAAGCCAAGCTGCGCACCGCCATCCAGCAAAAGGCCATCCGGCCCTTCTACCAGCCGCTGATCGACCTGAAGACCGGTGATATCTGCGGCTTCGAGGCGCTTGCCCGCTGGACCGACGATAGCGGCACCAGCATCCCGCCGCCTGTCTTCATCGGCATTGCCGAAGAGACCGGAATGATCACCGAGCTTTTCGAAAACCTGCTGACCCAGGCCTGCAGCGATGCCCTGGCCTGGCATGACCGGATCGTGCTTTCCTTCAACATATCGCCGGTGCAGATGGAAGACAGATTGCTGGCCTCGCGCGTCCTCAAAGTGCTGGTCGCCTCCGGCCTGCCGCCGGAACGGCTGGAGATCGAGATCACCGAGAACGCCCTGATCCAGGATCCGGCGGTGGCCGCCGTCATCCTCGACGAACTGCATGCGGCGGGCGTCCAGATCGCCCTTGACGACTTCGGCACCGGCTATTCCAGCCTTGCCCAGCTTGCCCGCTACCGCTTTGACAAGATCAAGATCGACAAGAGCTTCGTTGCCACCTACCAGGACGACGAACGGCAGGAAAAGATCGTCCGCGCCATGCTGGGCCTCGGCCACAGCCTGAACATCAAGACGACGGCCGAGGGCATCGAGGAACACAGCCAGCTGGGCTACCTCACCCGCCTCGGCTGCGACATCGGCCAGGGCTACTTGTTCGGCAAGGCGATGCCTGCAGAACAGGCCAGCGCGTTTATCGCGGAACGGATACAGACGCTGTCTGCTGCGGGATAGCCGGGGTATCCTGAAAGCCTACGGGCCTGAATCCGGTGAGCCGATGCAAATCACCACGCTCTCAGGAACCAAACCGCGCAGACCGCGTTGCTTTTCCAGTCTCGTCAACAGAACGTTGGAATAAGCATGAAGAAAATAATAGTGGCCTGCCTGCTCGCCATCACCTCGATTTCGGCAATCCCGTCGCCGAGCATGGCGGCTCCCACGGAGCGGCAAAGGGAAACGTGGGCAAGAACCCACGGACAGGAGTATCGTCCGTTGCGCCATAGCCGCGATTACCGCGACGACAGACGTTACCGTCCACGTTGCCATACGGAGACCGTTCGCTATTGGCGTCACGGTGATCTCATTCAAAGACGTGAACGGATTTGCCGGTGATAGCCTGACAGATCAGTCTTCGGATCAACCTATGCCCGTCGCACAGCATTGCGGCGGGCATTTTTGATCAAAACGTTGAGCGCTTGGGAAATGTCAGGATTAGGACGCTGCCGGTACAGAACATATCCGAATCAGAATCCAAGCACGCAGAGCCGCCCAAAAGTCTCATCGCAAAAAGCGATCAGAGGCTTTCTCAAGCCTCACCTTAGAATGCCTATTAGGTGATGAAAAATGGTAGCGGGGGGCGGAATTGAACCGCCGACCTCAGGGTTATGAATCCTGCGCTCTCACCAACTGAGCTACCCAGCCACACCATCCAGACAAGCCCGTCGCAAAGCGGCGGCCCGTCGGATGAGCGGGTTATTAAGAGCGTCTCGGCTTTGTGTCAAGCACGTGAAGGAGAAAAAGGGAGCGCTGCAGCATGGCTTTTCCCAACAATTTCACGCAGCCACCGGCTGGCTCAGAAGTGCTTTCAGCGAGGCTTCCGCTGCGGGCTCGCGTTCGGAGCGTTCGATGAAGCCGCCGCCGAAAACGCGGGCGTCGTCGCCCGGCGCCGAATAGAGCGCACAGGCCTGGCCCGGCGCGATACCGGCTTCACCGACGGTCAGATCGACATAGATGCCCGATGCGTCGGCACGCAGGATAGCCGGTTCCGGCACGCGGGTGGAGCGTACCTTGGCATAGCAGGCGAAGCCTTCGCCGGCAGCAGCCTGCAGCAGCGGTTCGTCGCCCAGCCAGTTGACATCACGCAGATAGACGCGGTGGGTTTCCAGCGCTTCCTTGGGGCCTACGATGACGCGGCGCGAGCGCGCGTCGAGATAGACGACATAGAGCGGGTCGCCAGTGGCGACGCCGATGCCGCGGCGCTGGCCGATCGTATAATGCAGGATACCCTCATGACGGCCGAGCACGCGGCCGTCGAGATGGACGATCTCGCCCGCCAGCGCCGCATTCGGCTTCAGCTTGTTGATGACATCAGAATACTTGCCCTGCGGCACGAAACAGATGTCCTGGCTGTCGGCCTTCTTGGCAACGACGAGGCCCATCTCTTCGGCGAGCTTGCGCGTTTCCGACTTCGGCAGGCCGCCCAGCGGAAAGCGCAGGTAATCGATCTGCTCCTGCGTCGTCGCAAACAGGAAGTAGCTCTGGTCGCGGTCGGCATCGGCAGGGCGATAGAGCGCCCGGCGTCCCGCCGCACCGCTTGCAGGATTCGGCCGCGAACGGATGTAATGGCCGGTGGCCAAGGCATCGGCGCCGAGCTCCTTGGCGGTCTCCAAGAGGTCGGCGAACTTGACCGTCTGGTTGCAGGACACGCAGGGGATCGGCGTTTCACCGGCCACATAGCTTTCCATGAACGGGTTGATCACCGTATCGCGAAAGCGCTTTTCATAATCGAGCACGTAATGCGGAATGCCGAGCGTCTCGCAGACGCGGCGCGCATCGTCGATATCCTGACCGGCGCAGCACGAACCGGCGCGGTGAACGGCGGCGCCATGATCGTAAAGCTGCAGGGTGATGCCAAGAACGTCATAGCCCTGGCGTTTCAGAATTCCGGCCACGACGGAGCTGTCGACGCCGCCCGACATGGCGACGACGACACGGGTGTCTTCCGGCTTCTTGTCAAAATCCAGTGTATTCACGTCCGACTGCCAAATTCTGCGCGAGTTCCGCGATTGATGCGACCGGCATGCTTTGCGCTGCAAATACGGCCGGTTTCAATGCCTCCGGCGGGCTCGTCCGCCGGGCTTTCCGTGCCGCTGGATATAGAAAGGATTGGCCGCCCACGCAAGGGGCAGCCGCCACGGCCGGAATTCGGCCGCCGTCCCGACGAGTGAACGGCCTATGCCGCGCAGAATTCAGTTCTCCAGGCAGGGATCGGCAAAAAGAAAACCTTTCAGCGCGCCGGAGAGCGTCTTGCCGACCACGACCAGCCAGATCATCGCAAGCGCCGCCACCAGCACGCCGCCGAAACTTGTCAGCAGCGGAAAGTCGAGCAGCTGGCCCAGCCGCAGCGTGGTAACCGCATAGACGCCGATCGGAAAGGTGAAGGCCCACCAGCCGAGATTGAACGGCAGCCCTTCGCGCGCATGGCTGACCGTCGTCGCGATGGCGATCGCCAGCCACCAGAGCCCGTAACCCCAGAGCAGAACGGCACCGAGCAGGCTAGCGCCAGCCATCGCCGTCGCCAGTTCGCCGAGCCCCTTTGCTTCCAGCACGCTGCCGCTATTGGCGGCAAACAGAGCCAAGCCGAAGGCGCCGGTGCCGATCGGGCCGAGCGCCAGAAAGCTCGTCGCGCTCATGTTGGCAGGCGGCAATTTGTGCAGCGCCATGCGCAGGAAGAGGATCACCAGAATGCCGAGCGCCAGCGGCACTGAGCAGGCCCAGAGGACGTAGCTTGCAAAGAGCATGGTGAATTGCGGCGCACCGGACGGCAGGTGCGCCATCAGCATCGCGCCGCTGCCGGCGGTCACCTCGGAGGCGACGATAGGCAGCAGCCAGACCGCGGTCATCTGATGGATCGCGTGCTCCTGCCGGGTGAACATGGCAAGCGGAATGGAAAGACCGGCAAGGATCGCCAGCGCCGCATCGAACCACCAGAGCGATTGCGCGATATCGATCGCGAAATCCCCGACCAGCGGCTGCCCGAAGATCACGAAGCCGTTGATGATGGTGGCGAGTCCCATCGGAATGCAGCCAAAGAACATCGAAAGCACCGGATGATCGAAGATCCGGCGCGCATCGCCAGGATAGATGATCCACTTCGCCGCGTAGATCAGCGAAAGAGCAATGAAGAGCAGGATGTTCGCCACCCACAACGTTTCGCCGAGGCTGTAGAGCGCCGGTGCCGATGGAAACTGCGCCAGGCAGACGGCGAACATCCCGGTACCCATGGTCGCTGCAAACCAGTTGGGCGTGAAATGCCGGACAAGCCGCAGCCCTTCGCTGGGAACATCACCCGCACCGGTTTTCATCAGAATGGTCATTGCCGCTCGCCTCATCTTTCGGCGTCACCAATAGACCCTTGAATTAATCGCTTCCAACGAATTGTAATTATAAAAACGTTCGATAAAATCGATGATATGACCCTTGAGCAGCTCCGCATCTTCGTCGAAGTCGCCGCCCGCCAGCATGTGACGCGCGCCGCCGAATATCTGAACATGACGCAATCGGCCGTCAGCGCCGCAATCACCGCGCTGGAGACCCGTCACGGCGTGACGCTCTTCGACCGCGTCGGTCGCTCGATCGTCCTCAACCGGACGGGCCAGCTGTTTCTCAAGGAAGCACAGCAGGTGCTGGCAAGTGCTAAGGCAGCGGAGGCGGCCCTGATGGATCTCTCCGGCCTGATGCATGGCGAACTGTCGATCATCGCCAGCCAGACGGCCGCCGCCCACTGGCTAGCGCCGAAGCTTGCCGCCTATCGCAACCTCTATCCCGGCATCAAGCTCAATATTGGCATCGGCAATACCGTCGAAACGGCTGACGCCGTGATGAACGGCAAGACGGAAATCGGGCTTATCGAATGGCGCGAGGATCGCCGCGGGGTTTCGGCCCGGCAGGTTGCGATCGACGAGATGATCGTCATCGTCGGCCGCGATCACCCCTGGACGGACGGAAAGCCGCGCAGCATCGGCGACTTCCGGCAAACCCCGTGGGTGATGCGCGAGGCGGGATCGGGCACGCGGCATGCCTTCGAAAGTATGATCGAGGCAGAGGGTCTCAGTCTCGCCGAGCTTGACGTCACCCTGCAATTGCCCGCCAACGAGCCGATCATCAGCGCCGTCGAGGCTGGATTGGGGGCGACCTTGATGTCGCGCATCCTCGCCGACCCCTTGCTCAAGGGCGGCACGATCGTCGAAGCGGCCATAAAGCCGCTGCCGCGGCCCTTCTTCCTGCTGCGGCATGAAGAGCGCTATCGCAGCAAGGCAGCAGATGCCTTCGACGCGATGATCTCAACGGTAGCGGGCGCGCCTTAATGGCACATCGCCTTCGATCATCCGCTCGGCGTCGGCCTGCGGCATCGGCTTGCCGAGCAGATAGCCCTGCACTTCCGCAAAGCCCTCCCGCCGCAGCCTCTCCAACTGCTCTTCCGTCTCAATCCCTTCGGCAAGCGTTACCGCATTAAACCCTGAGCCGATGCCGGCAACGGCGCGGATGATCGCCAGATTGCCGGGGTCGCTCTCCATGCCGGCGACGAAACTGCGGTCGAGCTTGATCTTGTCGAAGGGAAAGGCCCTCAGATAGCTGAAAGACGAATAGCCCGTGCCGAAATCGTCAATGGCGATGCGCAGGCCGAGCTCCTTCAGGGCTCGAAGCAGCGGCAGGCTCTGTTCGACATCGGCGAGGAAAACGGACTCGGTGATTTCGATCTCCAGCCGCTGCGCCTGCAATCCGCTGTCGCCGAGCGCCGAAACGACGGTCGCGAGCAGCGTGTTGTGGCGGAACTGGCAGACCGAAAGATTGACGGCGATCTTCAGATGTTCGGGCCAGCCGGCGGCAACGCGGCAGGCTTCGCGCAGCACCCATTCGCCGATCGGCACGATCAGCCCGGTTTCTTCGGCGAGCGGAATGAATTCCATCGGCGCCACAAGCCCGCGGCTCGGGTGATGCCAGCGGATCAGCGCTTCGAAGCCGGCGAGTTCGCCGCTCGCCGCCTGCACGATCGGCTGGTAGTGAAGCTCGAACTGCCGCTTCTCGACGGCGTCGCGCAATTCGGCGATGAGCTGATGACGCCGCTCCACTTCGAGGCGCATTTCCGTTTCGTAGAAGCGGTAGGTGGAGCGGCCGCTTTCCTTGGCGGCGTAGAGCGCCAGATCGGCATGCCGCATCAGCACGTCGGCATCGCCGGCATGATCCGGTGCCAAGGCGACGCCGATGCTGCAGGTCACATGCTCGTTGCTGCCGTCGAGATCGAAGGGCGCGCTGAGCACGGCGAGCAGCTGCTCGGCAAAGCGTCCCGTCCGGCCGCAATCGCCGGATTTCAGCACGATCGCAAACTCGTCGCCGCCTAGGCGCGCCACGAGATCCCCCTCCTCCAGCAGCATCTTCAGCCGCCGCGCCACCTGACAGAGCAGCGCATCGCCGGCCGCGTGACCCTTGCTGTCGTTGATCAGCTTGAAGTGATCGACATCGAGGTACAGCAGCGCGATCGGCGTCTGCGCCGTTGCTGCCGCGACATGGCTCTCGATGTGATCGGCAAAAGCCGCGCGGTTCGGCAGCCCGGTGAGGGCATCGTGCATGGCAAGATGCGCAAGGCGCGCTTCGAAGGCGCGCTCTTCCGTCACGTCCTGCGAGATGCCGAGAAGATAGCGGCGCGGGCGGCCCTCAGATGCTGGAAGCGCACGCTTCACCGTCTTCAGCAGACGGTGGCCACCGCCTTTCTTGGCAATGACCTCCTCGAAGGTGATCGTGATGTCTTCCTCCAGCACCCGCTTGTCCTGCTCGCGGAAGAACCGCGTCTTGTCGCGAAACACCACGCGGTCGGTCTTGCCGACGATCTCGCGGCCGGGCATTTCGGCAATCGTGGCGCTCTGGCGGTTGAACAGCACATAGCGCCCGTCGTCTTCCATATCCTTGACGAAAACGCCGACCGGCAGGTTATCGACGATGCTGTCAAGCAGTGAGCGGGCATCGGTGACTTGCCGTCTGGCGGCGTTGACCTCGGTTCGGTCCTGAACGATGGCAAGGATGGCATTGCGGCCGTCGAAGCGCACTTCGCGCCCGTAGGTCAGCACTTCGAAGGGCTCGCCGCTGGCCTTCAGATGCGTCCAGCGCTCGGCCCGCTCGATATCGGTCCGGCCCTGAACGGCGCTGACCATCCGCTCGCGCTCGGTCGCGGGCCGGATGTCGAGCACCGTCATCCGCGCGAAGGCCTCGGCGGAATAGCCGTAGAGATCATGGGCCGCATCGTTGACGATCAGGAACCGCAGGGTGACGGGATCATAGACCCACATCGGCGACGGATGGGTCTCGAACAGCGAACGGAAGTCATCGTTCGGGACGTGGAAATCATCTGGATTCGTCGTGGTGAAGGCCATGAATCTTATCGGATATTGAAACGGAACCCTGCTCTTATAAATGAAAAAGATAAATAAAATCAGAATCATAGCGCGCCTAAACTTCAGGCGAAAGCCCGATGATTAGGCATCGTCGTGCTGCTAAATTCCTGCAAGTGCTTCCCGTCAGCGCGCCGGTGACTATTCTTTTGCCACCGGCGCCGCATGGCCTAGTTCTTCAGTTTGACCTCGCCGTCCTCTTCGCCACTCCAGTAATGGATGCGATCGGCATGGACCTTGATCATCGCTACGCCCTTGGTGTCGATACCATCCTTAAACCAGTCGTCGAGGTCCTTGGTCCAATGTTCCTCAAAGGCCTTCTTGTCGCGCACGACCTCGGCCTTACCCTCGACGGCGATCGAGAAGAACTGCTTCCCCTGGAATGTCAGTGAGACCTTCGGGTTACGCTCGATATCGGAGACCATGCGCGAATCCGACCATGTGAAATAGTAGGAGTCGCCATCGTAATCGACCTCCCGGTTGTTGCTCATCGGCCGGCCGGCGATCGCGCCGCCGTCGGTATGGGTCGATAGCATCGCGACATCGATATCGCGCATCTTCTTGGAAATATCCGCAAGGCTCATCTTCGTCATGACTGGCTCCTCCATTGTCCAATCGAAGAAACGGCCACGGCGGTTTTAAGTTCAATGATGGTCGTGCATGCACTGGCCGTGATCGGCCAGGATCTCGATGACCCGGCACTGGTCGACGCGCCCGTGGCAACAACCCTCTACCATGGTCTCCAGCTCCGCCTTCAGTGCGGTCAGGCTGCGGATACGCTGCTCGACCTCGATGAGACGGGCCTTGGCGATGGCATCGGCGGAAGCGCAGGATTGATGCGGATCGTCCTGCAGCGTCAATAGCGCCCGGATGGCATCGACCTCGAAACCGAGCTCGCGCGCGTGCCGCACGAAGGCCAGCCGCCGGATATCCGACACTTCATACGAGCGCTGGTTGCCCTCGCTACGGCTTGGGGCAGCCAGCAATCCGATGCTTTCGTAATAGCGGATCGTCGGCACCTTGACGCCACTCTGACGCGCGGCATCTCCAATGGTGATTTTTTTCATGATCGCCTCTTGCACCTCTAGTGACTAGAGGATGTAGGAAGAAAACCGGTAGAAGACAAGGAACCGGATCATGGCCGAAACATCCCAGGCAAAATACCGCGTCGGCGGCATGGACTGCGCCTCCTGCGCGGCAAAGATCGACACGGCGGTGCGCCGCGTGCCTGGCGTCGAGGATGTCTCGGTCTCCATGACGGCTGGTACGATGACGGTGCGCCACGATGGCAGCAGCGATCTCGGCACAATCGAGAAACGCGTCACCGGCCTTGGTTATTCCGTCGTGCCGATGGCGGCGGGCGGCAAAGATGCGAGGCGCGAAAAGACCGCTGTCCACCACGACCATTCCGGACATGACCACAATCACGAGCAGCATGCAGGGCATTCGCACGATGAGGCCGAAATCCCCGGCCTGCATGGTCATGATCACGCGCCGTCCACCGGTCCCTGGTGGAAAAGCAGCAAGGGAAGGCTCACCATCCTGTCTGGCGCGGCCTTCGTCATAGCCTATGCGGCTGGTCACCTTGTCCCGGCGATCGCGCCTTACGCATTCATGGTCGCGATGCTGATCGGTCTTGTACCCATCGCAAGGCGGGCGGTGATGGCGGCGCTGGCCGGCACGCCCTTTTCTATCGAGATGCTGATGACCATCGCCGCGGTCGGCGCCGTCGTCATCAACGCGGCGGAAGAAGCCGCGGCCGTCGTCTTCCTCTTCCTTGTCGGCGAGTTGCTGGAAGGCGTTGCGGCGGGCAGAGCCCGGGCAAGCATCCAGTCGCTGACCGCGCTCGTGCCGAAAAGCGCATTGCTTGAGGAAAACGGCGCAACCCGCGAAGTCCCGGCCGAGACGCTTGCCGTCGGCGCCATCATTCTGGTGCGCCCCGGCGACCGGATTTCGGCTGACGGCATCATTGTTTCCGGAGAAAGTGCGATCGACGAAGCGCCCGTTACAGGCGAGAGCGTTCCGGTTCGCAAGACGCCTGATGACATCGTCTTTGCCGGAACGGTGAATGGCGATGGCGCATTGCGCGTCCGCGTCACCGCGGCATCGGCCGACAACACCATCGCCCGCGTCGTCAAGCTCGTCGAGGAAGCGCAGGAATCGAAGGCGCCGACCGAGCGTTTCATCGACCGCTTCTCGCGCTACTATACGCCCGGTGTCGTGGCAGTTGCCGCACTGGTCGCGATCCTGCCGCCTCTTGTCGCAGGCGGCGCCTGGGATGAATGGATCTACAAGGGTCTGGCGATCCTGCTGATCGGCTGCCCATGCGCGCTGGTGATCTCGACGCCCGCCGCCATCGCCGCCTCGCTCTCGGCAGGTGCGCGCCGCGGGCTGCTGCTGAAGGGCGGCGCCGTGCTGGAGGGCCTCGGCAAGATCAACGCCGTGGCGCTGGACAAGACCGGCACGCTGACCGAAGGCAAACCGAAGGTTACTGACATAGTCTCCTTCGGCGCATTAACCCAGCCGCAGATCCTATCGCGTGCTGCCGTGCTCGAGCGCAACTCCAGCCACCCGTTAGCCTTGGCAATCCTCAACAGGGCAACGGCCGACAAGCTGCCAGTCCCGCCTGCCCTTGAAGCCTCGGCTATTGCAGGCAAGGGAATGAGCGGCCGTGCCGGTGGCGAGAAGCTCGACCTCTTTTCCCCCGCCGCCGTGCGTGAGCAGCTGACGGCCGAGCAGGGCGAAGCGATCCAGACACTGAACGACGACGGCAAGACAGTCTCGATCCTTCTCGTCAATGATACGATTGCCGGTCTAATCGCCATGCGCGACGAAGCGCGAGACGACGCGCGGGCCGGCCTCGACGCTCTCAAGGCCCGCGGCGTCAAGATCGTCATGCTGACGGGCGACAATGCCCGCACCGCCCAGGCGATCGGCAAGCAGCTCGGTATCGATGTGCGCGCCGAGCTGATGCCCGAGGACAAGCAGCGCATCGTCGGCGAATTGAAGCGCGAGGGCTTCACCGTTGCCAAGGTGGGTGACGGCATCAACGACGCCCCGGCACTTGCCGCCGCCGATATCGGCATCGCCATGGGTGGTGGGACCGATGTCGCGCTCGAAACTGCGGATGCGGCGATCCTTCACGGACGCGTCGGCGATGTCGCAGAGATGATCGCACTGTCGCAGCGAACGATGCGCAACATCTTCCAGAACGTCACGATCGCGCTCGGTCTCAAGGCGGTTTTCCTGGTCACGACGATCATTGGTGTCACCGGTCTGTGGCCTGCAATCCTGGCCGATACCGGCGCAACGGTGCTGGTGACGATGAACGCGCTTCGCCTGCTCAAGCCGCGCGGCTGAAAACACCGGCGCTGCGGAACATTTTGCCGTCTCGTGCATTGAGGCATCCGGGCGGATTGCGCCCTGGCGATTTCAGCGGGAGGACACCATGGATCGCAGGAATCTTACGGCATTGCTGGGTATATTGGCCGTTGCGGGCTACCAGAACCGCGACAAGATTGCAGCCACGCTTCGCGAACTAACGGGCGGCGCACAGCCGCAAGCCTCGGGCACCCAGCCTGGCGGAGCCGCGCCGCAAGCGGATGGTGGAGGCCTGGGCGGTCTCCTTGGTGGCATTCTCGGCGGCGGGCAAGATGGCGGCGGTGCGACACAAACCGGCGGCCTCGGCGGTTTGGGTGGCCTTCTCGGCGGCCTTGCCGGTGCAGGCGGCCTTGGCGACCTGCTGAAAGGCGGCTCGGCCGGCGGCATATTGAGCGGCGGCCTTGGCGGCCTGCTCGATCACTTCCAGCAGAACGGCTTCGGCGACACGGCGAATTCCTGGGTTTCATCTGGCGAGAACAAGCCGATCGACAACGGCCAGCTCTCCCAGGCCCTCGGCCCCGATATTCTCGACGAGCTCGCCAAGGCGACCGGCCTCAACAAGGACGACCTTCTCGCCCGCCTTTCCAAGACCCTACCGCAGGCGGTCGATGGGCTGACGCCGCAAGGCCGCGTGCCGGACGCAGGCAGCATCAGCGCCTGATCGCTCGAAACGGAAAAAGCCCGGCGCAGTTTCCCGCGCCGGGCTTTTCTTGTCTTCCTGGGAGGAAAATCAATCGACGGCGAAGACCAGCGGCTTGGCCTGGCGGATCGCCGCATTGGCGGTCAGCTTGGCAAGAACTTCGTCGTTCAGCGGTCCATCGACATAGAGCAGCGCGATCGCATCGCCGCCCTGCTTGTCACGGCCGAGCTGGAAGTTGGCGATATTGACGCCGGCCGAGCCGAGCGTCGTGCCGATGAAGCCGATCATGCCGGGGACGTCGGTGTTGGTGATATAGACCATGTGTGAGCCGACATCGGCGTCAAGGTTGATACCCTTGATCTGGATGAAGCGCGGCTTGCCGTCCGAGAACACGGTACCGGCGATCGAGCGGGTCATGGTGTCGGTCTTGACCGTCAGCTTGATGTAACCGTCGTAGACACCGGTCTTGTCGCGCTTGACCTCGGAGAGCACGATGCCCTTTTCCTTGATCATCACCGGTGCCGAAACCATGTTGACGTCCGCCACCTGGCTGCGGATCAGACCGGCGAGCGTTGCCGAGGTCAGCGCACGGGTGTTCATGCCGGCGGTCACGCCGTCATAGAGGATCTCGATTTCCTTGATCGGCTCGTCGGTGACCTGACCGACGAAGGCGCCGAGAACATCAGCCAGCTTGATGAACGGCTTCAGAAGCGGTGCTTCCTCGGCGGTGATCGATGGCATGTTGATGGCGTTGGAAACCGCACCCTTGACGAGGTAATCCGACATCTGCTCGGCAACCTGCAAAGCAACGTTTTCCTGGGCTTCGGTGGTCGACGCACCCAGATGCGGCGTGCAGACGACGTTCGGCAGGCCGAAGAGCGGGCTTTCCTTGGCAGGCTCGACTTCGAAGACGTCGAAACCGGCACCGGCGACATGGCCTGATTTGATGGCTTCGGCGAGTGCGGCTTCATCGACCAGACCGCCACGGGCGCAGTTGATGATACGAACGCCGGGCTTGGTCTTGGCAAGGTTGTCCTTGCCGAGAATACCGCGGGTCTTGTCGGTCATCGGAACGTGCAGGGTGATGAAGTCGGCCTGAGCCAGCAGCTCGTCGAGCTCGACCTTGGTGACGCCCATTTCCTGGGCGCGCTCGGCCGACAGGAAGGGGTCGTAGGCCAGGACATGCATGCCGAGGCCGATCGCCTTCTTGCAGACGATGCCGCCGATATTGCCGGCGCCGATGACGCCGAGCGTCTTGCCGGTGATTTCGACACCCATGAACTTCGACTTTTCCCACTTGCCGGCCTGCGTCGAGGCATCGGCCTGCGGCAGCTGGCGGGCAACGGCAAACATCAGCGCGATGGCGTGCTCGGCGGTGGTGATCGAGTTGCCGAACGGCGTGTTCATGACGATGATACCGCGGCGCGAGGCAGCCGGAATATCGACATTGTCGACGCCGATACCGGCGCGGCCGATGACCTTGAGGTTGGTCGCCGAAGCGATCAGCTTCTCGGTGGCCTTAGTGGCCGAGCGGATGGCGAGACCATCATAATTGCCGATGATCTCGGCGAGCTTGTCCTTGTCCTTGCCGAGCTGCGGCTGGAAATCGACTTCGACGCCGCGGTCGCGGAAAATCTGGACGGCGGTTTCCGACAGTTCGTCGGATACGAGAACGCGAGGTGCCATTGTGGGCTTCCTTCAAAAGTGTTCAGCGATGGATGAAATCAGGGATGCTGGGCTCCGCCATTCCGGCGGAGCCTTATGCGATCAACTCAGGCAGCAGCCTGGGAAAGCGTGGCCTTCTGCGTTTCGAACGCCCAGGAGAGCCACGGCATCAGCTTCTGCATGTCGGAAGCTTCGATGGTGGCACCAGCCCAGATGCGCAAGCCCGACGGGGCGTCGCGGTAAGCGCCGATGTCATAGGCAACGCCTTCCTTCTCAAGAAGAGCGACGAGACCCTTGGCAAAATTCGCCTGGCCATCGGCATCGAGAGCGGTGACTTCCTTATCGACGATCTTCAGGCAGATCGAGGTGTTGGAAGCGGTCTCCGCCTTGACCGCCAGATTGGCGATCCAGTCGTTGGCAACGATGAAGTCGGCGATGACCTTGGTATTGGCATCGGCGCGCGCCATCAGCGCCTTCAGGCCGCCGAGCTTCTGGGCCCAGAGCAGCGCATCGATATAGTCCTCGACGCAGAGCATCGACGGCGTGTTGATGGTTTCGCCAGTGAAGATGCCCTCGATCAGCTTGCCGCCCGAGGTCATGCGGAAGATCTTCGGTAGCGGCCAGGCCGGTGCATAGGTCGTCAGGCGTTCGACAGCGCGCGGCGACAGGATGATGACGCCATGTGCGCCCTCGCCGCCGAGAACCTTTTGCCAGGAGAAGGTGACGACGTCGAGCTTGGCAAAGTCCATGTCCTGCGCAAAGGCAGAGGACGTCGCGTCGCAGATCGTCAGACCCTTGCGGTCGGCAGGGATGAAATCGGCATTGGGAACGCGGACACCCGAGGTGGTGCCGTTCCAGGTGAAGACGACGTCGCGGTCGAAATCGATGGTCGAAAGGTCAGGCAGCTCGCCGTAACCGGCTTCGATCTTGCGGACGTCGTTCAGCTTCAGCTGCTTGACGACATCGGTGACCCAGCCAGCGCCGAAGCTTTCCCAGGCGACCATGTCGACGCCGCGCTCGCCGAGGAGCGACCAGAGCGCCATTTCGACGGCGCCGGTATCGGAAGCAGGAACGATGCCGATGCGGTAATCCGCGGGCACTTCCAGAATTTCACGGGTAAGATCGATGGCCTGCTTCAGCTTCGTCTTTCCGACTTTCGCGCGGTGCGAACGGCCAAGCGGCGCGTCGGAGAGAGCATCGAGCGACCAACCGGGGCGCTTCGAACAAGGGCCAGAAGAGAAATGAGTGTTGTTCGGACGGACGTCCGGCTTTGCGGTGGCAGCGGCCATATGTATACCCTTCCAGGTAATTAGCCTCTCGTTGGGGAGAGGTGTCCCGCCGCCGTAGATACAGACCTCGCCCGTCATGGTCAACGGAGAAGTGTCGCACACTGAGGATTTTTTGACGCAGGTGCGACGCGAGGCCTGAAAAGCAAAAAGCCGCCCGAAGGCGGCTTTCGCAGGATCGATAGAGATCCGATTACTTGTAGACAGGCTGCTGCAGCGGAATTTCCGGCTGGGGCTCGTAAGCGACGGGCTGCTCGCAACCGCCGAAGAGGTAGCGTGCACCGGCGCGGACTTCGTGGACGTTGAAGCCCTTGTCGCGGCCCGGGCCGCCGTTCTCAGCATAGCCGAACATGTTGCCACCATCGACATGCAGGAAGCGGTAACCGACATCAGCCTTGACGTTGCAGGTGACGTCGATCGATGCACCGGCCATCAGAGCGTAGCTGAAGCGCCAGTCGCCCTTGCCGTTATGCGTGACGGTATCGTCGCAACCAAAGCCGCTGCCGCTGGTGTCGCAAGACGTGTTGCGCAGATCTTTCCACTTAACGTAAGAGCCACCGATACCGGCACCGACATAAGGCGTGAAGACGCCGTAGGTGCCAAGATCCACATAGGCATTTGCCATCAGCGTCCATGCCGTCAAGGAAGACAGATCGGTGGAAGAGCAGGTGACCTGGCAGGCACCGAAGGCAGAACCGCCGCCGGTCGTCGAGCCGTGGAAGTCGCTCTTGCCGAGATAGTCGAGCGTCAAGTCGGTACGCAGGTAGCTGTTGACCTGATAACCAACACCGCCGCCAACGGTGAAGCTGTCCCGCAGGTCCGAGGTAGTGAAGTCCACTTCGTCAGCGGAGCTTCCGCCCTGATAGAACTTGGCACCGCGCAGATCGTTGAAGCCATAACCGACATCGCCGCGCAGGTACCAGCCGGTCGCTTCGGTAACAGTCACCTCAGGCGGCATTTCCGGAACCGGCTCGACAGGAGCGAGATCGGCCGCCAGTGCATTCGAGGTCATAAGCAGTGCGGCGAAGATGCCGGCCAAGCCTTTTTTCATGATCCACTCCAAAGAAGTTACATTGGCCGAGCGCGAGCCTGCCAATCTGATACGCTTTGTCTGGATAATGAACGGGAAACGTTAAAACCCGCTTAACTACGAATATTTACCGTGTTTGTTCATAGAGCGGACACCATAATTCTTGCGGCAACAAAAAACCGGCACTTGTGGCGCCGGTTCAATGCAAGACATCGGGAGGATCTTACGCCGCGCTGCGGACGTTCGAGATCGTGCCGATCAGGTCGTTGACGATGCGCTCGATCTGGGCGCGGTCGTCGCCCTCAGCCATGACGCGGATCAGCGGCTCGGTTCCCGACGGGCGAATAACGAGGCGGCCGTTCTTCGACAGCTCGGCTTCGGCATCGGCAATCGCCTTCTGCACCTGGATATCTTCAAGCGGCTTGCCGCCGGAGATACGCACATTGCGCAGCAGCTGCGGCACGGGCTCGAAGCGGCGGCAAATTTCGCTGACGGTCTTGCCGGTGCGCTTGACGGCAGCCAGAATCTGCAGCGCCGCCACGAGGCCATCACCCGTCGTGCCATAGTCGGACATGACGATATGGCCGGACTGTTCGCCGCCAACGTTGAAATTGTTCTGGCGCATATGTTCGACCACATAGCGGTCGCCGACCTTAGTGCGTGCCAGCGTCATGCCCTTGTCCTCAAGGAAGCGTTCCAGGCCGAGGTTCGACATCACGGTTGCGACGATGCCACTGCCGCGAAGCTGCTGGCTTTCGGCCCAGCTCTCGGCAATCACAGCCATGAGCTGGTCGCCATCGACGACGGCACCGTTCTCATCGACGATGATCACGCGGTCCGCGTCTCCATCGAGCGCGATGCCGATATCGGCCCGGACTTCATCGACCTTCTTCTGCAGGGCAACCGGGCTGGTCGAGCCGCAATTCAGGTTAATGTTGGTGCCATTCGGCTCGTTGCCGATGGTGACAACCTCGGCGCCGAGCTCCCAGAGAGCGGCGGGCGCAACCTTGTAGGCAGCGCCATTGGCGCAGTCGATCGCAATCCTCAGGCCCTGCAGCGTCACGTCGCGCGGCAGTGTACGTTTGGCATGTTCGATATAGCGGTCGTGGACGCCATCGACGCGCTTGGCGCGGCCGATATCGTCGGACTTGGCGAGCTGACTGGACAGGTCTCTTTCAAGAAGGTCCTCGATCTGCTGCTCGATATCATCGGAAAGCTTGTAGCCATCGGGGCCGAAAAGCTTGATGCCGTTGTCTTCGTAAGGATTGTGCGAGGCCGAGATCATCACGCCGATATCGGCGCGCAGCGATCGCGTCAGCATGGCAACGGCGGGTGTCGGGATCGGGCCGAGGACGAAGGCATCGACGCCGGCAGCAGTAAAACCTGCAACCATGGCGTTTTCGAGCATGTAGCCGGACAGGCGTGTGTCCTTGCCGATGACCACGCGGTGGCGGTGATTGCCGCGGCGGAAGATGGTACCGACCGCGATGCCCACCCGCATCGCCAGATCCGGCGTCATCGGGAAAATGTTCGACTGGCCGCGAATGCCGTCCGTGCCGAAGTAACGTCTCTTCATATGTACCCCTATGCTTCCGGCGCGCCAAGCAGGCGGCGCCATGTGCCAAGCAAATCCTGGCCGCAAGAACGAATCAATTCGTTCGATGTCTCTAACGCGGCCTGCTCATAATAGCGGCATGCCACAAAACGCAGGCGCCATCACGTCAATTACCGCGAAAACCGATTATATCGCGTTACCGATACGAGAAGGCCGGATTTCCTGGGGAAACCCGGCCTCTCTTAAGCTTAGGCTTTCGTACTTTCGGTCAATGCGGCTGCGGCTCGAGGCCACCTTCCGTTTCATCGCCCTTCGATGCCGGGCGTGCGCCCGCCTTCGGAACAGCCGAACCGCGGCTCGGCGGTGAATCGTCGCCGAGATCGCGCGCCGGCTTTTCGCCGCGGATCAGAGCCTTGATCTCTTCACCGGTCAGCGTTTCGTACTCGAGCAGACCTTCAGCAATCGCAACGAACTCGTTGTGATTGTCCGTCAGGATCTGACGTGCCTCGGCATAGGCTTCCTCGATCAGGCGGCGCACTTCGCTGTCGATCTTCTGGGCCGTCGATTCCGAGACGTTCTTCGACTGAGAAACGGAATGACCCAGGAACACTTCCTGCTGGTTCTCGCCGTAAGCGACTTGGCCAAGCACGTCGGAGAAGCCCCACTGGGTGACCATGGCGCGGGCAAGCTTTGTGGCCTGCTCGATGTCGGATGACGCACCCGAGGTGATGTTCTCCTTGCCGAAGGTCAGTTCCTCAGCGATACGGCCGCCCATCATGATCGTCAGGCGCGAAACCATCCACTTGTAGCTCATCGAGTAGCGGTCGCCCTCGGGAAGCTGCATGACCATGCCGAGAGCACGGCCGCGCGGAATGATCGTCGCCTTGTGCAATGGATCGGCCACGGCAACCTTGAGCGCGGTGATGGCGTGACCGGCCTCATGATAGGCGGTCAGCTTCTTTTCGGCTTCGGTCATGGCGGACGAGCGGCGCTCGGCACCCATCATGATCTTGTCCTTGGCGTCTTCGAACTCCGCCATGGTGACGACGCGCTTGTTGCGGCGTGCGGCCATCAGGGCAGCTTCGTTGACGAGGTTCATCAGATCGGCACCGGAGAAACCGGGCGTACCGCGCGCCAGAACCTTGAGATCGACATTCGGTGCCAGCGGCACGTTACGGGCGTGAACCTTGAGGATACGCTCGCGGCCGACGATGTCAGGGTTCGGAACCACGACCTGACGGTCGAAACGGCCCGGACGCAGAAGTGCTGGGTCGAGAACGTCAGGACGGTTGGTCGCTGCGATCAGGATGATGCCTTCGTTTGCTTCGAAGCCGTCCATCTCGACAAGCAGCTGGTTCAGCGTCTGCTCGCGTTCATCGTTACCGCCGCCGAGACCGGCGCCACGATGGCGGCCGACGGCGTCGATTTCGTCGATGAAGATGATGCAGGGCGCGTTCTTCTTGGCTTGCTCGAACATGTCGCGGACGCGGCTTGCGCCGACACCGACGAACATTTCGACGAAGTCGGACCCCGAGATCGTGAAGAACGGAACGTTGGCTTCGCCGGCAACCGAGCGGGCGAGCAGCGTCTTACCCGTGCCCGGAGGGCCAACGAGCAGCACGCCGCGCGGGATCTTGCCGCCGAGACGCTGGAACTTCTGCGGATCGCGCAGGAATTCGACGATTTCTTCGAGGTCCTGCTTGGCTTCATCGACACCGGCAACGTCTTCAAACGTCACGCGGCCATGCGCTTCGGTGAGAAGCTTGGCCTTGGATTTGCCGAAGCCCATCGCGCCGCGCGAACCGCCCTGCATCTGCCGCATGAAGAACAGCCAGACGCCGAGGATCAGCAGCATCGGCAACAGCGTGCCGAGATAGCTCAGGAAGCCGGAAGAACCGTCGGTCTCCGGGCGGGCCGAAACCAGGACGTTCTTCTGCTGCAGGCGATCGAGCAGGTTGTCATCGATCACAGGAGAATAGGTCTGGAAGGTGGTGCCATTTTCAACATAGCTGCCCGAGACACGGTTGCCCGTGACCACGACTTCCTTCACACGGCCCGCATCAACCTCACGCAGGAACTGCGAGTAAGGGATTTCGCGCGAGCTGGTCTGTGCCGGCGTCGTCTGGAACATGCTGAAAAGAGCGATCAGCAGCAGAGCTATGATCGCCCACAAGGCGAAATTACGTAAGTTAGGGTTCATCGAACTCCCCAGCACTGGAACAGCCGCCTCATGGCGGCCGTCTTATTTGAACTCTAACATAGGGTTGCGCCGTGTCATTGCCAAGGCGATCCGATCCGTCAGATGGTTTTTCCGTCAATAAGACCTAAAGGTGGCCTTGGATAGGGGCGTGTTCCAAAAGCCGCCGCGAGGCGTTGGGCGAACTTGAAGTCGAATCGTGTCAAAAAGCGGTCGAATGGCGCAAAATACGGGATGACCTCCATGTCCCCGGAAAATGCTCCGGACACGATTGCGTCATCTCCAGCGAATACGGCCGGAGCCGCAGCCAGAGCGCGCTTGAGGGCTGATCGCCGCAGGCGATCGTCAACGCCGTATTGGTCTGGCTTGGCACCCTGCTTTTCGACACGGATTTCCGAGCCGGAATGGTTGGTGATCACAAACCGCCCGTCCCAGATGGCGGAGGCGCCGGGCGCCAGCGCGAGTGGCAAGATGCCGCGGTCCTCGCGCGTCAGGTAAAGACCGTCCCGCCGCCTGTCGAAGACCACGCGGCCAGCCGTCACCCTCCCCGGCTCGCCGGTTCCGAGAAATGCCAGCACGCGTTCGAGCGATGAAGACGAGAGCGGAAACGCCTGCCCGCCGAAAACCGCTGCCAGACGCCCGAGCGCATAGCAGAAGGCCGGATCGCCAACGTCGATCCCCTCAGGCGAGACGCGCCCCAGGCCGGGTGCGGCGAGAGCGAAATGCCGGTCGAGCCAGTCTGCAGCACTCTCCGCAAGCGCCGCTCTCGTTTCCATGGAAGGCATGTCGAGACGGTCGGCGCTTTGCACAGCGAGGGCTGCGCGTGTTCGAACGCGCTCGTATTTCATGTCCTCGTTACTCGGATCATCGGACCAGCCGATATGGCTGGCGGTGAGCAGCGCGCGAATGCCGCTACGGCTGCAGGCCAGCAGCGGCCGGGCGATCCAGATGCTGCGATCGAACAGCACAGCGTCGGCAATCCCGGTCTCGGCCGCGGACGTGGCGCCACGGCTGGCGCGCATCGCCAGCGTCTCGACCTGATCGTCGAGCGTGTGGGCGGTGACAACAAGATTTGCGCCGAGTTGCCGCGCGGCGGCCGCGAGCAACTGATAGCGGGCCTCGCGCGCAGCGGCCATGATGCCGGCCTTCGGTTTCGGACCTGTCCAGCGGCAGATGAGGTGATCTATGGAAAGCGAATGGCAGAGAGCAGCGGCAGCGCGCGCTTCATCCGCAGAGCCAGCACGCAGATCGTGATCGACGGTGGCGGCGCAGAGCGAGAATTTCGATTGGAATTTGATGGCTTCATTGAGCGCGACGAGAAGGCCGGTGGAATCGCTGCCCCCTGAAATCGCGACGAGAATGCGAGTAGGCTCGGCAAGCGATTGGAGGAAGCGGTGGACCGCAGCCTCGGGCGGCAGGATGGCTTCCGGAGACAAACCGGAAACCCTTAGCAGGCGAGACGCTTCTGTTCGCTCGCGACCTTGCTTATGACGGCGCGCGATGCCTTCGGGTAGCGCTTCGAGACTTCCTTGAGCGTGGCGCAGGCCGTATCGGTGTTGTCGAGTGCAGCCAGCGACATGCCGAGCTTCAAGAGCATTTCCGGCGCCTTTTCCGACGAGCCATATTTCTGATGCGCGTTCAGGAAGGTCTTGGCTGCTTCATTGAACTTGCCCTGCGAATAAAGGGCTTCGCCCAGCCAGAAATTCGCATCCGCCGCCCGGGCGCTGCCCGGATATTGGGCGATGTACTGGGTGAATTCCTGCTCCGCCGTGCCGTAGTCGCCTGAGAGAACATGGCCGTAGGCGGCCTTGTACTGGTCAGCCTCGCTGCCGAGCGATGCCGTCTGCTGCGGCGAAGCGCCGGAGCCCGGAGGTGGCAGCGGCGCAGAACCGACCTCGGCGCCCGGATTGACCGTGCCGCCGATCGGATTGCCGTTCTGGTCGAAGTCCATCGAACCCAGCTGCTGCGGCGGCTGGCCAAGACCGCTGTTCGACGGCACGTCGTTGGAGGGAGCCGTTTCGGCTCCCTGCGGTGCTTCGATAATGGTCGCAACATCATCGGCGCCCTGCCCTCGAGAACCGGCTTGCGCCTGGTTCGTCGATGCGGGGGGAACGTCGGCTTCGCTCTTCTTGGTGCCCTTGGTGCTGCCGCCGGTCGAACCGCCGCCAGCGCCGCCACCGCCCTTTTCAAGCTGCTGGAAACGGAACTCGTTGTCTTCCTGCGTCTTGCGCAGCGATTCCTGCATCTGCAGGATCTGATAGCTCATCTCTTCGATGCGGCCGTTCAGCTGGCGCAGCTGATCTTCCAGCTGCTGGACCCGCATTTCCGTGCCGCTGCTCTGCACGTTGACGACGGGAGGCTGCGCCTGTGTCTGCACCGGCTTGCCGCCAAGGTTCAGACCGAGAAACGATGCGGAATACGCCGCTCGCTCGGTCCCCGTCACAGCCGCGAGGCAGAGCACCCCTGCCACGACATATTTCTTCATAGGTATCGTCCTGTCCCAGTGATTCTTCGCGCCCCGATGGCACGAACAGGAGATTTTGCCAATTGCTTTCAAAAAGCAACGGAGTCTGGCCAAAGTGTGTTCAAAAAGAAAAGGCGGCCCGCGAACGGACCGCCTTTCCAAAATGTAATGCGATTTCCGCAGATTACATGCCTGCGCCACCGAGAACGGTAACGGCACGGCGGTTCTGCGACCAGCAGGAAATATCGTCGCAGACAGCAACCGGACGTTCCTTGCCGTAGGAGATCGTCTTCAGGCGCTGAGCCGGAACGCCGCGCGAAGCGAGGTAGTCCTTGGTGGCAGCCGCACGGCGGGCACCCAGAGCCAGGTTGTATTCGCGCGTGCCGCGTTCGTCGGCATGGCCTTCGACGGTGATCGCGTAGTTCGGGTAGCGGGCAAGCCACTGTGCCTGACGGTCGAGCGTCTGGGCAGCGTCCGCGCGGATCGACGTGGAGTCGGTGTCGAAGAAGATGCGGTCGCCGACGTTGACGGTGAAGTCCTGAGCCGAACCCGGCGTTGCTGCACCGGCGCCAAGGCCGAGATCGCCAGCGCTGTTGGCCATGTTCTTCTTGTTGGCGCAGCCTGCGAGAGCGAGGCCAGCGACGAGCGCGATCATGACGGGGTTGCGGGCGAGGCTCTGCATGCGGCTCATTGCCGGGGTATGAATTCGGCTCATGGCCGGGTCTCCTTGCGACTTCATCAGGGTTGCCGGACTGTAACCGTACGAGGTTAATCGGCGCTCAAGAAGTATGGTTAATGATTTACTGATTTGTCCCTACATTGCCCATTTTCAGGACTTTGCGGCGACATGAAGGCGTATTCCGGGCCGTCCACTACTCCAGCAGCGGCGACCATGCCGGGTCGGAAGCGTAGTTCGGAGTCTTGATGAGCTGCTCGTTGTAGCCCGTCAGGTCAATCGAGTAGAGCTGCGGACCACCGGCACCGGCGGCCTGGCGGAAGAACATCAGCACGCGGCCGTTCGGAGCCCAGGTCGGGCCTTCGTTGTGGAAGCCCGTCGTCAGGATACGCTCGCCGGAGCCATCCGGCTTCATCACGCCGATCGAGAACTTGCCGCCCGACTGCTTGGTGAAGGCGATCAGATCGCCACGCGGAGACCAGACCGGCGTCGAGTAGTTGCCGTCGCCAAAGGAGATACGCGTCTGGCCGGAGCCATCGGCATTCATCACGTAGATCTGCTGGTGGCCGCCACGGTCGCTTTCGAAAACGATGCGGCCGCCATCCGGCGCATAGGACGGTGACGTGTCGATCGCCGCCGTCGAGGTCAGGCGCGTCGTGGTGCGCGAACGCAGGTCCATCGTATAGATATTGGCGTTGCCTTCCTGCTGAAGGCTCATCACCACCTTCTGGCCATCAGGCGAGAAGCGCGGCGAGAAGGTCATGCCCGGGAAGTTGCCGACCACTTCGCGCTGTCCGGTTTCCAGCTGCAGCAGATAGACGCGCGGCTGCTGGTTGGCGAAGGACATGTATGTCACTTCCTGGCGGTTCGGCGAGAAGCGCGGCGTCAGAACCAGGTCGCTGCCGTCGGTCAGGGTACGGACGTTGAAGCCGTCCTGGTCCATGATGGCGAGCTGGCGCTTGCGCTGCTGCTTCGTGCCGGATTCCGAGACGAAGACGACGCGGGTATCGAAATAGCCTTCTTCGCCGGTGATCTGCTTGTAGATCGCGTCGGCGATGATGTGGGCCACGCGGCGCCAGTTTTCCGGCTGCGTGTAGAACTGCTGACCGGTCATCTGCTGGCCGGCAAACGTATCCCAGAGACGGAACTCGGCGCGCAGGCGGCCATCGGCCTCCTGCGTAACCCGGCCGGTCACCAGCGCCTGTGCATTGATGACCTTCCAGTCCTCGAAGCGCGGAGCGGCATCGGGGTTGGAGATCTTCTCGATGAAGGCGTTCTTGTTGACGGGCGCGAAAAGGCCCGAGCGCTGCAGGTCGGCGGCGATCACCTGAGAAACCTGCGCGCCCATGTCGCCCTGCAGGAAGTCGGTGACGGCGATCGGCAGCGGCTGGACGTTACCCTTGTTGATGTTGATTTCGACGAGCGCGTTCGCAGGCGTCGTAAAGGCGCCCGCGGTGACGAGACCCGCCACCATCATCAGGGCGCGGAGAAGGGAAGACTTTCTCATATGACAGAGGCCTTTCAGCATTTAAATCCCTAGATCGCTGGGATCGAAGTTCACGACGACTTCGTTCCAGGCATCGTATTTATCTTTTGGAAGCGTGGAGAACGGCGCGGACTTCATGATCGCGCGATAGGCGCCGCCAGCGAGCGCGCGGCGGGTCGAATCGTTGTCGCCGCCGGTCGCTTCGACTTCGGGCTGGCCGATGATGTTGCCGTCTTCGTCGAGCTTCATATGCACCTTGATGCGCACGTCGCCCATGCCTTCCATGCCCGGAATGACGTTCCAGTTGCCGGCGATCGCGCTCTTCAGTGCGTCCATCTCGCTCATCGACAGCTTCGAAGCACCCTGCGTCGCCTTCTTGGCGCCAAGCGAGGCTTCCTGTGTCGAGTGTTTCGTGCCGCCGGCCGAAGGATCGGTCTTGTTCAGGAGCGCAGAAATGTCGTCTGCGTTGAAGTCGCTCTTCATCGACGATGCAGATTTCGCCACGTCGCGCTTCTGGTCGTCCTTCTTCTTATCGGTCGGCTTTTCAGCCGTCTTCGGCTGGTCCTGGGGCTTTTCCGGCGGCTTCTCGGCCTGCTTTTCCTCAGGCGGCTTCACCTGTGGCTTGGCAACCGGGGTCGGGACCTTGTCCGGCAGCGCTTCGGCATCGGGCTTCGGCGCTTCCTCGGGCTTTGCTTCCTCGACCGGCTTTTCCTCCGGCTTCGGCGGGGTCGGCGCGACGTCGGGCTTGGTCTGCGGAATGGAAGCGACTTCCTTCGGCTGCTCGACCTCGGTCTCTTCCTTGTTGATTTCCTTCACTTCGTTCGGGATAGGATCGATCTTCTGCGCCGGCTTCTCGCTCGAATTGGCAGCCGCCGCATCCGTATTGCTCGGCTTGGCGTTCGGCACCGGTGGTGTCTTGAGATCGACCTTGTTATCGCCGACATTCTCCCCCTGATCAGGGGTCGGCGGCCGCGTCGTCGGCTTCGGCGCCGACGTTTCCTTCATCGGCGCCTTCTTGTCGCCCTGCTGCATCTGGGTGATCGATTCGACCGGCACCAGATCAACAGGCATCGCTTCGAAATCATCAACCTTGAAATGCTCGGGCGAGCCAATGGTCACCAGCGCTGCAGCGAGCACCAGTCCATGCAGAACAGCAGATGTGACGACGCTGGTCTTCATCTTGCTTTCTACTGGTCCTTCTTCTGCTGCGTGACTAGGCCGATATTCTTGAAGCCCGCACCCTGGATGCGCGCCATCACATCAGCGATCACGCCGTAAGGCGCCGTCGCGTCGCCGCGAACGAAGATGCGTTCGTTGTAACCCGTCGTCGCAATCGCCTCGAGCTTCGCGGCAATCTCTTCAGCCGGGATCGTCGTTTCCTGCAGATACACCTGGCCGTCGTTCTTGACCGAGATCGTGATCGGCTGGGTCTCGGAATTCAGCGCCTTGGCCTGCGTTTCCGGCAGGTCGATCGGCACGCCGACCGTCATCATCGGTGCTGCGACCATGAAGATGATCAACAACACCAGCATGACGTCGACAAGCGGCGTCACGTTGATTTCGGAAATTACGTTCTTGTTCCGGCCACCGCGGCGGCGGCGTCCGCCACCGCTCCCGGAATTGCCTCCAACAGCCATACCCATGGTCGTACTCCCGCCGTTCCGTTACTGCGCGGCCTGGCGCGGCTGCAGCTTTTCATCGATCTGGCGCGAAAGGATGGCGGAGAATTCATCCGCGAAGCCTTCCATGCGAGCCGAAAGCTTGCCGGCATCGGCGGAGAACTTGTTATAGGCGATAACCGCCGGAATAGCGGCGACGAGGCCGATAGCCGTCGCAAGAAGCGCTTCGGCGATACCCGGCGCCACAACCGCGAGGTTGGTCGACTTCGAGCCGGCGATAGCCTGGAACGAGGTCATGATACCGACAACCGTACCGAAGAGACCGATGAACGGACCGGCCGAACCGATCGTCGCAAGCGAGCCCAGGCGGGACGAAAGTGTTTCAGATTCACGCGACAGCGTCACGTCCATGGCACGGTCGATACGCATCTGCAGACCGATCGGCGAGCGCGCACCGCGCTCGAAGGACTTCTTCCATTCGCGCATCGCCGCAACGAAGATCGCCGCGAGGCCGGTGTTGTTGCGCTCGGAGAGCGTCCTGTAGAGCTCTTCCAGCGACTGGCCCGACCAGAACACCTGCTCGAACTTGTCGAACTGGCGCCGCGCACGGCCATAAGCCAGATACTTGTCGATGACGATCGCCCACGTCCAGACGGAGGCTGCGAGAAGCCCGAGCATGACGAGCTTGACGACGATGCCTGCCTGCATGAACAGCGACCAGAGGCTGACGTCGGCCGTTGCTGCTGCCAATCCTGCTTGTTCCATTGATCCAAAATCCCCGAATCCAAACGCCCGGTGCTTGACCGGGCGGCACAAAAGTGATCTCGCAAGAAATGTCTGGCGACCGCCGCCCTAAGCCCTGGTCAAGCTTGAAGCTTTTCTTCCGCCTTCCTTGCCGTCAAATTTGGTCAAAGGAAGGCGTGCACCGCACAAACTCTGACATTCAGAGTAAGACACCATTATGGTTAACACATCGTTAGTGTCAGAGTGCGACTGAAAGCTTTAATTCAGCTGGGTTTTTCTAGCCGGTCAGAACTGATCTGAGCTGGTCCGGCGGCGGAGCAACGCGCATTTCCTGCAGCGCGGCAATTCCTTCACATGAAACTCATGTTTTTGCAAGAGCCGGTTTGCAGCCGTTGTACAGCATAAAACGCTTCCTTTTAGCCTGCGTCGGCCGCAATCGGCATCTGCTTCGCTAGCCCCTCCGGCAGGCGGCGCGGCCGGCCCTTGGCGTTGATGACAGCGATGATGACCTTTGCCGCGATCAGCGGCGTTTCGCCGCGGCGGATTTCCTGCGACAGAATCATCTTGGCGCCGCCCGCCTTTTCGGTCCGCGTCACGATTGTCAGGATATCGTCCATCCGAGCCGGGCTCTTGAAGTCGATCTCCATGCGATGGACGACGAAAACCAGTCCCTCCTCGTCGGCCGTGATAAGCTCTCGCTGCTCCACACCGAGGCAACGCAGGTAGTCGGTGCGTCCGCGCTCGAGGAAATGCAGGTAGCGGGCGTGATAGACGAGGCCGGAGAAATCGGTGTCTTCATAATAGACGCGCTGGACCAGCTTGTGGCCCTCGTCCGTCAGCTTGCCCGAAATCGAAAAACTCTCATCCACCATAGCCGTCTCCAGATGGGCATGCCTGCCAAGTCGTCATCGTTCTGCGTCCCCCCGATAGTGGATGAGCAAGCCTGAGGCAATGCGGCGAGGATTGCAGAGAGGGCTGCATCCGTCACCCTGCCGCGCTGCATCACTGCGAGACACAAAAGACGCTCGCCCGGCGTTTGCTGCCAGGGCCCGCGCAAGCCTGAAGTTGCAGAAACCATTCCTGATGATATCGGGGGATATGATGCAGGTCGCACAGTCGAATGCGCTGAACATACTGCGCAGCACACCACAACAGTCGATTGCGGCCTCCGCAACACCGAGCAGCGACCCGCGGGTGCGGCTGGCCGAGCGCGCCGATCAGGCCCTCGCCGCCCTGCAGCAGGACAAGAAATCGTCTTCCAATATCGCCAAGGAACGCGCCGCGCGCAAACTTGCCGAACTGCAGCAGCAGGTGGAGATGCTGAAGAGCGGCGGGCTCTCGCCCGAAGCCACCGCGCGGCTCGCCGCACAGCTGTCACAGAAGATTGCCTCGGCCGCCGTGCAATTTGCCTCTTCCATCGCTGGCGCGAGCGCCACGCCAGGTGCTGTTGCAGCTGCTTCCGCCGAAGCGGGCACCGCCGGAACAACGGCCGGTTCTGCTTCCGCAGATTCCGCCTCGGGCGAAACACCCGCCGATCCGGCCGCCGGAGAAACCGAGCCTGTCGATACCGCGCAGGCACGCAAGGCCTACCAGGACACGGCCGCCGATGGCGAGCAGCAGGCATCAGGCGTGTCGAGCGAAGACCGCGTATCGCTGGAAAAGCTGCAGTCGCTTCTGCGCGAGGTCCGTCAGATTCTCGAAAAGGCGATGGATGAAGTGAGAAACGGTAAGACCGGCGGCAACTACACGCAGGCCATGCCGCTTCCAACCGGTTCGTCGGGCATTCCGTCGAGCATCGTCATCTAGCCGATCGGCAAAGCGAACGCCGCTTTCACGCATTGCATTGGCCCGTCAGCGGTTTATGGTTTGCGGCATGCTGACCGATTTCAAGCAACTCAAGGCGGATCTGCGAACCGAACGGCTCGCCCTTCGCGATGCGATCGCCCCAGAAGCGCGCATCGACATGGCCCTTGCCATGGCCGACCACGCAGGCGACGCCGTCGCCTTCGATCCCGGCGCCGTCATTTCAGGCTTCCTGCCGATCCGCTCGGAGGCTGATCTGCGGCCACTGATGGCAAGGTTTCAGACCCGCGGCGCCCGCCTTTGCGTGCCCGCCATTCTCGACAAGCAGACGATCGTGTTTCGCGAGCTGGTGCGCGGCGCGCCATTGATCCCGACCGGCTTCGGCACATCGGGCCCAGGGCCGGATGCGCCGGTTCTCGATCCCGACATCATGCTGGTGCCGCTCTCGGCCTTCGACGCCCGTGGCCACCGGATCGGTTACGGCGCCGGCTATTATGACCGTGCCATTAGCCTTTTGCGGCAAAAAGGCCGCAAACCGAAGCTCATCGGCATTGCATTCGACTGCCAGGAAGTGGCACATGTGCCCGACGAGCCGCATGACATAAGCCTGGATGCCATCCTGACAGAAAGCGGCCTTCGCTTTTTTGCCTCGTGGATTGGATAGTGAATGCGACTGCTTTTTCTGGGTGACATGGTCGGCAAGACGGGACGCACTGCGGTTTGGGATCGCCTACCCGGACTGGTCTCCGACCTGAAACTCGACTTCGTGATCGTCAACGGCGAAAACGCCGCCGGCGGCTTCGGCATCACCGAAGACATCTTCCTCGAGACGATCAATGCCGGCGCCGATGTCGTGACGACAGGCAATCACGTCTGGGACCAGAAAGACGCCGTCGCTTTCGCCGGCCGCCACGACCAGTTCTTGCGCCCGGCCAATTATCCGCAGGGCACGCCCGGCCGCGGCTCCGGTCTCTTCTATGCCCGCAACGGCGCGCGCGTGCTCGTCGCCAACATCATGGGCCGCGTCTTCATGCATCCCGAGCTGGACGACCCCTTCAAGTCGGCCGAGGCGATCCTTTCCGCCTGCCCGCTGAAGGAACAGGCCGACGCCATCATCTTCGACTTCCACGCCGAGGCGACCAGCGAGAAGCAGTGCTTCGGCCATTTCGTCGACGGCCGCGCCAGCTTCGTCGTCGGCACCCACACGCATGTGCCGACCGCCGACCACCAGATCCTGAACGGCGGCACCGCCTATATGTCGGATGCCGGAATGTGCGGCGACTATGATAGCTCGCTCGGCATGGACAAGGAGGAGCCACTCAACCGGTTCATCTCCAAGATGCCGAAGGGGCGGATGGAGGCGGCGACCGGGCCTGCGACGATCTGCGGGGTTGGTGTGGAGATTTCGGACGCGACGGGTTTGGCGGAGAAGATTGCGCCGCTGCGGCTGGGGCCGAGACTGGCGGAGACGATTCCGGAGTTCTGGCGGTAGTTTTGTGAGGTCAGCGGGTACCCGCCCCCCTCTGCCCTGCCGGGCATCTCCCCCACAGGTGGGGAGATTGGCTGGGCGCACCCGCTCGCCCCGCCAACATCGTTCTACGAGCCGCAGCCTTCATTTAAAAGCGGGGAGCCTGCCACTTGTGATCTCCCCACCTGTGGGGGAGATGCCCGGCAGGGCAGAGGGGGGCCGGCACCCGCCTACATAAGACCCGAGACCACCCACCCCAACACGCATTTGTGAGCACCCCGCATCTGGACCCCTGCGGCGCCTTGCCGCATCCTCCCGGCTTCGTGAAAGCGCCGGAGGGGTGGCATGAAGCCGCAATTGCTTGTCCTCGCTATCGCATGCGTTGCTTCCCTCGCCCTGCCGCAGGCCGCGAGCGCCCAGGAGCAGCGCAAGAACGTCAGCCAGTGCCAGGCAATCGCCCAAGGTATCCCGAAGGCGCAGTTCGCCAGCTTCTCGACCACCGCGCCAGTCATCCCCGCGGTATCGGAAGGCGAGGACGTCACCTTCACCTTTCTCGGCCACTCCACCTTCGAGATCGACACACCCGGCGGCATCGTCATCGCCACCGATTACAACGGCATCTACCAGCCCTCGGTGACGCCTGACGTCGTGACCATGAACAAGGCGCACCAGACGCATTACACACTCACTCCGGATCCGGCGATCAAGCACGTGCTGCACGGCTGGAGCGACATCCCCGGCGAAAAAGCCAAGGTCGATCTCGTCGTCGGCGACGCCTATATCCGCAACGTCACGACCGACATCCGCTTCAGCTACGGCCTCGGCGGATCGCAGCAGGATGGCAACTCGATCTTCATCTTCGAGATCGCCGGCCTCTGTATCGGTCACCTCGGCCACCTGCATTACGAGCTGACGGATGCGCATTACACCGAGATCGGCCGTCTCGACGTGGTGATGGTGCCCGTCGATGGCGGGCTGACGATGGGACCGGACAGCATGAGCCGGGTGATCAAGCGCCTGCGCGCGTCGATCGTCCTGCCGATGCACCGCCGTGGGCCGCCGGTCGAGCGGTTCCTGTCGATGATCGGCAAGGAATTCGATATTCAGATGGCGCAGAACAACACGTTGACGGTGTCGCTGCGGACGCTGCCAAGGAAGCCGCAGATTTATGTGATGAGGGACGTGCAGTAGGGACTCGCAAAGCCCGGAGCCCGCTCACCCTACCCACCGGGGCCGAGCCAACGGTCTCGGCCCGTCCTTCGGACCCCCGAGTGGAGAGGGGAAGTGAACGCCGCGGCTCCAGCATCCCTTCTCCCCTCGGGGAGAAGGTGCCCGAAGGGCGGATGAGGGGGCCTCGCGGTAAAACGGAAATCTGTTCAAGCAAACTGCAAATGCCGCTTTATCCCCACATCCGGCATCTTGTCATCGTCGAGATTGGCCTTGGCGATCTCCCAGCCGAATTTCAGCTTACTGCCGGTCGAGACCCAGATTTCGGCATCGTCGACATGCATGGCGAGCATCGTCAGCTTCGGGTCCTTCTTGCCGTTCTCGTACCAGGCAGCAACGACAGAATTCCAGTACTCTTCGATCTTCGACGGATCGGCTTTCAGTTCGATCTTGCCTGCCAGGCAGGCGTGATAGTCGTGATCCTTGCCGACCACGCAGAAATGCGCGCGCGTTCCCGGTTTAACGGCACGGACGATATCCGCGTCGGCTTTCGTGTAGAACCAGATGGTGTTGGTCTTGGGATCGGCATGCGGCGCCATGGGCTGCATATGCATGTCGGCACCATCGACACCGAGCATGCCGGCATGAATGCCATTCACCTGATCCCAGAGCTGCTGTGCCGGATGTTCGCGGGCTTCGCTGAAGCTTGCCATGGCTATTCCTTTCCCTTCGCTGTTTCAGGGTCACAACGTCAGGTCCGGTGGCTTTGTTCCCGTTGGTCACCGCAAGCCAAACGCCTGCCGAAAAGCTGCTTTCCGCTTGAATGCGGCCCGTTTCGCTCTTATAAGGCGGCCCATTCCGAACAAGAGACGTGAACAGGGGTGCCATGGCTGGCCATTCACAGTTTAAAAACATCATGCATCGCAAGGGCCGTCAGGACGCCGTGCGGTCGAAAATGTTCTCCAAGCTCGCGCGCGAAATCACTGTCGCCGCCAAGGCCGGTCTGCCCGACCCGTCGATGAACGCCAGCTTGCGCCTGGCAATCCAGAACGCCAAGGCCCAGTCCATGCCGAAGGACAATATCGACCGCGCCATCAAGAAGGCAGCTGGCAGCGACGGCGAGAACTACGAGCAGATCCGCTACGAGGGCTACGGCCCGGGCGGCACCGCCGTCATCGTCGAGGCGCTGACCGACAACCGCAACCGTACCGCCTCGAATGTCCGCTCGATCTTCACCAAGGCCGGCGGTGCACTGGGCGAAACCGGCTCGGTTTCCTTCTCTTTCGATCACGTCGGCGAAATCACCTACAAGCTCGCAGCAGGCGATGCCGACAAGATGATGGAAGCCGCGATCGAAGCCGGTGCCGACGATGTCGAGACCGACGAAGAAGGCCACTACATCACCTGCGCTTTTGAATCGCTCGGCGAAGTCGCCAAGGCGCTCGAAGCGACACTCGGCGAAGCCGAAACCGTCAAGGCGGTCTGGCGCGCGCAGAACAACGTGCCGGTAGACGAGGAAAAGGCTCAGTCGCTGCTGAAGATGATCGACAACCTCGAAGATGATGACGACGTCCAGAACGTCTATTCGAACTTCGAAGTCTCCGAAGAAGTGCTGGCCAAGCTTTCGGCCTGATCGCCTCTTGGCCGAAGACATTTCAAAGGCGGGCTTTTGCCCGCCTTTTTTGTCGTGTCAGCCGCCGGCTGCGCGGATGAAGCTGCTACGGAAGGCGGCCAGATCGCTGGCGGCGACATCGGAAACGGCCCAGAAGACCAGCCCGTCGGACGACCAGTCCGTCATGTTGTAGCCGTCATGTTCCCGTGTCGCCTGCCCGCCCCTGGCCTGCGGCCATATGAACAGGTTGATGACATGGCCGTTGCGCCGGTAGACGAGCGCTGCCACCACCCGACCGCCGATATAATCGACCCGGCCGCCGACCAGCGGGAAACCATCCTTGGCGAGATCGTTGACCGGCGGTGAGAAATCGATGCGGCCGTTGAACCAGGGCTTTACCGTATGCTGGTTCGAGGTCTGCACATCGACGAGGTGATCGGCGAGCATCGAATGGACATGGCTCGCCAGCAGCTGGTCCTCGATGCCGAGATCCGGCACCGGCGCGTTGACGAACAGCATTGCGCTCGCCGCCAGCGCCGCCAGTGACGGCACGAAGCTCCAGTCGCGAATGAAACGAAAGAAACGGTCCCACCGCGAAGCAGGCTTCTGGCGCGGCTGAAGAGCGGATGAGGAGATGGCCTGCTCGCGCGACAGCGCGGCGAGAACCTGCGACCGGACCTCGTCCGGAAGCTTGAAGCGCACGCCGTCCTGTCCGATCCGTTGCCGCACCCCGCGCACCCTTTCGATCTCCGCCCGGCAATCCGGGCACCCCGCCAGATGACTTTCCAGCTCGGCCGCGCGCACCAGATCCAGCTCGCCGTCGATGAAGGCATGCACCACCGGCCCCCACTGGTCGCAGCCCTGCTTCGGCGCCTCGCTCATGCCCGCACCCCGCCATTCTCGAACGCATCCCAGGCCTCGCCAAATTCGCGCCGCGCCCGGGCGATGCGCGACATCACGGTACCTATAGGCACATCGATGACCTCGGCGATCTGTTTGTAGGAAAGCTCCTCGAGTTCGCGCAGCACCAGAATTTCCCGCATCGCCTCCGGAAGCAGGCCGATGACATGGCGCACGCGCGACGTCTCGCTTTCGCGGATCATCGCTGTCTCCGCCGTATCGTCATCCGATGCGATCTCATGGGCCGGGCTGTCGCTTCCGGCATCGGCATCCAGCGGCGTTTCGAAACGTGCCTTCCGCCGTCCCTGCTGCTGCCAAGCGAGATGGCAGTTCCGGACGATGGCAAAAATCCAGGCCCGTGAATCGCCGCCGCGATAGGTCTCGAAACTGCGATAGGCGCGCAAAAAGGCGTCCTGGACGATATCCTGCGCCGCATCCTGGTCGCGGCTGAGAAAGCGCGCGAAGTTATAGGCTGCATCCATGTGCGGAAGGATGTTCTGCTGGAAACGCAATGTGTGATCGGGCTGCGCGGAGGCGGCAGCGGCCTGCCGTCCGCCCCTCGCCTGTGCCATTTCCATATAGCCGACGAGGACCGACGCTGCCTCGGCGAGAAAACAGCTTGCGAGCTGAGAAAACGATCGCGAACGGCGGCGCCAGCGCAGCAGAGCCATGGCCAGCTGATCGTCGAACGATGTGGGGAAAGCAAGACAGGCTTCGGTCATCACACCCTCTGCGGCTGCAGCGCAGCCGACTCTAGTCCTCGGGCCGCCCTCAGCACAATGCGACCCTTTATTGCCTAGATCGCCAAGCACCCGGTTTTATTCCCTGCCGACTGAGATTTTTTTGACCGCTTTGCCGGGGTGAAAAATTAGCCGTTAATTCTCAATGACTTGCATGGAAAATTACGGCAGGCTCGGAATAAGCAGCAGGCCTCTCCGGTCTAGTTCTTCAGCGGCGGCGTCGAACCCATCCCGTCTCCGCTGAGACAAAGGACAAGCCAGAGGAGGCATCCCAATGTTTGAAATGTCACGCCGTACACTGCTTGGTTCGGCCGCCGCGGCAGCCGCATTCGGCCTCGCATCGAAGCTCGAATTCGTGCCCCCGGCCTTCGCCGCATCGCCGGACGAACCGGCAACCGGCTTCTACCGCTACAATGTCGGCGATATCGAAGTGACTGCCATTTACGACGGCATCTGGCGCAAGCCGCACGATCCCGCCTTCATCAAGAACGCCACGGTCGACGAGACCAAGGATGCGCTCGCCAAGGCGCATCTGCCGACCGATTTCATGCCGATCCCGCTGACGGTGGTCGTCCTGAAGGTCGGCGGACGGCTGATCATGATGGATGCCGGCTCCGGCGTCGGCCAGTGGCAGGCCAATGCCACCAACCTTCCCGGCAACATGGCAGCCGCCGGCATCGACTACCGCAAGATCGACACGGTCATGATCTCGCATTTCCACCCTGACCACGTCTGGGGCTTGATGGAAAAAGGCACCAATGCGCCTGTCTTCCCGAATGCCGAACTTATCGTTCATTCGGCCGAATACAACTGGTGGACCGATCCCGGCCGCCTCTCGAAACTCGCGGAGGGACGCAAGCCTGCCGGAAAGCGCATCGCCGAAGTCTTCCCGAAATGGAAGAACTGGAAGCTGGTGGAGGACGGTGCGCAGGTGGCTCCCGGCATCGAGCTGATTTCGGCACCGGGCCATACGCCTGGTCATTCGACCTATCTGGTCAACTCCGGAAACAGCCAGCTGCTGGTTTCGGCCGACATCATGTACGTCCCGGCGCTGCTGGCGCCGCACCCGGAATGGCAAGGCAGCTACGATCAAGACGGACCTCTTGCCATCACCAGCCGCCGCAAGCTGATCGATCGCGTCATATCGGACAAGATCGCCATCTGCGGCTCGCATTTCCCCTTCCCCGGCTCCGGCAGCTTCGTCAAGGACGGAAACGCCTATGCCTTCACACCTACCAGCCAGGCCTGACGCCTGAGGAGACTATCGTCATGAAAAGATCATTCACCCGCTACGCCGTTCTCGGCGTCATCAGCTTCTGCGCGCTGTCGGCAGGCGGCTCGGCCATCTCGGCACTGACGGCGATGCCGGCCTTTGCCGTCGATAACATGGAAACCGGCGACGGTCCGGACCTCACTTCCGTCCGCGCCAAGATCGCCGCCAAGGACTATCAGGGCGCACTCGAGGAGTTGCGCGGCCTCGCCGAGGATAACCAGCAGGCCGATGTCTACAACCTGCTCGGCTACACGCTGCGCATGACCGGCGACTACGACACGTCGCTGACCTACTACACCAAGGCTCTCGAATTGCAGCCCGATCACAAGGCGGCACATGAGTATCTTGGCGAGCTCTATCTGCAGACCGGCAAGCCCGACAAGGCGAACGAGCAGCTCGCTTCGCTGAAGCAGCTGTGCCCCGCAGGCTGCGAGGAGCTGGAAGACCTACAAGAGGCGATCGCCGCACGGGGCGGCAACTGACGGTGATTGCCCCGGGCGGGCGGCAGATGCCGCTCGCCCTGCTCACCCCCATTGGAGATGATCATGGAACATTCCGCTATCCGATCCGCCGGCAGCAATGCAGCACTTCTCGCCGGACGTCTGCTGCTCTCGGCCATCTTCCTGCATGAAGGCGCAACGCTGGCGCTGAACTTCAACGCCACGGCAGCGGCCTTCGAAAGGCTCGGTCTCGAACTACCGGTCGCTATCGGCGTCATCCTGCTGCAGCTTGCGGCCGGCTTCTCGGTCGCGGCAGGCATGGCCACACGGCTGGGTGCTGTTGCGCTCGGCATCTTCTGCCTGATGACGGCCCTGCTCTTCCACACCGATTTCACCAGCCAGAACGAACTGCTGCATTTCGAGAAGGACTTTGCGATCGCCGGTGGCATGTTTGTGCTGGCGATCTCGGGCGCCGGATCGCTGTCTGTCGATGCAGTCCTGAAGCGCATCGTCCCGGTGCCGATGGCTGCCTTCTTCTGACCTCCGCGAGGATCTGGATCAAAGCGGTTCACAGCTCCGTGAGCCGCAGCCTGATTTTAAGAAAGCGGTAACGCTGCAACCCTTCAATGTCCCTGCCTCCAGCCGGTCTGTCTCAGGCCAGCGTCTCTCACACCATCGGCGGGGAAAATGCCATGAAGAAACTTGCTCTCACTCTCTCCATTTCGCTGCTTTGCGCCTTCTCCGCACAAGCGCAGCCCACGATGGTCAAGCGCTTCAACGATTGGGGCGTCTATTCCTACAAGGCCGGTGGCCAGACGGTCTGCTATCTGCTGACCGTGCCGACCGGCCAGACGCCGACCAGTGTTGATCACGGCAAGAATTTCTTCATGGTCGGCCCCGGCGCCTCGGCGAAATACGAGCCGCAGGCACGGATGGGCTACGAGTTGAAGCAGGGATCGCGCGTGAAGGTGCGCATTGGCGACCAGACATTCTGGATGTTCACCCGCGAGAACGCCGCCTGGATGCAGCATGAGGAGCGTGAACCGGAAATGATCCGCGCCATGCGCGGCGGCAGCGAGATGGTGATCGAGGCGACCTCCAGCCGGGGGACGGATACCAGCTACACCTATTCGCTCGATGGCATCACGGCCGCCTTGAAACAGGTGACCAGCTGTAGCTGACATGCGCCCGTTTTCTCTTCTGCGCCGCACGATGGGGCTGCTTGCCCTCTGCGGCCTGTTTGCCGCCTGCCTGGCCAGCCAGGCATCGGCAATCCCGGTTGAGACAAGCGCGCCAAAAGGCCGGGAAACCGGTCTGCCGGTTCCCCGTTTCGTCTCGCTCAAATCGGCCAACGCGCGCATGCGCATCGGCCCGTCGCTGGATTACGGGACCAAGTGGATTTACGTGAAATCAGGCCTGCCGCTGGAGATCACCGCCGAATACGACAATTGGCGTCAGGTGCGCGATAGCGATGGCATCAGCGGCTGGATGCATCGCGCCCTGCTCTCCTCGCGCCGGACCGCGGTGATCGGCCCCTGGCTGAAACAGCCTGCCGCACTTCACACCGGAGCCCGGGAAAGTGCGGCTATCTCGGCGGCGTTGATGGCCCGCGTCCTCGTCCATGTCAGAAGCTGCGACGGAGCCTGGTGCAGCATCGGCCTGCCACACGAGAACCTCACCGGCTTCGTCGAGCAATCGGCCCTCTGGGGTGTCTATCCCGGCGAGACAATCGCCGATTAGGCGGCGGCGCTCACAAAGCTGCCGAGCCCCGCGAACAGCTCGACCGACTTCAGCCGCGCCTCGATATCGTGGATCGGCATGGAGATGATCAGCTCGTCGGCCTCCGTCTCTTTCAGAAATTCCTTGAGCTTGGCTTCAGCCGTCTGCGGCGAGCCGACGACGGCATAGCGCAGCGTATGCTCGACATTGAGCTTTTCCATCGGAGACCAGAAGCTCTCCATATCCTTCACAGGCTTCGGAAACTGGCCGCGCACATTGCGCCGGAGATTGACGAACTGCTGCTGCGCCGAAGTGAAATGATATTCGGCCTCCTCATCTGTCGGCGCCACCGAACCCATCACGCCGGCCATCACATAGGGCTGGTCGAGGACGGCGGATGGCTGGAACTTGCTGCGATAGATATCGATCGCATCGAGCAGCGAATCCGGCGCGAAATGTGAAGCGAAGGCATAGGGAAGACCGAGCATGGCGGCGAGCTGGGCGCTGTAGAGGCTGGAGCCAAGCAGCCAGATCGGCACATGCGTCCGGTTGCCGGGCACCGCGAGGATCGCCTGGTTCTCGACCGGCTCTCCGAGCAGCTGCTGCAGCTCGACGACATCATGAGGGAAGCTCTGGGCGCCGGCATCGAGGTTGCGGCGCAGCGCCTGGGCGGTGCGCATATCCGTTCCCGGCGCGCGGCCGAGACCGAGATCGACGCGGCCGGGGAAGAGTGCGGCGAGTGTGCCGAACTGTTCGGCGATAACAAGCGGCGAATGGTTCGGCAGCATGATGCCGCCCGATCCGATGCGGATCCGCTTCGTCGCCGCACCGACATGACCGATGACGACGGCAGTCGCGGCACTGGCAATCCCCGGCATGCCGTGATGCTCGGCAAGCCAGAAGCGCTTGTAGCCATATTCTTCCGCCTTCTGCGCCATCCGCGCGGAACCCGCGAGAGATTGGCTGACAGTCGTGCCTTCGGGAACGGGCGAAAGATCGAGGATCGAAAAGGGAATCATGAAAACCTGCCGTCGGTATAATGGGGCTACCGGCTATGTAGGTGGTAACGGCGCGGCATCCAAACCCTGCGGCAAAGAAAAGGGCCGATCGGCCGCCTGCCATCAACGCAGATGTGGAAACCAAATTCCGGCATTCCGCATGTCGTTGTCATCGCAGGCCCTAGGCGGTCATTCCTGAGCCAGTAGTACGGGCTAAATAACCACCGCCTACTATTACATATCTGCGTTGCATAATCGGAAGTAGGCGCTTGCCCGCGATGGGATCATAAGGAGCGCAGCTTATGCATACGAGAGTGTTTGAGATGGATTGGGTCCCTGTCGTCTTCGTTACATTCAAGGTTCTTGCCTTGGGAATAGCGATGTTCTTCGCCATCAAGTGGCATTATGACCGTGCGGAGAAAAGCGACAGGCGAGCGCTACTGCGATCGGGCGGCATGATGGCTGCAGTCTTCGCGCTGGCGGTACTCGGCGTAGGGCTCGCCGCTTTCCTTCTGAGCAGGAAGCTCGGTCTGGACCTGAGCCTCTGATGAGGCCGCGGTTTCAAGCGACTCCAGATTCAACTGATGGCTGGAGTCGCCTGACACTTTGACGGCGCGTCAGGAAGCGCGGCGGTGCCGGAGCACATGCACTTCAGCGCTTTGGTGGTGATGGCCCTGCGGCAGCGTGAAGTTGCCGAGCTGGCGGTCCATCTCCAGCGCCTCGCTGGCGAGACGATGGATCGCCGCCGTACTTTCCTCGACCATTGCCGCATTCTGCTGCGTCATCGAATCCAGTTCGGAAACCGCGCTGTTGATCTGGCGCAGCGTGTCGGCCTCTTCACGGGTCGATTCCATGATCTCATGGATCTGGCCGTTGATCGCCTCGACGCGGCTGCCGATACCAGTCAGCGCAACCCCTGCCCGCTCAACCAGCGACACGCCGCTTTCGACCTCATGTGTCGACTTCTGTAGCAGGCTGGCGATCTCCTTGGCGGCGCTCGAGGAGCGTTGTGCCAGTTCGCGGACTTCCATGGCGACGACGGCAAAGCCCTTGCCGGATTCACCGGCACGCGCTGCCTCGACACCGGCATTCAGCGCCAGCAGGTTAGTCTGAAAGGCGATTTCATCGATAACCGAGATGATCGAGTTGATCTGGCGCGAGGACGACTGGATCGCTTCCATCGCCGCGATGGTCTCGCGCATGATATCGCTCGAGCCGGCCGTTTCCTTCTTGGCGTCACGGGCGATCCGCTCGGCCTGCTCGGCGCGCTCGATCTGGATACGGACCGACTGCGTGATCGCATCGATCGCATTGGCGGTCTCGGTGATCGAGGCAGCCTGGCGTTCGGTGCGGCCGGCCAGATCGTCGGCGCCGTTGCGCATTTCTTCCGAGCCCGAACGAACCGCCATCGAGTTTCCGCCGATCGCCGTCATCGTTTCGCTCAGCGTCGCAAGCGCCTCGTTGAAATTGACACGCAGGCCCTCGAGCTCGGTGGGGAAGCGCGTCTCGATCTGATAGGCGAGATTGCCGCTGGCCAGATGATGCAGGCCCTCGTCCAGCGCCTGGACGACATCCTGCAGGCTCTTCGCCTCGGCTTCGCGCAGCGCCATATTTTCCTGGCGATCGCGCTCTGCGCGGGTGCGGGTCTCGGCACTTGCGGCTTCGAGTTCACGGCTTTCGAGCAGCGACTGCTTGAAACGGGCAAGAGCCTTGGCCATCGTGCCGATTTCGTCATGGCGGTTCTGGCTGCCGATCTCGGTATCGAGCTTGCCGTCGGCCACATCGCGGGTGTTGCCGGCAAGGCGGGCGAGCGGCGAGAACAGGAACTTGGTGATCAGGCCGGTGGCGATCGCCATGACGACGAGCGCACCGAGGCCGATCATCGTCAGCAGCGTGGCGATCTCGATCGAGCCGGCATTGAGCTCGCTGAGACGGACGCTCTCGACCACCAGAAAGCGGTCGCCGTGATAATCGATCCCGCGAACATAGGCGCGGGCCGAGCCATCAGCGCGGTCGAAGTCATCGACCGTCATGCCCTGATTGTTGGCGAGCGCATCCGGAATGAAAGTGAAGGACGCAGTATCGAGCGTCGCCAGCTTGCCGTCTGCAAGACCGACAGCCGAACCATCGCTGGAAATGATCGCCGCCTGCGCCGTGCTGCCGGAGACGATGCCCTTCGACAGGATGCCGGTGACGATGTCATCGCGAACCTTGAAGAGGATGATACCCTTCGCGAGGCCCAGCTTGACGATCGGAACGGCATAGAAGATCCCCGACTTGCCCGCATCGACGCGCAGGCCCGAGAAGCCTGTCGGTGCGGAATCGTCGGTCGCCTTCGCCGTGTTCTCGACGGCCTTCGCATAGGCCAGACCGGCTCCGGTCGCCTTCCAGGCATCGGCTTTCAGGTTTTCGGCGAAGTTGTCGTCCTTCTTGTAGGAATAGAGGACGGAGCCATCCATGTCGGCGATCAACAGGTCGCTGAAGGCCGTGTTCTCGAGGTCGCGGGCGACTTCGCCCTGCGTCTTCTCATGGTTCGAGTAGTAGAAGCCGCTCGGCCCCTCGGGCTTCATCAGCTTTTCGCGCTGGTCAGCCGGGTTGGGATTGTTGGTGATGAAGACCTTCTTCAGTTCCGCGCGGGCATCGCCCGAGGACTTCTCGATGGTCTTCCAGCCGCTCTTCAGGCTGGTGATCGACATCTGCAGCGCTTCGATGCGCGCAATCGAATTCGCCTGGTTTTCGAGCTGCTCCAGCTGATCCTGCAGCATGTCGCCGCGGAAGATGAGCACGCTCTCCTTCGCCTTCAGCGCCTGCTCGTCGGAAATGCGGCTGCTGGCGAAATAGCCGAGCACGCTGATGGTGCTGACGGCAAGCGCCGTGAGCAGAATGAAAGTCGCAATGACTTTAAATGATAGAGACTGAAATCTCTGAGCCATAAACTAGAACCCTTCCGGAGCGGCTTGCCTGGCTTTTCGCAGCTGGCTTGACCGAAAACAGAACACTGGGGGCCTTAACCTTCCGAAAAAGGAGCCCCTCTCACATTTGATGGATTAGATTTCAGACAACTGATTTAATTCGCAGTAAACGGCGCGACACAAAAACAAGGGATGTTTTTGTTTTGTTCACATATCGATGGCAGTTATTTTGCAACTGCAATATGGTGAGCCATGCAAAACACGATTCGCATCATCGGCATCGATCCCGGCCTGCGCCGCACGGGATGGGGCGTCATTGACACGCTGGGCAATTCGCTGCGCTTCGTCGCCTCCGGCACCGTCACGTCGGACGGCGATATGGACTTGGCCTCCCGCCTCTGCCAGCTGCATGACGGGCTTGCTGAGATCGTCCACAGCTACACACCCGATGAAGCCGCCGTCGAACAGACCTTCGTCAACAAGGACGCGGTCGCGACACTGAAGCTCGGCCAGGCCCGAGGCATCGCCATGCTGGTGCCGGCGCGTGCCGGACTGCAGGTTTCCGAATATGCGCCGAACGCCGTCAAGAAAGCCGTCATCGGTGTCGGCCACGGGGAAAAGAAGCAGATCCACATGATGCTGAAGATCCTGATGCCGAAGGTGGAATTCAAGGGCGACGACGCGGCCGATGCGCTGGCGATCGCCATCTGCCATGCCCACAATCGCGGCAGCAACCGCATGCGCCTGGCGGCCTTGGCCGGATAGTTTGTTCTTGACTTGTTCTCTAGGTAAGGATTATTCTTACTTTGAAGGAGCAAGTCATGCGCGTTACCTCGAAAGGTCAGGTCACTATCCCCCGCGATCTCCGCGAGCTGGCAGGTATAGAGCCAAACAGCGAAGTCGTATTCTCCATGGAAGGGGGAAAGCTGGTTGTCTCCCCGAAGACTGGTCGTCGCGCCATCGAAGATCGAAACCGCCTTGATCAAGTCCTCAAAGCGATCTCCAAGCTTGAAGGCACTGGTGATCAGGCGCTCGATGCCGACGCGCTCATGTCCATCACACGTGACCGCTGACATGGCGACCTTGATTGACACCAACGTGCTGGTCGATCTCGCCGTCCCGTCGTCCAATTGGCATGGCTGGTCAAGGCAACGGACGATCGAGGCTTTCGATCAGGGGCCGGTGCTCATCAACCCGATCATTTATGCCGAGTTTTCGGTACGCTACGACGATATCGATGAAGTCGATGACGCACTGCCGGAAGATGCCTTTCGCAGGGAAAATCTCCCCTGGCCAGCGGCTTTTGCGGCCGCAGCCGCATTCCGCATCTATCGCAAGGCCGGCGGCCAGCGCGAACGTGTGCTGCCGGATTTTCTGATCGGCGCGCATGCCGCCATACGCGGCTATTCACTGCTAACACGCGATGTGAAGGGCTACCGCGCTTACTTCCCGTCGCTCGACCTCATCACTCCCGAAACCCACCCCTGACGGACATATCATGATCGGCAAGCTCAAAGGCACCATCGAGGAAATCGGCGAAGACTATGTGCTCGTCGATGTGCATGGTGTCTGTTACGTCGCCCATTGCTCCGGCCGCACCCTGTCGAAGCTCGGTTCCGTCGGAGAGGCCTGCGTCCTCTTCATCGAGACCTATGTCCGTGAGGACCAGCTGAAGCTTTTCGGCTTCATGAGCGTGCTTGAGCGCGAGTGGTTCAACCTGCTGCAGAGCGTTCAGGGCGTCGGCGCCAAGGTGGCGCTCGCCGTGCTTTCGACGCTGACGCCGCCGGAACTCGCCAATGCCATTGCCCTCCAGGACAAGACCGCCGTCTCCCGCGCTCAAGGGGTTGGGCCGAAGGTCGCCGTCCGCATCGTCACCGAACTGAAGAACAAGGCACCCGCCTATGCCGGCGAGGCGATGAATATCGGCCTCAAGCAGGAACTCGGCGAAGGCGTGGCTTCGGCCCCGGTCGCCGACGCCGTCTCAGCGCTGACCAATCTCGGCTATTCGCGTGATCAAGCGGCGAATGCCGTCGCTGCCGCCATGAAGACTGCCGGCGAAGATGCCGACAGCGCCAAGCTGATCCGGCTGGGGCTGAAGGAACTGGCGCGATAATTCCGTATGGGTTTGATGCAAAACCGCGCCGCGTTCTGTATGGATTGAGTGAGTACCGAATTGGAAGAATGCTGACATGAGCGATCCCGCCCGCCTGATATCGCCGGAAAAGAAGGGCGAAGATTTTGATGCGACGCTGCGTCCGCAGTCGCTGGATGAATTCACCGGCCAGGCCGAAGCGCGCGCCAACCTGAAAATCTTCATCGAGGCCGCCAAGAACCGTGGCGAGGCGCTGGATCATGTGCTGTTCGTCGGCCCGCCCGGTCTCGGCAAGACAACGCTGGCGCAGATCATGGCGAAGGAACTCGGCGTCAACTTCCGCTCCACATCTGGCCCTGTTATCGCCAAGGCCGGCGACCTTGCGGCGCTGCTCACCAATCTCGAAGAGCGTGACGTGCTCTTCATCGACGAAATCCACCGCCTGAGCCCGGCCGTCGAAGAAATCCTCTATCCGGCGATGGAAGACTTCCAGCTCGACCTGATCATCGGCGAGGGCCCGGCCGCACGCTCGGTGAAGATCGATCTGTCGAAATTCACGCTGGTCGCCGCCACAACCCGCCTTGGCCTGCTGACCACGCCGCTGCGCGACCGCTTCGGCATTCCGGTGCGTCTCTCCTTCTACACCGTCGAGGAACTGGAGCTGATCGTCCGCCGCGGCGCGCGGCTGATGAACCTGCCGATGACCGACGAGGGCGCCAAGGAAATCGCCCGCCGCGCCCGCGGCACGCCGCGCATCGCAGGGCGTCTGCTGCGCCGCGTCCGTGATTTTGCCGAAGTCGCCAGGGCCGAGGCCGTCACCCGCGAGATCGCAGACGAGGCGCTGACCCGGCTACTCGTCGACAATATGGGCCTCGATCAGCTCGACAAGCGCTACCTCAACATGATCGCCGTCAATTTCGGCGGCGGCCCTGTCGGTATCGAAACCATCGCCGCCGGCCTTTCCGAGCCGCGCGATGCGATCGAGGACATCATCGAGCCCTACATGATCCAGCAGGGCTTCATCCAGCGCACGCCGCGCGGCCGTGTACTCACCGCAACCGCCTGGAAGCACCTCGGCATGCAGCCGCCGAAGGACCTGGAAGCCGCGCAGTTCCGGCTCTTCCAGCAAGACGACTGAGCGCGCCGATGCCGAAGAGAACGATGATCCGGCTGGATGGCAGTGCCGGACGCTTCAACTACCGCATCGCCGGGCTCGGCTTCCGCGATGGCCATGTCCTCGTTCACCGGGCCGTCCATGAGCTTTTCTGGACATTCCCGGGCGGCCGCGCCGAGATTGGCGAGACCTCTGAACAAACGCTGCGGCGCGAGATGGTCGAAGAGCTCGGTGTGACGGTCGAGGTCGGCCGCCTGCTCTGGATCGTCGAGAATTTTTTCCATTTCGAGAAGCGCGACTGGCACGAACTCGGGCTCTATTATCTGATGGAAGTCCCCGAAAGCTTCCCCTTCCGGCCAAATGAGATCGTCCATCAGATCGAGGACGGCAAGAGCATTCTGGAGTTCAAATGGGTGCCCGCCACCCGCGAAGCGTTGAAGGCTCTCGATATTCCGCCGTATTTCATTGCCGACGAGATCGAGACGCTTCCTCCGGCACCGCGCCACGTCGTCTGGCGAGACGGCGATCTCGACCGGGACGATTGAGGGAACTGTCCCCTTCTCCGCGCATTGCATCCTGAACAAGGAGCATCGCCATGCAGAAATACAGGAGGGGCACGAGCGTCGAGTGGAGATGGGGCAAAGGCAAGGGAACGGGCAGGATCGCTGAAAGCTTCACCGAAGACGTCGAGCGCACCATTGAGGGCGCCGACATCAAGCGGAAGGCGACCAGCGACGAACCCGCCTATCTGATCGAGCAGGAAGATGGCGGCAAGGTCTTGAAGAGCCACTCGGAAATCAGGAAGGTTCATTGACGGGCGATGACCGGTCCGACAGGAGATGACATGACAGTTTTCGATCCCTGCCGGGTTTTCCGCAAGCTCGCCTATAACAATGCGCTCGCCAATGTCAGATTGCTCGACGCCTGCCTCCGGCTGCAGCCGGGCGAGTTCGAAGCGCATCGCACCAGCTTCTTCCCTTCGATCAAGATGACGCTGAATCACATCATCACAGTCGACTGGTTCTACGTGGATGGGCTGGAAGGCGGCAGCCTCGGACCCGATGCATGGAAGATCGAAGAGCCGTTCGATACGCTCGAAGCGCTGATCCCCGAGCAGCGGACTGTCGATGCGCGCCTCGTTGCGCTATGCGAAGCGCTGACGCCGGAGACCTTGGCGGCCACCATCCGGCTGGATCGCGGCGGCCGGTTTCAGGAGGAGCGTGCGGACGATATCCTCAGCCACCTTTTCCAGCACCAGACCCATCACCGCGGCCAGGTGCATGCGATGCTGGCGGAATCCAGTGTCCGCCCACCGCAACTCGACGAATTCATCGTCAACGATGATGCCCGTTTCCGGGGCGACGAGATTGCCGCCCTCGGCTGGAGCGAGGAAAAGCTGATGCGTTGACCGCCAGACTCAGTCGTTCAGGCGCGACTTCAGCGCATCGACGATGGTCTTGGTCAGCAGATCGTAGTTTTCGTCGAAGTGGTGATCGCCCGCCAGCTCGACGACAGCCGCGCCGCTCTGCTTCAAATCCGGGCAGGCGACTTCGTCATCGTCTTCCTTGCCGTAGATGCACTGGATCAGCTTCGGATCGACATCCTTCAGATCGGCGACCGGATCGCCACCGGCCCCGTCGGTCTTCTGGCCGAGCCAACCCATGACGGAGATCACGTAGTCAACCTCGTGCGACAGCGACAGCAGCGAGATCTGGACGATCGACGCCTTCTCGGCCGGTTTCAGCAGCTTGTATGTCGCCGGCACCACGTCAGCGCCGAACGAGTAGCCGATCAGAAGCACATGCTTGACCTTCCACTGCTTCCGGTAGAGGTCGATGATCTTGCCGAGATCGTCGGCGGTCTCCTGCGGCTTCCGTTCCGACCAGAAGTAATGCAGTGAGTCGATGCCGACGACGGGAATCCCCTCCTTCTGCAGCTTGCTGCCAACTTCCTTGTCGATATCGCGCCAGCCGCCATCGCCGGAATAGACGATCGCCATCGTATCCATCGCCGGCTTGGCATCGAGAACGGCAAGCGGCAGGCCGAGCGGATTGTCGGCATTGCCCGATGCGTCGATCATGTCGTCAAGCGTATCGGACAGCGTCGTCTGCGCGTCGTCATCGGCGTCGCGCACATCGATCGCCGGATGCGTCTTCTTCAGCTCCGCGACATGCTCGCGCCCATCCTTCGGTGCATTCGACGTCAAGGCCACCACGACGGGATCCGGCAGATTGCCCTCGGTCAGGCCGTAGATCATCCGGTCGCCAACGGTCTTCTTGCTGGCCGGCGTGCAGAGCTGCTGCGTCAGCGGAATGCCTGCCGTGGGATCGATCGCCAGCGTCTGGCCGATCGTCGCATCCGGCGTCTGCGCGGCAATCGCCAGCGCCAGGGCGCCGCCCTCGCCGACACCGGCGATGATAGGCAGATGATAGGCGCTGTTGCCGGCGGCGCGCTGAACCTGCTGGCTCAACGCCTCGATGTCGGAGACCAGGTAGATGCAGCCGTCATTGTCACTGGCATCGTATTTGCGCAGCGCATCCATGTAGGACGGAAAGTCGACGCCGATCACCACGGCACCGGCATCCACCAGCTTATCCGTCTCGGCCTTTTCGTTGTCGCCCCAGCCGGCCGCGTCCGAGATCAGCATCACCGCACCCTTCACATCACCCTTCGGCAGAAAGATGTGCGGCGACGGGATAAGCCCGGTTTCGAAGTCCTGCGTACTCTCGTCGGCGGCATAGGCCGGAAACGCAAGCGCCGTGGCGCATGCTGCGGCGAGGATATATTTTCTGATCATTTTCTGACGACTCCCTTCAATCCGCCACCGATGAGAAAGGTCGCGTCCATCAACGCGATCATCGGATTGCCCCCTCCGGAAACCGCAAGATAGCGCGGTTGCCAGTGCGGATGAAACTTTGATTTGAATGCCCGAAGGCCTTTGAAATTGTAGAAGCGCTCGCCGTGTTCGAAAACGGTGCTGCCGATGCGGTCCCAGACAGGCGCCGTTTCGCGCTTCGACATGCCCGAAAGCGGTGCCATGCCGAGGTTGAAGTGGCGGTATCCCTCCTCGCGCAGATATTCCATGATCTGCACGAAGAGGAAGTCCATCGAGCCCTTCGGCGCCTCTGGAGAGAAGCGCATCAGGTCGATCGTGCCTTCCGATTTGGTTTCGGTGACGAGGATATTCGCGAAGGCGACGATCTTGCCGTCCTTCTTCAACACGCCGACCGGCTGCGAATTGACATAGTCAGGCTCGAAGGCGCCGAGCGAGAAGCCCTTCTCCTTGGCGTTGTGGTCTTCGAGCCAGGAGCTGGAAACCGCAGCCAGATCGGTGAGAATGGCAGGCACGTCTTCCGCCGGTATAACCTCGAAGCTCAGGCCATCGCGCTGGGCGCGGCTGGCCGTCTGGCGCAGGTTCGCCCACTTGCCGCCCTTCATTTCGAAAGCGCCGAGATCGGCAACGGCGAGCTCGCCCAGCTTGAATGCCCGCAGGCCCGCATCGGCGCAATGGGACAACAGCCCCGGCGAGATCTGATAGAAGACCGCGCGGCATCCGGCAGCCCGCGCCGCCTCGACGAAACTCCAGACGAGTTCCGGAATGGCATGCCGCTCGCCGACCGGATCGAACAGCGCGATCCATGAGCGCCCCTGGCGGCCATACATGATGAAGGCGTCGCCCTTTTCGGAGAACATGATGCTCTTGTCGGCCATGCGCACTAGATTGGCGTCGGCATAATCCTGCGCCTTGACGATATCGACAGCGCGCTGCAGCGCGTCTACGCTCGCCGGCTCCGGGCGGAAGGCCGCCGGACGCAGCAGGCTGAAAATGGCGATCGCCGAGGAAATGATGGTGATCCCGAGCACGGCGCGCAGACCGCGCGGCGCTTCAGCCGCGAATTCGAACTGCCACCAGAGCTCGTTACTGTATTCGACATCGCGATAGACGAAGAGCAGGATAACGACGGCGCCGACGCAGATGACCGCAATCGCCATGAGCCAGGCGGCCGTCAGCGTCTGGTTCAGCAGCGAGGCGTGGCGCGTGAACAGGCGGCGGCTGACGAACAGGCTGAAGATCAGGATCGCGAGGAAGATCGCTTCGACCAGCGCAATCGCCTTCAGCAGCGACAGGGTGAGCGCCAGAACGGCGGAGACCACCGATACCAGCCATGCGCCATCGAGACGCTGGCCAAGACCACGCGCGGCGACCACAAGCGCCAGGCCGAGCAGGCTCGACAGGAAATGGGCGCCCTCGACGATGGGCAGAGGCAGATAATTGGCGAGGAATTCGAGATTCTCGTCCGGCGTCGGCGTGACGCTCGAGAAGATCAGCATGACGCCGAGGATCAGCGCGAATGCCGAGAGCAGCTGCGGCGTCAGGCGCCCGCCGATGCGGCGGATGCTGGAAGCGGCCGGATGATCGACGAACCGCCTAAGCTCGGTCAACGACACTGCCAGAACGGCGATCAGCAGCGGCAGCACATGATAGATCAGGCGGTAGAGAACCAGAGATCCGAGAACCGCGTCGATATTCACCGCGCTGCCGAGCGAGGCGATGATGACGGTTTCGAAGACGCCGAGACCGGCCGGAACGTGGCTGAGCACGCCAAGCCCGACGGCAATCGCATAGACCGCCAGGAATACCGGCCAGCTGATCGCTGTCTGCGGCAGCAGCACATAAAGCACGGTGGCCGACGCGGCGATATCGAAGGCGGTAACGAGGAACTGCCGCGACCAGGTACGCGAATCCGGCAGGCGGACGGCGATCGGGCCGAGAGCCACCGCCCGGCCATCACGCCCGAGATAGACCATGACGCCGAGCCCCGCCAGGATCGCCCCGGCGATGATCCGCAGCAGCAGCGCATTGGTATTGATCAGCGGCCCGATTTCATCGGCGATGATCATCAGCGCGATCGCCGCGACGCTGGCAAGACCGAGACCGAAGGACAGTGTGACGAAGGCGATGACTCGGCCGATATCCTCGGGCGTCAAGCCGAGGCGCGAATAGGCGCGGTAGCGGATAGCGCCACCGCTGAGCGCGCCGAAGCCCGCCGTATTGCCGACCGCATAGGCGCTGAACGCCGTCAGTGCGACATGCGGAAAGGGCAGCTTCTTGCCGATGTATTCGATCGCATTGAGATCGTAGAAGATCAGCGCGAAGAAGCTGAGGCCGGTAAAGAGCAAGGCCAGCAGGATCGAGCTGACGCGCGTGTCGGCAAGCGCCTGGACGACGTCGTCATAGCGGACTTCGTTGGTAAGCTGCATGATCGCATAACCGACCATGCAAAACAGGATAAGCGTCGCTGCCGCGACAAGCTGCGTACGGTAACGCCGGATAAAGCCCCGAAAGCCACCGGCTTCCTCGCTTTCCATTTCTTCCAGACTGCCTTGATTCGCCATCTTACCCCTGCCGACTGCCAGCTTGGCGTGAGTCGTTCGGCAAAGAACTAGCATATGCTGCAGGCAAGCTCTATCGGCCCCCGACAGCGCTACCCCGCTACCGCCAAGCGCGCCTCATCGGCCCGAATTGGGGCAAAATTAGCGCTGGGTGACATAGTCCTCCACAGCGCTTTTGTAGCATTCCGTCGCACCCCTTACTGATGTCAGGCCGCAGGTTCGCCGCCTGCCCGTGCCTGGGCCGCATAGCGTGCGGCAGCGGCCATCGCCTCGTGGTCCCGCCCGTCGCCGGAAACCTGCACCGTTGGCACCGCGAACTCGATGCCGTTTTCCTTGAAGGCGTTGCGGATCATTGCCAGCGCATTGCGACGGATGACGAACTGCTCCCCCGGCTTGGTCATCATCGACAGCCGGATCTCGATCGCGAATTCTCCGAACTGTTCAACGCCCTTCATCTTCAGCGTCTCGATGATATGCGGGCCGAAATCGGGATTGTCGAGCAGCTGCTGGCCGATCTGCTTGACGACCTTCTTGGCCTTCACCAGATCGGTGTCATAGGTGACGTTCAGGCTGATCTTGTCGATCGTCCAGTCGCGGTTGAGGTTCTTGACGGCGCCGAGCTCGCCGAAGGGAACCGTCGTCAGCGGTCCGCGGTGATGGCGCAGCTTCACGGAGCGCAGGCTGAAGGCCTCGACCACCCCCTTGTGGCTGCCGCTCTCGATATATTCGCCAACCCGGAAAGCATCGTCCCAGAGATAGAACATGCCGCTGATCACGTCCTTGACGATGGTCTGCGCGCCGAAACCGACCGCGACACCGACAACACCGGCACCGGCAATCAGCGGCCCGATCTCGATACCCAGGCCGGACAAGACCATCAAAATGGCAATGACGGCGATGACCACCGCGAAGATGTTGCGGAAGATCGGCAGCAAGGTCTGCAGGCGGGCGCGCTTGGCTTTCTCTTCATCCGAAGCCGAAGCGTCGAGCGGCGAATCGATAAGCTTGCCGTTGATATAGGCCTTGACGATGTGCCACAGCAGGTCGGCCGCAAGGAGAATGACGATGCCGCCAATGGCGCCGCGAGTGATGCGGTCGACCATGGTGTCGCCCGCCGCCATTCTGTCTGCCGCAAAGCCCATGATCCGCCCCATCCAGACCGCCGCTGCCGCGATGATAATGGCTCGAACGCCGCGGTCCAGCAGCACGGTCGCCATCCGGCGGTTGGCCAGGAAACCCGCTTCCGCCTGGTGCAGCGAACGGACCGCCATTGTTGCGACGCGGAGAACCTTCGGCAAAAGCAGGGCGTAAATGCCGAGCCAGAGAAGCAGCATGAAGCCGGTGACCCATAGGAGCCATAGCGCCAGAAAATAGATCGTCAGGAACCAGGCCGTGGCGGTGCTGTGCCTGGCGCCATCGGTCGGGCGCGACCAGACCGCCTCGACGGCAATCAGGAAAAGCCCGATCCCGAGGATGTAGGCGACGAACAAGCGGGAACCGACTGAAAAGCCGAGCGGCTCCATGATCTGGATCACCACCCAGCCAAACGCGAAATAGATGGCGAACACCGCCGAGCGCCGGAACCAGTACAACGCCTTGGCGCGGGAAATATCGCGCTCACCGTCGGCGCGCGGCAGCGTCACCAGCACGACCAGCATGCGGCCGATGGAAATGGTGAAGCGGGTCGCGATCAGCGCGATCGCAACGGCAATCGCGATCGCCTGGCTGATGGGCGGCCAGCTGAAGGCAACCAACGGAACGATCGTCGCCATGGCGAAAACAATCGCAGGAATGACGCGATAGAAGAGATTGGCACCGGCGTGATGCAGTGCGGCCGGCTCTTCGACATCGGTCCGGCGGATGCGCGGCCGCGGCGTCGCGGCACGAAACAGCAGTTCGGCCAAGGTGCCGATCAGCAGCAATGTCAGGCCCTGAACGGCAATCCACCCCGGCCCGGTCGGCTCGATCTCGCGATCGACGATGCCGTCGGCGGCCTCGACCTCTTCCGGCAGGTCCATGGCCGCGTCCGAGACCATTTCGACATGGTGGCGCGCATGGGCGAGCAGGTCTGACAGCACCGACATCTGCCCGCCGTCATCGGCCGCCGCCGCGGGCGCCATCTTCATCTGCGATGCCATCCATGTCTGCACCTCGGGCGCCTGCATCAACTGCATCATCTGCCGCACCTTGTCGGGCGGCGTGGCGGCATCGGCTGCGGATGGGACGGGCGCCGTCTGCGCGTTTGCGCCGCCGGAAATGCCGAGAAAAATCGTCAACGAAAACAGGCAAGCCCAGAGGCTCCCCCTCACGAACCTTGAACCCAACACCCGACGCCCTCCGGTATGACTGGAATCAACCATATCGCTTGCGATGCCATAGGCAATGGGCACGAAAAAACCCGCGCTCGGAAAGCGCGGGTCTTCAAGAATATATGGGTAACTGTTGGGCTTTATGCCTTCGGCTTCTCGACGTGACCGCCGAAGCCGGCGCGCATCGCCGAGAGCACCTTGTTGGCGAACTCGTCCTGGTCACGCGACGAGAAGCGGCCGTAGAGCGCAGCACTCAGCACCGGCGTCGGAACGCTTTCGTCGATTGCCGCCATGATCGTCCATCGTCCCTCGCCGGAATCCGAGACGCGGCCAGCATATTTCGCCAGAGCCGGATCGGCATGCAGCGCATCCGAGGTCAGGTCGAGCAGCCAGGAGGTGATGACGCTGCCGCGGCGCCAGACTTCCGAAACATCCTGCAGATTGAAGTCGTAGCGGTAATGTTCCGGATGTGCGAGCGGCGCCGTCTCGGCGTCGGCTTCATGCGTCGCCGCGCCGATATTGGCATTCTTCAGAATGTTGAAGCCTTCGGCATAGGCGGCCATCAGGCCGTATTCGATACCGTTATGGACCATCTTGACGAAGTGGCCGGCGCCATGCGGGCCGCAATGCAGGTAGCCCTGCTCCGCGGTGCTGTGCTCTCCGGCGGTGCGGTTTTCCGACGGCTTCACGTCGCCGACGCCCGGTGCCAGCGATGCGAAGATCGGCGACAGCGACTGGACGATGCCCTTTTCGCCGCCGATCATAAGGCAATAGCCGCGTTCGAGGCCGAAGACGCCGCCGCTGGTGCCGACATCCACATAATGGATGCCCTTGGTGATCAGCTCCGCGCCGCGGCGGATATCGTCATGATAATAGGAGTTGCCGCCGTCGATGATGATGTCGTCATCATGCAGAAGCGGCAGAAGCTGGGCGATCACCTTGTCGGTAATGGCAGCCGGCAGCATCAGCCAGATGGCGCGCGGACGCGACAGTTTCGAGACGAACTCCTCCAGCGAGCTGGCTCCGGTGGCGCCCTTGCCCGTCAGGTCGGAAACACTTTCCGGCTTCGCGTCATAGACCACGCATTCATGGCCATCCCGCATCAAGCGCTGGACCATGTAGTTGCCCATACGGCCCAAACCTACCATGCCAAGCTGCATTTTATATTCTCCTGGGAATCTAATCGATATGATTCCGGAAATTAGCACTCATGCCGCCGCAGGCAAGCGAAGTCTCTGTCACATTCGGGAGATGAAACCGCGCTGCCGTCTTTTCACGCCGCGAAACGTTTCGCGCAAAGGGTGTGGCCCTGTTAAAATCGGAGTGAAAAACTCAGTAAAAGAGCCGGCCTGAGCCCGACGGCAAAGACGTATGGCAGTTGCATTGCAGCATGCCGCAGTTACCGGCGGATGCTTTCAAGCGGCCAATCAAAGCAGTCACGAAAATTTTCTATGCCCGAAATAAAGCTGATTAATCCGTTTCTTTTCATATTCTTAACTTATCGCTCATCTTCGTCACAACACTGTCCCGCAAAATTTTGCACTTGGTGAGCAGTTGCCTTGGTGAAATCTCGATGGTACTTTTTGATTAACAACTAAATAAAAAAACAACGGGGGAAGTGCCCTTCAATTTCGATCTATGATTTGTCAGTTCAGGATTGAAGACTATGAAGGCCACACCAATTAATATTCATCCAAAAGACGTACGAATACTGTCTGCTTCGCGGATCGCTGGGTATTTGTTCGCATTCCTGCTGCTCTTCACCATCGGCATGTCGATGGTACCCAACCAGTTCTTCGTCGTTTCGCCAAAGGCGGTGATCAACGCGCCCGTGCAGATGATCGCCTCGCCGATCTACGGCCGCGTCGACAAGATCTCGCTGCAGGTCGGCCAGGTGGTCAATCTCGGCGATGTGACGGCAACCGTCTCCAATCCCAATCAGGATCAGACATCTCTCACCGGTCTCCGGCTTGAGAAACTCGATCTGACGGAAAAGCTCAACAACACGATCAACGTGGTTGCCGAGCGCAATGACCAGCTGAGCAAGGTCAAGGCGCAGATATCGGATGTGAAGGACGGGGTTCTGAGCGAACTGGGGGCGGTGATCAGCAACGCCCAATCGAATGTTTCGATCTACGAGGCACGGCTTGCCGAACAGGATGCGCTGCTGCAGCGCGCCACCGTGCTGTTGAAAAAGGGGATGACCTCCGAAGCGAGTGTCGAGCCGCAGCGGCAGAAACGCAATGCCGCCCAGGGCGAGCTCGATGCAGCCCGCGGCGAACTGAAGCGCAACGAGATCGTCCAGTCGCTGGTCAGCCGCGACATCTATACGGGCGGTACCGTCGCAGCCAACCTGCTGACGCTGGAAATGCAGCGCACCAAGCTCGCCGGCGACATCGCCGAGGACAATATCGAGATCAACCAGATGACCGAGCGCAAGGCGCAGGTCGAGAAGCTGATCAACCGCGAGGAAGGCCGGCTCGGCAAATCGGGGGCAGCCGAGGTGGTCGCCGACCATCACGGCCAGGTCGTCAGCGTCGACGCCTCCTTCGGCGATTTCGTCATGCAGGGCCAAGCGGTCGCCAAGTCTCTCGACTGCACCGAGGCCTTCGCTGCGGCGGTCTACAGAAGCCGCGATGTCTCCTCCCTCGATATAGGCACGCCGGCGATGGTCAATTTCCGCTCGCTCGGCGTCAAGAAAAGCGGCCACGTCTACAAGATCGTCCGCTACTTCGACAGTGGCCAGCAGAACCGCTATTTCGCCAAGTTTCCGAAGGCCGAGGGCGACGAAGTCTATGTCCTCGTCAAGGTCGACGACGATCCTGTCGAGCTGACCGCTGCCGGACAGCCGAACAACGACAAGTTCTTTGGATGCAATGTCGGTGAGGACGTGATTGTCTCGCTTGGAGAGACCGTCGTCGCGCGCCTCACCCGCTATTCGAAAATGGCCGTCGACAAATTGTCAGAGGCGGACGGCCTGCTCTCCGCGTCGGCCTTTTTCGACAAGGGCCACAAGATGGCGAGCCTCCAGCAGTAACAAGCGCGCTTTCGCTTCACGTTATCGAGCGGCGATAACAGGGAAGACTTTGATATGGTTTTGCGTAGAACGTTCCTAGCGGCGATGCTCGCCATGGCGGCATTTGCCTTCAGCCCACCGCCTGCTGCGGCCGCAGGCAAACATGACGAACTGGCCTGCACGCTCTGCGACGGCCTGGCCGCGCTGATGACGGGTGAACCGGAGCAGGCTTTCGTCTTTCGCAGTTTCGAACCGGCAAACGGCGGATCGAAGCTGCACCCGGCGCTCGACAATACCGGCTTCACCTATGACAACGCGCTGGCGATGATGGCGCTCTATGGCTGCGGCCGCGCCAAGGAGGCTAAACGCGTCGCCGATGCGCTGGTGCTGGCGCTGGAAACCGACCGCCACTATCACGACGGACGGCTGCGCAACGCCTATCGCTCCGGGCCGGTCATAACAGGCAAGGACGGCATGCTGCTTCCCGGCTACTGGAGCACGGCCAGCAACTCCTGGATCGAGGACGGCTATCAGGTCGGCAGTGCGACCGGCAGCACCGCCTGGGGCGCGCTCGGCCTGCTCGCCGCCTATTCCGAGACCGGCCAGACGGCCTATCTCGACGGCGCCCGCAAGATCATGGACTTCATCCACCGTTCGACTGCCGACCCCAAGAACCCCGGCTATTTCGGCGGCTTCTTCGGTCACGAGCCAACGCCCGACCGGATGACCTGGAAATCCACCGAGCACAACCTCGATATCTACGCCGCCGATCATTGGCTGGCGACCATCGATGAGGCCGGCGACTGGGAGCATGACGGCGAGAGCGCCAAGGACTTCCTCGACGCCATGTGGAACAAGGCAGAGGGCCGCTTCTATATCGGCAGCGTGCCGGACAGCAACGCGCCGAACGTCAACATGTCCGGTCTCGATGCCGAGCTTTGGCCCCTGATCGCCGTCAAGGATTTCGCCGCCAAGGCACCGCAGGTGCTCGAATGGACCGAGGCCAACCACGGCGTTCCCGGCGGCTTCGACTTCAACGACGATCGCGACGGCATCTGGCTGGAGGGCACCGCGCAGGCAGCGCTGATCTATCAGATGGTCGGCGATGCGCAAAAGGCGGAGCCGCTGTTCCAGACCATATCGGCCCAGATCTCACCCGAGAAACTGATCTACGCCACAGTCGATGAGCAGCTGACCACGGGGCTGCAGGTCGGGCCGAACTCCGAGCCCGGCGACTTCAAATATTATCGCCTGCCCCATGTCGGGGCGACGGGATGGGCCGTGCTCGCGGCGCTCAGGCTCAACCCCTTCAATGCAGATTCCTTTGCGGCCAAGAACGAGGAAAAGCCATGTCCCCAGAAGTAGTCACCCTCTCGGATGCCATCCTCTTCTCGCTGGTGACGCTTGCCCTCATTCTGGGCTGCGCACTGCTGCTCGACAGCAACAGAAGCAAGGACCGCGCCGTCTTCGGCACCATCCTGATCCTGATGCTTGCGAACTACGTCTATTTCCGGCTGACGACGACGCTGCCGGCTTTCGACTGGAGCGCCTACGCGATCTGGCCGCGCATCTACCTGGCTTTCGAGGCCGTGGTCATTCTCTACACGCTGCTGTCGATCGTCTTCTTCTTCCGGCGGACCGACCATACAGGGGCAGCCGATACCAGCGAGGCGATGATCTCGCGCATGGGAAAGCCGCCGGCCGTCGACGTCTTCATCTGCACCTACAACGAGGATGTCACCATCCTGGAGCGGACGATCCTCGCCGCCAAGGCGATCGACTACGGCAACTTCACCATCTGGATCCTCGACGACGGGCGGCGCGAATGGCTGCGCGACTACTGCGGCGAACTCGGCGTGCGCTATCTGACGCGCGACGACAACAAGGGCGCCAAGGGCGGCAACATCAACAATGCCATCCGCTGGTCGAAGCAGATCACCAACGCCCCCTTCATCCTGATCCTTGACGCCGACTTCGCGCCGCAGCGGCCGATCCTGAAGCGCATCATCGGCCAGTTCGTCGATCCCGAAATCGGCCTGATCCAGACCCCGCAATTCTATTATAATGCCGACCCGGTGCAGCATAACCTTCTGGCGTCCAAGGCCTGGGTCGACGACCAGCGCATCTTCTTCGACGTCATGCAGCCATCGAAGGACGGCTGGGGCGCGGCCTTCTGTGTCGGCACATCCTGCGTCGTCAGGCGCGATGCGCTGGAACTCATCGGCGGCATGCCCGAAGAAACGGTCACCGAAGACATCCATCTCACCTACCGCCTGATGCAGAAGGGATTGCGCACCCGCTGGCTGAACGAGCGGCTCAGCGTCGGGCTCTCCGCCGAAAGCCTGTCGGGCTACATCACCCAGCGCTGCCGCTGGTGCCTCGGCACCATCCAGGTCGCGCTTCTGCGCGACGGCCCGTTCTTCGGCCGCGGCTATACGCTGATGCAGCGGCTGCATTATTTCCACGGATTGCTGTTCTGGTTCTGCCGGCCGTTCATGCTGCTTCTGATGGCAGCGCCGATCCTCTTCTATTTCCTCGGCTTGCCGGCGATCTTGATGGAGCCCGAAGCCTTCTTCCTCTATGCCCTGCCGATGGTCGGCGCGATGTGGACCTTCCACGCCTGGGTCTCCGGCTGGCGCAGCCTGCCGCTGTTCACCGAGGTCTCGCAGATGGTTTCGGCGATCCCGATCACCATCGCCATCTGCCACGCCATCGCCCACCCCTTCGGACGGCCATTCAAGGTGACGGCCAAGGGCGAGGACCGCACCCGCGTCGATATCCTCTATCCGATCGCCACCACCTTCGCGCTGATCATCATCCTGACCTTCACCGGCATGCTGAACGGGCCGCTGCTCAGCAACTACAGCGGCCTCGACAGCTTCAGCGTCGCCTGGGGCATGGTGGTCATGGTCTATGCGTTCGTCTCGATGCTCGTCTGCATCGAGCTGCCGCGCGAGCCGCTGGACGCCATCAAGTTTCCGGTCGGACGCAAGACGGCAATGACCTGCAACGGCCAGGCCCTGCCCTGCACCGTCGATAGCCTTTCTCTGACACAGGCGGAAATCAGCCTGCAGCAACCACGCATCGGCATGAATGCCGGTGTCGGCGATCTGCTTCTCTTTTCGCCCTTCCCCGGCTTCGACGTCGCCGGACGCATCGACCGCGTCGATCAGAACCGGTCGTCCTTCACCGTCTCCGTCGTCGCGGTAAAGGAACGGCGCGAAAGCGAGGATATCCACGCCCATCCGGCGATCGTCCGGCGCAAGATGATCCAGCGGCTCTACAGCGAGATGCCGGAAGCAATGCCGGGCAGGGCATATCCGCTGGCAGCGCTCCGCGCCCTGTTCAGCCGCATGTTCCAGAAGCCGTCCGCCTATTCCGGCCAGACGCGGATGGCAGCCAACACCGTCTCCGTGCGCCGCTCCAGATGGCGCCCGTCGCCGGGCGGCATCCTGGCGAGCGGATCAAGGGCATTGCCGGCGCCGGGCCAGGGATTGCTACCGCCCGCGGCCGAATAGGTCACTCCGAGGGCGGTTCCCAGGTATCCGGCTCCCGCACCATATGGACGATGCCGGCTGGATTGAGGATCCAGCCGCCGCGAAAACTCTCGCCGAGCGGTTCGATGGCATCGCAGCGCGTCACGCCAGCCTGGCGAAGATGCTCTGCGGCCTGGCCGAAATCCGGCGTGAAGAGCTCCAGCCAGAGTTCCGCCTGGCTCATGCCCGGGCTCTCGTCGATCCAAAGCCGGATCGGCCCGAGTTCGAAACCGCGCGTACCCTCATTGCCGATTTCCTTCAGCCCGACGACATCGCGGTAGAAATTCAAGACGGGCTGATATTGGTGCGGCGGCACCTTCATCGCGACATCGACGCCGCCCTCGAAAGCCGCGCTCATGTCCGCGCCTCGTAGTCAGGCGCTTCGGCCGGCTCGCCGCGCATCTCGCTGAGGAACATGCCGTCGCGCAGATTGATGCCGTGCTCGACGAAGGCCTTCATGCAGCACAGCATGTTGGCCCAGCCCTCGCAATTGAGATAGGTGCCGCGCCGCCCGGCTTCGTCTTCGTGCCAGCCGTCTTCGGAGATGGTAACCATCGTGCCGCCATCCTCAAGCGCCTCGAACTTCATTTCGACCGTCGTCTTGTAGCGGACCTTGTCCGCATCCGTTCCGCCGTCCCAGCGCAGCACGATCAGGCTCTCCGGCACCAGATCGACGACCTCCACCGGCGCGTCCTTCCACCAGGTCACCGTGGTTCCCTTGACAAGCGGCGCGCTCGCGCCGCCGACCGTCGTGAAATAACCCGAGAGCTTTTTCGGATTGACCACCGCATCGAAAACCTCCGCGGCAGGCCGGCCGATCCGGCCTCCGACACGAATACTGAGGGACATGGCACTTCCTCCTCTTTTCCATTGTGATCGGCGCCATTATGTTATAAAAACATAACATGTCAAGCGAATCGGAAAACGACCCTGTCTTCAAGGCCCTCGCCCATTTCCGGCGTCGCGAGATCCTCGACCTTTTGAAGGACGGACCGCGCACGACCGGCATGCTTTGCGAAAATTTTCCGGATATGGACCGCTGCACGGTGATGCAGCATCTGAAGGTTCTGGAGGAATCCGGTCTGGTGATCGCGAAAAAGGAGGGCCGCGAACGCTGGAACCACCTCAACAGCCTGCCGATCAAACATATCTACGACCGCTGGATCAGCGCCTATGCCGGGCACGCTCTTTCGATCATCGACCGGCTGAAGAGCGATCTTGAAGCGCAATAGAAAACGGGCGCCGAAGCGCCCGTTGATTGCATGACCGTTCAGGCCGCCCTGCGCATGGGCTCCGCCTCCGGAACCAACCGCCGGTCGAGAGCCGCACTCTTCAGCGTCAGAAGCAGCGCACCAACGACCAGAATGGCGCCGACCCACGGTGTCGCCTGCAGGCCAAGCGGCGACTCGACGACCAGGCCGCCGATCCAGGCGCCTGCGGCAATCCCGAGGTTGAAGGCGGCGATGTTCAGCGCCGAGGCCACATCGACAGCTGCCGGGCGGACCTGCTTGGCAAGCTGAACGACATAGAGCTGCAGGCCCGGCACATTGGCGAAGGAGAGGAAGCCGAGCGCCACCAGCGTCGGGATCGTCAGCCAGGGAGAGACGGCCGTGAAGCTGAAGAGCACCAGAACCGCGGCCTGGGCAACGAAGAGCCAGGTCAGCGCCCGCACCGGATCCCGATTGGCGATCCGCCCGCCGACGATGTTGCCGGCAGCGATCGCCAGGCCGTAGAGCACCAGGATGAGGCTAACTGAGGAAGCCGAGAAGCCGGTGACCTCCTGCAGGATTGAGGCCAGGAAGGTGAAGGCCACGAAGGTGCCGCCATATCCGAGCGCCGTCATTCCGAACACCATCAGCAGGCGCCCGCTACCGAGGACGCCGGCCTGCTGGCGCAGCGTCGCCGGTTCGGCCTTCGTCAGCGTCGATGGCAGCAGGACGGCAATCGCAATCAAGGCGATGACGCCCAGCCCGGCAACGGCTGCGAATGTCGCGCGCCAGCCGAAAGTCTGGCCGATGAACGTGCCGAGCGGCACGCCGGTGACGATCGCCACCGTCAAGCCCATGAACATCATGGCAATGGCCGAGGCACGGCGATTTTCAGGAACCAGACCGGCGGCGATCGTCGAGCCGACTGAGAAGAATACGCCATGGGCAAAGGCCGACAGCACACGGGCCACCAGCAGCGGCAGGTAACCGGGGCTGAGCGCGGCCATCGCATTGCCGAGGACAAACAGCGCCATTAGCCCGAGCAACAGCGGCTTACGCTCGATCCGGCCGGTGAGCGCCGTCAGGATAGGCGCACCGAAAGTGACGCCGAGGGCGTAGACACTGACGATCAGGCCGGCGAGCGGCAAGGTGATGTGAAGGTCATCGGCCACGGTCGGCAGCAGGCCGACGATGACGAATTCGGTGGTTCCGATCGCGTAGGCCGCGATCGTTAACGCAAAAAGTGCAAGGGGCATAATGAGATCCGATGTGAAAGCCGCATCTGACAGGCGCGGCAAATTCTTGTTCGGCTCACAATATGGGCGACCGCCATTGCGACGATAATCCGGGTGAAAATCCCAACACTTATGAATTCAATTCACCAAATCAAACTCGCTCCGGTATGCGCAACAGCCGTCCGTTTGTAAAAATTGGAAATAGTTTGTGACTAAGTCTATACAAAACCTGATGTTTTTCGACTTGCGGCGGAAACCGACATACCGGATATTGAAGGCAACTTCGAGGACGCCGTTATGATCAGAATGATTCAAGATCCCGCCGAACTGGCCGGAGAAGACATCACTGGCAAATATATCCTGCGCAAGCTGAACTATCACTGGTTCGCTTACGGCAAGGCCGCGATCGTGACAGCATGCAAGGGCACGATTCTGCATCTCGACCGCGAAGAGACAGTTTTCTCTGAGCGCTGGGGCCGCCGTGCGTATACCGGCAATGGAAAGCGCTATCCGGGCGGCATCTGTCCGATATCGGCAGTTGCCTGCGTCTGCGATACCCCGGAGGACGTCAACGCCGTCATCCAGCTCGATGTCGATGCACAGGACGAGTTCTACCAGCTGATCGCCAAGGCCGAAGCAAGAGTGCAGGCGCTCGCCGCCTCCTCGCAGAACACCATCTATCTGGCTGCAGCCGAGTAAGAACCTATTGCTGCGGCCCTGTCTGGCTGAGCAGCCACTGCCTGAAGAGCGCGACTGACGATTTTTCCAGGGCGCCCGCCGGATAAAGCATCGCATAATTCAATGCCGCCGGCTGCTGTTCGACGAAACAGCGCACCAATTTTCCCGACTGAAGATCTGCATCCACCAGCGAACTTCGAACGAGCGCAAAGCCTTCGCCCCGGCCGCAGGCTTCCAGCATCTCCTCGAACGTATCGAAGACCTGTGCTTCCCGCACCGCTTCGCCAATATCGAAACCGGCCAGCTCCTGCGAATTCAGGTCGCCGCCAACCTGCTCGAACCATCGCTGCCAGTCGAGAACCGTATGACGCATGCCGCGATAGGCAAGCAGAGGTGCCGCACGAACCGCACCCCGGCGCGGAAGCCGCGCGGAGACTTCCGGCGCACACACCACGAATTCGTCGTCGAGCAATAAAGATTCGGTCACAAGCTCTGAGCCGCCATGCCCAAGCCAGATCGCCAGATCGACGCTGGTGAAATCGGGGCGCTGATAGGTGACCGCGGTGCGCACCTCAATCTTCGGATAACGGCGGCAGAAGGCCTCCAGACGTGGCGCCAGCCATTGGCTGGAAAATTCGGGTGTCGTGGCAATGACCAGCGAGGGATCGAGGCTTGCCGCACGGCCCTGATGCAGCGCCGTCTCCAGTGCGGTCATTGCCGCAGAAATGTCCGGATGAAGCTTCGCTCCGAGAGCCGACAGCCTGGCCCCATGCCGCCCGCGGTCGAAAAGCCGTCCGCCAAGCCAGCCTTCGAGCTGCGCGATCTGGTGGCTGACTGCCGTCTGCGTAAGACCCAGCCGCTCCGCCGCTTTGGCAAAGCCGCCGGTTTCCGCAATGGCGCAGAAGGCCTGCAATGTGGCGACAGGCGGCAGAACGCGATTTGGCATGAAAATCCTTCACCATTGGGCGGAGGGAGTTTCATTATACTGCGCTACTCCACAGCAGTAAATTGGCGTCATGGAAGGAAAGACCATGACCGTTTCCATGAAATTTCTGAATATCTTGCTGCGCTTGGTTCAGCCATATCGGGCCAAATCGGCGGCCAAACCGCCCCGCCCCGCCAAGGCCAACGACCTAAGCGCTCACCTGAAGAAGGACGTGGCAATCGGGGAAGGGAAACTGTGAAGGGGAAAGTGCGATCCGCGGCAACCGGTGGATGTTTACGATCCTGGGTGCCTACAAACGTAGGTGGGCGCCATATGTCCAGGCCCACGAGCCTGGTCAGGGACAGCTCCCGTTGGATCGAGTATGGCCCCAGGGATTGTGATTCCTGTCGAGAGGCGCAGATCGCCTTCAATATATAAGGGCGTTCTCGAGGCCGCGCCAGTGGCAGAAAGCGGTGTTTCGGCGAATTAATTCAGCTCGGCAGGCGTCCGGCCGTTCAGCTTTTCGGTGATGCTGCGCAGGCGGCTGGTAACTTCGCCAAGCGCCGATGCCAGCGTCTCTTCGGTGCGCGAGGTCGCGGCAAGCACCGTATCGCGGTTGCTGCGCAGACCGTCGAGCTCCGCCTCGAGACCCGCCACCCGGCGCGTGAGTTCGGCAATCTCGTCCATCACCATGATACCGGCCATGACAGTGATCCTGAGATCGCCGATTTCGCCGAACTGGCCCTTGAGATGGCCGACATAGCCGTCGAAGCGGTTGGCGAGATCCGTCAGATGGCCTTCCTGGCCTTCCTCGCAGGCCATGCGATAGGCCTTGCCGTCGATCGTAACAGTCACCTGCGCCATGTCGCTGCTTCCTTTACCGGTCCAGAACCGCGCGAATGGTCTCCATCGCCGTTACCAGCCGGCGGGAGACCTCGCGATTGACCTCTTCCAGACGGTTCGCCCGGAATTCCGCCTGATCCAGCTCCTGCGCCAGTTTCGAGCGATCGGCATGAACGCGCCGTACCTCGCCCTCGATATCGCCTTGCTCGCGCTGGCGTTCGATGCGCATGTCGACGGCGTTCTCGAGGCCTGAGATGGCCTGTTTGAGCTCGTTGAGCGCTGCTTCCATGGCGTTGCCTGTCGGCGTCATTGTCTTAAGTCCGGTGTTCCCGCAGAAGACCATTCGAATCGGCAAGCGGTGCCGGTTCAGTGTTTTCAAGAGGATATGCAGCTCGCCAACTGCCCGTCAATAAAGGCGGCATGGGGGCACCGGCCCTATTCTGTGGATGACTGAAATAGTCCCAGTCTTTGTAGTGAATTGGTCTTTTGTAAAATTTGATGGTCAAATGTTAAAAATCGTCGCACCCGTCCCGGATTCGGCCTGCAATTTATTGACTTGGCCGTTCCAACTGCTATGTGTCACCCCGCTCTCATCGATGGTCTTCAGAAGGCTCGAGGCCATCCCCCGACACCCGGAACCCGTGGAACAGCCATGACCTCTCCTGAACAACACGACCGGATGGCAAATGCGATCCGCTTCCTCGCCATGGATGCAGTCGAAAAGGCTAATTCCGGCCATCCGGGCATGCCGATGGGCATGGCTGATGTCGCCACTGTCCTCTTCAGCAAGTATCTCCGCTTCGACCCGAAGAAGCCGCATTGGCCGAACCGCGACCGGTTCGTCCTTTCCGCAGGCCACGGCTCGATGCTTCTCTATTCGCTCCTCTATCTAACCGGCTATCCGGACATGACGATCGAGGACCTGAAGCAGTTCCGCCAGCTCGGTTCGAAGACCGCAGGCCATCCTGAATACGGCCACGCGACCGGCATCGAAACGACCACCGGCCCGCTCGGCCAGGGCATTGCCAATGCCGTCGGCATGGCGATCGCTGAGCGCAAGCTGCGCGAGGAATTCGGTTCCGACCTGCAGGACCACTACACCTATGTCATCAACGGCGACGGCTGCTTGATGGAAGGCATCAGCCATGAAGCGATCGCGCTTGCCGGTCACCTGAAGCTGAACAAACTGATCCTTTTCTGGGATAACAACTCGATCACCATCGACGGCGCTGTTTCGCTCTCTGACTCGACCGACCAGATCATGCGCTTCAAGGCGGTTCACTGGAACACGATCGAAGTCGACGGTCACGACCAGGCGGCAATCGCCGCTGCCATCGAAGCAGCCCACAAGTCCGACCGCCCGACCTTCATCGCCTGCAAGACGATCATCGGCTTCGGCGCTCCGAACAAGCAGGGCAGCCACAAGGTTCACGGCAACCCGCTCGGTGCCGAGGAAATCGCCGCTACCCGCAAGGCTCTGAACTGGGAAGCCGAACCTTTCGTCATCCCGGCCGACGTTCTCGACGCATGGCGCACCGCCGGTGCCCGCTCGGTCGATCTGGTCAAGTCCTGGGAAGCTGGCCTCGCAAAGTCGGCTCACAACGCCGAATTCAGCCGCCGCTTCGCTGGTGACCTGCCTGAAGGCTTCGATGCTGCGATCAGCGACCTGAAGAAGAAGATCGTCGAGACCAAGCCGACAGTCGCGACCCGCAAGGCGTCCGAGGACGTGCTTGAAGTGATCAACGGCCTTCTGCCGGAAACGCTCGGCGGCTCTGCCGACCTGACGCCTTCGAACAACACGAAGACCAGCCAGATGGTCTCGATCACGCCGACCGACTTCTCCGGCCGCTACATGCACTGGGGTATCCGCGAGCACGGCATGGCCTCGGCCATGAACGGCATCTCGCTGCACGGCGGTCTGATCCCCTATGGCGGCGGCTTCATGATCTTCTCGGACTATTGCCGTCCGCCGATCCGCCTCGCCGCCCTGATGGGTATCCGCCTCGTCCACGTCCTGACGCATGACTCGATCGGCGTCGGAGAAGATGGCCCGACCCACCAGCCGGTCGAACAGGTGCCGAGCCTGCGCGCCGTTCCGAACCTGCTGGTCTTCCGTCCGGCCGACGTCACCGAGACGGCAGAAGCCTGGCAGATCGCGCTGAAGACGAAGAACCGCCCGACCGCGCTGGCCTTGACCCGTCAGAACCTGACGACGGTTCGTACCGAATATTCGGAAGAGAACCTGACGACCAAGGGCGCCTATACGCTGGCCGGCAAGGCCGACGCCAAGGTGACGATCTTCGCTTCGGGCTCTGAAGTCGAACTCGCCGTTGCCGCCCGCGCCACGCTCGAAGCCAAGGGCGTTTCCGTCCGCGTCGTTTCCGTGCCCTGCACTGAACTGTTCTTCGAACAGCCGGATGCCTACCGCAAGGAAGTGCTCGGCAACTCGCCGGTCAAGATCGCCGTCGAAGCCGCCGTTCGCGAAGGCTGGGATGCGTTCATCGGTCCGGAAGGCACCTTCATCGGCATGAAGAGCTTCGGCGCTTCCGGCCCGGCCAAGGACGTCTTCAAGCATTTCGGCATCACGGCAGACGCCGTCGTCGCTGCCGCAGAAGCAAAGCTCTGAGTTTCAGGGAGAGCGCTCCGGCGCTCTCCACTCCATCCGCAAGCCCCATGTCTAGGGAGTGAATGCAAATGACTGTAAAGGTTGCCATCAACGGCTTCGGCCGCATCGGCCGCAACGTTCTCCGCGCTATCGTCGAATCCGGCCGCACCGACATCGAAGTCGTGGCGATCAACGACCTCGGCCCGGTCGAAACCAACGCTCACCTGCTGCGCTACGATTCGATCCACGGCAAGTTCCCGGCGACCGTCAAGGTCGAAGGCGACACGATCATCGTCGGCAACGGCAAGCCGATCAAGGTGACCGCCGTTCGCGATCCGGCACAGCTGCCGCACGGCGAACTCGGCGTCGATATCGCGCTCGAGTGCACCGGCATCTTCACCTCGCGTGACAAGGCTGCTGCCCACCTGACGGCCGGCGCCAAGCGCGTCATCGTTTCGGCTCCTGCCGACGGCGCTGACCTGACCGTCGTCTTCGGCGTCAACCACGACCAGCTGACCAAGGAACACCTGGTCATCTCCAATGCATCCTGCACGACGAACTGCCTCGTACCAGTCGTCAAGGTTCTCGACGACGCCGTCGGTATCGATCATGGCTTCATGACCACGATCCACTCCTACACGGGAGACCAGCCGACGCTCGACACCATGCATAAGGACCTGTACCGCGCCCGCGCTGCAGCCCTGTCGATGATCCCGACCTCCACCGGCGCTGCCAAGGCCGTCGGCCTCGTTCTGCCGCACCTGAAGGGCAAGCTCGACGGCACGTCGATCCGCGTTCCGACCCCGAACGTCTCGGTCGTCGACTTCAAGTTCGTTTCCAAGAAGGCAACGACCGTCGGCGAAATCAACGAGGCCATCAAGGCTGCCTCCAACGGCAAGCTGAAGGGCGTTCTCGGCTACACCGACGAGCCGCTGGTTTCCCGCGACTTCAACCACGACGACCATTCGTCGATCTTCGCGACCGACCAGACCAAGGTCATGGAAGGTAACTTCGTGCGCGTACTCTCGTGGTACGATAACGAATGGGGCTTCTCGAGCCGCATGTCCGACACGGCCGTCGCCTTCGCAAAGCTCATCTAAGCTTCGCTTTTGCGAAAAGCAGATTGAGACAGCGGCCCGGGAAACCGGGCCGTTTTTGTTTTAAATGACGGCCGAAAAGGGGAGAACGGTATCTTGGTGGATCTCAGAATTCGAAAAGCGCGCGCAGCCGATGCCGATGAACTCACCATGCTCCTCAACGAGATCATCGCCGCTGGCGGCACGACGGCCATGGAAGAATCCTTCTCTCCCGATCAACTGCGAGACTGGTTCATAGACGGCCAGTCGGCGCTGGCGTGCCATGTCGCCGAGACGGATGACGTCCTTGCGGGATTTCAGTTCCTAAGTCTCTATCCAGATCTTCCCGAGGGATGGGCCGACATCGGGACATTTTCCCGCAAGCACCCCAAAATCCCCGGCGTCGGCACTGCCCTGTTCGCGGCAACGCTTGCCGCCGCCCGGACGCTTGATATCCAGTTCATCAACGCGACGATCCGCGCCGACAATACCGGTGGTCTGGCCTACTATGCGAAAATGGGCTTCGAGACCTACAGCGTCACCAAGGATGTTCCCCTTCTCGACGGCACGCCGGTCGATCGCATCAACAAGCGCTTTCAGGTCAATGGCCGATAAGCGCCGCCTTATCGGCAAAAGCGATGCTCATCTCAGTTTTTGCCCTGCTCTCGCCTGATTTGCCTATACATTCTTTATAGAGATTCTCTCCCGTAGCATTCGCTGGTGAGCCGTCCGGCTCTCCGTTCAGCAGCATGACGCCGCAGCCCAGCAAGGTTAAGCCGCAAGGCCTACCCTTCCGGTCTGTTTTGCCGTTTACTGGCGGAAGCGCAGCAAAGGACGAGGATCGAGCAATGGTTGCGGTTTCCGGGGGCGGGCCGCGGCGCGGATGTGAAAGGGGATGGACGTGGAAGCATTCTATATCGTCGTGCTGGTTTCGACGGCGCTGGTGCTTCTTGCGGCCTTCTCCAGCTTGCTCGCCTTCCGTTTCGGCGCCCCCCTGCTGCTCCTCTTCCTCGGCATCGGCCTGCTGGCTGGTGTGGATGGCCTCGGCATCGAGTTCAGCAACAATTATCTTGCCTATATCCTTGGCTCCATCGCGCTCGCCGTCATCCTCTTCGATTCCGGCTTCGGCACGCCAATCCAGGCCTTCAAGCTTGCCGCGATTCCCTCGCTGACGCTTGCATCCGTCGGCGTGCTTATGACCGCCGCCCTTGTGGGCTTCGCCGCTACCTGGCTGCTCAATTTTAGCTGGCTGGAAGGCATGCTGCTCGGCTCGATCGTCGCCTCGACCGATGCTGCCGCTGTCTTCTTCCTGCTGCGCATCGGCGGCATCAATATCCGCGACAAGGTGCGCTCGACGCTGGAAGTCGAGTCCGGCACCAACGATCCGATGGCGATCTTCCTCACCATTGTCCTCGTCGAACTGCTGGCGAGCGGCGAAGGCTATTCCGGCATCAATCTGTCGATGCTGGCCCTCTTCATCGAGGAAATGGGCCTCGGCGTCATCCTCGGCATGCTCGGCGGCATGATGATCGCCCAGGTGGTCAGCCGTCTCGATACCGATCGCGGCCTGACGCCGATCTTCGTGCTCGGCCTTGCCATGCTGGTCTTCGCCTTCACCGGCGCGGTCGGCGGCAGCGGCTTCCTTGCCGTCTATGTCGCCGGCATCTATGCCGGCAACCGCAAGCTTCCCGGCCTTGCCGCCATCAAGCGCTTCCAGGACGGCATGACCTGGCTGGCACAGATCATCATGTTCCTAGTGCTCGGGCTCTTGGCAACACCGTCACAGTTTCCGGCGATCATCCTGCCCGCCGTGGCGCTGGCGCTGTTCCTGATCTTCGTCGCCCGGCCGCTGGCCGTCTGGCTGTCGCTTCTACCCTACGACTACACCCAGCAGGAAATCGGCTTCGTCGCTTGGGTCGGGCTGCGCGGCGCCGTCTCGATCTTGCTCGCCATCATGCCCATCCTCGGCGGCCTGCCAAATGGCCACGTCTATTTCAATGTCGCCTTCATCATCGTCCTCGTCTCGCTCCTCGTCCAAGGGTGGACGATCAAACCGGTGGCGAAGAAGCTCGGCCTCATCATTCCGCCGCGCATGGGCGCCGTCGATAAGGTCGAGATCGATCTGCCGGGCTCGGCGAACCACGAACTCCTCGCCTATCGCGTCATCAAGGACAGCCCCGTCCTGCGCGGCGAGCGCATCCCGCGCTGGGCCACCCCCTCGCTGGTCATCCGCGACGGCAAGTCGCTGCGCTATCAATATGCCGGACGCCTGCGCGAAAACGATCTGGTCTATCTCTTCATCGTGCCGAGCTACGCCCGCCTGCTCGACCGTCTCTTTGCCAGCAAGGCGCCTGTCGATGAGGATGATGCGGACTTCTTCGGAGCCTTCGCGCTCTCCCCGATCCGCCCCGCCGCCGATCTCGATGCTGCCTATGGGCCGGGTCTGCTGAATGAATCCGAGAAAGGCCTGACGATCGCCGAGCTGATGAAGCAGCGGCTCGGCGGCAAGGCCGACTATGCCGATCGCGTCCGTCTCGGCTCGATCATCCTCATCGTTCGCGACCTCGACGACCAGGATCACATCAGCTCCGTCGGCATGTCTCTGGAAGCGGTGGAACCGGCAATTACCCTACCGATCTTCATCAACATGCGCGATATCATCCAGCGCATCCGCGACCGCTTCAAAGGCCGCCATGTGCCGGAGCCCGCGCATGTGGGACGGGTGCCGGAGAGCGACGAAAACGCGCGTGAAAAGCACGGCTGAACACCTTGCGTCGCGGGGCATCCTTGCTATGGTCGGCCACCTTCCAAGGCACTAACGAACGGATACTCCCATGCCAGCTTTCAAGACCCTCGACGACCTCAACGGCATCGCCGGCAAGCGCGTTCTCGTCCGCGTCGATCTCAACGTTCCGGTGAAAGACGGCAAGGTTACCGACGCAACCCGCATCGAGCGCGTCGCACCGACGATCCTCGAACTGTCGAAGAAGGGCGCAAAGGTCATCCTGCTTGCCCATTTCGGCCGCCCGAAGGATGGTCCCTCGCCTGACCTTTCGCTGTCGCTGATCGCAGCCGACGTCGCCAAGGTTCTCGGCAAGCCCGTTGCCACCGCCACGGACTCGATCGGCGATGCAGCATCCGCCGCCGTCACCAAGCTGCAGGATGGCGATATCCTGCTGCTCGAAAACACCCGTTTCCACAAGGCTGAAGAAAAGAACGACGCCGAACACACCAAGGCGCTCGCCGCCAACGGCGACATCTATGTCAACGACGCCTTTTCCGCCGCCCACCGCGCCCATTCCTCCACCGAAGGTCTTGCCCACCTGCTGCCGGCCTATGCCGGACGCACGATGCAGGCCGAGCTGGAAGCGCTGGAAAAGGGTCTCGGCGAGCCGGTCCGCCCGGTCGTTGCCATCGTGGGCGGCGCCAAGGTTTCCAGCAAGATCGACCTGTTGATGAACCTGGTGAAGAAGGTCGACGCCCTCGTTATCGGCGGCGGCATGGCCAACACCTTCATCGCCGCCCGCGGCACCAATGTCGGCAAGTCGCTCTGCGAACATGATCTCGCCGAAACCGCAAAGCAGATCATGATCGAAGCCGCATCCGCCGGCTGCGCCATCATCCTGCCGGAGGACGGCGTCGTCGCCCGCGAATTCAAGGCGGGAGCCGCCAACGAGACCGTCGCCATCGACGCGATCCCTGCCGATGCCATGGTTCTCGACGTCGGCCCGAAATCGGTCGAAGCGGTCAAGGCCTGGATCGACCGTGCGCAGACGCTGGTCTGGAACGGCCCGCTCGGCGCCTTCGAAATCGAGCCCTTCGACAAGGCGACGGTTGCGGCTGCGAAATACGCTGCCGAGCGCACCAAGGCCGGCAAGCTGACCTCGGTCGCAGGCGGTGGCGACACCGTTTCGGCGCTCAACCATGCAGGCGTTGCCGACGACTTCAGCTACGTCTCAACGGCAGGCGGCGCCTTCCTGGAATGGATGGAAGGCAAGGTCCTTCCAGGCGTTGCCGTTCTCAAGGGCAAATAATCAGCCAAAGCTGATTTAACAATTTTTACATGTGGATAGGACCGCGGAAGCACCTCGCTTTCGCGGTCTTTTGCTCAGTGGGGTCAAAACTGCCCAAACTTTCAAACGATTGAAATGATTTCAATCGTTTCAATGGTTTAGCGCTCCATTCTCCCGCTCATAAACTTCTGTTATCCGCGAATGATAGCCATTGAGCCGTAGGCGCCTAGCGCGCCGATTTTTGGGATAGGAGCAGCATGGTAGACGCGAAGATGTTGGATAAGATGAGCTCTGCACCGGGTTTCATTGCAGCGCTGGATCAAAGCGGTGGCTCGACGCCGAAGGCACTGCGTCTTTATGGCGTATCTGAATCGGATTATTCCGGTGACGAGGAAATGTTCCGACTGGTCCATGCCATGCGCGCCCGCATCATGAGCGCGCCTTCCTTTTCGGGCGACAAGGTCATCGCCGCGATCCTTTTCGAACGGACCATGGACGGTGAAGTCGATGGTCAGGCTGTCCCCTCCTACCTCTGGGAAAAGCGCGGCGTCGTTCCCTTTCTCAAGATCGACAAGGGCCTCGAAGCCGAGGAGAACGGCGTTCAGGTGATGAAGCCAATGCCCGATCTGGACGCGCTCCTGATCCGCGCCCGGCAGACGGGCATATTCGGCACGAAAATGCGCTCGGTCATCGCCCATGCCGACAAGGCAGGGATCGCCGCCGTCGTGAAGCAGCAGTTCGAAGTGGCGCGCCAGATCATCGGCCACGGCCTCATCCCGATCGTCGAGCCGGAAGTCTCGATCGACAGCCCGACGAAGCAGCAGGCCGAGGCCATCCTGCGCGACGAGATCGCAAAGGAACTCGACAAGCTCCCCGCCGGTGAAAACGTCATGATCAAGCTGACGATCCCGACCGTTGCCGATCTCTATGCGCCGCTGATCGCCCACAAGTCGGTGATCCGCGTTGTGGCCCTTTCAGGCGGATACAGCACCGAAGACGCCTGCGAAAAGCTCAGCCATAACCATGGCATGATCGCCAGTTTCTCCCGCGCATTGGCGGAAAATCTGCGCGTGACGATGAGCGACGCGGAATTCGACGCGAGCCTGACCAAAACGATCGCTCAAATTTATGCGGCAAGCGTCGACAAGTCCGACGCGCGCGAGAGCGCCCTCGTTTGATCAAATGTGGGCGGCCTTGGCCGCCCATTTTTCTTTGTCACGGCGACAAGTTTGCCCCTTCTGTGACAGGCGCTGCCGGCTAATCATGGCGACCTGCCGAACAGGAGCCAGCCGTGCCCAATCTTGCCTACACCACCCTCGACGTCTTCACCTCCGTTCGCTTCGAAGGCAATCCGCTTGCCGTCATCACCGGCGCCGAAGCTCTCGACACGGCCGAGATGCAGAAGATCGCCGCCGAGTTCGGCTATTCAGAAATCACCTTCGTGCTGCCGCCGAAGGATCCTGCCAACACCGCGCATGTCCGCATCTTCACGCCGACCATGGAAGTGCCCTTCGCCGGCCATCCGAATGTCGGCACCGCCTATTTCATCGGCCAGCAAAGCGAGGTCTTCGGCAAACCGGTCAGCGACCGGCTGCGCTTCGAGGAGGCAGCCGGTATCGTCGAGGTCGATCTGCGCCGCAGCAACGGAAAGGTGACCGCAGCGACGATCCGTGCGCCAAAACCGCTGCAGGTAGGCGCTGCGATCCCGGAAGCCGATATTGCGCGCTGCATCGCCATACAGCCGGATGAGATCGCCACCGCACTCCACCACCCGCTTTTCGTCTCCGTCGGCCTGGAATTTGCCGTTGCCGAAATCGCAAACCTCGAGGCACTTGCCGCAGCGGTGCCCAACCCCGCCCTGTTCCGCGAAGCCGCCGGTAACCGCGGCGAGAATAACCACGACTTCTCGCTGTTCCTCTATGTCCGCTCCAGCGAGAATCCCTGGCATATTCGTGCGCGGATGTTTGCGCCACTCGATAACGTTCCCGAAGACCCGGCGACCGGCAGTGCCTCCGCCGCCCTCTCCGCCTATCTGGTTTCCCGGACGCCCGGAAGCGATAGCCAACAACGCATCACTATCGAACAGGGTGTCGAGATGGGCCGCCGGAGTATCATCCAGGTCGATGTGACGAAAGCGGGCGGAACGGTCACCGATGTCCGCATTTCCGGCAGCTGCGTCTTCGTCATGCGCGGCGAGATTCTCGCCTAGCCGAAGAACTCGCGCCCAAGCAGCGCCACCGTCCAGATCGCAAAAGCGATCAGCGCAATTTTCCAGAAGTCCATTCGCCGTCGCAAACCGGGCAGCCCGAACGGCTTGATGATGTGTATGACCATGGCCAGGATGAGCAGCAATGCGAGCAGCTTGGTCATGGTTTTATTTTTCCAATATTATCATAATGTCACAGGACCGACATTATTCCGGGCGAACACAGAATTTCTTCATGCCGTAACGGCATTCCGGGGCACAATCAACACCATTGGGACTGGGCGGGACATCGTCTCGGCTTATGTCTTTTTGAAATCGAACTCGTCGAGAGTGGGCATATGAGAAGAAATCTGCTGTCCGTCGCCGCGCTGCTTTTCGGAACGCTTTTCCTCTTCATGGGCAATGGCCTGCAGGGTATTCTGCTCCCCGTCCGCGGGAACATCGAAGGTTACGCCACCACCACGCTCGGTCTGCTCGGCACATCCTGGGCCGGCGGCTTTGTTATAGGCTGCCTCGTGGCGCCGAATATGGTGCGCCGTGTCGGCCATGTGCGCGCTTTCTCCGGTTTCATCGCCATCATCGCCATCAGCGCGCTGTTCAGCGGCATCGTCATCGATCCGGTCTGGTGGATTGCGCTGCGCGCCGTCACCGGCTTCTCCACCGCCGGCACCTCGATGATCATCGAAAGTTGGCTGAACGAACGGGCGACGAACGAAAGCCGCGGCGCGATCTTCTCGCTCTATATCGCCATCACCCTGTTCGGCGTCGTCGGCGGCCAGATGATGATCCCGCTGGAAGATGTGCGCACGCCCATCCTGTTCATGATCTGCGGTGTCTTCTATTGCGTCGCCATGCTGCCGACGACGCTGTCGACGGCGGCTTCTCCGCAGCCGCTGAAGGCCGTGCGCCTCGACCTGCCGGCGCTCTACCGCAATTCGCCTGTCTCCTGCCTCGGCATCCTGCTCGTCGGCATCGCCAATGGTGCCTATGGCACGCTGGGCGCCGTCTTCGGTGCCGGTGCCGGGCTCTCCGATACCAGCATCGCCATCATGATGAGCGCCACGATCTTTGCCGGCGCCGTCATGCAGTTTCCGGCCGGCCGCCTCTCGGACCGCATCGACCGCCGCTACGTTCTGGCCGCCATGTCCGGCCTTGCTGCTCTCGCCGGCATCCTGATCGTCCTCTTCAGCCCGTCCGACCCCTTCTGGGTCATCGGCCTCGTAGTGTTCTACGGCGCCGTCGCCAACACGCTCTATCCGATCGCCGTGGCGCACGCGAACGACTTCGCCTCCTCCGAGGATTTCGTGAAGGTCTCCGGCGGACTGCTGCTGCTCTACGGCATCGGCACGGTCATAGGCCCGACAATCGGCGGGCCTGTCATGTCGATGGTCAGCCCGCACGCGCTGTTCCTGGTAACGGCGATCGCTCACGTGCTCATCGCCGCCTACGCGATCATCCGCAGCCGCCTGCGCGCTGCCATCCACCCCGACGCCCGTGACGCCTACACCACGATCCCGACGGCAACATCGCCGATGATCACGCCCGAAAGCATGACGCTTGCCGACCGCGGATCCAACAAGTCTCCCGAAAGCGGCGATCCTGCTGTAAAGTATGGCTGAAAAGCCAAGCTGAACGAAAGGGAGGATTGCCATGAGCTTCTTTGACGAGGAACGGCCAGTGAAGAAGACCACCCACGAGATTGGTGCGGATCTCTCGCTGTTGTCGGTCGGTGAGCTCAAGGAGCGAATCGAGCTGCTGAAAAGCGAGATCGCAAGACTGGAGGCCGAGTCGGTCAGGAAGGCTTCGGGGCGCGCCGCCGCCGAGGGCCTGTTCCGCTCCTGACTTCAAGAAAGAAGTCACAGGCAAGCGCAAAACACGCTTCGCCCAGTCTTAATGCTGAACAGTATTAACAGGATATTAAGCTTTACGAGCTATTACTTAAACCATCCAGATTTCGTCTGGATCTCAGACAGTTTTCCATGCGGTGAATTGGTCTGATTTTTCTCCCTGTTTTACCTTGAGAGCCGCTTTTGCGGCTCTTCTTTTTTGCCTGCGCGGCCGTTCACCACGAATCTGTGGAAGTTAACCCTTTCTTAAGAAACGCCTTGCGCATTTAGGGTAATGATACCATCTTAAAGACATAAAGACCGGCCCTTGAAACTTTTACTTCAGGCTGGCGTTACCTGACCATATGTAGACGCGTGCAACAGGGACAAATTGAATGTCGGAACTTGGTTTGAATACGATCAGCTTCGCCGGACGCGCCGCCGCATCGTCGCAATTCAAGACGCTTTATGCCGAGGGCATGTCGCTTGTCGAAGAAACCGCAGCCTACCTCGACGGTAACGGCCGCGCAGCTTCCAAGGTCCTCCCCCGCATGGCGTCGGTACTTTACGCAGCGGAATCGATGCGCCTCACCACCCGCCTGATGCAGATGGCATCGTGGCTGCTCTTGCAGCGTGCCGTCAACAACGGCGAGATGTCTCGCGATCAGGTTCTGGCTGAAAAGAACAAGGTGCGTCTCGACGGCTTCAACGTCGATCGCAACGCTCCGGGCTGGGGCGACCTGCCGGAATCCTTCCGCGATCTCGTCGAGCGCTCGCTGCGCCTGCAGAACCGCATCGCCCTTCTCGACCGCGAAATCTATCGCCCGTCGGAAGCCCCGATCGTTCCCGACAATCAGAACAGCGTTCAGGCTCAGCTCAGCCTGCTGCAGACCGCTTTCGGCAACAACTAAGTTTACTCAGAAATATATTTAAATCCGGCCGGTTGCGTTCCCTGCGCAACCGGCCTTTTTCATTGGCGGAAAGCGCAGCCCCAAAACCGGGCAATAAAAAAGCCCGGTAGAAACCGGGCTCTTTTCAAATTCAGTACCGCAGAAGCGATTAGAGGCCGAGGCCGCCGAAACGCTTGTTGAACTTGGAAACGCGGCCACCGCGGTCCATGAGCTGCTGGTTGCCGCCCGTCCATGCCGGATGGGACTTGGAATCGATTTCGAGGTTCATGACAGCGCCTTCCGAACCCCAGGTCGAGCGGGTTTCGTATTCGGTGCCGTCAGTCATCACAACCTTGATGGTGTGGTAGTCGGGATGGATATCAGCCTTCATAACAATCTTCCTGCGATGCCAGGGTCCAATTTGACGCATGTCATTGCGGCAAGAGGCCCGATTGAATAAATGAAGCCGCAGTCTCGAAGGCTACGGCTTCCCATTCGGATGCGGTGCCTATACATGAAGGCCTAAAGGATAACAAGTGCCAACAAGCTGGTGATCAACGGTTTGAGGGCGATTGGAGCTGATTTGACAGACGCAGTGCAGGGCGGGGAAAAGAAGTCGCGATCGCTGAAGCCTCTCGGGCGCCTGACGCCTTATGTCATGCGCTACCGCGGCCTGGTGACCGGCGCCCTCGTTGCGCTGGCGCTCGCAGCCGTCACCTCGCTTGCCCTGCCGCTGGCCATCCGCCGGATGATTGATCACGGCTTCACGCAGCCGGACGGCTCCTTCATCAACAGCTACTTCGCGATGCTGATGGTGATGGCGATCGTTCTGGCGATCGCCAGCGCGCTCCGCTACTATTTCGTCATCACGCTTGGGGAGCGCATCGTCTCGGATCTGCGCCGCGATGTCTTTGCCCATGTGACCCGCCTCTCCGCCTCGTTTTTCGACGTCAACCAGTCGGGCGAGATCGTCTCCCGCCTGACCGCCGACACGACACAGATCAAGTCCGCCGTCGGCGCCACCGCCTCGGTCGCGCTTCGCAACCTGATCCTCTGTCTCGGCGCCATGGGCATGATGGTTGTTACCTCGCCGAAGCTGGCAAGCCTGGCGCTCGGCGCCATCCCGCTGATCGTCTTCCCGCTGGTCGCCTTCGGCCGCTCGGTACGCAAGCGCTCGCGCGCCGCGCAGGATACGCTTGCCGAAGCCTCCGCCTTTGCCAACGAGACCATTGCCGCCACCCGCACCGTCCAGGCCTTCAACGGCGAGGATGCCGCAGCCGCCCGCTATGGCATGGCGGTCGAATCCGCCTATGAAGCCGCCCGCTCGGCAATCCGCTCACGCGCGCTGCTGACCGGTATAGCCATCACCCTGATCTTCGGCAGCGTCGTCGCCGTTCTTTGGGTCGGCGCCCATAACGTGCTCACAGGCACGCTGTCAGCCGGCACGCTCAGCCAGTTCCTGCTCTATTCGGTCATCGCCGCAGGCTCGCTCGGCGCGCTTTCTGAAGTCTGGGGCGAACTCTCGCAGGCCGCCGGTGCCGCCGACCGGCTGACCGAGCTTCTCGACGAAGTATCGCCGATCGCAGCACCGCCCCAGCCGGAAATCCTGCCGGTGCCTGCCCGCGGCCGCGTCGAGTTTTCAAACGTCCATTTCGCCTATCCGTCGCGCCCCGGAAAATCGGCGCTGCATGGTTTGAGCTTTCATGTCACCCCCGGCGAAACCGTTGCCATCGTCGGGCCATCGGGTGCCGGCAAAAGCACGATCTTCTCGCTGCTGCTGCGCTTCTACGACCCGCAACAGGGGATTGTCGCCATCGACGGCCTCGATGCCCGCGCCACCGACCCGGATGATCTGCGCGAGCGCATGGCGATCGTCCCGCAAGACGTGACGATCTTTGCTGCCTCGATACACGACAATATCGCCTTCGGCCGCCCGCAGGCGACCCCTGAGCAGGTCCGCGCCGCCGCGATCGCCGCGCAGGCCGACGAATTCATCGCCCGTCTCGACCGCGGTTACGAAACGCAGGTCGGCGAACGCGGCATCACGCTGTCGGGCGGCCAGCGCCAGCGCATCGCCATCGCCCGCGCGATCCTGAAGAACGCGCCGGTCCTCTTGCTCGACGAAGCCACCTCGGCGCTCGACGCCGAGAGCGAGACGCTGGTCCAGAAGGCCCTCGACGGCCTGATGCAGGGACGCACCACCCTCGTCATCGCGCACCGCCTGGCAACCGTCCTGAAAGCCGACCGCATCCTCGTGCTCGACCAGGGCCGCATCGTCGAGGAAGGCACCCACCAAAGCCTCATCCGCCACGGTGGCATCTACGCCAAGCTCGCCAAGCTGCAATTTGATGCAGGCGCGGAAGAGTTTTTGGCGATCGCTAAGTAATGGCTTTCACCCCTGCGGGAACGTAAACACGTCCACCGGCTCTCCCAATCCGCGGAGCGGGTAGGTGCCGACCGGCTCCAGTTCGGCGCCGCATTTTGCCATGTCGACGAAAGCCTTCGATATCAGCACGGGACGGCCGACCTCCTTGGTCAGGGTTTCGAGCCGTGACGCAACATTGACGGCCGGACCGATCACCGTGAAGTCCAGGCGCTTGCGCGAGCCGATATTGCCATACATCACATCGCCGACATGGACGCCGACGCCATAGCGCAGCTCGACGACGCCGCGTTCGGCGTTGAACTTGTTGAGGTCGTTGATGGCCGTGCGGGCTTCCTTCAGCGACAGGAGAAGATTGCGGCAGGCATCGGGATTGCTGAGCGGGAAGATCGCCAGCAGCCCATCGCCCATGAATTTCAGGATCTCGCCGCCATGGCGCTCGATCGGCTCGGACATGGCATCGAAATAGGCATTGAGCAGTTCGATCACGTCGTCGCGCGGCCACATGTCCGAGATCGTCGTGAAGTCGCGGAGATCGCATATCAGGATCGCCGCCCCGACCGTGCTGCCGCTGCCCCGCGTCGTGGCGCCGGCGAGGATCTGTTCGCTGGCATGCGGGCCGACATAGGTCTGCAGCAGGGTGCGCGCCAGGATATTCTTGACGCGGATCTCGCTGACCAGCGTCAGGGCCGGGAGAAGATCACGGAGGAACGAAATATGCTCGGCCGTGAATCCGCCCGGCAGATTGCTGGAGAAGGTCACGACATGGCGCTTGCCGAGCGTGTGCTCTAATGGCCAGGCGATATAGTCGGTCAGTCCCTCGCCGCGTAACTCATCATAGAGCGCATAGTCGCTGTGGATCTCGCCTTCCAGGCCCTGGCGCACTTCCGAAGCGCCGCTGAAAATCTCGTTCATCGGGCTGCTGAGAAACTGCGGCGTGTTCTCGACACCATAGCCGAAGGTGGTGATCTTGCCTTCCTTCAGCCCCGGCCGCCAGAGAACGCGCGCGCCCATCCATTGCGGATGCAACGTGCGGAAATGCAGCGTCGCGCGGCCGAGCGGCACGCCTGCTTCCAGGAGCATTTCATTCATCTCGACGAAGATGTTGTCGATGAAGCGTTCGCCGCGCGTCTCGTTGACCAGCCAGTCGAGAATACGGCGGCGGCGAAGCGGCCAGGCGCCGTCTTCGGCATCCGTGAAAGTGGCCATCGCATCGGGGGACAGATGCATATCAAACCTCATGAAATCCGCTTGCAGCGGCAAGCGGTGGAATTCTGTTTTACCCTTAGATGGTTATCGAAGGTGCAAATGTAATATCAATCCCCCATTCCAAGGCGACTAAAGTCGCATGCCCTCGAGCAATCGAACCGGTTGCCTTTACCCCACCCTGCCCTAACCTCCTCCTGCCCGGCCAGACGCAGCCGGGCGACTGGGCTGTTGAATTCTGGGAGGAGAATCGAATGGCGACTTTTACATCTACCCGCCGGGCAAGCATCGCCCTCGGCATCGGATTGCTGACCGCGCTTGGCGCGGGTGCGGCGCAAGCCGAGGGATTTCCGGATCGCACCATCACCATGGTGGTGCCGTTCGCCGCCGGCGGATCGACCGACGTGGTAGCCCGTATCATCGCCGAGAAGATGTCGGAGGATCTAGGCCAGGAGGTGACCGTCCAGAACGTTGCCGGTGCCGGCGGCAATCTCGGCGCCGATAATGTCGCCCGCGCCGAGCCGGATGGCTACACCATCCTGATGGGCACGGTTGCCACGCATGCGCTGAACCCGCTGATCCTCAAATCGACGCCCTACGATCCGCAGAAGGATTTCGCGCCGGTCTCGCTGCTTGTCGTGGTGCCGAACGTGCTGGTCGTCAATCCGGAACTGCCTGCCAAGAACGTTCAGGAGCTGATCGCGCTGTTGAAGGCCGAGCCGGACAAGTGGAGCTACGCATCCTCGGGCAACGGCACGCCGCTGCATCTCTCCGGCGAGCTTTTCAACGCCATGGCCGGAACGAAGATGCAGCACATCCCCTACAAGGGCGCAGGCCCGGCGCTGACCGACCTGCTCGGCAACCAGGTCTCGATCATGTTCGACAACCTGCCTTCGTCCTCCCCGCACATCAAAAGCGGCAAGCTGCGCGCGCTCGCGGTCACAACGGCCGAGCGGGCTACATCCTTCCCGGATATTCCGACGATCGCCGAATCCGGCGTTCCCGGCTACGAGACCTACACCTGGAACGCGCTCTTCGCCCCGGCCAATACACCGGCCGATGTGGTGGCAAAACTCAACGATTCAGCCAACAAGGCCCTCAAGGATCCTGCCGTAGCCGGGCGGATGAAGGACTTCAGCGCCACGATCGTCGGCTCGACGCCGGAAGAGCTTGGCGCCCATGTGAAGGCCGAACTGGCCAAATGGGAACCGATCGTTAAAGGTGCAAATATCCAGATGGAATAGATTGAACTTTTGCTCTAGATTGCTCTTTGTTACCGGGGCAACTTCCTGATTTTGGGAGACAATCGATGTATAAGTTCGAAGTGTACAAAGACAAGGCTGGTGAATTCCGTTTCCGCTTCAAGGCGTCAAACGGCGAGCAGATGTTCGGCTCGGAAGGCTACAAAGCAAAGGCATCCGCGCTGAGCGCCATCGAATCCATCAAGAAGAATGCGCCCGGCGCAACGGTCGACGATCAGACCAAGCCAACGGCATAATTTAAGGGAGGCGGCATCCCGAATGTGGTGCCGCCTTCACACCGCCCGCCCGGCCACCCGGCCGGAAAAAATGCAACCGCCGAGGAAGGTTCCCTCCAGCGCGTTGTAGCCATGCATGCCGCCGCCGCCGAAACCGGCGACTTCGCCGGCCGCATAGAGACCGGGTATGGCATCGCCATTTGCGCCCATCACCCGCGCCGAAAGATCCGTCTCCAGACCACCCAGCGACTTTCGCGTCAGGATATGCAGGCGCACGGCAATCAATGGTCCCTTGGCCGGATCGAGCAGCCGGTGCGGCCGGGCCGTCCTCAGCAGCTTGTCGCCGATATAGCGCCGTGCGCCGCGGATCGCCGTCACCTGCGCATCCTTGGAAAAGCTGTTGCCGATCTCGCGGTCGCGCGCTTCGATCTGCCGGCGGATATGCGAAACGTCGAGCAGCCTTTCGCCGGTCAGCGCATTCATGCCGTCGACCAGCTGCTCCAGCGTGTTGCGAACGATGAAATCCTCGCCCTTGTCCATGAACGACTGCACCGGCCCTGGCAGTTCGCGGCCAAGTCGCTGCAGCAGGAGCTTGATATCCTTGCCCGTCAGATCCGGGTTCTGCTCGGAGCCCGAGAGAGCAAACTCCTTCTTTATGATCGCCTTGGTCAGGATGAACCAGCTGTAGTCGTGGCCAGTCTGCTTGATCGCCTTCAGCGTCCCGAGCGTATCGAAGCCCGGCATGGCAGGGGCGGCGAACCGGTTGCCGCGCGCATCGCACCAGAAGGAGGAAGGACCGGGAAGGATGCGGATACCATGGTTCGCCCAGACCGGATCCCAGTTCTTCAAGCCCTCGGTATAATGCCACATGCGGTCGCCATTGATGACGCGGGCGCCGGCCCGCTCGCCGATTTCCAGCATGCGCCCATCGACATGGGCGGGCACGCCGGCGACCATCGCGGCCGGTGGAGGCCCCAGCCGCTGCTGCGGCCAGTTTCGCCGGACGAGATCGTGATTGCCGCCGATACCGCCCGAGGTGACGATGACGGCGCCGGCGCGGATCTGGAACGTGCCGGAAATCATCCGCGCCGTCGCCTTGCCGCGCGGCGCACTGTCAGGCACCAGAACGGTGCCGAAAGCGCCGACGACCGTGCCGTTCTCGACGATCAGATCATCGACCCGATGGCGAAAGGCGAAGGTGATCTTGCCCTGTCCTTCCGCTACGCGGACGCGGCGAATAAAAGGCTCGAGAACGGCCGGCCCTGTTCCCCAGGTCAAATGAAAGCGCGGCACCGAGTTTCCATGGCCATGCGCCATGCCGCCGCCGCGTTCGGCCCAGCCGACGACGGGAAACCAGCGCATGCCCTGCTGATGCAGCCAGGATCGCTTTTCGCCGGCGGCAAATTCCAGATAGGCTTCGGCCCAGAGCCGCGGCCAGTAGTCTTCCGGGCGATCGAAGCCAGCTGAGCCAGACCAGTCCTGTCGCGCCAGATCGATACTGTCGCGGATACCCAGCCGGCGCTGTTCGGGACTGTTGACGAAAAACAGCCCGCCGAGAGACCAGAAGGCCTGCCCGCCCAGGCTCTGCTCGCCTTCCTGATCGACGATGCAGACCTTGTGTCCGCGATCGGCAGCCTCTGAAGCCGCCACCAATCCCGCCAGGCCTGCACCGATGACGAGCACATCACATTCCATCCCGAACGCCTCCCCGCATTCACGAATCCAACGTTATTCAGCAGCGGCGTCAGCCGCAACTGCTGGATTTCACTCTCTGAAATTTGGGGCGGTGGCAGGGCGGCCAGATACCGCCCCCAGCTTATTTCTCGGTGAGCTTGAGCTCGATACGACGGTTGGTTGCCCGTGCATCGGGCGTATCGCCGGGTGCGATCGGCTGGAATTCGCCGAAGCCTGCGGCCACCAGCCGGTCGGCAGGGACACCCTGCGAGATCAGATATTTGACCACCGAGATGGCGCGCGCCGAGGAGAGCTCCCAGTTGTCGCGGTAGCGCCCCGTGCCTGACAGCGCCACATTGTCGGTGTGTCCATCGACACGCAGCACCCAGTTGATCTCAGGCGGGATTTCCTTGGCGAGATCGAGAAGGGCTGCCGCAAGCTTGCCCATCTCGGCGGTACCGTCCGGATTGAGATCCGAGCTGCCCGACGGGAACAGCACTTCCGATTGGAAGACGAAGCGGTCGCCGACAATGCGGATGTTTTCGCGATCGGAGAGAATCTCGCGCAGACGGCCGAAGAAATCGGAGCGGTAGCGGTTCAGTTCCTGCACGCGCTGTGCCAGCGCCACATTCAACCGCCGCCCGAGATCGGCGATCTTTGTCTGCGAGGTCTGATCCTTCTGTTCGGATGCCTGAAGCGCCACTTCGACGGCAGCAATCTGGCTGCGGAGTGCGGCGATCTGCTGGTTGAGCAGCTCGACCTGGCTCATCGCCCGCTCGCTGACCTGCTTCTGCTCGTCGAGTTCCTTCGTCAGGCCGCCGATGCGCTGCTGCGCGACGTCCTGCCCGCCGGAGCCGGCATCGAGAAGCGCCTGCAGCCGCGAACGCTCGCTCTCGGCACCGGCAAGCGAAGCCTGCAGATTGGCGACGGAATCTTCCAGATCCTGCTTGCTGCCCTTTTCGAGCGCCAAGAGCTGCGTCAACTCGTTGATCTGGCTGTTGAGGCGCGTCAGCACCTCGTCGCGACCGCTGATTTCGCGGCTGAGGATGAACTGGCCGACGACGAAGACCGTCAGCAGGAACATGATGGAAATCAGCAGCGTCGACAGCGCATCGACGAATCCGGGCCAATAATCGACCGTGCGCTCGCGGCGGCGGTTCCTGGCGAGAGCCATGGCTTACTTGCCCTCGCTCTTCTCTGTCTGACTGCTGCGATAGCCACGCTCCTGCGCGCCGATCCGCTCGGCTAGCCGGTCGAGCGTGCGGCGCATCGCCTTGGCCTCGTCCTGCTGCGCCTCGATCCAGTCGCGCAGCATCTGCTGCTCGTTGCGCATGTTCTTGACCAGCCCCTGGATCCCCTCCGCGAGGCTCGCCATGGCGGCAACGGAGCGCTGATTGCCGGCACCGCCGTCTTCTGAAACCTTCTTCAGATATTCTGAGAGCGAACGCACATCTTCCGAAGAGCCGCCTGCGGCATCAATCATCGGAACCGGCATGTCCGAGCCAACGTCGGTGACCGACGACAGCCAGTTTTCCAGCTCCATGTAGAAGCGGTTCTGCGCACGGCCGGCCTGCAGATCAAGGAAGCCGAGGATCAGCGAGCCGGAAAGACCGAGCAGCGAAGACGAGAAGGCCTGGCCCATGCCTGAAAGCGGCGTCGAAAGACCTTCCTTCAGTGTCGCCAGCACATCGCCGGAACCATTGGTGCCTGCGTCGAGAGATTGAATAACATTGCTGATCGAACCGATGGTGCCGATAAGGCCCCAGAAGGTGCCGAGCAGACCGAGGAAGACCAGCAGGCCGATGAGATAGCGGGACGTATCGCGGGATTCATCGAGACGGGTCGCAATCGAATCCAGGATCGAACGCAGCGCCGTCGTCGACAGTGTCGCCGTCGATTTGCGGCTGCCGATCAGCGCCCGCATCGGCGCGAGCAGCTTCGGATTGCGGTTCACCTTGTCGGCGCTGCCGGCGGCGCGGAACGAGTTGAACCAGCGCACCTCGGGCCTGAGCGCCAGCACATGGCTGAACACCAGAATGATGCCGACAGCGAGCACGCCGAGGATCAGGCCGTTGAGGCCCGGATTATGCATGAAGGCGGTTTGCGTCTGCCTGAAAAGGATCGCAGCAATGAAGCCGACGATCACCAGAAAGAGGACCATCGTCCACAGGAAGGACATCGGGCTGGAGAGTTTGTGCGTATAGGTACCGCTCGGTTTTTCGGTCGAGCCGAACTCCGCCGCATTCACGTTTTCCATGGTCTCGCAGCCTCCGCATTGCTTGCACTGCGAGACTAGAGCAACATTGTGCCGAATTGAAGTATGCCGCGACAGAAAACCGTGTGTTTACAACAGCCGGTTTTGATGAGGAATTACTTCGAAGGGATAGGGCGCTTGATGGTTTCGGTGAGTGCCTTGTGAATGTACTCGTTGCCCGCTACCACCGCGCCGCCTTCGACGACGTCAGCGCCGCCGTTCCAGTCGGTTGCGTAACCACCGGCTTCGCGGATCAGCAGGATACCGGCAGCGATATCCCACGGGGAAAGCCGGTCTTCCCAGAATCCGTCGAAGCGGCCGGCGGCCACGTAGGCGAGATCCAGAGACGCTGCACCCATGCGGCGGATACCGGCAACTTCGCCCATCACATGGCGCAGCTCGACGAGGAACTTGCCGTGATTGCCGCGGCCGAGATGCGGAACGCCACAGGCGATGACGGCATCGGACAGCACGCGGCGGGCGCCGACGCGCAGGCGGCGATCGTTGAGGAACGCGCCACCGCCGCGCTCGGCGGTGTAGAGTTCGTCGGTCGCCGGGTTGAAGACGACGCCGGCGACGATCTCGCCGTTGCGCTCCAGCGCGATCGAGACCGCAAACATCGGAATGCCGTGCAGGAAGTTGGTGGTGCCGTCGAGCGGATCGACGATCCAGCGATGCGCGCCGTCCGTGCCCTTGATCTCTTCGCTTTCCTCGCCGAGGAAGCCATAGGTAGGACGCGCCTTCAGCAGCTCCTCCTTGACGATCTTCTCGGCCTTGCGGTCGGCATTGGACACGAAATCGCCCGGACCCTTGACGGAAACTTGCAGGTTCTGAACTTCTCCGAAATCACGCCCCAGCGACTTGCCTGCCTTGATGGCAGCCTGAACCATGACATTGAGAAGAGCAGAACGGGCCATGTTGGCAATTTCCTTGGAACTGGTACGGGGTCGCTGTCAGGGCGGGATGTGTCCCTGATCGCCGGAAAAGGCAGCGCTTTATAAGATTGGCGGCCTCAAGACCACAAAATCAGGGAAATTTCAAGGGGAGACGATGCCCACCCTCGTCGCCAGACGAAAACCGGCGGCCAAGGCCGCCGGTTTCTCTAAAACTTCTGCTGTGTCAGCAGCACTTCGCGGGCGATCTGGTCGAGCGGCAGCACGCGGCTGACGCCGCCCTTGGCGATCGCTTCCTTCGGCATGCCGAAAACCACGCAGCTCGCCTCGTCCTGCGCCACTGTATAGGCGCCGGCCTGATGCATCTCGAGCATGCCGCGCGCACCGTCGTCGCCCATGCCCGTCATGATGATGCCCATGGCGTTCGAGCCGGCAGACCGCGCCGCCGAGCGGAACAGGACATCGACAGACGGGCGGTGGCGGGAAACCAGCGGCCCGGTCTTCACCGACACATGATAGCGCGCGCCCTGGCGCTCGAGCAGCATATGCCGGTCGCCGGGCGCGATCAGCACATGGCCGCGCAGCACCGCATCGCCATCCGCCGCTTCCTTGACCTCGACCTCGCAGAGACCGTTGAGGCGTTTTGCGAAGGCGGCGGTGAATTTCTCCGGCATGTGCTGGACGATCACCATGCCGGGCGCGTTGGCAGGTAGCGCCTCCAGAAATTCGCGCAGCGCCTCGGTTCCGCCTGTCGATGCGCCAACGCAGACGACCATCTCGGTGGTCTTCGCCATGGCGCGGCCGGTCGGCGGCGGCAGCATCGCATCGGCCGTGAGCTTCTTTGCAGGGCCATCAGCGGATGCCGAACGCACCACGCCGACACCACGCCGCACCGACGGCAGACGGGCATGGGCAGCGCCCTTCACCACTTCGCGGATGCGGATCGCATCGTCAGCCAGGCTGTCGGCAGCGCCGATCTTCGATTTCAGAATGATATCGACGGCGCCGGCTTCCAGCGCCTGGATCAACGTCTCCGAGCCGGTCTCCGTCAGCGACGAGCACATCACAACGGGGATCGGGTGCTGCGACATCAGCTTGCGCAGGAAGGTTATGCCATCCATGCGCGGCATTTCCACATCCAGCGTGATGACATCAGGGACGTCTTCCTGCATCTTGCGGGCGGCCATGAATGGGTCGGTCGCCACGCCCATGACTTCGATATCGGGGTCTTCTTCGAGAATGCGGACCAGCGTCTGGCGAACACTGGCGGAATCGTCGATGACGAGGACGCGAATCTTCTTTCCCATCTCAATCCTGCTTTACGTCTTCTGGAACACCGTGTTCGAAACCTGCTTCAGCGGCAGGTCGAATCCGGTAATCGATTCCGAATGGCCGATGAACATGTAGCCGCCGTCGGCTAGGCAGTCGCAGAGCCTGCTCAGCACACCCTGCTGCGTCGGCTTGTCGAAATAGATCAGCACATTGCGGCAGAAGATGATCTGCATCGGCTCGCCGACCGGATATTTGTCGTCCATCAGGTTCATGCGCGCAAAGCCGACCTTGCTGCGCAGCGACGGTGCGATGCGCACATCACGGCGGCCCGGCTGCTTGGCAGTCATCACATATTTGCGCTGCAGATCGTGAGGTACTGGCTGCACCAGATCCTGCGGATAGATGCCGCGGCGCGCCGTCTGCAGCACATCGGTGCTGAGGTCGGTGGCCAGCACGCTGTAGGACAGCCCGGCCCGCTCCTCGACGAATTCGGACAGCACCATCGCCATCGTATACGGTTCGGCGCCGGTCGAGCAGGCCGAACTCCAGGTGCGGATCTTGCGCGCACCACCTGCAACAAGCGCCGGAAGCGCCGTCAGCTGCATATATTCGAAATGCTTGGCCTCGCGGAAGAAGTCGGTCTTGTTGGTCGTCACCACGTCGATCAGGTAAACCGTTTCCTGCTCGAGGCCGCCGTGATCGAAGAGGAAGTCGCAGTAATCGTCGAAACTGGAGTGATGGGTGGCCCGAAGGCGGCGGCGCAGGCGGCCCTCGAGCATCGTCAGTTTCGTCGGAGGCATCTTGATGCCACTATAATCGTAGATGAACCGGGCAAGCTTATCGAAATTACGCTTGCTGATCCGGTCGCCCGGCAATTGGGCTTCCACTGCTGCCACACTCATGTACGCAATACTCCAAAGGCGGCAGCGCTAGGCCGCCGATTGCAATGCCGAGGCATCCTCGCGCGACAGCAGCCGCGCGAGATCGACGATCACCACGAAACCATCGTCGCGGCGGACCACACCGGCGATGTAATCCGAACGCCAGCGGACGCCGATATCGGGCGCCGCCTCGATCTGATCCCGCCGGAAAGGCGTGACCTCGAAGACCCGGTCGGCAACCAGGCCCAGCGTCAGCATCCGGCTCTCCATCGGGATGTCGAGAACGAGAACCCGCGTATGCGAGGTCGGCTGCGTCTTCGACATGCCGAGCTTCAGCCGGAGATCGATGGTCGGCACGCCCTGGCCGCGCACGTCGCGAAGGCCGAGCAGGTAGTCCGGACCGTTCGGGATCTTGAACGCTTCCGCGTAGTCTAGAATTTCCCTGACCACTTCCACCGGGACGGCGAAGATTTCATCGCCGAGGCTGAAAGTCACGAATTGAGCTTCCTGGGACGCTGTCGCCATGATTATGCGCTTTCCTTGAATTCGGCATCGCCCTCGTCGGGACCGCCCATTGACATATCAAGGGCAAAGCCCTTTGCGCGTGCCTGCTGGCTGGCAATGCTGTTGGCAGCCGGAGCCTTGGACGGCTTGCGAACCGCCGGAGCCGGGATACGGCTGACCGACATGCGAGCCGCCGGCACCTTCTGCTGACGTCCGGTCGCCATATCGACGCGGAAGAAGGCGATCGAGGCCTGCAGTTCTTCAGCCTGCGTCGCAAGCTCTTCGGAGGTTGCAGACATCTGCTCGGATGCACCGGCATTCTGCTGGGTCACCTTGTCGAGCTGCTGGATCGCTTCGTTGATCTGAGAGGCGCCGACATCCTGCTCGCGGCAGGCAGCACTGATTTCGGAAACCAGTTCTGCGGTCTTGCGGATATCCGGAACCAGACGTCCCAGCATGTCGCCGGCCTCGGCGGCAGCCTTGACCGTGTCACCGGACATGGCGCTGATTTCAGCGGCAGCCGACTGGCTGCGTTCGGCAAGCTTGCGGACTTCGGAGGCAACGACCGCAAAGCCCTTGCCGTGTTCGCCTGCACGGGCCGCTTCGACAGCGGCGTTCAGGGCGAGAAGGTCGGTCTGGCGGGCGATTTCCTGAACGATGCCGATCTTCTGGGCGATCGTGCGCATCGCTTCGACAGCGCGGGTCACCGCTTCGCCGCTGATTTCGGCATCCTTTGCCGACTGGCGGGCGATCTTCTCGGTCTGCGCGGCATTGTCAGCGTTCTGCTTGATGTTGGCCGCCATTTCCTCCATGGCCGCGGAGGCTTCTTCAGCCGAGGCAGCCTGTTCGGTAGCACCCTGCGAGACCTGCTCCGAGCTGGAGGACAGTTCCTGGCTTCCGGCCGAGACATTCTCGGCGGCCGCGATCGCATCGGCGACAACACCACGCAGACGCTCGACCATCCGCTCCAGCGCAATGCCGAGCGTATCTTTGTCCGACAACGCCTTCGGCATGACGGTCAGGTCGCCATTGGCGATCTGGTCGGCGATACCAGCCGTGTTGCGGAGATTGGCGGTCATGGTGTTCAGCGCGTCCACCAGGTCCTTGACCTCGTCATTGGAATTGACGGTGGCCGTGGCGGCAACATCGCCGAGTGCAACCGCGCTTGCCAGCTCGGTAGCGGCGGCGAGGTTGCGCTTGATGGCGTTGGTGACGAAGATGACGACGCCGATCGCAGCCAGCGTGATCAGCAGACCGCTGATGACGGTGAGCTGGATCAGCGAATGGAACAGCGCGATGCCCTGCTCTCTGAGTTCCTTCGCAGCTTCCAGCTGGTACTCGGTGAGCTTGCCGATCCCGTCGGTGGTCGGGTCGATTGCCGGGTAGAGGTCATTCTTCACGAAGCTGTCGAGCTTGGCGGCATCGTGGGACTTCAGGATATCCTGCAGTTCCTCGACCTTGGTGTCGGACTTGGCCATGTCGCTCTTCACCTTTTCGGCGATCAGGCTTTCCTGCGGCGTCAGCTCGGTCGAGAGATAGGCCGACCATTGGTTGGAGATCGTACGCTTTGCGCCTTCGATGCTGGTCGCGGCCTGCTGCCAGTCGAGCTTGTCAGCATGCAGCTTGTGAGTCGTATCGACGATGCTGACGGCATAGGCGTCAGAGACAAGCTTCAGCTGCTGCAATGGGACGACGCGATCGTCATAGATCGACTTCATCGATTCAGTCATTGCATTCATGCCGTAATAGGCGCCACCGCCGATGACGCTGGCAATGGCAATGCTGGACGAGATCTGGATCGCAAGAATCTTGGTGCCGATGGAACTGAAGAGTCCTTTTTTGCGGCTGGCAGTCATAGGGCATTCCTCACTAGAGATTGTCTGATTATTCCGCCGCGGCACCGCGGCGCTTGGATCGTGCCGCGGTAAGCGGCACGCATCACGAGACCATTCGCTTGTTCCAGATCATCGTCGCTTGAGCCGGCAGCCAATCAGGACGCACCCGGGCTTCGGCGACCGGCAGGCAGACATCGCCGGTCGAAACCGGCGCATCCATCACGCCGGGCATTTCCCTGCCGCGGGCCCATCAGGCCCGCGGCAATCTCATCGAAGCTTCAGCGCTCAGGCGCTTTCGCGGAAGTCGTCGTCATGCGCGTCAGGGCCGCCCATCGACATGTCGAGCGCAAAGCCCTTGGCGCGAGCCTGCTGGCTCGAAACCGACTGACCGTGAGCGAAGTGATCGTTGGTCGGCTTGCGGGCAGCAGCCGGGGCCTTGACGAACTTGGCGGTGGTCTTGACCGGAGCAGCCTTCTTGACACCAGCGCGGGTGGCGCCGGCCGTATCGACCTTGAAGAAGGCGATCGAGGCCTGCAGCTCTTCTGCCTGGGCAGCGAGTTCTTCAGACGTTGCCGACATTTCTTCCGATGCACCCGCGTTCTGCTGGGTCACCTTGTCGAGCTGCTGGATCGCTTCGTTGATCTGCGAGGCACCGATATCCTGTTCGCGGCAGGCGGCGCTGATCTCGGAGACCAGTTCGGCGGTCTTGCGGATATCCGGCACCAGGCGGCCGAGCATTTCGCCGGCGTCGGCAGCAGCCTTGACCGTGTCGCCCGACATCGAGCTGATTTCGGCGGCAGCCGACTGGCTGCGTTCGGCAAGCTTGCGGACTTCGGAAGCAACGACCGCAAAGCCCTTGCCGTGTTCGCCTGCACGAGCTGCTTCGACAGCGGCGTTCAGGGCGAGCAGGTCGGTCTGGCGGGCGATTTCCTGAACGATACCAATCTTCTGGGCGATCGTGCGCATCGCTTCGACAGCGCGGGTGACGGCTTCGCCCGATGCTTCGGCGTCCTTGGCAGACTGGCGGGCGATCTTTTCCGTCTGAGCAGCATTATCGGCGTTCTGCTTGATGTTGGCAGCCATCTGCTCCATCGAGGCAGAGGCTTCTTCGGCGGATGCAGCCTGCTCCGTTGCACCCTGCGAAACCTGCTCGGAAGAAGCCGACAGTTCCTGGCTACCCGACGAAACGTTGTCGGCAGCCGACAGCGCATCGGCGACGACGCCGCGCAGACGCTCGATCATCACGTTGACGTTGCCGAGCAGTTCGCCGATTTCGTCGCGGTTGGTGATTTCAGCCGTCTTGGTGAGGTCGCCTTCGGCAACTTCGCGAACGACAGTGTTGGCGCGGGTCAGACCCTTGCTGATGGTGTTGGCGATCCAGAAGGCAGTAACGGCAGCGAGCAGCAGAGCGACGCCGGCAATAGAGATCATAACCGTACGGGTCGATGAAAACTGCAGGTCGGCGCTATCGTCGGCATCCTTCATGCGCTGCTTTTCAAGTACCAGGATGTCATCGAGCGCCGCATCGATTTTGTTGGCGGCATCGCGCGCGGTGGAGACCGAAATGGTGTTGGCCGCATCCATGTTTCCGGCCTTCATCAGGTCACGGATCTGGTCGTCGGCCTGGTTGAACGCCTTGGAGAATTCGGCAATCTGTGCCCAGCGCGGCTTGCCTTCTTCGCTGGCGATCGCAACGACGCTGCTGAATGCGTCAGAGAAGTCCTTGCGGGCCTGATCGCCCTTCTGAATCGAAGAGGCGATATCGTCCGGCGTGCGGGAAGTCAGCAGGTTTTTCTGCTGACGGATCGCTTCCAGCTGCGCGATATTGATCTGCTGCGCGAGATCGAGGCGTGCCGCCGGACCGGCAAGCAGATTGCCGAGCGTGTCGTTCAGTGCGCCCAGGCTCATGACGCCGTAACCGGCGGTACCCACGAGCATTAATATGATGAAGGTGAACGCAGTCACCAGTTTTGCTTTAATTGTCAGTCGCATCGTCCAGCCCCCTAGCTGATATCAACGGCGTTTCAGTGTGAGTTGCCGGCGCTGTCGTGCCGGGAGGAAAAGATTGCCTGCAGGTTGGGGATGATGATGAATTCCCCTCCCCGTTTGACGAGGCAGTTGATGTAGTCGGCGCGCCAGCGCATGCCGACACTCGGCGGTGGTTCGCTCGCCGTCTTTGCGAGCGTGGTGACTTCATTCACCTTGTCGGTCCTGAGGCCGACGAGCGTCTGCTCGCCGTGCAGGTCGATTTCAATAACGATGATGCGGCTGTCGATCGTCGCTTCGGTCGCTTCCATGCCGAAGGCGAGGCGCAGATCGGCAAGCGGGATGACCTTGCCGCGAAAATTGATGACGCTGGCCACGAAAGACTGAGCGCCGGGAACGGCGGTCTCAGGCAGAAGGTCGAGAATTTCCTGGACCATCACGGCTTCGAGCGCGAAGGTTTCACCGTTCATGTCGAATGTCAGAACTTCGACTTCGTCGGCATAGGACCAGAACTGATCCACTCTCTCGGCTACCGCACTCATCCTGCCACCCTCATCTGAGATTCCTGTTGCTGACCGGCGGCCACCAGATGGCCGACGTCGAGAATGAGGGCGACGCTGCCGTCGCCGAGAATGGTTGCGCCCGAGAAGGTCGCAACGTCGTCATGCAGCTTCGACATCGACTTGATGACCGTCTGGTGGTCGCCGATGATCTGATCGACAACGAGGCCCACACGCTCAGTGCCGGTCGAGATGACCACCACCTTCTGGTGAACGTCAGGCTTGGTGCCGGTGCGGAACAGATCGCGAAGCCGCAGGAACGGCACCAGGCTGTCGCGCAGCGAGATGAAGCTCCGCCCGCGCGAACGCAGGTCTTCTTCGAGCGAAAGCTCAAGGCATTCCTCGACCGCCGACAGCGGAATGACGTAGCGGCCGGAGCCGACACGAACGAGCAGCCCGTCGATGATCGCCAGCGTCAGCGGAATGCGAAGCGACACATCCGAGCCTTCGCCCGGCTTGCTTTCGATATCGATCGCGCCGCGCAGCGCCTCGACCGTCTTCTTGACCACATCCATGCCGACGCCGCGGCCGGAAAGATTGGTGATCGCCGCGGCCGTCGAGAAGCCCGGCGCGAAGATCAGCTGCAGCAGTTCGGAATCCGACAGCGGCTGGCCAGGCGCAATCAGACCGGAGGACTCCGCCTTGGCACGGACCCGCTCGCGGTTGATGCCGCGGCCGTCGTCCTTGATGGAGATGATCACCTCGCCGCCGGACTGGCGGGCAGACAGTGTCACCGTGCCGGTTTCGCTCTTGCCGGCAGCAAGACGGTCGGCAGGCGTTTCCAGGCCATGGTCGATGGAGTTACGGACCAGATGCACCAGCGGATCGGCAAGACGCTCGATGACGGTCTTGTCGACCTCGGTGCTCTCGCCTTCGGTCACCAGCTCGATCACCTTACCGGTTTCGCGGGCCAGATCGTGGACGAGGCGGCGGAAGCGCGAAAACAGCGTTGCCACCGGCACCATGCGCAGCACCATCATCGTGTCGCGCAATTCGCCCGACAGCCGCTCGATTTCTTCCGAGACGGAGCGAAGGGCGATATCGGCACTGGAGCTGGCAAGCTGGCTGAGACGCGACTGGGCAATGACAAGCTCGCCGACGCGGTCCATCAGTTCGTCGAGACGTTCGGCCGGAACGCGGACATTTTCCTGCGCCTTGGCCTGGCGGCTGTCGGCAGCAACAGCCGGCGCCTCGCGCTTGGCCGGCACCGCTTCGACCGGCTTGAAGGCCGGATCAGCAGCCGGGATCGCGGCTGCGGGAATGGCTGCAGGTGCAGGTTCGACGGCCTTCACGGGCTCGGCAGCAGGTGCCGGGGCGTCAACGATATCGACGACTTCGAGCTCCATGTCATCCATTACGAAGATGAAGACATCATCGATCGCCGAACGATCCTGCTCACTCTTCAGCACCACTTCCCAGGAAACGTAGAGCTCGTTCGGGACCACCTCGTTCAACGGCGGGATAGCGGCGGTATTGGCGCGGACGGTGCACTCGCCGAGTTCGCGCAGCTCGTCTAGGAGGCCGAGCGGATTGGTGCCGTTGGCCATCGCATTCGACGGCAGGCTGAAACGGATGCGCCAATGGTTGAGCTTCTTCTGCTGCGCCGGTGCGGCGGCGGCCGGAGCAGCGACGGCAGGTGCCGCCTCTTTCGCAGCAGCAGAGCCGCCAACGGCCGCCTGCAGCAGCGCAAGCAGCTTCTGTCCGGTATCACCGTGATCGGCGTCCGGCTGATCGACAAGAGCGCGCATGTGGTCCTGCGCTGCCAGAACCGCGGCCACCAGTTCAGCGGTCGCCGGCACTTCGCCCTTGCGGACCCGGTCGAAAGCCGTCTCGCAGTGATGCGTGAAGGCAGCAAGCGCCTCGAAGCCGAACATCGCGCCCGAGCCCTTGAGGGTATGGAGGCCGCGGAAAACGGCATCGACGAGGCCCTTGTCGTCGAGCTGATGGGTGAGATCGAGAAGACCCGCCTCGATTGCCTCCAGGCATTCGGCGGCTTCCATGCGGAAGACTGCGACCGGATCGAGCGTGCTCATCTGCCTAAGACCTTCTTGACGATCTTCACCAGGTTCTCAGGATCGAAGGGCTTGGTCAGCCAGCCGGTGGCACCGGCGGCCTTGGCGCGCGCCTTCAGATCGGCGTCGGACTCGGTCGTCAGGAAGATGATTGGAACGCCGGCCTGGCTCGGCAGCTTGCGCAGCTCCTCGATCATCGTCAGGCCATCCATAACCGGCATGTTCAGATCGGTGACGATCAGATCGAACTGGGCAGTCTGCGCGGTGGCAAGACCCTCCGCACCGTTGACCGCCTCGGTCACGGCGTAGCCTGCATTGGTCAGCGTGACCTTGGTCGTCAGCCGGATGCTGGCGGAATCGTCGACTGTCAGGATGTTGGCGCTCATGCTGTAACCTCTTTATGCAACCAGAACTTCGCGTCCTCGGCGGTGAAGGCTTCGACGAAGCCGGCCCGTTCGAGAACCTTGAGAAGACGTTCGCCAACAGGCGAGGAGAGTGTCAGGGATTTGCCCAGCGCCTTTGCTTGCCGCCGCGCCGATTCAACCAGCTGCACGAAGCTCAGGTCGGCTTCGGCACCAGCCGGAATCTCAAATACAATCCGCTCATTACTATCGAGCGCCGAAATAATATTCGCGCGCAGATCGGATACGTTTCTGATGCTCAGAACATCAGGAAATAATACAGAATCACGGAGTTGATTATCCATGTTCAAGTCAGCCCTCGCGGCATGAGAAATACTTGTATTCCTTTAAAGGACTCTCACGACAGGCTTAACGGGGAGTAAATTCTGGTTGTAACCGATCTGCAATTGGAGCGAGTCAGGACTCCCGAATTCTTACCTAAGATAAGTTGTAGTATGGCTTTTCAGCTATTTAAAAAACAAAATGAAAACAGTCTGTTATTTTAATATTAGAGCTAAAGCGGACAAGGGGCGCTGGAATCTTTACGCAGCATTAATCACAACGTACGCGAGTCGGAACTGTTTACCCCTCATTTCCATCCTGCCCGTAAAGATAGCACCAGATTTCCAAAAGTTATAAGTAAAGGGAACAGGGTGAAACACGGGGCGGTATCGGCACAGCCGACAATCTTGACGGCGGGCACGGATGTAAGCCGGACGCTGGAAACGGCGCGCAGCCAGGTCGAAGAGCGCTTCCTCGAAGGCGGTACGGTGCTGCTTTCGGTGATGGATGTTCTCAACCGTTTGCTGAATTCCCTCGATAACATCACCAAGGCGCTCGACAACAATGAGTCGAGCAATGCAGATGCTGATTTGCGCGCGACCGTCGAGAGCCTGACGGCCCTGCCGGTGACCGAACAGGCCCGCCAGAACGCACTGACGGTCCTTGCACAGACCGGCAGTGATCTGCACAAACACATTGCCGAAATGCAGGAGACCATGCGCTACCTGCGGACCTTTGCGGTGACCGTGAAGATCACCGGTGCCGGCCTTCCCGAATTCGCCGGCTTCGCCCAGGAAATCCTTGAACGCATCTATTCCGGTACCGAGGAAGTCAACCGCTTCGCGGGCCATCTCGACAGCCTGCAGAAGGAAGTCAAAGTGGCGCTGAGCTTTGGCGTCAATCTGTCGAAGAGTTATTCTGAAACCGTTCCTGCCGTGGCTTCGGCGCTCCGCCAGGATGCGCAGAAGATTGCCGGCCACCGCCAAAATCTTGGCGCTATCGCACGCGACGTCGGCGCCATCGCACGCGGCGTCCAGTCCAAGGTCGCCTCGACGCTGTCGGCACTGCAGATCGGCGACATCACCCGTCAGCGCATCGAGCATGTGCAGAGCAGCTTTGCCCTGCTCGACGAGTTTCTAGATGGCGACGGCAAATCGCTCGACGCCGACCAGCGCGAGCGTTTGCGCAACGTCATCAACCACCTGACCGCCGCACAGATGGCGGACATGTGCACGGACTTCCACCGCGACTCGCAGAATGTCGTGCAGACGATCAAGAGCTTCAGCCACGATACGCACGAGATCATGAAGCTCCGCGACCAGATGGGCGGCGGCGGCGAAAACAACTTCATGCGCGCTCTGGAATCGAGCGTCTCAGCAGCCCACGAGATCGTCAAGCAGGTCGATGCGGCCACCCGGCAGGCGGACCAGGTCAGCCAATCGACGCTGGGCACTGCCGCTAAGCTATTGGAATCGATCGGCAACATCCGTTCGGTCAAGACCGATATCAATTACATGGCGCTGAACACCAACCTGCGCTGCAGCCGTCTGGGCGAAGAGGGCAAGTCGATCAACGTCGTCACCGCCGAGCTGCGCATCTTTGCAAGCAAGCTCGACGATTCAGCCGACTCCATCGTCAACGGCCTTCCGGCACTGGAAGCGGCCGCCGGCAACATGGCGCCCGCAACCGGCAATTCCGGCGGCCTCGCCGAGAACCTGACGGCCGCCGTCGGCAGCATCCGCTCTGCCGCCAACATGATGGAAGAAGAACTGAAGGTGCTGGCCGAGCACGGCCGCGAGGTCGCAAGCAAGATCACCCTGATGATCGGCAAGCTCGATTTCGAACACGATCTCGGCGAAACGCTGGCCCGCTGCGCCACGGTTCTTGAAGATGCAGCCGGTCAGGAAATCGCCTCCATCGACGACATCGCCGAGGCTGTCGCGCCGCTCGATCGCAAGATCTTCAAGCTCTACACCATGGTGCAGGAACGGCACGTCCACCGCCACATCATCCCGCAAATGGAAGACGAAGCCGCGCCCACGCCGGTGGCAGCAGCGCCCGCAAGCGCGGGTGGTGACGAAGATCTCTTCGCCGATGCACTGTTCTAGGAACTACGGCAGCCGGCGGAACTTGTTCGCCCTGTCGATCCCCGCCTTCTGCTGATCGTCTTCGATCCCCAGAAAGAAGTCCTCAAGTTCCGGGTCGGGCAGTCCGGCCCGGCGCGATAGGACATACCACTTGGCAGCCTCGATCGGATCGGGCTTAGTGCCGAGCGCATAGATGTAGAGATGCGCCAGCTTGTTCTGCGCCACGACATTACCGCGGTTGGCGGCGAGCTGCATCCATTCGAAGCCGCGCACGAAATCGCGCGGACCGTTCTGGCCATTCACGAGCCAGACAGCCAGATCGACCTGGGCGGTATCGAAACCGGCACGTGCCGCACGCGCCATCCATTCACGCGTCCGCCGGCGCTTTTCTTCCGGCAAATCAGGCAAGGTCGAATAGAGTTCGGCAACGGCATATTGCGCGTCGGCGATCCCCTGCTCGGCTGACTTTTCATAGTAAGGCAGCGCCAGCTTCAGCCCCTCCTGTCCGGGATGATCGGATGTCAGGATCTGCGCCCAGTTGAATTGCGCCGAAGAATTGCCGGAATCAGCCGCCTTCTTCATGTAGTCGTCGGCTTTCGCCTTGTCGCGCTGCACGATCTCACCGGCCATCAGCATCAGCGCATATTTGAACATCGCTGCCGCATCGCCGCCCTCGGCCGCCTTGCTGTACCAGAAGGCCGAACTCTTCAGATCGCGGCGCACGCCAAGCCCGGCATATTGCATCTCAGCAACCAGCGTCTGTGCCGAGGGATCGCCAAGCTGCGCCCGCGGCAGCGCAAGCTGCATCGCCGTCAGATAATAGCCGCGCTGATAGGCGCCGTAGGCGTCATCAACAGGCCCGTGATAATTCTTCTCGGGCGGAAGATCGGGCAGCTTCGCGCCCATGCGATCCAGCACCCCGAGCCCGGACGAGGGCTGCGCACCCTCTGCCGGGCGGCCCTTCTTTAGCGGCTCGGCATCGCCGCCGACTGGCCGTGTCACCACATTGTCGATCGTCTGCGCGACAGCGGCATAAGGCAGCGCCACGGCGAGCGTGGCGGCAGCAAGGAAGAATCGGCGCATCTGAACGGCAAGGATCGGCATAAGCGCGACTTCAATCCTCAAACCGTGGCGCTTTTTCGTCAAGAAGTGCGTTGACCTGCGCAACGATCGCAGGCGCCTGAGCCGGATCGGCAAAGACCGCCAGACGGAGGGCGACGAATTCGGCGCCGGATTCGGCAACGACGAGCGCCGAGGCCGGATCCGTTCCGCCCATCACCATGCACGGGATCTCGATCATCGATGCCCACCATTCGCCGAGCGCGACGTTCTTCGGATGCGCCTCCGGCTTGATGTCGCCGTCGAGCTTGCCGAAGAAAATGTAGTCCGGGCGGGCCTCGCCGATCTCCAGCGCCGTATGTCTATCGGTCGCGTTGCCGCCGCCGACGATCAGCTTGTCGGCATATTTGTCGATCGCCTCGGCCAGTGCTGCAGCCGGCTCAGCCATATGCAGCCCGTCAGCCCTCGCCCGTCCGACGGTACGGCTGTCGCCCGATATCAGCGCTGCAGCGCCGGCATCCTGGATAACCGGCACAAGTTTCTCGGCATGTTTCTGAAAGGCGCCGTCATCGAGACCGTATTGCGGAACGATCACCGAGGCGACATCGCCGCCCTTCAGCGCGTCGCCGACGATCTTCGTCCTCTCATCGGCATCGGCGATGTCAGGGGCGATCAGAACTAGGCGGCAGCGGTTTTCCGGGTCGGTGGTCATGACGTCTTTCCATTTTCCGCGGATTCCGCCAGCAGGCGGCAACTCCGCACTCGTTTTGTGTGAGTAATTCCGATAGACGGGGCTGGCAAGGGGAGGACTTGAAAAGCATGCTGCCGGAACTGTCATTCTTTTACGCGGCGGTGCCCGCGGTAGTGCTCGTAGGGTTTGCGAAGGGCGGCATGGGAGATGCCCTTTCGCTGATCGGCGTCCCTTTTCTGGCACTCGTCGTGTCTCCGGTGGAGGCCGCCGCCATTCTGCTTCCGATCCTCGTTTTCATGGACATCATTTCGCTGATCATCTGGCGCCAGCATGGCGACTGGACGACGCTGAAAATCATGCTGCCTGGCGGCTTGCTGGGTATCGCGTTCGGCTGGGCAACATCGGCGCTTGTTCCTGCAGACGCACTGCGCATCCTTATCGGCCTCGTTATGGTGCTCTTTTGCCTGCGATACTTCTGGAACAATTTCGGCCCTGGCGCGGGCAAAGTCGTCCCGCCGCGCGGCCAGCGCCCGATCCTCGCCAGTGCCTGGGCCACGCTATCCGGATATGGCAGCTTCGTTGCTCATGCCGGCGGTGCGCCCTTCCAGATCTACGCCTTGCCGCTGAAATTGCCGCCGCGCGAATTCACCGGCACCAGCGTTCGTTTCTTCGCAATCCTCAACGCCGTGAAGCTGATCCCCTATTTCGCCCTTGGCCAGCTCGATACCAAGAACCTCGTCACATCGATGACGCTGCTGCCCTTCGCGCCCCTGGCAACAATCGCCGGCGCCTGGTGTGTGCGCCGCATGAAGCCGGAGATCTTCTATCCGTTCATGTATGCGATGGCGCTGATCGCTGCCTTCCTGATCATCCGTGAGGGTCTCGGCTATTAATCTTCCGAGCGGCTTGCATTGTCGCGGTCGCGCTCGTAGCTGCGAACCCAGGGGAATTTCGGCAGCCATGCCTCGCGGCGGATCGTCCAGAGCTCGTAAGTCGGCTTGAACTGGCCGGACACATCGAACGAGCCGAGGTTCAGTTCGATCTCATCGCCGCTGCGGCCGAAGGCCGGCGAGCCGCAGCGCGGGCAGAAGAACCGCCCGGCATAGCTCCCCGTCTCGCCTTGAACCTCGACCGCATCGGCAGGATAGATCGCCGAGGCATGAAACAAGGCGCCGTGATGCTTGCGGCAATCGAGACAGTGGCAGATGCCGACCCGGTATGGGGCACCCGTTGCGACAAAGCGGACACTGCCGCAAAGGCAGCCGCCGGTGATGCGGTCCATCGTGATCCTCCTCAAAATGAAGCTGAGCAGATATCTAGGGCAGCAGATGGCAAACCGCAGTCGCGCTTGCTGCACCGCACAATTCTCTTGCCGGAATGCGCCCTTTGCCGTAGCGTTCCGGCATGTCGAGCGCTGACCCTTTCGCCGCGATATCAGATCCGAACCGGCGGTTCCTGCTGGAAGAGCTGAGGCGCGCGCCGAAGACGGTCAACGAACTCGCAGAAGGCCTGCCGATCAGCCGTCCGGCGGTCTCGCAGCACCTCAAGGCGCTCTTGGACTCCAACCTCGTTTCCGTGACATCCGAAGGCACACGCCGCATCTACGCGGTCAACAACCGCGGCTTCGACAAGCTCAATCTCTGGCTGGATCAATTCTGGGCTTAGCGCCCGCCTTACATAAAAATGCGCCAGTCCAACTCCGCACTGAATGGACTGGCGCATGATGTCTTGGGATCGGCTCTGTCTTGCTAAACCTTTTGAAAGATTATGTTTATGTCCTTATGGACCGCGATTGACCGAGCAATGATCTCTCAATTATTCGATTAGTGAACGGAAGATTTCAGACGTTGGATCTCGTCTTTGATACGCAGTTTCCTGCGCTTGCACTCCGCAATGTCTGCGTCTCTTTTGGAGGGAGCTGTCATCAGCGAATGTAACTCTTCCTCCAGAGCTACATGCTTCTTCTGTAGTGACTCAAGATGAGCTTGAACAGTCATTAGACCCTTCCTTCCTCTTGCCTTCCCCAGCCATCCATCGCTGGAGTTCTAGGCGTCAACCTTTCGACTGTGACATATTTTTGAAGGCTTGTCGAAGGCGAAAACATGGTGTGTCGATGGCAAATTCATGATCAACACTAACTTCCCGTTACCGCTATTTGGTGATAGGAGCTTGCGGAAATCATCGGCAGACCGGACAACGTCCGAAGACGATAATGGGGAATGTAAATGGCCGATCAGGAACAGGCGGAAGTCAGGCTCATCGCGGCTCGCCTGCGTCAGGAACACGAAGATTATGATGCCGCGATCAATGCCATGATTGCCACCGGCTGCGATGCTCTGCGCGTTCAGCGCATGAAGAAGAAGAAGCTTGTGATCAAGGACAAGCTGTCGAAGCTCGAGGATCAGATCATCCCGGATATCATCGCCTAAAGAGGACGTGCCGTTGACGATGACAGACAGACCACCCGTTGCCATCATCATGGGTAGCCAATCCGACTGGGAAACCATGAAGAACGCTGCCGACACGCTCGAGGCGCTCGAGATCCCCTACGAGGCGCGCATCATCTCCGCCCACCGCACGCCCGACCGGATGGTCAGCTTCGCCAAGGGCGCTCGCGACGAAGGTTTCAAGATCATCATCGCCGGCGCTGGCGGTGCGGCCCATCTTCCGGGCATGACGGCCGCCTTCACCCCGCTTCCGGTCTTCGGTGTACCGGTGCAATCCAAGACGATGTCCGGCCAGGACAGCCTGCTTTCGATCGTGCAGATGCCGGGCGGCATCCCGGTCGGCACGTTGGCGATTGGCAAGGCCGGCGCGATCAACGCCGCCCTGCTGGCCGCTGCCGTTCTTGCCCTTTCCGACGAAGACATTGCCGATCGCCTCGATGAATGGCGCGCACGCCAGAGCGATGCGATCGCCGAATACCCTATGGACGATAGATGAGCGCAAAGACAATCGGCATCATCGGCGGCGGCCAGCTTGGCCGCATGCTGGCCATGGCCGCTGCCCGCCTGAATTTCCGGACGGTCATTCTGGAGCCGCAGGCCGATTCCCCGGCAGCCCAGGTTGCGAACCACCAGATCACCGCCGCATATGACGATCCGGCAGCCCTTGCCGAGCTCGCCAGCCTTTGCGACGTCGTCACCTATGAATTCGAGAATGTCCCCGTCGCCGCCGCCGAGACTCTGGCCGCAAGCGTGCCAGTCTATCCGCCGCCGAAGGCATTGGAAGCCGCCCAGGACCGCATGGTCGAAAAGCGCTTCATCAATGAGTGCGGCATTCCGACGGCCAAATTCCACGCGATCAACAGTCAGGCAGACCTCGAAGCAGCGCTGAAGGACTTCGGTGGCCAGGGGGTCCTGAAGACCCGGCGCCTCGGCTACGACGGCAAGGGCCAGAAAGTGTTCCGTTCGACAGCCGACAGCGCCGAAGGCGCCTTTGCAGCGCTCGGTGGTGTGCCGCTGATTCTGGAAAGCTTCGTCGCCTTTGAGCGCGAAGTATCGATCATCGCCGCCCGCGCCACCGATGGCACGGTCGTCGCCTTCGATCCGGCAGCGAATATCCACAGAAACGGCATTCTCCACACCTCGACGATCCCGGCCTCGATTTCCGATGCCACGGCAAAGGCTGCCCGCCAGGCCGCGGATGCAATCCTGACCTCTCTCGGCTATGTCGGCGTCATCGGTATCGAGTTCTTCGTGCTCGCCGACGGCAGCCTGATCGCCAACGAGATGGCGCCGCGCGTCCATAATTCCGGCCATTGGACGGAAGCCGCCTGCGTGGTTTCCCAGTTCGAGCAGCATATCCGGGCCGTCGGCGGGCTCCCGCTCGGCGATGCCGGCAGGCATTCGGATTGCGTGATGCAGAACCTCATCGGCGATGATATATTGACCGTTCCGGACTGGCTGAGGCGCAAGGACGCGCTCGTCCATCTTTACGGCAAGACCGAGTCCCGCCCTGGCCGCAAGATGGGCCATGTGACGGTGCTGACGGCGAAAACCTAGGATTTTGCCGGATAAAAGGCCTTCATGTGGTTGACACAGGAATGCCATCGGGTTATCTGCCTGCCCAACCTAAAGGCGCGCCACGAGCGCGCTTTTGAATGTTTGAAGATACGGGCGAATGTGAAATTCCCCCCAGAGATCGCGGATCAGAAAAATGAAGATCAAGAATTCGCTCAAGTCGCTCAAGGCTCGTCACCGTGACAACCGTCTGGTTCGCCGCAAGGGCCGCATCTACATCATCAACAAGCTGAACCCGCGCTTCAAGGCTCGTCAGGGCTGATTGTGCGTTCCGGAAGCGATTGACGGCGTAGCCGCTTGATCGCTCATTTCCGGTGGGTCGCTTTGGTGATCACGTCAAATTTTCTTTGATCTTGTGTGATGGCGGGCTACATTGTCCGCCATGCGCTTTTTTGCTTTGCTCTTGGCGGCCGCGCCGCTCGCCACCGGTTTCCTTGCTCCTGCCTTCCCCGCCGCCAGCGCCGAGAAGGACGTCATAGTCGAGCAGCCGGATACCAACGCCTCTCCGAAGCAGAGGCTCGACAATCTCTACGCCCAGCTGAAACGCGAACGTGACCCCGAAAAGGCCAACGGCATCGCGCAGGAAATTCGCACGGAATGGAACGATTCCGGCAGCGCCACCGTGAACCTTCTGATGCAGTGGGCCGACAAGGCGATCGAGGACAAGCGCAGCGCCGCCGCCCTCGACTTTCTCGACCAGGCGATTGCCCTGAAGCCGACCTATGCCGAGAGCTGGAACCGCCGCGCCACCCTCAACTACGCCTCGGGCAATTATCGCAAGTCGATGTCGGACATCGAGCATGTGCTGGATCTCGATCCCCGCCACTTCGGCGCTCTATCCGGCATGGCCGCGATCCTGAACGACACCGGTAACGACCAGCTGACGCTCAAGGCATGGGAACGCTTCCTGGATGTCTTCCCGGCAAACCGCACGGCGCAGGAGCAGGTGAACACGCTCTCCGAAAAACTGGCGGGCAGCCGCACCTGATCTTGACGGCGGCCGCAACAGCCCAATTTTAGGAAAAGTCACAGAGTTCATCGCCGGTCCGCCCATGCTTGCCGAAGTTTCCGCCCTTCTTGCCCCTCTCGCCGCTGCCATCGGCTACAGTTCTTTCAAGGCCCGGCAGTTCGAGCAAGCTTTCCCCAATGTCGGCGAGCTGACCGATATCGGCGGCTATCGCATGAACGCCCTGCATATCCCGCGTCCAGACACAGCGGATCTGCCGGCGATCGTCTTCATTCATGGCGCCAGCGGCAATCTGCTGGATCAGGCCGGTGCCTTTCTGCGGCCTCTGCAGGGCCGCGCCGAAATGCTCTTCGTCGACCGCCCCGGACACGGTTACTCCGAGCGTGGCGGGCCCGAAAATGCCGTGCCGTCCGGTCAGGCGGCAGCTATTGCCCGGCTGATGGAAAGGCGCGGCATCGAAAAGGCGATCATCGTCGGCCATTCCTTCGGCGGCGCCATCGCCGCCGCCTTCGGCGTCCATCATCCGGAGAAGACGGCGGGGCTGCTCTTCCTTGCGCCGGCGACCCATCCGTGGCCGGGCGGCGTTGACTGGTACTATCATGCGGCAACGGCCCCGCTGCTCGGCTGGCTCTTCAATCACGCGCTCGTCGTACCGATGGGATTGCGGCGGCTGGAACAGGGCACGATGAACGTCTTTCGGCCGAACGTCCGCCCGGCTGACTATATCGCCAGTACCGGCCCGTCACTGGTCCTGCGGCCCGGCACTTTCCACAACAACGCCACCGATTTCACCCGCCTGCTCGGCTATCTCAAGGCCGAGTCCCATCGCTATCGGGAGATCACCGCGCCGACCGTCATCATCACCGGTGACAGCGACGACATCGTCTGGGAACACCTGCACTCCCAAGGCCTCGCCCGCGATATCGCCGGCTCGGAGCTAGTGACCATACGGGGCGTCGGGCACAAGCCGGATTATCTGGCGACCGATGTGGCCATCGCAGCACTTGAGAAGATTGCAGGCATGCCGCGCGATCTGCAGGCAGCGGCCCGTAACGCCGAAGAGCGGCTGACCGGCGATATCGTTGCGACCGCCAACTGAAAGCCTTGCACCCGGCGCAGGCCGAACCATATCCACTCGATAATTTATCTTTTGGAGGGGATCTCATGGACCGGCTTCAAGCCAAAACCATTTCGCTTTTCACCGCTTTAGCCTTCTCTCTCAGCCCGCTTTCCACCAGCTTTGCCGCCTCGCCTGCGCCCGTCGAAGGGCAGCATGGCATGGTCGTCACTGCCCAGCATCTGGCGACCGATGTCGGCGTTGAGGTTCTGAAGAGCGGCGGCAACGCCGTGGATGCAGCTGTGGCCGTGGGTTATGCGCTGGCCGTCGTCTATCCCACTGCCGGCAATATCGGCGGCGGCGGTTTCATGACGATCCGCACCAAGGACGGCAAGAGCACCTTTCTGGACTTCCGCGAACGCGCACCGCTTGCCGCAACCAAGACCATGTACCTCGATGCCAAGGGCGATATCGTTCCCCGCGCCAGCCTCGATGGCTATTTGGCGGTCGGCGTGCCGGGATCGGTGATGGGCTTCGAGACCGCGCGCGAAAAATACGGCACCAAATCCCGTGCCGACCTGCTTGCCCCGGCGATCGCTTTCGCCAAGGACGGCTTCACCTTCGAGCAGGGAGATGCAGCCTCGCTCGCCAGCAGCGCAAAGCGTCTCGCCAAAGACGAGGCGGCTGCCAAGATCTTCCTGAAGCCCGATGGCAAACCTTATGAGGAAGGCGAGAAGCTGGTGCAGCCGGAACTCGGCGCCGTGCTTCAGGCGATCTCCGAGAAAGGCCCCGACGCCTTCTACAAGGGCACCCCGGCAGACGCGATCGTCAAGGCCAGCCAGTCAAAGGGCGGCATCCTCGCCAAAGAAGATTTCGAGCAATATTCGGTTCGCGAGTTGAAGCCGATCGAATGCAATTACCGCGGCTACGACATCATCTCCTCGCCCCCGCCCTCCTCCGGCGGCGTCATCATCTGCGAGATCCTCAACGTTCTCGAAGACTACCCGCTCTCCTATCTCGGCTACGGCTCGGCCGAGACTGTGCATGCGATGGTCGAGGCGATGCGCTACGCCTATGTCGATCGCAACGCTGCACTTGGCGATCCTGACTTCATCGACAATCCGGTCTCCAAGCTGCTCGACAAGGCTTATGCCACCGAGATCCGGGAGAAGATCGATCCCTACAAGGCCGGAAAATCAGCCGATCTGAAACCGCTCGGCGGCAAGGAAAGCACCGAGACGACCCACTATTCGATCATCGACGACGAAGGCAATGCCGTTGCGGTGACGTACACGCTGAACGGCTCCTTCGGCGCCGGTGTGGTGGCGCCGGGCACCGGCATCCTCTTGAACAACGAGATGGACGACTTCACCTCAAAGCCCGGCGTGGCAAACCTCTACGGCCTCGTCCAGGGCGAGGCCAATGCCATCGCCCCGAAGAAAACGCCGCTCTCCTCGATGAGCCCGACAATCATCACCAAGGACGGCAAGCCCTTCATGGTGATCGGCAGCCCGGGCGGCTCGCGCATCATCACCATCACGCTCGAAGCGATCCTCAATGTCATCGATTTCGGCATGGACATCAGCCAGGCAGTGAATGCCCCGCGCATCCATCACCAATGGCAGCCTGATAAGGTCTATCTCGAGCCCTATGCACTGTCGCCTGACACCGAAAAGGCGCTCGCCGCCATGGGCTACAGCTTCGACGGCGGCAACGACGCGCCCCTCTGGGGTCAGGCCGCCGGCATCCTCGTCGGCGGCAAGAGCCTCGCCGATATCGAGAAAGGCGGCGGCTCGCGCTACTATGGCGCCATGGACAGCCGCGCTGCGGAAGGTTCGGCCAAGGGCTATTGATCAACGGATCCGGGCGCGGACATAATCGCCCCGGATCGTCACCTGCGGCTTTGCCCCCGGCACGCTCGGCGTCAGGGTATCGACCAGCGACGCCTTGGCCATCACCGTGTAATCGACTGGTACATGCTCCCCGAAGCCAATATAGGCATCGAGCGACTGCGCCTCGATGCCTATCGTTTCGTCCCGGGTGATCAAGGCATAGGTAAGGTTCGCCCGTACCGCGGTGCCCGTGATGTCGACCTCCGATGCGTGACCGTTGAGTGTGATATCCGCAGCGTTGCCCGATGTCCGAAACGCGGAAAAGTTTCCGTCAAGCCTTGCCATGAAGGCATGCTGATCAATCGACACGGCCGCACCCGCAGGCACGTTGGCGGAAACTTCAGGCGTGCAATCGGCAATGTCACTCCACGCCGAGACGCCGACATCGATCGTCATCGCCGTGCCGTCGATCCGCACCCGGCTTTCATCCTTGCAAGCATTGAAGAACCAGCTCGAGTACCAGGACGAGAACCAGCCGCTGCGGCGGCCGGATGTGACGGCTTCATAAGGCTTCCCGGCATCGGTGGTGATCCTGATCGAGCTGGAATCGCCCTGGATGACGATTGAGCGGATCTTGGTGATATCGAAGATTTCGCCCGGCGTGTTCGAGCCACCGAAGGCGGAAACGAGACTCATGAAGAAAAGCGGTATGGAAAGGATAATGGTCATCGGTTTGCTCCCTGTTTGACGCCGGTGGGATCCGGCGCAAACAAGGTGAGGTCCGACACGCTTTCTTGAGACCTTGATCGTGTTCCGGGTCGCCCGCAATTGCGATCAAGGCCAATCTCGTGCTCATATTGACGAGATAAATGTCCGGACACTGCCGATGATTTTCGTGCCTCTGCCTTTCGTGGTCGCCCTGCTCCTCTCTATCCTCCTCATCCGGATGCTGAGGATGGAGGAATGGAGCGCGCCCGGACGGCGGCTGTTTCTGGCGCTGATCGCCGCCTATGCGGTGCAATCCGTCTTCATCGGCCTGCGCTGGGGCTACGACATGCTGGCGATCATGCCGCTGCAGGCCGTGCTCGCCGCCATCGTCGCACCGCTCTCCTTTGCAAGCTTCGCGGACCTGACGCTCGGCACTCCACGGCCGCTGAGCCGGCAATGGCTGCATCTTCTGCCGGCAATCGGCGTTGCTCTGGCATTCGCCTTCTGGCGGGATGTCGTCGGCCTGAGCCTGATCCTGCTCTTCATCGGCTATGGCCTTGCGCTACTCTGGATTTCGCGAAGCGGCGCCGATGCGCTTGTCGCCTCCCGCCTCGACGGGGCGTTCCTTTCCTATCGCTCGCTGGTGATCACGGCTGTCGCGCTGATCGGCTCGGGCCTGAGCGACGTCGTCATCAGCCTCGATCTCTACCGCACCGGCGGCGCCAACGCCGGGGCCATCGTTGCGCTCGGAAACGTCATCGTCCTCCTGATCCTCGGCGCCGCGGCCTCGATCGCCGGCGGCACGCAGCCGGAACAGGGGATCGACAGCGCACCTCCATCGCCCGCTCTTCCAACGGAAGAGGACGGCGCCGTCGCCAGTCGTCTCGACAGCCTCATGGAGACCAAGCAGGTCTATCGCGATCCCGAGCTCAATCTGAACCGCATCGCCCGCAAGCTCGGCCTCCCCGCCCGCCGCGTCTCGGTGGCCGTCAACCGCATCCACGGCATGAGCGTCTCGCAGTATGTCAACGAATTCCGCATCCGCTTCGCCTGCGATCAACTGGCGCATAGCGATGTACCGGTCACCAGCGTGATGTTCGAGGCAGGCTTCATCAGCAAGTCGAACTTCAATCGCGAATTCCTGCGTGTCACCGGCACCAGTCCGACGGAATACCGGCGCCGTGAGCGCGCGCCGCAGCTCGCCAGGGAGACCGCGCTACAGGCTTTCGTGTCACGGTGACAAGAACCGGCGTTCACAAGCGCCAAGCCGTCTTCTATTCATGGCGCAGCACATCAGCCGAAAGAGCACCCCATGGCATCCATTGAAATGATCGTCGCCGCCCGCGCCCGTCTGCGCGGACATATCAGGCGCACGCCGCTGCTCTCGTCACCCTTTCTCGACGAGATGGCCGGTCGCCGTGTCTTCGTGAAGGCCGAATGTTTGCAGCACACGGGCTCCTTCAAGTTCCGTGGCGGCTGGTCGGCTGTATCGGGACTGGAACCCGATATCCGCAAGCGCGGCGTCATCGCCTTTTCGTCCGGCAACCACGCGCAGGGCGTGGCTCTGGCGGCCAAGCTCCACGGCGTCCCCTCGGTCATCATCATGCCCGCGGACGCGCCGAAGCTGAAGATCGACAACACCCGCGCCTTCGGCGCCGAGGTGGTGCTCTACGATCGCGCCAAGGAAGACCGTGACGCCATCGGCGCCCGGCTCTCTGCCGATCGGCGTCTGACATTGATCAAGCCTTTCGACGAACCGCTAGTCATCGCCGGCCAGGGGACGACGGGTCTTGAGATCGCCGAACAGGCGGAAGAAGAAGGCATCAAGGAAGCCGAAGTTCTGGTGCCCTGCGGCGGCGGCGGACTGAGCTCCGGCATCGCGCTGGCGCTGGAAGCAAGCGCCCCGAGCTTTACCGTCCGCACCTGCGAGCCCGAAAACTTCGACGACTTCGCGCGCTCGCTGGCATCAGGTGAGATCAAGCGCAATGCGGCGATGGCCGGCTCGATCTGCGATGCGATCATCACGCCTGAACCCGGCAAGATCACCTTCCCGATCCTGCAGCGGCTTGCCGGCGCAGGTATCGCCGTGACAGACGACGAGGCGCTGCGCGCCATGGCGCTCGCCTTCAAGCGGCTGAAGATCATCGTCGAGCCAGGCGGCGCGGTGGCCCTTGCGGCGGCATTGTTCCACGGCAAGGCGCTGGAGAGCGATACCGTCATCACCGTCACTTCGGGCGGCAATGTCGATACCGACGTTTTCGCAATGGCGCTGGAGCGCTTCGGCTGACGCCGGGTCCTCAGACCTTATAGCGGGTGGCGGGTTTCGAGCAGAAACCTGCCGCTGGAAGCGGCAAGACTGTTGATGTGACAGGCGCGCCACCCGATCGGTGCTTTCGCCCGCGAGACCGGCTTTTGCCGATGGCGAGCGGATACGCCGTGCCTCCCTGCGCGCATTCAGCCAGCCACCGCAGAACATCCGCCGGACGCACAGAGCGAACAGGTCCCCTGGACTCGCGATCAATACCGCACGCGGAAGCTGTCTATTTCGCAACGCCGTTGATCGGGCGTTGTCTCTCCATCCTCACGCAAGCTTAGCACGACACATATCCTGACAAGACGGCGGCAGGTAGGGCTGTAATCGTTGGTTGTGGGGTAAGTCATTTTTCGGCCGATAACGGCTTCGGTCGTTTTGGGCCTGACGATTTGCGGCAGCAATGCCGCATGTCGTGTTGGGAAGGCGGCCGCTTTACGCGCGCCGCATCGATAATGCTTGTCCCGCCCATCGGCTCGCTTCCAGCGATGCCTGTCGAACCATTTGTTTCTGCGTCTTGTTCCGTTGAGTTTGTTGCAAACCGCCCGAAGGCGGTGCGTGCGAACCTTTGGACATCAGACGTGAGACGGTTACCGGCAACGCCAGTGCAAGGGCAACTAGATGACCTCGATCGCTTCCTTTACGACCGCCCAGATCAGAGCTCTCTCGACGAAGACGATCAAGGAGCTTTCGGCCGAGGATATCGGGTCGCTCTCTCCTGATCAGGTGAGGGTTCTCAGCAAGACGCAGATTTCTGCGCTCGAAGCGGAAGATATCAGACAGCTCGACTCAGCTCAGCTTGGTGCCATATCGGCCGGTGCGATTGCCGGTCTGGGACCGGAGCTACTCGCAGCGATCGACGCCGCGAAACTTGCCGCGCTTGGCGGGGCTCAGATCGCCGCCTTGAGCACGACCCAGCTTGCGGTCCTCACCCCCGAGCAGATCGAGGCTCTGACGCCCGATCAGATCAAGGGCCTGAGCGCATCCCAGATTGCTTCGCTCGGGGCGGACGATATCGCCAAGTTTTCGGCAGAAGACGTCGGGGCGATCAGCCCCAAGGCGATCGGCGGCTTGCAGACCGAAGCAGTTTCCGCTCTCAGCGGCGAGCAGATCGCCGCATTGAGCACCGATCAGATCAAGGCGCTGACGGCAAAGCAGATCGCCGGCTTGACGCCTGGCCAGATCGCGTCGTTCTCCGAGAGCCAGATCGGCGCACTGTCGGCAGCCCAGGTCGGCACGCTGTCCAACACACAAATCGTCGGACTGACTGCCACACAGATCGCAAGCCTCAGCAACACGGCCATCACAGGTCTGAAGGCAACACAGATCGCCGCGATGAGCGATATCCAGCTTGAAGGCCTCAGTGTTGCCCAGGCGGCCGCACTGACCGCAACCCAGGTTGGCGCGCTGGGCGCCGATGACATCGCCAAATTCTCGCCCGACGAAATCGGAGCAATCAGCGCCAAGGCGTTTGCCGCGCTGAAGCCCGAAGCGATCGCGGCTCTCAGCGGCGAGCAGATTTCCAAGTTGAGCGCCGATCAGATCAGAATGCTGACGGTAAAGCAGGTTGCCAGCATAACGCCGGACCATCTCGGTGCATTCTCCGACCTGCAGATCAAGGCACTGTCGGCCACCCAGACCGGCGCACTGACCAATGACCAGATCGGCGGCCTGACGGCAGCGCGGATCGGCCAGCTTAGCACTGGGGGTATCAGCGGTCTGAAGGCGGCGCAGATTGCCGTGATGCGGGCGGATCAGGTGGCCGGTTTGACGGCTGCGCAAGCAGGACTTCTCACAGCTTCCCAGGTTGCCGGCTTTAGCGCCACCAATGTCACCGGGCTGAGCGGAGACGCCATCGCAGCCATCAAATGGCCCAGTGGGCTTAGCAATGCGGCAATTGCGGCACTTGGTAACGATCAGATTGCCAAACTGAGCGTCAATCAGATCAAGTCGCTGACGGCGAAGCAGATCGCCGGCTTCACGCCGGATCAGATCGCCACTTTCTCAGGCGTGCAGATCAATGCATTGTCCGCAGCACAGGTTGGTGCGCTGACCAACGCGCAGATTGCCGGCCTTTCCGGCACACAGATCGGCCAGCTCAACACTGCGGCCACCCCAGGTCTGAAGCCGACACAGATCGCGGCCATGAGCGCGGATCAAGTGGCCGGCATGACTGCAGCGCAGATGGCGGCGATGAGCACCCTGCAGGTTGCCGGCTTCGGCGTCGAAAACATTTCGAAGATGAGCGCGGACGCCTTTGCGGCGATCAATCCAAAGGCCATCGGCGGCTTGAAGAACGAGATCATCGCAGCCCTGGGAAATGAGCAGGTCGCCTCATTGAGCACGCTGCAGATCAGAGCGCTGACGGCAAAGCAGTTCGCCAGCCTGACACCTGCTCAGTTCGGCACCTTTTCCGACGTACAGATCAAGGCTTTGTCGATAACCCAGGCTGGTGCGCTGACCAACGATCAGATCAGCGGCCTTTCCGGTGCCCAGATCGGCCAGCTCAGCAACACGGCGCTGAGCGTTCTCAAGGCAAGCCAGATCGCTGCGATGACGGCCGAGCAGCTTGAGGGTCTAAGCGTTGCACAGGTTGCTGCCCTGACGGCAACGCAGGTCGGTGCATTGACGCCGGAGGATATCGCCACATTCTCGGACGACGAGATCGCGGCCATCAGCCCTAAGGCCATTGGCGCATTGCCGGCCAATACCATCGCTGCACTCACCGACACGCAGATCGGCATGCTGAGTGCGGATCAGATGAAAGCATTGACCGCCAAACAGATTGCAAGCTTCAGCCCTGCCCAACTCGGAACGTTTTCCGAGACACAGATGAAAGCTTTGTCGGCAACGCAGACCGGTGCGCTGACCAACGCCCAGATCGGCGGATTTTCCGATATCCAGATCGGTCAACTTAGCAATGCTGCCATATCCGGCCTCAAGGCAACGCAGATCGGCGCGATGACGGCTGACCAGCTTGCCGGTCTCACGGCGGCCCAGGCCGGGGCGCTGACGGCAGCGCAGACTGCCGGTCTTACGGCAACCAACGTCACCAAGCTAAGCGACGAAGCCATTGCCGCCCTCAACACCAAGGCAATCGGCGGCCTGAAGAGCGAGGCGATTGCAGCGCTCAGCAACGACCAGATCACGATGTTGAGCGCTACGCAGATCAAGGCGTTTACGGCATCTCAAATAGCCAGCTTCACCCCTGATCAGCTCAGAGGTTTCAGTGACGAGCAGATCAACGCGCTGTCTGGGGCTCAAGCCGCATCGCTTGGTACGGCCCAGATTGCAGCACTGACGCCTGCTCAGATCGGTGAACTCAGCAACGCCGCCATTGCTGGTTTGAAGGCGGCGCAGATCGCGGCGATGAGCGCCGACCAGTTGTCCGGACTGACGGCAGCACAGGCCGCTGTTCTTGCCGCCGCGCAGGTTGCCGGGGTGAACCCGGGCAATTCCACGAAACTGCCCGTCGATGTTGTCGCCGCCATCCCCCCGAAGGCGATTACGGGCATGAAGAACGAAACGATCGCTGCTCTGACCGACACCCAGATCGGCGAACTCAGCGCCGACCAGATCAAGGCATTCACCGTAGCGCAGATGGGTGGCTTCACTGCCGCTCAGCTCGGCAAGTTCACCGACGAGCAGGTTGGCGCGCTCTCAGCGGCTCAGGTCGGCGCGCTGACCAAGGAGCAGATCGCAGGTCTGTCCGCGGCGCAGATCGGCCAGCTCAGCAGCGCGGCCGTTGCAGGCCTTAAACCCACGCAGATTGCCGATATGACGGAAGCGCAGCGCGAAGGCCTGAGTGTCGCCCAAGCCGGCGCGCTGACGGCAGCTCAGATTGGTGCGCTCACCGCGGCCGACATAGCCAAGTTCTCCGACGAAGAGATTGCCGCGATCAATCCCAAGTCCATTTCCGGTCTGACCAACGCAGTGATCGCCGCTCTCACCCCAAGCCAGATCGGCAAGTTGAGTGCTGAACAGATCGCAGGTTTGCTGCCCAGCCAAGTTGCCAGCTTGACGGCAACGCAGCTCGGTAAGTTCACTGAAGAACAGATCGGCGCGATAACGGCGGCGCAGGCGGGTTCGCTGACCAATGACCAGATATCAGGTCTGTCCGGCGCGCAGATCGGACAGCTGAGCACTGCGGTTTTTGCCGGTTTGAAGTCCTCTCAGATTGCCGCAATGACGGCTGACCAGATTGCCGGGCTTACGGCCGCGCAGGCCGGTGCCTTGACGGCGGCACAAACGGCTGGCCTGACGGCAGCAAATATCATCAAGCTCGGCGACGAGGCATTTGCCGCGATCAATCCCAAAGCCATCGCCGGCCTGACCAACGAGGCGATTGCCGCCTTGAGCGACAGCCAGATCGGAAAGCTAAGCGCGGAACAGATCGCTTCGGTCACTGTACAGCAAATCCCGGGCTTCACCGCAGCACAGCTCGGCAAACTTACCGAGCAGCAGATAGGCGCACTATCCGCGGCTCAGGTCGGCGCACTGACCGGCACGCAGATCAGCAGCCTTACTGCCGCTCAGATCGGTCAAATCAGCAATACCGCCTTTGCCGGCCTGACCGCTACGCAGATCGCGGCGATGACGCCAGATCAGGTAGCCACGATCACTGCGGACAAGAGCGCTTTGCTAACTGCGGCACAGGTCGCCGGCTTCAGCGCGCTCGCTGTCAGCAAGCTGAGCGACGATGCCTTCGCGGCCATCGGCGCCACCGCGATTGGCGGCCTCAAGCCGGAGGCCATCAGCGTCCTCAGCGACAGCCAGATCGCCAAGCTCGGCGCTGACAAGCTCAAGGCTTTGACCGCATCGCAGATGCCCGGTTTCACGCCAGCCCAACTCAGCAAGTTCACGGACGAGCAGATGGGCGCGCTGTCGGCGGTGCAAACCGGGGCGCTGACCAACGATCAGATTACGGCTCTCTCCGCTGCCCAGATCGGCCAGCTGAACAACGCTGCGGTTGCCGGCCTGACGCCGGCGCAGATCGCCGCCATGTCGGATACGCAGCTTGAAGCGCTCAGCGTTGCCCAGGTCGGCGCAATGACGGCCGCTCAGGTGGCCGCCCTGAGCCCGCAAGATATTGCGAAATTCACTGCCGACGAAGTCGCGGCTATCAGCCCAGCGGCGATAGCCGGCCTGAAGAATGATGCGATCGCGGCCCTGAGTACCGAACAGATCGGCAAGCTCAGCAAGGAGCAGATCGCCGGCCTCCTTCCGGCACAGATCCCGGGCCTCACGACTGCACAGCTTGGCGGGCTCACCGACGATCAGATCGGCGCCCTGTCGGCAGCGCAGGCTGGAGCACTGACCAACGGCCAGATCGCGACGCTTTCTCCTGCGCAGATCGGCAAGATCAGCGCGACCGCCACCGTCGGCCTCAAGGCAAGCCAGATTACGGCCATGACCGCGGATCAGGTGGCCGGGTTGACCCCGGCTCAGATTGGCGGCTTCACCGCCCTGCAGGTGGCCGGATTGACGGTCGCAAACGTCTCCAAGCTGACGAATGAAGCAATCGGCGCCATCAATGCCAAGGCGATGATCGGCCTGCGGAGCGACGTCATCGCTGCCCTCAGCGATAGCCAGCTCGGTAAGCTCGGCCCCGATCAGCTGAAGGGGCTGACGCCGCAGCAGATTCCGAGCTTCAGCCCGGCTCAGCTTGCCAAGTTCACAGACGCTCAGCTCGGCGCTCTGACTGCCGCCCAGCTAGGCGGGATGAGTGCCGTGCAGATCGGCAGTCTGACCGCCGCACAGATCGGCAAATTCAGCGACACAGCTGTCGCCGGTTTCACGCCAGCCCAGATCACCGCGATGACGGCTGACCAGATTGAAGGCTTCACACCGGCGCAGACGGCAAAGCTGAGTGCCGCACAGCTCGCCGCAATGGCGCCCGAGGATGTGGCGAAGTTCTCCGTCGAAGACATCGCCGCCATCGACACCGGGGCGATTTCCGGACTTTCCGTCGAGGACCTCAGGGGTCTCGACAAGAACCACGCCAACGCCTTCACAAGCCCTCAGGTCCTGGCCATGAACGACCAACAGGTTGCAGCCGTCGTGGCGGCCTATAGCGACTTCTAGAGTAGTCTCTGTTTCCTGGCCGCTCCCCATCAAGGATCGGGAGCGGCTATCAATTCAGCTGTGGCAGAAGCCTAACCGCCAGCCAGCCCCTTCACCGGTATCGCGTTGACCAACGCCTCCCGAACGGATTGCAGGACGAGGGAGGCAAGGCGCGCGGTTGCTGCATTCGGATCCGCTTCCGCGCGGTGCAACATCAGCCCGAGCGATGGCAGCGGCGGCAGTCCGGCGGCGCCGGGCGCAAGCGCTCCGACTTTTGACGGCAGACCGATCGGCGTGCGGATGGTGATCCCGAGGCCTGCCGCGGTCGCTGCCCACAGCCCGCCGAGGCTGGGACTGACGAAGGAAAGGCGCCAGGGGATGTTGGCGCGGTCGAGAGCATTGGTGGCCGCGGTCCGCAGCAGGCACGGAGCTTCAAGCGAGGCCAGCGGCAGCGGCTCCCCGCTTTCGGCGCTCCACGGTGATGGCTCCGAGGCCGGGCCGATCCACTGCATGGGAACTTCGCCGATCGTCTCGCAATGCGCTGTCACCGTGTCGTTGCTCCAGGCGAGCGCCAGATCGAGCTTGCCAGTTGTCACCCGCTCGATCAGTTCGATATTGCGGACGACACGCGCTTCGATCCGGACCCTTGGGTGCGCCCGGGCAAAACGCCCGAGCACATCGGGCAGCACGGTCTCGCCGAAATCCTCCTGCAGCCCGAGCCGCACCCAGCCCTCCAGCTCGACGCTCTGGATCGCCGCCACCGCCTCGTCGTTCAGTTCAAGCAGGCGGCGGGCATAGGCAAGCATCGTCTCACCGGCTTCGGTCAACGCCAGGCCGCGCCCTGCTTTGCGGAAGATCGGCGTCCCCGCCTGCTCTTCCAGCTTCTTCAATTGCGCGCTGACGGCGGATGTCGAACGCCCCAGCCGTTTGGAAGCCTTGGCGAAATTGCCGAGTTCCATGCCGGCCGCGAAGGTTCGGAGAACATCCAGATCGAAATTCGTCTTGCGCATCATCAATCCTATTTTTCAGGATCATATGTTCAATATATTCTGATTTTATGGATTAATCTGCCGTGCGATGTTCCTCTTGTCAAGATTTCAAACAAGGAGGCTCCCATGCCCTTCGTTCGCATCTCCCTTCTCAAAGGCAAATCGCCGGAATACCTGCGCGCCCTTTCGGACGGCATCCATCGCGCGCTCGTCGAGGCCTTCGACGTGCCACCTGCCGACCGTTTCCACGAAATCCAGCAGCATGAGCCGGGCGAACTGATCTTCGACCGCAACTATCTCGCCGGTCCACGCTCCGACGACTTCGTGCTCTTTGCGATCCGCGCCGGCCGGCCGCGGACGACGGAGATGCGCAAGGCCTTCTTCAAGCGCGCCGCCGAATTGCTGAGCGAGGCGCCGGGGCTTCGGAAGGAAGACATCATGATCACCGTCGTCAGCTCCCAGCCCGACGAATGGTCCTTCGGCGACGGCCTGGCGCAGATGGCGGATGACGGCTGGCTCGCCCGCGCCATGGGAGAGCCGTCATGAGCGGCAATCCTCTCACGATGACCATCCGCCGCCCGGGAAGCGTCACGCGCTCGCCCGACGGCGTGGCATCGGCACCCTTCTGGGTCGAGATGCTGCTCGAAGGCGAAGCGCGCGGCGAAAACACGGCCATGCGAGCAACACTCGATCCCGGCACCATCACCAACTGGCACACGCATCCGCGCGGTCAGCTGCTCTATGTCCTCTCCGGCACCGGCCGCGCCCAGCGCGACGGCGGCCCGGTGGAGGAGCTCAGAACCGGCGACGCCGTCTGGTTCGCCCCACATGAGAAACATTGGCACGGCGCGGCCGCCGGCAGCCCTTTCAGCTACATCAGCATCCAGGCGACCGACGGTGAACGCATCGTCGACTGGCTGGAGCCCGTGGAGATATCCCGATGATCGCCATGCAATACAGCTTCATCCTGCCCGCCGATTACGACATGGGCATCATCGACCGCCGGATCCGCGGCCGTGGGCAGGGCACCGATGGCTTGCCGCATCTAGGTTTCAAAGCCTATCTCAGCGCCAGAAAGGGCGAGTTCGGCAGTGCGGAAAATCTCTATGCGCCCTTCTATCTCTGGAACGAACCCGAAGGCGCCAGCAATTTCATCACTGGGCCGGGCTTTGAGGCACTGACCCAGTCCTTCGGCCGCCCGAGTATCCGGCAGTGGATGGTCTGGCACGCAGCCACTGCGCCCGATCTCGGCAAGGCGCAGTTTGCTTCAAGCGAGGTGTTGCCTATCGAGCCGCACGCGGATCTTGCCGGATTGAAAGTGCAGGAAACGGAGCGTGCGTCGCGAGCAGGCAGCAGGCGCGATGCGCTGGCCGCAATCTCGGCCTTCGAAGCGACGACGTGGTCACTCGTCCGCTTCACCCTCTATCGCGACGCGCCGCTGATATCGGGTGACGGCCAGATCTACCGGGTCGGCCACATGTCCCTGCCCGCTTAAGCCGATCTGCCCAAAAAAGAAAAAACCCGCCGTGTTCGCGGCGGGTTTTTGTATTCGTTGCAATCTCTGAGGATCAGATGCCGCTGCGGCCGTCGGAGCCAATATAGGCGATGCGGATCATGTTGGTCGCACCCGGCGTGCCGAGCGGAACGCCGGCCGAGATGATGATGCGGTCGCCCGGCTTGCCGAAGCCTTCGTCGGCAACGATACGGCAGGCGCGGTTGACCATGTCGTCGAGATCGGTCGCGTCGTGGGTAACGACGCAGTGCAGGCCCCAGACGATTGCCAGACGGCGGGCCGTCTTGATGATCGGCGACAGCGCCAGGATCGGCACCTGCGGGCGCTCGCGCGAGGCGCGCAGACCCGTCGTACCCGACGAGGTATAACAGACGATGGCCGAGAGCTTCAGCGTTTCGGCAATCTGGCGGCCGGCGAGCGAGATCGCGTCGGCACCGGTTGCCTCGGGCTGAGCGCGCTGCGCATAGATGATGCCCGGGTAATGCGGTTCGCGCTCGATGGCGGTAGCGATCGACGCCATGGTGGCCACGGCTTCGACCGGATAGTCACCCGATGCCGATTCAGCCGAGAGCATGACGGCGTCGGCGCCTTCGAATACGGCGGTCGCGACGTCGGAGACTTCAGCGCGGGTCGGGACCGGCGCGGTGATCATCGATTCCAGCATCTGGGTCGCGACGACGACGGGCTTGCCCGAACGGCGGCAGGCGCGGATCAGCTGCTTCTGGATGCCGGGAACGGCTTCGAGCGGCATTTCGACGCCGAGGTCGCCACGGGCAACCATCAGGGCATCCGACAGCTCGATGATTTCTTCGATGCGTTCGATCGCCTGCGGCTTCTCGATCTTCGACATGATGCCGACGCGGCCCTTGGCGATCTTGCGCACTTCGGCGAGATCTTCCGGGCGCTGCACGAAGGAGAGCGCAACCCAGTCGACGTCGTCGGTGGCGAGAACAGCATCCAGATCGACGCGGTCCTTGTCCGTCAGAACGCCGACGGTGAGAAGCGTATCGGGAAGGCTGACGCCCTTGCGGTCGGAAATCTTGGTGCCCGAGATAACCGTGGTGACGATGCTCTTGCCGTCGCACTTTTCAGCGCGAAGGGCGAGCTTGCCGTCGTCGATCAGCAGGCGGTGGCCCGGCTGTACCGATTCCAGGATTTCCGGGTGCGGCAGGAAGACGCGGGTGGCATCGCCGGGCGCTTCGTTGTTGTCGAGCGTGAAGGTCTGGCCGGGCTTCAGGTCGACCTTGGTATCGGCGAACTTGCCGACGCGAAGCTTCGGGCCCTGGAGGTCGGCGAGAATGCCGATCGGGCGGCCGGAGCGGGCTTCGACCGAGCGGATGCGCTGGATCAGCGAGCGCATCACGTCATGGCTCGCATGGCTCATGTTGATGCGGAAGACATCGGCACCAGCCTGGTGCAGCTTCTCGATCATCGCTTCGTCGCTGGAGGCGGGGCCGAGCGTGGCGAGGATTTTTACTTTGCGGTTACGCTTCATCAATTCGGGCTTTCTTGCGTTCCGGGCGTATCGGAAAGTTGGACCATCCAGCTACCCTGGCGGCCCGTATCATATTCCTTAAACCCCATCTTCTGGTAGCCACGGGCATAGCAATCATTGACGCCCGTGATCTTGAACTCGTTCTCCGCTACGCACATCTGCACATCGCCCGTCCAACGGCCTCCCCGGGCGGCATCTTCTGCGTAGAGGTAGTAATATCGCGACTGCAGCTCTCCTTCGATCAGCGTCGCGCAGGTCGTTGCCGGGACCTGCCACCAGCCTTCGGTGATCCAACCATCCTTGGCACGATAGCCGATGGCGACGCCGACCAGATTTTGGGTGCCATTGCAGACGCGGAAATCCGCGCGTGCCGCGTTTGCGGCGAAGAATGGCATCATGGCTGCGAATGCGAACAAAGCGAGGCGGGCAAGCGGCCCGGACCGGGTGAGGAAACTTGGTGCGGCTTGCATCAACACGGCTTCCGATTTGCTCCCACGGTTATTCGTTTTCCCGTGCCTTCTTGCGCCGCCATCCCGCGAATGTCAACGCGATGCTAATCGATTATATTCCTTTCATAACCTGCTTGTGACCGGCGAGTCACGGCTGTTGCCGTCTCATCCCGCTTGAACCTCCGGCACGTGCATGCGATCAGTGGCGCCTTGCCCGAAATGACGAATGGCCCTTCGCTGATGGAAGACTTCAAACCCTTCGAAATCCTACCCGGCAATCATGACAGCGGCATGGTGATCCTTGGCGATCACGCCATGAACCGGCTGCCGGAAAGCTACGGCATGCTCGGCCTGCCGGAGACCGCCTTCTCGCGCCACATCGCCTACGATATCGGCATCGAGGGGCTGGTGCGCAGCCTCTCCGCCAGGCTCGGCGTTCCCGCCGTCCTCGGCGGCTTCTCGCGGCTGCTGATCGATCCGAACCGCGGTGAGGACGACCCCACGCTGATCATGAAGATCTCGGATGGCGCCATCATTCCGGGCAACCACCCGATCTCCTCCGCCGAATGGCAGAACCGTATCGAGCGCTTCCACCGGCCCTATCACGATGCCGTGGCAGCAGAGATCGCCAAGGTGGCGAGCGCCACCGGCAAGGCGCCGCTGGTGCTGTCGCTGCATTCCTATACGCCGGCCTGGAAGGGCGTTCCCCGCCCGTGGCACGCAGCCGTCCTCTGGGACAGCGACCACCGCGCCGTCGGCCCGCTGCTTGACATGCTGCGCCGCGATCCCGATCTCATTGTCGGCGATAACGAACCCTATGACGGCGCGTTGAAGGGTGACACCATGTACCGGCACTGCATGGTATCGGGCATGCCGCACGCCCTGCTCGAAGTCCGCCAGGACCTGATCGGCGACGAGGCCGGCATCGCCGATTGGGCGGCGCGGCTGGCGCCGGTCTTCGAGGCGATGAATGCCGATCCGGTTCTGCACGAATACAAGGTGCACCCGTCGCGCACCGGCCCCTATGCATGAAGGAAGCGATATGACCGACCTGACGAAAGAACAGCAGACAGAGTTCGAGGCCGCCGCCTTTCGCAGGCTGGTGGCGCATCTGCGCGATCGCACCGACGTGCAGAACATCGACCTGATGAACCTCGCAGGCTTCTGCCGCAACTGCCTGTCGAACTGGTACCGGGAAGCCGCCGAGGAAACCGGCGTGCCCGTCACCAAGGATCAATCCCGCGAGATCGTCTACGGCATGCCGTACGAGCAGTGGAAAACCCTCCACCAGAACGAGGCTTCGGAAGCACAGAAAGCCGCTTTCGACACGAACAACCCGCACAAATAAGCCGATGATGGCCGAAGGGGCTTGACCGCGGCGCCGCTTCACGGCAGTCAACGCCCACGAATTTCAATCCGCAAAAATCAGGAGAACACGGATGTCTGATGCTCACGGCGTCGCCCGCGATCAGCTTCGCGCTTTTGTCGAGCGTATCGAACGCCTGGAAGAAGAAAAGAAGACCATCGCCGACGACATCAAGGACGTCTACGGCGAAGCCAAGGGCATGGGCTTCGACACCAAGATCCTCAAGAAGGTCGTTGCCCTGCGCAAGAAGGACGAGCAGGAGCGCATGGAAGAAGATGCGATCCTCGACACCTACCTGCATGCTCTCGGCATGATCGAGTCGCCGCCGGAAGGCTGAGCCTCGACGGCATAGTTCAAAAAGCCGCCAGGCCCCGCGCCTCGGCGGCTTTTTCTATGGCCTGACGGGTCCACAAACAAAAAGGTCGCCGGATCGCTCCAGCGGCCTTTGTCAAACGATTGGACGTCTCAGTTCGTGTTGAACTTCTTCACTTCCATGAAGTTGACGGCCGTGCCGCTGAAACGGCCGGGATCGATGGAAGCGGTCTTGACGTTGAAGCCTTCGGCGTAGACGGCGGTCGGCTGTGCGCGGAGCGTCTGGCTGACGAAGCGCGGTGCCTTGACCGGCTTGGTGACCATTTCGAGGCGCGCATTGGTGAGCGCCCATTGCGATATCATCTTCTGCGTCAGCTTGGGCTCGGTGCGAACCGAAGCACGGCCTGCATCGGCGGCAGCGGCAACGGCCTTGGTCGGACGGCCACCCTTGGACGGCGTGACAGGAACGGCATCATCAACGCTGACCTGCTGCTGAGGCAGATCGAAGTTATCGCCGAAGCTCGCAGACTTTGTCGGCGCAAGTGCTGCAAGCTGCACCGGCGTCTTGGCGGCGACAGGCTTCGATCCGGGCATAGCGGCATTGATCGCCTGCTCGACCGTCGCCGGCGCGAGAGCGGCAACCTGCGGACCGGAAGCAGCGCTATCCTTGTCGAGCTGCTGTGCAACGGCAGGAGAAAGCTGTTCGGCTTCCGCTTCGTCGCCCGCAGCATCTGGATCAGCATCAGCAGCCGCAGCCAGAAGGTTTTCGGCAGCAACAGGACGATCAACAGGCGTCGGAACAGGAATGGACGGATCGACGGAAGCCACTTCCGCATCACCCGGCTCGCGGCGCTGACCAAGCAGTTCCGGAATAGGAACATGATAGGTGCTGAGATCGGCAAACTGCTGCGGCTGATCTTCCTGCGCCGTTGCGGCAGCAAGAGCCTGCTGAGCTGCATTGCCCGAATTGGCCGGAAGCATCGCATTGGCAACTTCGCCACCGCCCAGCTGACCGGCGAATGCCGGACGAACCTGCGGAACCGGCGCATTAACGGCGGCAACCTGAACTTCTTCCTGCACCGGCTCGGCCGCGGCGGCCGGAGCTTCAGGCTTGGTCGGCGTTGCCTTGGCAACAGCGACAGGAGCCGAATCGTCCGAGCTATCCTCTTCTTCGTCCGCACCGCCACCGAACAACGCTGCAAAAAGCGTCTTCGGCTTCTTCGTTTCAGAGAGATTGTCGCCGCCGACGGCAGCGACGAGCTGGTCGGAATTCACACGGCGCTTGTAGTCGGCCAATGCCTGCTGGTAGCCGGGAAGCGGCGTGCCGTCGGCAGGGATATGAAGCGTGTTGCCCTTCGGGAAGAGGCGGACGAGCTCATCGCGGCTCATGCGCGGCCAGGCACGAACGCCGCCGACATCCATGTGCACGAAGGGCGAACCAGACTTCGGATAGAAGCCGACACCGCCGACCTGCATCTTCATTCCGATCGCACGCAGCGTCGCTAGCTTCACGTCAGGAATGAAGAAGTCCATCGCCTTGCCGAGCATATGCTGGCTCTTCTCGGCGACACCAGAATTGCGCGAACGCGACTTCAGCATCGCATTGGTGCCCGGCGAGCGGAAACCGCAAACGACGTTGATGTAATCTTTCGAGCCACTCTGGCGGTAGACTTCCCAGATCAGGTCGAACAGATGAGGATCCATCTTCGTCGGCTGGTTCTTGCGCCAGTCACGAAGGAATCGGTTCAGCTGCTCAAGACCCTTCGGGTCGAACTTGCCGTTGCGCTTGTAGGTGATGACGGCCTTTTCACCCGTATGGATGAAATAGAGCTTCAGGCTGCGTGTTTCGCCGGCCGCTTCGGAAGGCGTGCCGACGAATACAGGTGAGGATACCGCAAGCGCGAGGAGGGCGGCCATTGCCGTCCGGACCACCTTTCCGCCAACGTTGGCGCACAGCGTACGCCAGCTCAAGCGCGAAGGCTTGGTATGCTCATTCAGATCCGGCAAACTCAATCCCCGTCAGACTGCCAAATGTCCGGCTGTCCCAATGACTGTCAAATGCGGTGACACGATGGCAAAAATGCCACACACGATCAACCTTTTCTTTACATAGTCAACGATCGACTAACAAGTGGTTTATGAACAGTAACCGAACATGCTTGCGGGAATATTAACGGATTGTGGACTAAGCCGCGTCTTTCTGGGGATTATCGGGGTCAATGCCGTAGTCCTTCAGCTTGCGATACAGCGTCGAACGGCCGATCCCCAGTTTCCTCGCCACTTGACTCATCTGGCCCCGGTAGAATTTAAGGGCGAATCGGATCAACTCCTCTTCGACGTCAGCAAGTTTCCTCACCTCGCCGGCTGGATTGACGCTCGCGATCGCGTTTTCGGCGCTATCGGAGTGACGATGCGCAACATCGAGAACCGAGGGCGGCGGAACGCTATAATCGGATGCCGCAAACTCCGCATCGTGATCGCGATGCGTGTTGTCGGCGACCAGCGCCAGGTGATCGATCACATCATATTCCGGCAGTTGCGCCGCAATCTGCGGGAAATCAGATTCCGTCAGCTCAGAGCCTTCCGCCAGTACGACAGCACGGAAGATGGCGTTTTCCAGCTGCCGGATGTTGCCCGGCCAGTCGTAAGCCGTCAGCAGTGCCAGCGCACCGGAATTGACGGTCATGCGATGGCCGTTCTTCTGCTCTGATGAGAACCGATCGGTGAAGACGCGCACCAGATGCGGAATGTCTTCCTTGCGCTTGCGCAGCGCCGGAATCGTGATCGGGAAGACGTTGAGGCGGTAATAGAGATCCTCGCGGAAGTGGCCGTTCTTGACCTCCTCGATCAGATCCTTGTTGGTCGCCGAAATCAGCCGGACATTGACCTTATGTGCGGTGCGGGCACCGACAGTCTCGATCTCGCCCTGCTGGACGGCGCGCAACAGCTTGACCTGAACCTCAAGCGGCAGATCGCCGATTTCATCGAGGAAGATCGTGCCGCCATCGGCCTCCATGAACTTGCCGGTATGGCGCTCGGTCGCGCCGGTGAACGCGCCCTTCTCATGACCGAACAGGATGCTCTCGACCAGATTATGCGGGATAGCACCACAGTTGACGGTCACGAACGGCTTGCCGGAACGGTCGCCGGCAGACTGGATCGCCCGGGCAACAAGCTCCTTGCCGACGCCGGACTCACCTTCGAGAACGACCGGGATATTCGACTGAGCGGCGCGCTGCGCCAGATCAATGACACGAAGCATTGCTGGGCTTGCCGAAACGATATCATCGAAACCAACGACGCCGGAGCGTGAACGGCGGCCGGAGCGGGCCTTCACTTCACGCTGGTCAAGCTTCATCGCATTGGCGATCGACGTGGCGATCCGCTCGGGCGAGACAGGCTTGACGACGAAATCGAAGGCCCCGGCGCGCATCGCCTGGACGACCGTTTCGATGCCGCCCTGCCCGGTCTGCACGATCACCGGGATCTGTGTGCCGAATTCGTGCACCGCTTCCAGAAACTCGAGACCGGTCATCTCAGGCATCATCAGATCGAGCACGATGACGTTGAAGAGACCAGCATCGCGCTTGACCATCTCCAGGCCGATACGGCCGTTTTCTGCCTGATGGACGACGTGCCCGTGGCGCTCGATTGCGTTCTTCAACAGACGGCGCTGTACCGGGTCATCCTCGACCACGAGTATCTGCCCTGCCCCTTTGAGCTCATTGTAACCGGTCATTGTCGCCTCACTTCATGCGAAACCTAGGTTGCACTCTGCCTGAAAGGCTTGAACATCCAGTTTTGAGAAATAATCGCATTTTAACGATTGTGACGATGGCGATTCCGTATCGAACCGGGGCCTTTAACGCGCCGAAAGCCCCTTGATGCGGGACCTTCCGGCGCTTAGGTAGTCAGACCTGTCTTGAATGAGGAAGAGGAGCTTCGCCATGAATTTTGCGCTCAACGCTGCCGGTCTTAATTTCTCGGCAACATCTGCCGGTGGCGCGGCCGACGCTGCACTCGGCGATCTTCCGGTCTGGAAACTGCAGGACCTCTACCCCTCGGCAACCTCGACGGCCTTTACCAGCGACATGGAAAAGGCAGGCAAGAACGCGGTTGCCTTCGAGGATAAATGGAAAGGCAAGCTTGCCGAAGCCGCCACCAAGACCGGCGCCGATGGCATCGGCCAGGCGCTGAAGGAATATGAAGCGCTCGACGACATCATCGGCCGTCTCGGCTCGTTTGCCGGCCTCACCTATTTCTCCGATACGACGAGCCCTGTTAACGGCAAGCTGTATGGCGACGTGCAGGCGCGTATCACCGAATTCTCCGGCCACCTCTTGTTCTTCGCGCTGGAACTGAACCGCATCGACGACGCCGTCATGGATGCCTGCATGGAGAATGACCCGGCTGCAGGGCACTACCGCCCCTGGCTGGTCGATCTTCGCAAGGACAAACCCTATCAGCTGGACGATAAGCTGGAGCAGCTCTTCCTCGAAAAGTCGATGACATCGGCCGCCGCCTTCAACCGCCTGTTCGACGAAACCATGGCAGAGCTTCGCTATGAGATCGACGGCGAGAAGGTGCCGCTCGAGGTCGCGCTCAACATGCTGCAGGACCCGGACCCGGAAGCCCGCCACAAGGCCGCGATGGCGCTGGCCGAAACCTTCAAGGCCAACATCCGCGTCTTCACGCTGATTACCAATACGCTCGCCAAGGACAAGGACATCGCCGACCGCTGGCGCGGTTTCGAGGATATCGCCGACTCCAGGCACCTTGCCAACCGCGTCGAGCGCGAAGTGGTCGATGCTTTGGCCGCCGCCGTCAAGCAGGCCTATCCGCGTCTGTCGCACCGTTATTACAAGATGAAGGCGAAATGGCTCGGAATGGACCAGATGAATTTCTGGGACCGCAACGCGCCGCTGCCGGAAACCTCAAACGCCGTCATTTCCTGGAACGAGGCGAAGGATACCGTTCTCTCCGCCTATGGCAGTTTCGCCCCCGAGATGGCTGATATCGCCAGGCGCTTCTTCGACGAACAATGGATCGACGCGCCAGTTCGCCCCGGCAAGGCGCCGGGCGCCTTCGCGCATCCGACGGTGCCGTCGGCCCATCCCTATGTGCTCGTCAATTACATGGGCAAGCCGCGCGACGTGATGACGCTCGCCCACGAACTCGGCCACGGCGTCCATCAGGTTCTTGCCGGCGGACAGGGCGCGCTGATGTGCCAGACGCCGCTGACGCTGGCCGAAACCGCCTCGGTCTTCGGCGAGATGCTGACCTTCCGCGCCCTGCTCGACAAGACGGCGGACAAGCGCGAGCGCAAGGCGATGCTCGCCCAGAAGGTCGAGGACATGATCAACACGGTCGTGCGCCAGATCGCCTTCTACGAATTCGAGCGCAAGCTGCACACGGCCCGCAAGGCCGGCGAACTGACCTCCGACGATATCGGCGAACTCTGGCTGTCGGTTCAGTCAGAGAGCCTCGGACCGGCGATCAAGATTTCCGAGGGTTACGAGACTTACTGGACCTATATCCCGCACTTCATCCACTCGCCCTTCTACGTCTATGCCTACGCCTTCGGCGACTGCCTGGTGAACTCGCTCTATGCCGTCTACCAGAAGGCGGACAAGGGCTTCCAGGACAAGTATTTCGAGCTCTTGAAGGCCGGCGGCACCAAGCACCATTCCGAACTCCTGAAGCCCTTCGGCCTGGATGCCACCGATCCGTCGTTCTGGAGCAAGGGACTGTCGATGATCGAAGGGCTGATCGACGAACTGGAAGCTTTGGATAAGGGCTGAAGCGATAGGCCTCCTTCTCGCGGGGGGAAGGTGGACGAAAGGCGATCAGCGAGACGGCTTTCCGCATCTCAGGCGGGTTACGCCGTCCTTACTGCCGTCCAAGAGAGAACGAATGACGCCAACCCACCCACTCCCTCATTCCTGTGCTCGTCACAGGAATCCAGCCACGGCGCGTCTGCGCCGTGAAGTGGCTCTTCCGCGCCCAAGGACTTGGGCGCACTGGATTCATGTGACAAGCACAGGAATGAGGGAGGCGTAAATTGAGCCCATTCATCCTCTTCCGCGACGACACAACCGATCAGACGATGCTCTTCGCCGAGCCGTCCGAAACCATAATCGCGAACGACCGGGCCGAATTCTTCTCCGCCCTGCAGCGAATGCAGGACGCCAAGGCCGCAGGCAAATGGCTGGCGGGCTACATCTCCTACGAGGCCGGCTACCTCTTCGAAGACAAGCTCGCCCCGAAACTCCCCACCGATCGCCAGTCACCACTCCTCTGCTTCGGCGTCTTCGACGGCCCCGCACCGGATGACCATCCCCTGTCGCAGCCGGTGCGCCGCCGCGACAACGAGGAATTCCTGACAGCCCCGAAAGCCGGATGGGATTTCGAGACATACAGGAAGCGCTTCGACCGCCTCCACTGGCACCTGCGCCAGGGCGATTGCTACCAGGCGAACCTGACGATGCCTGTCGAAGCGCGCTGGAGTGGCGATCCGCTCGCCGCCTTCTGGTCGCTGATCGAGCGCCAGCCGGTCAAATACGGCGCCTATGCCGATTGCGGCGGTCCGATCATACTCTCGCGCTCGCCGGAACTCTTCTTCCGCACCGATGAGGACGGCTGGATCGAGACGCATCCGATGAAGGGCACCGCCCGGCGCGGGGCCGATGCGGCAGAGGATGAAGCGATCAAGGCCGCCATGCTGGCCGATGTGAAGACCCAGGCCGAAAACCGGATGATCGTCGATCTCCTGCGCAACGATATCTCGCGCATCACCGAAGTCGGCACGCTCGACGTGCCAAAACTCTTCGACATCGAGAGCTACCCCACGGTGCACCAGATGGTGAGCCATGTGCAGGCGAAGCTGCTTCCCGATCTGACGATCCGCGATATCTTTGCCGCTCTCTTCCCCTGCGGCTCGATCACCGGCGCCCCCAAACTCAGCGCCATGCAGATCCTCGACGATCTCGAGGACCAGCCGCGCGATGTCTATTGCGGAGCGATCGGCATGATTGCCCCCTCGGGCGCCATGCGCTTCTCCGTCGCCATCCGCACCATCAGCCTCTTCGAGGACGGCCGCGCCGTCTTCAATGTCGGCGGCGGGATCGTCTTCGATTCCACCGCCGAGGCCGAGTATGAGGAGTGCCTGTTGAAGGCGCGCTTTGCGATCGGCGATCAGGAGATTGCCCGATGAGCGATTTCTCGCTGATCGAGACGATGCGCTGGGATTCGGAAGTGGGCTTCACCCGGCTGCGGCTGCATCTCGCCCGCCTCGAACGCTCTGCCCGCCGTATCGGTTTTCCCGCCCCTCGGGCTGCGGCCGAAGCTCTGCAAGAGGCGGTTCACGATGCGGCGGCCCCGCTCCGTGTCCGGCTGACCTTCGACGCCAATGGCCGGATCGAGGTGACCAGCGCCCCCTTCGTGCCGTTGGCGCCTGACACCATCTGGAAAGTGAAACTCGCCGCCCAACGCCTTGATAGCAGCGACAAGCTGCTGCGCATCAAGACGACCCGCCGCGAGGTCTATGAGACGGCGCGGGCGGAATATGCAGCCGCTGACGCCGACGAAGTGCTGATGCTCAATGAGAAGGATGAGGTCTGCGAGGGTACCATTACCTCGGTCTTCCTCGATGACGGCTCCGGCATTCTGCGCACGCCACCGATCTCCTGCGGCTTGCTGGCCGGCGTGCTGCGCACCGAGCTGATCTGCCAGCGCAAGGCGCGCGTCGGCCGCATCGGTCTTGCCGATGTCGCCGCCGGCAAGCTCTACATGGGCAACTCGCTGCGCGGATTGATCCCCGCCATGCTCCTGCCTTAGGCGACGATCTTCAGCCGATCGCGGCCGCTCTGCTTGGCAACATAGAGTGCCTCGTCCGCCCGCGCGTAGATCTGCTGCACCGTATCGCCGATCCTGAGCTCTGCCAGCCCGGCGGAGCAGGTATAGGAAAATGCCGGCGAAGCCAGCAGCGGCCGCGCAACGCGGACACGGTCGAGCACCCGGTCGACGATCTTCTCCCCCTGTTCCAGCGTCGTATCCGGCAAAACCAGCATGAACTCCTCGCCGCCGATCCGCCCGAAACTGTCGCGGCGACGGACCATCGGCTGGACGCGGCGGGCAAAATCGATCAGCACCAGATCCCCCACCTGATGGCCGAAGCTATCGTTGATCCGCTTGAAGAAATCGAGATCGATGATGCACATGCAGCCACTGATCGACATGGCCGAACCCTGCCGCAGGATCATGTTCTCAACCGCCGCCATCATGAAACGCCGGTTCGAAATGCCCGTCAGCTCGTCGGTCTGCGATGCTTTCAGTGCGAAGTCGCGATCCTGCCGGAGATCGCGCTGGCTGGTCTTCATATGCGTGATGTCGCTGGCGATACAGAGCATCCAGCCGTCGCGCTGAACCGTCTCCGTCATCCAGAACCAGCGGCCATCGACGACATCGGTCTCGAAGGCGCGGAACGGCAGCTTGCCGCGGCGCGATTGCGCCGAAATCAGCCAAGCCTCGAAATCGGCTGTACGGATGATCGTACCGCGTCCGGCCTTGGTGTTGCGGCGCATGAGTTCGGCCCATGTGGGCGTTTCGTCCGGCTCAATGGCGAAGATGGAGCGAAAGGCGGCGTTCGCATATTGCAAACGGTCATCCTGATCGTAGAGCCCGATCAGCACGGCACTTTCTTCCTGCAACTCCGCAAGCCGCTCCGATATCTGGGTCATCCGATGGTCCCGGGCGTGCTGTGGCGATGTGTGGCACATTGCGGCGAAAGTCTAAAAAGAAGATGGATGGACCAGTCCCATTTCGGTTATCAACAGCCTCATAACGGCACACAGCTTTCAGGATCGGAACATGTTCATTCTCTCCCTCACCTACGTGAAGCCCAACGAGGAGGCCGACAAGCACATGGAGACGCACATGGCCTGGGTGAAGGAAGGCTATGCAAAAGGCTGGTTCCTCGCCTCCGGCCGCAAGGTCCCGCGCACCGGCGGCGTGATTTTCGCCACCGGCGACCGCGCCGATATCGAAGCCTACGTCGCGGCCGATCCTTTCACGCTGCACGGCGTTGCGGAGTATGAGGTGACGGAAGTGGCATTGACGACGGTCAATGAAGGGCTGGAAGCTTTGAAGGGATAAGCGCTTTACTCTTGCATCAAACCTAGCAAATCGGCAGTTTCCTGACAATGAAACTTCCCGCTTACACACCCTATGATGGATCATCCAGGCCCTTCACCATCGGCCTGATGCCGCTCGATATCGGCAGGTGGATCGAGCCGGATGCCGATCTGGCGCGCTATCTCGGCGAGAAGCGTGGCCTCATCGGTGTCCATCGCGAAGACGTGTTTGTCGCCGAAGACGATACGCTGGCGGCGCAGGAAGAATGTCTGGCACTGCTTGCGGATTATCTCTGCTCTGCCCATCCCGATCTGTATGCCCGCCACGGCAGCGTTATTGAAACAGCGGGTACCAAAGTTGATCTCGCCGACAGCACACTGCCGCCGCTGGTGAAAGCCGGCCTCCTTGTTGCCGATGATCTCGTCATCATGCGCCGCAAGGATGATGGCTGGCATTTGGTCGCAGGCCACGTCTCCTTCCCGTCTTCCTGGTCGCTGCAGGAAAAGTTCGGCCGTCCGATGCAGGCGATCCATGCGGATGTGCCCGGTTTCAGCGAGGGCACGCGCAACGCGGCGCTGATCACCCGCATCTTCGACAATCTGCAGGTCACCCAGCCGGTCGAGCGGATGAATTGGTCGGTCAACACGACTGGAGATCTTTTCCTGCCGCTCTCCAAGCACCGCCGGCCGCCATCCTCCGACGATTTCACGCTCGCCGACCGCTTCGCCCGCGTCGAGCGGCAGACGCTGCGCAAGCTTCCCGTCTCAGGCGATATCGTCTTCACCATCCGCGTCTATGTCGATCCGATTGCAGCGATCGAACATCACCCGCGGGCCGCGGAACTCGCCTCAAGCTTCGCGTCACAACTCGACGCGCTGGACGAACATCAGGCCGCCTACAAGGGATTGACGCTGCAGAAAGCTGACCTCGTGCAGAAGCTGCACAGCCTTGCACAGCAGCTGGCGCCCGCCTGATATTTGCTTTCCCGGACCAAACGCTCTTTATTGTGACGCCATTTTATGGTTAGAGCCGGTCACTTCGCTTATTTTCAGCGCATTTTGAAGAATTCTTGAGGCTGATTGCCTTCGCCGCCTTCCACAGGAGAAAAGAATGACGGAACAGACCCACCCGGTATATGCCGAAATTACCGGCCCGATCGTGATGATCGGCTTTGGCTCCATCGGCCGCGGCACGCTGCCGCTGATCGAGCGCCACTTCAAGTTCGACAAGAACCGGTTGGTTGTCATCGACCCGCGCGAAGAGCCGGGCGACATGGAAATCCTCAAGAAGCACGGCGTCCGTCACATCAAGGAATATGTGACGAAGGACAACTACAAGGACCTCCTGAAGCCGCTGCTGACCGAAGGCGAAGGCCAGGGCTTCTGCGTCAACCTCTCGGTTGACACCGGCTCGCTCGACCTGATGAAGCTCTGCCGCAAGCTTGACGTTCTCTACATCGACACCGTCGTCGAGCCGTGGCTCGGCTTCTATTTCGACAAGAGCATGAAGAACGCCGACCGCACCAACTACGCGCTGCGCGAAACCGTGCGCAAGGAAAAGGAAAAGAACCCGGGCGGCGCAACGGCCGTTTCCACCTGCGGTGCAAATCCGGGCATGGTTTCCTGGTTCGTCAAGCAGGCGCTGGTCAACCTCGCCAACGACACCGGCCTGAAGTTCGAAGAGCCGGATCAGCATGACCGCGAAGGCTGGGCCAAGCTGATGAAGAAGCTTGGCGTCAAGGGCGTCCACATTGCCGAGCGCGACACGCAGCTCACCAAGACCCCGAAGCCGCTCAACGTCTTCTGGAATACCTGGTCGGTCGAAGGCTTCATCTCCGAAGGCCTGCAGCCGGCGGAACTCGGCTGGGGCACCCACGAAAACTGGATGCCGAAGAACGCCAAGAAGCACAAGAAGGGCAACAAGGCAGCGATCTACCTGGAACAGCCGGGCGCCAACACCCGCGTTCGTACCTGGTGCCCGACGCCTGGCCCGCAGTACGGCTTCCTCGTCACACACAACGAATCCATCTCGATCGCCGACTATTTCACGGTTCGCGACAAGGACGGCGAAGTCACCTTCCGCCCGACCTGCCACTACGCCTACCATCCTGCCAACGACGCTGTTCTCTCTCTGCATGAGATGTTCGGCAACGGCGGCACGGCGCAGCCTGTGCACCACGTTCTCGACGAGGACGAACTGGTCGAAGGCATCGACGAGCTCGGCGTGCTGCTCTACGGCCACGAGAAGAACGCCTACTGGTTCGGCTCGCGCCTGTCGCTCGAAGAAACCCGCCGCATCGCGCCGTACCAGAACGCCACCGGCCTGCAGGTCACCTCGGCCGTTCTCGCCGGCATGGTCTATGCGCTCGAAAACCCGAAGGCCGGCATCGTCGAAGCCGACGAGATCGACTACAAGCGCTGCCTCGAAGTGCAGCTGCCTTACCTCGGCCCGGTCGAAGGACACTACACCGACTGGACCCCGCTCGATGGGCGCCCGGGCCTCTTCCCCGAGGACATCGACACCAAGGATCCATGGCAGTTCAAGAACATCCTGGTTCGCACGTAATCGCGAACCGGTAGAGACAAAATGCCCGCCGAAAGGCGGGCATTTTTGTAACGCCTGCTGTGTAATTTCGCTTGCAGCTTGTAGAAGGCTTGCCTTGGCGGCCGCCCCGCGCCATGTTTTTTCCAGAACTTGCGGATATCGTCCGCCGCCAATCGCCGGAGAAGCTTTATGAAGTTGAGAAATATTGCCGCGCTCGCGGCTGCAGCAGCAGCGCTCGCAGCTTGTGTTTCCTCTGATCCCCGTCCTATGCCGGTTTCCACCCGTGCCGCGCCAACGGGCGTCGAAGGCGCATGGCGCGATCCGAACGGCATCGTCTCCACCTTCCAGGCTGGCACCTTCACCACCCGCACGACCGACAGCAACCAGCTGCTGGCATCCGGTACCTATGTGAACACCGGGCCGTCTCTGGTGGAAATCAACATGACCTCGCTGGTGCGCAAGACCCAGTCCAAGGTCAACTGCGCACTGGTCAATCAGGGCCAGCTGAACTGCACCTCGGATGCCGGCGCGCAATTCACGCTGACGCGCAGCCTGTAACCGCGCTTCACCGATTACCGAGAATGAAAAGCTCCCCTTCGCGGGAGCTTTTTTGTTTACCGCCACTTGGAAAGCGCGAGCATTGGCCCAGCTTTTCGCTTGCGGTTGCGCAGGTGAGATGAAAACATCCGGCGCGCCGGGTAAAAACGGCTAAGAGGGATCGGCGGAACAGCCAGGGGTAAGCGCTGCCGCCGGAAAATCAGGAGAACAGGATGACGAAATCCTTTAGTTTCGGTCTGCTGACGGCATCCATGCTGGCGCTCAGCACGGGCGCGGCTTTCGCCGACTATCAGCTCAATATTCTTCACATCAACGATTTCCATTCCCGCATTGAATCGATCAACAAGTTCGATTCCACCTGCTCTGCCGAGGAAGAAGGCAAGAAGGAATGCTTCGGCGGCGCCGCCCGCCTGAAGACCGCGATCGACCAGCGCCGCCAGGCCCTCTCCGGCCAGAACGTGCTGCTGCTCAACGCCGGCGACAACTTCCAGGGCTCGCTGTTCTATACGACCTACAAGGGTGCAGCCGAAGCCGAAGTGCTGAACGCCATGAAGTTCGATGTCATGACCGTCGGCAACCATGAATTCGACGACAGCGAAGACGGCCTCGCCACCTTCCTCGACAAGGTGCAGTTCCCGGTCATCTCGGCTAACGTCCTTGCCGGTGACGGCTCGAAGCTCGGCGACCGCATCAAGCCATCGCTGGTTCTCGATGTCGGCGGCCAGAAGGTCGGCATCGTCGGCGCCGTCACTAACGATACGGAAGAACTCTCCTCGCCTGGCCCGAAGGTTCTGATCGCCGACGACGTCGCCTCGATCACCGCAGCCGTTCAGGAGCTGAAGGCACAGGGCATCAACAAGATCATCGCGCTGACCCATGTCGGTTATCCGCGCGACCTCTCGGCAATCGCCAAGATCCCCGATGTCGACGTCGTTGTCGGCGGCCATTCGCATAGCCTGCTGTCGAACACCGATCCGAAGGCCGAGGGCCCCTATCCGACGCTGGTCGACAACCCGGGCGGCTACAAGGTTCCGGTCGTTCAGGCCGCATCCTACAGCAAGTATCTCGGCGATCTCGTCGTCGATTTTGATGACAACGGCGTCGTCAAGAGTGCCAAGGGCGATCCGATCCTGATCGATTCGACGTTCACCCCGGATCCGGCGCTCACCGCCCGTATCGCCGAGCTGGCAAAGCCGATCGAAGACCTGCGCAAGAAGGTCATCGGCGCGTCGGAAGGTCCGATCGAGGGTGATCGCACCATCTGCCGCGTCCAGGAATGCTCGATGGGCAATCTGGTGGCCGATGCCATGCTCGACCGCACCAAGAGCCAGGGCGTCCAGATCGCCATCCAGAACGGCGGCGGTCTGCGCGCCTCGATCGATGGCGGCGAAGTCACCCAGGGCGAAGTCATCACCGTTCTGCCGTTCCAGAATACACTGGCAACCTTCCAACTGACCGGTGCCGACGTCGTCAAGGCGCTCGAAAACGGTGTCAGCCAGATCGACCAGGGTGCCGGCCGCTTCGCGCAGGTTGCCGGTCTGAAATACAGCTTCGACATTTCCAAGCCGGTCGGCAGCCGCGTCAGCGATGTGCAGGTCAAGGACGGCGATAATTTCGTCGCCATCGATCCGGCCAAGACCTACGGCGTTGCGACCAACAACTTCATGCGCGCTGGCGGCGATGGCTATTCGATCTTCGACACAGCAGGCAAGAATGCCTACGACTTCGGCCCCGATCTCGCCGATGTCACTGTCGGATACCTGACGGCGCACAACCCCTACAAGCCCTATACCGATGGACGCGTGACGGCGATCGCAGCCGCTGGTGCCGCCGCACCGGCAGCCCCTGCTGCGGCTCCGGCAGCAACAGCACCGGCCGCGGCTCCCGCTGCGGCACCGGCTGCGGCTGCTCCGGCAACGGCAACGCCCGCCAGCCACGTCATTGCCGCTGGCGACACGCTCTGGGATCTCGCCAAGCAGTTCTACGGCAATGGCGAGCTCTGGAGGAAGATCTCCGAAGCCAATGGCAGCCCGAACCCGCGCCGCCTGATGGTTGGCGAAGAGCTGAAGCTTCCGGCGAAGTAAGACGATTTGTCCCGATCTCGAAAGCCGGTCCGGGGTTCCCCGGGCCGGCTTTTCTACTTATAGGGTTGAACCAATCACGTCCGGCTGCGTATGAGCCGGCGAAGACATGAGAGCGTTGGGGCCAGAATGACGACCGCTGAAATTTCGAACCGCCCGGCGGAACACCCGCCTGTGACCTTCGGCAAGGTGGGCGTGCTGCTCGTCAATCTCGGAACGCCCGACGGCACCGACTACAGCTCGATGCGCCGCTACCTCCGCGAATTTCTGACAGACAAGCGTGTCATCGAATGGTCGCCCTGGAAATGGTACCCGATCCTGTTCGGCATCGTGCTGAACACCCGCCCCGGCAAGGTCGGCAAGGCCTATGAGCTGATCTGGAACAAGGACAAGGATGAGAGCTACCTACGCACCTATACGCGCAGCCAGTCGGACCTGATGGCCGAGCGCCTGAAGGACCTGCCGAATGTCGTCGTCGATTGGGCGATGCGCTACGGGAACCCGTCGATCGCCTCGAAGATCGACAGCCTGAAGGCCGCCGGCTGCGACCGTATCGTGCTCTTCCCACTCTATCCGCAATACGCCGCAGCAACCACGGCAACGGTAAACGACAAGGCGTTCCAGAAGCTGCTCACCATGCGCTGGCAACCGGCCCTGCGTACCATCCCTGATTATCACGACGACGAGACCTATATCGAGGCGCTCGCCAACTCGGTGACCAACCATCTCGCCACGCTGGACTGGAAGCCGGAGATGATCCTTGCCTCCTTCCACGGCATCCCGATGTCCTACTTCAAGCAGGGCGATCCCTATTACTGCCAGTGCCAGAAGACCGGCCGCCTGCTGCGCGAACGTCTCGGACTGCCGAAAGACAAGTTCATGGTCACCTTCCAATCCCGCTTCGGGCCTGAGGAGTGGCTACAGCCCTATACCGACAAGACGGTCGAGAAGCTGGCGCAGGACGGCGTCAAGAAGATCGCGGTACTCAACCCCGGCTTCGTGTCCGACTGTCTCGAAACGCTGGAAGAGATTGCCGAGCAGGCAGCCCACTCTTTCCACGAGAATGGCGGCGAGAAATTCGCGCATATCCCCTGTCTGAATGACAGCGAAGACGGCATGCGCGTGCTCGAAAAGGTGGTGCGGCGTGAGCTTCTTGGCTGGGTCTGACCCAGCCAGCGGCTTTTTGTTGCGGATCATTGCAAATAACGGGATAAGTCTCCACGTTTGATGTGTGCCGGATATTCCGGCAACAACCGGTGGAGGAATTTCATGGTCCTGGGCGGCTTCGACATCGTCGTCATCGCACTCGTCATCTTCGTTATTCTGGTGCTCTTTGCGGGCATCAAGACGGTGCCGCAGGGCTATCGCTATACGATCGAGCGCTTCGGCCGCTACACGCGGACGCTGGAGCCCGGCCTCAACCTGATCACCCCCTTCATCGAGCGCGTCGGCGCCAAGATGAATGTCATGGAACAGGTGCTGAACGTGCCGACCCAGGAGGTCATCACCAAGGACAATGCCTCGGTCTCCGCCGATGCCGTGTCCTTCTATCAGGTGCTGAACGCCGCACAGGCCGCCTATCAGGTCTCGAACCTCGAAAACGCCATCCTCAACCTGACGATGACCAACATCCGATCGGTCATGGGCTCGATGGACCTCGACGAGCTGCTTTCCAACCGCGACGCGATCAACGACCGCCTGCTGCGCGTCGTCGATGAGGCCGTGCATCCCTGGGGCATCAAGGTCACCCGCGTCGAGATCAAGGACATCCAGCCGCCCCGTGACCTCGTCGATGCCATGGCCCGCCAGATGAAGGCCGAGCGCGAGAAGCGCGCCCAGGTTCTAGAAGCCGAAGGCTCGCGAAACGCCCAGATCCTGCGCGCCGAAGGCGCCAAGCAGTCGGCGATCCTGCAGGCCGAAGGCCAGCGCGAAGCCGCCTTCCGCAACGCCGAAGCGCGCGAACGCTTGGCCGAAGCCGAAGCCAAGGCGACGAAGATGGTCTCCGAAGCGATCGCCGCCGGTGACGTCCAGGCAATCAACTACTTCGTGGCGCAGAAATACACCGAAGCCCTGACCTCAATCGGTTCGGCCCCCAATTCCAAGGTCGTGCTGATGCCCATCGAGGCATCCTCTATTCTCGGCTCGCTGAGCGGTATCGGCGCCATCGCCAAGGAAGTCTTCGGCGACGGCAGCACCCCACCCGCCCCGCAGCCTTCCCGCCAGGTCACCCAGCGCAGCACGCCACCCGTAAACCCGTTCAACCAGAACCCGGAGCGCTGACGCATGCTGGCACGCATCGTTGCAGAGCTTGGCCCGTGGAGCTGGTGGGTGATCGGTCTAATCCTGCTGGCCGCCGAAATGATCGTGCCCGGCTTCTTCCTCGTCTGGATCGGGCTTGCGGCGCTCGCCGTCGGCGTCCTTTCGTTTCTGCTATGGGACGCAGGCTTCTGGGTCTGGGAAGTGCAACTGATCCTTTTCGCGGCCTTTGCCGTGGCGACAACTTTCGTTGGCCGCAAGCTAACGCTGCGCCACGACGCAACGGACGAGCCCTTCCTCAATCAGCGCGGCGCGAGCCTTGTCGGCCGCACGGCAACGCTGGCTGAACCGATCCGCGAGGGACGTGGCCGGATTCGTCTCGACGATACGATATGGCAGGTCATGGGGCCCGACCTTCCGGTCGGCACCCGCGTCAAGGTCGTCGCCAGCAATGGCCGCGACCTGACGGTTGAGGCCGCCTGATCAGGCGACGCCAATCCGCAAGAGATCGTGGAAATGGATGAGCCCGACCGGGCGGTTGTCGTCATCGACGACGATCAGCGCTCCGATATGGTGCTTGTTGAGCAGTGCCAGCGCAGCGGTTGCCAGCACTGACGGCTTCACCACCTTCGGCGTCCGCGTCATAATGTCGTCGACAACAAGTTCGGCCAGATTGCGCGTCAGATTGCGCGCCATGTCCCCTTCGGTCACGATGCCGCAAAGCCGGCCGTCCTGATCGAGAACGCCGACGCAGCCAAAATGCTTGCGCGACAGAACCTGGATCGCATCCGGCATCGGCGTACCCTGCGGCACCAACGGCACGCGCTCGCCGGTATGCATGATGTCACCGACATGCGCCAGGCTGGCGCCGAGTTTCCCGCCGGGATGAAACACATGGAAATCGCGCGCCGTGAACCCGCGCGCCTCAAGCAGCGCTACCGCCACTGCATCGCCGACTGCCAGCTGCATAAGTGTAGAGGTGGTTGGCGCGAGACCGTTCGGGCAGGCTTCCTCCTCGTTCGGAACGAGAAGCACCACATCCGAGGCCTTGGCGAGTGACGATTCCGCGCCGCAGGTGATCGAGATCAGCGGGATGGAAAACCGGCGGGTATAGGAGATGATGCTGCGAAGCTCGGCACTCTCGCCGCCCTTGGAGATCGCCAGAACCAGATCGTCCCTGGCAATCATGCCGAGATCGCCGTGATTGGCTTCGGCGGCGTGTACGAAGAAGGCAGGCGTTCCTGTCGAGGCGAATGTCGCAGCCAGCTTGGCGCCGATATGACCGCTCTTGCCGACGCCCGTCACAATCACCCGGCCGCTGATGCCGCCGATCGTTTCGACCGCTTGGGAGAATGGGCCGGAAAGCCCGTTGTCGAGCGCGCGCTCGAGCGCCTCGAGACCGCGCCGCTCCGTCGTGATAGTCCGCTTCGCGGATTCCAGCACACTGTTCTCGGCCAGATTGACAGCTTTCCTCATCATGCGCCTGCGTTAGCGCTTTTCACTGTGGCTGTCCATTGCTGTCTCGGTCGAAACGACGGCCCGGAGCACCAGTCTAAACGAATGATTAACTATGACGTTTTACTTTCAGGTAACGAGTTGAAGCATGCCACACGCGGATTCTGAATGGGCAAGGAACGTGATACGAGCAGTTTGACGCCGCTCCGTGCGACGCGCTTTGCCGTGTCTGCCGTTCTCCTGGCCGCCGCAGCATTGCCGCAGTCCGCGTTCGCCCAATCGGCGCAGAGCTACGGCAGCGGCACATCTGGCTACTCATCCTCCTCCCAATATTCCTCCGGCGGCAACACCGGCGGCCAACAGACACAGGCGGCCGACCTGGATGGCGATGGTGTTCCGGATCCGGGCCAGCCCGGCGTGCCCTCCCCCGATGACACCGCAACCGGCACCCAGACCGGCGCCGCCCAGCAGAACGGCGCGTCATCCACGACGGCATCAGGCGATCAGCAGCCAAGCGACGAGACGACAGGCTCGATCCTCGACGAGGACATGCGCCGCCTCAACACCCGCGAACCGGCGATCGACGAACGCCGTCTGCCGCGCAAGGCCGACGATGCGTTGACCGAGAAGGATACCGACGGCATCCGCATCGGCACCTTCATCTTGCGCCCATCGATTACGCAGTCGATCAATACCGAGACGACCAAGGAAAATGGCACCAAGGAAAGCCGCGGCTTCCTGCAGACCGATGGCAACGCGACACTCACCTCCGACTGGGCGCTGCACCAGCTGACCGTCACCAGCCAGGGCAGCTGGCAGCAGAATATCAGCGGCGAAGGCGAAGAGCAGCCCTCCTTCCAGATCGACGGCGATCTGCGCCTCGATCTGCCAGAGGATACGGTCGCGCATCTGAAGGGCGGCTACCGCTTCTACCGTGAAGACACCGACGATCCTAACGCGATCTCCGATGCCAGCAAGCAGTCGAATGTTCAGGAATTCAGCACCGGTGCTTCAATCGAGCGCGACTTCGGCGTGCTGCGCGGCACCACCGAACTCGATGTCGTCAGGACCATCTATTCCGACGTGACGCTCGCCAACGGCACGGACGTTTCCCTCAGCGACCGCGACCAGACCGCTGGCACCCTCCGCGCCCGCATCGGCTATGAGCTCTCCCCGGCACTCATCCCCTTCATCGAGGGCACTGTCGGCAAGACCGCCTACGACGAGACCCGCGACAGCTCAGGCTACGCCCGCTCCGGCAACAGCTACGGCGCCAAGGCCGGCGTGCAGGTCGATCTCGGCGAGAAGCTCAGGGGCGAAGTCAGCGCCGGATACGAAACCGCAAGTTTCGACGATGACCGCCTGGCCTCGATCGATACGGCGACTGTCGACGCCAATATCCTCTGGTCGCCGCTGCGCGGTACCAATGTCAATTTCGACCTGCAGACCAGCATCCAGCCTTCCACGACGCCGGGGCTGAGCGGCTATGTCTCGCACGCCTTGACGACGACGATCACGCATCAGCTGCGCGACAACCTGCAGGCAACGGTTCTGGGTGGGGTGATGCTGCGCGACTATCCGGCCGGAGCGAGCAGCGATGAGACGGTCTATACGACGAGTGCCGGTCTCATCTGGAACATCAACCGCTATCTCGATCTCACCAGCACTCTCGGCTACGAGCTGACGACGCGGGATGAAGGCACCGACTCGCAGCAATGGCGAGCCGGTGTCGGTTTGCGGCTGAAACGCTAGGCCTTAAAGACCCTTCAGCAGAGCCTTGAAGCCGTCTTCGACGGTCGGGCGGATATCCGCGCGGTCGAGCGCGAAGGCGACGTTGGCGAGGATGAAACCATCCTTGGCGCCGCAGTCATAGGTCGTTCCCTTGAAGTGATAGCCCGCGAAATCCTGCGACGTCAGAAGCTTCAGCATGCCGTCGGTCAGCTGGATTTCGTTGCCCGCGCCGCGCTCCTGGGTTTCGAGAATCTTGAAGACCTCCGGCTGCAGGATGTAGCGGCCGTTGATGAAGAAGTTCGACGGTGCCGTACCCTTGGCAGGCTTTTCGACCATGCCGGTGATGCGGAAGCCTTCACCGATCGCCTCGCCGACACCGACGATGCCGTATTTGTGCGTCTGATCCGGCTCGCATTCTTCGACGGCAATGATGTTGCCGCCGCTCTGAGCATAGAGATCGATCATCCCCTTCATGCAGCCCTTGCCCTCGGCCTTCATGATCATATCAGGCAGCAGCAGCGCGAAAGGCTCGTCGCCGACGATCTCGCGGGCGCACCAGACGGCGTGCCCAAGACCAAGCGGCTCCTGCTGCCGGGTAAAGCTGACAGTACCTGCTTTCGGCAGCTGGCCGGCCAGCAGCGTCATCTCGGCCTTCTTGCTGCGCTCGCGCAGCGTCTGCTCCAGCTCGAAATGGATATCGAAATAGTCTTCGATGATGTGCTTGTTGCGGCCGGTGACGAACACGAAATGCTCGATACCCGCTTCCAGCGCCTCGTCGACCACATACTGAATGATCGGTTTATCGACGACGGTCAGCATTTCCTTCGGAACGGCTTTGGTTGCCGGAAGGAACCGCGTTCCAAGACCTGCGACCGGGAATACCGCCTTACGAACCTTTTTCTGCTGCGTCACGTAGAACCTCCTGGGGGGCTTATCGCTTTGAACTCAAGCTATTTGGGGTGAATTAAGCTAAATTCGCTACTGTTTTACAAATGATGACGGGAAGACGTTGTCATGGTAAAGAATTTGTTGACTTCGTTCCGGTAGTCTCGGGTCCGGACGGAATGCCCCTCCGCCGCACTTGTAACAGAGATGACGGATACGGACTGCCGATGACCAAAAATCACAAATACTCCCTTCGTGGTCTTGCTCTCGCCCTCGTTGTGACCGCTTCCGCCGGATTGGCTCCGCATAACGCAGCCGCCGACCAGCGGTTCCAAAAGTGGATCGCGGACTTTTATCAAACTGCCGCGCAAAATGGCATCAGCAAGGCAACGTACCGCAAAGCCTTCGCGGGTGTGAGCGAACCTGACCCTACAGTCCTTGAAAAGGCGGCTTTTCAGCCGGAATTCACCACCAAGATTTGGGACTATGTGGATTCCCGGGTTAACCCCTACACAGTCGAGATCGGTCGCAAAATGGCCGCAAAGCACGCCTCGACCCTGAACGCCATCGAGCGCCATTTCGGCGTCGACAAGACGATCATTCTCGCCATCTGGTCGATGGAATCGAATTACGGCGCCGTGCTCGCCAAAGACGACCGCCTGCATTACGTGCCGCGCGCACTGGCAACGCTTGCCTATGCCGATGAGCGCCGGGCGAAATTTGCCCAGAAGCAGCTCATTGCCGCACTCAAGATTCTGCAGAACGGCGATATCTCCGCCGACGGCATGACCGGTTCCTGGGCCGGCGCCATGGGCCACACGCAGTTCATCCCGACCAGCTACTTGCTTTACGCCGTCGATGCCGATGGCAATGGCCATCGCGACATCTGGAATTCGGTTCCGGACGCATTGGCGACTTCGGCCAACCTCTTGGCCAAAAATGGCTGGGACACAGGCAAGACCTGGGGCTACGAAGTCCAGGTTCCCGCAAGTGCGGCCAAGCAGGCAGGCAAGACCCACACGCTGGCTCAATGGGCCGCGATGGGTCTGACCCGCCCGAACGGCAAAAGCTTCAAGGATGCTTCGACCAAGGCGCAGCTGAAAATGCCGGGCGGCCCGGGTGGCCCGGGTTTCCTGATGACCTCGAACTTCTTCACCATCAAGAAATACAATGCTTCCGACAGCTATGCTCTCGCCGTCGGTCTGCTTGCCGATGAGATTGCCGGCTATGGCGGCATGAAGCAGCGCTGGCCGCGGCCAGATGGTACGCTTGATGTGAAGGAAAAGTTCGAGCTCCAGACTCGTCTGAAGACGCTCGGCTATTACGACGGCGAAGTCGATGGCAATTTCGGCTCCGGATCGAAAGCCGCCATTTCGGCAGTCCAGCAGCGTCTCGGCATGCAGACGGATGGCGAGCCTTCGCTTCCTCTTCTGAACGCGCTGCGGCGCTAACAGGAAGAATCCGCGGCACAAATCGCGTTGTGAGTGGACGATTACGCCCACTCCATGCGAAAATGGCGCGAGATGCGGGGCATGACCATGCGGAAGTCTGATCACAAGCGGAAACTCGGCGGACGAACGCTGCTGACGGCTGCGTTGGTACTGTCGTTCGGCTTGACTGCGCCTGTCCATTTTGCCGACGCCCAGGAGCGCTATCAGCGCCGCTCGATCCTCGATTTCTTCCTCGGCCGCCGCGCCGTCGAAGAAGAATATCCGCCAGCGCCCGATGTCCAGCGGCCCCGCCCGCAGAAGAAGCGCACTGCGCCGCCCAAGGCAGCGGCTGCGCCGAAGGCTGTGGCGCCCGTGCCCGATGAGGACGTCGTTCAGAAGCAGGAAAATGCCCAGAAGATCCTGATCGTCGGCGACTTTCTGGCAAGCGGCCTTGGCGATGGCATGACCGAAGCCTTCAAGACCTCTCCCGGCGTCGTCATCGATGCCCGCGGCAATGTTTCGTCAGGCCTCGTCCGCGACGACTACTACGATTGGCCCGAACAGCTGCTGAAGATGATGGACGAGGTCAAGCCCGCCATCGTCGTCGTGATGATCGGCGCCAACGACCGCCAGCAGATGGCGATCAACGGCACCAAGGAGAAATTCCGGACCGACGCATGGTATGCCGAATACCAGAAGCGTGTGCTGAATTTCGGCAAGGAAGTGACAAGCCGCAAGATCCCGCTGCTTTGGGTCGGTCTCCCGGCCTTCGATTCGGATTCGATGACGGCGGATGCCGTGCAGATGAACCAGCTGTTCCGAAAACAGATTGAAAGTGCCGGCGGCGAGTTCGTCGACATCTGGGACGGCTTCGTCAACGAGGGTGGCGAGTTCATCGTCACCGGTTCGGATATCAACGGCCAGCAGGTACGCCTGCGCACCTCCGACGGCATCAACCTGACGCAGGCGGGGCGCCGCAAGGTTGCCTTCTATGTCGAGAAGCCGGCACGCCGCATTCTCGGCACCCAGGCAAGCCCGGACCTGGTGCGCCTCGACACCAGCAACCTGCCGAGCCTCGGCCTGCCGGAACCCAACGCGCCGCACACGCAGCCGATCAGCCTCTCCGATCCCAATCTCGACGGTGGATCCGAACTGCTCGGCGCCAAGGCACCGCCGGTATCGCTGACGAAATCGCCACGCGACATTCTGGTGCAGGACGGCATGGTCGAACAGGCACCCGCCGGCCGGGTCGATGACTACAGGCTTCCCGCTGCCAAAGAACCGAAGCAGGTTTCGGCAAAATAAAAGGGCCGCAGAAGCGGCCCTCTTCAATTCAATCTCTCATCAGATCAGCGCGGCAGAACCGTCGAGCCCATCAGCGCTTCATCGATCGCGCGCGCGGCCTGGCGGCCTTCGCGGATCGCCCAGACGACCAGCGACTGGCCACGGCGCACGTCGCCGGCGGTCCAGAACTTGTCGACAGAGGTCTTGTAGTCCTTGTCGTTGGCAACGACGTTGGTCGAGCCACGGCGGTCGGTGTTCAGCGTCAGCTTGCCGTCCAGTTCCTTGAGCACGCTGTCGGTGAACGGGCCGCGGAAGCCGATAGCGATGAAGGCGAGATCGGCCTTAATCACGAACTCCGTACCGGGAACCGGCTTGCGGCGCTCATCGACTTCGCAGCACTTCACACCGGTCAACACGCCGTCTTCGCCGACGAATTCGAGCGTTGCGACCTGAAATTCGCGGACAGCGCCTTCGGCCTGAGACGACGAGGTACGCATCTTCGTGGCCCAGAACGGCCAGACGGCGAGCTTGTCTTCCTTTTCCGGCGGCTGCGGGCGGATGTCGAGCTGGGTCACCTTGACGGCGCCCTGGCGGAACGCCGTGCCGACGCAGTCCGATGCGGTATCGCCACCACCGACGACGACGACATGCTTGGCACCGGCCAAGATCGGATCCGCCTGCCAGCCGACGCTGTCGATATTCTCGCGGCCGACGCGCTTGTTCTGCTGCACGAGATAAGGCATCGCGTCGTGAACGCCTGCGAAATCCGTGCCCGGAATACCGGCTTCGCGCGGAGTTTCCGAGCCGCCGCAATAGAGCACCGCGTCATGATCCGCCAAGAGCTGTTCGACGGTGACGTCGACGCCGACATTGACGCCGCAATGGAAGGTGACACCCTCGCCTTTCATCTGCTCGACGCGGCGATCGATGAAGTTCTTCTCCATCTTGAAATCAGGAATGCCGTAGCGCAGCAGGCCGCCGGCCTTGCTCTCGCGCTCATAGAGATGAACCTCGTGACCAGCGCGGCCGAGCTGCTGGGCAGCCGCCATACCGGCCGGACCCGAACCGATGATCGCAACCTTCTTGCCGGTGTGAACGGTCGCCGGCTGCGGGCGGATGAAGCCGAGCTCATAAGCCTTGTCGGCGATTGCCTGTTCGACCGTCTTGATCGCCACAGGCGTATCTTCAAGGTTCAGCGTGCAGGCTTCCTCGCAGGGCGCGGGGCAGACGCGGCCGGTGAACTCCGGGAAGTTGTTGGTGGAATGCAGGTTCTGGATCGCTGCTTCCCAGTTGTTGTTGTAGACGAGGTCGTTCCAGTCCGGGATCTGGTTATGTACAGGGCAGCCGGTCGGGCCATGACAATAGGGAATGCCACAGTCCATGCAGCGGGCTGCCTGCTTCTGCACTTCCGGGTCAGACATCGGGATGGTGAATTCGCGGAAATGCCGGATACGATCCGACGCGGGCTGATACTTCGCAACCTGCCGGTCGATTTCCAGAAAGCCTGTAACCTTACCCATATTTTCGTCCCTTACCCTCATGACCGCCTCGCCTGCGGCCAGTTGTCCATCATCAGCCTCAGCTCTGGAGGCAGGTTGCTTCTTTCGACCGTCATCAGCACATATCCCCTGAGATCCATCCGTGCGGACCAGCAGCAGGATGCTGCCACCAATCGGCACGGGTCATTTGAAGATAGTCCGGTCATCCGCCACGCACTCGGCGCGGCGGACTTCTTTGCAAATTATTCCGCAGCGATCCCCATCCGGGCGCGCTCCATTTCCTCAAGCGCACGGCGGTACTCGACCGGCATGACCTTGCGGAATTTCGGGCGGTAGTCGGCCCAGCCGTCCAAGATCTGCTTCGCGCGGGTTGAGCCCGTGTAGTGCAGATGGTTGGAGATCAGCTGATAGAGGCGCTCCTCGTCGTGGCGGGTCATGTCGCCGGAGACGTCGACGCGTCCCTTGTGCGCCAGATCGCCGCCGTGATGATGCAGCTTCTCCATCATGTCGTCCTCTTCCGGAACCGGCTCGAGTTCGACCATCGCCATGTTGCAGCGCTTGGCGAAATCGCCGATCTCGTCGAGAACGTAAGCCACGCCACCGGACATGCCGGCCGCGAAGTTACGCCCCGTTGCGCCGAGCACGACGACGACGCCGCCCGTCATGTATTCGCAGCCGTGGTCGCCCACGCCTTCGACGATGGCGATCGCACCCGAGTTACGGACAGCAAAGCGCTCGCCCGCGACACCGCGGAAGTAGCATTCACCCTCGGTCGCGCCGTAGAGAACGGTGTTGCCGACGATGATCGAATCTTCCGCGACGATCTTCGAATTCTCCGGCGGACGGACGATGATCTTGCCACCCGAAAGGCCCTTGCCGACATAGTCGTTGCCGTCGCCGATCAGGTTGAAGGTGATGCCGCGGGCTAGGAACGCGCCAAACGACTGTCCGGCCGTGCCGCGAAGCGTCACGTTGATCGTGTCTTCCTTCAGACCGCGATGGTTGTAACGCTTGGCGACTTCGCCAGACAGCATCGCGCCTGCCGAACGGTCGACGTTCTTGATATCGACTTCGAAGGCAACCGGGGTCTTGGACGTCAGTGCCGGTTCCGCCTGCTCGATCAGCTTGCGGTCGAGGATATCGTCGATCGGATGCTTCTGGCGTGTGGTCCAGTAGGTCTCTTCCTTGGCAGCTTCGACCTTGTGGAAGATGCGGCTGAAATCGAGACCCTTGGCCTTCCAATGCGCCAGCATCTCGTCCTTCTCCAGCAACTCCGAAGCACCGACGATATCGTCGAGCTTGGTGAAGCCGAGCGAGGCGAGGATTTCGCGCACTTCGTTGGCGACGAAGAAGAAGTAGTTGATGACGTGCTCCGGCGTGCCCTTGAAGCGCTTGCGCAAAACCGGATCCTGCGTCGCAACGCCAACCGGACAGGTGTTCAGATGGCACTTGCGCATCATGATGCAGCCGGCAGCGATCAGCGGCGCGGTCGCGAAGCCGAACTCGTCGGCACCGAGAAGCGCACCGATGATGACGTCGCGGCCGGTCTTCAGACCGCCATCGACCTGCAGGGCGATACGCGAGCGCAGACCGTTCAGCACCAGCGTCTGCTGTGTTTCGGCAAGGCCGATTTCCCAGGGGGAACCCGCATGCTTCAGCGAGGTCAGCGGCGATGCGCCAGTGCCGCCATCGAAGCCCGAGACCGTGATGTGGTCGGCACGCGCCTTGGCAACACCGGCAGCAACCGTGCCGACGCCGACTTCCGAGACGAGCTTGACCGAGACATCGGACGTCGGGTTGACGTTCTTCAGGTCGTAGATCAGCTGTGCCAGATCTTCGATCGAATAGATGTCGTGGTGCGGCGGCGGCGAAATCAGGCCGACGCCCGGGGTCGAGTGGCGGGTCTTGGCGACGGTCGCATCGACCTTGTGGCCGGGCAGCTGACCGCCTTCGCCGGGCTTGGCACCCTGCGCGACCTTGATCTGCAGCATGTCGGCATTGACCAGATATTCCGTCGTCACACCGAAACGTCCCGAGGCGATCTGCTTGATGGCCGAGCGTTCCGGGTTCGACGAGCCATCCGGCAGCGGCATGTAGCGATCGCTCTCTTCGCCGCCCTCGCCGGTGTTCGACTTGCCGCCGATCTTGTTCATGGCGATCGCCAGCGTCGTATGCGCCTCGCGGCTGATCGAGCCGAACGACATGGCGCCCGTCGAGAAGCGCTTGACGATATCGATCGCCGGCTCGACCTCGTCGACGGAAACCGGCGTGCGGCCCAGCTGCTCGGCGCTCTTGATGTTGAAGAGACCGCGGATCGTGTTCATGCGCAGTGCCGACGTGTTCACCATTTCGGCAAACTCGCGGTAGCGATCCTCGGCATTGCCGCGAACGGCATGCTGCAGCGTGGCAACGGCATCCGGCGTCCAGGCATGGCTTTCGCCACGCATGCGGTAGGCATATTCGCCGCCGATATCGAGCGTCGTCGCCAGCAGCGGATCCTTGCCGAAAGCCGACGTATGGCGGGCAACGGTCTCTTCGGCGATCGCCGAGAGATCGACACCTTCGATCATCGTTGCCGTGCCGAAGAAATACTTGTCGACCAGCTCCTGCTGCAGACCGATCGCATCGAAGATCTGGCCGCCGCAATAGGACTGGTAGGTCGAGATGCCCATCTTCGACATGACCTTCAGGATGCCCTTACCGACAGCCTTGATGTAACGATAGACGACTTCCGAGGCATCGACTTCCTTCGGGAACTCGCCCTTGGCATGCATGTCGAGCAACGTATCGAAAGCGAGATACGGGTTGATCGCTTCGGCACCATAGCCAGCGAGCAGGCAGAAATGGTGCACTTCGCGCGGCTCGCCGGTCTCGACGACGATGCCGACGGAGGTGCGCAGACCCTTGCGGATCAGGTGATGGTGGACGGCAGCGGTCGCCAGCAGCGCCGGGATGGCGATGCGATCGGGGCCCAGCTGACGGTCCGACAGCACGATGATGTTGTAGCCGCCCTTGACGGCCGCTTCGGCGCGCTCACAGAGGCGGTCGAGCATTTCGGGCATGCCTTCGGCGCCACGTTCGACGTCATAGGTGAAGTCGAGCGTCTTGGTGTCGAAGCGGTCTTCCGTGTGGCCGATCGAGCGGATCTTCTCGAGATCGCCGTTGGTCAGGATCGGCTGGCGCACTTCCAGACGCTTGGCATTCGCCATGCCGGTATGGTCGAGCAGGTTCGGACGCGGGCCGATGAACGACACGAGGCTCATGACCAGCTCTTCGCGGATCGGATCGATCGGCGGGTTGGTGACCTGCGCGAAGTTCTGCTTGAAATAGGTGTAGAGCAGCTTCGACTTTTCCGACATCGCCGAGATCGGCGTATCGGTGCCCATCGAACCGACGGCTTCCTGACCCGTGGTCGCCATCGGCGACATCAGGATCTTGGTGTCTTCGGTCGTGTAGCCGAAGGCCTGCTGGCGGTTCAGCAGCGAGACATCGCGGCGCAGCGCGCGCGGCTCCACCGGCTTCAGGTCTTCGAGGATCAGCTGCGTACGGTCGAGCCAGCTGCGGTAGGGATGCTTGGTAGCGAGCTCGGACTTCACTTCCTCGTCGGAAACGATCCGGCCCTTTTCCATGTCGATCAGCAGCATCTTGCCGGGCTGCAGGCGCCACTTCTGAACGATGTCCTCTTCCGGAACCGGCAGCGTGCCGGCTTCCGAAGCCAAGATGATACGGTCGTCGTTGGTGACGAGATAGCGCGCCGGACGCAGGCCGTTACGGTCGAGCGTCGCGCCGATCTGCTTGCCATCGGTAAAGGCAACGGCAGCCGGGCCGTCCCACGGCTCCATCAGCGCCGCGTGGTATTCGTAGAATGCCTTGCGCTCGGCAGCCATCGACTGGTTGCCGGCCCAGGCTTCCGGGATCAGCATCATCACGGCATGCGCCATGGAATAGCCGCCGCGCACCAGGAATTCGAGCGCGTTGTCGAAACAGGCCGTATCCGACTGGCCCTCGTAAGAGATAGGCCAAAGCTTGGAGATATCGTCGCCGAACAGCGGCGAGGACACCGAGGCTTGGCGCGCCGCCATCCAGTTGACGTTTGAGCGCAGCGTGTTGATTTCGCCGTTATGGGCAACCATGCGGTACGGATGCGCCAGCTTCCAGGACGGGAAGGTGTTGGTCGAGAAGCGCTGATGCACGAGCGCGACAGCGCTTTCGAACCGCGGGTCCGCCAGATCGGTGTAATAGGCGCCGACCTGATAGGCCAGGAACATGCCCTTGTAGACAATCGTCGCCGACGACAGCGATACCGGATAGAAATTGCTCTCCTCGCCATCGAACTCGTCATAGATGCGGTTGGAGATCACCTTGCGGAGCGTGAACAGGCGGCGCTCGAACTCGTCGTTCGTCGCGGCATCTTCGCCGGCGCCGATGAAGATCTGAACGTGATGCGGCTCGGTGGCGGCGATTTCAGGCGCCTTGGACAGCGACGAGTTGTCGACCGGCACATCGCGGAAGCCGATCAGAACCTGGCCTTCCTCGGTGATGACATCCTTGATCACCTTCTTGAAATGCTCGATCTGTGCTTCGTCGCGCGGCATGAAGATGTGACCAACGCCGTATTCGCCGGCCTTCGGCAGGGTGATGCCCTGCTTCGCCATTTCCTCGCGGAAGAAGCGATCGGGAATCTGCACGAGAATTCCTGCACCGTCACCCATCAGCGGATCGGCGCCGACGGCACCGCGGTGCGTCAGGTTTTCGAGAATGAAGAGGCCGTCCTTGACGATCTGATGCGACTTCTGACCCTTCATATGCGCAACAAAGCCGACGCCACAGGCATCGTGCTCGTTGCGGGGATCGTAGAGGCCTTGCTTTTTCGGCAGCCCGGAGGCGAATTTGCGCGTTTTGGCCGTTGCGCGCGCACTGGCCGCAGCACTCTGGTCAAAACTCGTGGATGGCGTCTTCTTCGTCATCGTCTTCGCTCCTGTCAAAGCCCGCGGGGGTCGGCGGGCGGCCTTTCGTCATGCACCGTTCCCGATCTTAGGTCCGGCGCGTGACAGCGCTGTTGCATTGTGAAGATCGGCCGCATGCGTCCGCCAGAAGCGATCCGCCGCGCTCCGCGCCTGTCAGCCGCCTCCGCGCAACCTCAAAGGTCTTGCGCTCGTGCGGACTATAACGTGAAAGCCTGCAAAGGTCAGGACTTTCGGCACCTCTCCGGCCACGAAGGCCAAAATAGGACAACAACCCTGTCCTAATTCACAAGTTCTATGCCAGAATGACGGAGCTCCCGCAAGAGTGATAAATTAAAAAAACATCAAGTTTCGACCAAAAGTTACCCTAAACAACAATTGTGCGACATAAAATTACGCTCTTTTGCATTATTTTGTATATTGATTGCGGAAATCAGATTTCGTGATGTGTCTGATGGCTGCCGCTTGATCGGCCGCGGCAATGGCGTAATGTCCCTGCCGAACTTTACCCCTCCCCAAACTACCAAGTGCGGTCACATCATGTTTTTTGCTTCCGACAACTGGGCCGGTGCCCACGAGGCCATTGCCAAACGCCTTCTTTCAGCCTCCACCGGCTTTGCCGCCGCCTATGGCAACAGCGATCTCGACAAGAAGGTCGCAGCCCGCTTCTCCGAGGTCTTTGAGCGCGACGTCGCCGTCTTCTTCGTGGCAACAGGCACCGCCGCCAACTCACTCTCGCTTGCCAGCGTGCAACGGCCGGGCGGCGTGACCTTCTGCCACTCCGAGGCCCACGTGATCGAAGACGAGTGCGGCGCACCGGAATTCTTCGCCGATTCTGCCCGCCTAATCCCCGTCAGCGGCGAGGCTGGAAAGATCGACCCGGCGAAACTCGCGGCGAAGATCGCCAGCTTCCCGGAAGATGCCGTGCATCACGGCCGCGCCTCCGCCATTTCCATCACTCAGGCGACAGAGATCGGCACCGTCTACTCGCTGCCTGAAATCGGCGAGATCTCGTCGATCGCCAAAAAGCGCGGCCTCCCGCTTCATATGGATGGCGCCCGTTTTGCAAATGCGCTTGTCGCGCTCGGTGCAACACCGGCGGAAATGACCTGGAAGCGCGGCGTCGATATTCTCTCGTTCGGCGGCACCAAGAACGGCTGCTGGTGTGCGGAAGCGATCGTCTTCTTCAATCCGGAGCAGGCCAAGGATATTCCCTTCATCCGCAAGCGCGCCGCGCAGCTCTTCTCCAAATCGCGCTTCATCGCCGCACAGTTCGACGCCTATTTCGAGGAAGAGCTCTGGCTTGGCCTTGCACGCCATTCGAACGGCATGGCCGACCAGCTGCGCTCCGGCATCGGCGCCAGCAATTCCGCCCGCCTTGCCTGGCCGACGGCATCCAACGAAGTCTTTTCCGTGATCACCAAGGCAGCAGCCAAGACCGCCGAAAGCCGCGGCGCAAAATTCTATGAGTGGCCTATCCCGGTCGCCACCCCGGAACTCGTTGGCGACAACGAAACGCTGATCCGTCTGGTGACCAGCTTTGCGACGACGGAAGCCGATGTCGACGGCTTCCTGAAATGCCTGGCGGCATAAGACGGCATCAATTCTGATGTCCGAAGACGGCGGATTGGGGTGCACCCTGATCCGCCTTTTCTGCTTCGTGGCCAATCACCACGATCATCATCACGCAGGCAACCAGCCCGGATACGAATATTGCTCCATAAACCATAGGTCCGTTCTCCCTCGCCCCGAACGACGACCTTTAAGGATTGCTAAACTATCGGCCGAAATCTGACCAAACGCCTAAGCGACACGGTTGAGAGCGGCTTAAAGCGGCAAGCAGCCCGTTAACGTTTGCGTGAAAGCCTGCACAAAAGTGTGGTCTCGCGGAACTTTCGGGCCGCCTTTCGATTTTACAGGCGAAAGGTGAAAATCATGAAAAAACTCGCAATCCTAGTCATTTCTCTCGCCACCGCCTTCACCGGCATTGCGCCAGCGCAGGCGTTCCCCGTGGTCAACATCGAGAAGCCGCAGCTGGCATCCGATATCCAGCAAGTGCGCAGCCCCAGAATTGTGCGCCACCGCAACTGGAACAACCACCATTGGAACAATGGCCGCTACCACTCGAACTATAACCGCCGCTACTATCGCGACGGCTACTACCATCGCCATAACAACAATACCGGCGCGATTATCGGCGGACTTGCAGCCGGTGCGATCATCGGCGGCGCATTGAGCGCTGCGTCGCAGCCGCGCTACTATGGCGGCAACTCGCATACCCGCTGGTGCGCCGACCGCTACCGTTCTTACCGGGCTTCGGATAACACGTTCCAGCCCTATAACGGCCCCCGCCAGCAGTGCGTAGGCCCATAACCGGAACAACAGAAACCCCCGCCGATCCGGCGGGGTTTTTCTTTAGTTGCTTGACCGCAAGCTGCGCACCTTGCCGAGGATGTCTTCGGAAAGCGCCGAGACCAGAGCCCGATCGGCGCCCTTGCGTGGGACAAGCACAAATTCCACATCCTCAAGCACCGGCAGCCGACCAGGCGAAATTTCCTTCAATCCTGACGGTGCCATGCTGCGCGGTTGCACCAGCACCCCCATTCCGGCACGCGCCGCCGCCGTAAGGCCGCTGAGGCTGCCGCAGGTGCAGACGATCCGCCACGCCACCTGCGTCCGCCCCAGTGCTTCCAGCGCGATGCTGCGGGTGACGCTTGGCGCCGGGAAGGCGATCAGCGGCAGCGGGTTCTGCGCCATGATATGCTCGGGATCACGCGCCAGCCACACCAGAGGCTCGCGGTAAACCAGCTTGCCGCGCGCATCCCCCAGCCGGCGCTTCGCAAGCACGAGGTCGATCTCGCCATTGTCCTGCATCTCATAGAGCGCACCAGAAAGAGCAACGGTGAGCTCCAGATCGACGGAGGGATGCGAGCGGACGAAATCTTCCAGCACCGCCGGGAGCTGGCTGGTGACGAAATCCTCCGAAACGCCGAGTCTGAGCTTGCCGCGCAGACTGTTGCCGCGAAACAGAGACTGCACTTGCCCCTCGATCGAAAGCATGGCCCGGGCATGCGACAGCAGCGCCTCACCGTCTCCAGTCAGCACCACCTTATGCGTATCCCGCGCCAGCAATTTCCGGCCGACCGACGTTTCAAGCCGCTGAATATGCTGGCTGACCGTCGATTGCCCAAGCCCCAGGCGCTCGGCAGCCAGAGTGAAACTGCCCATCTGTTCGACGGCGACGAAACTGCGCAACTGGGTAAGATCGAGCATTCTAATCTCAATTCATGATAACTGTTATTCCTTGCATCCTGAATCATAATGGATGACAAAACAATGAACTTAGAATTGCCCGGGACCAGATCATGCGCCGCTTCCTGCCAGATACTTTCACGATCCTCCTCGTCTGCACCGTTATCCTCGCGTCGCTGTTTCCGGCGGACGGAGCGTTTGCCGGTTACTTCAGCATTGCCACGGATTTGGCGATCGCCCTGTTGTTCTTCCTGCACGGCGCGCGTCTTTCCCGCGACGTGGTGATCGCCGGCGTGCTGCACTGGCGTCTGCATCTGGCGATCCTGCTGACCACTTTCGCGCTTTTCCCGCTACTTGGCGTAGCCATCGGCTTCATCCCCGATACGATCCTGCCGCAACCGCTCTATCTCGGCATTCTCTTCCTCTGCGTGCTGCCTTCGACGGTTCAGTCCTCGATCGCCTTCACCTCGATGGCCGGCGGCAATGTTCCGGCAGCGATCTGCTCGGCATCGGCATCGAACATCTTCGGCATGTTCCTGACGCCGCTGCTCGTCGGCCTATTATTTTCGGTCGGCGGCCATGGCGGCTTCTCGTGGGATGCGCTGGAGCAGATCATGCTGCAGCTGCTGCTGCCCTTCGTGCTCGGCCAGGTATTGCAGCCGTGGATCGGTGACTGGATCCGCTCGATAAAGAAGATCCTGATGCCTGTCGATCGCGGATCGATCCTGATGGTCGTCTACGTGGCCTTCAGCAAGGCCGTCGTCGAGGGTCTCTGGCATACGTTCTCGATCGGCGATATCGCCGTGGTCATCGTCCTCGACATGCTGCTGCTGGCGCTGGTTCTTGCGATCACCATGTACGGAAGCCGGGCGCTCGGCTTCAACAAGGCCGACGAGATCACCATCACCTTTTGTGGCTCGAAGAAGAGCCTGGCGAGCGGCGTGCCGATGGCCAACGTCATCTTCGCCGGCCAGTCAATCGGCGCTATCGTGCTGCCGCTGATGCTGTTCCACCAGATCCAGCTGATGGCCTGCGCCGTCATCGCCCAGAAATACGCGGCTGCCGCCGCAAAGCGGGCCAGCGCCAAGGAGCTCGAGGAAGCGGCAAGTCCGGCCTGACCGGCGAGCCCGGCAAGCAATCAACAAAAAAGCGGCGCTCCACCGGAGCGCCGCTTTTCTTTTCAGTCCTGGGAGGGATTGATCAGTTGGTGACCTGAGCCTCGATGGCCTTGGGCGCGTTGACCGCCTCGGCGGCAATCGCAATCTTCCGGGGCTTCATGGCTTCAGGAATGCTGCGCAGAAGGTCGATGTGCAGCAGGCCGTTCTTCAGCGAAGCGGCAGTGACCTCGACATGATCGGCAAGCTGAAAGCGGCGCTCGAAAGTGCGCTTGGCGATGCCGCGATAGAGGAATTCGCTGCCGTCGGCAGCATCTTCGCTCTTTTCGCCCTTGACGGTCAGGGCGTGCGCCTGGGCTTCGATCGAGATTTCGGTTTCATCGAAACCGGCAACCGCCATCGTGATGCGGTAGGTGTTCTCACCGGTGCGCTCGATATTGTAGGGCGGATAGGTCTGGCCCTGATCGGGCTGAGCAAGGCTGTCGAGCATCGTGAAAAGACGATCGAAACCGACGGTGGAACGGTAGAGGGGAGAGAAATCGACGTGACGCATAGTGTCCTCCTTGGGAAGCGACGAGTTGCGAAAAACATGTCCCCGAAACCCCATATTCGGCAGCTTCGGAGCGGTTGGGCAGGCCCTTCCGGCACCTGCAGAATTCAGATGGTGATCGATTTTCCGGAGTTCAAGTGCCGCCGATCAGACCGGTGAACCACGCATGAACGCCCGGTTCGGTATCGGTTCAGTCGCCCTGTCCTAGAAATCAAACCGTCGGGTAATCAAACTGGCCCGATGGCTGAAGTGCATCGTCCCTTCTTCTTCAGTCCGACTATGGACCGGCGCCGGGCATCCCTCTCGCCCCGCCGGTCTCTTTTTTCGAGCGGACTTGGCGGCCGGACGATCTTTAAGAGTTGATTTCAGCCTCGCGTGCATTATCCCCTACAATAGACGTTCATCGAGCAGCGGCAAATTCCATGGACCAGGTTCTCATCTCGACTCCAGACAATCCGGCCCCAGAGAACCGGACCGAGGGCTATTTCGAGACCTTTGACGGGCAGCAGCTGCGTTATGCGGTGTTTCGCTCCAACGCCTCCGTCGCCAAGGGCACGGTCGTGCTGCTGCAGGGCCGCAACGAATATATCGAGAAATATTTCGAGACGATCCGCGATCTGACGGCGAAGGGCCTCTGGGTGGCGACCTTCGACCTGCGCGGCCAGGGCGGCTCGCCGCGCCTCGTCAAGAAGCGCCAGCACGGCCATGTCCGGCGGTTTTCGGATTACGAGCGCGACCTCGACATCTTCCTGGAGAAGATCGTGCTGCCGGACACCCGCTTGCCCTTCTACATCCTGGCGCATTCCACCGGAGCGCTGATTGCGCTTTCCGCCGCACCGTATCTATCGACCCGCATCGAGCGTATGGTTTTGTCGGCACCGTTCATCGGTCTGATCGGCCAGGCTGCATCGGCCTCGACCATCCGTAGGCTGGCGTCCGCCGCCTGCAGCGTCGGCTTGGGCACCATGGCGCTGAGCGCCAAATTGCGCGAGCCCGAGTTCCGCGACAATCCGCTGACGTCAGACGAGGTCCGCTTCGAGCGCAACGCCGCAATGACGCGAAATCACCCCGAACTAACGCTCGGCCCGCCGACTGCCCGCTGGCTGGTCGAATCCTTCAAGACGATCGACAAGGTGATGGCGCCGAATCACCTGTTCTCCATCACCATTCCGACCGTTGTCATCGCCCCCACGCGTGACGGCGTCGTGCCCTATATCGCCCAGGAGCGCCTGTCGCGCTATTTCCGCGCCGGTCAGCTGGTGCCGGTCAACGGCGCCCGTCACGAGATCTTCCAGGAGCGCGATGTCTATCGCGCAGCCGCCCTTGCCGCCTTCCACGCCTTCATCCCCGGCAGCGATGCCGAAGCGATACAGGAAGTCGAAGCGATCGGCACCTGACGCCTAGCGCTGCAGGATGGCGATCGCCTGTTCGTAGACAGCCCGGCTGCCGGCGGCGATGATCGAACCGCCGTTTTCCGGCCGCCCGCCGTCCCAGGTCGTCATGATGCCCCCCGCCTTTTCGACGACAGGAATGATGCCGCCGACGTCGTAGGGCTTCAGGCTGTTTTCGATCACGAGATCGATATGCCCGGCCGCAAGCAGCGCATAGGCGTAGCAATCGCAGCCATAGCGGAACAACCGCACCTGGCTTTCGATCTCCCGGTACTTGTCCATATCGCTGCCGGTGAAGAGATGCGGCGAGGTTGTAAACAGGATGGCGTTGGAAAGCGCATCGCAATCGCGCACCTTGAGCTGCCTGTCGCCTTCCGGCCCGGTGTAGAACGAACCGCTCTGGTCAGCGAAATAGCGCTCTCCGGTGAACGGCTGCTCGATCATGCCCATGATGGCTTGGCCATTTTGCTGCAGGCCGATCAGCGTGCCCCAGACGGGTACGCCCGATATGAAGGCCCGCGTGCCATCGATCGGATCGATGACCCAGACATATTCCCGGTCGAGACCGACGCTGCCGTGCTCCTCGCCAAGGATGCCGTGTTCGGGATAATGCGCCTCGATCAGCTTGCGGATCGCAGCTTCCGCCGCCTGGTCGCCCTCGGTGACCGGGTCGAACCCGCTGACGAGCTTGTTGGTGACATCAAGGCCGGAGCGGAAGCGCGGAAGCGTTTCGGCCTTGGCCGCTTCGGCCAGACGATTGAAGAACGAGCGGTCGGGGAGCATTGGCGGATCCGTTTCTGGCCTCGGGATTGGCGCTTTTCATAGCGAAACTGCGTTAAAATGCAAACACTTCAGGCAATCGATCTTTATCTGCCTAATTATTTTGCACCGCAATATTTTGCTTGACGATTGTGCAGCGCAATAGTAGCTTCTTCTTACAGTCTTCTGACTGTAAATACCCTCCTTGGGTGTTTCCTCCCTAGACTTAGCCGCGCTGCAGAGCGCGGTTTTTTTTGAGTATTGCCAGGGAGTTATTCAGCAGCCAGTGCCGTATCGTCGGCAAAGCGCTGCACGTAATCAGCCATCTGCCGCATGAAGCTCGTCACCGCATTGGCGATCACCGGGAAATCCGCGCGCTTTTCCAGCGTGACCTCATCGACGTAGATCGAGCGGTTGACCTCGATCTGCAGCGCATGCAAACCCCTCGACGGGCGCCCGTAATGCTCGGTGATGAAGCCGCCGGCATAGGGCTTGTTGCGAATGGCCGTGAAGCCCATCTCTTCGAAGATACTGATCGCAGTGCGCGACAACTCGGCGGAGGCCGACGTCCCGTAACGGTCGCCGATGATGAAATCCGGCCGCTGGTTGCTGCCGGCAACCCGCACGTTTCCAGGCATCGAGTGGCAATCGATCAGCACACCGAAGCCGAACTGCACATGGGTACGGGCAATCAGCCGCCGCAGTGCGGCGTGATATGGCTTGTAGACGCTCTCGACGCGATCAAGCCCTTCCTGGACCGGAATGCGCCGCGCATAGATCTCCATGTTTTCGGCGACGATGCGCGGGATGGTCCCTAGACCGCCTGCAACACGCAGCGAATTGATGTTCGCATAGGACGGCAGAAGCCCGTCGAACATTCGCGGATCGAGTTCATAGGGTTCACGGTTAACGTCGAGATAGGCCCGCGGGAAGTTTGCGAGCAGCAGCGGCGCACCGAGCAGGCTGGCCGCCGAGAACAGTTCATCGACGTAGTGATCCTCCGAGCGGCGGATCGAAATGCCCTGAAGACGGGACTGGGCGATAAATTCCGGTGGATAAATGCGGCCGCTATGGGGGGAATTGTAAACGAAGGGAATGGTCTGCGACACGGGCTCACGTATCTCAAAAAGCTCGTATTCGCGGATTTCAGGCACCTTCTACCCTCTTAACCATGTCGTTCGAGGCTTGCTTGCCCCATGTTGCCAGTTGCCCGGCCGCAAGTCCATACTATGTACAGGGGATGACAGCCACGGGTGGTCACTTCACCGGTTGTTTACCGGGGAAGGACTAGTGTATTGGCTGGAGCCTCCCATAAAAATTCATCTCACCAGCGGTCTGGATAATGACTCAGAAGATACTGCTTGCAGAAGACGACAACGACATGCGCCGCTTCCTCGTGAAGGCGCTCGAAAAGGCAGGCTACAAGGTTCTGTCCTACGACAACGGCGCAAGCGCCTATGACCGGCTCCGCGAAGAGCCCTTTTCGCTTCTGCTGACCGACATCGTCATGCCTGAAATGGACGGCATCGAACTCGCGCGTCGCGCGACCGAACTCGATCCGGACCTCAAGGTCATGTTCATCACCGGTTTTGCTGCCGTGGCACTGAACCCTGATTCGAAGGCACCGAAGGATGCAAAGGTCCTTTCCAAGCCTTTCCACCTCCGCGATCTCGTCGACGAAGTGAACAAAATGCTTGCCGCATAAGGCTTGCAGGCGTCAGGTCACAAAACTTCAAAAAAGCCTATTGACGGCCCCAAAGGTTTTGTGATCTATGCGCCGCCATCGGATGGGCGTGTAGCTCAGCGGGAGAGCACTACGTTGACATCGTAGGGGTCACAGGTTCAATCCCTGTCACGCCCACCATCCGATCCTCTTGATTTATTAGAGGATTTTACCAAGCCGCTGATTGGTGATTTTAGCTTCCCTCAAAGCCGGCTAAGTTTTCTCACAAAATCTCCCACGCCGCTGCCTTCTGCAGCACTGCCATTTCCCGCGTCTGCCGCGCGCTATCGCAGAGGAACTGCGGTATGGTTCTCAGTCGAATTAAGAAGCATGCCCTGAAATACGCCATGGCGATCGCTGCTGTGTGCTGGGCTCAATCTTTGGCACAAGCGAAAGCCTCTACAGAGCCTTCACGACGTGCTCGCTGATGCAACCCGGGCCGCAACAGCACAAGACTGTCATCTCTCGCCCTAGGCCCTCTCTGGGCCTTTTATGGCCGTTGAAAAATCGGAATGACCGGGCCCAGCCGGCGGCACACTTCCATCACATAAAACAGCCGACGCGAATCGGACGGCAATGATGATTCGCGGCATGGTCTCGAAGCGAACTGGGGGCAGCTTGTTGCCATGCGCGAGGACCAGGTAGGCCGGAAAATGAAAAGGGCCCGCAAAGCTGCGGGCCCGATTGCGTTAAGCCGGTGAAGCGTGGCCGACAGGCCACCCTCCCTTGCGTCTTAGGCTGCGTTGTAGGCGGCCACGACGGCTGCCAGCTGATCGTCGTTCATTGCCTGGATCTGCGGCGTGGTGAAGGCGTTGGCGTGATCCTTGTCCAAAGCCGTGATGTCGTCCGCAGACAGTCCCTTGATCGCGCTGACGTCGATTGCGGCGATCTCGTCGACCGAGAATTTCGCGACGCCTTCCGGCGCCATGGCGCCGATCTGTGCAGCGTTCAACTTTGCGGTCTGCGACAGCGTGATCCCTTCGATCTGAGCGGTGCTCATCGAGGTGATCTGCGTTGCCTTGAGACCGGTGATCGCCGTGTCGCTGAGCTTGCCGATCTGAGCCGCAGAGAGACCCGCGATCTGATCGTTGCTCAGTGCGCCGACCTGGGCGGCGGAGAGTGCGCCGAGCTGGTCGTCGGTGAACTTGCCGAGCTGGGCAGCCTTGAAGCCGGCGATCTGCTGTGTCGTGATCGACTTGATCTGATCAGCGCTCAGCTTGCCGATCTGGCTGTCGCTGAGAACACCGATCGCGTCGGTCTTCAGACCACCCATCGACTTGGTACCGATCGCGGCAACCGCGTCGTCCGTCAGTTTGGTGACGTTCGTGGCGCTGAAGCCAGCGACCTGCAGAGCAGTCAGCAGACCTGCCTGGCCTGTGGTGATGCCGGCAACCTGATCGGCGCTCATTGCCGTGATCTGGCTTGCCTTCAGACCCGCTACAGCCGAGTTGCTGAGCTTGCCGATCTGACCGGCAGAGAGACCGCCAATCTGGTCGTTGGTCAGTGCACCAACCTGAGCGGCGGAAAGTGCGCCGATCTGGTCGTCACTGAACTTGCCGAGCTGAGCAGCCGTGAAGCTGGCAACCTGCGTCGAAAGCAGACCGGAGATCTGGTCCGCGCTGAGCTTGCCGATCTGGCTTTCGCTGAGAGCGGCAATGGCATCGGCCTTCAGACCGTTGATCGACTTCGCCGTGATCGCCCCGATGTCGTCATCGGAGAACTTCTTGATGTCGTCGGCGCTCAGAGCACCGACCTGGGCTGCCGTCAGCACAGCGGCCTGGGACGTGCTGACGCCTTCGAGCTGTACGTCGGTCATGCCGCTGATCTGGGTTGCCTTCAGACCGCCCACTGCAGCGTTGCTGAGCTTGCCGATCTGGGCAGCCGAGAGACCGGCGATCTGCGTGTCGGAGAGTGCGCCGACCTGAGCAGCCGACAGAGCACCCATCTGATCGTCGGTGAACTTGCCGAGCTGAGCAGCTGTGAAGCCTGCGATCTGCTGCGTTGTCACCGCCTTGATCTGATCGGCGCTGAGCTTGCCGATCTGGCTGTCGCTGAGGACAGCGATCGCTTCGTTCTTCAAGCCAGGGATCGCCTTGGCGGTCAGGCCGGCAACTGCGTTGTCGGTCAGCTTCGTCACGTTCGTGGCGCTGAAGCCACCAACCTGCGCAGCTGTCAGCAGAGCACTCTGGTCAGCGGTGATGCCGGCAACCTGATCGGCGCTCATCGCCGTGATCTGCGTGGCCTTGAGACCGGTGACTGCCGTGTTGCTGATCTTGCCGATCTGACCGGCCGAGAGGCCACCGATCTGCGTATCGGTCAGCGCGCCGACCTGAGTTGCGGAGAGCGCACCGATCTGGTCGTCGGTGAACTTGCCGAGCTGCGTGGCAGTGAAGCCGCTGACCTGCTTCGGCGTCATCGCCTTGAGCTGGTCGGTGCTGAGCTTGCCGACCTGGCTTTCGCTGAGGACAGCGATCGCGTCGTTCGTCAGGCTCGGGATTGCCTTGGCGGTCAGGCCCGCAACCGCATCATCGGTCAGCTTCGTAACGTTCGTGGCAGTGAAGCCAGCAACCTGCGCACCGGTCAGAAGAGCGCTCTGGCCTGCGGTGATGCCGGCAACCTGATCGGCAGTCATCGCCGTGATCTGGCTTGCCTTGAGGCCGGTGACGGCCGTGTTGCTAAGCTTGCCGATCTGACCGGCGGAAAGACCACCGATCTGGTCGTTGGTCAGTGCACCAACCTGAGCGGCGGAGAGTGCGCCGATCTGGTCGTCGGTGAACTTGCCAAGCTGAGCAGCCGTGAAGCTCGCAACCTGTGTCGACAGCAGACCGGAGATCTGGCCGGTCGTCAGCTTGCCGATCTGGCTTTCGGTAAGGGCAGCGATTGCCTCGTTCTTCAGGCCGTTAATCGACTTTACACCAATCGCCCCGATTTCGTCGTCGGAGAACTTCTTGATGTCATCGGCACTGAGAGCACCGACCTGGGCCGCCGTCAGTGCGCCAGCCTGCGCAACGCTCAGACCTTCAAGCTGCGTGTCAGACATACCGCTGATCTGCGTTGCCTTCAGACCGCCCACTGCAGCGTTGCTGAGCTTGCCAATCTGAGCAGCCGAGAGACCGACGATCTGCGTGTCGGAGAGAGAACCGACCTGGGCTGCCGTCAGAGCACCCATCTGATCGTCGGTGAACTTGCCGAGCTGGCCAGCCGTGAAGGCGGTAACCTGCTTCGGCGTCATCACCTTGATCTGGTCGGCGCTGAGCTTGCCGATCTGGCTGTCGCTGAGGACAGCGATCGCTTCGTTGGTAAGACCACCAATCGCCTTGGCGGATATCCCGGCAACAGCGTCGTCGGTCAGCTTCGTCACGTTCGTGGCGCTGAAGCCCGCAACCTGCGCAGCCGTCAGCAGAGCGCTCTGACCTGCGGTGATGCCGGCAACCTGATCGGCAGTCATCGCCGTGATCTGCGTGGCCTTGAGGCCAGCGACAGCAGCATTGCTGAGCTTGCCGATCTGACCGGCGGTCAGGCCACCGATCTGGTCGTTGGTGAGCGAGCCGACCTGGGCAGCCGACAATGCGCC
>NZ_JBFREC010000010.1:0-196405 GCF_052114105.1 Rhizobium sp. RAF36 | reverse complement strand
TCATCTTCATGGATACAAAACAGAATAGACAAAACCCGCGTTAAGCAGGTCTTTTGCGTCTTAACTCGATTCCCTAGAAGAACGCCTGGATGCCGGTCTGCGCCCGGCCCAGGATCAAAGCGTGGACGTCGTGCGTGCCCTCGTAGGTGTTGACCGTTTCCAGGTTCTGAGAATGGCGCATGACGTGGAATTCGATCTGGATGCCGTTGCCGCCGTGCATGTCGCGGGCTTGGCGGGCGATATCGAGCGCCTTGCCGCAATTGTTGCGCTTGACGATGGAGATCATCTCCGGGGCCATCTTTTGCTGGTCCATCAGCTGGCCGACGCGGAGAGATCCCTGCAGGCCAAGGGCGATCTCGGTCTGCATGTCGGCGAGCTTCTTCTGGTAGAGCTGCATGCCGGCGAGCGGCTTGCCGAACTGCTTGCGGTCGAGGCCGTATTGGCGGGCGCGGAACCAGCAGTCTTCGGCCGCACCCATCACACCCCAGGAAATGCCGTAGCGGGCGCGGTTGAGGCAGCCGAAGGGGCCTTTGAGACCCGAGACGCCGGGCAGGATCGCATCTTCGCCGACTTCGACGCCATCCATGACGATCTCGCCGGTGATGGAGGCGCGCAGCGACAGCTTGCCGCCGATTTTTGGCGCTGAGAGGCCCTTCATGCCCTTTTCAAGCACGAAGCCGCGGATCTCATTGTTGTGGGCTTCGGATTTCGCCCAGACGACGAAGACATCGGCGATCGGCGCGTTTGAGATCCACATCTTGGAGCCGCGCAGGCGATAACCGCCCTCGATCTTCTCGACACGGGTCTTCATACCGCCCGGATCGGAGCCTGCATCCGGCTCGGTGAGGCCGAAACAGCCGATCAGCTCGCCCGAAACGAGGCCTGGCAGATATTTCTTCCTCTGCTCGTCGGAGCCGTAGGCATAGATCGGGTAAATGACCAGGGAGGACTGAACGCTCATCATCGAGCGATAGCCGCTATCGATGCGCTCGATCTCGCGGGCGACGAGGCCGTAGGCGACGTAGGAGGCGTTGGCGGCGCCATATTCTTCCGGAAGCGTGACGCCGAGCAGGCCGGTCTGGCCCATCAGCTTGAAGAGGCCCTTGTCGGTCTGCTCGTCGAGATAGGCTTCCTGGACGCGTGGCAGCAGCTCGGCCTTGGCGAAAGCGGCTGCCGAGTCGCGGATCATCCGCTCATCTTCGCTTAGTTGCTCGTCCAGCAGGAAAGGATCGTCCCAGGCGAAGGCGCTCGACGATGATTTGGAAACTGTGTTGGCAGAGTTTGACAAGCGATCCTCACGGCAAAGACATGGGTTTCATCCGGAATTATGCGTCTATCGATTGCCTTATGTCTATGGAAACTGTATTTGCGAATGAGTTGATGCATGCGATGCATAGGTTGACCATGCGCCAGAGACGATTTCTTCCCCATATCAGCCATCTCTCGGCCTTCGAGGCGGTGCTGCGCAATGGATCCACGGCGGCGGCTGCGCGCGAGCTCAATCTGACGCAAAGCACGGTCAGCCGGCTGATCCAGACGCTGGAACAGCAGCTCGGGCGCCCGCTTTTCGACAGGTACAGGCAGCGGCTGGTCCCGACCGAGGCAGCGCAGGCCTATGGCCGCGACATCAGCCGGGCACTCGATCTCATCCAGCGCGGCAGCATGGAATTCTCTGCCAATCCCGGCGGCGGCACGCTGGCCCTCGCCATCCTGCCCGCCTTCGGCACACGATGGCTGGCGCCGCGGCTCGGAGATTTCCTCAAGGACCATCCCGGGATCAATGTCAGCCTGGCGACCCGCCTGAAGCGCTTCAATTTCGCCGCCGAGGGGTTCGACGCGGCAATCCATTTTGGCGCCGCCGATTGGCGCGACGCCGATCATCTCGAGCTCTTCGAGGAGCGCCTGACAGCCTGCATCTCACCGGCGCTGCTGAGAGACAAGCCTGTCAACGATGCGGGCGACGTGCTGGACCTGCCGCTGCTGCAGCTCGAAACGCGAACGAAGGCCTGGGCAATCTGGTTCGAAGCCCAGGGGATCAAACCGAAAAACGTCACAGGCATGCTTTTCGATCAGTTCGCGACCATGACCCAGGCTGCGATCGCCGGACTGGGCGTGGCGCTGCTGCCCGACTATCTGGCTAGGGACGAAATCCAGCAGGGGCGGCTTCTTTCGCTGCTGAAACCGTCGGTAACCGGCAGCGGAACCTATTGGCTCGCCTGGCCGCAATCGCGCGCAAACTATCCGCCACTGGTCTCCTTTCGCAACTGGCTGGAAAAGCTGGTGGCGGTGAGCCCATGGAGTATGGAGGCAGGCAGCGATCGATAGGCCGCTGCTGTTCAGCCGCCAAGCGATTCGATTGCTGCCGTGACGCCGTCGCGGCCGGGTTTTACGGGCCGGTACTCCATTCCCACGACACCGTCGTAGCCCTCCGCGTAGAGCCAATCGAGGCGATGCTTGAGGTCGATCGTTCCTGTCCCGGGATCATTGCGGCCAGGGTGGTCGGCAATGTGGAGGTGGACGACGCGGGAGACGCGCCCGCCGATGACGTCTTCAGTTTTCTCGTCCATCACTGCGGAATGGTAGATATCGTAGACGATGCCAATTTCCGGCCGGTCGACGTCATCGACGATATCGAGTGCTTCCTTCGTCGAGCCGAGGAAATAGCCGATATGGTCGATGCGCGTGTTGAGCGGCTCGACGCCGAGGCGGACGCCGGTGCCTTTCAGGATATCGGCGGCGGCGCGCAATGTGTCTGTCAGCGCGGCACGCTGCTCGTCGCGCGATAATCCGGGCAGGTCGTCTCCGGCTTGCGCGATCAGCACCGGGGCGCCGAGCCGCCTTGCGACCGCGACGGACTGCTTCAGGCCTTCGAGCCAAACTTCGCGATTGGCAATGTCTGTCAGCGGGATCATCGGTTCGGCAACGAGGCTCGAAACCTTGAGGCCGGTGCTCTTCAGTTTGCGTTCGATGGCGTCGAGATCCTTGTCGGTCCAGCGCCAGAATTCGATGAAATGCAGACCGGCCTCTGCGGCGCTATCGATGCGGCTTGAGAATTCGTCGCCCGGTTCGGCAAACAGCCATTCAATGCAGGCTGAGTAGTTTCGCATACGGCATCCTCCCTGATTTATCCAAGGCATGCGGGAAATGCATCGGCTCGGCAAGGCCATGATCGCCGCGATCCGGCAGCAACGCTCCGCAGAGCTATAATTTTTGTTCGGTGTACGGGAACTGTGGCGGCGCTTCGCACGTTGAGGCACGCATCGAAAAAGCGTGGGGCACCGGCACAGGATGATGGATTTTCAAGCGGCCGGCGATAGCCGCAAGACGGCAAATGCAATCGATCTGATTGCCGGAGCGGCCCGGCGCACGATGAAGGCCGCGGTGACGGCCATCCCGGGTGGCATCATTCGCACCGGCCGCAATGCCTGGCGTGCCGGCAAAGCCGAGAAAGTGGCGTTTCTGGTGGATGGATCCGCCTATTTCTCGGCACTTGATCAGGCACTCAGGAAAGCCCGCCGGACGATCTGGATCGTCGGCTGGGATTTCAATCCCGATATCCGTCTCCGGCCAAAGCAGAGTTCCGAAACGCTCGGGGAATTGCTGCTGTCGCTTGCCGATGAGCATCCGGGCTTGCAAATCCGGATTCTTGTTTGGGGCATGGGGCCGATCTATTCGGGCAAGTCGCTGCGGCTCTTCCGCGAGAGCGGGTTCTCGTCTCATCCGCAGATCTCCATGCGTTTCGATCTGCGCCATCCGCTGCGCGGTTGTCATCACCAGAAACTGGTTTCGATCGACGACAGCCTGGGTTTCCTGGGCGGCATCGACCTCACGGCACGGCGCTGGGACGAGCCGGATCACCGGATCGGCAATCCGCTGCGCAAGGCGCCTGACGGCACGCCCTATGAACCCGTTCATGACATGCAGTCGATGGTGTCAGGTGAGGCCGCAGGCCTGATCGGCGATGTCGCCCGCCGCAGGTGGCGAAAGGCGACCGGCGAGCGGATAGAGCCCGCCGCTGCCAGCGATACCGAATGGCCGTTGGCCGTCCCGGCAGAAATGACCAATGCGACGGCCGCGATCGCGTTGACCGAACCCGGGCTGATCGGCAAGCGCGGGCATTACGAAGCTTTCCGGCTGACGCGGGATGCGATCCGGGCGGCACGCAGGCACATCTATATCGAAACCCAATATCTGGCCTCTTTCGGTGTGGCGCGCGAGATCGCCAAGCGGCTGAAGGAGATCGAAGGTCCTGAAATCGCGGTTCTCGTTACCCGCAGTTCGCATGGCTTCATCGAGAAACTGACGATGGGCAACAATCGCGATCGGCTGATCCGCCGGCTAAAGCGTGTCGACCGTTATGACCGGCTACGTGTCATGTATGCCGTGGTGCCTGACGAGAAGGGCGGCGAGCAGGAAATCGTCATCCACTCCAAGCTGATGATCGTCGATGATGCATTTATCCGCATCGGCTCGTCGAACCTGAACAACCGCTCCGAGGGGTTGGATACGGAATGCGATCTGGCGATCGAGGCGGAGACTGATGGCCACCGCCAGGCAATCACCGCGCTTCGCCACCGGCTGATGGCTGAGCATCTCGACGCGCAGCCCGAAGAGGTGCGGCGGATGGAGAGTGAAAAGCGATCGGTGCTAGATACTATAAAGGCGCTGAATCGTGGCTCACGCGGGTTGCGGGAATTCGCCGTCGATATTGCCCATGGCGGGACCAGTCCATTGCCGGGGACAGGGATCGTCGATCCGCGCAGGCCGTACTGGCCGTTACAGCGGTTGCGCCTGCGCGTCGGCCGTCTGGTCAGCGTGTTTTTCTGAGCTTGCCGTTTTCCGCTTGCGGATGACGATTTCGCTGATGGCGAAGACCGGCAGGCCGATCAGCAGGGGCAGAATGAAATAGATCACCCTGAAAGCCACAAGTGCGCCGATCGATGCGGCGCCCGGAAGAACGTGGCTGACGGTTGCCTCCAGCACGCCCAGCCCGCCCGGAACATGGGTGAGGAGGATGGCGATATTGGCGAGCACGAAGGCGGTTGCCGTCTGCACGAAGCTGGCTTCGCCCTGCGCCGCCAGCATCTGATGCAGACAGGCGGAAACGCAGATGAAGTTCAGCGTTCCGATCACCACCTGCCCGGCGGCCAGCTTAACCTCCGGCATCTGGAACTGCCATTTCCACAGTTTGAGCGGCGCGCGAACGGTGCCAGCCAGAAGAACATAGACTGCGGGAATGCCCAAGCACGCGAGGCCGAGAAAGAACAAGCCGGACGAGCTGAGGTGCAACAGATTGGCTGCATCGCCGGGATTGACGAGAAGCGCGATACCGGCGAGGGCCGAGAGGCCAATGCCGACGGTGACGCCGCAGAAGAGGATCACCTTGGCGACTTCCTCGGTGTTCAGTCCCCAGCGGGCGTAGTAGCGGTAACGGACGGCGCCGCTGCTCAGGGCGGCGATGCCGAGATTGTGGCCGATCGAAAGGCCGGTGAAGGAGGCGACCGCCGCCTTCGGGTAGCTCAGCGGTTTGCCGGCATAGCGCAGGCCCATCCAGTCGAAGCCGGTCAAGCAGAGATAGGAGAGTGCCGCAAAGCCCGTCCCGGCGGCGAGCCTGGACACCGGGATCGCTGCGATCGACTGTATCACCTCGTCCAGCGAGTAGCGGCTGAAGACCTTGTAGAGAAGGTAGGCGGCCAGTAGCAGGCCGAGAATGAGGGTGGCATTGATGATGAGGCGTTTGCCCGGCATGAGTTTTCCGTCTTGCGTTGCAGTTTCCAGTTTATGGAACGAAACAAGCGGAATGCGGGTTCCCCCCGCATGAGCACATTCTCCGGTATTTCACCTCTGCAGGGCGGCCGATCGATCCGGATCCTGACCTACAACGTGCATAGCTGCGTCGGTACCGACCGGCGGATCGATCCGCACCGGGTCGCCGATGTCATCGCCCAGTCGGGTGCCGATATCATTGCGCTGCAGGAGCTGGATGTTGGCCGCAGGCGGACGGGAGGTGTCGATCAGGCGCATCTCATCGCGGGCCTTCTGAAGATGGAGTCGCATTTCCATCCAGCCTTGCACGTCGAGGAGGAGAAATATGGTGATGCCATCCTGACCGCGCTACCGACCAGGCTGATGCGGGCAGGGCCGCTGCCTTCGGTCGGCGAGACCCGCGGGGCGATCTGGGTGCAGGTCGACGTCAACGGCCTGACCCTCAACGTTCTCAACACGCATCTCGGCCTGCGGGGCGTGGACCGGGCACGGCAGGTAGCGGCTCTGCTCGGCAGTGACTGGATCGGGTCGCCGGCATTTCAGGGTGCGCCGTCGATCATCTGCGGTGATTTCAACGCCATTCCGCTTTCGCCTGCATACCGGACGCTTGCCCGGCAGTTTCGCGACGCCCAGCTTCTGGCCGGTGGTAAGCCGCGGCCGACCTATCCGTCGCGGCTGCCAGTGCTGCGGATCGACCACGTCTTCGTCTCGGAAGGGCTTGGTGTCAGGCGGGTGACGGCGATTGCCGATCCGCTGGCACGCCGCGCCTCCGATCATCTGCCGCTGCTTGCGGAGATTGAGCCGTCGGCAGCGCTCACAAGGGCGGAAACACGATCTGTGGCGTCTGGATGAGCTGGCGGTTATCTGCTGCTTCCGGGTCGTTGATGCGCTCGATCAGCATCCGGCCGAGCAATTCGCCGGCGGCAACGAGGTCTTCGTAGATCGTCTCGACCTTAGGCTGCAGCTGGGTCAGCAGGCGCGAATGCTCCTTGGCGACGATATCGTAATCCTCGGCCAGTTGAAGCCCGGCGTCGCTCATGCCGGTGATCGTCGCAAGGGCCGACACCTCGCCAGGACAGATGAAGCCATCCGGGGCATCGGGGGCGGCAGCGCGCGTGCGGACATAGTCGCGGATGGCGCTTGCCGGTGAATCGAGCGTGATTTCCTCGGAAATCTCATAGCTGGCGCCCGCCTCGCGCACGGCGGTCATGAAGCCGTGCAGCAGGTGCTGGTAGAATGTCAGCCGCCGTGGCGGCAGCAGGAGCGTCACCTTCTTGCGGCCCTTCGTGATCAAGCGGCGCGTCGCCTCATAGGCAAAGGCATAGTTGTCGTAATCGACATAGGGATGCTGTGTCGAAAATTCGGTGCGGCCGTGGCTGACGAACGGAAAGCCGGTTTCGATCAGCATCCGCACCCGGGCATCGAAGGGTTCGGTGCGGGTAAAGATGACGCCATCGGCGAAGCTGTTGCGGACGATGTATTCGGCCGCCTCGAGCTCTGTGGTCGAGAGGAAATTCGGCGCCACCACCAGATGGTAAGAGGTCTCTTTCAGAGCCTTGGCAATGCCGTACATGATCGAGGTGCCGAAGCCGACGACTTCCTGGTGCGAGTCGAGCAGGATGCTGATGACATTAGTGCGGCCGGTTTTCAGGCGCTGCGCTGCGCGATCCGGGAGATAGCCGATTTCGCGGGCGATCTTGTGCACCCGTTCGCGGGTTTCCAGCGAGATTTGCGGTGCGTCGCTGAGCGCGCGCGAAACCGTCGTCACCGCCAAACCGGTCAGGTTGGCGATCGTGCGCAGCGTCGGCTTGCCACGTCTCAGAAGATTGTCTTGGTTTTCGCCGCGGGGCGGCTTCATCGGATCGGTCAACTTGGCCTTCCTGGGCTGCGGCAATCAACATAACGGGCAGATGCATTGCAAGCAATAAAGTTATGAAAACGTTTTAAATTTTTGCGATTTTAGCGCGATAATACGCATTACATAGCAATTTCAGTAGTTTGAGTCATTAATAATCTTTTTTCTCGGAAGCCGAGAAAGACTTGACGCCGCGTAATTTATATCGTTTTAAATTGTCAACCGCAGCCGGGAGGCGGCGGCATGTTTGCTCACTCGGCGAGTGGGAAGCATCAGGGTGGCGGAAAAGGCTTTCGCTGCCGACTTGCAAACGGGAGGAAGACTATGCGCAAGTTTTTGGGCTCGGTGGCTGCTGCTGCCGTGATGATGGCTGCGTTCGGCGCTCACGCGGCCGACGTCAAGGAAGTGCAGATGCTGCACTGGTGGACCTCGGGCGGTGAAGCTGCGGCTCTCAACGTCTTGAAGGGCGATCTTTCCAAGGAAGGTTACGCCTGGAAGGATGTGCCGGTTGCCGGTGGTGGTGGCGATGCTGCAATGACCGCGCTGAAGGCGATGGTTGCTGCCGGCACCTACCCGACCGCATCGCAGATGCTGGGCTACACCGTTCTCGACTACGCTCAGGCAGGCGTCATGGGCGATCTGACCGAGACTGCAAAGAAGGAAGGCTGGGACAAGTCCGTTCCGGCGGCTCTCCAGAAGTTCTCCGTTTACGACGGCAAGTGGGTCGCTGCCCCTGTTAACGTTCACTCGGTCAACTGGCTGTGGATCAACAAGGCTGTCATGGACAAGATCGGCGGCACCGAGCCGAAGACCTTCGATGACCTGATCGCGCTTCTCGACAAGGCGAAGGCAGCAGGTGTGATCCCGCTCGCTCTCGGCGGTCAGAACTGGCAGGAAGCCACGATGTTCGACTCGATCGTCCTGTCGACCGGCGGTCCTGAATTCTACAAGAAGGCCTTCAACGATCTCGACGAAGACTCTCTGAAGTCCGACACGATGAAGAAGTCCTTCGACAACCTCGCCAAGATCATCAAGTATGTCGACCCGAATTTCTCGGGCCGCGACTGGAACCTGGCAACCGCCATGGTCATCAAGGGTGATGCTCTGGTTCAGGTCATGGGCGACTGGGCGAAGGGCGAATTCGTCGCTGCCAAGAAGACCCCGGATAAGGACTTCCTGTGCTACCGCTTCCCGGGCACCGATGGCAGCGTGATCTACAATTCCGACATGTTCGGCATGTTCAACGTTCCTGAAGACCGCAAGGCCGCTCAGGTGGCGCTCGCAACGGCAACGCTGTCGAAGAGCTTCCAGTCGGCCTTCAACGTCGTCAAGGGTTCGGTTCCGGCCCGTACCGACGTTCCGGATACGGCCTTCGACGCTTGCGGCAAGAAGGGTATCGCCGACCTGAAGAAGGCAAACGACGGCGGCACGCTGTTCGGTTCGCTCGCTCAGGGTTACGGCGCGCCTCCGGCAATCGCCAATGCCTATAAGGACGTCGTTTCCAAGTTCGTTCACGGCCAGATCAAGACCTCCGACGAAGCTGTGACCCAGCTCGTCCAGGCGATCGACGACGCTCGCTAATACCTGTCCGACATCCGGCCTCCCCGCACAGTGCGGGGAGGCCTTTGCGCCCTGCAGGTATGCTGCGGGGAGGAGATTGATTTCATGAGCACTGTTGCGACCACCGATCCGGTCCTGACCTCCAGTCCTTCGACCCGCGCGTCCATTCGCGGCCGGTTGCAGGATGCCCTGCCGAAGATCGTGCTGGCGCCGAGCTTCCTGATCACGATCGTTTTCGTCTATGGCTTCATCGTCTGGACGGCGTATCTTTCCTTCACCAATTCCAAGACCTTTCCGTCTTACGATTTGACCGGCCCGCGCGCCTATCAGCGCCTGTGGCGCTGGACGTTCGAGAGCGATCCGCCGTCGTCCTGGTACACGTCGATCACCAATATGGGGATCTTCGGGTTCCTCTATATCGGCATCTGCCTAGGACTCGGTCTGCTCTTGGCGATCTTGCTCGACCAGAAGATCCGCGGTGAGGGCGTGCTGCGCCCGATTTTCCTCTATCCGATGGCGCTGTCCTTCATCGTCACCGGCGTCGCCTGGAAGTGGTTCCTCGATCCGGGCCTCGGCCTGGAGCAGACGCTGCACCAGTTCGGCTGGACGAGCTTCCATTTCGACTGGATCAAGAACAAGGATTTCGTGATCTATACCGTCGTCATCGCTGGCGTCTGGCAGGCGTCCGGCTTCGTCATGGCCATGTTCCTGGCGGGTCTGCGCGGGATCGACGGCGAGATCATCAAGGCGGCGCAGATCGATGGCGCTTCAACGCTGCAGCTCTACCGCCGCATCATCATTCCGATGCTGCGCCCGGTGTTCCTGTCTGCCTTTATCGTGCTCGCCCACATGGCGATCAAGTCCTACGACCTGGTGGTCGCGCTGACGTCGGGCGGACCCGGCGGTTCGGCCTGGCTGCCATCGAACTTCATGTATGAATATACGTTCAAGCGGAACGAGATGGCGGTCGGTTCGGCCAGCGCGATCATCATGCTGATGACGATCTCGGCGATCATCGTTCCCTATCTCTATTCCGAACTGAGGGAGAAATCCCGATGAGCAACGTCATCTCTCCCGCCGTTTCGAGCGGTAATAACAGCCGCTGGATCGGCCGTACTGCGATCTACGGATTGCTGATCATCTTCGCGATCCTCTATCTGATGCCGCTCTTCGTGATGCTCGTCACCTCGTTCAAGACGATGGACGAGATCCAGAACGGCAACATGCTGTCCCTGCCGCAGGCGCCGACCCTCGATCCCTGGTTCAAGGCCTGGGGCGAGACCTGCGTCGGCCTGACCTGCGCCGGCATCAAGGGCTACTTCTGGAATTCGATCAAGATGGTCGTACCGGCCGTCGCGATCTCCACGGTGCTCGGTGCGCTGAACGGCTACGTGCTGACGAAGTGGCGCTTTCCGGGTCATACGCTGGTTTTCGGCCTGATGCTGTTTGCCTGCTTCATCCCGTTCCAGTCGGTGCTGCTTCCGATGGCGACGATCCTCGGCATGTTCGGCCGGTTCGGCATGACGCTGCAGAATGCGACGGGCATGAACTTCGGTTTCGGCAACCCGACGGTCAATCTGGTCTTCGTGCATGTCGTCTACGGTCTCGGGTTCACGACGCTGTTCTTCCGGAACTTCTATGAAGCCTTCCCGACCGAGCTGGTGCGCGCTGCCCAGGTCGATGGCGCCAGCTTCTTCCAGATCTTCCGCCGGATCATGCTGCCGAACTCGCTGCCGATCATCGTGGTGACGGTCATCTACCAGTTCACCAACATCTGGAACGACTTCCTGTTCGCCTCGGCTTACGCAGGCACAGGCGAGTCCATGCCGATGACGGTGGCTCTGAACAACGTCGTCAACACCTCGACCGGCGTGGTCGAATACAATGTCAACATGGCCGCGGCGATGATCGCCGCCGTGCCGACGCTCTTCGTTTACATTCTCGCCGGCCGCTATTTCGTGCGCGGTCTCATGGCGGGCGCCGTCAAAGGATAATCCATGGCTTTCCTTGAAATTTCCGGTCTCAAGAAGCGCTTCGGCGCCGTCGATATCCTCAAGGGGATCGATCTCGAGCTCGAAGAGGGCGGCTTCCTCGTGCTTGTCGGCCCGTCCGGCTGCGGCAAGTCCACGCTGCTCAACACCATCGCCGGTCTGGAAACGATCACCGAAGGCCAAATCCGCGTCAACGGCCGGGCGATCAACGATCTGCATCCGTCGAAACGCGATATCGCCATGGTGTTCCAGAGCTACGCGCTCTACCCGAACATGACGGTGGCGGGAAACATCGCCTTTGGTATGGAAATCCGTGGCGTGCCGAAGGAAGAGCGCGAGAAGGCGATCAAGCAGGTCTCGGAAATGCTGCAGATCGGCCATCTGCTGGATCGCAAGCCGAGCCAGCTTTCCGGCGGCCAGCGCCAGCGCGTCGCCATGGGCCGCGCATTGGTGCGCAATCCGCAGGTCTTCCTGTTCGACGAGCCGCTGTCCAACCTGGATGCCAAGCTGCGCGTCGACATGCGCACCGAAATCAAGCGCCTGCACCAGCGCATGGGCACGACGATCGTCTATGTGACGCATGACCAGATCGAGGCAATGACGCTGGCAACCAAGATCGCCGTGTTGCGCGATGGAGTGCTGCAGCAGTTCGGCACGCCTGCCGAAATCTACAACAGCCCGGCCAACGTCTTCGTCGCCGACTTCATGGGTTCGCCGGCGATGAACCTGCTGAACGCGACCGTTGAAAACGGTGCCGGCGGTCTGCAGGTCTCGCTCGACCGCCCGAATGCGGAGCCGCTGAAGCTGCCGGTGCCCTCGGGCAACAACAGCCTGACGAGCTACAATGGCAAGCCGGTGATCTTCGGCATCCGCCCGGAAGCGCTGACCGATCTCGATGGCGTCGATCGCAAGGCGAAATCGGTGTCGCACGGTGATTGCATGATCGAAGTTGTCGAGCCCGCGGGTGCGGATACATTCGCCGTCACCAAGCTCGGCGGCAAATCCGTCGTCGCGCGCCTCGGCGCGGATGCCGGCATCGAGGCGGGCACGAACACTCGCCTTGCCTTCAATCTCGACAAGGCGGTGTTCTTCGACCCGCAGAGCCAGCTGCGGATCGCCTGATCCGTTACTGTGCGGTTACGGTGAAACTGGCGGGCGGGAAGCGGCTTGAGGTCGCTTCCACTGTGATCGTGCCGGTCAGGCCGGTTGCTTCCAGCCAGAAGCCCGCCGTGCCGCCCTGCAGCGGCACGCTGCCTGGGCCGACGATCTTCGCCGGTCCCTCGACGCGCAGCGTGACGCTGTCGTCCATGAAGGGCAGTCGCTGATCGCGCTGGTCGAGTGCGCGGATGATGACGCGGGTGCTGTCCCGCTCACGCGCTTTCAGAGCGATCGCATCGGGTGCGAGTTCCAGCCTTGCAGGCAGCGGGTCTGCCGCCAGCGTCAGATGTGCGACAGGTTCGCCATCGATGAAGCCGGTGAACTCGCCGTCGATCCATTCCAGACCCCAAGTGCCGAGCTCGTCAGCGGTAAAGTGCCGATGGTCGAGAACGACAGGCGGATGCGGCAGATGCGGATAGTTTTCGCGGTCGGGGCCGATGCGCTTGGTCAGCGTTCCGTATTTCAGCTCCACCTCATCGCAGTTCGTCAGGATGATCAGCGGTAGCACGCCGCCGATGCTGCGTTCGCCGCGTGCCCAGAAGGTCACCGGCTTCATGATGACTTCATCTGAAGGCTCGCACTGGCTGGCATAGACGTAAGCCGCGAATTTCGGTTCGCGGAACATGTCCATGACGCCGTGGTAGCAGATGCGGTCGCCGGAGCCGAAATCCTTGTGCGTGTTGTAGTCGAACATGCACCAGCCGATCGCGCCCGAAATATCAGGGTCGCCATAGGCGGCGTTCAGCACTTCCAGATGGCGGCGCACATGTTCGGCCTGGCGCTGTTCCGGGTCATGCATCTTGGTCGGATGCATGTGGCCGTTATACTCGGTGATCAGGTAGGGCACCTTGTGGGGCAGGCCGGTATTTTCCTGCTGCGGGCGAAGTGCCGTGCGCGGGCGGTTGGCGCCCGGCAGTTCCTCGTTGCCGAGGATGAAGTCGTTCATCGTGTAGACGTCTTCCAGCAGCTCGCTTTCCGTAAGGTAGCGAACGCCGCCGGTCTGGCGGGTCGGGTCGAGCTCTCGGGCGAGGCGGTTGGTCTCGGCGTAGAAGTCGTGGCTATCGAGCGACTCGTTGATGCGCACGCCCCAGATGATGATCGAGGGATGGTTCCAGTCGCGCTCGATCATGCGGCGGACGTTCTCGATCGACTCCTTCTGCCAGTCGAGGTCGCCGATATGCTGCCAGCCGGGGATTTCCTCGAAGACCAGCAGGCCGAGGCGGTCGCACTGGTCGAGGAACCACTTGGATTGCGGGTAGTGCGAGGTGCGGACGATATTGCACTTCAGCACCGTCTTCATGATCGTCGCGTCGAGTTCCTGGGCGGAACGTCCGGCGGCATAGCCGACATAGGGGTAGGCCTGATGACGGTTGAGGCCGCGCAGCTTCAGCGGCTCGCCGTTCAGAAGGAAACCTTCGGGCGTGAACTCGGCGGTGCGGAAGCCGAAATTCGAGGAGAGGCGATCCGAACCATGGCTGGTCTTGAGATCGACGGTCAGTTCGTAAAGCGAGGGGTTGGCGATGTCCCAGAGCGCGATGCCAGTCAGATCGCTGAAGGCTAGCGTGACGTCTTCGCCGGTGGTCTCGGTCGTTGCCGTGGCGATGACGATGCCGGACGCATCGCGTATCGTACCGGAGACGGTGCCGAGGAAAGTCGCGTCCTGCGGATTCGACAGCTTGCAGCGAACGGTCGCCGACTTCGTTTCGGCAAGGACGTTCTGCGTCTCGATCTTGATGTTGCTGAGCGAGACCGCGCCCGTGACCTTCAGCCAGACTTCGCGGTAGATGCCAGCATAGGTCAGGTAGTCGATACGGCCGCCGAAGGGCGGGATGGCAGGGTTCTCGCTGCCGTCGATCTTGACGGTGATCAGGTTGTCGCCCTTGATAAGCTTGCCTGTCAGCCGCGCCTCGAACGGCGTGTAGCCATCCTTGTGGGCGATGATCTCTTCGCCGTTCAGGTAGACGACGCTGTCGGCCATGGCGCCGTCGAAGACGATGGAGACTTCGCGGCCTTCGAATTCCGGCATCCAGCGCAGCAGCTTCTGATAGGTGAATGGCCGCTGATAGCTCGTCTCGTCGAAATAATTGAACGGCAGTTCGACGGCCGTATGCGGCAGGCTGACGGTCGTGCTGCCGTCGAAGGCGTCGAGCAGGCGCTGGCCGAAGCCCTCGTGGAAGCTCCAGGATTCATTGAAGGAGACGACGGAACGCATATCAGGCTTCCTTGCTGCAGGCGCGGGCAATGATGCGGCGCGAGGCGCGCGCGCGTGAAATCATGGTCATGGAAATTCCTCCTCGATGCAATGAAAAGCGCTGCCTTACGCGGTGGAGCCCCAGCGGGGCGTGCAGGCAAGCGTGATGTTGTGCGGGCCTTCGATATCCTGCTCGTGGCGTTCGATCACCTCGACCACGGCATCCATGAAAGCGGCATGGTCAAGGCTCAGCGTCGTCAGGTCGTTGCAGTCCCAGGCGGCCATGGCGATGCCGTCCTGGCCGACGATGGCAATATCGCCGGGCGTCTGCTTGCCGAGGACGCGCCGGGCCGCGTCGCGCGCACCGATCGCCATCACGTCGTTGCCGCAGATGATCGCATCCACCTTCGAGCGGTGCAGCAGCATGACGGCTTCCTTGAAGCCTGAATCGTAGGAATAGTCGCCGAAGGCCTCTGCCTCAAAAGCCAGGCCGTGCTTGGCGAGACCATCAGCAAACCATTTGCGGCGCAGTTTGTCGATCCAGCTGGACTTCGTTCCGGAAAGATAGGCGAAGCGCTTCTTTCCATCCTTGACGATCTTGTCGATGATATCGGCAGCGCCGACGGCGCCATCGATGCGGATGCTGGAAACATTTTCGTTTTCGAGCGGCTCGAAAGAGACGATGATCGGTTTCGTCGTATGGAAGATGTCGACGGCATCCTGCATTGACACCATGTCGGAGAAAACGACGACGTGATCGACCTGATAGGTCGAGGCCAGCCGCATCAGCTGCAGCCGGTCGGAATGATCGGCGCAGCAGAGAATGATTGGCAGAAGCTGGCGTGCCTGAAGGCGATGAACGAGCAGCTGCTGCTCTTCCGCCTCGCAAGGATTGCCGATCGCGTTGACCACCAGGGCAACCAGACGGGAGCGCTGATTGTTCAGCGAGCGGGCGATGGCGTTCGGCTGGTAGCCGTGCTCGCGGGCGACAGCGAGGATGCGGTCACGCGTGGCGCTGCCGATGCGGGAATCGGGTGAGAAGGCGCGCGAGATCGTCGCCGAGGACACACCGGCGAGCTTCGCCAGCTCCTTGGATGTGATGCGCTTCCTGCTCATGCTGCTTCCACCCCGTCTAGACCCATTCCGCCCTTCTCCGTATCGCGGAGCGGGTCTACCTCTGTTATTGCGCAATTCCGGACGCAAAACCGCTGCGCAGTTTTGCTGGAATTGCTTTAGACGGCGATCCTGACGGGCACTCCCTCCGCCGCCGCCGACTCCTTGATTGCGTCCCAGAGCCTAGCGAATCGCAGGCCCATTTCAACGGAGCCGGAGTTTTCCATGCTTCCGGCGCGGATGGCGAGGAAGTTCTTCATCGGGTTGCCGAGAATCTCGGCTTCTTCGCGTGGCTCGCTGGTCCGGCCGAAGCTGATCTCGCGCCAGCCGCCCCAGGCGTCGATGCGCACGATCGCCTTGGAATAGAAGAAGGTGATGTAGGAGGCGCAGCCGGGAGGGCCTTCGCCGGCTGCCGTCAGTGTCGCCAGCGCGCCGTTCTTCAGCCGTGCGGAAACCGCTGTCGCGATATCCACCTTGCGGCCATGATTGTGCATATAGGCCGAAACGCTCTCGAATTCTGAATTGGCGAGCAGGCATACGGTGTTCATCATGTGAGCGCCGGTATCGAACATGAAGCCGCCGCCGGATATTTCCGGCTGCTGCTTCCAGTGGCCTTCATAATTGGCGGCCCAGCTTTCCCAGATAATGCCCGATATGGCGATCAGATCGCCGAACTCGCCCGATAGCGCACGCTTGCGGGTGTCGAGGACCAGCGGCGAGAGGCCGCCCTGGAAGGCGGTGACGATGGTGACGCCGGTCTTCTTCTGCGCCGCGATCAGCCGTTCGGCTTCGTGGACGGTTGTGACCATCGGTTTTTCCAGGAAGAGGTCGAGTCCGGCTTCGGCGACGGCGACGGCCTGTTCGCCATGGAAGGCATGCGGGGTGGAGATATAGATGATATCCAGCGCGTCGCGGCGCTTCGCCAGCATGTCGCGATAGTCTTCAAAGGCTTCCGGTTCGGGTGCGCCGGCTTCCTTGCAGACGTCGATCAGCCGCTGGCGCGAACCCGGGATGGTGTCGGCAAGGGCGGCAAATTCGATCTCCGGCATCTTGGCCCAGCTATGGGCATATTCGGCCGCCTTCAGCCCGGCGCCAATCACGCCGAGGCGCAGTTTCTGTACCATGCAAAATCCTCCCGAATGCGATTGTGCAAACGATTACACAAACCATGCATTTGTTGCAAGTTATAAATTATTCTATGAAAACAACTGTTTAAATTTTGTATTGGAAACGATTGCAAAATCATCTTGTCAGCCATGGGAATGCGTGTACATTTTCGAACAGGTGCTGGAGGGCGCCATTGTGAACAAGAGGGAGGACTTCCGTTGAAGAAGACGGTTATCGGTGGCCTTTGCGCCATATTGCTCAGCGCAGTATCGACGCTGGCTCATGCTGAAACGATCCGGATTGCGAACCATGGCCAGTCGGGTATCGACGCCATGAAGTCGACGGTCGAGCGCATCGAGAAGAAATACGGTGTCACGGTCGAGGTTGTCGAATACCCGGCGCCGGACAAGGATTATCTGACGAAGCTGCTGACCGAGCTCGGCGCAGGCAATGCGCCCGACCTGTTCTCCATTCCGACCGCATCTGCCGTCGCTGATATGGTGGAAGCCGGTTACCTCGCTCCTGTCACCAAGGAATTCAAGTCCTGGGAAGGCTATAACGGCCTTTACGATGTGGCCAAGCAGCTGGCTGTCAGCCCTGATGGTGAGACCTATGTGATGCCCTTCATGCTGGGTATCCAGGAAATCTACTATCGCAAGGATGTGCTCGATAAGGCCGGTATTTCGACCGAACAGCCAAAAAGCTGGAAAGACCTGCTCGACCGTGCAGCCGAGATCAAGAAGAAGACCGGCGCCTATGGCCTGCTCTTCCCGGCCGGCGTGGCATGGGGTGGCGGTGCCTTCGACGAAGGCTTCCAGCATCTGATCGTCGGCTCGAAGACGCCGCAGATCGTCGATGCGGATGGCAAGTTCGATCTCAACGGCGAAGGCGTCAAGGATGTCTTCGATGTCTACAAGCAGCTGATCGACAACGATCTGATGCCGGTTCAGCCGCTGCTCGGCCCCGAGCCGTGGGTCGTGCCGAAGTATGAAATGTTCCCGCAGGGCAAGCTTGCCGCCACCACATGCGGCTCCTGGTGCTACATCTTCGACTGGGGCCGCGAGAGCAAGAACCCGATCCCTGACGTGACCAAGATCGTCGGCACCTGGACGGTTCCCGGCCAGAACGGCGGCCAGTACGTGCTCGCCAATCTGGCCGCCCCGTGGGCCGTCAATGCCAAGTCGGCTAATGCAGAACTGGCGATCAAGGCGCTGATGGAAATCGGCTCCGTCGAAACGCAGGTCTCCTATGCGGCCCGGATCGGCAATATTCCGGCGAGCAAGGATGCGGCTTCGAATGCCGACTTCCAGAAGCTCACGGAATTGGTGCCCATCCATGCGGCTGCCGGAAACGGCGTGTTCCTCAAGCAGGCTTCCGGCTTCGGCACCGTTTCGGAAGGTGTTGCCCGCGCCACCGAAGCGCTGCTGCGCAAGGAAACCGATGCAGCCGGCGCCCAGAAGATCCTGGTCGACTACGTCAAGGAAACGCTCGGCGACGATGCCGTGAAATAACCTTGGGTACTTTCTCCCGCCCAAGATTGGGAGGCGCGGCAGGTCTGCCGCGTCTTCCGCTTCATTCGATAAGGTTGTGAGCTTCGATGATCAGAAACTCTCATGAACGCCGCGCCGAGCGCCAGCTTCTCATCATCCTGCTGCCGTCGCTGGTTCTGCTGCTTGCCTTCGTCATCTACCCGGCACTGTACTCTGTCTATCTGAGCTTCACCAACGAGGCGCTGACCGGTGCGGCTGCGCTGCGGCCCCGCTTCGTCGGCCTGCGCAACTACGCGCGGCTGTTCAATGATGCGAAGTTCTGGAATTCGCTGCTCGTTACCTTCTTCTTCGTGGTCGGCTCGGCCGTCATCGGCCAGTTCGTGCTCGGTCTCGTATCCGCCATGGCGCTGCGCCGCGAGATACGTTTCCGGCAGATTTTCTCATCGATCATCCTGCTGCCGAACGCCGCTCCTGAGGTGGTCGCCGGCTTCATGTGGATCTCGATGCTGGCCGGTGGCGAACATGCGACGCTGTCGCGCATCGTCAGTTTCTTCGGCATCGCGCCGGCCGACTGGCTGAACACCTTTCCGCTGGCGATGATCATCATCGTCAACACCTGGCGCGGTATCGCGACGGCGATGATCCTGCTCACCGCCGGGCTCAGCACCATTCCCAACGAAATCTATGAGGCTGCCCGCATGGATGGCGCGACCCCATCGCAGATGTTCCGCCGCATCACGCTGCCGCTGATGATGCCGACGATCCTGCTCTACATGCTGATATCCGCCGTCTCGACGATCGCCGTCTTCGGTCTGGTCTATGCCCTGACGCGCGGCGGCCCCGGTGGGGCGACCGAACTCGTCAGCATCTATATCTACAACCAGTCCTTCACGGCGTTCCAGCTGGGTTACGGCGCGGCGGTCGCGGTCGTGGCGTTGATCATCTCGCTGATCCTCGGCATCGGCTATGTCCGCGCCATGAAGGTGGAGATCTGATATGGCGGTGATCTCTCCGAGCGAAAGCGCCAACAAGACGCGCTCAGACCTGATGGCCTATGCCACGCTGTCGGTCATCTCGATCTTCTGCGCCGTGCCGTTCTTCTGGGTGCTGCTTGCCTCCCTCGATGGCAACGCGCAACTCTTCCTGCGCTGGCCGGAGCAGTGGAGCCTTGGGAATTATGCCCGTGTCTTCGTCAAGGAGGATGGCGGCCGCTGGCTGTTCAACTCGCTGTTCATCGTTGGCGGCGCGACCTTTATCGTCATGGTCCTGGCAGGGCTTGGAGGCTATGCGCTGTCGCGGACCCGCGCCTGGTGGAAGCTGCCGTTCCTCTACACGATCCTGCTGATCCGTGTGCTGCCGCCAACGGCGCTGGTGGTGCCTCTCTACAAGTTCCTGCTGACGCTGAACAATGCAGAGGGCGCGATCCTCCGACCGATTTTCGGCAGTTATGCGCGTGACATCATGCGCTGGACCGGTTTCATCGACGGCTATCTCGGCATCATGCTGGTACTCGCCACCATGCAGCTGCCGCTGGCGCTCTGGATCATGAAGACCTTCTTCGATGGACTGCCGCGCGACTACGAAGAGGCGGCCGTCATGGATGGAGCGACGATGGTGCAGCGTATCCGCCGCGTGTTGATCCCGCTGGCGCTGCCGGGTCTCGCGGCTGCCGGGCTCTTCACCTTCATGTCGGCCTGGGGCGATTTCCTGCTGCCGCTGATCTTCCTGTCGTCGCCTGAGCTGCAGACGCTGCCGCTCGGTCTCTTCCGCGCCTTCCTGCGCATCAACGAGATCGATTACGGGCTGCTCGCCGCCCTTGCCTTCATCTACCTCCTGCCTGCCGTCATTGCCTTCGGCTTCGCGCGGCGCTTCCTCGTCCAGACATTCTCTGGCGGTGTGAAGGGCTGAGACAAGAAAGAGAAACCGAATGATCAATCTGAAGAACGTCCGCAAATTCTACGGTGCGCTCGAAGTCATCAAGGGCGTCGACATTACCGTCAATGATGGCGAATTCGCCGTCTTCGTCGGCCCCTCCGGTTGCGGCAAGTCCACATTGCTGCGGATGATCGCGGGTCTCGAGGGCATCGATGACGGCGATCTCATCCTCAACGGCCAGCGTATCAATGACGTGCCGCCCGACAAACGCGGCATCGCCATGGTGTTCCAGTCCTATGCACTCTATCCGCATATGACGGTCGCCGAGAATATCGGCTTTTCGCTCAGCCTGAAGAAGGTGCCGGAAGCGGAGATCCGCAAGCAGGTGCAAGGCGTTGCCGAGATCCTGCAGCTGACCGATTACCTCAACCGCCGCCCGGCCGCCCTATCCGGCGGTCAGCGCCAGCGTGTCGCCATTGGCCGGGCGATCATCAAGAAGCCATCGCTGATCCTGTTCGATGAGCCGCTCTCGAACCTCGATTCCGCGTTGCGTGTGCAGATGCGCGCCGAGCTGCAGCGCCTGCACCGGGAGCTGAAGGCGACTGTCGTCTACGTCACCCACGATCAGGTGGAAGCGATGACAATGGCCGACCGGATCGTCGTGCTGAACAAGGGAACGGTGGCCCAGCAGGGCGCGCCGATGGATCTCTATCACAAGCCTGAAAACGAATTCGTCGCCACTTTCATCGGCTCGCCGAAGATGAACGTCATTCCGATGACCGCGACACGGCAGGGCGGAAATCTGCATCTGGAAAGCACGATCGGCCTGGCGATGGACATGTCCGGTGCGACCGATGTTCCCCAGGGCGAGGTGCGCCTCGGCGTCCGGCCCGAGCATCTGAAAATCGCGGCCGACGGGCAGGGCAACTTTAATGCCGAGGTGGCGATCGTCGAGCGTCTCGGCGTCGAGACCTACATCACCGTCGGCACCACCAAGGATCCCATCGTCGTCCGCTCGGATGGCGATGTTGCTGTCCGGCCCGGTGACCGTGTTTCGCTCTCGGCCGATCCGGCTGCCTGCCATCTCTTCGACGCGTCAGGACGGGTCATCCGTCCGGCTCAAGCTTCATAACATTCGAGGATATCATGACGATCAAGGTTACGATCTGGAACGAAGGCCGCCACGAGCAGGTGCACAAGGAAGTGCAGGATATCTATCCCGACCGCATCGATGGCGCGATTGCCGCCGGTATCAAGCATGCCGACTTCGAAATCCGCCGCGGCACGCTCGATGATCCGGATGAAGGCCTGCCTGACGCGCTACTTAATGATACCGACGTGCTGCTCTGGTGGGGTCACATGGCGCATGAAGAGGTCAGCGACGGGTTGATCGACCGCATCCAGCAGCGGGTACTGAAGGGCATGGGCCTCGTCATCCTGCATTCCGGCCATCACTCGAAGCTGTTCCGCCGCCTGATGGGCACGAATGCGAACCTCTCCTGGCGCGAGTCGCCGGCCGGCGATCTGGAGCGGGTCTGGGTCATCAATCCCTCGCATCCGATCGCCGAGGGATTGCCGCCCTATTTCGAAGTCAACGCCTCTGAAATGTATGGCGAGCCCTTCGATATCCCGCAGCCCGACGAGCTGGTCTTCATCTCCTGGTATTCGGGCGGCGAAGTCTTCCGCAGCGGCTGCACCTGGCAGCGCGGGCGCGGGCGCATCTTCTTCTTCAGCCCAGGCCACGAGACCTATCCCATCTATCACGACAAGATCATCCATCAGGTCATCTCGAACGGTATCCGCTGGGCGCAGCAGAAGCACAGGGATGGCCGCATCCTGGAAAACTGGCATCGCGCCGAGGCGCTGCACGGCCGTCCCGACGGAAAAGTTTGAGCTTCCTCCCGTGGGGGCTGGGGCGGTTTTGCTCCGGCCTCCGCGGGCGGTTCCTTCAAGGAGAGAGACGATGCAGCTGATATCGCTGAAGGCCGAAAGCGACGTTCACGAGTTTCTCATCAGCAAGACGTTCTGGGCTGTCGTCTATCGAAACGTGCCGGAGCGGCTGGCAGCGCTTGCCCGGCTGGCTGCCGAGCGGCCCGACGTTTTCGCTTTCGAAAGCAGCCAGAAGATCGCCGAACGCTGCAATGTCTCGCAGACAAGCGTCGTCCGCTTCGCCCAGCATCTCGGCTTCAATGGGTTCGCCGAGATGAAGCAGGTGTTTCAGCGGGGGCTCCGCCAATCCGCCCGTCGCGCCTCGTGATCAGTTACGGGTACTGTGCACCATTGACGGTCGTGTAGATCGAATAGAGCGACTGGGTCGCGGTGATGAACAGGCGGTTTTTCTTGATGCCGCCGAAGCAGATATTCGAGACCGTCTGCGGCACCAGGATCTTGCCGAGGAGAGTGCCATCGGGCGCAAAGCAGTGGACGCCGTCGGCCGCGCTGCTCCAGAGATTGCCGGAGAGATCGAACCGGAAACCGTCGGGCACGCCCTTGTCGATCGAGCAGAAGTAGCGGCTGTTTGCCAGCGTCTTGCCATCGATAACGTCGAAGACGCGGATGTGGCGGGGTACGTCATGGTTCGATGAACCTGAATCGGCGATATAGAGCTGTTTTTCATCGGGCGAGAAGGCAAGGCCGTTCGGCTGGATGAAGTCGGTGACGACGGCATCGATTTTGCCGCTTTGCGGATCGATGCGGTAGACGTTGCGGGTTTCCTGCTCGGGTTCGGCCTTGTGGCCTTCATAGTCCGACATGATACCGTAGCTCGGATCGGTGAACCAGATCGAGCCGTCGGATTTGACGACGACGTCGTTGGGAGAGTTCAGCCGTTTGCCTTCGTAGCTGTCGGCAAGAACCGTGATGCGGCCATCCGGTTCGGTGCGCGTCACCCGTCGCCCGCCATGCTCGCAGGAGACCAGCCGTCCCTGGCGGTCGCGGGTGTTGCCGTTCACGTAGTTGGAAGGCGAGCGGAAGACGGAGACCGTGCCATCAGGAACCCAGCGCATCATCCGCTCGTTTGGAATGTCGCTCCAGAGCAGGCAGTTCCAATCGGAGAACCAGACGGGACCTTCGGCCCAGCGGCAGCCGCTATAGAGCTCTTCAAGCCGGGCACTGCCGGCGGTCAGGCCATTGAAGCGTTCGTCACGGATATCATAGAGCGGGTTTTCGGACACGGATATGCTCCTCCCAAAGCAATGGATGCGTCTTTCGTAACGACAAACGGTGAGACGTGCCAGAGCCCGGCGCTGAAAATTACCGGGCTCCGGCAGTCACTTAGAGAGCGGCGACCGGATGCGGGGAGCCGTCATAGGCACCCCAGATCGATTGGTCGAAGCAGATGACCGAACCGGTCATCAGGCCGGATTCCGCAGATGAGAGATAAGCGCAGGCGCGCGCCACTTCCTCGGGATCGACAAGGCGGCCGAAAGGCTGGCTGGCGGCGGCCTCTGCCAGCCAGTCCTCGGCGGCGCCGTGATATTCCCGCTGGATCCGGTCTTCGCCCTCCGACGACATCCAGCCGATGTTCAGACCGTTGACGCGGATGCGATTGCGCAGCAGCGCATAGGCGGTGTTCTTGGTCAGCGTCTCCAGCGCACCCTTGGAGGCGCAATAGGCGGCGATGAAAGGCTGACCGGCTTTCGCCGACATCGAGCCGATATTGACGATCGTGCCTTCGATCTTCTCACGGCGCATCACTTTCACCGCCTCCTGGATCAGGAAGAACGGCGCCTTGACGTTGACGGCGAACATCTGGTCGAAGAGCTCCGGGCTCGTGTCGAGGATCGTGCCGCGGTCGGTGATCGCCGCGGCGTTGACCAGCGCATCGACGCGGCCGAAGGTCTGGTCGCAGGCGCGCACGACGTTCTGCGCGTCCTCGACCTTGCCGAGATCGGCCTTGACATAGACGACCTTGGCGCCGGTTTTGGCGGATAGCTCTTCGGCCTTGGCCTTGCCCTTCGCTTCATTGCGGCCGCAGATGACGATGCCCTTGGCGCCGCGCTCGGCAAACAGCCGGGCGATGGTGGCGCCGAGGCCCTGGGTGCCGCCGGTAACGATGGCGATCTTGCCGTCGAGGCGGCTCAAGTCTGTGCTCATGTGGTTCCTCCGTTGATTGATATGCAAATAGCCCCTCGCGGGTGCGAGAGGCGGGTTGGTTCGTGCGTGTGGTCCCTCATCCGGCTGCCGCCACCTTCTCCCCGAGGGGAGAAGGGATTTGCCGCGCTCTCAGGTTTCCCCTTCTACCCAGCGGGGAGAAGGTGCCCGAAGGGCGGATGAGAGGGTTCCTCGCTCTTACGTCAGCTTCTTTTCCGCCTGATCCGCAAGCGCCTTGGTGAAAGCGTCATCGCTCCAGTCCTCCTTGAGCGCCTCATGCATCAGCTGCGCCTGGGTCTTCGGCGCCAGGCCGCCGACCGGCGGGTCGCGATCTAGGTTGGTTGGGAAGGAATAGCCCTCGGCGCAGGAGGCGACGGCGTTGGCGATACCGGCTTCCGAAAGCTGTCCCTTCAGCCGCTTCAGCGCCGGAAACAGTTTGGCGCTCATGCGCTCGCGGTTGACCGTTTCCATGGCGCGGCCGAAGGCTGAGGAGACCTGCAGGAGGTTAGCGACGCGTTTGATATCGGCGGAGCGGTTAGTGCCCGCGGCATGGAAAAGGGCCGGGTTGAAAAAGACCAGGTCGCCCTTCTGCAGCGGCAGCTGGACATGGTGCTTGTCGAAGTAATCCTTGAATTCCTGGCGCTTGAGCGCGAGGTAGCCCGGCACATAGGTCTGGCTATGCGGCAGGAAGAGTGTCGGTCCGCTCTCGAGCGGCATGTCGCAATGGGCGACCGCGCCCTGCAGCGTCAGTACCGGCGAGAGCCTGTGGACGTGGGCAGGAAACTGCTCGATCACCTTGGAAGACTGGAAGCCGAGGTGATAATCGCGATGCGCCGATTGCGCCGCGCCGCCCGGATTGACGCGGTTGACCTGCGCCGTCATCTGGTAGCTCGGCCCGAGCCAGGCTTCGCTGGCGATCGCAATGATCGGATTGGCATAGTAGCGGGCGAAATTCGCGGGATCGACGAGGCAGTGCTTTTCCAGCGAATTCCAGATGCGATCATTGGCGCCCGGCTTGGCGAAGTGGTCGCCGCCGCCGGTCGAGCTGCGGTGCTGCTCCTCGATGATTTCGTCGAAGATCTTGCTGGCGCGGTCGATGATCGAGGTATCCTCGTAGGCGCGTTTGAAGACGACCACGCCGGGGCCGTCGCCGAAGGCTTCGCAGATTTCCGCCAGCACAGCGCGGCGGCCCTCGGGATCGGCGATCGCTGCGACGACCTTACGGCTGTCGTAAATCAGCACGTTCTTGTCGACGCTATCGGCATTTGGGTAGTCTGCGAGTAAGGTCGTCTTCTCGGCTAGGTCGCGAAAATCGCCGAGATCGCAGGCGTCTTCGGTCAGCCAGACGCGGTCGGCGCGCAGTTTCTGCAGGTTGTCGGTTTTCATCAGGTGCTCCTCCAATCGCTGATGGAGGGCACTATACGCCGCAGCATTTGCTGATATAGATCAGCGATCCATCAAAAAACCATCAGAACTGCGCCGATGCCTCACCATTTCCTCGTCAAGGATATCGCTTTTCAGGCCGGGCTCAGCACGGCGACCGTTGATCGGGTGCTGAACGAGCGGCCCGGGGTGCGCCGCCAGACCGAGCAGCGCGTGAAAGCGGCGATTGCCGAACTGGAGAAGCAGCAGGCGGGTGCCGAGGCCGCCAGCCGGAAGCTGTCGATCGACATCGTCATGGAGACGCCGGAGCGCTTCAGCGATGCTGTCCGGGCCGCGTTCGAGGCGGAAGTCGCGACGCTGCTGCCAACCGTGTTCCGCTGCCGGTTCCATTTCGCTGAAGTCATGAGGCCGGCCGAGCTGGTGCAGCTGATCGATCGCATCCGGCTTCGCGGAACGCACGGCATCGTGCTGAAGGCGCCCGATGTGCCGGATGTCATTGCCGCCGTTCGGCGTGCCGACGAGGCAAAGATTCCCGTCGTCACGCTGGTCACCGATCTGCCGAATTCGCCGCGCGCTGCCTATGCGGGCGCCGACAACCGGGCGGCGGGGGAGACGGCCGCCTACCTGATCGGTTCGCAGATGGGAGAGCGGCCAGGCCATGTGCTGGTGACGCTGTCGAGCGGGCGCTTCAGGGGAGAGGAAGAGCGCGAGATCGGCTTTCGCCGCATCATCCGCGAGCGCTATCCGTCTGTCGGGATCACTGAAATCAGCGAGGGGCATGGGACAGATGCAGCGACGGGTACGCTGGCGGCCGAGGCGCTTGCGGCGAACCGGGCGATCGATGCCGTCTATTCGATCGGCGGCGGCAACAGGGCGGTGCTTGCCGCCTTCGAGGCGTCGGGGCGGCCGTTGCGGGTGTTTGTGGCGCATGATCTCGATGCCGATAACCGCAGCTTGCTGGCATCGGGCAAGATCAATTTCGTCCTGCATCATGATTTGCGCACCGATGCGCGCTCGGCTTTTCGCGCCATCCTCGACCGCTCTTCGAAGGCGCAGCGAAACGGCCACGGGCCGCTTTCGGCCGTCGAGATCATCACGCCGTTCAACATGCCATCCGGCGGCTGACTGCCACTCTCTTGTTTTTCTTTCTCATGGGACGAAATCCGGATAGTTGTTGGCCGAACAGGGAGGTGGATGGCATGGAATACAGCGACATTGGAACCATCGCGACCTGGCTGACGGAACAGGGCTTGAAGGGCGCAACCGAGTCCGAGCTGCTCGACGGCTTCTGCATCGCCTGCCGTGACAAGGGTCTGCAGATTGACCGCGGCATGGCGCTGATGGATACGCTGCATCCGGTTCACGAGGGGCGCGCCTTTCGCTTTGACAGCGAGCAGGAGATCGAATCCGAATTCGAGTATGGGCCGACCGGCGAAGGGGAAGCGCTGGAAAGCTGGAAGCGGTCCGCCTTCTATTATCTCTGGGCGGGCACCGAAAACGAGGTTCGCCGCCGTATCGGCTTCGGCGATCCCGCCGATTTCCAGATGCTGGAGAAGATGGCCGAGCTCGGCCATACCGATTACGTCGCGTTGATCCACCGCTTCGAGAAGGAAGGCACCATCGGCGAGATGGACTGCTTCTTCTCGCATTTCTCGACGCGTCACCCGGAAGGCTTTTCGGACCACGATCTCGTCATCCTGCGCAAGCTGGTGCCGGTACTGGCGCTGGCGATCAAGTGTATCGCGCTCGGCCGCATCGCCCGCACTATTGCCGAGGTCTATCTCGGGGAAGACGCGGCGCGTCAGGTCATGGAAGGCAAGATCAGCCGCGGCAAGTCGGAGCGGATTTCGGCGGCGCTCTGGTTCTCGGACCTGCTGAACTATACGAAGATCTCCGACAACGCTTCGCCGGAAGAGATTCTGCCGTTTCTGAACGAGTACAGCGAAGTGGTGATTTCGGCGATCCACGAGTCCGGCGGCAACGTTTTGAAGCTGATCGGCGATGGCGTGCTTGCAATCTTCAAGGGCGAGGATCCCTCGGAAGCCTGCTGCGCGGCGCTGAAGGCCGAACGGCTGCTGCGCGAAAAGCTCGCCAAGCTCAATGCGGCGCGCGCAGTCGATAGCCGGCCAACGACCGATGTCTATCTCGGCCTGCATATTGGCGATGTCTTCTACGGCAATATCGGCAGCCAGGAGCGGCTCGACTTCACCGTCATCGGCCCTGCCGTCAACGAGGTCAGCCGCATCGCCTCGATGTGCCGGTCGGTGGATTTCAACGTGCTCATTTCGTCGGAATTCGCCGATACGATCCCGAGCGAGGATCGCGCCGAACTCGCCTGTATCGGGCGTTACGCGCTGCGCGGCGTCAAGCGCCCGCAGGCTCTCTATACGCTGGAGACCGCCTGGCTGGGCGCAGGCAACTAACGGCGCAATTTTGGCGCCGTTGCCTGACATCTGTCGCCGTTCCGGAAAGCAGAAGGGCCGCTTTCGCGGCCCTTGCTATCTTACCATTCGGCGAAGCTGCCATCTTCGTGGCGCCAGATCGGGTTGCGCCAGCGGTGACCTTCCTTGGCGCGTTCGATGACATAGGCTTCGTCCACCTCGATGCCGAGACCCGGTCCCTGCGGGATGGAGACGAAACCGTCGGCATACTGGAACACCTCCTTGTTGGAGATATAGTCAAGGATGTCGTTGCCCTTGTTGTAGTGGATGCCGAGGCTCTGCTCCTGGATGAAGGCGTTGTAGCTGATGGCATCGACCTGCAGGCAGGCGGCGAGCGCGATCGGGCCGAGCGGGCAATGCGGGGCGAGCGCCACGTCATAGGCTTCGGCCATTGATGCGATCTTGCGGCATTCGGTGATGCCGCCGGCGTGGCTCAAATCCGGCTGGATGATATCGACGTAGCCGTCTGTCAGAACCGACTTGAAGTCCCAACGCGAATAGAGCCGCTCGCCGAGTGCGATCGGCGTCGAGCAATGGTTGGCGATTTCCTTCAGCGTTTCGCGGTGTTCCGAAAGCACCGGCTCCTCGATGAACATCAGCTTGTAGGGCTCGAGCTCCTTGGCGAGCACCTTGGCCATCGGCTTGTGGACGCGGCCGTGGAAATCGACGCCGATGCCGATATGCGGGCCGATCGCTTCGCGGATAGTGGCGATGGTCTCGACGGCGCGATCGATCTTCTCGTTGGAGTCGACGATCTGCATTTCCTCGCAGCCGTTGAGCTTGATTGCCTTGAAGCCGCGGGCGACGACATCCTTGGCGTTGCGGGCAACGTCGGAAGGGCGGTCGCCGCCGATCCAGGAATAGACCTTGATGCGGTCGCGCACCTGGCCGCCGAGAAGCGAGTGGATGGGCTGGCCGAGCGCCTTGCCCTTGATGTCCCATAGCGCCTGGTCGATGCCGGAAATCGCGCTCATGTGGACGGCGCCGCCGCGGTAGAAGCCGCCGCGATACATGACCGTCCAGTGGTCCTCGATCAGGAAGGGATCCTTGCCGACGAGATAATCGGCCAGCTCGTGGACGGCGGCCTCGACCGTCAGCGCCCGTCCCTCGACAACCGGTTCGCCCCAGCCGACGACGCCCTCATCCGTCTCGATCTTCAGAAACAGCCAGCGCGGCGGAACGATGTAGGTCGTGAGCTTGGTGATCTTCATGGGGTCGGGCTTTCATTCATCTCGTGTTGCGTCTGCGGCGGTGCCGCCTGTCTGTTTACTTGGTCCGGCCGATCGCCTTTTCGGCGGCGGCCAGATCGCGCACGGCCAGATCCAGCATGCGATTGGCGCATTCACGCGCCTTGGCGCGGTTGCGCAGCCTCAGCGCCTCGACAAGCTCGCCATGGACGGCAACGGCGTCCTCGCGGCTTTCGACGGCAATGTTCGAGGCATGCAGCGCATATTTCAGCGCAGCATGGATGGCGCTAAGCAGGCGCCGGAAGACCTGGTTATGGCTCGCCTTGAGAAGCACGGCATGGAAGGTCACGTCGGCATCGGTGAAGGCTTCGGGATCGCCGGCGGAATCCCGCATCTGGCGCCAGGCGCTGTCGAGATCGGCGATTTCCTGGGTCGTTGCCCGTTCGGCGGCATATTCCGCGGCTGCCGGTTCGATCGTGCGGCGTGCCTCCAGAATGCAGCCGAGCAGATCGAAGTCCTTGATATAGGGGCCCATCCATTCGAGCACTTCGGCGTCGATGATATTCCAGTCGTCCCGGTCGCAAACCGACGTGCCGATCCGCGGCTTGCCGCGCACAAGCCCTTTGGACTCAAGCACCTTGAGGGATTCACGGATAACGGTGCGGCTGACGCCGTAGAGCTCGCAGAGATCGTTTTCGCGCGGCAGCGGTGAGCCGGCAGGGTAGCGCTCCGAGAAGATGTCTTCGGCCATGGCAGCTGTCACGTTCTTGCGGACGCGCGGACGGCTTCCAATGCGCGGATTTGCATCCCCACTCTGTTGCTCGATGGAATCCAAAATGACCTCTCCGCTTTCCTTGCCCGCGAAGCAAACCGAACCGTCTTAGCCGAATTCGATTTCCTTTGCGACGGCTCCTCCCGGCACGCTTGATATTATCTTATTATTCCAATCATCATACAAAGGCAATTGACTGGTATGATGATTTAACTTAATTCTAGCGCACTGCCTGGGAGGCAGATGCTCATTTTTGAGAGTTAGGGAGAGAGACATGCGCTTGTTCAAAGCAGCCATCCTGGCTGGCACATTTGCCATTCTGGCCGCCGGCTCCGCCTTTGCCGAAGACGTCAAGATCGGCTTTATCGTCAAGCAGCCGGAAGAGCCGTGGTTCCAGGACGAATGGAAGTTCGCCGACCAGGCCGCCAAGGAAAAGGGCTTTACGGTCGTCAAGATCGGCGCCGAAGATGGCGAGAAAGTTCAGTCGGCGATCGACAACCTCGGTGCCCAGGGCGCCCAAGGCTTCATCGTCTGCACGCCTGACGTCAAGCTCGGCCCCGGCATCGTCGCCAAGGCTGCCGCCAATCAGCTGAAGGTCATGACTGTCGACGACCGTCTGGTCGATGCCGATGGCAAGCCGCTGGAAGATGTTCCGCATATGGGTATCTCTGCCACCAAGATCGGCGAGACCGTTGGTCAGGCGCTTGTTGACGAAATCAAGAAGCGCGGCTGGGATATGAAGAATGTCGGCGCGATCCGCGTTTCCTACGACCAGCTTCCGACCGCGGTCGATCGCGTCGAAGGCGCGATTTCTGTTCTGAAAACCGCTGGCTTCCCGGCTGAAAACATCTTCGATGCGCCGCAGGCCAAGACCGATACGGAAGCTGCTCTGAACGCGGCGACGACCGTTCTCAACAAGCATGCCGACGTGAAGTACTGGGTCGCGTTCGGTCTCAATGACGAAGCCGTTCTCGGCGCGGTCCGCGCATCGGAATCGGTCGGTATCGCTGCCGACCACGTGATCGGCGTCGGCATCGGTGGCGCTGACTCGGCGATCAACGAGTTCAAGAAGCCTGCCGCAACCGGCTTTTTCGGCACCGTCATCATCTCGCCGAAGCGTCATGGCTACGAAACCGCCATGAACATGTACGACTGGATCGCCAACGGCAAGGAACCGGCCAAACTGACGCTGACTTCCGGTTCGCTGGCACTGCGCGGCGACTATGAAAAGGTTCGCAAGGACCTCGGCATCGAATAATCATCCTCCCAAGGTGATTTTAATCCCGGCGGCGCATGTCTGCCGCCGGGCTCTTTCTCGATGGAGCGATGATGGCTTTCCTCGAATTCAAGACCATTTCCAAAGGCTATCCGGGCGTGCAGGCGCTCTCCAATGTCTCGTTCGGTGTCGAAAAGGGCGCCGTTCATGGCCTGATGGGTGAGAACGGCGCCGGCAAATCGACGCTGATCCGGATCCTCTCGGGCGATCAGTCGGCTGATGAGGGCACGATCGTCATCGATGGTGAGGAGCAGAAATACAGCTCCGTCCGCGATGCCTTTAACGCTGGCGTTATCGTCATTCACCAGGAACTTCAGCTCGTTCCCGAGTTGACGGTCGCCGAAAACCTCTGGCTCGGACGCTTCCCGGGCAAAGCCGGAGTCATTGACAGCAAGACGCTGATCGAGACGGTGCGCGCCAAGCTCGATGATATCGGCATTGATGTCGATCCTTCGGCAAAGGTTGCGACGCTGTCGATCGGTGCCCGCCAGATGGTGGAGATCGCCAAGGCTGTGATGCTGGATGCGCGGGTAATCGCGCTCGATGAGCCGACATCTTCGCTGTCGTCGCGTGAAAGCGAGATCCTCTTTTCGCTGATCGAGAAGCTGAAGTCCAAAGGCACCGTCATTCTCTATGTCTCGCACCGGCTGGACGAAATCTTCCGGCTTTGCGACAGCCTGACCGTTTTGCGCGACGGCAAGCTTGCGGCCCATCATCCAAAGGTCGCCGATACGACGCGTGATCAGATCATCGCCGAGATGGTCGGGCGCGAGATCAGTAATATCTGGGGCTGGCGCGAGCGGCCGCTTGGCGGCGTCAGGCTGGAGGTGAAGAACCTCTCCGGTTCCAAGCTCCGCAATCCGATGAGCTTTTCCGTCCGCCGGGGCGAAATCCTCGGCTTCTTCGGCCTCATTGGGGCAGGGCGAAGCGAGATGGCCCGCTTGCTCTACGGCGCCGATCACCGGCATCAGGGCGCGGTGACGATCGACGGCGTTGCCGTCTCGCCCAACAATCCGAAAGCGGCAATCAATGCGGGGATGGTTCTCTGCCCCGAGGATCGCAAATTCGACGGGATCATCCAGGGACGGTCGATCCAGGAAAACATCGCGATTTCCTCGCGCCGCCACTTCTCGCCTTTCGGTGTGCTGAACCCGAAGAAGGAAGCGTCGGTCGCCGACCAGTTCATCGCCAAGCTTCGGGTGCGGACGCCATCGCGCAAGCAGGACATCATCAATCTGTCGGGTGGCAACCAGCAGAAGGTCATCCTTGGCCGCTGGCTTTCGGAGCAGGGCGTCAAGGTCCTCGTCATCGACGAGCCGACGCGCGGTATCGATGTCGGCGCCAAGTCCGAGATCTACGAAATTCTCTATGAGCTTGCGGCGGGTGGCATGGCGATCGTCGTCATCTCCAGCGAATTGCCTGAGGTGATGGGTATTTCGGATCGCATCATGGTCATGTGCCAGGGCCGCGTTGCCGCCAATGTGGCACGCGCCGATTTCGACGAACGCAGCATTCTGACCGCGGCACTGCCCGACAAGAATGCCGCCGGCACAATCTAATTCAGGAACAGCACGATGAACTCGTTGAAAAAAATCCTTCTCGGCGAACAGGGCTTGGTGGTGATCTTCGCCATTGCCTTCGTCATCGTCTCGATCTTTGTTCCGAGCTTCCTGACGGAACGCAACATGCTCGGTCTGCTGCAGTCGGTGGTCACCATCGGCATCGTTGCCTGCACGATGATGTTCTGCCTGGCGTCGCGCGACTTCGACCTCTCCGTCGGTTCGACGGTCGCCTTCTCCGGCATGATCGCCGTCATGGTGTCGAATTCGACCGGCTCGATCCCGCTCGGCCTGCTGGCGGCGCTGATCTGCGGCAGCATCGTCGGCGTCATCAACGGTGTGGTCATCGCCAAGTTCCGCATCAATGCGCTGATCACCACGCTGGCAACGATGCAGATCGTTCGCGGCTTCGCGCTGATTGCGTCGGATGGCCGTGCTGTTGGGATCAACGATCCTTCTTTCTACCAGCTGGCGCTGTCGCGTTTCCTGACGGTGCCGACGCCGATCTGGATCATGATCGCGCTGTTTATCGTCTTCGGCTTCGTGCTGAACCGCACGGTCTTCGGCAAGAACACGCTCGCCATCGGCGGCAATCCGGAAGCCTCGCGGCTCGCCGGCGTCAACGTCGTCAACATGCGCATCTGGATCTTTGCGCTGCAGGGTCTGGTCTGCGCCATCGCCGGCATTCTGCTTGCCTCACGCATCACCTCCGGTCAGCCGAACGCGGCGACCGGGCTTGAGCTTTCGGTCATCTCCGCCTGCGTCCTCGGCGGCGTGTCGCTGGCCGGCGGTCGTGCGGCGATGACCGGTGTCATCGTCGGTGTGCTGATCATGGGTATTGCCGAAAACGTCATGAACCTTCTGAACATCCAGGCCTTCTACCAGTATGTCGTGCGCGGCCTGATCCTGCTGATTGCCGTGCTGCTCGACAATCTGAGATCGTCGGCGGCCGGACGGCGCGGGTGAGCGGGTCTGCGGATATGGAGGAGATCCGGATCGCCGATGGCGATCTTGAGATCTCCCTGTCCCGCCTTGGCGGCGCGATCCGCAGTGCCAGTTTTCGCGGTACGGCTTTCATGATTGCCGATGCCGGTGCGGTCAGCTTCCCCTTGGTGCCCTTCGGCAATCGGGTCGAGTACAATGTGATGACCGTCGGCGGACGGGACTATTGCTTCCGCGCCAACACGGCCGATCCGCTCTATCTTCATGGCGATGGCTGGCTTGGGCTATGGGAGATCGTCTCTCAGGACGCGCGGCGTGTGGAGATGACGTTCCACCACGCGGCAGATGCCGTTTCACCCTATAGCTATGAAGCATCGCAGAGTTTTTCAATTTCGGACAATCGCCTTGTGAATACGCTGCGCGTGACAAATGGCGGTGACGCGCCGATGCCTTTCGGTCTCGGCTTTCATCCGTATTTCATCCGCACGCCGCAGACATTGCTTGCGGCCTCCGCAACCCATTTTTGGACGGAGCGGGATGGCCATCTGCCGGATGAGCGCGGACCGGTGCCCGAGCTGCTCGATTTCTCACGGCCTCGAAACATTCCGCCGCACTGGATCAACAATGCCTTTGAAGGCTGGGATGGTCATGCCCGAATCGTCTGGCCGGAACTAAAGCTTGTGGCCGACATCGACGCCGCTCCAATCTTCGGCAACTACATGATCTATAAACCCGGCGGCGATGCGGATTTCTTCTGCTTCGAGCCGATGACCCACTTGCCGAATGGCCATCACATGCCCGAGTTTGGCGGCCTGGTTCTGCTGCCGCCCGGCGAGAGCCTTTCGGGGAAAATGGCGATCAGCCTTTCGGCTTTGGAAATCTGACGGAGGAAATTTTGGTGGAGCGTCTCACGGGAAAGCGCGTGCTGATCACAGGTGCGGCGCAGGGTATCGGCTTGGCGATTGCGGAGGCCTTCGTGCGCGAAGGTGCCGGCGTTTTCCTGATCGATACGGACGAGGCCCGGCTTGCCGCAGCCGCCTTGCAACTTCGTAATGCCGGAGGAAGTGCCGGTCATGCGCGGGCGGATATCACCGATGCACCGGCGATTGCTGCCGCCGTTTCGCGCGCTGCTGCCGAGATCGGTCAAATCAACGCGCTGGTCAATAATGCCGGCGTCAATGTCTTTGCCGAGCCGCTTGAGACGAGCGATGCTGAATGGGACCGCTGCTTCGACATCAACCTCAAGGGCGCCTGGAACTGCACGAAATCCGTGCTGCCGGGATTGATCGATCAGGGCGGTGGCGTGATCCTCAATATCGCCTCTACGCATGCCTTCACCATCATCCAGCATACATTTCCCTATCCGCTTGCAAAGCATGCGTTGCTCGGCATGACCAAGTCGCTGGGGCTCGAATACGCGGCGAAGAATATCCGCGTGAACGCGCTGGCGCCGGGCTATGTCGCGACCCAGAAGGTCATCGACTACTGGAACAGTTTTCCCGATCCGGAGGTCGCCAAGGCCGAGACGATGAAGCTTCATCCCGGCGGGCGGATCGCCACGCCGGAGGAGATCGCCATGGCTGCCGTCTTCATGATCTCTGACGAATGCCCGTTCATGAATGCCACCTGCCTGACTGTCGACGGCGGTTTGAGCGTGCAGCAGCATCCGGCCTGAATGATTTTCGCGCGGTGGTCGCCAACGCGAGATCGAGCCTTATATTGCGCCAAGGAAGGTGATGCCTTCCGCGGTGGCGGCATTGGCCGCTTCAGGTTTTAATCGCAACGGAGGACGGCATGCAGATCAATCGCACAGCATCGGCCCAATGGTCCGGCGGGCTCAAGGATGGCAAGGGCAAGATTTCGACCCAGAGCGGCGCTCTCAAGGAGCAGCCCTATGGCTTTGCAACGCGTTTCGAAGGCGTTCCCGGCACCAATCCGGAAGAGCTGATCGGCGCGGCGCATGCCGGTTGCTTCACGATGGCGCTTTCACTGATCCTCGGTGAAGCCGGGCTGACGGCCGAGAGCATGGAAACGAATGCGAAGGTGACGCTGGAAAGCGTCGAAGGCGGCTTTGCGATCACCGCCATCCATCTTTCGCTGTCCGGCAAGGTACCGGGCGCCGACCAGGCGAAATTCACTGAGCTTGCCAACAAGGCCAAGGCCGGGTGCCCGGTTTCCAAGGCGCTTTCGGCCGTGCCGATTACGCTCGATGTGACGCTTTCCTGATCTATTTGAAAACATTCATACAATGCCGCGCGCCCGATGGCCGCGGCATTTTTACGTTTGATTCACTGATTGACATGTGATGGCTGATATCTTACGACTGACGAAATTCAAAATTCGTCAGTCGTAAGTGAGGCCACCCAAAGCATGGGCGAAATTGCAGAAGCCACGATCGAAAGCAGCCGTCAGGAGAATGTGACGCGCATTCTGGATTCAGCGGAAAAGCTGTTCCGTCACTACGGTTATGCCAAGACGACCGTTGCCGACGTGGCCCGCGATCTGGGAATGTCGCCTGCCAACATCTACCGCTTCTTTGCATCCAAGGTGGAAATCCACCAGGCGATCTGCGGCCGCATGCTGGCCGCAGGCTACAAGCAGGCCTATGACGCCTGCCATTTGCCGCTCAGCGCTTCGGAGCGGCTGCGGCTTTTCGTGCATGGCCAGTATCAGATGACGGTCGACACCATGCTCGATCGCGAAAAGGTTCACGAGATGGTAGTCGTCGCGATCGAGCGCGACTGGCACGTGATCGACAAGCATATCGACAGCATTCATGCATTGCTTGCCGACGTGATCCGCGAGGGGATTGCGGCCGGTGAGTTTGCCGAACAGGACGCGGATGCGGCTTCGCGTTGTTTCGGTGCGGCGACGGTCACCCTGTGCCATCCGCAAATCGTCGCTCAGTGTCTTGCCAAGACCAATCGGGCGACGATTGACGAGCTCGTCGAATTCTCTCTGAAAGCATTGAAATAACAGGCGGTTCGGCCGCCGTATAACATTCGAAAGATCGGGAGCGCGAAGATGATTTCGCTCAATAGCCGCCTCACGCCGTCCATTTTTAGTCTTGCGCTTGCCGGCGCTCTCAGTCTCGGCCTTTCCGGCTGCAGCGACGAGAAGAAGGCCGAAGCCCCGCAAGTGTTGCGGCCCGTGAAGGTCGTCGAGATCACCAAGGCCGGCGACACGCGGGCGCTTGATTATTCCGGCGCCGTCAAGGCGCGCACCGAGATGAATCTCGGCTTCCGCGTTGCCGGCAAGATCACCGAACGCGCCGTCAATATCGGCGACCGGGTGAAGCCCGGCGACCTTCTGGCGCGCGTCGATGCGACCGACTACGAGCTTGCCGTGAAGAGTGCTGAAGCCAATCTGGCTGCGGCCGAGAAGGGCGTACAGACCGCCGATCTGGCCAACAAGCGCGCCATCCAGCTCTTCGACAAGAGCGTCGCCTCGAAATCGCAACTTGAGCAAGCGTCGCTGACCTACGATCAGGCGGTATCGACGCGCGATGCCGCTCTGTCGTCGCTCGACCAGGCGAAAAACCAGGTGAGCTACGCTGCGCTGCAGGCCGATCAGAACGGTATCGTGACCGCAATCAATGCCGATACCGGGCAGGTCGTGGCTTCTGGTACGCCGGTCGTCGCGGTAGCCGTCGATGGCGAGAAAGAAGTGCAGATCGCCGTGCCGGAGAACGATATTGCCGAGTTCAAGCCTGGCAAGCCCGTCAAGGCAAGCTTCTGGTCCGATGACAAGCTGGTTCTGCAGGGCAAGGTTCGCGAAGTCTCGGGTGCCGCCGATCCGCAGTCGCGGACCTTCTCTGTCCGGGTCAGCCTGCCGAATGATCCGCGCGTGCTTCTTGGCATGACCGCGACCGTCGAGGCCAATGTCACCAATACCAATCCTGATGTCGCCGTGCCGCTGACGGCGTTGGCGGAAAAGGATGGCAAGAAGATCGTCTGGATCGTCGACCGCAATGCTGCGACTGTCCATGCCCGCGAGATCAAGATTGCCGATTTCACCGGCGATGGCGTCAGCGTCACCGAAGGCCTGCAGAGCGGCGATATCGTCGTTGCTGCCGGCACGCAGTTCATGACCGAGAACCTCAAGGTCAAGCTGCCCGATCAGCAGGCCGCTTCCACCGAAGCGACCAGCGCCGTCGAGTAAGGCGTAGCGAGAGGGACACAGGTCATGGACAGCAACGACACCACCGAGAAGCGCCCGTTCAATCTGTCGCGCTGGGCAATCGGCCATCCGAGCATCGCCCGCTTCCTCTTTGGCCTCATCCTGATCACCGGGGTGCTCGGGCTGATGCGCATGGGCCAGAAGGAAGACCCGGATTTCACCTTCCGCGTGATGGTCGTGCAGGCCGTCTGGCCGGGCTCCTCCATTCAAGAGATGGAAGACCAGGTCACCAACAAGATCGAGCGCAAGCTGCAGGAAACCCCGCATCTCGACTGGGTGAAATCCTATACCCGTGCCGGCAGCTCAATCATCACCGTTCAGGTGAAGGGCGACACCAGTTCGGCCGACGTCGCCGACGCTTTCTACCAGGTTCGCAAGAAGGTCGGCGATATCGCCAGCGAGCTGCCGCAGGGCCTGCTCGGCCCCTATTTCAACGACGAATTCGGCGATACCTTCATCACCCTGCATTCGATCAGTGGCGACGGTTATTCCTATCCGGAGCTGAAGAAATTCGCGATCCAGGCGCGTGACATGCTGCTGACGACGCCGGGCGTCGAGAAGGCTGTCATCATCGGCGATCAGCCGGAGAAGATTTATATCGACGTCTCCTCCAAGGCGCTGGCCGAGCGCGGCCTGACCGTCATCGATCTACAGAACGCGATTAAGGGCCAGAACAATGTCGATCCGGCAGGTTCGGTTGATACCGGTCTGCGGTCCGTGCGCATCTCGGTCGAAGGCGATGTCCGCAAGGTCGAGGATATCCGGGAACTGCGGCTGCGCTCCGGCAATCAGGTGACCCGCCTCGGCGATATCGCCACCGTCTATTCGGGTCTCGAGGATCCCTATCAGCGCAAGTACCGCTTCAACGGTCATGAGAGCGTCCAGGTCGGCGTCGTCATGGCCAAGGGCTTCAAGGTCACCGATGTCGGCAAGGATGTCGAAGCGACCTACGAGCGCTTCGAGAAGGCGCTGCCCTATGGCGTGGCTGTCGATCAGATCTCCAACCAGCCCGATGTCGTGACAGATGCGATCAGCGAGTTCATGCATGCGCTGGGCGAAGCGCTGGTGATCGTGCTTATCGTCTCGTTCCTGTCGATCGGCTGGCGCTCCGGCCTGGTGATCGCGATCGCGATCCCCTTGGTACTCGCGGCCACATTCGCCATCATGTACGAGCTCGGCATCGACCTGCAGCGCATCTCGCTCGGCGCGCTGATCATCGCGCTCGGTCTTCTCGTCGATGATGCAATGATCGTCGTCGAGATGATGGAGCGAAAGCTCGAAGAGGGACTGGTGAAGGTCGAGGCGGCAAGTTTCGCCTATTCATCGACAGCCTTCCCGATGCTGACCGGCACGCTGATCACCACGGCCGGGTTCATTCCCGTCGGTTTTGCGGCATCGACGGCGGGTGAATATGTCCGTTCGCTCTTCTATGTTGTCGGTATCGCGCTTATCGTTTCATGGTTCGTGGCGGTCTATTTCACGCCATGGCTCGGCTACATGATCCTGAAGCAGCGGCATCACACCGGCGAGCATCACGATGTCTTCGACACGCGCTTCTATCGCGGCCTGCGCAACAGCGTCGGCTGGGCGGTGCGCCATCGCGCCATCGTGCTCCTGATCACCGTCGGTGCCTTTGTCACCAGTCTCTGGAGCTTCCAGTTCATTCCGCAGAACTTCTTCCCGCAGTCCTCGCGTCCCGAAATCCTTGTCGATCTCTGGCTGCCCGAGGGCACCAGCATCAAGGACGTCGAGACCAAGGCGAAGGCTCTCGAAGCCAAGATGATGGCGGATACCGACAAGAAGTTCATCGCCACCTATATCGGCGAAGGCGCGCCGCGGTTCTTCCTGCCGCTCGATCAGCAGCTTGCCAATCCGAACTTTGCCCAGCTCCTGATCATGGCGAATGATGAACCGGCGCGTGAGCGGCTGATCGTCAAGCTCAGGACGATCCTGGCCGAAGACTTCCCCGATATCCGCGGCAAGGTCGATCGCCTGTTCCTGGGACCGCCGACCGGCTGGCCCGTGCAGATGCGCGTCATGGGGCCCGACCGCCAGGAAGTGCGCCGGATTGCCGACGAGGTGAAGGCCAAGTTTGCCGAGAACCCCGAACTTGGTGCCATCCACGACGATTGGCTGGAACCGGTACCGGCGATGAAGCTCGTCATCGACCAGGATCGCGCCCGTTCGCTGGGTGTTACCTCGCAGCGCGTCCGGCAGATGCTGCAGACCGCGATGTCCGGGGCGCCGCTCGATGACTTCCGTGATGGCGAAGAGACGGTCTCGATCGTTGCCCGGGAGCCGGAGACGAGCCGCTCGCTGCTCTCGGCCGTCAACTCGGTCTATGTGCCGACGGATTTCGGCGGCTTCGTGCCGGTGTCGCAGATCGCCAAGGTGGTTCCGGTGATGGAGCAGGGCATCGAATGGCGCCGCAACCGCCTGCCGACGATCAGCGTCCGTGCCACACTACCTGACGGTGTGCAGCCGAACGACGTTGCCATGAAGATGTATGCCGACATGAAGGGTCTGCGCGACAGCTTGCCCGCCGGCTATCAGGTGCAGATCCAGGGCGGTGCTGAAGATGCAGCCGAGAGCCAGGATTCGATTGCCGCCAAGGCGCCGATCATGCTCGTCGTCATCATGATCCTGCTGATGGCGCAGCTGCAGCATTTCGGCAAGGCGATGCTGGTCTTTGCGACCGGTCCGCTCGGCATCATCGGCGCGGCTAGCGCCTTGCTGATCAGCGGTGCGCCGTTCGGCTTCGTGGCGATCCTTGGCGTCATCGCGCTGCTTGGTATCATCATCCGCAACTCGATCATCCTCGTCGACCAGATCGACCAGGATATCAAGGCGGGGATGCATCGGCAGGAGGCGATCGTCGGTGCTGCTGTCCGCCGCTTCAGGCCGATCATGCTGACGGCGCTGACCGCTGTCCTGGCGCTGATCCCGATCTCACGCGGCGTTTTCTGGGGGCCGCTTGCCTACGCCATGATGGGCGGCATTCTGGTTGCCACCCTGCTGACGATCTTCGTTCTGCCCGCCGGCTATGCGCTGTTCTTCGGCCGTGAGCCGGAGGATGCGACGGGCGGGCAGGCCAGCGCCGACCAGGAAGACGCGGATGAGCATCATCCGCCGGCGATGGCCGCAGAGTGAAGATGGCGCGGTTCCGGCCGCGCCGTTTTCGCTTTCAGATCAGGTGCGTTCAGGCCGCCTCGGCCTTGAGGCCGAGGATGGCTGCGCCGATCAGGCCGGGTTCGACGCGGCATTCGCTGCGAACAACCAGCGGCCGGTCGAACTTGCGCAGGATCCGCTGGCGGACCGCCTTGTCGAGTTCGGCAAGCAGCTGTTCGACATTCGACAAGCCGCCGCCGACAGGGACGATCGTTGCGCCTGTGATGTTGATGGTCAGGGCGAGTGGCGAGGCCACGAGATCGGTATAGACGTCGATTGTTCGCGTCGCCTTCTCATCACCCTGCTGCCATTGCGCAATGATCTCCTCGCTGGAGAAATCGAGATCATGCAGCGTCTTGTGGAGGCGCTCGAGGCCGCGGGCGCCGCCGACGGTGTCGACACAGCCCTTCTGGCCGCAGCCGCAGGGATAGGCCGGGATCTTGGCGGGCGGATTTCCGGCTTCGGAGGCGATGATCGGGCCGTGGCCCCATTCGCCGGCAAAGCCGCCCGAGGCATTGATCAACCGCCCGTCGGAGACAAGGCCACCACCGACGCCGGTGCCGAGAATGGCGCCAAGCACGATGCGGTGGCCGCGTCCGGCGCCGAGTTCGGCCTCTGCCATGGCGAAACAATCTGCATCATTGGCGATCAGCACCGGCAGGCCGAGTTCCACCTCCAGCTCGGCTGCGAGATCGCGGCCGTGAATGCAGGGAATGTTGGCGCAGGTGAGCCGCTGGGTATCCGGATCGACAACGCCGGCAATCGAAAGCGCAACGCGCGAGGGCTGTTCGTCGCTTTCCGTGATGAAACTGCGGATGGTTTCGACGAAGGCCGCAAAGTCGTCCTTGGGCGTCGGCTTGCGGCCCATGGGAGTGATGTCCGCTTCGGAGCGGGCGATGCCGCCCTTGATGGCCGAGCCGCCGATGTCGAAGGAAATGATCATGTCTTGCCGCCTCGCGATTACCGGCGTCTGCTCGCATCGTTTGAGTGGATTTGCAAGCCCTATGCAGGGAGCGTGACCCGTGCTTCGAAACCTGATTGCCTGCCGCTTGCCGGTGACAGCAGTTCCAGCGTCCCGCCCATCTGGGTGGTGATGCGGTCGGCAATCGCCAGACCGAGACCAGATCCCGGCGCGTTGGTCGCCCCCCGGCGGAAGCGCCGCTTGAGATTGCCGAGGTCTGCCGCAGAAATCACCGGACTGTCGTTGACCACGCGAATGGTGCCTTCCCCATCCAGTGAGACCGAAACCTCCTGCCCGGGGTCTCCATGAGAGAGGGCGTTTTCGACCAGATTGCGGATAACGATGCCGAAGGCATCGACGTCGGCGTTGCGCACAAGCGTTGCGCCGTTTCGGGCCTCATAGGCGATGCGGCCCTCGGTGCGGCTGTCGCGGGCATAGTCGGTCATCAGCATGTCGAGCACCGGCTTCAGGTCGGAGGCTACATCGCTCTTGCCGATCCCGGCTTCGGCGCGGGAGAGCTGCAGCAGCTTCTCCGCCAGCCGGCTGAGATTGACCAATGAAGTCTCAACCTGCTTGGCCCGCTGCCGCACCGGGCCGGGCGGAAGCTCTTCTGCAAGTCGCTGCGTCTGCGCCAGAGCACCGGCGATCGGGGTGCGCAGCTCGTGCGCGCTGTTGGCTGTAAATTCGCGCTCGGCTTCCAGCGCCGACCGCAGCCGGGCCAGCAGCAGATTGACGGAACGGCCGATCGGTTTGATCTCGCGGGGCAGGCTGCCGCTCTCGATCGGCGCCATGTTGCCACCGTCCTTGGTGGCAATGTCCTGGCGCAGTGTTTCGATCGGTTTCAACGCGCGGCCGACCACGAACCAGACGGCGAAGATGCTGGCCGGGATGAGGACGATGAGCGGCCAGAGCAGGGTGGCGGCACTTTCGCGCACGGCCTCGCGGCGATTGCCGAAGCGGTCGGCCACCTGCATGAACAGCGTGCCATCCGTCGTTGCCTCGGTGTAGATCCGATGCGTCTGGGTGTCATGAAAGCCGTGGACGAGTGGCGCATTGAAGGGCTCGGCCGGCGCGTCGTTGGAGCGGAGCACGACCTTGCCGGTTTTATCCCGCAGTTGATAGGTCAGATATTCGCGGCTGGCGGCGGTGTTCAGCATCGCAACGCTGCGCGGGTCGGTAACGGTGCGCTGGTCGAGATCGTCGACGATCAGTGCCAGCAGCCGCTGCGTCGTTTCTTCCTGAGCGCTGTCGAATATCTCCGAGAACTCGTGCTGCATGACGCGGATGCTGAGGCCGATGGCAATCAGCCAGAAGAGCACGACGATACTGGTCAGCGCCAGGATCAGCGGCCGGGTGATGCTCGGTTCGCGTCTCATGCTTCGCCCAGCGTGTAGCCGATGCCGCGGGCGGTGCGGATGCGGTCCTTGCCGATCTTCTTGCGCAGCCGGCTGACATAGACCTCGACGGTGTTGCTCTCGATTTCCGATCCGAAAGCGTAGAGCGCCTCTTCGATCCGATCCTTGGGCACGATCGCGCCGGGCCGGGCAACCAGCAGATCGAGCACGGCCCATTCACGGCTGGTCAGGACGATCGACTCACCAGCGACCGCAAGCTTGTGCTGGGGGCGATCGATCTCGATATCGGCGATCTTGATGATGGGGTGCGGATTGGCGCCGTAGCGGCGGGCCACCGCCATGATCCGGGCTTCGAGTTCTCCGAGATTGAACGGCTTGACGAGATAATCGTCGGCACCGGCATTCAGCCCCTCAATGCGGTCGGATATCTGGTCGCGCGCCGTGAGGATGATGACGGGCACGGTCTTGCCGCGCCCCCTCAGCGCTTTCAGGAATTCGATGCCTGTACCGTCAGGCAGCTGCAGGTCGAGCAGGATCAGCCCGTAATCGACCGATTTTTCCGCCGCCTGCGCATCGCCGATCGTGCGCATCCAGTCGATGGCGTGGCCAGCGGCGGCCACATGGTCGCGCACCGCTTCGCCAATCATTCCATCGTCTTCAACCAACAGAATTCGCACGCAATTTCTCCCTGGGGAATGAGTAGCGCCTGGCGCTGGCGGGGGTCAAGCATGGCGTGACGGCGAAAAATGGCCTTGCAATGGCCGCGATCGGGAACCGGCGCCGTCATGATGGCGGCACATTCAGCAGAGAAGGTTCATATTTGGATGGTATCAAGCACACGAAATCGAGTTTCTGGGGTTTTATGACGATCGAAAGCATGGATATGGCGCGGGGGCGCCTGCCGCGTAATCCACGGCCGAGGGCGCGCCGCCTGTCTGCAATTCTCAGGCAGATGGCCAGTGACCGCTCGCGCGAGCGCATCTCCATCCGGGATATTTTCGAAACGATGGGCGACCGGGCGATCGGCGCTCTGATGCTGGTTTTCGCGCTGCCGAACCTCGTGCCGACGCCGCCCGGCACCTCGGCGATCCTCGGGGCGCCGCTGCTCTTTCTTGCCGCCCAGTTGACCTTCGGCCTCAGACCATGGCTGCCGAAGGTGATTGCCGACCGGTCGATGCGCCGCGAGGATTTCGAGGCGATCATTTCGCGTATCCATCGGAAGCTGGCTTTCGCCGAGCGGATGCTGAAGCCGCGGCTTTCGGTGCTTGTCGAGCCGCCGGCAGAATATCTTGCCGGCTTCCTCTGTCTGGTGATGGCGATCATCCTGACGCTGCCGATTCCGCTTGGGAATATGCTGCCGGCGCTGGCGATCTGCCTGTTCTCCTTCGGTATTCTCGGCCGCGACGGCTTGTTCGTAATCCTCGGCGTGATCGCTGCCGGACTGTCGGCGACCGTCGTCGGCGGGATGGTCTATGGGATCATCAAGGCGGCAGCTTTCGTCATCGCCAACTGGTTTGCCTGACAGGTCGCCAAGACGAAATCTGTCACGCATTTCTTCAACACACTCGACATTTGCCCATTTTTGTTTTGATCTGGCGCATTAGAGATTCATGGTCATATTCACCCGGTAGAACGCCGGCTTATTTTGCGCGGTAGAAGCTAGATGGCAAAGAGAACCGACACTCCGGGACGGCTGGATGACGCGGCGCGAGCAGGGTGGCTCTATTATGTCGCGGGCCGGACGCAGGATGAGATTGCTTCGACGATGGGCATCTCGCGCCAGTCGGCGCAGCGTCTCGTTTCGCTTGCCGTTGCCGAGAAGCTGATCAAGGTGCGGCTCGATCATCCGATCGCCGCCTGTCTCGAACTCGGCAATCAGCTGCGCAAGAAATTCGATCTGCGTTCCGTGGAAATCGTGCCCAGCGATCCCGGCTCTTCCTCAACGACGATCGGCATTGCCGAGGCGGCGGCTGCGGAAATCGAGCGTTGGCTGAAGCGGCCCGAACCGATCGTGCTTGCCGTCGGTACCGGCCGTACGTTGAAAGCGGCCGTCGATCAGCTGCCGCAGCTCGAATGTCCCGAACACCGCATCGTCTCCCTAACCGGTAACATCACACCCGATGGGTCGGCGGCATATTACAACGTGATTTTCAGCATGGCCGATGCCGTGAAGGCGCGGCATTTCCCGATGCCGCTGCCGGTTCTCGTTACGTCGGCGGAAGAGCGTGAAATGCTGCACAGCCAGCAGCTGGTGCGCTCGACGCTGGAGATCAGCTCGCAATCGGATGTCACCTTCGTCGGTATCGGGGAGCTCGGCATCGATGGTCCGCTCTGCGTCGATGGTTTTCTCGAGAAGGACGAGATGATGGAGCTGATGCGCAATGGCGCCGTCGGCGAGATCTGTGGCTGGATTTTCGACGGTGACGGGAAGCTTCTCGACAACCCGATCAACGAGCGCGTTGCCTCGGCGCCGATCCCGCCGCGCGACTCATCCACCGTCATCGGAATCGCCAAGGGAAAGCGCAAATTCAAGGCGATACGAGCCGCCATCGTCGGCCGCCAGATCAACGCTTTAATCACCGATGAGGCAACTGCCGAGTTTTTGCTCACAGTCTGAGCAAAAATTATTTTGTTTTAAATCAACGCCATAAGTGTCCCTTTCGCTACCGCAGCAACGAATGCGGATTGACATTCTGTAACCTCTTGTGAGTAATTGCCCATGAGCAAAGCGAATGCTCACACTCATCTTCTGGGAGGAAGATATGACATTGAGAACTCTTCTGCTGGGCGCCTGCTCGGCACTGGCGTTTGCGGGCATGGCTTCGGCTGAAACGCTCACAATCGCGACCGTGAACAACGGCGACATGATCCGTATGCAGAAGCTGACGGATGACTTCAAAAAATCCAATCCCGACATCGACCTGGAATGGGTCACGCTCGAAGAGAACGTGCTCCGCCAGAAGGTCACCACTGACATCGCCACCAAGGGCGGTCAGTATGACGTTCTGACGATCGGCACTTACGAAGTTCCGATCTGGGCAAAGCAGGGCTGGCTTCTGCCGCTCGACAATCTCGGCGCCGACTACGATGCCGACGACCTGCTGCCGGCAATCCGCAGCGGTCTGACTGCAGACGGCAAGCTCTATGCAGCGCCGTTCTACGGCGAAAGCTCGATGGTCATGTACCGCAAGGACCTGTTCGAAGCTGCCGGTCTCAAGATGCCCGACGCTCCGACCTGGGATTTCATCGCAGACGCTGCGAAGAAGATCACCAACAAGGACAAGGAAGTCTACGGCATTTGCCTTCGCGGCAAGGCCGGCTGGGGCGAAAACATGGCGTTCCTGACGGCCATGTCGAATTCCTTCGGCGCACGCTGGTTCGATGAACAGTGGAAGCCGCAGTTCGACCAGCCCGAGTGGAAGGACACGCTGAACTTCTACGTCAACCTGATGAAGGAAGCCGGCCCTCCGGGTGCTTCTTCCAACGGCTTCAACGAAAACCTGGCGCTCTTCCAGACCGGCAAGTGCGGCATGTGGATCGACGCCACCGTTGCAGCATCCTTCGTCAGCAACCCGAAGGAATCGCAGGTTGCCGACAAGGTCGGTTTCGCTCTGGCTCCGGATAAGGGCCTCGGCAAGCGCGGCAACTGGCTCTGGGCCTGGAACCTCGCCATCCCGGCAGGCTCGCAGAAGGTCGAAGCGGCTGAAAAGTTCGTCGCTTGGGCTACCAGCAAGCACTACACCGAGCTGGTCGCTGCAAAGGAAGGCTGGCTGAATGCACCTCCCGGTACCCGTTCTTCGCTCTATGCGAATGCCGACTACCAGAAGGCAGCACCTTTCGCGAAGATGACGCTTGATAGCATCAACTCGGCTGACCCGACCAAGCCGACCGTCAAGCCGGTCCCCTATGTCGGTGTCCAGTTCGTGGCGATCCCGGAATTCCAGGGCATCGGTACGGCCGTTGGACAGCAGTTCTCCGCAGCGCTTGCCGGCCAGCTTTCTGTCGACCAAGCTCTGCAGAGCGCACAGCAGCTGACCACCCGCGAAATGACCAAGGCTGGTTACATCAAGTAATAACCTCCTGAGAACGGGTTGGAATGCTTGACATTCCACTCAACTGGGCCGCCGAATTGCCCGAACTGCATCGGCGGCCCCCTTTTTTCTTTGCTGCCCTGCAGCCGTTCGCCACTCCAGACATGATCGGTAATTGCCATGGCAACGTTACACACCCGCTCAGCCGCGCGCATGATGATGGCGCCTTCGGTCATTCTTCTGCTGCTGTGGTCGCTCATCCCGCTGGCGATGACGATCTACTTCTCGCTGCTGAACTACAATCTGCTCAGCCCGGGTATGGAAAGCTTTGTCGGCTTCCTGAACTATCAGTACTTCCTGACGGATCCAGCCTTCTTCTCCGCTCTGGCAAATACGCTGCTGCTGGTGCTCGGAGTCCTGTTGATCACGGTCGTCGGCGGTATCGCCTTCGCGATCTTGCTGAACCAGGACATCTACGGGCAGGGCATCGTTCGCATCCTGGTCATCGCGCCCTTCTTCGTCATGCCGACGGTGGCAGCGCTTGTCTGGAAGAACATGTTCATGAACCCGGTCAACGGGCTCTTCGCGCATCTCGCCAAGGCGCTAGGTTTGCAGCCTTACGACTGGCTGGCCAACGCGCCGCTGTTCTCGATCATCCTGATCGTCGCCTGGCAGTGGCTGCCGTTTGCCACGCTGATCATGCTGACGGCACTGCAGTCGCTCGATGAGGAACAGCAGGAAGCCGCCGAAATGGATGGCGCGGGTGTCGTTTCGAAATTCATCTATATCGTTCTGCCGCATATGGCGCGCGCCATTACCGTGGTCATCCTGATCCAGACGATCTTCCTGCTTTCGGTCTTCGCCGAAATCCTGGTCACCACCAATGGCGGCCCCGGCACGCAGAGCACCAACCTGACCTATCTGGTCTATGTCCAGGCGCTCCTGCAGTTCGATATCGGCGGTGCTTCGGCAGGCGGTATCGTCGCTGTCATCCTCGCCAATATCGTCGCGATCTTCCTTGTCCGCCTCGTCGGCAAGAACCTGGAGGCGTAAGATGGCCCGTAAAGTCACCACCCAACGCAAGGTCATCATGACCGCGATCGCCTGGACGCTCGGGATCCTGATCTTCTTCCCGATCCTCTGGACGTTCCTGACCAGCTTCAAGTCCGAAGCCGATGCGATCGCGTCGCCGCCGCAGTTCCTGTTCTTCCACTGGACGACGGAGAATTATGCGGAAGTGCAGAGCCGGTCGAACTATCTCGGCCACTTCATGAATTCGGTGATAATCTCCTTCGGCTCGACGCTGCTCGGCCTGATCATCGCCATTCCGGCCGCCTGGGCCATGGCGTTTTCGCCGACCAAGCGGACCAAGGACGTTCTGATGTGGATGCTGTCGACGAAGATGATGCCGCCGGTCGGCGCGCTCATCCCGATCTACCTGATGTTCCGCAACACCGGATTGCTTGACAGCCGCATGGGCCTGGTGATCGTGCTGACGCTCATCAACCTGCCGATCATCGTCTGGATGCTCTACACCTACTTCAAGGAAATCCCCGGCGAGATCCTCGAGGCCGCCCGCATGGACGGTGCCTCGCTCGCCAAGGAAATCATCTATGTGCTGACGCCGATGGCCATTCCCGGAATTGCCTCGACGCTGCTGCTCAACATCATCCTGGCCTGGAACGAAGCCTTCTGGACCCTCAACCTCTCTGCCTCCAAGGCAGCGCCGCTGACGGCCTTCATCGCTTCCTATTCCAGCCCCGAGGGCCTGTTCTACGCCAAGCTCTCGGCAGCATCGACCATGGCGATCGCCCCGATCCTGATCCTCGGCTGGTTCTCGCAGAAACAACTCGTCCGCGGCCTGACCTTCGGCGCGGTGAAATAAGACGACAGGGAGAGAAACATGGGCAGCATTACCCTTCAGAAAGTCTCGAAGGTCTTCGGCGAAGCCAAGGTCATCCCTTCGATCGATCTCGAAATCAAGGACGGCGAATTCGTCGTCTTCGTAGGACCATCGGGCTGTGGCAAGTCCACGCTGCTGCGGCTGATCGCCGGGCTCGAGGATGTCAGCGGCGGCAAGATCGTCATCGATGGCAAGGATGCGACCGAACAGGCGCCGTCCGAACGCCGGTTGGCGATGGTGTTCCAGTCCTATGCGCTATATCCGCATATGAGCGTGCGCAATAACATCGCCTTTCCGCTGAAGATGGCGGGGATGGACAAGGCTGAGATCGACCGCAAGGTCGGCGACGCCGCGCGCGTGCTGAACCTCACCGACTATCTGGAGCGCAAGCCGCGCCAGCTTTCGGGCGGTCAGCGCCAGCGTGTCGCCATCGGCCGCGCCATCGTTCGCCAGCCGTCGGCCTTCCTGTTCGACGAGCCATTGTCAAACCTCGATGCGGCGCTGCGCGTTAACATGCGCCTCGAAATCAGCGAACTGCACCAGCAGTTGAAGACGACGATGATCTACGTCACCCACGACCAGGTGGAAGCCATGACGATGGCCGACAAGATCGTCGTCCTCAACCGAGGCAATATCGAGCAGGTCGGCTCGCCGCTGGAGCTCTACAAGAACCCGCGCAACCTGTTCGTCGCCGGCTTCATCGGTTCGCCGAAGATGAATTTCGTCAAGGGCCAGCTTGCCGCGCAGCTCGGCGCGCATACGATCGGCGTTCGCCCCGAACATGTGCTGCTGTCGCTGGAAAGCGGCGACTGGAAGGGCCGGGTCACGGTTGCCGAACATCTCGGCTCCGACACATTCCTGCATATCGATGTCGAGGGCATCGGTGCGGTGACCGCGCGTGCCGGCGGTGACTTCGCGGCCAAGGCGGGAGACACCGTTTATGTGACGCCCGACAAGGCGCGTATCCACAAATTCAACGAGGGCGGCCTCGCCATCTGAGGCGGGACCGGGCCGGGGTGGCCATGCGGAGCGGGCGCGGTGCCCGGTCCGCCGAGACCTGGAGCGGGAGGCCGCTCCGGAAGACCTCAAGAGGACTGTATCATGACGTGCAAACTATCGCTGGCAACGCTTACCGAGGCGGCCAAGACGGCCACGGTTCCGGCCTATGGCCGGGCGTCGCTCTCAGCCGGCATCGTGCACTTCGGCGTCGGCAATTTTCATCGCGCCCACCAAGCGATCTATCTCGATGATCTCTTCAACGAGGGACAGGATCACGACTGGGCGCTTGTCGGCGCCGGCATGCTGCCGTCGGATGCGTCGATGCGCGAAAAGCTTGCGGCGCAGGACTTTCTGACGACCGTGGTCGAGCAGGACAACAACAAGACGGCGGCCCGGGTCACCGGACCAATGATCGACATCCTGCCGGTCGGCGATTCCAAGGCGATCATCGCCAAGCTTGCGGATCCCTCCATCCGCATCGTCTCGATGACGATTACCGAGGGAGGCTATTTCATCGACGCGTCCGGCAAGTTCAATCCGGAGCATCCGGCGATCGCCGCCGACGGCAAGAACCCGTCCGAGCCGAAGACCGTGTTCGGCCTGATTGTCGCTGGTCTCAAGGCGCGCAAGGACAAGGGCCTTGTTCCCTTCACGGTGATGTCCTGCGACAACATTCCGCATAATGGCGTGGTCACCACCAACGCCGTCGTCGGTACAGCGAAGCTGTCGGATCCGGCCTTCGCTGACTGGATCAAGGCCAACGTTGCCTTCCCGAATGCCATGGTCGACCGCATCACGCCGGCAACCGGCCAGCGCGAGATCGACCTGCTGAAGGATCAGTTCGGCATCGAGGATAACTGGCCAGTCTATTGCGAAGAATTCAAGCAGTGGGTGCTGGAAGACAAGTTCACCGCAGGCCGTCCGGCACTCGAAAAGGTCGGCGTCACCTTCGTGCCTGATGTCACGCCCTACGAGCATATGAAGATCCGCATCCTGAACGGCGGCCATGCGGCGATTGCCTATCCGGCAGCGCTGATGGACATCCACTTCGTTCACGACTCGATGGAAGATCCGCTGATCCGTGCCTTCCTGGCGAAGCTCGAGAAGGACGAGATCATCCCGATCGTGCCGCCGGTACCTAATACCTCGCTGCAGGACTATTTCGAGCTTATCGAGCGGCGTCTGCTGAACCCGAAGATTGCCGACACCATCCCGCGCCTGGCACAGGACGGCTCCAACCGGCAGCCGAAATTCATCCTGCCCTCGACGCTCGACAATCTCAGTCAGGGCAGGGACGTGGTGGGTCTGTCGCTGGTTTCGGCGCTCTGGTGCCGCTACTTCGCCGGCAAGACGGATAGCGGCAAGGAGATCGTCTTCAACGATGCCAGCGCCGACCGTCTGCACGCGGCTGCGGTCAAGGCCAAGGACGATCCGGCGGCCTTCCTCGCCTTTGACGATATCTTCGGCGAAGTCGCGAAATCGGAGCTCTTCCGCAAGCGCTTCGCCCATGCCCTGAAAACGCTGTGGGAAAAGGGCACTCGCGAGACGCTGCAGCTCTATCTCGACGGCAAGCTTGCAGTGTAAGCAATTGCGATGGCGGCAGATAACGCCGTCATCGACCCGCCTTGCGGCAAGCAGGACGGTAACGCGTCCGAAAACATGGTTGGTCTTTCATGACTGAGACACGGCTTGTCATTTTCGATTGCGACGGCGTGCTCGTCGATAGCGAGCCGATATCCGTCAACGTTCTCGTCAAGGCGATGAACGATCGCGGGGTGCCGATCACTGAAGACGAGGTCTATGGCCGCTTTCTCGGCAAGAGCCTTGCGACTGTCATTGAAACGATGAAGAGCGACTATCACGTCCATGCCGGCGAGGAGTTTCTTGAGCGGATGCGGGTCGATCTCTACGGCCGGTTCCGCAAGGAGCTGAAGCCGATCGAAGGCATCGGCGAGACGATCGACGCGCTCGATATTCCCTGCTGTGTTGCTTCATCGAGCCAGGTCGAGCGTATCAAGCTTTCACTGTCCGTCACCGGGCTGATCGGCAAGCTGCCGAATATCTTCAGCGCCAGCATGGTGAAAAACGGCAAGCCGGCACCGGATCTCTTTCTGCATGCAGCGCGGGAAATGCACGTCGCGCCGGAGAACTGCGTGGTGATCGAAGACAGCCCGGCGGGCATCGAGGCGGCGAAGGCCGCCGGCATGCGCGTCTTTGCCTTTACCGGCGGTTCGCACGCCAATTTCGAGGGCTATCGTGCTGAACTTGACCGGCTTTCGCCCGAAGCCGTGTTTGACGTAATGCCTGAATTGCTCCACCTTATCCAGAAACAAAAGCTGGATGGGATGCACCCCTGATGCATGATCACGTGGTTGCGGTGGATGTTGGCACCGGCAGTGCGCGCGCCGGCGTCTTCGATGCCGGCGGCCGGTTGCTGGGCAAGGCCGAGCATCCAATCATCATGAACAGGCCGCGCGAAAACCACGCCGAGCACGATTCAGAGAATATCTGGTCAGCGGTCTGCATCTCGGTGCGCAAGGCCGTTGAACAATCGGGAGTGGCGCCTGCTTCGATCGGTGCGATCGGCTTTGACGGGACGTGTTCGCTTGTCGTGCGCGATGTCGAGGGCAGGCAAATCTCGGTCTCGACGGGCGGCGAGAAGCGCTTCGACACCATCGTCTGGCTGGATCACCGGGCGCTGCAGGAAGCGGATTTCTGCACGGCGACGCAGCATGCCGTTCTCGAACATTCCGGGCATTTCATGTCTCCCGAGATGGAGATGCCGAAGCTGATGTGGCTGAAGACGAAGCTGCCGGGCACCTGGATGAATGCCGGCTACTTCTTCGATCTTGCTGACTTCATGACCTGGAAGGCCACGGGATCCCTCAGCCGCTCGCGCTGCACGCTGACGGCGAAATGGAACTATCTTTCCCATGAGAAAGACGGCTGGCGGAAGGACTTCCTGGCGCAGATCGGTCTCGACGATCTGCTGGAGCGGGGACACCTGCCTGACGAGACGGTGCCGGTCGGCTCCAGCGTCGGCACGTTGACTCAGGAGGCGGCCTCGGCGCTCGGCCTGACAACGGCCTGCCATGTTGCTGCCGGGATGGTCGATGCCTATGCCGGTGCGCTCGGCACCCTCGGCGGCTATGCGGCCGATCCGCGCGAGCTTGAGCGTCAGCTGGCGCTGATTGCCGGTACATCAAGCTGCATCGTTTCGTTTTCGCGCGAACGGCGGCCGAGCCACGGCATGTGGGGCCCATATTACGAAGCGGTGTTTCCGCAGTCCTGGCTTGTCGAAGGCGGCCAGTCTGCGACCGGCGCCCTGCTTGATCATATCGTGCGCATGCATGCGGCCGGCGGCGAGCCGACGGCGGCGTTGCATCAGAAGATCGCAGCCCGTGTCGCTCAGCTCCGTGCTGAAGAAGGCGACGATGCGCTTGGCGCCAGGATCTTCGTACTGCCTGACTTTCATGGCAATCGCTCGCCGCTCGCCGATCCCCACGCCGTCGGCGTCGTCAGCGGGCTGACGCTCGATACGTCGTTCGACGGGCTGTGTGCGCTCTATTGGCGGACCGCCGTCGGGATTGCGCTTGGTATCCGCCATATCCTCGAGACGATGAAAGAATACGGCTACGTTCCGGATACGCTGCATGTGGCCGGCGGCCACGTGAAGAACCCGGTGCTGATGGAGCTTTATTCCGACGCGACGGGATGTAAGGTTGTGGTGCCGAAAATGAACGAAGCCGTCCTGCTCGGTACGGCGATCGCTGCTTCCGCCGCCTGCGGATTACACAAGGATCTGGCAGCGGCCGGAACCGCGATGTATCCCGGCGGCGACGAACGCAGCCCGAACGCGGCCAAGCGGGCGATGTACGACCGCGAATACCGGCGGCTATTGGCCATGTACCGGCATCGCGCCGAACTGGAAGCGATGGACTAGCCTCCGCCGCGGCCTTCGCCGAGGATGGCGCCGAATTCCGCCATGCGGCGTTCGCGCTGGAAGGCCTCGTCGCCGGCCGCAGCAATCACCGTTTCCGAAAGGCAATCGAGCAGTGCCATCAGCGGCGGCAGGTTATCTTCGTCCGGCACGCGTGACGGAGGCAGTGTCAGCATGATGTTCGACTGCTCCGGCATCCAGTCATTGTTTTCCGCAGTGATCAGCACCACCCGGTAGCCGTAGCGCCTTGCTGTTCTGGCAAGCAGCCTAGCGCGGGCAAAGCGCCGGCAATCGATGATGACGAGCAGGGCGCCTTCGCCGGTCTGTCGGGCGAAGAGTTCGGCAAAGCGGCTCCCCGATCCATCGAGCGCGCGAACGCCATCGCGGGCGTGGGTAAGGCGCTGGGCAAAATGCGAAGCGAAACCGGTCAGGCGTACATGGGTGGCGATGAAGACTTCGCGGGCGCTTGAAATCATTGACGCCGCCTCGGCCCATTGGGGCTGCGCGGTCAGGTGGTAGATATGGTGCATCGCCTGGATCTGTTCGGTAACCAGCAATGCCAGCGGCTTGCCGCTCGATGCGTCGGTCTGCAGCTCGTTGAGCGAGGTCTGCAACTGAACCGGCGATGTGACCGCCGTTTCGCGGATATGGATCTTGACGCTGTCGAGGCCCTGATAGCCGAGCGCCCGCAGGAAGCGCCCGACCGTCATTGGGCTAAGATCCAGCCGGTCGGCCACCGAGGCTGCGGTTTCGAAGGGCAGGTCGTTCAGATGCTCGGTGAAATACTTCGCGATCCGGCGCTCCGCTGGCGTGCCGGACTTCACGTAATGCCTGAGCTTCTGGACGAAGTCTTCCACGCAACGGGCCCCTCACTGGCGAAAACGCGTCTTGCGGATGCGCGCGGGCGAGACTTGCCGTTTGCAACTATTTCCGGAAGCTGCGTCTCAGGCTCAAGTTTAGATCGAATAATTTCCAGTATATATTAGTGTTCAATTGCAGACAAGTTTTCCATTGCTGCATGTACTTTTATTTCGGCTTGCCGTTCTGCGCGGGGATTCCTACATCCTGGGTCAAACCACGGAGACGCCACGCATGATCCTTGACGCCGCCCGCCTGTCCTTCCGCAACCTGCTTGCTCCCGAGACACGCTCAGTGTTCTGGAAGGTGCTGGGTTTGACACTTCTGGTGCTGGTCGGGCTGTGGTTCGTGCTGCGCAGCCTGTTTGCGACGCTGCTCTTTCCCTGGATTGCTGGTTTCTTTCCACAGATGCCCGAATGGGCGGGGTGGCTGAGCTTCGTCTTAGCCATTCTCGCCGGTCTTGGGCTGGCGCTCGGCCTTGCCCTTCTTCTGTCGCCGGTGACGGCGCTGATTGCCGGTCTGTTTCTGGATGACGTTGCCGAGGTTGTGGAGAAACGCGATTATCCGAACGACCGGCCGGGCACGGCAATGCCGTTCGGACCGGCGTTGACGAGTTCGATCAAGTTCCTCGGAGTGGTGATTCTCGGCAATATCATCGCGCTATTTCTGCTCTTCATCCCCGGCGTCAATCTGATCGCCTTCTTCGTGGTGAACGGTTATCTGCTCGGGCGGGAATTCTTCGAGTTTGCAGCGATGCGCTTCCGGCCGCCCGAGGAGGCCCGCGCCTTCCGGGCAAAGCACGGATCGACGGTCTTCCTGGGCGGCCTTGTCATCGCGGCTTTTCTCGCGGTGCCGTTCCTCAATCTCCTCACGCCACTCTTTGCCGCCGGCATGATGGTGAACCTGCACAAGCTGGTGTCGCAGAAGGATCCGGCCTTCAGAGGTTAGGTCAGGCGGGCAGGGCCGAGGCGTCGTACATGGCGGCGAATTCGGCGCTCGGCGGGATCGGCTTGATGATGTCGATCAGCACGCCGTTGGGGTCGGCGGTGATGAAGTGCCGCTGGCCGAAATCCTCGTCACGCAAATCGCGCATGATCGGCAATCCCGCGGCCTTGCAGGCCGCGTAGATGGTATCAACATCCTCGACCTCGAAATTCAGAAGCAGGCCGGAGACCTTGCCGCGCGCTTGCTCGGGGATGGTCTCGTGGCCGCCGTCCAGGATCGCGAGGTTGATCCGCTCGTCTTCGGCGGATTGAAGGTGGACATACCAGTCGCTTTCGAAAAGCGCCTGAAAGCGGAGATGCGTCATGTAGAAAGCCGCCGTTGCCGCCACGTCGCCGGTCATGATGACCGGATAATAGCTCGTCGATTTCATTTCATTAATCCGTTTTAATTTACGTACAGATTGTATGTTTTTTCATTTAACATACATGCAGCGTGTATGTAAATAGGTGATATGACCAGGACCAATCGCGAACGAACCGAACAGACGCAGCAGGCACTGATCGCGGCTGCGCGCCGCCTCTTTGTCGACAAAGGCTATGCCGAGACCGCGACGCCGGACATCGTCTCGGCGGCGGGCGTGACGCGGGGGGCTCTCTATCACCATTTCGAAGACAAGCGGGCGCTGTTCCGAGCGGTAATCGAGCTGGAGGCGGAAAAGGTGGCAGAGGAGATCGAGAGCCATTCGGCGGATGCGGGATCTCCAAGGGATGCACTGCTCACGGGTGCATCGGCCTATTTCGATGCCATGGCGGCGGAGGGACGTACACGGCTGCTGCTGCTGGAGGCGCCAGCGGTTCTCGGCGCCGAGGCTTCGGCGATCGACCGGGAGAATGCGGAGGAAAGCCTGCGCCGGGGTTTGGCGGCGATGCTGCCCGCCGCGGCGGCGCAGCTGGGACCGCTGACGGCATTGTTGTCGGCCGCCTTCGACCGTGCTGCGATCGAGATCGAGCAGGGTGGGGTGCGGGCAGATTACGAACAGGCGATCGCCGGCCTAGTCGACGGCCTCGCCGATCATCTGCGGCGGTAGCTCGACGAGCGGCGCGGGGATGTCCCACGTCTTCTCGGCAGACTTGCAGATATCGGCGATGACGCAGCGCTCGCATTCGGGGCGTCTCGCCTTGCAGGTATAGCGGCCATGCAGGATCAGCCAGTGGTGCGCGTGGTAGAGATACTGCTTCGGCACCACCTTCATCATGCGCTCTTCGACCTCATCGGGCGTCTTGCCCGGCGCGAGCCTGATGCGATTGGCGATGCGGAAGATGTGCGTATCGACGGCCATGGTGGCCTGGCCGAAAGCCATGGAAAGGACCACGTTGGCGGTCTTGCGGCCGACGCCTGGCAGGCGGATCAACTCTTCGCGCGTCTGCGGCACGACACCGCCGAACTCATGGACCAGCATCTGCGACAAGGCGATGACGTTCTTCGCCTTGTTGCGATAGAGGCCGATCGTCTTGATGTAATCGCGGACCTTTTCCTCGCCGAGGGCAAGCATCTTTTCCGGCGTATCGGCAGCCTTGAAAAGCGCCCGCGTCGCCTTGTTGACGCCGGCGTCGGTCGCCTGCGCCGAGAGCGCCACGGCAACCACCAGGGTGAACGGGTTGCTGTGCTCCAGCTCGCCCTTCGGTTCCGGCCGCTGGATCGAGAAGCGGCGGAAAATCTCTTCCCGCTCGGCTTTGGAATAGGCGCTGCGGACCGCCGCCGTCTTGCGTCGGGCGATCACTTTTGAGTTTTGCGAAATGCGGGAAGCGGATTTGAGTTTCGGTTCGGCCATCGACAATCTATACTCACCAGCCATGACGGAAAGCAACGCCGACAGCGCGGTCGAACAGCCTGTTTTCGCCGCCGAACTCTTCCCCTACCGGTCGCTCGGCCGCAAGGGATTTCGTGTGCTGCTGGTGCTCTCTGGCGCCGTCTGCTTCATGCATGCGGTATTCTTCGTCGCGACTGGCGCCTGGCCGATCGGCTTTTTCTTCGGTCTCGATTTCGCGCTTCTCTACGGTGCCTTCTGGCTGAACTACCGCTCCGGCCGTGCGCGGGAGGAGGTCACCGTTTCGCGAAGCGACGTGGCGATCCGCAAGTTTGCGCCTTCAGGCAAGATGATCGAACACCATTTCAATCCGTTCTGGACCCGCTTCCTGGTGCGGCGACACGAGGAGATCGGCATTCTCTCGATGCATGTTGCGGGTGAGGGGCGGCGCACGGATATCGGCTCGTTCCTCAATCCCGATGATCGCGAAAGTTTCGCCAAGGCCTTCAAGGGCGCGCTGGCGACGGTGAAGCAGCGGATCTGAAAGCCGCGCAAGAAACGGGTGGTTTCGCAGATCCCGCTTGATTATCTCCTTGATACAAGGAGAAATACGATGAACATGATCGCAAATCTGAACAGAGACATCACGCCTGATGGTCCCGATTACGAGACCGTTCGCCGGGTCATCGAATTGATCACCGAGGATTATCGCGACCAGCCTTCGCTGGAAGACATCGCCGCGCGCCTCAACCAATCGCCGACGCAATTGCAGAAGACCTTCACGCGCTGGGCCGGGCTTTCGCCTAAGGCCTTCCTGCAGGCAGTGACGCTCGATCACGCCAAGCGGCTGCTGCGCCAGGAAGAGCTGCCGTTGCTGGAGACGTCTTTCGAGGTCGGTCTCTCCGGCCCCAGCCGTCTGCACGATCTGTTCGTCACCCATGAGGCCATGTCTCCGGGCGAGTGGAAGGCAAGGGGCGGCGGACTGACCATTCGCTACGGTTTCCACACCTCGCCCTTCGGTGTCGCCCTGGTGATGGCCACCGATCGCGGACTGGCCGGGCTCGCCTTCAGCGATCTCGGCGACGAGGCGGCCTGCCTGGAGGATATGACCTGCCGCTGGCCGAATGCCGCGTATGTCGAAGACCAGCAGGCGACGGCGCCTTATGCCGAGCGGATCTTCCAGCCGGGCAAATGGTCATCCGAGCAGCCGCTTCGCGTCGTGCTGATCGGTACCGATTTTCAGGTGCGGGTCTGGGAAAGCCTGCTGAAGATCCCCTTCGGCAAGGCCGTGACCTATAGCGACATCGCCAATGACATTGGCAGCCCGAAGGCCATGCGCGCAGTCGGTGCGGCTGTCGGTGCCAACCCGATCTCCTTCGTCGTGCCGTGCCACCGCGCACTCGGCAAGAGCGGAGCGCTGACGGGATATCACTGGGGGCTGACGCGCAAGCGGGCGATGCTTGGCTGGGAGTCGGCGCACGCCTGACCGGGTGCGTTCAGGCCGCAGCCAATTCCAGCAGCGCCTTGGCCGCGCTCTCGTCGGTGATCAGCGTATTGCAGCCGATCCGCTTGATCGTGGCGCGAATAGCGGTGGCGCGGTGTGCGCCGCCGGAGGAGAGCACGATGTGCTTTGCCTTTTTCAGCGTGTCGAGATCGACCGACATGACGCGGCTGTTGATCGAGTGATTGACGGTGTTTCCGTCCTTGTCGAGGAAGTTGAACATCGTGTCGCAGACACAGCCGGCGTCGATAAGCTCCTGCAGCTCGGTCTTCGAAATCCATCCCTCGGAGAGTGAGGTCGAATGCGGACCGATATCGCCGCAAGAGACGATCGCCAGATCGAGGCTCTCGGCGAGCCGGTAGATCGAGTCCAGGCCGCATTTTTCGATCAGATTACGTTTGGTCTCTATGGAATCGACCAGCAGCGGAGCCAGGAACATGTAGCACTCGGCGCCGAGCTGGCTCGCCAGCCGCCAAGTGTAATCGATCGGATTGGTTTGATGCACGGCAACGACGCCTCCAAGCAGCGAGACGACCTTGCAATTGTCGCGCCGTGGCGATCGGAAGCTCGATAGCGAAGCGGTCATCGTCCGCCCCCAGCCGACGCCGATCGTGTAATTGTCGGGGATCGCTTCGGAGAGAAACTGGCCGAGCGCCAGGCCGACGCTTTTCGCCAACGCATTAACGTCGCTGTTTGCGGGGGAGGGCACGACGATCGCCTCATCGAGGCCGTAGGCACGCTCAAGCTTGACGGACAGCTCGACACAGTCACCGATCGAATCGTTGATCCAGATCTGCACTTCGCTGCGCTTCATCGCTTCGTCGAGGAGGCGGATGACGGTGGTGCGGCTGATGCCGAGTTGCTCGGCAACGTCCTTCTGCGTGAGGCCCTGATTGTAGTAGAGCCACGCCGCCCTGAGCCTCAGCGAGGAAGCTTCGGAATAAGCGGTGTGCGTGCCGCGCTTCAGCTTGACCACATCTTCTCCCGCGAGAATTTCACCCTAATTGCCTGCAGCAAGCGAAAGGCGCTCGGGCATCGCATTGTTCCCGCCGATAATGACGGGTGTGACACTTATGTCAATTGAAATGCACAAATGTCCTTGACTTTCGATGAACGGAATTGCGATATTATCCGCGACAGACGTCGTTCTTGTCCGTCCGAGGAGGACATTGTGCGGGCATACGGAAAGTCAGGACCGGCCTTGGTGCCGCAGGCATTGCCTGCGCCGAATTATCGCGCCATTCTTTCGGCTCCGGCCCGGAACATTGCCGGTGCAACTCCCGTTAGCTCAACAGCCGTGATGGAGCCGCGCTTCTTCGCCTGCAACACGAACGTCAGCATTCCGTAGATCACCTCTTTTCCGGGCGAAGGTCGCGCCGGTTCGCAGCTCAGTCACAAAGGATTTTGACCATGACATCCAAGCTTGACCAACTCCGCGAGATAACCACGGTGGTTGCCGATACCGGCGACATCGAGGCGGTGGCGCGCCTGAAGCCCGTCGATTGCACCACGAACCCGAGCATCGTTCTGAAGGCACTCGGCACGCCGATGTTTGCCGACGCGATCAAGGAAGGCGTTGCCTGGGGCAAGAAGCAGGGCGGCAATGCCGAGGCTGTTTCGGCCGCCGTTGCCGATCGCCTGGCGATCTCCGTCGGCGCTGCGCTCTCGAAGCTGGTGCCTGGCCGCGTCTCGACGGAAGTCGATGCCGACCTTTCCTTCGACACCAAGGCTTCGATCGACAAGGCTCACAGCATCATCGCCGGCTACAAGGAACGTGGCATCGAGAAGGACCGTATCCTGATCAAGCTCGCCTCCACCTGGGAAGGCATCCGCGCTGCCGAAGTGCTGCAGAAGGAAGGCATCGACTGCAACCTGACGCTGCTCTTCTCGAAGGCACAGGCCGTCGCCTGCGCCGACGCCAAGGTTTTCCTGATCTCGCCCTTCGTCGGCCGTATCCTCGACTGGTACAAGAAGTCGACGGGCAAGGATTACACGCCTGAGGAAGATCCGGGCGTGGTCTCTGTTCGCGACATCTACAACTACTACAAGGCCAATGACATCAAGACGATCGTCATGGGTGCCTCGTTCCGCAGCGCCGGTGAAATCGAAGCGCTGGCCGGTTGCGACCGCCTGACGATTGCGCCGAACCTGCTCGATGAACTGTCGAACGACCAGGGCAAGCTCGAGCGCAAGCTGTCGCCGGAGACGGTGAAGCCGGCCGCGAAGATCAGCGTCGATGAAAAGACGTTCCGCTGGATGATGAACGAAGATGCGATGGCGACCGAAAAGCTCGCTGAAGGCATCCGCGCGTTCGCCAAGGATCTCGGCACGCTGCGCGGCATGGTGCAGAAGGAACTGCAGCTCGCTGCTGCCTAAGGCCTTTACACAAGCCCTTGAAAAGGCCCGGACGCCGATGGTGTCCGGGCCTTTTTCATGTTTCATATCATGATCTGAGACGGGAGAAGCGGAATGGCAGGCGGGAAGCGCTCTGGGTTTATGACCTACGCAATCAGGCATGGCAGTTTCATCATCGCCTTCGCTGCCGGGTTTGCCGTCTTCCTGCTGCTGACGTCGCGCGATGTGAATGCCAAGAACATGCTGGTCGGCTGGAATGTGACGGCGATCGTCTTCATCGCCATCAGCTGGCGCAAGATGCTGCGGGCGACCGTTTCCGATATCCGCCGCCGCTCCGAAGACCTCGATTTTTCCGATACTTTCGTGCTGTTCCTGTCGATCGCCGCCGCAGTTGCAAGCATTGCCGGCATCGGTCTCGAGCTGCATTCGGTCAAGGACGCGCCTGCCGACGTGGCGCTGGAACGCGCGATGGCGGCGATCGTCACCATCCTGATTTCCTGGGTTTTCCTGCACACGCTCTTCACCATCCACTATGCCCACCGCTTCTACGGCGGGCGGGACAAGGCTGAAGGTCTGGTTTTCCCGGACAAGATAGAGGAGCCCATCTATTGGGACTTCCTCTATTTCTCCTTCACCATCGGTGTCGCCGCGCAGACGGCCGATATCGGCCTGTCCTCCCGCACGATGCGCAAGATCGCGCTGCTGCATGCCGTACTGTCGTTTCTCTTCAACACGACAATCCTGGCGCTGGCGATCAATGTCGGGGCGAGCCTGCTCTGAGGCTCGCCGTTTTTGGCGCTAGAGGATCGCCTGTCCCGCCATCAGTGCAAGGACGAGGAAGATCAGGAAGATCACCAGCGCGATGCCGAAGAGGACGCGCGCGATCGTCGCGGTCGCAGCGGATATGCCGGAGAAGCCGAAGAAGCCGGCGATCAGCGAAATGACGAAAAATATGAGAGCCCACTTAAGCATGGAGGTTTCCTCTGTGTTGGACGCAGAAGAAGACGCGGAAGACGGCAATTTGTTCCCGTCGCATAATAAAATCGATTGAAATAACAGGCGATTTTCCAATCCGCCTTTATCGGCCGGTCGCAGGGCTTTTCAACCGGGCCCTGATCTGTTTCAAACTTTTTCCAGGAAGAGCCCCCAATTCCTAAGGGTCACGATCTGCCGCGTATCCACGCTGCAGGCGCGCTGAAGGCGTGGGGATCTTCTCATCGATTTGCCCCATCGACGAAAGTGCCTTGATGTCCTCCTTCTTTGATCCCGCCGTCATTTCCATCTATCTCGAAGTCATCATGATCAACATCATCCTCTCCGGGGATAATGTGATTGTCATCGGCATGGCGGCGGCCGGTCTGGCGCCGGAGCTGCGCGGCAAGGCGATCGTGGCGGGCATTGCCGCGGCCGCGGTGATCCGCATCGTCTTCGCCATCATCGCCGCCGAGCTGCTCGTCATCAAAGGGATCAACCTGATCGGCGGCTTCCTGCTGCTCTGGATCTGCTGGACGATGTTCAAGGAACTTCGGGAGGCGGGCGAAGAAGAGGGTGGCGATGACGCGGCCGGGCATCATGCGCATAAGCCGAAGCTTCTGCGTCAGGCGATCGGGCAGATCATCTTCGCCGACCTTTCTATGTCGCTCGATAATGTGCTGGCGGTGGCGGGTGCCGCGAAATCGAACATGACGGCGCTGGTTTTCGGCCTCATTCTCTCGGTCGTGCTCATGGGCGTTGCCTCGAATTTCGTCGCCAAGCTGCTTAGCCGCTTCCGCTGGATCGGTTGGATCGGTCTGGCCATCATCGTCTATGTGGCGCTCGACATGATCTGGGAAGGCGGCTGGGAAGTATGGGCGCTGTATGGCGCCCAGGTGGGGGCCTAAGACTTCAGGCCTGAAAGCAGGGCGATCAGCTGCGCCTGCCGTTGAGTGCCCGTCTTGGCGAGTACGCGTTTGACGTAGCCGCGCGCCGTTTCATATTGCAGTCCGCAAATGGTGGCGATCTCCCGCGGCGAGGAGCCGTCAAGCAGCAGTTTTGCCACCGTGGCTTCCTGCGGTGTGAGTGCAAAGGTGCTGCGCAGCAGCTCAATGCTCGGCCCCTCGCGTTCGGCGAGGTCGGTGATCAGGACGACAACGCTGGAATGGGCAAAGAGGTCTGCGGCGAGGCCCTGAAGCTTCTGGACGCGGGCGACCAGCGGCGGCTTTCCGGTTCGGGATATGCGGACAGAAGGAAGATCGATGAACAACGCACCATCGGCCGCCGACAGGACCTGCCGCTGCAGCTGCGCCGCCTCGCTCTGCTTCACCGAGAAGAACTCGCCGCCTGCGACGCGGACTTCGTCATCGAGCAGCTTTTCGGCCCGGCTGTTGAGATAGGTGATCCGTCCTTTGCGATCGAAGAAGATTGCTGCGGCGGCAGTGAGGTCGAAGGCGTCTGCCATGCCGCCGACCTTTGCCGCATCGAGGGTCCGGACGATCTCCGCGGCGGCCGAGAGCCGGGATTGCATGGCGAGCAGCAGCGGTTCGTCGGAGCGGTCGAAGGGCGTGTCGTTCATGCCCCGCTGCAGATTGATGCTGAGGGTGCTGCCCCTGATTTCGAAGAGGACCATTGCGGAATAGCGCAGCCCGAAGCGCGCCAGGAAGTCGGCATAGAAGGCCTGGCGCTCAAAATCGGCGCTGTTTGCGATGTCGTGCTCGATCACCACGCCCTTGCTGAGGCCGATCGGCAGGCCGCGCTCGCGAAAGTCGCGCTTGTACCAGCCTTCGGCAAAATAGACGTCGAAGGCCTCCAGAAAATTGGGGGTGGTGAGCACGCCAGCTTCGAATTTTCCACGCACAGGCATGATGTGTGCCCCGGCCGAACCGGTCGCGCGGCTGATCGCCTCCAGCGTGCCAGCCCAAGTCTCCGGCATCAATGCGGAATCCATCAAGCCGGCAAGTGCGCGCTCGAGTTCTGCAATATTAATTACCGATGCCATTGAAACTTATCAGCCTTCGTAGCCCCCCGCGGCCATTGCCAAGGCTTTGCTCAAATATGGAGCAGATGTTCGTTCAACGCAATATTGAAATATATCAACAAAAAGACCGCCGTAGTTGTTCACGGCGGCCTCGTATCACAAATATGTTATTGCAATAACCCCTTCGGGTTATTTCATCGGTGGTTGATCATTACGTGGCGGACCGCCGTGTAGTCTTCCAGAGCATAGACCGACATGTCCTTGCCGTAGCCGGATTGCTTGACGCCACCATGCGGCATCTCGTTGACCAGCATGAAATGCGTATTGATCCAGGTGCAGCCATATTGCAGGCGGGCTGCCGTCTTCATGCCGCGGCCGATATCCTTGGTCCAGACTGAGGAGGCCAGGCCGTAGTCGCTGTCATTCGCCCAGGTGACGGCATCCTCGACATCGCTGAAGCGGGTAACCGAGACCACGGGACCGAAGACTTCGCGGCGGACGATTTCATCGTCCTGCGTCGCGCCGGCGATGACCGTCGGGGTGAAGAAGAAGCCCTTGTCGCCGGAGGCCTTGCCACCGACGGTGACTTCCATGTGCTTGTGCTCGGAAGCCCGCGCGACAAAGCTCTCGACGCGGTCGCGCTGACGCTTGGAGATCAGCGGGCCGATCTCGTTTTCGGTGTCGTCGGCCTGGTTGAACTTGATTGAGGAGACGGCGGAGGAGAGATCAGCGACGAATTTGTCGTAGACCTTGGCGTCGGCATAGATGCGGCAGGCGGCGGTGCAGTCCTGACCGGCATTGTAATAGCCGAAGGTACGGATGCCGGCGACCACAGCGTCGATATCGGCATCGTCGAAGACGATGACGGGCGCCTTGCCGCCAAGTTCCAGATGGGTGCGCTTGACGGTCTTGGCGGCGGCCTGCAACACCTTTTTGCCGGTGGCGACATCGCCGGTGATCGAAACCATGCCGATCTTCGGATGGTTGATCAGCGCGTTGCCGACGCTCTCGCCGCGGCCGAGGATGACGTTGACGACGCCCTCGGGCAGGATTTCCGAGAGCAGCTTCGCCATCTTCAGCGCCGTTAGCGGCGTCTGTTCAGAGGGCTTGAAGACAACCGTGTTGCCGCCGGCGATCGCCGGTGCCAGCTTCCAGGCCATCATCATCAGCGGATAGTTCCAGGGCGCGATCGAGCCGACGATGCCGATCGGATCGCGGCGGATCATCGAGGTGTGACCGGGCAGGTATTCGCCGGCAGCTGGGGCATGCAGATTGCGCACGGCGCCCGCAAAGAAGCGGTAGCAATCGACGATCGCCGGGATTTCATCGTTGAGGACGGCGTTGATCGGCTTGCCGCAGTTCAGCGCTTCCAGCGCTGCGAAACCCTGCGCATCCCGCTCGATCGCGTCGGCGATCTTCAGGAGATAGGAGGAGCGCTCGCCGGGCGTCGTCTGCGACCAGCTCTTGAAGGCTTTTTCGGCGGAATCGACGGCGGCATCGACCTGGCCTAGCGACGCTTCCGGCAGATCCACCACCTTTTCGCCCGTCTTCGGGTTCAGGACGTGTTCTTCGGTTTCCGTGCCCGCTTCGAAGCGCGAGCCGATCAGCATTTGGGTGTCCATGATGTTCTCCCTTTTGTTCAGCGAGCGGATGGGGGCATCCCACTCTGGTTATTTTCCGGCGCCGGCAATCTGGTCGCCGTCGCGGGTGAGGTAATAGGCTGCGAGGATCGGCAGGAAGGTAACCAGCACGACGACCATGGCGACCACGTTGGTGACGGGGCGCTGGCGCGGGCGGATCAGCTCTTCCAGCATCCAGATCGGCAGCGTCGATTGCTGCCCGCCGGTGAAGGTGGTGACGATGACTTCGTCGAAAGACAGTGCAAAGGCAAGCATGCCGCCGGCCAAGAGCGCCGTGCCGATATTCGGCAGCACGACATGGCGGAAGGTCTGGAAGCCATCTGCGCCGAGATCCATCGAGGCCTCGATCAGCGAGCCTTGCGTACGCCGGAAACGGGCAACGGCGTTGTTATAAACGACGACGACGCAGAAGGTGGCGTGGCCGAGCACGATCGTCCAGACCGAGAATGGGATATCGAACAGGCTGAAGGCCGAGCGTAGCGCAATGCCGGTGATGATGCCAGGCAGGGCGATCGGCAGGATGACGAGCAGCGAGATGGCTTCGCGGCCGAAGAACTTCGTCTGGCTGACGGCAGCCGCACAGAGCGTGCCGAGCACCAGCGCGATGGCGGTTGCGATGCAGGCGACCTGAACGGACAGCCCCAATGCCGACCAGACATCCGGGCGGTTCCAGGCTATGCCGAACCACTGCAATGTCAGGCCTGGCGGCGGCCACTGATAGCTCTTCTCTTCCGTCGTGAAGGCATAGACGAAGATCAGCAGGATCGGCAAATGCAGGAAGAGCAGCCCGCCTGCAGCGGCGATCTTCAGGACCAATGGGGATCGTTGTCCGCGATCAGAGCGCATCGAAAGCTCCCTGTTTTTTGGCTAGCCAGAGATAGATGGCCATCATGACGATCGGCACGACGGAGAAGGCGGCGGCGAGCGGGACGTTTCCGGCCGTGCCCTGCTGCGTATAGACCGCCTGACCGATGAAGAGGCGCGAGGAGCCGATGATCTGCGGGATGATGTAGTCGCCGAGCGTCAGCGAGAAGGTGAAGATCGAACCGGCGACGATGCCCGGCAGTGCCAGCGGGAAGAGCACGGTGCGGAAGGTCTGGCGCGGGGTGGCGCCGAGATCCGAAGAGGCCTCGATCAGGTTGCCGGGCACGCGCTCGAGGGCGGCCTGCGTCGGCAGGATCATGTAGGGCAGCCAGATATAGACGAAGACGATGAAGGTGCCGAGGTAGCTGACGGAGAGCGAATTGCCGCCGATAACGGGCAGGTTCAGGATGCCGTCGAGCAGCCAGGAGAGATAGAGCTTGTCGAAGAACCAGGTGAGGATGCCTTCCTTGGCGAGGATGAGCTTCCAGGCGTAGATCTTCACCAGATAGCTCGACCAGAGCGGCAGCATGATGCCGAGATAGAAGAGCGCTTTCCATTTTCCCTGCGCGTAACGCGCCGCATAATAGGCGATCGGGAAGGCGATGAATGCGGAGGCGATGGTGACAAGAGCCGCCATGACCACCGTGCGGACGATGATGTCGAAATTGGTCGGGTTCAGCAGCTGCGCATAGGTGGACAGCGTGAACTCGTAGCTAATCATCCCCGAGAAATCGTCGATCGAGAAGAAGCTCTGCAGCAACAGGGCGATCAGCGAGCCGATATAGATGACGCCGAGCCAGAGCAGCGGCGGTGTCAGCATCAGGAACAGCAGCAGTTTCGGGTGCCGCCAGAAGGCATCGGAAAGGCTGCCGAAGAAGCCGCCGCGGCCCGGCAGGATCGACGTGTCCTTGCCTGTCATCGCAATGGCGCTCATGCCGCGTCATCCATGTAGTGGACGTCGCCCGGCTGCCAGCCGAGGCGGACGCTGGAGCCAACGTCGGGCACATCGGTACCGGCGGGCAGCATCACATGCAGGCGGGTGCCGCGGATATCGACGGTCAGCCGCGTCGCGGCGCCGAGGAAGCTGGCGTTCTCGACCCTTGCCTCTGCGCCATCGCCGAGGCGGATCGCTTCGGGGCGAAGGCTCGCCCAGCGCTTTTCGCCACCGAGAGAGGCCATGAATTCCGGGGCGATGACGTTCGATGAGCCGACAAAATCGGCGACGAACCGCGTCTTCGGACGGCGGTAGATATCGTGCGGCGTGCCTTCTTGAACGATGCCGCCATCGTTGAAGACGGCAACACGGTCGGCCATGGACAGTGCCTCGCCCTGATCGTGGGTGACGAAGACGAAGGTGATGCCGAGGGCGCGCTGCAGGCTCTTCAGTTCCTCCTGCATCTGTTCGCGGAGTTTGAGATCGAGCGCGCCGAGCGGCTCGTCGAGGAGCAGCACCTTCGGTTTGTTGACGAGGGCGCGCGCCAGCGCCACGCGCTGGCGCTGGCCGCCGGACAGCTGGCCGGGACGGCGGCCGCCGTAACCGGGAAGCTTGACCAGTTCCAGCGCCTTTTCGGCTTCCCGCAGGCGCTCGGCCTTGCCGACGCCCTTGACCATCAGCCCGTAGGCGACGTTGTCGAGAATATTGAGATGCGGAAAGAGCGCGTAGTCCTGGAAGACGGTATTGACGTTGCGCCGGTACGGCGGAATGCCCTCGGCAGTCTCGCCGAAAATCTGGATATGCCCGCTGGTCGGCTGCTCGAAGCCGGCGATCAGCCGGAGGCAGGTGGTCTTGCCGGAGCCGGAGGGGCCGAGCATGGCGAAGAACTCGCCCGGCGCGATCTCGAGATCGACGCCATCGACGGCGCGAACCTGGCCGAAGTGACGCGAGACCTTCTGGAAACGGACGGCGGGTGTCATGTGGGGGCTCCGGGCGTGTCTAAGTGATGCTTCAATCTTGGCAAAATACCCCGCCCCAAACCCCTCCCCACAAGGGGGAGGGGCTTAACCCCGCCATTCCCTCTTGGAGAACTCAGACGTTGAGATTGGAGCGGAGCGGTGCATCGAGTAGCCCCTCCCCCTTGTGGGGAGGGGTTGGGGAGGGGACTTACCGCCCGCCGATCACGCCGACATAGTCGGAGACCCAACGATGGTACGGCACGCATTCGCTCTGCGTGGTGCACTTGGCAACCGGGGTCTTCCAGAACTTGATCTTGTCGAAGTGGTCGAAGCCGTTGGTGGCGCAACCGGTGTCGGTCATCAGTTCGTTGCCCTTGCAGGCTGCCGGAACCGAGGGAACGGCGCCGAACCAGGCAGCGGCGTCGCCCTGAACCTTGGCGGACAGCGAGTGTTCCATCCACATGTAGGCGCAATTCGGATGCTCGGCGTCGGCATGCAGCATCGTCGTATCGGCCCAGCCGGTGACGCCTTCCTCGGGGAAGGTCGAGGCGATCTTCTGCTTGTCGGCCTGCATCAGGTTGACCTGGAACGGCCAGGAACCGGAAGCGACGACGCCTTCGTTCTTGAAGTCGTCGATCTGGATCATCGCATCGTGCCAATAACGGGAAACGAGCTTGCGCTGGCCGCGCAGCAGGTCGAGCGCTGCCTTATACTGGTCTTCGTTGAGTTCGTAGGGATCCTTGATGCCGAGCTCCGGCTTGTGGGCCATGAGATACATGGCGGCGTCGGCGATATAGATCGCGCCGTCATAGGCCTGAACGCGGCCTTTGTTGGACTTGCCATCCGGCAGGGTTTCTTCCTCGAAGACCACCTTCCAGCTGGTCGGCGCCTTATCCTTGAAGGCGTCGGTGTTGTACATCAGCACGTTCGGTCCCCAGAGGTAGGGAACGCCGTAATGCACGCCGCCGACCGTGTACCACGGACCCTGCTGCAGGCGCGGATCGACATTCTTGAAGCTTGGGATCAGATCGGTGTTGATCGGCTGGACGCGCTTGCCGGCGATGAGGCGAAGCGAAGCGTCGCCGGAGGCGGTGACGAGGTCGAAGCCGCCTTCGTTCATCAGCGAGACCATTTCGTCCGACGTCGCGGCGGTCTTTACGGTGACCTTGCAGCCGGTGTCCTTTTCGAAGCCGGTGACCCAGTCGTAATTCTTGTCGGTTTCGCCGCGCTCGATATAACCAGCCCAGGCGACGATGCTGACAGCACCTTCACCCTTGCCCAACGTCTTCAGCGGTTCTGCGGCAATAACCTGCGTTGCGAAACTCAGGCACGCGAGTGCGGCCGTGCAGGATTTCAAGAGATTCGTCATCGTCTGTCTCCCGGTTTGAGCCGCTTATTGCGGCATTTTGTTCCCGGTTGAAAAGTTGCGATGAAAAATCCGCTTTCGCAAATTCATTTATCAGAAAGGTGATATCGGAAATTCCGATGGATCAGGAGCGGATACGGCCTGAGCGCATGCTTTCGGCGATGCCGACGAAATCGCGCGCCGCCTGCGGCAGGCTCGATCCCTTGCGCCAGACCATGCCGACCTGCACCACCGGCAGGGAGCCCGAGACATCGCGGCTCTCGATACGGTCGCCTTCCAGCGACCAGGGACGGTAAACGAGGTCGGGCAGCAGCGCGACACCAGCGCCGGTTGCGACGAGGCTTCGCACCGCTTCGACCGAGCGTGTGCGGAAGGCGACGTGCGGGCGGGCGCCGAGCGCCGAGAGCAGCTTGCCGGTATTCTCTTCGATTTCATCGACCGTCAGCATGATGAGTGGTTCGCGGGCGATATCGGCGACGGAGATGATGTCGGCGGAGACGAGCGGATGGCCCATCGGTAGCCACAGGCGGTAGGGCGAGGTCTCAAGAATTTCCGCCTGAAGTGCCATGCGGTCGCGCAGGTTGGAGATCACCATAACGGCGACATCGAGTTCGCCGCCGACCAGGAGATGCTCGAGATAACCGCCGTTGTCCTCAATGGCGCTGACATCGACACCCGGGCAGGCGCGGCGGTAACGGGCCAGAAGATCGGAGAGCACATAGCCGGCGACAAGCGATGTGACGCCGATATTCAGCGTTCCCGAGAGCGCACTTTGCTGTCCGGAAAAACTGGTGCGGGCATCCGAAACCGTTGCCAGGATTTTCGTCGCATGGCGGAGAAACTGATGGCCATTATGCGTGATGGTCAGTCCACGTGGGTGACGATCGAACAGCGTGACGCCGAGATCCGTTTCCAGTTCTTTCAGGGCTTCGGTGACGGACGATTGAGAGATCGAAAGGTTCTGCGCCGCGCGCGTCACCGAACCCTGTTCGGCAACGGCGACAAAATATTGGAGCTGACGAAGCGTGAAGGCCATGCGGCTTTAGAGCATGCCGAAATACAGCCTGACAAGTCTGTGAATATCCGGACCTTTTTTGGTGTTTTATTCTCACCGATGCGTTTTTACTGATGCCACTTAAGCATTCCGAAACGTCGTTTCACTAGCTTTCCGAACATGTATCGAGTTGGAGTCTTGTCGATGGCGGAGCAGTTGGCGTGAAGGCCTTACTGCGCATATTCCGGCCTTCCCGGAAGCTGGCAATCGTTATCGGCGGCATGGCGCTTTTCGCGGGCGCTTCCGGCGGCGCAGCGCTTTATATTGGCAAGGACAAGATTCTCGGCCCTCCGGCAGAGGAGGTCAACGGCGTTTCCTGTACCGATGTCACGCTGGTGACGATCAAAAAACAGGACCATGTCTGGCTCCGCAAATACATCAAGACCGAACCGACCGATGGCGTGACGCGTGTCCGCACCGCGCTTCGCGTGGCGCAGGCACTCTATAACGACAGCAAGCCCGATCTGGTGCAGGTCGTGGTGCTGGATCAGAACGGCCCGACCGTGCGTTCGGATATACGCGGCCGGGCGATCGGCGCCGATGTCGTCTATATTCCGCATCCGGAAAAGATGATCGAGGGTATCGACGACAAGCCGTTCACGGCGCGCTACTACGACGGCCAGGCAAGTGCCAACGGGCTGTTCTTCGGCGAGCGCGTCGATCTTCCCGAAACCGAAATCCAGGCACTGAACGCCTCGTTCAACGAGCATTCCGATTGCATCGATCCGACCGCTGTCGCCTCGACCGAAGGTGGAGAGGATGGCGGCAAGAAGGGCGGCAAGGGCCAGAAAGCCAAGGGCGGCGAGGGCGAGGGTGAAGCACCTGCTGCGGCCGAGGGCAAGGAAGGCGAAGCGCCGGCTGCCGAAGGTGGCGGCGAAGGCGGCGAGGCCGCGCCTGCCAAAAGCGGGCACTGAGATTTTCAACAGTTCAGCCGGTGACGGCAAAGAAAAAGCGGAGCGTCCTTTCGGGCGCTCCGCTTCCGTCGCTTAGAATATCTGTTCTCAGTCTGCCTTCGCGCGGCGGGCCGGGAAGAGAATGACGTCGCGGATCGATGGTGCGTTGGTGAGCAGCATGATCAGGCGGTCGATGCCGATGCCGAGGCCACCTGCGGGCGGCATGCCCTGGTCGATGGCGTCGAGGAACTCGTCGTCGAGCTGCTTGTCCTTTTCGCCGCGGGCGTGCGCCTGTTCCAGCTGCTCGACCATACGGCGGCGCTGCTCCTCGGGGTCGTTGAGCTCTGAGAAAGCGTTGCCGAGTTCCCAGGCGTTGCAATAGGTCTCGAAGCGTTCGACGAGGCGCGGTTCGCCCGGCACTTCCTTGGCGAAGGGCGAGATGTCCTTCGGGAAGTGCGTGACATGGCTCGGCTGGATCAGCGTGGCCTCGACCTTCTCCTCGAAGATGAAGGCCAGGCATTCGCCCCAGGTCCAGTCCTTCTCGACTTCGAAACCGGCAGCCTTGGCGGCAGCGCGGGCTTCTTCGTCGGTCTTCATCGCCAGGAAATCGATGCCGGTCACTTCCTTGACGGCATCCGGCATCGGCACGCGCTTAAACGGACCCTTGAAGGACAGCGTCTTGTCGCCGAACGGGAATTCGGTCGAGCCGTGGATCTGCAGTGCGAGTGTTTCGAACAGCCGCTCGACGAGGTCCATGATGTCCTCGTAGTCGGCATAGGCCCAGTAGCATTCCATCATCGTGAATTCAGGATTGTGCCGGGTGGAGACGCCTTCGTTGCGGAAGTTGCGGTTGATCTCGAACACCTTGTCGCTCAGGCCCGAAACCAGCGTACGCTTCAGAAACAGTTCCGGCGCAATGCGCAGGTACATGTCGAGCTTCAGCGTGTTGTGATGCGTCTTGAACGGCTCGGCGGTCGCGCCGCCATAGACCGAATGCAGCATCGGCGTCTCGATTTCCATGAAGCCGTCATTTTCCATGAAGCGGCGCACGCCCGAAACGATCTTCGAGCGCTGCTGGAAGCGGAGCTTGGACTCTTCGTTGGTCATGATGTCGAGATGGCGCTTGCGATAGCGGATCTCGATGTCGGAAATGCCGTGCCACTTCTCCGGCATGGGGAGAAGCGACTTGGTCAGCATGGTGATTTCGCGGGCGTTGATCGACAGTTCGCCGCGCTTGGTGCGGCGCACGGTGCCGGTGACGCCGATGATGTCGCCCATATCGATCATGCTGAGCATGTTGCGGGCTTCTTCCGGCGTCACGTCCTTGTGGCTGAAGATCTGGATCTTGCCGCCGGCGTCATGGATATCCATGAACATGCCGGAGTTGCGCGAGGAATAGACGCGCCCTGCGACGGTGACGACATCCTGCGTCTCGACGTCGGATTCCAGATCCTTGTACTTTTCTGACAGCTCGGCGTTGGTCATCGTCCGGTGGAAATGCGCCGGATAGACGTCGCCGATCTGCTCGCGCAGCAGCTTGAGCTTCTGGGCGCGCACTTCAGTGGCGTCGGAGGAAAGGGTCGCTGTTTCGGTCTTTTCGGTCATGGTGCATATGTCCGGTTCAGTTCTTCGGGCCGACGAGAGAGGCGACTGCCTGGGATGCGAGCTTGAGGCGCTGGCGCACGACCGAGCGGCCGAGGATCGCCATCGAGTCAAACAGCGGCAGCGAGCGCGACGAGCCGGAGACGGCAACGAAGAGCGGGGCTACCACGACCTTCAGCTTCTTGCCCATGCGGTCTGCGATGGCGCGCAGTTCGGCTTCGATCGTCTCGACATTCCATTCGAGGATTTTTTCGAGATCCGGCTGAACGGTGTTGAGGATATCGAGGATCTCTTCCGGCGGCGACTTGATCTTGGCGAAGGCCGAGGGATCGAGGCCGAGATCGGACTTCAGGAGGAAGCCTGCCAGCTCCGGCAGTTCGCCGAGCTTGGAAATGCGCGACTGAGACAAGCGCAGACCGGCCTTCAGGCGGTCGTTCTCCATCGCCCAGGTCAGGACGCGGGCCTGGAATTCCTCTTCCGACATCTTCTCGCGGATCCAGCGGCCGTTCAGCCAGTCGAGCTTCTGAATGTCAAAAATGGCGCCGGCCTTGGAAAGGTTCTCCGGGTCGAACTTGGCAGCGAGCTCCTCGATATCGAGCAGCTCCTCGCCTTCGGCGATCTGCACGAAGAACAGGCCGAGGAAGTTCATCAGCGCTTCCGGGATATAGCCGAGAGCGGAGTAATAGGAAATCGAGGTCGGGTTTTTGCGCTTCGACAGTTTCGACTTGTCGGCATTGCGCATCAGCGACAGGTGCATGAAGACAGGCGCTTCCCAGCCGAAATAGCGGTAGAGCAGGATGTGCTTCGGCACCGAGGCCAGCCACTCTTCGCCGCGGGCGACGTGGGTGATCTTCATCAGATGGTCGTCGATGACGTTTGCCATGTGATAGGTCGGCATGCCGTCGCCCTTGATGAGCACCTGCATATCGACACTGTCCCACGGGATAGACACGTCGCCGTAGACGCCGTCGTTGAAGTCGCAGGAGCCCTCAGCAGGGATCTTCATGCGGATCACCGAGCTTTCGCCTGCAGCCATCTTGGCGCTGACTTCTTCGGCCGAGTATTTCAGGCAGAGACCATCATATTTCGGCGCCTTGCCGGCGGCGCGCTGGGCTTCGCGCATCTGTTCCAGACGCTCGGGCGTGCAGAAACAGCGGAAGGCATGGCCCTTGTCGAGCAGTTCCTGGCCGTAGGGCGTGTACATGTCCTTGCGGTCGGACTGGCGATAGGGACCGTAGGGGCCGCCGACGTCAGGGCCTTCCGACCATTCGAGACCGCACCACTTCAGCGCGTCCAGCACCTTCTGCTCGAATTCCGGGGTCGAGCGGGTGGCATCGGTATCTTCGATGCGCAGGATGAACTCGCCGCCGTTCTTCTTGGCGAAGAGATAGTTGAAGAGTGCAATATATGCGGTGCCGACATGCGGCTCGCCGGTCGGCGAGGGAGCAATGCGGACGCGGACGCCGGAAGCTGTCATTTGTTTTGTGCCCGTCAAATGAATGCCGACGGCTTTTGCTGTGAAAAGCGGCGTGCGGCAGGAAGAATGCAGATAACTGGATCAGGAAACCGGCCGGATAAGGGCAAGTTGCGCACTTCGCCCGGCGATTGTCCGTTTGGCTGGCCTTAAGGCCATATTCGACCGCTGACGTCAAGAAAAATGGGCGCTCCGGCTCATTGCAGCGGCCAGACATAGAGCAGCATGGGAACGCTGACGAGGATGATGATGAAGGAAAGCGGCAGGCCGAGACGGGGGTAATCGCTGAAGCGATAACCGCCCGGGCCGAAGACCAGCGTGTTGCACTGGTGGCCGATCGGGGTGAGGAAATCGCAGCCGGCGCCGATCGCCACCGCCATTAGGAAGGCCTCCGGCTTGTAACCGAGCGTCTGAGCGAAGCTGGCGGAAATCGGCGCCATCACCAGCACGGTGGCGGCGTTGTTGAGGAAGGGCGTCACCGCCATCGCGGTGATCAGGATGAGTGCCAGCGCGCCGAATGGCGGCATCTGTGCGGCGAAGTGGCCGAGCCAGCCGGCAATCAGCTCGCTGCCGCCGGTGGTGCGCAGCGAGTCCGAGACCGGGATCAGGGCGGCAAGCATGATCAGGATCGGCCCGTCGAACGCCTTGTAGACATCGGCCAGCGGGATGACACGGAAGACCACCATAGCCAATGCGGCGCAGAAGAAGGCGGTTGCGACCGGCGCAAGGCCGGCCGCGGTGGCGCCCATGGCGGCAGCCAGGATCAGCAGCGGCACATAGGCGCGGCGCTGGGTGCCGAGCAGGATATCGCGCTGGGCAAGCGGCAGGCAGGCGAATTCCTGCAGGAAGGCCGGAAGGCTCTTGCGGCTGCCCTGGAGGACGAGGACGTCGCCCGATTTCAGCGTGACTTCGCTCAGCCGTTCGGTGAGCCGGTGACCCTGGCGGCTGACGGCTAGCAGATTGATGCGCCGGCGATTGAAAAGCGAAAGCTGGCGCGCCGACCAGCCGATGAGAGTCGATTCCGACGACACGACGGCCTCGATCGAGGTAACGTCGCCTTCTTCTTTCGCTGCCGGTATCTGCTTTCCTGACAGTTTGAGCTTGGCATTGGAAACTACCCGGTCGAGTGCCTCCGGGCCGCCCTCGAGCAGGATCGTGTCGCCCAGTTTCAGCGTCACATCGGGAAAGGGCGACAGGCGGGAATGCCCGCGCAGGATGGCCGTTGCCACCACCTCGCCATCGCCGAGCTGGAGGATATCGCGGAGCTTCTTGCCATCGAAGCCGGAGTCATCGACGACGGTGGCTTCCGAGAAATAGGTCTTCAAACCCAGTGCTTCTTCCAGCGACGGGTTTTCGTTTTCCCGCTCCGGGACCAGCCAGTGAAAGAAGATCAGGAAGAGCACGCCGACGACGGCAAGTGTCGCGCCGACGGGCGTGAAATCGAACATCGTGAAGGAGGTGCCGGTGATTTCCTCCCGCAGTCGGGAGACGACGATGTTCGGCGAGGTGCCGATCTGCGTCATCAGGCCGCCGAGCAGGGCCGCAAAACTCATCGGCATCAGATAGAGCGAGGGCGATTTCCCTGTCTTCTTCGAGAACTGGAAGGCGACCGGGATCATGATCGCAAGCGCGCCGATATTCTTGATGAAAGCGGAGAGCACGGCGACGACGATCAGCAACAGCGCCAACTGCGTATGCAGCGAATTGAGGTTCGGGAAGAAGCGTTTGATGGCGCTGTCGACGATGCCGGATCGCGCGACGCCGGCGCTCACCACCAGGGCGCTGCCGACGATGATGACGATGTCATCGCTGAACCCCGAGAAGGCCTTGTCGAAGGGGACGATGCCGACGCAGATCGCCAGCACCAGCGCGCAGCAGGCGACAAGATCATAACGGAAGCGGTCCCAGATGAAGACGGCCATCATCAGGCCAATGACGCCGAAGGCGAGAATCTGCGGGGTGGTCATGCTGCTCCAGAGGCTGGAATTCCTAACGCGAAGAAGCTCCGCGACAGGAGTAACTGTAACGCCGATTGCGCTTATCAATCCCGCCCGTGCATCATCGCTGCAGTTCGGCGAGCGCCCGGCGAAGCGGCGCGTCGGAAATCTGGATCATGCCGGCAAAGGGGATATCCATATCGAGCACGAGGTAGATCGACGCGGAAATCAGAAAGGCAGCAATCAGGAACATCGACAGCACGATGATATTCTTGGGCGCCCGGAACCCGAAACTCGCGAAGATCAACGTCAGCCAGGCCATCAGCATGAAGACCAGCGGCATCGGAATGACGCCCTCCGACTGCTCGACGATCACCCATCGCCGCTCGACGATGGTCTTGTATTGTTGCCGGGCGTCGGTCCAGAGCGCCATGTGATTGGGATCGGTTGGGTTCATGACGGCAATGTTGTTGCCGATGGCGTTCAGCGCCATTTCCGATTTGCGGTCGCTCTGGAGTACCGGATCCACGAGGCGCATCGGGCTGGCCAGCGCTTGCTCGACATAGTGGATCAGGCTGGCGCGGGTATCGTCGGCTTCCAGGCCATAGGTTCGCAAGGTGCGGTCGAGCAGGATGATTTCGGTGGCGAATGAATGGACGCTGTCGTCGATGCCGGCAAACGTGTTCTTCGAGGAATTGATCATCAGGCCGAAGACCAGCGAGGTCATGACGACGAAGATGTTGGCGACGAGGCGGACAACGGTATTGGTTTCTTCTTCGCGGTGGCGCGCCGGCAGCCGCGGATAGGCGACCATGGTGCCGATCGAGGCGATAGTCAGGCAGACGAACACTGATCCCGCAACAATGATCTCACGCACCCGAGATTTCCCCTCTCTTCTCTCCGTGGGGCACGTTAGCGCATGCGGAGGATTTTGGCATCAGGGCGGTTTTGAAGGCTGGACAAAGCGCGGCACGGGTATAGCTTCACCGCCCGACGTGAATGGAGACTGATATGACCGAGATCCTTGACATCGCCGTAAAGCTCGCAGATGGCCGCGAGACAAGCCTCAACGAACATCGCGGCAAGGTTATGCTCGTCGTCAATGTTGCCTCGAAATGCGGGCTGACGGCGCAGTATGAAGGTCTGGAAAAGCTTTACGAGGACAAGCGTGAGCGCGGCTTCGTCATTGCAGCCTTCCCGGCCAACAATTTCAAGGGTCAGGAGCCGGGGACCGATGCCGAGATCGTCGAGTTCTGCCAGCTGACCTATGACGTGAAATTCCCGATCTATTCGAAGATCTCCGTCAAGGGCGATGACAAGCACCCGCTCTACCGTCAGCTGACCGCCGCACCTCTGCCAACCACCGGCGAAGGGCCGATGCGCGAGCGGCTGCGCGATCGCGGTCTTGCCGATGATGACGGCAAGGAAATCCTCTGGAACTTCGAGAAGTTCCTGATCGGCCGCGATGGCAAGATCGTTGCGCGTTTTGCGCCCGATGTGACCCCCGACGATCAGCGGCTGGTGACGGCGATCGACAAGGAATTGTCCAAGGCCTGATTACTGCCTGCGAAAGCGGCTGCGGAAAGCGGTCGGCGCCATGCCCTCGCGGTTCTGGAAGAGCCGCGAGAAATAGAAGGCGTCACCGATGCCGATCTCCCGCGCGATCGCTTCGATCGGGAGATCGGACGTGGTCAGCAATTGCTTGGCATGGTCGATCCGCAGCCGGAGCTGGAATGCTTTCGGCGAAAGTCCGGTTGCCGCCATGAAGCGGCGGCGGAACGTTGCCGGTGACATCGCGAATTCGGCGGCGAATTTCTGCATGTCGAGCTCCTCGAAGGCGCGCCCGGAAAGGGCGGAAACGGCTGCCTCGATCCTGGCGCCATTCACAGTGTCGTTTGCGGCTGCATCCACCTGCCTTGCGGCCTGGATGACGATGCGGTGAAGCGTGGCGGCGGCCGAGCTCAGCGCCAATGTGCTGCCCTCGGTGAAATCCGCGCGGAGCGTCGCAAAGAGCTGCTGCATCTCGTGCAGATTGTTGAGTGCCACATACGGTGCCGTCTCGGAGATCAGACGCTGGCGGATCAGGCTCGAAGCGAAAGAGCCTTCGAACAGCGCCCATTGCTCCTCCCAGCTTTCGCCCTCGGCGGGGCCGTAGGAATGCCGGCTGCCCGGCGTCAGCCAGAAAAGCGCCGGCGCTTCGATTGCGAGCCTGCCTGCCTGTTCGGTTTCCAGCGTGCCGTGCCCCGACTCGACAAGCACCACCGCATGGCAGGGCAGGCGTCGCTCCCGGACGTGCACGGCGATCCGCTGCCGCCCGAAGCCGGTCACCGATAAGGCGGGCGGGTTGATCGATGGTGGCGAGCGGTAGAGCGCGAGCGGCGCAGATTTCATGAGCGAAAAGTCCAGCTGTGAATTCTGTCCATGGCCATCTGCGTTTCATCGTTGCAGCATTGTGGCCTGAATTCGGAGAGGAGGACGATCGAAATGTCAAGTTTGGCCATGAAGACCATGTCTGAGATGCCAGTGCTGAGGGCCGGTGGCAAGGTGCTCTCGACGGCCGGGAACAGGCTTGGCTATCTTGTTCCGACCGATCCGGAAATCGGTATCGCGGCGATCCGCGAGCGCTACGAAGAGCATGGTTATGTCTGGCTGAAGCGCTTTCTCGATCCCGATGCCGTCAACGCGTTTCGCGGCTGGGTGTTCGGGCATCTGGCAGGGGCGGGGTTGATCGAGCCGGGATCGGATCCGCGTCTTGGTCTGGCGGCGGCCGCGGAGAGCGATCCGCAGCAGGCCAACCGCATCCTCATGTCGCTCGTCCGCTCCGTCGCCTATGAAGGTTTTTGCGCCCAGCCGCGCCTTGCGGCTTTCATGGACGAATTCCTGTCCGGCATTTCCTATCTGCATAAGCGCAAGATCATGCGTCACACGCTGCCTGGCAGTTCGACTACGACGCCGGCGCATTACGATCTCGTTTATCTGCGCGGCGGGACAAGCCGCATCGTCACCGCCTGGATTCCGCTCGGCGATGTTCCCGTCGATATGGGCGGGCTCGTCTATCTGGAGGGATCGCATGCGATCGGCAGGCGGATGGAGACGGAGTTTGCCGCCGGGAGTGCCGGGCTTTCGGCTGAAGAGCGCATCAGCGCCTATAATCGCAACATGGCCGAAGGGGGCTGGGTATCGAAAGACCTGTCCGATATGGCCGAGCGCTTCGATACGCGCTGGCTGATCGCCGACTACGAGGCCGGCGATGTGATGCTGCACAGCCCCTACATGATCCATGCCTCGACGGCGAATGAAAGCCCCGAGCGGCTGATCCGTCTGTCGACCGATATCCGCTACCAGAATGTCGATGACGAGATCGATGCGCGCTGGGGCAATCACTGGAGCCTGGGAGACATGCTCTAGGCGCGGCCGGGGCCGCGCCCGTTGCCGAGCTAGCTAGTGGCTCTCGCCCTTCTTTCGTTTTCGGGCATTTCTCGCAAACATGTTCAGCACCTCGACCAGCGCCGAGAAGGCCATGGCGGCGTAGACGTAGCCCTTCGGAACATGGAAGCCCATGCCTTCGGCGATCAGCGTCGTGCCGATCATCATCAGGAAGGCAAGCGCCAGCATGACGATGGTCGGGTTCTTCTCGATGAAGTTTGCGAGCGGCGTTGCGGCAACCAGCATGACGGTGACGGCGGCCAGAACGGCGATGACCATGATCGGCAGATGCGGCGTCATGCCGACGGCGGTGATGATGCTATCGACCGAGAAGACGAGGTCGAGGATCAGGATCTGCACGATCGCCGAGCTGAAGGTCGTCGTCGCCGAATTGGCGATGAAGTCCTCGTTGTGATCGGCGGGATCGACGCTGTGGTGAATTTCCTTCGTCGCCTTCCATAGCAGGAAGAGACCACCGGCGATCAGGATCATGTCCTTCCACGAGAAGCCGTGGCCGAAGACCTCGAAGACCGGCGTGGTGAGCTTGACGATCCACGCAACGGTGCCGAGCAGCGCCAGACGCATGATCAGCGCCAGACCGATACCGACCTTGCGGGCCTTTTCACGGTGTTCGGGCGGCAGCTTGTTGGTGAGGATGGAGATGAAGATAAGGTTGTCGATACCCAGAACGACTTCCATGACGACCAGGGTCACCAGCGCCACCCAGGCGGCCGGATCCTGAACCAGGATCATGATATCTTGCATGAATTGTCTTTCCCTTGCGCCACAGACAGCTGACGTCGAAATCTAGAGTGAAGGCGCAGAGATGCAAGCGCCGCAAGGGGTATACGAAAGCGGGACGGTATTTATTCCGTGAGGAATATGAAGAATGACGCAGTTCCGATGTCGCGAGGCACGCTTCGTCAGGCGGGCTCGCTCTGCTTGGCGCCATAAGCGGCCATGAAGACGCGGATAGCACCGTCGATGACACGCTTTCGCTCGGCCTCGGACGGCGGCTCGGGCATGCTGCCGAACAGGCGGAACTTGAAGAAGCTGCCGCTGGCGAGATCGAGGAACTGTCCGGCGGCAAGATCGACGTCATCTATATTGAGCTCACCCGCCTTCACATATCGCGTGAGATAGTCGTGCAAGACCGTGCGCAGATTTTCCGGGCCGTTGAAGAAGCGCTGACACAGCACCGGCATCCGATCTCGAACGCCGAGAACCGTGCGCATGGCGCTAATCACCTTCTCGCTGGTCACGTGAGCAATGAAGCTCAGGCCGAAGTCGTAAAGGCCTTCCTCGATGTTATCATGGTGTTCGAGAGCGACACGCAGCGCGGCCACGAAGGCGGCGCGCTCGGTCTCGATCATTGCCGTGAAGAGCTCTTCCTTATTGGCGAAGTAGACATAGAGAGTGCCTTTCGAGACGCCGGCTTCGCGGGTCACGTCGTTCATGCTCGCCGCGTCGAAGCCCATCTTCATGAAGACGTGCTTGGCGCCCTCGAGGATCTGCGTGCGCTTGGCCGGATCTTCTCCGGCTGCCCAGCGGCCAGTGGCTGCTGATGTTTCGGCGGCTGAAACCTTGGACACTTCTGTCATCTTCTCCTTAACCATTTTTCGCACTTGCGAAGATTCTTTACTAAAATCGAACCGCTCGGTTCGATATGGCTTGATATGGATGTAAAAAGAGCCTATGTCAACTGAACCGAACCGTTCAGTTCGATTAAATCTACTCCATTATCCGGTGTCCGTCTATGTCCACTCAGAAAACCAATGTCGCACGCATTGTTAGCGATTCCGCCGAAGCCGAAGCGGCTAAGCCGGAAACTGCAGCCTCCGCGGACACCCCCACCGCGGAGGCTCGCAGTGCTCCTCAGCAGGCGCCTGCACCGGAAGTGAAGGCTGCCGAGCAGCCGCCGGTCAAGAAGAAGCGCAGTCTCGTTCTGCCGATCGTTGCGCTCGCGCTCTTCGCAGGTGGCGGCTGGTATGGCTACGAATGGTGGACCAACGGCCGCTTCATGGTCTCGACCGATGATGCCTATATCGAAGGCGATATCGCGACCATCTCGCCGAAGGTCACCGGCTATGTTGCCAAGGTCAATGTCGTTGCCAACCAACTGGTCAAGGCCGGTGACGTTCTGGCAACCCTCGACAACGGCGACTATCAGAACGCTCTCGATCAGGCCGAAGCGCAGATCGCCACGGAAAAGCTGTCGCTGAGCCGTATCGATGCACAGGTTGACGGTGCCAAGGCGGCTCTCGCCCAGGCCCAGGCACAGAAGGTATCCCTCGATGCCGCCGTTCGCGGCGCCGAGATCACCCAGAAGCGCCAGAGCGACCTGCAGGCGAAGTCGGTTGGCACCGCTGCCGATCTCGATACCGCCAACATCGCGCTCGATCAGGCCAAGGCAAACCTCGTTGGCGGTGACGCCAATATCAAGTCGGCCGAAGCCAACATCACCATTCTGGAAGCGCAACGCAAGGAAGCCGAAGGTTCTGTCCGGACGCTGGAACTGCAGCGCGACAAGGCCGCCCGCGACCTGTCCTTCACGGTTCTGAAGGCGCCTTATGACGGCGTCGTGGGCAATCGTTCGGTTCAGGAAGGTGATCTTGTCTCGCCCGGTCAGCGCCTGATGGCGCTTGTCCCGACCCGCCAGCTCTATATCGACGCGAACTTCAAGGAAACGCAGATCCAGCATCTGGTTCCGGGTTCGAAGGTCAATGTCCATGTCGACGCTTATGACGATCATGCGATCGTCGGCACCGTCGAGTCGATCTCGCCGGCCTCCGGCTCGGTCTTCTCGCTGCTGCCGCCTGAAAATGCGACGGGCAACTTCACCAAGATCATCCAGCGTGTGCCGGTTCGTATCGCGCTCCCGCAGGATGCACTGGATACCGGCCGTCTGCGTGCAGGCCTGAGCGTCGTTGTCGATGTCGACACGCGCACGGCGCCGGACGCACAGCAGGCAAAGTAATCAGCCAGCCGGAGTAAGGCCAATGGCCGCCACCACCACTGCAGGAACCGTTCCCGGCGTCGGCGCCGAGGAACGGATGGACCCGCGCAAGCTCATCGCATTCTTCGCGATGGTGCTCGGCATGTTCATGTCGATCCTCGACATTCAGATCGTTTCGGCTTCGCTGGCCGAAATCCAGGCCGGCCTTTCCGCCGGCTCGGATGAGATCGGCTGGGTGCAGACCTCGTATCTGATCGCGGAAGTCATCATGATTCCGCTGTCGGGTACGCTCGCCCGCATCGTTTCGACGCGCTACCTCTTCGCCGTTTCGGCGGCGGGCTTCACGCTGTCGAGCGTGCTGTGCGCCACGGCGACGAATATCGACCAGATGATCGTCTACCGTGCGATCCAGGGCTTTATCGGCGGTGGCATGATCCCGTCGGTGTTTGCCGCTGCTTTCACCATCTTCCCGCCGTCGAAGCGCAGCGTCGTCTCGCCGATCATCGGCCTGATCGCCACGCTGGCGCCGACCATCGGCCCGACCGTCGGCGGCTATCTCAGCCATGCCTTCTCCTGGCACTGGCTGTTCCTGGTCAACGTCATCCCCGGCATCATCGTCGCCACCGTTACCTGGAACTTCATCGACTTCGACAAGCCCGAACTGTCGCTCTTCAAGAAATTTGACTGGTGGGGCCTGATCTCGATGGGCGTGTTCTTGGGCGCGCTGGAATACGTTCTCGAAGAGGGCAATTCGAACGACTGGTTCAACGACAATTATATCGTCATCGGTGCCATCGCCTCGGCGATCGCCTGTGTCGTCTTCTTCTACCGAGCATTCACCGTCGATTTTCCAGTGGTCGATCTCAGGGCCTTTGCCAACCGGAACTTTGCCTTCGGCTCGGTCTTCTCATTTGTCATGGGCATCGGTCTCTACGGCCTGACCTATATCTATCCGGTCTATCTCGGGCGCATTCGCGGCTATGACTCGCTGATGATCGGCGAGACGATGTTCGTCTCGGGTCTCGCGATGTTCTTCACTGCGCCGATCGCCGGCAAGCTGTCGACGAAGATGGACTTGCGCCTGATGATGGTCATCGGCTTCGTCAGCTTTGCGGCCGGTACCTATATCATGACCGGCCTGACCGACGACTGGGACTTCTACGAGCTTCTCGTGCCGCAGCTGTTCCGTGGTTTCGGGCTGATGATGTGCATGGTGCCGATCAACAATATCGCGCTCGGCACGATGCCGCCGGCCCGCATGCGCGGTGCCTCCGGTCTCTTCAACCTGACGCGTAACCTCGGCGGCGCCGTGGGTCTCGCGATCATCAACACCGTGCTCACCAACCGCCAGGACGTCCACTACGAGCGTCTGCGTGAAAACATGGACTGGGGTCATCCGGCCGCGATCGACCAGCTGAACAATCTGACTGCCAACTTCAATTCCTACGGGATGGATGGCGCGTCGGTGGCGATCAAGCAGATGGTCGGGCTGGCGACGAAGCAGGCGGTGATCCTGTCGTTCGGCGATATCTTCCTGATGCTGACCGTGCTGTTCCTGGCGATGGTTCTCGGCGTTGCGATGATTGCCAAGCCCGCACCGCAAGGCGGCGGAGGCGGTGGCGGAGGCCACTGACGTCTGAGTTTCAAAATAACGGCCGGCTTGGGAAACCAAAGCCGGCCGTTTTGCGTATAGGGCTGCATATCTCTCCAGCGGATGCCGCCTTATGTTTCAGTCTTCCGCCAGGGCAATTGCCTGGCTCTGCATCATCCTGCCCCTGTTCGCATCCGCGCCTGCCAAGGCTGCTGTCAAGGAAGAGAGAATAGATGTCGGCGGCTACAAGCTGAACAGCGTCTTCATTCCGGCATCCGACAAGCCGTCGCTTCCACCCATCGTCTTCATCCATGGCGCCAGCGCCAATCTCTATGACCCGATGTTTTCCTTCCGCGAAAAGCTGGAGGGCAAGGCGGATCTGCTGTTTGTCGATCGTCCGGGTCATGGCCACTCCGATCGGGGCGGGCCGCAGAATGCCTTCCCGGATGGGCAGGCGGATGCGATTGCGGCGTTGATGAAGAAGCGCGGGATCGGTCGAGCGATCATCGTCAGCCATTCCTTCGGCGGCGCCGTTGCGGCGGCTTTCGCGCTCAACCATCCTGATATGGTTGCCGGTCTCGTGTTCCTGTCGCCTGCCGTCTATCCGTGGCCAGGCGGTATCGCCTGGTATTACGACGCCGCGACGGCGCCGGTGACTGGGCCGCTGTTCAGCGCGCTGGTCGTGCCGCCGGTCGGGCTGGCGATGGTCAACGGTGCGACGAATAGCGTATTTGCGCCGAACAAGCGGCCGCCCGGTTATATTTCCAAGGCGCGAACGCTTCTGGCGCTTCGTCCGGCCGAGTTCTACAACAACGCCACTGATATCGCGAACCTGCTGGAGTGGACGAAGAAGGCTTCGCTGCGCTACCGGCAGATCAAGGCGCCGACGATTATCATCACCGGCGATACCGATAGTGTCGTCTCGCCAACCATCCACTCCGCCCATCTGGCCAAGGATATCAAGGGCGCGCGGCTGATTGTGGTTCATAATCTCGGGCACAAGTCCGATTACGTCGCCCGCGATCTTGCAGTTGCCGCGATCGAAACGCTTGGTGGAAAGCGCCGGGATCTGCGAAAGATCGCCTTGGCGATCGAGGCGCGTATTGCCGCTGACGGCAAGAAATAGTCAATCTTTTCAACGGCCGGTATCTACACTTCCGCTTTGATGAGATTTTCTGATTTACGTACATCAGAATTGGCGATAAAGGGTTTCGTCAGGAGGATTGATGAAGCCTACTGTCCACGATATCGCCGCCCATGCGGGGGTCAGCCTTGCGACTGTCGATCGCGTGCTGAACCAGCGTCCGGGCGTGCGCCACGTGACCCGCGAGAAGGTGGAAAACGCCATTCGCGAGATCGGCTATGTCAGGGATGTGGCGGCGGCCAATCTCGCCAAGGGCCGAACCTACTCTTTCGCCTTCATCCTTCCGGCCTCCGACAATTCCTTCATGCATGGACTGACGGCGGAGATCCGCGACGCGGTCGCCCGTTCGCCGGTGGAGCGCACGCAAATCCGCACGGTCGAGGTTCCGGCGTTCGATCCCGATGCGCTGGTCAAGGCGCTGCAGGCGCTCGGCGCCGAGCGTCCGGCGGGCATTGCGCTGGTGGCGACTGATGCGCCTGAAGTCGTTGCTGCCGTCGATGCGCTGGTGCGCGATGGCATTCCCGTCGTCACCCTCGTTTCCGATCTGACGGGCTCCTTGCGTCACCATTATGCGGGTGTCGACAACATCGCTGCCGGGCGCACGGCGGCTCGCTTGCTTGGCCGCTTCTTGGGCGGCGCGAAGGGCGAGATCGCGGTGCTTGCCGGTTCCATGCTGGTGCGCGACCATCGCGAGCGGCTGGAGGGCTTTGCGGCGCTGATGGCGCAGGAATTCCCGGGTCTTTCAATCCTCCCCGTCATCGAAGGGCGCGACGATCCGGAGATGGCGCATATGCTGGTCTCGGATGCGCTTTCGAAGAACGATCGCATCGTCGGCATCTACAGCCTCGGCGCCGGTAACCGCGGCCTGATCAAGGCTTTGAAGGCCAAGGGCGCGGGGCGGCAGGTGACTGTCGTGGCGCATGAGCTGACGCCGAATACGCGCGCCGCCCTTCTCGACGGAACGATTGACGCAATCTTGAACCAGGATGCCGGACATGAGGTGCGCAGCGCCATCCGTGTTCTGAAGGCAAAGGCGGACGGGCTTTCGCTGATCGATGCGCAGGAACGCATCCGCCTCGACATATTCTTGAAAGACAATCTGCCGTAACGGCAAAGGGAGAATGACATGTATCTGGGTCTCGATCTCGGAACCTCCGGCGTCAAGGCGATGCTGATCGACGGTGATCAGAAGATCATCGGTTCGGCCAATGGCGCTCTCGACATCTCGCGTCCGCATTCCGGCTGGTCGGAGCAGGAGCCGTCGCACTGGATCCGCGCGACCGAAGAGGCGGTGGCCGGTCTGAAGGCCAAGCATCCGAAGGAGCTTGCCGCCGTCAAGGGTATCGGCCTCTCCGGCCAGATGCACGGTGCGACGCTGCTCGATGCCGACGACAAGGTTCTGCGCCCCTGCATTCTCTGGAACGATACCCGCAGCTATCACGAAGCCGCTGCACTCGATGCCGATCCGCGCTTCCGCAAGCTGACCGGCAATATCGTCTTCCCCGGCTTTACCGCGCCCAAGCTCGTCTGGGTCGCCAAGAACGAGCCGGAGATTTTCGCCAAGGTCGCCAAGGTTCTCTTGCCGAAGGATTATCTGCGCCTCTGGCTGACCGGTGAGCACATTTCCGAAATGTCGGATTCCGCCGGTACCTCCTGGCTCGATACCGGCAAGCGCGCCTGGTCGTCCGAACTGCTCGCGGCCACCGGCCTCGATGAAAAGCAGATGCCGTCGCTGGTCGAAGGCACGGAGCAGGCCGGCAAGCTGCGCGGTGAACTGGCTTCCAAGTGGGGCATTGCAGGTACCGTTGTCGTTGCCGGTGGGGCAGGGGACAATGCGGCCTCGGCCTGTGGCATGGGCACGGTCAGCCATGGCGCGGCCTTTGTGTCGCTTGGCACGTCCGGCGTGCTCTTTGCGGCCAACGGCTCCTATCTGCCGAAGCCGGAAAGCGCCGTTCACGCCTTCTGCCACGCGCTTCCCAACACCTGGCATCAGATGGGCGTCATTCTCTCCGCCACCGATGCGCTGAACTGGCATTCGCATGTGACGGGCAAGTCCGCCGCCGATCTGACCGGCGAGCTTGGCGACACGCTGAAGGCGCCGTCGGGTGTTACCTTCCTTCCCTATCTCTCCGGCGAGCGCACGCCGCACAACGATGCGGTCATCCGCGGCGCCTTCATCGGCCTCGAGCATGAAAGCAGCCGTGCTGTTCTCACCCAGGCCGTGCTTGAAGGCGTCTCCTTCGCGATCCGCGACAATCTGGAAGCCCTGCGCTCGGCAGGCACCGATATCGCCCGCGTCACGGCGATCGGCGGCGGCTCGCGTTCGCGTTATTGGCTGGCGTCCATCGCGACGGCGCTCGGCGTGCCAGTCGATCTGCCTGCCGATGGCGATTTCGGCGCGGCCTTCGGTGCTGCGCGTCTCGGTCTGATTGCGGCGACAGGGGCAGACCCGGTTGCCGTCTGCACGCCGCCGGAGACGGATGGCACGATCGAGCCCGACACGGCGCTGACGGGCGCCTACGAGGAGGCCTACAAGCGCTACCGCGCGCTTTATCCGGCCATCAAGTCGCTGGCGCATTGAGAGCTTAGAGCCGGCGGCCCCCTCATCCGCCTGCCGGCACCTTCTCCCCGCTGGGGAGAAGGGACACGCAATGGCCGCCTCAGTTCCCTTCTCCCCTCGGGGAGAAGGTGGCCCCAAAGGGGTCGGATGAGGGGGCCGCACGAAACAACAGACAAGACTGAAACAACCCAAGGAGGATCAAAAATGAGCACCGGATTTTTCGGCGATATCCAGAAGATCAAGTATGAAGGCCCCGACAGCACCAATCCGCTGGCCTTCCGTTACTACCAGCCGGACGAAATCGTTCTCGGCAAGCGGATGGAAGACCATCTGCGCTTCGCCGTTGCCTATTGGCACACCTTCACCTGGCCGGGCGGCGACCCCTTCGGTGGTCAGACCTTCCTGCGTCCGTGGTTCGAAGACACGATGAAGGCTGCGAAGCTGAAGGCTGATGTTGCCTTCGAATTCTTCCAGCTGCTCGGCGCCCCCTATTACTGCTTCCACGACGCCGATGTACGCCCGGAAGGCAATAACTTTGCCGAGAACACCAAGAACCTCAACGAGATCGTCGACTACTTCGCCGAAAAGCAGGCTGCAACCGGCACCAAGCTGCTCTGGGGCACGGCGAACCTCTTCTCGAACCGCCGCTACATGTCGGGTGCTGCGACCAACCCGGATCCCGAAGTCTTCGGCTTTGCCGCTGCAACGGTGAAGACCTGCCTCGACGCGACGCAGAAGCTCGGCGGCGAGAACTACGTTCTCTGGGGCGGCCGCGAAGGCTATGAGACGCTTCTCAACACCGACCTGAAGCGCGAGCTCGACCAGATGGGCCGCTTCCTCAACCTCGTGGTCGAGTACAAGCACAAGATCGGCTTCAAGGGCACGATCCTGATCGAGCCGAAACCGCAGGAGCCGACCAAGCATCAGTACGACTACGACGTCGCGACGGTTTACGGCTTCCTGAAGAAGCACGGCCTCGAGAACGAAGTGAAGCTCAACATCGAGCAGGGTCACGCGATCCTTGCCGGCCATTCCTTCGAGCACGAGCTGGCGCTGGCCAACGCGCTCGGCATCTTCGGCTCGATCGACATGAACCGTAACGACTACCAGTCCGGCTGGGATACCGACCAGTTCCCGAACAACGTTCCGGAAATGGCGCTTGCCTACTACCAGGTTCTGCAGGCCGGCGGCTTCACCACCGGCGGTACGAACTTCGACGCCAAGCTGCGCCGCCAGTCGCTCGATCCGGCAGACCTGCTGATCGGTCATATCGGCGGCATGGATTGCTGCGCCCGTGGCCTCAAGGCTGCTGCCAAGATGGTCGAGGAAAAGGCTCTGTCCAAACCGCTCGCCGACCGTTATGCCGGCTGGGATTCGGCCGAAGGGCAGAAGCTTTTCCGCGGCGAATACTCGCTGGAAGAGATCACCGGCTGGGTCGAGAGCAAGGACATCAACCCGCAGCCGCGTTCCGGCAAGCAGGAACTGCTCGAGAACGTCGTCAACCGTTACGTTTGATTGCGCCGCTCGTTTAAACAGAAAGCCGGGAAGCGAAGGCTTCCCGGCTTTTTTCATGAGACAACAACAGACCTATCAGTGCGGCGCGCCGAACTCGACCAGTTTCTGAGTGACCCGGCGGGTATCGTAAGGCTTCGGAAAGAATACGCCGCGCACCGGAAGGACCACTTCCTCTTCGCGGATATGGCCAGAGGTGATGATGATTTCGATCGGCGGCCAGCGGTCGCGGATCGCGGCTGCCAACATCATTCCGTCGATGCTTCCCGGCATGTCGATATCGGTGAAAACGATGCGGATATCGCTGCGTGCTTCCAGAATGCGCACCGCTTCCTCTGCATCGGCGGCGCCGATCGCCTCGAAACCGGCGTCTTCAACAAGGTCGATGGCCATCATCCGCTGCAGCGGCTCATCTTCGACAACGAGAACGTGTAGTCTCGTGCCTGTGTGATCATCTCCCATAACTCAGTCGCTCCTTTGCATTTGCGAGAGCGACGCGGACATTTTGACCGAGTAGCCATCCGGGCTGTAACTGGTTTCCGTCCCGCCGGACCCTATGAGGCCCATTTTTATAAGCTTGGAACCGAAGCCCTTTTTGGTTGGTTCGAAGGCGGTCGGGCCGCCTTCTTCACGCCACGATAGGTGGAATGTAGCCTGTTCACCTCGACCTTCAATGGTCCAGTGCACATAAGCTGCGCCGCTTTCGGCCGAAAGAGAGCCGTATTTGACAGCGTTGGTGGCAAGCTCGTGCAGAAGCAGGGAAATCGATAGCGAGCCCTTGGGGCCAACAGAGGTTTTCGGCCCGGCGATCGTGACACGATCGATGACGCCCAGCGATTCGATTGCCTTGACGACGAGGTCGTGGACATTGGCGCTCAGCCAGTTGTCCTGCAGCAGTATGTCGTGGGCGCGGCTCAGAGCATGCAGGCGGCGCTCGAAATTCTCGACATGCTCCCGCTCGGCCACTGGCTTGAGGGTCTGGGTGGCAATGGCCTGGATCATCGCGAAGGTGTTCTTCAGGCGGTGATTGATCTCGCGATTGAGAATATCCTGCTCGGCATCGGCCCTGACGCGGGCAATGGCGAGCTGAATGCGATCGCCGAAGCTGCGCACGAAGGCGAGCTCCTCGTTCGACCAGTCGTAGGGGTGGTTGTGATGGACGAAAACCACCAGGCTGAAATGTCCGTGGTCGAAGATCGGCACATTGACCAGGACCCGGATATCCAGATCCAGAAGTGCTCTGGCGTGATCGCTGGTTCGGGGATCCAAGCTGACATCCTCGATGATCACGGTGTCGCCAAGTTTCAGATCGTCGATGAAATTTCCATAGTCGCGGAAACTATGGATGCCTGCAAGCGAGGCGATGCCGGGCGCCTGCCATTCCGGCTGCACCGACACTGTCTCATTACCGGCATCGACCAGACCGAAGCCTGCTCGCGTGGCATCCAGCGCCTTGGCCATAAGATCAGCCGCGGCGATTGCCATCGATTCGATATCGTCAAGATTTCTCAGCCGGTCGCCGAGATCGAGCAGGGCCTGCGCGCGGGCGCTGGCGCGCTTCTCGGCGGTAACGTCCTGGACAGTTCCGCGAAGAGCAATCGGTTTGCCGTCAGCGTCGGTCGTGAAGGCGGCATGCCGGGATATCCAGCGCACGCTTCGATGCTTGGTGCTGATACGATACTCCACATCCAGCAGCGCCGTGCCGTCCATCCGGGTCGAGGCACTCGTCTTGACGGACTGGTCGTCGGGAATCACCATGTCTTCGAATGTCGAAGCCGGATAGCTTTCGGCGATCGGCACGTCGAAGATCCTGCAGAATTCAGGTGACACGCGCATCTGGCTGGTGGCGATATCGAGATCGAACGTTCCGATACGGCCGGCTTCCTGCGCCGCCATGTTCTTGTTCACGGATGAGCGCATCGCCGAGCTGATGCTTTTCTGGCGGCGGAAGAGTTCGTCCTTGCGGCTCGAAATGCGTCGGGCCTCCAGCAGCGCCACCACCTGCCGGGAGAGTGCCTGGAGGATCTTCAGCTGATCCGGGGCCAAGCCTTCAGGGCGTGGAACCGTGTCGATGACGCAGAGCGTGCCGATGATCGTACCGTCAGCGGTCACCAGCGGCGCTCCGGCGTAGAAACGAATACCGGGCGGTGCTGTCACCAGCACGTTGTCTCTGGTTCGCTCGTCTTTCGTCAGATCGGGGATAATGAGCGGCTGGGGACTCGATAGCGCATGAGCGCAGACGGATTGGTCGATCGGCGTCTCGCAGCTCTCAAGTCCGACTGCGGCCTTGAACCATTGCCGATCGACCTCGACGAGGCTGATCAGCGCTACGGGCGTATGGCAAACCGAGGAGGCGACGAAGACGATGTCGTCGAATTCCGGTTCCGGAGCCGTGTCGAGAATGTCGAAGGCTTCAAGCGCATCAAGTCGCTTCTGATTTTCGGCATGGTGTCGATCGGGTATCGGCGGCACAGAATTCCCAGGTCCTATGTGGCTGTTTCAATTCTTGAATGTAGGCGAGTGGCGGAATTTTCTAGCGGAAACATCAGAGAGTCCAAAAAAGATCTTCGGCCTCGACAGATTGCTATTCAATGGAAGTGAGCCGGAACGAGCGCCCGGCATTGAGGACAACGAATGCCTGACCGGCTTTCGCATTTTGATTGGACGCCAGCCGCTGGGTGCAAACCACAATATCGACTGATGCAGCCAGCGTCCGGGTCAACAAACGGTTGAACCTCGCAATTGTTCCCGCGACTTTCCCGATTTCCGGACTATGGCGGCAATTCTGCGCGATTATCGTCTCTGCCAGTTCTTCGGCGGCGATGAGACGGAGTTGCGCACGACGAGATCCGGGCGCAGCAGGATTTCCGTCTCGGAGGGCTGGCCGTCGCCGAGGAGTTCGAGCAGCAGCGCCATCGCCTGCTTGCCGATTGCCGTTCGCGGCTGGCGGATGGTGGTCAGCGACGGGCTCATGAACACGGCCTGTGGCACGTCGTCGAAACCGGTGACCGAGAAGTCGCGCGGGATATCGTAGCCGCGCGCATTGAGGCCGATCATCACGCCGATCGCTGTCTGGTCGTTGACGCACATGAAGGCCGTCGGCAGCGTGTCGCGCATGAAAAGCTGTTCGACGGCATGCCGGCCGCTTTCGATCGTGCCGTCGCCTTCGAGAACGATGCGCGTTTCCTTCGGCACGCCTGCAGCGTCCAACCCTACTTCATAGCCCTCGCGTCGGCGGGTGTAAGCGAGGCGGGTGCGGGAATCGCCGATGAAGGCGATCTTGCGGTGGCCCTCGGCCAGCAGGAGATCGACGGCCTTGCGCGCACCTTCTGTGTCATCGACGCCGACATAGGGAATGCCGCCATTGAAGACAGGTTCGAAGACGCCGACGCTCGGCGGCAGCCGGGCGGTCATCGTCTGGTGACCGAAGGGCAGGATGCCGGTGAACAGGATGAGACCTGCCGCCTGGTTCGAATTGAAGAACTTCAGATATTCGAGGCCGCGCTGGGCGTCGTTCTGCGTATGGCCGATCAGCACCCCGTAGCCATGGGCACGCGCCTCGTTTTCAAGGCCGACGAGAATGTTGGAGAAATTCGGGTCGCCAATATCGGGCGCCACCACCAGAATCATGTTCGACCGGCCGAGGCGCAGGCTGCGCGCCATCGCATTCGTCGTGTAGCCGGTGATGGCGATTGCCTGGTTGACCTTCAGGCGCGTCGAGTTCGCAACCTTCTCAGGCATATGGATCGCGCGCGATACGGTCGCGATGGAAACCTCGGCAATCCGGGCGACGTCTTCGATCGTTGCGGGCGTGGAATTCGACACTGGGGGCTCGCCATAGGCTGTCTTCGCCGCGACACTACACAGACTTGCCGACAGGTCAAAGGCAGCCAGTCACAGATCTGTGTAAATCAATGATGTAAACCTTTACATCCCATATGTAAAGGTTTACATCATTCTCAAGCGGTGGGGAGCCGCAGGGAGGAAATGATGGTTGTGGAGCCTGCAGAGGCTGCGCCTTTGGTGCTGTCCGCGAAGCGAATTTGCAAATCCTTCAATGGGGTACAGGTTCTCTTCAGCGTCAATTTCGATCTGCGCGCCGGCGAAGTCCATGCGCTGATGGGCGAGAACGGTGCGGGCAAGTCCACCCTCGTCAAGGTCCTTTCCGGTTTCGAGCAGCCGACATCAGGCGAGATCCTTCTCGACGGTCAGCCGATCGTTCTGCCGCCCAATGGCGGCGCCGAAGCGCTCGGCATTGTCATCATCCACCAGGAATTCAATCTTGCCGACCATCTGACGGTCACCGAAAGCCTGTTTCTCGGCCGTGAAGTGACGCATTTCGGTGTGCTTGACCGGCGCTACATGCGCAAGGAAACGCGCCGCGTGCTCGATATGCTCGGCTCGCATGTCGATGAAGATGCGCTGATCAGCGCGCTGTCAATCGCCGACAAGCAAATGGTCGAGATCGCCAAGGCGATCAGCCGCGATGCGCGCGTGGTGTTCATGGACGAGCCGACTGCGGTTCTGTCGCGCGAAGAAACCAACATTCTCTTCGAGCAGGTCCGCAAGCTGCGAGACAAGGGGACAAGCTTCGTATTCGTCTCGCACAAGCTCGATGAAGTCATGGAATTGACCGACCGGGTGACGGTTCTGCGTGACGGGCAGTGGGTCAAGACGGCGCCGACCTCCATTCTCGATGGGGAATCCATTGCGCAGCTGATGGTCGGCCGTGAGCTTTCCAGTCTCTACCCGGCCAAGGTCGAGCCCAATGTCGATGAAGAAGTGGTGCTGAGCGTCAGCGGCGTTTCGACCGGCTATGTGCAGGATGCCAGCTTCGAGGTCCGCAAGGGTGAAGTCATCGGCTTCTCAGGCCTGATCGGCTCCGGGCGGACCGAGTTAATGGAGGCGATCGCCGGACTGCGTTCGCGCGTTTCCGGCGATGTCGTGATCAAGGGGCAAGAGGTTGCGTCTGGCGACGTGCATGCCGCCAATCGCGCCGGTCTCGCCTATATGACCAAGGACCGCAAGTCGAAGGGTCTGCTGCTGCGCTCCAACATGGTGACGAACCTGACGCTGCAGTCGCTTGGACAGCATGTGGCTCACGGTTATCTCAGTCCCAATAGCGAGGCTGCGGCGCTGGCCAAGGCAAAGCGCCGCTTCGATATCCGCGTGCGCGACGCCAATATCGTTGCCGGCCGCATGTCGGGTGGCAACCAGCAGAAGCTGCTGCTCGCCAAGGTGATGGAGACCGAGCCCGACATCATCATCATCGACGAGCCGACGCGCGGCATCGATGTCGGCACCAAGCAGCAGATTTATCATTTCATTTCGGCGCTCGCCCGCGATGGCCGGTCGATCATCGTCGTGTCGTCGGAAATGCCGGAGGTTATCGGTCTCTGCACCCGGGTCTGTGTGATGCGCGAGGGGCGTATCGTCGGTGTGCTGGAGGGCGACGAAATCTCCGAACAGGAAATCATGCGCTATGCCGCGGGCCTGAAGAGGAAGGCCGCCTGACAATTCGGCAGGCGCCGCTTCGGCACGCGTTTCAACGATAAGATGCCCACAGGGTTTGGGTCGGGAGGTTGGTTTTGACAATGAGCATCAACGAGGAGACCAGAGAGATCCGGCGCCGCTCCTGGCGGGACGTCGATCTGCGCGCCGTGGCACCGTTCGCCGCGCTGTTCCTGCTTTTGATCGTCGGCGCCCTGGTCAATCCGAATTTCATCGGCATCACCAATCTTGCCAACGTCGCGACGCGCTGTGCGTTCATCGCCATCATCGCTGTCGGTGCCACCTTCGTCATTTCCGCTGGTGACCTCGATCTGTCCGTCGGCTCGATGGTGGCCTTCGTAGCCAGCTTGATGATCCTTCTGCTCAACTCTGGCGTCATTGCCGATCCGACGATGATGCTTGTCGTCGCTGTCGTGTTCGCTGTCGTTGCGGGCGCGCTGTGTGGCTTGGCAAACGGTCTGATCACCACAATGGGCAAGATCGAGCCGTTCATCGCGACGCTCGGCACGATGGGCATCTATCGCGGCCTGACGACGTGGCTGTCGCAGGGCGGCGCCATCACGCTACGTTCGCCTGAAATCCAGACGCTCTACCGTCCGGCTTATTTCGGCAGCTTCCTCGGCGTGCCGGTTCCGATCGTCGTCATTCTGGCGGTCACTGCCGTTGCCGCCTTCATTCTTTACCGCACGCGCTATGGCCGCCATGTCGTCGCCGTCGGTTCGAACAGCGATGTCGCCCGCTACTCGGGCATTGCGGTCAACAAGGTGCGCACCATTGCCTTCGTCATCCAGGGGCTCTGCGTGGCGATCGCCGTTCTTCTTTACGTGCCACGTCTCGGTTCGACCTCGGCCACCACCGGCATCCTCTGGGAGCTGCAGGCAATCACGGCTGTCGTCGTCGGCGGCACGGCGCTCAAGGGTGGGGCGGGGCGTGTCTGGGGCACGATTTGCGGCGCCTTCATCCTCGAGCTCGTCGGCAACATCATGCTGCTGTCGAACTTCATCAGCGAATATCTCATCGGTGCGATCCAAGGTGCGATCATCATCATCGCCATGCTGGTGCAGCGCTCGCTGGTCCGGAAGGGATAACGGACCGCAAAAGCATTGGCCGGGCTCACAGGGCGTCCGGTTTACGGGTAGGAAAGTCCCTGAAGTTATGTTGGGAGGAGAATAGCATGCGCAAACTCATGTTGGGTCTTGCGGTTGCGGCCGTCGCAGTGGCGGGTTCCGCATACGCACAGGACAAAAAGTTCACCATCGGCGTGTCCATTCCGGCCGCCGACCACGGCTGGACCTCTGGTGTGGTGTTCCATGCCGAACGCGTCGCCAAGAAGCTGATGGAAGAGCATCCTGGCCTGAACGTCATCGTCAAGACTTCGCCGGACGCTGCCAGCCAGGCAAACGCCGTGCAGGACCTTGATACGCAGGGCATCGATGCCCTCGTCATCCTGCCGTCGGATCCGGATCCGCTGGTCAACGCCATCAAGGAAGTCAAGGGCAAGGGCAAGTATGTCGCTCTCGTCGACCGTGCTCCTTCGACCAACGACGATTCCGTCCGCGACCTCTATGTTGCCGGTAACAACCCGGCGCTCGGCGAAGTCGCCGGCAAGTACATTGCCGCTCAGACGCCGGACGCACAGGTCGTCGTTATCCGCGGTCTGCCGATCCCGATCGATCAGCAGCGCCAGGACGGCTTCGATAAGGGCATTGCAGGCTCCAACGTCAAGGTTCTCGACCGCCAGTACGGCAACTGGAACCGCGACGATGCCTTCAAGGTTATGCAGGACTACCTGACCAAGTACCAGAAGATCGACGTCGTATGGTGCCAGGACGACGACATGGCTGTCGGCGTTCTCCAGGCTATCGAGCAGGCCAAGCGCACCGACATCAAGTATGTCGTCGCCGGTGCAGGCTCCAAGGACATGATCAAGAAGGTCATGGACGGCGACAAGATGATCCCGGTCGACGTTCTCTATCCGCCGGCAATGGTCGGTACGGCCATGGAACTGACGGCTGCTGGTCTTTACGATCAGGTTCCGGTGCGCGGCACCTTCGTTCTTGATGCGACGCTCGTCACCAAGGACAATGCCAAGGACTTCTACTTCCCGGATTCTCCGTTCTGATCATTCGCTTCAGATGCGCCCATTCGCAAGGATGGGCGCATTTTTCATGTCCCGATTTCGCATGCGGACGAATTTGCGGCACGTACCTCTTGCGGCTGCCGGTGAGGCGTGTTTAGTTCGCTCACCATTTGACTTCCGGCTATCCAGCCACATTTGCACGCAAGTGCGTGGAGGCGCCTTGCTCCCGCCAGAATGCGTGTGACAGATTATCATAAACGTTTACGGTCGCTAATCAGGGAGGATTTCTGACATGAAGACGATCAAGGGGCCAGGCCTGTTCCTCGGCCAGTTCGCAGGCGATACAGCGCCTTTCAACTCATGGGATGCGATCACCAAATGGGCGGCCGACACAGGCTACAAGGGCGTTCAGGTTCCGACCTGGGCAAGCCAGCTCATCGACCTCAAGAAGGCCGCATCCTCCAAGGATTACTGCGACGAGTTTGCTGGTGTGGCGCGCCAGAACGGCGTCGAGATCACCGAGCTTTCGACCCATCTGCAGGGCCAGCTCGTTGCTGTTCACCCGGCCTATGACGAAGCCTTCGATGGCTTTGCGGCGCCTGAAGTGCGCGGCAATCCGAAGGCGCGTCAGGCATGGGCTGTCGAGCAGGTGAAGATGGCGCTGACGGCGTCGAAGCATCTCGGCATCAAGGCGCATGCGACCTTCTCTGGCGCGCTTGCCTGGCCGTTCATCTATCCGTGGCCGCAGCGCCCGGCCGGTCTGGTCGAGACCGCTTTCGATGAGCTCGCCAAGCGCTGGACGCCGATCCTCGATCATGCGGATTCATGCGGCGTCGATGTCTGCTACGAAATCCATCCGGGCGAAGACCTGCATGATGGCGTTACCTTCGAGATGTTCCTGGAGCGCGTGACGAACCATCCGCGCGCCAACATGCTCTATGACCCGTCGCACTACGTCCTGCAGTGCCTGGACTACCTTGAGAACATCGACATCTACCAAGACCGGATCAAGATGTTCCACGTCAAGGATGCCGAGTTCAACCCGACCGGGCGGCAGGGCGTCTATGGCGGCTATCAGGGCTGGGTCGAGCGTGCGGGCCGCTTCCGTTCGCTGGGTGATGGCCAGGTCGATTTCGGCGCCGTCTTCTCGAAGATGACCGCCAACAATTTCGACGGTTGGGCCGTGGTCGAATGGGAATGCGCGCTCAAGCATCCGGAAGACGGTGCCCGCGAAGGCGCCGAATTCGTCAAGGCACATATCATCCGCGTCACCGAGAAGGCGTTCGACGACTTCGCCGCGGGCGGTACCGATCAGGCCGCCAACCGGCGCATGCTGGGGATTTAAATGTTCAACGTCCCTTCTCCCCAGCGGGGAGAAGATGCCCGCCAGGGCAGATGAGGGGGATGAGGAGCGAAGCGACGAATGCCTTGAGCGACAAGCGAAAGGCGTCTGCGCGTAGCCCCCTCATCCGACCCTCCGGGCCACCTTCTCCCCGCTGGGGAGAAGGGGAAATACTTTCGAGGAGGATACAATGGCAATTGAAGCATCAAACGAACAGACGCGCGAACCGCGCATTCGCCTCGGCATGGTCGGCGGCGGGGCTGGCGCATTCATCGGCGCCGTGCACCGCATGGCGGCCCGTCTGGACGACCAATATGAACTGATCGCCGGGGCGCTGTCCTCGACGCCGGAAAAGGCGCAGGCCTCCGGCCGCGATCTCGGTCTCGATCCGTCGCGCACCTATTCCAGCTATCGCGAGATGGCGATCCGCGAAGCGAAGCTGAAGAACGGCATCGAGGCGGTGTCGATCGTGACGCCGAACCATGTGCATTACGATGCCGCCAAGGAGTTTCTTCGCCGCGGCATCCACGTCATCTGCGACAAGCCGCTGACATCGAACCTTGCCGATGCCAAGAAGCTGAAGAAGATCGCCGACGAGAGCGGTGCGCTCTTCATCCTCACGCATAATTACACCGGCTATCCGATGGTCCGCCAGGCGCGTGAGATGATCGCCAATGGCGAGCTCGGCGACATCCGCCTCGTGCAGGCCGAATATCCGCAGGACTGGCTGACGGAAGCCGTCGAGCAGCAGGGCGCCAAGCAGGCGGTCTGGCGCACCGATCCGGCCCAATCCGGCGCCGGCGGTTCGACCGGCGACATCGGCACGCATGCCTACAATCTCGGCTGCTTCGTTTCCGGCCTGGAGCTCGACAGCCTCGCTGCAGATCTCGACAGCTTCGTCGAGGGGCGCCGTCTCGATGACAATGCGCATGTGATGCTGCGCTACAAGGCGAAGGGCAAGGAAAAGCCGGCCAAGGGCATGCTCTGGTGCAGCCAGGTGGCGCCGGGCCATGAGAACGGTCTGAAGGTTCGCGTCTATGGCACCAAGGGTGGCATCGAGTGGGTTCAGGCCGACCCGAACTATCTTTGGTTCACGCCGTTCGGCGAGCCGAAGCGGCTGATCACCCGCAATGGTGCCGGTTCGGGCGCTGCGGCTGCCCGCGTCTCGCGCGTTCCATCCGGTCATCCCGAAGGCTATCTCGAAGCCTTTGCGACGATCTATACGGAAGCGGCCCATGCCATCAACGCTGCCAAGAAGGGTAAGCCGGTCGACAAGGCTGTGGTCTACCCGACTGTCGATGACGGCGTGAAGGGCGTGGCCTTCGTCGAAGCCTGCGTTGCCTCTTCCAAGAAGAACGGCGGCTGGGTCAAGGTCTGATCCGAGGCCAGTTCGTTTCAAATGAGCGCATTCCCTTCAATCTTAGGGAATGCGCTCATTCGCGTTTAAGGGGATTGTGAAAGAAGGAGGCCACAACCATATGGGGAGGCCCGATGACATTCTCTTTCCGCATCATGACGTGCATTCTGGCGCTGGCAGCCGTTCCGGCATCGGCGCAGCAGCTCATTCCTGGCGGGCAGCGTGTGCCCGGAACCGTCAATGTTCAATCGACGATGTCGGTTCCGGCCGATGCAACGCAAAATCCTTCCGAACAGATCGAACTGGCGCAGAAGACCTTCTATGCTATGGCCGGGCGGCAGTGCTCGCTGGTTCTGGAGACGGTGGGCGAGAGCTGCCAGATCACCAATCTCAGCAACAATGCCGATCTCAATCGCGGCAATGGCAGTTTCATCACGGTGCGCGGTACAGTTACGATGGCCGTCAAGCTCAAGGGTCAGGCTGACAAGCCGTAAGCCCTATCAGGCTGAAGCGGAAAGCCGCTTCAGCCTTGCGATCTGCTTCAGGCTGCGACAGCGGCCTGCTTGCGCTTCAAGAGCGCATCAATGCTGAACGAGCCGGCGCCCGCGGCGACGAAATACAGCATGACGAAGCAGAACAGGATCGCGGCGACGCCACCGTTCTGCGCCGGGTAAAAGCTCTTCGGCGCATGGGCGATGAAATAGGCGAAGGCCATCAGGCCGGAGAGAACGAAGGCGGCGGCTCGCGTCTTGAAGCCGATCAGCACCAGGAAACCAAGAACCAGTTCCAGCATGCCGGCGATCCAGGACATCGAGCCGACAGGCGGTACGCTTGCCGCGACGGGGAAATGCAGGATCTTCTGAGTCCCGTAGCTGAAAAGCACGAGCGACGAGACGATGCGCAGCAGGCTGAGAAGATGCGGCTGCAGCAGGTGGATGGAAGCGAGCATCGGGTTCCTTTCGTTGTTATCTCCCACTCCGCTCTCACCCGGCACACCGGCGATCTCAAGTCACGACTTCTGACATCAGCGTTATCGTGCCGCGAGCGCGCCCGGTTGCGTCCGCCCGCTTGCGCCTTGATTTGACCTGTTTGCCCGCCTAGATTGCCGCCATCCCGCAATACCAACAGGATGTGTGCCACCATGGATTTCACCCAGATCGCAATGCCGTCTCGCCTTGCCATCCGGGAGTTCTCGATCCATGCCTGCCTCCATCACTCTTTCCAATCTTTCGTGGTCCACGCCTGACGGGCGGCCGCTTCTTTCCAATCTCGATCTGAGCTTCGGTACCGAGCGCACTGGACTTGTCGGGCGCAATGGCGCCGGCAAGACGACGCTGCTGAAGTTGGTGACCGGCGAGCTGCAGCCGCTGTCCGGCAACATCGCCTTCGACGGGCGCCTCGGCGTTCTCCGCCAGTCGGTTCAGGTCGAAGCCGGGGCAACAATCGCCGATCTCTTCGAGACCCGCTCGGCGCTTGCCATCCTCGCGCGCGCCGAGCGTGGCGAGGCGAGTGGCGAGGAGCTTGCCCATGCCGACTGGACGCTCGAGTCCCGCATGGCTTCGGCCCTCGAACGCGTCGGCCTCGATGCTCTGCCAGAAACAGTGCTTTCGTCGCTTTCCGGCGGTCAACGCACCCGAGCGGGTTTGGCGGCGCTGATTTTTGCCGAACCCGATTTTCTCATCCTTGACGAGCCGACCAACAATCTCGACCGCGAGGGCCGGGAAGCGGTGATCGCGTTGCTGCTTGATTGGCGCGGCGGCGCGCTTGTTGTCAGCCATGACCGCGAGCTGCTGGAGACGATGGATGCGATCGTCGAGCTGACGGCGCTGGGTGCCAGGCGCTATGGCGGGGGCTGGAGCGCTTTTCAGGAGCGCAAGGCGATTGAGCTTGCCGCTGCCGAACATGATCTCGCCGACGCCGAGAAGCGGATCGACGAAGTCAATCGCAGCGCCCAGCTGGCGGCCGAGCGGCAGGCGCGAAGCGACCGCGGCGGGCGGATCAAGGCGGCGCGTGGCGACATGCCCCGCATTGTCGCCGGCGGGCTGAAACGCAAGGCCGAGAATACCCGAGGTGAGAGAGTGCGGCTCGGCGAGAAACGGCGGGAGCACGCACTTGGCGCGGCTTCGGCGGCGCGCGGCAAGATCGAAGTCCTGCAGCCTTTCGCCGTCAGGCTGGAACCGACCGGCTTGCCGCTGTCGCGTGTGGTGCTGAGGCTCGAAGGCGTCACGGCCGGATATGCGCCGGGGCGGCCTGTCATCCGCAATCTGTCGCTGTCGCTGACAGGGCCTGAGCGTGTGGCGATCTCCGGTCCGAACGGCTCCGGCAAGACGACGCTTCTGGCGCTGATCACCGGTGTGCTCGCCCCTTGGGAGGGCACGGTCTCGGTTCCTGCCGGGCATGCGTTCTTCGATCAGAGCGTCAGCCTGCTCGATCCCGGTCTCAGTGTCCGGGAGAATTTCCGTGCCCTTAATCCGGGCGCGGATGAGAATGCCTGCCGGGCGGCGCTGGCACGGTTCATGTTCCGCGCCGACGCTGCCCTGCAGCAGGTCTCGACGCTGAGCGGCGGGCAGCTGTTGCGGGCCGGGCTCGCTTGCGTGCTCGGCGGACCGAAGCCTCCGCCGCTGCTCATCCTGGACGAGCCGACCAACCATCTGGACATCGACTCGATTGCGGCCGTCGAAGCCGGGCTCGCGGCCTATGACGGCGCGCTTCTGGTCGTCAGCCATGACGAAGTGTTTCTGGACAATATCGGGATCACGAGACGGGTTCTGATGCCGTCGGGCGCAACCATGCTCTGATGGCGGGACGAAGCGTAGCGGGAAGCCGGTCCTGAAGCCGGAATTGATCTGCAACGTTACAGTTTTGACATTCGAGGCCTGTACAAGACATTCCGGCTTGGCTAAACCGCCGCCAACGATGGCCGCGCCGGCCGACCTGAACAGCACTAAAGACGGAAAACATCATGATCGATCCGAAGCTTCTCGCAGCCCGCTTCCCGGGCGACTTCACCTTCGGCGTGGCGACAGCCGCCTTCCAGATCGAAGGCGCCTCCAAAGCCGATGGCCGCAAGCCCTCCATCTGGGATGCGTTCTGCAACATGCCCGGCCGCGTCTATAACCGGGACAACGGCGATGTCGCCTGCGATCACTATAACCGCCTCTACGAAGACCTCGACCTGATCAAGGAGATGGGCGTTTCGGCATACCGCTTCTCGATCGCCTGGCCGCGCATCATCCCTGACGGTACCGGCCCGGTGAACGAGGCTGGTCTCGATTTTTACGACCGCCTCGTCGACGGCTGCAAGGCGCGGGGCATCAAGACCTTCGCGACGCTTTACCATTGGGATCTGCCGCTGCTGCTCGCCGGCGACGGCGGCTGGACGGCGCGCTCGACCGCTTATGCCTTCCAGCGCTATGCCAAGACCGTCATGGCCCGCCTCGGCGATCGTCTCGACACGGTCGCGACCTTCAACGAGCCGTGGTGCATCGTTTGGCTCAGCCACCTCTACGGCATCCATGCTCCGGGCGAACGCAACATGCAGGCAGCGCTCCATGCGATGCATTACATGAATCTCGCCCATGGTCTCGGTGTCGAAGCGATCCGCTCCGAGGCGCCGAATGTTCCTGTCGGTCTGGTGCTCAACGCCTCGTCGATCATTCCGGGTTCCGACAGCCCGGCCGATCTCGCCGCCGCCGAGCGAGCCCATCAGTTTCACAACGGCGCCTTTTTCGATCCTGTCTTCAAGGGCGAGTATCCGAAGGAATTCGTCGAGGCGCTCGGCGATCGGATGCCTGTCATCGAAGACGACGACCTGAAGATCATCAACCAGAAGCTCGATTGGTGGGGCCTCAACTATTACAAGCCCGACCGCGTCCACAACGATGCCTCGAAGAAGGGAGACTTCCCCTGGACCGTCGAGGCGGCACCGGCCAGCGACGTGAAGACCGATATCGGCTGGGAAGTCTATGCGCCCGGTCTCAAGCATCTGGTCGAGGATCTCTACCGCCGCTACGAACTGCCGGAGTGCTACATCACCGAGAACGGTGCCTGCGACAATACCGATGTCGTCAATGGCCAGGTCGATGACACGATGCGCCTCGACTATGTCAGCGACCACCTCGATGTCGTCGCCAACCTGATCAAGGATGGCTATCCGATGCGCGGCTACTTCGCCTGGAGCCTGATGGACAATTTCGAATGGGCGGAAGGCTACAAGATGCGCTTCGGCCTCGTTCATGTCGACTACAACACCCAGGTCCGCACCGTGAAGAAGAGCGGCAAGTGGTATCGCGAGCTCGCCGGCCAGTTCCCGAAGGGCAATCACAAGACGGCCTAAGTGGAGCTTTCGTTCCACTCTGGAGTTTATCGAGAATCGCTGAAATCACCCCTGGGTTTCAGGGGTGATTTTGGTCTCCCGAACGAGGGTCGGAAATCGGTTTCTGATGCCAGTTTTCCGCTTCGAAGCCCCGGTTAAGCGGCGTGCCATGACTACAAAATATGCAGCAAAGTCAGCCGCTTCCGATGCTCCGAGGGCGGTTTTTGCATAGATAGCGAAATTTATCTGTAAAACACTCGCTGATTAATCGTTTTGCCGTGATTTTTAACAGTTTCTTGAGCTCTTGACTGGCACAGTCCCTGCCATCGGGGAGCAATAAATGCCTAAGTTATTCGGGCAAAAAAATCAGGCCTTGGGGATAGGCCGGCACACGACCGTCACGGGCGTGTTGCTGACCTTCGCCGTCATCGTCGCGATCGTCACTGTGATGATCCTGACCGCAATTTCGCGCGTCGCAGACAATGCCAATGTGCTCGACGACGAGCGTTCGCGGGAGACCACCGCTGGAGCGCTGAAGACCTTCGAAGAGCAGCTTGGCGCGACCCTCAACGATTATGCCGCATGGGACGATGCCGCCGCCAATGTCTATGCCGATGGCGGCATGGCATGGACGATCAGCAATTACGGCGAGATGTCCGTCAACAGTTCGCTGTTCGACATGGCCATCGTCATTGATGACAACAAGAAACCGCTGATGGCCTTTCGTAATGGCAAGGCGATGGAGGGCCGTCTCGACGACTTCTTCGCACCATCGCTCTGGACCCTGCTCGACAAGGTTCGAGCGGCAGATCTTACTGATCCGGAGGCGGTCGGTTTTGTCGGGACGAAGTCGGGCATCGCCGCTGCAGGCATCGCGCTGGTACGCGAGAAATCCGGCGCGTTGGACAAGCCAGCTGGCAGCCGCCGCTACCTGATTTTCGCGCGGCATCTCGATGATGCCAAGGTGACCGGTCTTGGCGACACCTATGTGATTCATGGCATGAAGCTTGTGCCCGCGGACTACGCCGCAAAATATTCCGTCAGGATCGATGACGCCGCGGGCGTGACGCTCGGCAAGCTCGTCTGGACGTCGCGGTCGCCGGGAGACATCGGCTATGATCAGGTGCGGCCGACCGTGGTGAAAGCCGTGGGCCTCGTGGGCTTGTTCTTCGCCGTGCTTCTGGTGATCGGCTGGATGGCCGGACGGCGTCTCAAGGCGGAAGAAATCACCGCCCGCGAGGAGGCGCTTCGCGACCGGCTGAGTGGTCTCTGGAACCGCGAGGGGCTGGGGATCGCAATCGACGCGATGGTCGAGGAAGCCCAGCAGAACAAGAAGAACATCCTCATTCTCTACCTCGATCTCGATGGCTTCAAGGAAGTCAACGACAGCTACGGCCACGGCACTGGCGATCAGCTGATCCGTGCCGTCGCGGCCGGGTTGAAGGTTCTGATCCCGCCGCATGCTGTTCTCGCCCGTATCGGTGGCGACGAGTTTGCCATTGCCTTCCATTCCGAAGGCGGCAATGCCGAAGCTCTGCAGCTCTCGGAACAGATTCTCGACTTCCTCGCCGAGCCGCTGGAAATCGGCCGCCGTGTCGTCGTCATCGGCGCTAGCATCGGCATCGCGATGTCGCCCGAAGGCGTTGCTGACCGCGAAGAGCTGGTGCGCCGCGCCGACCTCGCGATGTACAAGGCCAAGGAAGCCGGCCGTGCCCGGATGATGCTTTATGATCCGGAGATGGATGCAGACCGCGAAGAGCGCAACGCGCTGGAGATCGATCTGCGCGCGGCGATCGAGAGCGGCGATCTGACGCTTGCCTATCAGCCGCTGATCGATGCCGAGACCTATGAGATGAACGGGGTGGAAGCGCTGGTGCGCTGGAACCGCCCCGGCTTCGGTCCTATTTCGCCCGATGTTTTCATTCCGGTTGCTGAGACCAGTGGGCTGATCGAAGCGCTCGGCCTATTCGTTTTGCGCAAGGCATGCGAGACGGCCAAGCAGTGGCCGGATCTGCGGATCTCGGTCAACGTTTCACCCGGTCAGTTCCGCAATCCGGCATTTACCGATTATGTGCGCTACGTTCTGAAGCAGACGGAGATCGAAGCGCGCCGGGTGACGCTCGAGATCACCGAAGGCTACATGATCCAGAATCCGCAGCGGACGCGCCAGTCGATCGAACGGCTGAAGACGCTCGGCGTGAAGATTGCGCTCGACGATTTCGGTTCTGGTTTCTCGTCGATCGGTTACCTGCGCCAGTTCGGCTTCGATCGCATCAAGATCGACCGTTCGCTTGTCGATGGCGTTACCGAGAGCGAGAGCCAGCGCGAGATGCTGCAGGCAACTGTCGCCCTTGCACGATCGCTCAATATTCCGGTGACGGCCGAGGGCATCGAGACGGAAGCCCAGGCGGTCGCCGTCCGTCTCTTCGGTTGCGACAGCCTGCAAGGCTATCACTTCAGCCGGCCGGTGACGGCCGACAAGATCACCGAAATGCTGGAAGAGCGGCGCGAGCAGCGCCGCCCGCCGCGCCGGACGAGTGCAGCCTAGGTTCCGATATGCTTCTGACCGCGCTTCCTGGCAAGCGCGATCTGATGCTGGCGCTGACGGTAGCGCAGGCGATCTTCCTCGCTGCGCGTGCCGTAGCAATGGCTGCAGGAAACGCCTTCCTCATAGCGTGGTGAGGTAATCTCTTCCGCGGTGATCGGGTTGCGGCAGGCGTGGCAGAGCTTGTGCTCACCTTCCTTCAGGCCATGCTCCACGGACACGCGCTCATCGAAGACAAAGCAGGCGCCTTCCCAGAGGCTTTCTTCCTGCGGCACTTCCTCAAGGTATTTCAGGATGCCGCCCTTGAGGTGATAAACCTCGTCGAAGCCCTGTTCCTTCATGAAGGCGGTCGCCTTTTCGCAGCGGATGCCGCCGGTGCAGTACATGGCGATCTTCGGCTTGTTGTGCAGGCCGGGATTGTTGCGCACCCAATCTGGAAACTCGCGGAAGGTCTTGGTCTGCGGATCGACGGCGCCGCGGAAAACGCCGATGGCCGTCTCGTAGTCGTTGCGGGTGTCGATAACGATGGTGTCGGGATCGGAGATCAATTCGTTCCAGTCCTTTGCCGCGACATAGGTACCAACCACCTTGTTCGGGTCGATGTTTTCGACGCCCATGGTGACGATCTCTTTTTTCAGCTTCACCTTCATGCGCAGGAACGGCATTTTTGATGCGCGGCTTTCCTTGTGCTCCAGTGTCGCGAATTCCGGCTGGGCGCGCAGATAGGCCAGCACCGTCCTGACGCCTTCATCCGGTCCGCCGATCGTGCCGTTGATGCCCTCATGGGCAAGCAGCAGCGTGCCCTTCACGCCGTTTGCCTCACAGAGCGCCTGCAGCGGCTCACGCAGGCTTTCGAAGCGCGGCACGGAAACGAAATGATAGAGCGCCGCCACGAGGAACGAGCTTGAGCTATTGATGCTGTCGGTCATGGGCGGTGGAAATACAGCTTTCGGCCCGTCAGTGCAATTGCCTGTTGGCCGGCGCGCTCAAGTCACTTTGCCGCTGCGCGCCAGAGGAGCCGGATGCGCTTGGCCTCTTCACCGGGATCGTCGGCAAAGATGGTCTCTGCCATGATCAACGCCTCGCGGCGGTCGTCCTGCTGGCGATGGATGATCGCATCGAGCAGGCGCGCAAGATCGTCATTGCGGGTGAAGAGCTGCGGCTCGGCCTCTACCAGATCGCTGAGCACGGACAGATCGTGGACGTGTCCCAGACGATCCACCAGTGCCTTGGCCGCATCGCGCTTGGCTTTCATCGCAGTAGGCCAGAGGACGGTCAGGAGTTTATGATTGGCGCGGTAATCCTGCGTTCGCTTGCGCAGTTCATGGAAGGCGCTGTCGGAGGCCTCGCCATGGCACGCGTCAAGCGCGGCTCGTGCTTTCACCGCTGTCCGCTCCCATCCCTTGGCAATCATTTTCGCAGTCTTGTCACGTTTGCCCGGGAAAGAAAGGCCATCCAGCGCTGCGATCGCCTCCTTCAGAATGCCGCTGGTTTCCAGAAGCTTCGGCTCGATCCCCGCCTCGGCCTCTGTCATCCAGTTCCGTCGGGTTTCTAAGATGACAGCTATCCGCTCGAGTGAGGCGCGCTCGCCGTCATCGCGCGCATGAGATTGCAGATAGCGGACGGTTTCGATCAGCGCTTCGGCATCGCGAATGGTGGAGAGCGCCCTGGCGGCATCCCTTAGCCGGATATTCTCGCGTTTCCGGATTGCGCCCATCTCGCGGGCCACCAGCCTGTAGAGCGAGCGCACCTTTTTCAGGTTCTTGCGGAAGGCATGAATCGCCTCGTGTGTGCCATCCGGCCGCTGTTCGAGCATGCGGATCGCTTCCAGCAGTTCGCCGGTCGCAGCATCCTTGAAGCTCTCGGTAAAATCCGCGTCAGGCCGAATGCGGAAGGGCATGGCGGTCGTACTGGTATTCGGTCGCCAGCGCCTGGTTCGAGTAGTGGAAATCGCCGGTGACCTCGCGGCCTAGCCACGAGGGCAGGGAGGGGCTGTCGGTTTCCGCCTTCAGTTCGACTTCCGCAATCACGAGGCCGCGATGGGGGCCGCCAAAGACATCGACTTCCCAGATGAAGCCTTCGTGGGGCACGCGGTAGCGGGTCTTCTCGATGACGATACCGATGGCGTTTTCCATCAGTTCCTCGGCATCGGGGACGGGGATATCATATTCGAATTCGTCGCGCGTCAGGGTGCTGCGGCCGATCTTCATTGTCAGCCGGGCGCTGCTGTCATCGAGGATACGCACCCGGACGGAACGGTCGTCCATCGAGGCGACGTAAGCCTGCTTGAGAATTGCCTTCGATACGGCCTTGGCGCGCCATCCATCGGTGCGTACCAGAAACTTCCGCTCGATTTCCTTCGCCATTGCCAGTGACCTTTCGTGACGAGGGGCTAAGCTAGCGCAAAAAAATAATGGTTCAAACCCATTTATGCCAAAGATCGGTTTGGTCTCGACAAAGTGTACCCTTGGGCGTATCTCGGAGCCCGAATTTCAATCGTTTCAAAGGATCTTGGCCATGGGCGAAAAGACACAGAAGCTCCTTTCCATCCTCAAGCTTCAGCCGGTCGTTCCGGTGCTCATCATCGACGACGTGAAGTCCGGCGTTTCTCTGGCGCGTGCGCTGGTCGCCGGCGGTCTGAAGGCCATCGAGATCACCATGCGGACCCCGGTCGCGCTCGAAGCCGTGCGCGCCGTTGCCGACGAAGTGGAAGGCGCTGAAGTTGGTGCCGGGACGATCCTTAATGCCGCCCATTGGGAAGCTGCCGTTGCCGCAGGCTCGAAGTTCATCGTCAGCCCCGGCGCGACGCAGGAACTGCTCGATGCCGCGGCCCAGTCTCCCGTTCCGCTGCTGCCGGGCGCAGCAACGGTGAGTGAAGTGATGGCACTTCGCGAAGAGGGCTACCAGGTCCTCAAGTTCTTCCCCGCCGAACAGGCAGGCGGCGCCGCCTATCTCAAGGCTCTGTCCTCGCCGCTCGCCGGCATGCTGTTTTGCCCGACCGGCGGCATTTCGCTGAAGAACGCCAATGATTACCTGTCGCTGCCGAACGTTGTCTGCGTCGGCGGCTCCTGGGTTGCGCCGAAGGAGCTGGTTGCCGCGGGCGACTGGGCAGGCATCACCAAGCTTGCCGCCGAAGCCGCAGCGCTGCAGGCCTGACATTTAAGTGATCGCTATTGATGCAGGCGCCTTGCGCCTGCATTTGTATTTACAGTTGCACTTCCTATCTTCATCCCAGCCTTAAAACAGGGAGACGACGGGGAATGTTCGACGCAAAGAAGCTTCTTGATCAGTTTTTGGGATCGCAGATCCCGGGTGTTGGCGGCAGTGTTCGCGATCGCGCGGGCGGCGCGGTGCAGCTTGCCAAGGACAATCCATGGAAGGCCGGAGCGCTGGCGACAGCCCTTCTCGGCACCAAGACCGGCCGCAGCATTGCCGGCAATGCGCTGACGATCGGCGGACTGGCCGCTATCGCCGGTCTCGGCTATCAGGCCTACAAGAATTATCAGGCCGGGCAGACGCCTGCCGCTCCTGCCGAGGCTACTCCTTCATCGCCGCCGCTTGTTCTTGCTCCGCCTGTCGATTCCGGTTTTGGCCCGCAGTCGCCTGCTGCCAGCAATGAGTTCGTGCTGGTGCTGATCCGCGCCATGATCGCCGCTGCCAAGGCCGACGGCCACATCGACGATGGCGAACGTACGCTGATCATGGGCAAGATGAAGGCCGCCGATGTCAGCGGCGAAGCTGCAGCTTTCATCGAGAAGGAATTGGCCTCGCCAACCGATCTCGACGCGCTTGTTGGCGCTGCTCGGACCGAGGAGCAGAAGGTGGAACTCTACACCACCTCGCGCCTGACCATCGAGCCGGATTCCCGTGCCGAGCGCGGCTATCTCGATCTGCTGGCAGGCCGTCTCGGTCTTGCCGATGCGCTGGTCGATCATATCGAGGCAACGGTGTCTTCCGCGAAGGTTACGCTGTCACAGTGACAAAGGGGCCGGTTGCCTTTCCGGGGCGGCTGGCCTATCCACTCTTCCACTAGAGGAGTGACCATGCGCGATCTTTCCACCTACAAGGTTTCCGCCCCCGGCTATGTGACGCTGAAGGGCCGCTATGTGACGGTTGAGCCGTTCGTCGGCGAACAGCATCTGCAGGCCCTGTGGGACGGTCTTGGCGGCATGGGCATCAATCCGCTGCTTCTCTATTTCGCACAGGACGATTTCGGCGGTATCGAGGATTTCGGTACGTGGCTCGACAACGCCAAGAAGGGCGGCTGGCTGACGCATATCTTCCGTGACAATGCGACGGGCGAAATCGTCGGGATGGCGAATTACATGCGCGCCGATCCCGCGAATGGCGTTGTCGAAATCGGCGGTGTTGCTCATGGCGCCGGGATGAAACGTTCGCCACTGTCTACCGAAGCGCATTACCTGATGGCCAAGCATGTGTTCGAGGACCTCGGCTATCGCCGCTACGAATGGAAGTGCGACAACAACAACGAGCCGAGCAAGACAACCGCGGCCCGCTATGGCTTCACCTTCGAAGGCGTCTTTCGTCAGCACATGATCTCGAAGCGCCGCAACCGTGATACCGCCTGGTTTTCGATGATCGACAGCGAGTGGCCGCTGCTCGTCGATGCCTTCAAGGCATGGCTGTCGCCTGATAATTTCGATGGAAATGGAGACCAGAAGCGCAAGCTGCAGGACATTCGCGCTGACCTGGAAAAGGAACGGCTGGCATGAGCCCGGAAAGCCGTTCGCAGGCCGTTGCCGCAGCCGTCATTCTCCTGGTTGCAGGGCTGGTCATCTATTTCCTGCCGACCCTCGTTTTGTGGATTGGCCAGTATTCGCCGCCGCTCGCCTTTGCGGTCGGTGCGGTCCTGCTGCTTGGTTTCTTCGCGATCTTCTGGCTGCGCGCCCGCTATCAGCGAAACAAGAGCCGCTGAGCGTCAGCCCTGCAGGGAGGCGCCAAGAAGCAGGGCGCCGAAGCAGATGACGAGTATGGCGCCGAGAATCTCGATCGCATTGCCGATCCAGACCGATGTCACGGAGCCCCGGCCGGCGATGCGAACGGCAGCACCCTTGGCTGTCACTGCAAGCGTTGCGAGGATCGCGACAGTGATCGCCGTGCCGAAGGACATGGCGAGCACGGAAAGCACGCCGCCGAGATAAAGCCCGTTCAGCAGCGAAAAAGTCATGACCAGCAACGCGCCGGAGCAGGGACGCAGTCCGACGGCGATCATCGCCGACCAGGCTTCGCGAATACTGAACGTATCGGAGCCAAGCAATGACGGATCCGGCATATGTGACTGGCCACAGGTTTCACAGGCCATGCCCGATATGAAATTGTGGCCGGCGCTGCGGGCTTGGACCTCGCCGAATGCATAGGCGTTCTTTTCCGTCTCGTTATCTTTCCAGTCGAGCATCATGCTGACCGGCCCTTCCGGCGTCGCCACGACTTCGCGTTTCGGCATGCCTGAGATCATCGAGCGTAGCTTGCGGAAGAGAAGCCAGCCGCCGAAGGCAATCACCATGACGAAGCTGGCGATCTCCATGGCATGCGTTGCCTGCGTCAGCGTGATCCCGCTGCCGCGCAACACCAGCCACGCTCCGCCGACGAGCGCGACGGCGACGATGCCCTGGATGAAGGCCGAGATGAGGGAGATGACGACGCCGCGGCGAAGCTCGACTTCATTGGCGATCATGTAGGACGAGATCACCGCCTTGCCGTGACCGGGGCCGGCGGCGTGAAAGACGCCATAGGCAAAGGACAGGCCGATCAGCGACGTCAACTGCCAGGGGTCCTGACGCATCGCCTTCAGGGCGCCGGTCAGCGCCCGGTAGAAGGCCTGCTGTTCATAGTTCACATAGGCAAGAAGAGGTGCAAGCGGGCCGCCGATAGGCTGGAAGCTCGGCTCTGCGGTTCCGATCCCAAGCGGAGACTGCGCGTGCGCGGCGCTGACGGCCACGGCCATCATCAGGGCCGCCGCGGGCATGAGGAACGGGATGGATCGTTTCAGCATGAGATCTCAAGCCTGGTGGCAAAGAGTTTCGACATGTTTGTGCCGGTCGGATCGTTGAAGAAGGCGTCGGTCAGGGATTGCTTGTTTTCTGAAATGACCTGGTCGGGGTCGGGGCGCAGAACATCGTGCTTGCACCCCTTGAAGCCATCGCCGACCAGTACGAGTTCGTTGTCGGACGGAAAGTCGATCGAAGTGTAGAGCGTTGGATCGTAGACGCCGAAGGTCAACTTGCTTTTCAGCGGCATCGGCTGCGAAGGCTTGACTGCAAAGAACATCAGCAGCTGGCCCTCCTTGTAATCGACATGGATGATGTCGGGCTTCTCGACCGTGACGTTTTTCCCATCGACGGTCATGTTCATGTAGTAGTCGTAGTCGGCCAGTGAGTCCCGTACCGTCTTGCCGACTTCGGCAAGCTCGTTCGGCTCAAGCTTCAGGTCGGTGTTCTTGTCGAAATCCATGACGACGGACGATGAGAAGACCTCGTCGAAGCGCCAGATGTTTCTCAGCTCCTGGATCGTGCCATCCGGTGCTGCGACCACCTCGAGCCGGGCCTCCACGAAGATGTGCGGATGCGCCATGGCTGCGACGGGCGCGAGTGCCAGCAGGCCGGCGATCGGAAGCGTGGATTTTTTCATGCGTCGGCTTATCGCTTTGCCCAAATCGGTTGGAGTTTTCTTGCCTGACAATGGGACGGAATTGGGACCGGTCTCAAGGTGGCAAAGTGAATCAGCCGCCGTTCAGCTATGCTTCTTGAACCAGCCGTGCAGGTAATCCACGAAGATGCGGACCTTGGCCGGGAGATAGCGCCGGTGCGGATAGACGGCGTAAATGCCGCGATCGGTGGGGATGTAGTCGTTGAACAACGTCACCAGCCTGCCATCTTCAATCGGCTTGCGGGCGATGAAATCGGGGATCAGCGCGATGCCGAGGCCTGACAGCGCTGCGCGTAATGTCGCATGCGGGCTGTTCACCTCCATCGGCCCGGAGACGGCGACGGTAAACGTCGTGCTGTCCGGATTATAGAAGTGGATGCTCGCCTGCGTGCGTGAATTCCGGTCGACGATGAAGGGCACATTGGCCAGATCCGACGGATGCTCGATATCAGGATAGCGCTCCAGAAATTCCGGCGTCGCGCAGATATGGACGCGGAAGTCAGAGATCTTGCGGGCGATCATCCCGGAGTCTTCCAGCTTGGTGACGCGGATCGCCAGGTCGAAGCCTTCTTCGATCAGATCGACGAAGCGGTCGTCGGCGGCGATCTCCAGCTGCAGATCCGGGTTTTCCTTGGCGAAATCGATGAGGCACTGGCCGACATCGGCATCGACGAAGGTGCGCGGAACCGAGATCTTCAGGCGGCCCTTCAGCTGTGCATTATTTTCGCGGACGAGATCGGCGAGATTGTCGATCTCCTTCAGGATATCGGACGCTGTCCGGTAGTAGGTATGGCCGGCCTCGGTCATCGAGAACTGGCGGGTGGTGCGGTTTAGCAGCAGCGCGCCTAGTTCATCTTCCAGTTCCCGGACATATTTGGAAAGCAGCGCCTTGGAGCGGCCGGTCCGGCGCGCGGCAGCAGAAAAGCCTTCGGCTTCGACGACATCGATGAAAGCGCGTATGCGGGTGAGCGTGTCCATATGTCTTTTATCCAGGTTCTAGGAGGTCAATCTACGAGACCGAGAAGGAATGCAAGCGCGGCATCGAGCTGGCGCAGCTCGGTTTCGGTCATGTGTCCGATGATCTTTCCGACTTTCTCTCGCGGCACGCCGATAATCTTGTCGGTCATAATCTGAGAACGAATTCGCAAACCCGTTCCTTCGGCCACATCCAGAATCGGCCGGAAATCAGATTCCACGATTGTTGAACTGATCGGACAGACGACGACAGAGGCATGTTCCTGGGAAATGGCGTTGGTTTGCACAACGACAGCGGGCCTAGGCTTTCCATAATCGCCGGATATCGCGATCGTGACGATGTCGCCACGTTTCATTCCGGCCATGTCCAGCCACGGAGGTCGGCAGCTGCCTCAATCCACTCCAGAACTTCCCGCTCATCATCCTTGTTAAGAGCGGCGACCTGCTTTGCAATGCGCCTTCTCACTTCGGGAGAGCGGGCATCGAGCGCAACGATGCGCACTTCGCGAAGGTGGTTGGCCTTCCGCCGCTCTCTCATCGCCTTCATGCGCTCTGCGGCGGCCGACATTGGCACTTCCTCCGATTTTTCCAAGGATAAGTGTAACGCGTGACGCCTCGGCACGCAATTCGGCGCATTTTTCGCGGCTTTGATTTTTTGCGGCAGGGGTCAAAAAAATTCTTGATTATGACGACGAATATTCTTATCTCGTCCTCAGCCCAAAGTCGCACGTGCCCATGGGTGTCCGCCGAACCCTCGAATTGGTGAGGAAATCGGTAAGGTACCTGGAATTAACCCCTCCAGTCGCTATTCCGGCCAACCGGAAAATGCGAGGACGCCTGAAGCAACGACGGTGCGGGCCTTTTTGTTCTCTCCCTGCTTTCCATCAGCGGGGGTTACTGAAGAGGCACACCTTCATTGCCGGAAGTGCGGTAGGGAACCCCCTCCAATCCATGGCAGACAAAGCCGAATCCATGTCGCGTATGCGGCGTCGATTCATCATTTGCGCATCGAGCGCTTGCTATGGTTCCGGGGTCTCCACCGGCTGGTTCCAATGCGAGTTCCCGTATGCCCTTTGTCCTCCGGTTTTTACCGGAGCTCTGGAATTGAAAAGGGATTGACATGACCACTCAGCGCATCCGCGACTTTCTCGCAACCCGACGTCCCGACGGTCCCTGCCTCGTGGTCGACCTCGACGTCGTGCGCGACAACTTCTCCGCTTTCCGTTACGCGATGCCGGACAGCGCCATCTACTACGCCGTCAAGGCAAACCCAGCTCCGGAAGTCCTGAAGCTGCTCGCCGACATGGGCTCCAACTTCGATTGCGCGTCCGTCGCCGAAATCGAAATGGCGCTGAACGCCGGTGCGACCGCTGCCCGTATTTCCTACGGCAATACGATCAAGAAGGAACGCGACGTCGCCCGCGCGCATGCGCTCGGCGTCAGCCTCTTCGCCGTCGACAGCCACGAGGAAGTCGAGAAGATCTCGCGTGCCGCTCCCGGCGCCCGTGTGTTCTGCCGCGTTCTGACGGATGGCGAAGGCGCCGAATGGCCGCTGTCGCGCAAGTTCGGCTGCGTTCCGCAGATGGCCGTCGACGTTCTCGTCTACGCTCACCAGCTCGGTCTCGAGTCCTATGGCGTTTCGTTTCACGTCGGTTCGCAGATGACCAAGGTCGATGCCTGGGATTCGGCTCTCGCCGATGCCAAGCGCGTCTTCGTTCAGCTGGCCAAGCAGGGTATCCACCTGCAGATGGTCAACATGGGCGGCGGCTTCCCGACCAAGTACCTGCGTGACGTCCCGACGGCGGAAGCCTATGGCCGTGCAATCTACCAGAGCCTTCGTGACCACTTCGGCAACAATCTGCCGAAGACGATCATCGAGCCGGGCCGCGGCATGGTCGGCAATGCAGGTGTCATCAAGACGGAAGTCGTGCTGATCTCGAAGAAGTCGGACAACGACGCTGCCCGCTGGGTGTTTCTCGACATCGGCAAGTTCGGCGGTCTGGCCGAAACGATGGACGAAGCCATTCGCTACCCGATCCGCACCGAGCGTGACGGCGACGAGATGGAGCCTTGCGTGATCGCCGGCCCGACCTGCGATTCCGCTGATGTGCTGTACGAAAAGAATCTCTACCCGCTGCCGCTCACTCTTTCGATCGGCGACGAGATCCTGATCGAAGGTACCGGCGCCTACACGACGACCTATTCGGCGGTCGCGTTCAACGGCTTCGAGCCGCTGAAGGCCTACATTATCTGATCTAGCTCGCCCCGTAGCCAGCCGGGGCGGCAAACTCACAATTCCTTTTCATCGCCGCTAACTACGGTATTGGGTACGGGAGGCCACGATGGCCGCTGTTCTTGATTCTGTCCGCGCATTCTTTGCGCCTTCCATTTTCACCATCGACGCGGAAAATCCCTCGGATGTCGTGGCCCGCGAGAATTTGCTCGATCGCGCCATGGGTCCGAACCGCCGCAAGAAGTCGTCGGAAAAGATCCGCCGCGGCCGTATTCCGGCCGAAGGCCTGGCTCTCGTCGCCCGCGATGGCGACGGCCATGTCATCGGCACTGTCCGTCTCTGGAATGTCGAAGCCGGCGTTAACAGCGAAGGCACGCCGATCAATGCGCTGTTGCTCGGACCGCTCGCCGTCGATGCCGCCTTTGAAGGCAAGGGCATTGGTGCGGCGCTTATGCGCGCTGCGATTCTCGAAGCGAAGAACCGTCAGCACGGCGCAATCCTGCTGGTCGGCGATGCGGCCTATTACGAGCGCTTCGGCTTCTTTGCCGAGGGCGCCTGCCATCTCGTCATGCCCGGCCCGTTCGAACGTTCGCGCTTTCTGGCGCTTGAACTCGTGGAAGGCTGGCTTGACGGCGCAGCCGGCATGATCGTTCCCACGGGGCGCATGCTGACGAGCGCGCCGGTCCGGAAGGCGGCCTGACCGGAAACGAGCCTCTCTCCTGATGGAGGGAGGCTTTTTTGTCTCAGCGAGCAATCTTGCCCTTGTCGATCAGCCAGCCGACCGAGTCCTGGACTGCTTCAAGCGAGCTGTAGCGCGGCCGGAAATCCAGGAGATGGCGGGCCTTTGCCATCGAGCAGTTCGGGCTGCGGGCGATATGTTCCCACGTCGCCTCGGCATCCTCGGGCGTTTGATCCGCCTTCCACGCATCATAAGGCTTGTAGGCTAGGTTCGGCTCATGGCCGAACCAGCGATACATCGCTTCGGCATAGCCGCGCAGTGTCAGCGCCTGTTCGGACACGGCGTGGAAAGCCTCGCCGGTCGAAGCGCGCCAATTGCCGATCGCCGCCATGAAGAGTGCTGCGATATCATCGGCGTGAACATGGTGCACCGTTTCCAGGCCGAAATTGGCGAGCGTCAGCTGCTCGCCGCGGGCGATGGTCTCGAAGGCTACGAGGTTGAAATGCCCGGCCGGATTGAGCGGCGCCCAGCCACGGCCGACGATATGGCCCGGATGAATGAGCGTTACCGGCAGACCGCGGAGTTTCGCCGCTTCCAGCAGATAGTCTTCGATCGCCTTCTTCTGGATGCCGTATTCGCCGAAGGGAGCTTTCGGCGCGTCTTCGCGTGTCGGCACGGCAAGCGAATGACCATGCGTCCAGATCGTGCCGGTGTGCAGAAGGTGGCCAACATGGCCGTTCAGCGCTTCGCCGAGTTCGCGGGCGCTATCAAGGGTGAAGCAGATTTTGTCGATGACGATATCCGCCTTCAGCGCACGGATTGCCCGGCCGAAGCTGCCGTCGCGCTTAAGAGCGGCGCGGTCCATCTGCCTGGTCGCGACACTCTTCCAGGCCGCGTGCGGCAAATACGGCTCTGAAGTGCCGCGGCTGACGGCGATGACCTCGTGGCCCGCCTCGACAAGCCGCGGCACCAGATAGGTACCGACGTGACCCGTTGCTCCGATAACGACGACGCGTGCCATGAACTTCTCCTCCATCCGTCCGGCCGGGACTATGTCGTGCCGGGCATGCTGGGGGCAAGGGGCTTCATAACGTTTCACGTCCACGTGAGACGGCTCGGCTCGGTGGTGATTTTCTACCGCGATGGCCCTAGGTGAGGGGCATGCTCAGAATTATCGCCGCCGCCCTCATTGTTATCGCCATGCCGCTTGCCGTTGTCGCGGAGGACAAGCCGCTCGCAGGATTGCTCGATAGTCTCGGTAACAGACAGGAACTGGTGCCGCTGAAGACAGTCGTGATTGCCAGGAATGGTGAGATCGTTGCCGAGCAGGGGTATCGTGGCCACACGACCTCCGAATCCGCGAATATCAAATCAGCTTCGAAGTCGATCATCTCGGCTCTGGTCGGGATCGCCATCTCGAAGGGCCTGCTGGAAGGGCCGGATCAGAAGATCGCGCCGATCCTCAACGCCGATCTCCCTGATAACCCCGATCCCAGGCTCAATGACATCACCATCGGCAATCTGCTCTCGATGCAGGCAGGACTTGGGCGGATGTCGGGGCCGAACTATGGGCGCTGGGTCTCCAGCCGCAACTGGGTTCGCTTCGCGCTGGCCCAGCCTTTCGATGACGAGCCGGGCGGCCAGATGCTCTATTCAACGGCATCGACGCACCTGCTCTCGGCAATCCTCACGAAAGTCGGCGGCAAGTCCACTTTGGCCCTGGCGCGTGAGTGGCTGGAGCCTGTTCAAGGTTTCCGCATCGGCGCATGGGAGCGGGATCCGCAGGGCATCTATCTCGGCGGCAATCAGATGGCGATGAGTGCCCGATCGCTGCTGGCCTTCGGCGAGCTGTACCGCAATGGCGGCAAGACGGGCGGCGGTGTGCAGGTCGTACCCGCGGAGTGGATTGCCCAGTCGTGGCAGAACCGCACCAATTCGCGCTTCTCCGGGGATGGCTACGGCTATGGCTGGTTCGAGCGGCAGATCGGTGGGGAGACGGTCCATTTTGCCTGGGGCTATGGCGGGCAGATGCTCTACATCGTTCCATCGCTAAACCTGACGGTCGCCATGACCTCGGCGGAAAGCGGCCCTTCAGCGCGTAACGGCTATCGTGACGCGCTGCATGAGCTGCTGGCGGACATCATCGAGACGGCGAAGACGTCGTGAAGGCGGCTGACGCCGCCATCAACTCAGGCCGAGATATCGACCACGCCGCAATCGCCGGCTTCGGATGCGAAGGCCAGCAGCTTGCCGTTCTTGCTCCAGCTCATGGCGGTGATCGCACCCTTGCCGGGGCGGCGGATCAGGGCTTCCTTGTTGTCGGCGAGGCGAACGGCCAGGATCATGCCGTCGATGAAGCCGATCGCCAGGATATCCTCGGCCGGGTGAAACTTGACTGCAGTCGCCATGATGTTGGCGCGCGTGCCGAGTTCCAGCGGCGACTTGCCCATCGGGCCGTCCTTACCCTGGAAGGGCCAGACGATGGCAGCGGGGGCGCCAGATGAGGCGAGCCACTTGCCCTTGGCAGACCAGGATAGCGACTTCACCTTTGCCGGATAGCCGGTCATGCGCATGTGGCGGGCCTCGGTGCCCGGCTTGATATCAAGCTTCCAGCCGTGCAGGGCGTTTTCCTGCATCGAGGTGACAAGGAAGTTGCCATCGGGCGAGAAGGTGACGCCTGTGTGGGCACCCTTCCATTCGAGATCAACAGGCTTAGCTACTGTCGAAACCCAGTGCAGCGACACGCCGTTATAGCGGGCCGCGGCAATGCGCAGGCCTTTTGGCGCGAAGGCCAAGCCTTCGACGGTGCGTTCTTCGGTGAATTCCTTGGTCTCGCCGTTGGCGAGGCGCACGAAGGCGCTCTTTCCATAGGAATAGGCGATGGCGCCCTGCGGGCCGGCGGCAAGCTGCGAAATCCACTTGCGCGGCGCGCTGGCAATTTCGGTCACGGAGGCATCGGCGCCGATACGCAGCACCTTGCCGTCTTCGCCGCCCGAAATCAGGCTTTCGCTATAAGGATCGCGGATGCAGGTGAGCATGCCCTGGTGGGCTTCGGAAACCTTCTCAGCGCCATCCAGCCGGTGGAACGTGCCATTGGCATTGGCGAAGAACGGGGTGTCACCTAAAAATTCGACGGCCAGGATGTGGCCGTCGAGATCAAGCGGAGCAACTGTTGGCATCAGGCCGCGGCCTCGCATGCCTTGAAGGAGGCTTCGAGCTTTTCGCGGTCGAGTTCGCGGCCGATGAAGACGAGACGGGTCTCATGCTTCTCGCCGTCCTTCCACGGACGCTGGTGATCGCCTTCGACGATCATGTGCACCCCTTGAACGACATAGCGCTCGGCATCGTCCTTGAAGGCGATGATGCCCTTCAAGCGCAGGATATTCGGGCCCTGCGTCTGGGTGATCTTCTGGATCCAGGGGAAGAAGCGCTCGGCAATCATTTCGCCGCCGCGCAGCGACACTGACTGCACCGTCACGTCATGGATCGGCGATACCGCGCCATGGTGATGATGGTCGTGTCCGTGATGGTGATGATCGTGGTCGTGGTCATGACCATGCGCGTGGTGATGGTGATCGTGATCGCAGTCCGGGCCGCAGACGTGGTCGTCATGGCCATGCTCGAGGAAATGCGGGTCGTTTTCCAGCGCACGCTCGAGATTGAAGGCGCCCTGATCGAGCACGCGGGCGAGATCGACGCCGGAGCGGTTGGTCTTGTAGACGCGGGCCGACGGGTTGATGGCGCGAACGATATCCTCGATCTGCGCCAGTTCCTCGGCAGTCACGAGGTCGGTCTTGTTGATGAGCACGACGTCGGCGAAAGCAATCTGGTCTTCTGCTTCGCGGCTGTCCTTCAGGCGCAGCGGCAGATGCTTGGCATCGACGAGGGCGACCACGGCATCGAGCTCGGTCTTGGCGCGGACGTCGTCATCCATGAAGAAGGTCTGGGCGACGGGAACCGGATCGGCAAGGCCGGTGGTTTCAACGATGATGCCGTCGAAACGGCCGGGGCGGCGCATCAGGCCTTCGACGACGCGGATCAGGTCACCGCGCACTGTGCAACAGACACAGCCGTTGTTCATCTCGTAGATCTCTTCGTCGGACTCGACGATCAGGTCGTTGTCGATGCCGATCTCGCCGAATTCGTTGACGATGACAGCATATTTCTTGCCGTGATTTTCGGACAGGATGCGGTTCAGCAGCGTCGTCTTGCCGGCACCGAGATAACCGGTGAGCACGGTGACGGGAATGGGCTTCTGCTGGGTGGAGATTGCGTCGGTCATGAGAACCTCGAAGAAATGGGCGTGCGGCCGCGGGGGCTAAAAACGGTCGGTTTCATATAAGGAGTTGGGAGCGGCAGTTCAAAGGGTTTTATAATGTTATAAGATCACATTCTGCCGCTGCTGCGCCTCAGCCAAGTTCGGATGCGTCGAAGGCATCGATATCCTGCAGCAGCTCGATCAGGCCTTTAACGGCGTGGGCGACCAGTGCCTCGCCTTTTTCTGCCGTCGCGGCCGAAGCATTGCCCGCCACGCCTTTCGCGCTGAGATCGGACATCTTCCATCCGAAAGCGTGCGGACCATAGGCGCGCAGATGCTTGAAGCGGCTGGCGAATTCGCTTTGGCGCGACGGGAAATCGGCGGCTTTCTGCATCTTCACCTTGCCTGGGTGCAGAGCCAGCATCACCGATGTCTCGATATCGCCGCCATGAATGTCGATCGCCTTCGCCTCGGGCGCAATCACGCCATCGGGCACGCCGAAGCGTGTCCAGCTGGTTGCCACCGCCAGCATGTTGAAGTGGACACGGGCCTCGGTCGAAACGATTGCCGTCAGCGGCGAGTTGCCGCCATGGGCGTTGAGCAGAACCAGCTTGCGGATGCCGAGATCATGCAACATCCCCGATATGCCCAGCCAGCGATGGATCGCCTCGCCATAGGTCAGCGTCTTCGTGCCTTCGACGTCCATATGCTCTATCGAATAGCCGATCGGCTCGGCGGGAAGGAAGGTCACGGGAAGGCCCGGCGGCAGCGCTGCTTTGAGGCGCTCGACAATGCCTTCGGCGATCAGGGTATCGGTGTCGAAAGGCAGATGCGGCCCATGCTGCTCATAGGCGCCAAGCGGCAGCACGGCAATCCAGCCCTTTCTTTCGTCAGACGTGAGCGACGGATCGTTTTCCGCGAAGTTTAGAGAGGGGACTGTCATGCGGTTTCAATGCCCCTTGTTTATGACGTGAAGCTGCGCAATGTCATAATGCAGAAGATCAAAGGGATGGCGATGGGCAAGAAGCACAAAGACGGTAAGAAAAACAAGTCCAAGAAGAAGGACCAGACCGAATATACGCTTGCCGATCTCTCGCCCGCCCTGACGCAGGCGGCGCGCTCGATGCGCACAGTGCTGTCCCGTAATCTTCTGGAGAGCGGTCTCTATGCCGGGCAGGACGGCGTCATTCTTTCGCTTTCGGAAACGGATGGCATGACCGCCGGCGGGCTTGCCCAGCGCCTCGGCGTCAAGGCGCCGACGATGACGCGGACGATCGGACGCATGGAGGCGCAGGGTTTCGTCGAGCGCAAGCCGGATGCGGAGGACGCGCGCCTGACCAAGGTCTATCTGACGGAGCTCGGCCGCGGCAGCGTGCAGTCGATCGAGACCGCCGCATCGCGTTGCGACGGGATGGCGACGCAGGCCTTTTCCGACAAGGAGATCCGCAATCTCGTGCGGCTGCTGAAGGCGATCGACAGCAATCTGCAGGCTGAAGCGGCGCATTTCGAAGAGCCGGACGAAAACTGAGATCTATTGAAATTTAGGTTTGCCTCCCTGCGTTTAATCTTTTAATTAAATATTTTAAGGAGCGCGCTTACCCGTTCGCACAAGCGCTCCATATCTAGCGCGTTGCCTGGGGAGGATGCGTGGCTCAGAAGATCAAGCTTTCGACGATTGCCGAAACACTCGGTATTTCAACGGCAACCGTCTCTCTCGCCTTACGCGACAGCCCGCTCGTTGCGGGCAGTACCCGGGACAAGATCAAGGAACAGGCGCGAGCGCTCGGCTATATCTACAACCGCCGCGCCGCCAGCCTTCGCACCTCGCGATCGGGCATCATCGGTGTCGTCGTTCACGACATCATGAACCCGTTCTACGGGGAAATCCTGAAGGCGATCGAGAGCGAGCTCGACCGCAGCCGCCACACCTTCATTCTCTCCAATCACTATGACTCGGTCGAGAAGCAGCGGACTTTCATCGAGACGCTGCTGCAGCTCGGCGGCGATGGCGTGATCATGTCGCCGGCGATCGGCACGCCACCCGAAGACCTGCAGCTGACCGAGGACAACGGCATGCCGGCGATCCTCGTCGCCCGTTCGATGGACGTGATGGATCTGCCGACCTATCGCGGCGACGACAGCTACGGCATCTCGCTTGCCACCAACCATCTGATCGGCCTCGGCCACCGCTCGATCGCGATGATCGGCGGTACGGACCAGACCTCGACCGGCCGCGACCGCTACCAGGGCTATGTCAATGCGCTGCGCAAGGCAGGGATCGAGGTCGATCCGAACCTTCGCATTCCGGGCCCGCGTTCGAAGCAGGGCGGTTTCGAAGCTGCCGTTCACTTCCTGTCGCTGCCGCAGAAGCCGACGGCTGCCGTCTGCTGGAACGACCTCGTCGCCATCGGCCTGATGAACGGTATCGCCCGCGCCGGACTCGTCCCCGGCGGCGATATCTCGGTAACCGGCTATGACGATCTTGAGGAAGCATCAATTGCAACGCCGGCGCTGACCACCGTCTGGAACGGCCAGGCCGAAGTCGGACGGCTTGCAGCGCGCGCGCTGCTTGACCGTCTTGCCGGCAGTCACGAACCCGATGGCATCCATCTCATCAAGCCTGAGATGCGGATCCGCCAGTCGACCAGCCCCTACAGACCCCGCACGTAATCAAGAGGAAAAGCCATGTCCCGCATCGCCATTCTCGTTCCCGGGAAGATACACGAACGCGTTCCCGCCAGGCTGCGGGAGCATTTCGAGCTGATCACGGCCGAACGCGATGCGCATGGCGCGCTCGCGATCGATGCGGAGACGGCGGCGCGCATTCGCGGTGTGGCGGTATCGGGTTTGATCAAGGCTGAAGACATCGACCGGCTGCCTGCGGTCGAGGTGATCTCGAGCTTCGGTGTCGGCTATGATGGCGTCGATGTGAAGCACGCGGCGTCGAAGAATATCGTCGTGACCAACACGCCCGACGTGCTGAACGACGAAGTTGCCGATACGGCGCTGGCGCTGCTGCTCAACACCGCCCGCGAATTCCCGCGTGCCGAAAACTGGCTGCGCGACGGCAACTGGAAGCCCGGCGTGAACTATCCGCTATCGCGCTTTTCGCTGAAAGGCCGGCATGTCGGCATGTTCGGCCTTGGCCGCATCGGCCAGGAAATCGCCGCGCGGCTGGAGCCGTTCAAAGTCAAGATCAGCTACCATACACGCACGCGCAATCCTGATGTCGCCTACGACTATTACCCGTCGCTGAAGGAGCTGGCGGTTGCCGTCGACACGCTGATCGCCATCGTTCCGAAGACGCCTTCGACGCACAAGATCATCGATGCCGACATCCTTTCAGCGCTTGGGGCCGACGGGATTTTCATCAATGTCGGCCGCGGCTGGAGTGTGGATGAGGAGGCGTTGTTCTCGGCGCTGAAGAGCGGCACGATCGGCGCAGCCGGTCTCGACGTCTTCTACGACGAGCCGAATGTGCCCGCCGGACTGATCGCGCTGCCGAACACCGTGCTGCTGCCGCATCTGGCCTCCGGTTCGGTGCCGACGCGCAATGCCATGGCCGATCTGGTAGCCGATAATCTGATCAGTTGGTTCCAGCAGGGGGCGCCGCTGACGCCGGTACCGGAAACGCCCGTCAAATCCTAGGCGATTGCCTTTGAGGCGGTCCGCGCGGCGACATAGTCGCGCACCGCATCGCCGAAAGCTTCGAAGATCTGGTTCGAGGGCTTGTCGGTTTCGGCCCAATACTCCGGATGCCATTGAACGCCGACGGCGAAGGCCTTGGCATCGATGACGGAGACGGCTTCGACCGTGCCGTCTTCGGCCAATGCCTCGACCTGCAGCCGCGGCGCCGTCTTGGCGATCGCTTGGCGGTGCAGCGAGTTTACCTGAACCTCGCCGGAACCGATGATCCCGGCGATGCAGGAGCCTTCCTTGACGAAGACGCTCTGGCGGATCGCATACATGCCGTCACGGTCGACGCCGTCTGGCTTGCGGTGATCCCAGATGCCCGGCTGTTCCTGGATCTCGCCGGCGAGAGAGCCGCCGAGCGCGACGTTCAGTTCCTGGATGCCGCGGCAGATGGCCAGCAGCGGGATGCCGCGGTCGATGGCGCGGCGGATCAGCGGCAGGCTGGTGGCATCGCGCGCCGGGTCGAACGGGCCGTCGCTTTCTTTCGCCTCGGCGCCGTAGAGCGAGGGGTGGACATTGCTCGCCGAGCCGGAAACCAGCACGCCATCGACACGGTCGAGCACGGCGTCGATATCATAGCCCTTCTCGAAAGCCGGAACGATCAGCGACATCACCCCGGCTGCGTTCAGTGCGGCGCGGACATATTGATGCTGGGCGGCGTGCCAGACGGCGCCATCGAGAGTTCGGATGTCGGCGGGAACGGCAACGATCGGCTTGGTCATGGTCTGTCCGGAAGATCTCTTGGTGATGTCTATTTGAGAGCCGAGAACGGCTTCAAAGTCAACTTCTCGGCGCAGTGGCTGGCCAAATTGGGGCAGTGGCCGATATCGGCCGCGAAGAATAGGCTAAACTGCTGATTTTGATGGAAAGGCCGGTCGCGCCGCATTGCTGCCGTGATGCCAAAGTCTCATAGACTAAAGCTTGAAACGCGAACGGCTGCATGCTTAGCTCGGCGCCATTGCGACGGGTAGGGAAGAGTTTAGCCGCGCATTGCCATCTATACGGGAGGTTTTTGATGGATCGTCGTTCATTTATCAAGAAGGCGGGTGCTACGGGGGCAGGCGCCGTCGCGGCTGGCGCATTGGCAGCACCGGCGATCGCGCAGGAAAATCCGAAAATCTCCTGGCGCATGACGTCTTCGTTTCCGAAGAGCCTGGATACGATCTTCGGCGGTGCCGATGATGTCGCCAAGCATGTTGCCGCTGCAACGGACGGCAACTTCCAGATCCAGACCTTTGCCGCGGCCGAAATCGTCCCGGCGCTCGAAGCGGCCGATGCTGTCAGCTCCGGCACGGTCGAAGCGGCGCACACCTGCTCCTATTATTTCGTCGGCAAGGATCCGACCTACGCTATCGGCACGGCGATCCCCTTCGGTCTCAACGGCCGCCTGACCAATGCCTGGTATTACGAAGGCAACGGCAACACGCTGATGAACGAATTCTACGCGACGCAGGGCATCTACGCGCTGCCCGCCGGCAATACCGGTGCCCAGATGGGTGGCTGGTTCCGCAAGGAAATCAACACGCTCGACGATCTCAAGGGCATCAAGATGCGTATCGCCGGCATCGCCGGTCAGGTCATGTCCAAGGTCGGCGTCATCCCGCAGCAGATCGGCGGCGGCGACATCTATCCGGCGCTGGAAAAGGGCACGATCGATGCGGCTGAATTCGTCGGCCCCTATGACGATCTGAAGCTCGGCCTGCACAAAGTGGCGAAATATTACTACTATCCGGGTTGGTGGGAAGGTGGCCCGACGGTCCACGCCTTCTTCAACCTCGAAAAGTGGAACAGCCTGCCGAAGCACTATCAGGCAGCACTGACCGATGCCTGCGCTTACGCCAACACCAACATGATGGCGAAGTACGACATGAAGAACCCGGGCTCGCTGAAACAGCTCGTCGCCGAAGGCGCGACGCTGCGTCCGTTCAGCCAGGAAATCATGGAAGCCTGCTTCCAGGCGTCGATGGACCTCTACAAGGACCTGTCGTCGAAGAACCAGTATTTCAAGAAGATCTATGAGGATCAGGCCGCGTTCAAGCGTGATGCCTATCTCTGGATGCAGCTCTCGGAATACACTTTCGACACGTTCATGATGATCCAGCAGCGCGCCGGCAAGCTGTAAGCCTTCAGCCGAGACAAATAAGGAAAGCCCCGGATTTCTCCGGGGCTTTTTGTTTGCTTACTTGATGACAGGCGGCTGGCTGAGGTCGGGCTGCGCCGGTGCTGCCGGGGCAGGGACTGCTGGCGGTTGGCCGGGGGTGCCCAATGGCGGCAGGGTGAGGCCCGGAATTTGCGGCGATGCGCCACCGGGAGCGCCCATCGGTGGCAGGCCGAGCTGGCCGCCGAAGCCGGGCACTTCGATCTTGATGGTGTTCGGGTCGACCTGCGGACCCTTGTCCAGCCAGTAGGTGACCGACTGTGGCCAGAAGATAATGATCGCCACCAGGATCAGCTGCATGCCGACCCAGGGGATCGCGCCCATGTAGATGTCCTTGGTCTTCACGTCCCTGCTGGCGATCGAGCGCAGATAGAAGAGCGCGAAGCCGAACGGCGGGTGCATGAAGCTCGTCTGCATGTTCACGCAGATCAAGACGCCGAACCAGATCAGATCGATCCCGAGGCTGTGGGCCACCGGCGCCAGCATCGGGATGACGATGAAGGCGATCTCGAAGAAATCGAGGAAGAAGGCGAGGATGAAGATGAAGATGTTGACGAAGATCAGGAAGCCCACGGGGCCGCCTGGAATGCCTGACAGCATGTGCTCGATCCAGCGCGAACCGTCCATGCCCTGAAAGACGAGGCTGAAGCAGGTCGAGCCGATCAGGATCATCACCACCATCGAGGTGATGTGCATAGTCGAGGTCATGGCTTCGCGGATCAGCGGCCAGGTGAGGCGGCGGTGTAGGGCGGCGAGCGCGATGGCGCCGACAACGCCGAGAGCGCCTGCTTCGGTCGGGGTAGCGAGGCCCATGAAGATGGTGCCGAGCACCAGGAAGATCAGCACGATCGACGGGATCATGCCCCAGAGAACGGTGGCCAGCAGCTTCCAGTCGAAGTCGCCGTGCACTTCCTTCGGCAGCGGCGGCATCGATTTCGGATTGATGATCGACAGGACCAGAATGTAGCCGACGAAGATCGCCACCTGCAGGATCGAGGGGCCGATGGCGCCGAGATACATGTCGCCGACCGAGCGGCCGAGCTGGTCGGCGAGGACGACGAGAACCAGTGAGGGCGGAATGACCTGGGTGATCGTGCCGGAGGCGGCGATGACGCCGGTCGCAAGCCGCGGGCTGTAGCCGTAGCGCAGCATGATCGGCAGCGAGATGACGCCCATGGTGATGACGGAAGCCGCGACCGTGCCGGTGATGGCGCCAAGCACGGCGCCGACCAGAATGACGGCATAGGCAAGACCGCCCGGGATGGCGCCGAACAGCTTGCCAGTACCTTCAAGCAGGTCTTCCGCCAGCCCGCATCGCTCGAGCACGGCGCCCATCAGCGTGAAGAACGGGATGGCAAGCAGCAGGTCATTTGAGACGATGCCGAAGAAGCGCAGCGGCAGGGCTTGCAGGAACACTTCGCTGAAGTGGCCGGTGATGATGCCGATGATGCCGAAGAACAGACCGACAGCGGCCAGCGAGAAGGCGACCGGAAAGCCATAAAGCATGAAAATGATCATGCCGACGAACATGGCGGGCGGAATGATACCGTAATCGAACACGTGCTTTCTCCCCCGGATGTCTTACTGCAGCGGCTTTTCGTATTTCGTGTCGATCTGGATACTGCCGGCGAGCGCCGCGATCCTCTTGATCAGCTCCGAAATGCCCTGAAGGCTGAGAAGCGTGAAACCGGCAAACAGCATGAACTTCACCGGCCAGCGGATCAGGCCGCCCGCATTGGCGGAGACTTCACCCTGTTGGAAGGAATGCATGAAATAGGGCCAGCAGAGAATGGTGAGGAAGATGCAGGCCGGGATCAGGAAGACGATGAGGCCGATGATATCGATCCAGAGCCGGGCGCGATCCGAGACCGAGCCGTAGATCAGGTCGACGCGCACATGCTCGTTGTTCCGCAGCGTGTGGGCGGCGCCGAGCACGACGACATAGGCGAAGAGATACCATTGGATCTCCAGCCAGCCATTCGAGCTGTAATTGAACGTGTAGCGGACGATGGCATTGCCTGCGCTGATCAGGCAGCAGAAGAGCACCATGTAGTCTGCAATCTTGCCGATGACTTGGCTGAATCGATCGATCAGCCGGCTGACACTCAACAGAGCCGCCATCTCTTCTCCCCGTATTGCCTTTGCGGCAAGTTCTCCTCGTTGGAATTTGTGTAAACGAGGGTTCCCTAAAATGAAAGATGAAATGGCCCGTCTAGGAGTTTAGTCGTAGGCGCCATGGCTGTGGCCACTGAGGGCTCGCCGGTATGCGGCCGATGCCGACCCTAATATAAGTCAAGAATAATGCATCTCCCGGATGTGTATTCCCACTCCGTTTTTGAAATACGCCCCGGAGTTTTAGAAAAACCAGCCAAATACATAGGGTTCATGCAATCAAATTTTAAAGGGTTCTGAGTATCGTGCCCGCGCACAGGGAAAATATGGATGAAGCCACATAACCCGAACCGGGTCCCGAAGGATGTGTACCTGTCGTTCGTGAGTTCCCTCTTCGGGAACCGCATGACGCTTGTGGCCGGTGTCGTGGTTCATGCTGTCGCTTTCGCTGCAGTGGCGGCAAAAGCCGATGCCCCGCTCTATTATGTGCTGGCGCTCGCATTTCTCATTATTTTCGCCGGACGCATGTTCAGCTTCCGCCAGTTCGACAAGCTGGACAAGCAATCGCTGACCCGTGCCGATATCGAGCGCTGGGAGACGATCTACGTCGCCGGAGCGACCTCGACTGCCGCCATTCTCGGCATCGGCAGCGGTTATGCCATCTTCATCCTCAAGGAGCCCTTCGCCGAACTCGCCTGCATCGCCGTGACGATGGCGTCGATGGTATCGGTGGTCGGGCGCAACTATGGTTCTCAGCGGGCGATCGACCTGCAAACGCTTGCCTGTTGCCTGCCGATGATCGTCTGCAGCCTGATGGCGCTGGATTTCTACCGCGCTATCCTCTCGGCCTTCCTCATTCCTTTCGGCCTGACGACGCGGGCGATGGCAAACGGTGTGCGCGAGTTTCTCTACGAAAATGTCATCGCCCACCGGCAGATCTCGCTGATTGCCGACCGGTTCGATACGGCGCTCAATAACATGCCGCATGGCCTTGTGATGGTCGATCCCGGCAACCGGATCCAGGTGATCAACCGCAAGGCCTGTGAGCTCCTGAAGATCGGCGACCCTGACAGACTGAAGGATCGGGATCTCGGTGCGGTGCTGCGCTATGGCGCCCGCTACAGTTTCATGGATTCCTCGCAGCCCGATCTCATTCTGCGCCAGCTGTCGCAGGTGGCGGAGGGCAGCATGTCACGGGTGCTGATCCACCTGCCTGAGGACCTGTCGCTTGAATTTTCCGCCAAGCGGCGCGTCGATGGCGGCGCGGTGCTGATCTTCGAGGATGTGTCGAGCAGAGTGAAGGCGGAGCAGAAGATCCTGCACATGGTCCGCTTCGATGCGTTGAGTGGCCTGCCGAACCGCGAATATTTCGGCCAGCTCGTCCAGGATTATCTTGGCCGCCATCCGCGCCGCAAAGGCCCGCTCGGCTTCATGGTCATCGATATCGACGAGTTCAAGCATGTCAACGACATGCGCGGCCACATCACCGGCGACAAGCTGCTGTGTGCCATTGCCGAGCGGGTGAAGCAGAAGGCCGGAAGCGCGATCGTCGGGCGCCTGATGGGCGACCAGTTCGTGATCTTCTTCCCGCATGCCAAGAGCCGGGACGCGCTCGAAGGCGAAATGCGGGGCGTGCATGCCGCAATCCAGGGCCACTACGAGGCCGACGAGGTGACTTTCCTTATCTCGCTCAGCGCCGGTTACGCGGTGCTGGAAGGCAATGCGTTCGCAATGGACGAATGGAGCATTAAGGCTGATCTGGCGTTGTTCGAGAGCAAGTCGCGCGGACGTGGCGGTATCGCAGGCTTCGAGCACGAGATGGATGGCCGCTATGTCGAGCAGCAGAAGCTGAAGGCCGATCTTCGCGATGCCGTCGCGGCGGGCGCGTTGAACGCCGTCTACCAGCCGATGTACAAGACCGACGGAACGCGGATCGAATGCGCTGAGGCGCTGGCGCGCTGGGTGCATCCCGAACGGGGTTCGATCCCGCCCGATGTCTTCATCCGGCTTGCCGAGGAGATGGGCATCATCTCCGATATCACCCGCTTCATCCTGCTGCGCGCCTGCGCCGACTGCATGACCTGGCCGGAGCATATCGCCGTCTCCGTCAACCTTTCGGCGCGTGACCTGCGTGACAACGATATTCTCTCGCTGGTCTCCGAGGCGCTGTCGCGAACCGGTCTGCCACCCGCGCGCCTGCATCTGGAAGTGACCGAAAGCTGCCTGATCGACGAGCCGGCGGCGGTGCGCGCCATCCTTGCGGAACTGCGCTCGCGCGGCATCACCATCGCCATCGACGATTTCGGCACCGGATTCTCCAGCCTCAGCTATCTCGACACGCTGCCGCTCGATATCGTCAAGATCGACCGTTCCTTCGTGCGCAACATCGTGCAGGATACCCGCAGGCTGAAGCTGCTGCGTGGCACGGTCAATCTGGCGCGCGAGCTTGGTTTGAAGATCGTTGTAGAGGGTGTCGAGACGGCAGATCAGCTTGCTATCCTCAACAAGCAGCGCAGCGCCGATCTGATCCAGGGCTACGTCTTCTCGCAGCCTGTTCCATCGCAGAACATCGGCATTCTCTCCGCGAATCTGCGTCCAGCAGCGCGCCGCAAAACCGGCGCCGCCTGATTTCCCCTCAGAATTCAGGGGTATAGCGGCCGGATTCCGCGTGGCCGTTAACCTTAACGATTCAAATGTGATTAACATTGTCTGCAATCATTGCGCGAGAACGGGCGGTATGCTTAATAATCCGTTAACAAGCGGTGAGCACGATGGCAGACGGGTTTTCGACGACCAGCGATTTCAGCAGGAAGCTGATGGAAATACTCGACCATGTCGAATACCGGCGCGTTGAAAGCACCGAGGACATGGAAGACGTGGAGCGCCTGCGCTTCCGAGCCTATAAGGCGCGCGAAGTGCTGCCGGTCGCGGCCACCACGCTGATCGATGACGTCGATTTCGACCGTCAAGCCTATGTTTTCGGGCTGTATTATTATGAAGAACTGGTCAGCACGATCCGCATTCATCACGTGACGCCCGATCATCGCGTGTCGCAGTCGGGCGGCATCTTTCCTGGCGAAATGGATGCCTTTCTCGATGCCGGAATGACGCTGATCGATCCGGCCCGGTTTGCGGCCGACCCCGAAGCGGCCGCTGAGCTTCCCTGGCTGCCTTATCTGACACTGCGCCCGAACATCGTTGCGGCTGCGCATTTCCGCGCCGACCGCGTATTGCAGCATGTGCGCCCGGCCCATGCTGCCTTCTACAAGCGGGTTTTCTACGCCGATACTGTCGTCGCGTCGCGGATGGCCGATATCTACGGCTTCGACCTGACGCTGATGGCAACCAATGTGCTCGAAGTCGGACGCAAGCTGCTGACGCGCTATCCGTTCTTCATGTCGAGCGCCAGCGAGCAGCGCATGATGTTCGGCCGGGTCGCGGATCAAGGGCCGCCGGCGCTGACCATCATCCCAACGGCACGCTTCGTGCCCGAGGGCGAGCTTGGCACTGATCTGCCGCTCTGAGGCTATGGCGCAAGAAAGCCGTTTCCGCGTACTGCATGCGGCATTGTCATGCATTGCGCTTTCCCGAAGCTTTGTGTAAGCCCTGAACAGGGATTGATCCGCTGCAAGCGCTGCTGATCATGGCATTCAGGCGGTCTGCCTCACTATGCGGACCGGGCATTTGAGGGAGACGATATTCATGGCCGAACATCACACCGGACCCGTCGAAGTTGGCGCGCCGATGGACTACAAGGAACATGAGGCCACTTACAATACGTTCATCGCTGCCGCAAAGTACGGCACTATGTTCCTCGTCGCCCTGCTGCTCGGTATGACGGCTGGTTTCTTCACCGGTGGCGGCCTGCTCGGCGGCATCCTGGTTTTCCTTATCATTCTCGTCGCCGGTCTGGTCCTGCTGCGTTGATCGCGGCAGGGAGGGGCGATTTTCCAAAGATTTTCTGACGCTTGGCCATAAGCGGGGAGACCCGCGGCGGTCTGGCTGACCCGGAGGAGGGGGCAGTTGGGCACTATCGTATTCGTCGCGCGTGAAGCGGCGGACTTGGAGACGCGCGTATCGGCGTCGCCCGAGACCGTCAAGAAGATGAAGGGCCTCGGCTTCGACGTGATCGTCGAGGCGGGGGCGGGTGGCCTGTCGCGTATTCCGGACGGGGAATTCGAGGCTGCCGGTGCGAGGATCGGCACGGCTGCCGATGCTGCTTCGGCCGACGTTGTCCTGAAGGTGCGCCGCCCGGCTGCGGCCGAGATTGCCGGATACAAGAGCGGTGCTGTCGTCATCGCCATCATGGATCCCTACGGCAATGACGAAGCGATTGCCGGGATGGCAAGTGCCGGTCTCTCCGCCTTCGCCATGGAACTGATGCCGCGCATAACCCGCGCCCAGTCGATGGACGTGCTCTCCTCTCAGGCCAATCTCGCCGGTTATCAGGCGGTCATCGAGGCGGCTGCGGTCTATGACCGCGCCATGCCGATGATGATGACGGCCGCAGGCACGGTGCCGGCCGCCAAGGTCTTCGTCATGGGCGCCGGTGTTGCCGGTCTGCAGGCGATCGCCACCGCGCGCCGTCTGGGTGCCGCGGTTTCTGCAACCGACGTTCGCCCGGCCGCCAAGGAACAGGTCGCCTCGCTCGGCGCCAAGTTCATCGCCGTCGAGGACGATGAGTTCAAGGCCGCCGAAACGGCTGGCGGCTATGCCAAGGAAATGTCGAAAGACTATCAGGCGAAACAGGCGGCGCTGGTTGCCGAACATATCGCCAAGCAGGACATCGTCATCACCACGGCGCTGATCCCCGGCCGACCGGCGCCGCGCCTCGTGACGCGCGAGATGCTGAAGGCGATGAAGCCCGGCGCCATCGCCGTCGATCTCGCGGTCGAGCGTGGCGGCAATATCGAGGGTGCTTTGGCCGATCAGGTGGCCGAGGTCGAAGGCGTCAAGGTCATCGGCTATGCCAATATGGCGGGCCGCGTCGCGGCCAGCGCCTCGGCGCTCTATGCCAAGAACCTCCTGACGTTCCTGGAGACCATGGTCAACAAGGACACGAAGACGGTGGTCATCAATCTCGACGACGAGCTGATCAAGGCGACGATGCTGACTTATGCCGGCGATGTCGTGCATCCGGCATTCGGCGGCGCCAAGAAAGGGGATAACTGATGGCCAGTGAAGCAATGGACAAGGCCCTCGAGCAGCTCGACCAGGCCGTCACCGCGGTGGCAACAGCTGCCGCGCACGCGCCTGAAGTTGCCAGTGCTGCCACCGGCGGGGCGATCGATCCCTTCGTCTTCCAGCTGGCGATCTTCGTGCTGGCGATCTTCGTCGGATACTATGTCGTCTGGTCGGTGACGCCGGCGCTGCACACGCCGCTGATGGCGGTCACCAATGCCATCTCCTCCGTCATCGTCGTCGGCGCGCTGCTTGCAGTCGGCATCTCGGCCAGCGGTCTGGCAACCGGCTTCGGCTTTGTGGCGCTGGTTCTCGTCTCGGTCAATATCTTCGGCGGCTTCCTCGTCACGCAGCGCATGCTGGCGATGTACCGCAAGAAGGACAAGTGAGGCCGGACGCATGACCAATATCGCAGCTTTCCTCTACCTCGTCTCCGGCGTGCTGTTCATCCTGGCGCTCCGCGGTCTGTCCCATCCCGCCACCAGCCGCAAGGGCAATCTCTACGGAATGATCGGCATGGGGATCGCCATCCTCACGACGCTGGTGCTGGCGACACCGTCCTTCATCGGCTTCGTGCTGATCGTGCTCGGCCTGGCGATCGGCGGCGGTGCCGGCGCCTATATCGCCCGCGTCATTCCAATGACCTCGATGCCGCAGCTGGTCGCTGGCTTCCACTCGCTGGTCGGCCTTGCTGCCGTGCTGGTCGCAGCATCCGCGCTCTATACGCCGCTCTCCTTCGGCATCGGCGATATCGGCTCGATCCATGCCGAAGCGCGTGTCGAGATGGCGATCGGTGCGGCCATCGGCGCGCTGACCTTCACCGGCTCGATCATCGCCTTCCTGAAGCTCGACGGGCGGATGTCCGGCAAACCGATCATGCTGCCGTTCCGCCACGTCATCAACGCCGCGCTGCTGGTGCTGATTGTCTTCTTCATCATCGGCCTTGCGGTCACCGAAAGCCATTTCGATTTCTGGGCGATCATCGTGCTGGCGCTGGCGCTCGGCGTGCTGCTGATCGTGCCGATCGGCGGCGCCGACATGCCCGTCGTCGTCTCGATGCTGAATTCCTATTCGGGCTGGGCGGCAGCCGGCATCGGCTTCACGCTCGGCAATCTGGCGCTGATCATCACCGGCGCGCTGGTCGGCTCGTCTGGTGCGATCCTGTCCTACATCATGTGCAAGGGCATGAACCGCTCCTTCATCTCGGTCATCCTCGGCGGCTTCGGCGGCGAGACATCGGGCGGTGCGGCCGACAATTCCGACAAGACGGTCAAGCTCGGTTCGGCCGAGGATGCCGCCTATCTGATGGCCAATGCCTCGAAGGTGATCATCGTCCCGGGCTACGGCATGGCGGTAGCACAGGCCCAGCATGCGCTGCGCGAACTCGCCGATAATCTCAAGAAGGCCGGTGTCGAGGTCAAGTACGCGATCCATCCGGTCGCGGGCCGCATGCCCGGCCATATGAACGTGCTGCTGGCCGAAGCCAATGTTCCCTATGACGAGGTCTTCGAGCTCGAGGACATCAATTCGGAATTCGCCCAGGCCGACGTTGCCTATGTCATCGGCGCCAACGACGTCACCAACCCGGCGGCGCGCGACGACAAGACCTCGCCGATCTACGGCATGCCGATCCTCGACGTTGACAAGGCCAAGACCTGCATCTTCGTCAAGCGCTCGCTCGGCTCCGGCTATGCCGGCATCGACAACACGCTGTTCTACAAGGACGGCACGATGATGCTGCTCGGAGACGCCAAGAAGGTCACCGAAGAGATCAACAAGTCGATCGGTCATTGAGCGGTTTGAACGCGACCATGCGGAAAGAGCCCGGTTTCGCCGGGCTCTTTGCTTTTATGGCGTAGGCACAGAAAATGCCTGCCGCGGCAGGCCTTTTCCTCGCCGCTGAACCGGAGGTCAGGTCGCAGCGGGCGCCAGCGTCATTTTCTCCACGCCGACAGCGAGGTTCAGGCCTTCCTGGGCCTGGACATTGAGCGGCTGCAGCATGAAGGATTGGTTGGTACCGCCGGCGATCACCTTTGCGCCGGCCCCAGCGCCGAAGCTGGCATCGGCACCGACGCCGTAATATTCGCCGGCGAGCGCGAATTGCGGGAAGTCTGTGCCTGTCTTGGCCAGCACCTGCCAGATCATCACGCTCTTGCCGGTCTGGCCTATATCGATGCCGTATTTCTCGATCTTACCCGCATAGACGGCCTTCGCACCGCCGCCTGCCGGCGTGTAGGTGCAGATCAGGTTCTTCTCGGACTTGATGATGAGACCCTGACCGCCGTCCGAGCCGCAGACGAGGCGCCCGAGGCTGACATAGTCGGCAGCTGCCGCCGGTGTGGCGCAGGCTGCAGCGGTCAGCGCGGCGGCTGCGATCATCGTTTGCTTGAACATGGTCCTTCTCCTTTGAATGACCTGTTCGAAACGGGCGGCGCTTTTGATTGTTCCCGCCGGCTCTAATCGCGGGCCAGTGTGCTGCGGGTTGCCGTCAGCACCCAGAGCAGGCCTTCCGCCAGGTAATCGACCTGAACGGTGCCGCGGAAGGCAGCTGCCGCATGCATCTTGATGACCGTCGTGCCGAATCCGGAGCGCTCCGGCACTTTCACCGCAGGTCCGCTCAGTTCCCGCCAGATGAACCGGAGCATCGGCTCCGTCTGGTTTTCGACTTCGACCTCCTCCCAGGAGAAGGTCACGCGTCCCTCGGGGATCGACAGGGCGCCGTATTTCACCGAGTTGGTCGCCAGTTCATGCAGCGTCAGGCCGAGATTCTGGACTGCCTCGGGCTTCAGCATGAAGTCCTTGCCATCGATTTCGATTTGCTCGACGGCCTGCGGGAAGGCGTCGAGATGTATATCCACCACCCGCCGCAGCGAGGCGCCGGCCCATTGTTCGCTGGTCAGGAGCTCGATCGACCGCACGAGGCCATCCAGCCGCTCGGCAACGGCTGCCTGAAAACCCTCGACGCTGTCGGCTTGCTTCGCAAGCTGGCGCATCATCGCCTGGGCCAGCGTCAACAGGTTCTTGGTGCGATGAACCAGTTCGTTCATGACGAAATGCAGCCGGTCCTCGGTCTGGCTGCGATCGAAGGAGGCGTTGGACAGCGCGACGGCCACCTGGTTGGCCTCGACGACGCTGGTATCGATCGGCGCGACGATGTGGCCCTCGCCCATGCGGTTTGCCATCTCGGCGATATCGCGGATTGTCGTGCGCACCTGACGGGCCACGGCATAGGCGGCGAAAACGGCGACGGCGAGGAGGGCAATGCCGCCGATGATCAGAAAGCGCCAGGTCGTCAGGATCGATGCCTGCGCTGTGGAGATCGGCCCCCAGATTACCGTCTTCCATGACCAGCCGGGGATCTGCGCGTAGCCGAGCAACTGGTTGGGCAGGATCTTGCGGTCCTCGAAGACGCCGCGGGACGCGATGAGCGAGGGCAGGATACGCGGGTCGAAGGCGGTGCCGGGTTCGATGGCGAAGGGCCCGCCCGAGGCGACGACGTGCCCGGACTGGTCGATGACGGCTGCCGACCATCCGGCCGCAAGGCCTTCCGGCTGCAGCATCTTCGCCAGGTCCTTGGCGTTCTGGGTGATGATCAGCGCCGCTGCGTTGCCGGTCTGGACCGGCATGGTCACGTTGTAGACCCACTCGCCGCTGGTGCTGCCCTGGAAAACGTTGGAGGCCTCGATCCGGCCGCTATCCATGGCGTATTTGAGCGCCGCGAGATTGCTCATCTTGCCCAACTGCGTGCCGAAATCGCGGCGGGTATTCAGCAACTGCTGGCCGTCCTTGTCGGTGGCGATGACATAAAGCGTATCGCCGCGCAGCGCCGTTTCAGTGCGCTGGTGGAAGGATGCGTAGTCGCTGTGCTCAAGCTCCGGCGAGGTGGCGAGCAGGCGGAGCGTGGTGGCCATATCCTGCAATTGCCGGTCGACGGAGCGGGAGAGGGCGAGCGCATCCTGCGCCGTCTCGCGGCGAAGTGTGTCGCGCTGGTTATCCTCCAGCTGCAGCAGCAGAAGCGTCACGAAGGCGAAGATCGGCACGGCGATGGCGACGGCCATCGCAACCAGATAGGTGCCGATCGTGGCCTTCGGAAACATGCGGGAACGCAGGCTCATCGGCAGGCTCTTCCACCTGACCGGCACACACGGAATCCGGAACTTTTTCCAACAGATAGGAAAGCAGAAAACTGCATTACCGCCATCGCCCTGAACGCGTTCTGATTCCCGATAGCCTGCTATCGATGCAGGGTCATGTTAGGGGGTGGGGGATGGGGTTGCAACCTCCTAAATGAAGGTGACGGGCTTTGTCGCATTTCGTACCAACGCTCACGCAAAACGCGCCAGGCGGAACGGCTCAAGGTCGCCTTCGGTCTCGCCGGAGAGAATTTCCTCTGACGCCAGCAGCCCGGCCAGCGGTGCCAAGGTCACGCCCGAATGCATCACGGCCACGTAGAGCCCCGGGCAGCCGCCGTTGCCGATGATCGGAAAACCATCCTTTGGCGTCGGACGGTAGCCGACGGTGAAGAATTCCATGGTCAGGTTTTCGATGCCGGCGAGATTGGCTTTCACCTTGGCGAACAATGCGGCAGCGGTCGCCTTATGGTCTGCGCCGGGCTCGCTGCCGCCGAAGTCGCTGCCGGCGATGATGCGGCCCTCGGCGGTCTGGCGTATGTGGAGCTCGGGCGCGATGACCAGGCCGTTCAGGCGCTTTTCGAATGGCCGGGAATGAACGATCAATCCTGCAGGTGCATCGATCGGCAGAGTGATCCCCGCCGAAGCCGCGATCGGGACAGCGCCTGCTCCGGCGGCTAGAACCACGTGGTCGGCCTCGACGATCCCTGCAGATGTGACGACGCCGGCAATGCCTTCACCACGTCTCAGGAGGCCGCGGACGGCGGCGGTGACGAATTTTGCGCCGCGCGCCCCGGCATCAGCCAGCATCAAACGGGCAGCGGCGACCGGCTCGACGGCGCCTTCTTCTGCAATGCGAAGTGCGGTATCGGGCAGCTGTGTCAGGAAGGGTTCGCGGGCGGCGATCCCGGCTTTGCCGATTCGCTCGATGCCATATCCCCACTGCGCATGCTGGGTCTCATAGGCGAGCAGCTCGTCTTCAGGCAGATCCCAGCATATGCCGCCACACCAGGAGAGCGGCAGGCCGGGTAGTTCGGTGGCCAGACGCTTCCACTCTGTCATCGAGCGGCGGCGGAAGCGGAAATAGAATTCGGGATTGCCCCAGCTGGCATTGATCCAGGCGAAGGAATTGGGTGTCGCAACACCGCCGGTGTCTTCGGCGATCACGGTGACGTCGGCGCCGTCGCGGGTGAGATGCCAGGCGATGGAGGCGCCGATGATGCCGGCACCGGCGACGATCACATGTTGCTTCGCCGCCATGGTGCCGTCTCCGATGCTTCAGGATCAGCCGTTGCTGCTGGGAGCGCCGAGCCGGGCCATGCCGTCTCGCGCCGGCTGGTATTTTGGGTCGAGGCCGACAGCGTGGCGATAGCTGCGCATCGCCTTGTCCTTGTCGCCGCGGCGTTCGTAGACCAGCGCCTGGTTGGCCCAGGATTCGGCAACATTGCCGTTGAGCTCGATCGCGTGGTTGAAATCGGCGAAAGCGTTATCGTCGTCGTTCAGCGCGATATACGAGATACCGCGGCCGTTATACGGCTCGGGCGAATTCGGAGAAAGCGAGATCGCCTTCGAGAAGTCGTCGATTGCCTTGTCCTGCTGATTGCGCTTCTGGAAGATCAGGCCGCGATTGTGATAGGCGCGCCCGTCGGTGGTGCCGAGCTGGATCGCCTTCGAGAAGTCGTTGAAAGCCGGATCGTCCTGGCCTGCCTGGCGGTAAACATTGCCGCGGCCGATATAGGCGACGTCATAATTCGGATTGATCTGCAGGGCGGCATTGTAATCGCCGATCGCCTGCTGCTGCTGGCCCATGTTGCGATAGACAAGCGCGCGGTTGGCATAGGCCTGGAAGAAGCGCGGGTTGATCTGCAGGGCCGTGTTGAAGTCGTTCAGCGCCGCCTTGAACTGGCCGGCGCGGCCATAGGCCGAACCACGGACGTTGTAACCTTCCGGATCGCGCGGATTGGCGTTGATGACCGAAGTCAGCGAAGCGATGTTCCCTTCCGAGCCCTGGGCCTTGTCGATGCGGATAACGGCATCGGAGGTGTTTTCGGTCTGGCAGCCGGCAAGACCGACCGCGGCAAGAACCGCCAACATCGGCATCAGCGGCGCCTTGGGCGCGCGCAAGGACCGGGACGAAGAGAACAAGAAATCAGCCATTCGTGCGCTTTCCCCATGCGTCATGTCCGAGGGCGAACGGACATGCGATCTTCAGCGGCAAATTAAAAAGGCGGCGGCGACACCAATCGCCCCCGCCAACATGCATCTGAAAACGTCGAAATAACGACGGACACGCCTTAGCGTGCAACCAGACCTTCGCGCTGTGCCCGCTTGCGAGCCAGCTTGCGAACGCGGCGAACGGCTTCAGCCTTTTCGCGAGCGCGCTTCTGCGACGGCTTTTCGTAGTAATCGCGCATCTTCATTTCGCGGAAAATACCTTCGCGCTGCATCTTCTTCTTGAGAGCGCGGAGAGCCTGGTCAACATTGTTATCGCGGACGAGTACCTGCACGAGAATCACGTTCCTTTGGTTTTGGTTGCGCCATGAGGCGACGCAGCGCCAGAGGCAAAAACATAACGTTCGCGCGGCGAGAGCCTTGCGATTGGTGATGCGGGATATCAGATCGCTTTCTGGAAGTCCAGCCGGGATGTGGACTGGTGTGGAAAAAATGGCGGATAGAGCCGCCAGCCGCACCGCCTACCCATCCATAAGGGCGAGTGGCCATCTGCGCCAAAGCGTCGTAAATTCGCTGCCGCCGCGTGGCTCCATCTCAAGAGCGCTGCATGTTCATGACGCGTACGCAGCAAATCGGCGTTCTCATCGGTCTGTTGATCGTCGCGGCGCTGACGGCCCTTCGGGCGGGCGACCCTTCGCTGCTGCGGCAGGCGCGGGATGTCACTTTCGATGAGTATCAGCGGATCGCGCCGCGGCCATTCGAGCCCGTGCCTGTGCACGTGATCGATATCGACGAGGCGTCGCTCAAGGAGTTCGGGCAATGGCCCTGGCCGCGCGACCGGCTCGCGCATCTGGTCGAGCGCCTTTCCGAAATGGGTGCCGCCGCGATCGCTTTCGACATGCTGTTTGCCGAGCCGGACCGGCTTTCACCGCGGGCGATCGCCGAGGACGCCGAAGGCATCGACCCGGCCGTGATCGCGAAATTGCCGGACAACGACCAGATCTTCGCCGATTCGATTGCTTCCAGGCCCGTCGTGCTCGGCTTCGGGCTTTCGAACGAAGGCGATTACCGTCCACCAGTGAAGGCCGGTTTTGCCTTTACAGGTGAAGATCCGGCGGCGGCACTTCCGCATCTTGCGGCGGCAACGCCGCTTCGGCCGGGGCTGGAGAAGAATGCCGCCGGGATCGGGCACATCAGCCTCAATCCCGGCAATCCTTCGCCGGTGGTGAGGGCCGTCCCGTTGTTCCTCAGTGATGGCAGCCAGTTCTATCCCAATCTCGCCATGGAAGCGTTGCGGGTGGCGCAGGGCGCATCGACCTATGTGCTGGCCGGCGCTCCCGGGGTTGCCGGGGTGATGACCTCGGCGAAGATCGGTGATTTCGTCGTCCCGGTGACGGCCGCAGGCGAACTCTGGCTTTACGTCACGCCCGACAGAGCAGAACGCTATATCTCCGCGCGGCTGATCCTCGATGGCACCGGGCCACCAGCCGCCGTCGCCGAGGCGATCAACGGCAGCATTCTCTTCATCGGCACATCTGCCGCCGGCCTGCAGGATATCCGCACCACGGCACTCGGAGAAAATGTGCCGGGCGTCTCGCTGCATGCGCAGACGGTGGAGCAGATCCTCTCTGGTCACTTCCTGTCGCGGCCGGATTGGGCTGACGGGTTGGAGATCCTGGCGATCGCCGTACTCGGGACGCTGCTGGTATTCATAACCACGTTTGTCAGCCCGGCCGTCGCGCTCGCCTGCGGGCTCGCGATCACCGCGTTGGCGCTGGTCGCGTCCTGGTTTTGCTTCTCGGCGCTCGGCCTGCTGCTTGATCCGCTGGCGCCAATCCTCGGCGGCTCGATCACGCATTTCGCGGCGACATCGTTCCGTATTCTCGTCATCGACCGGGAGAGGCGGGAGGTGCGCCGCGCCTTCGGTCATTATCTCTCGCCGTCGCTGCTTTATAGAATAGAGCACACGCGTGATGCGCTGCGCCTCGGTGGCGACGACCGGGAGTTGACCGTGATGTTCGTCGATGTCCGCGACTTCACTGAGATCAGCGAGCGGCTTCCGCCGACCGCTGTCGTCCACTTTCTGAATACGCTGCTCGATGCCTTGAGCCACCACGTGATCGCAAACGAAGGCACGCTCGACAAGTTCATCGGCGATTCGATCATGGCCTTCTGGAATGCGCCCGTCGATGTGGCCGATCACGAGGCGAAGGCGGTGCGTGCGGCGCTGGCGATGCGCGAGACGCTCGCTCGGCTGAACGCCGACGATGCCTTCGGTTTCGGCCCGGATCAGAAAGTTGGCATCGGCATCGGCATCCACACCGGTGTCGCCTGCGTCGGCAACATGGGGGCGGAAACGCGCTTCAACTATTCGGCCGTCGGCGACGCGGTCAATGTCGCGGCGCGTATCGAATCCTCCTGCAAGGAGGTCGGTTTCGACATTCTGATTTCGGAAGAAACCGCCAAGCGCCAGCGGGAGATGGCGCTGCTGGAGGCCGGTGCAGTCGGGTTGAAGGGGAAAAGCACGCGGACCGAACTCTTCGCCGTCGTCGGCGGCCCGACACTTGCCGGGTCGGCCGAGTTCACCGAATTGCGTCTGCTGCATGCGGAACTGCTCTCGGCGTTGCGGAGCCGCTCGCCAGCGCTCCGGCGGATCGCTGGCGCCATCAGGCTGAAAGCCAGAGCCGTGTCGCCGCATCTGCCGGATTTCTACCGCAAGCTCGCCCGCCGTGCCGATCATTTCCGTGATGCGCCACCGGCGCCGCATAAACGGCAGATCGTCCAATCCTAACGGCCGCGGCTCCAGTTGCTGCGATCCCTTCCGTCCCGATTGCCGCCCCTGTCACCGCGATCGCCATCATGGTCGCGGCCACCGTGTCCGCGGCCATGCCCGTGATCATCGCCGCCGTGATTGTGACCTTCAGGGTTATCCGGTCGATCCGGCCTATCGGGTCTGTCTGGCCGATCTGGCCGATCCGGTCTGTCGGGTCTGTCCGGCCGGTGCGGTTTGTCAGGCTTGTCCGGTTTGTGGGGCCTATCCGGCTTGTCCGGCTTATGGGGCTTGTGAGGCTTATCCGGTTTTGACGGGTTCTCCGGTGGAACCGGCGGAGGCGGTGGCGGCGGCGCCAGGCGGGGAGCGGGGGGCACCGGGTCGCGCCGGTCCTGCAATGCGGCGCTCATGCCGCAGCTGGTGCCCAGCATGCCCGAGAGACGCTGACTACCGGACAGAAACGGAAGGGCGCGATTGGTGCCGAGCGTCTGCAGCACGCTGCGATCGACATGCTTGACGTCGGTCATGCCGCCGCTGCGATCGGCGATCACGCAGTCGCAGCGCCGCGTCAGCTGCCGGCAGCCGCCAGGTCCGCAGAATTGCGCCGCGCCGTTCAGAAGCACCACGGCCGTCGTGCCATCCGGACCGACGAAGAAATCGAAGGCGGTGCCCCTGACGCCGATTGTTCCGGCAGGGGTTAGGATCTGGTAGGCCGAGGACTTGGAGCTGCCGCTGATCCAGCGGAATGTGCCCTTTGCAGCCTTGATACTAAGACGCTTCACGGAATCGCTGTCGTCGAAGACATAGCGGTCGATGACGACGGATGAGCCCCAGCCGACAGCAAGTTTCGTTCCGTCGCGGAAGACGAACTGCCCCAGGCCCGATTGCGAGGTGCGGATGCGATCGTCGCGATAGACGGCAGAGTTGACTTCGAGTGGCCCCTGTTCGCCGGTCACTGATGTTTTGATCTCCACAGCTTCGCCCACGGCTTCCGCCGCCGCGGCTACTATCGGGATCAATGACGTAAAACCGAGTGCCGCAATTGCAGCACATCGCGAAAACCACATGAAATATCCCTCACATATATGGATATTAGCATGTTCTGCGCCGCACGGTCTGCCTGCCCTCTTGGGCTAACCCCAAGCAGGGACTGCGTTTACGCGGAACTGGAAGGTGTCAGGCACGCGGCACGATCTTGCGCATGTCAAACAAAAGCCGTTTCACGTCGCAAAAGAAACGTTGTGCCGCTTTTGGATTTGCGATTTGTATGGCCACGAAGAAGAATGCCTGTCCCTAAGGAGATGATGGCGGATGCGGAAATACTCGGTCTTTGCCGTTGCGAGAGAAGCCCTCCGAGCCCACAAGGGTTGGGAAAAGCAGTGGACCTCTCCGGAGCCGCGGTCGGAATACGACGTCATCATCATCGGCGGCGGCGGCCATGGTCTCGGTGCCGCCTATTATCTCGCCAAGGAGCACGGCATCACCAATGTCGCGGTGCTCGAAAAGGGATGGCTCGGCGGCGGCAATACCGGCCGCAACACGACCATCATCCGCTCGAACTATCTCTATGAAGAGAGCATGCACATCTACGAGCATTCGATGAAGCTCTGGGAGAACCTCTCCCAGGACCTCAACTACAATGTGATGTATTCGCCGCGCGGCGTGATGATGCTCTCGCACAATGTTCACGACCAGCAATCCTTCAAGCGGCACATTCATGCGAACCGTCTCTACGGCATCGATAATGAATGGCTGACGCCGGAGCAGGCCAAGGCCTATTGCCCGCCGCTCGATATTTCGGCGAGCGCCCGCTACCCTATCAATGGCGCCGCCCTGCAGCGCCGCGGCGGTACGGCGCGTCACGATGCGGTTGCCTGGGGCTATGCGCGCGCCGCCTCGGACCGCGGCGTCCACATCATCCAGAATTGCGAAGTCACCGGCATCCGCCGCGGTCCTGATGGCCGTGTCACCGGTGTCGAGACCAACCGTGGCTACATCGGCGCGAAGAAGATCGGCGTTTCTGCCGCCGGTCACTCCACCGTCGTGATGAACATGGCCGACGTGCGCGTGCCGCTGCAATCGAGCCCGCTTCAGGCCTTGGTGTCCGAGCCGCTGAAGCCGATCTTCCCCTGCGTCGTCATGTCGAACACCGTGCATGCTTATATTTCGCAGTCGGACAAGGGCGAGTTGGTCATCGGCGCCGGTACGGACCAGTACAATTCGTACTCGCAGACCGGTGGCCTCCAGATCATCACCCATACGCTGGACGCCATCTGCGAACTCTTCCCGATGTTCCGCCGCGTCAAGATGATGCGCCAGTGGGGCGGTATCGTCGACAACACGCCGGATCGTTCGGCGATCCAGTCGAAGACGCCGGTACCGGGGCTCTACGTCAACTGCGGCTGGGGTACGGGCGGCTTCAAGGCGACGCCGGGTTCGGCAAACCTGTTTGCGCATCTCATCGCCCGCGACGAGGCGCATAAGTTCAATGCCGGGCTGACGCTTGACCGCTTCCGGACCGGCCGCCTCATCGACGAGGCAGCGGCTGCCGCCGTGGCGCACTGATGATTGCGGAAGTCCTCCTTTCGGCGGGACTTGTCATGGGGGCGGTGCCCGCAGGCAATGTCGTGCCGGAAACCGGGGATTTCCGGCTTCAGAAGATCGTGCGGGCAGGGGGCGAAAAGGACTGGCCCTTTGTGGCGGATAGCGGAATGCTGGCCTGCGCCTTCGTTTTCCACCAGCCGGCAGTCTATTTCCTGCCGTCGGAGGGCGGTTCGAAAGACAGGGCTTACGTGATCGATACGGACTTATACGGAATGGCTTTCGCGAATATCGGCATAACGGATGTGTTGAAGCCCTACGAGAATTTCGAGCAGCTGCTCAAACGGATCGGCCCCTATGTCGCGCTTGGCAGGCGGCTTTGCAATCAACCTCCCGGAACCATTGTTTCCGGATCGGAACTCTAAGACAGGTATCACATGCTACTGATCTACTGCCCTTACTGTCAGGAAGAGCGCTCCGAGCTCGAATTCCGCGGCGCCGGCGATGCGCATATCGCCCGCCCAACCGACATCGCGTCGATCTCCGACGAGGCGTTCGAAGAGTATTTCTTCCTACGCAATAATCCGAAGGGACTGATCTTCGAGCGCTGGCGGCACATGAACGGCTGTGGCCGCTTCTTCAATGCGGCGCGCGACACGATCAGCGACAAATTCATCAAGACGTACAAGGCAGGCGAGCCGAAGCCTGAGATCGGCACTGCCGCCGTTCCGCACACCCCCGTCGAAACCTATGAAGCCGCGGTTGTCGAAGACAACCGAGATGGAGACGCAAAATGAGCGGCGCGAACCGTATTGCAGGCAAGGGGCGTCTGACGCCAGCCAAGACCGCCCGCTTCACCTTCGACGGCAAGAGCTACACGGCGCTTGAGGGCGACACCGTCGCTTCGGCGCTGATTGCCAACGGCGTGCATCTGGTCGGCCGCTCCTTCAAGTACCACCGTCCGCGCGGCATCTTGTCTGCCGGTGCGGAAGAGCCGAATGCGCTGATCGACGTTGCGCGCGACAGCGCCCGCAAGCAGCCGAACGTGCGCGCCACGGTTCAGGAAGTCTTCGACGGCATGATCGTCAAGTCGCAAAACCGTTTCCCGTCGCTCGCCTTCGATATCGGCGGCGTCAACAACCTGATGTCGCCGTTCTTCGCGGCCGGTTTCTACTACAAGACCTTCATGTGGCCGAAGGCTGCCTGGAAGCATGTCTACGAGCCGATGATCCGCCGGGCTGCCGGTCTGGGCGTCGCGCCGACCGAAGCCGATCCCGATCACTATGCCAGCCGCTACGCGCATTGCGACGTGCTGGTCGCCGGTGCCGGCGTTGCCGGTCTTTCGGCAGCTCTTGCTGCGGCCGAAGCCGGCGCAAGCGTCATCCTCTGCGACGAGCAGGCGGATGTCGGCGGCGCGCTGCGTTATGACAGCGGCGTCAGGATCGATGGCGTCGATGGCTATACCTGGGCGCAGCAGACGGCTGCCAAGCTCCGGGCGATGGACAATGTCCAGGTGCTGACCCGCACGACCGCCTTCGGCTACTACAACCACAATTTCGTGGCGCTTGCCGAGCGCGTTACCGACCACGTTTCCAACCCTGGCCGCGAATTGCCGCGCGAGCGCCTCTGGCAGGTGCGTGCCAAGCGGGTGATCCTCGCCAATGGTGCGATCGAGCGCCACATGGTGTTCCCGAACAACGACCGCCCAGGCATCATGCTGGCATCTGCCGCGCGCATGTATCTCAACCAGTACGGCGTGGCCGTCGGTGCAAAGGTTGGTGTCTATACCGCACATGACTCTGCCTATGAGGCTGCCTTCGATCTGAAGCGCGCCGGTGTGGCGATCGCGGCTATCGTCGATTGCCGCCCGCAGCCGGGCGCCGCCGTTCTGGCCGAAGCCCGTTCGCTCGGCATCGAGGTGCTGGCAGGCCATGCGGTGCTCGATACCGCCGGCAAGCTGCGCGTCTCCTCGATGACCGTTGCCCGCAATGGCGGCAGTTCGCCGCGCAAGATCGCCATCGACGCGCTGCTGGTGTCCGCCGGCTGGACGCCCTCGGTGCATCTGTTCTCGCAGTCTCGCGGCAAGGTGAAGTTCGACGTGGAGACCGAGCGGTTCCTGCCGGGCACCTATGCGCAGGAATGCCTCTCAGTCGGCGCCTGCAACGGCACCGACGATCTGCAGCAGACGATCGAAGAATCGCTTGCCGCCGGTGAACTGATGGCGCAGGCATCCGGCAAGCAGGGCAGCGGCAAGATCAGCATCGCTGCCGAGCAGGCCTTCCAGTGGACCGGCGGAATGATCGGCGCTGCCGAAGGTGCCGGACCCGATACCAGCGCCAAGGCCTTCATCGATTTCCAGCACGACGTTTGCGCCAAGGACATCCGCCTTGCCGTTCGCGAAGGCATGCATTCGATCGAGCATATCAAGCGCTTCACGACGAATGGCATGGCATCCGACCAGGGCAAGCTGTCCAACATGCACGGTCTGGCGATTGCAGCCGAAATGCTGGGCAAGGATATCCCGCAGGTCGGCCTCACCACCTTCCGTGCGCCCTATACGCCCGTCACCTACGGTACGCTGATCGCGCATTCGCGTGGCGAGCTGTTCGACCCTACGCGCAAGACGCCGCTTCACCAGTGGGAAGAGGCACAAGGTGCGGTGTTCGAGGATGTCGGCAACTGGAAGCGCGCCTGGTTCTATCCGCGCGCTGGCGAGACCATGCATCAGGCCGTCTCGCGCGAATGCAAGACGGCGCGTGAGGTCGCGGGCGTATTCGACGCTTCGACCCTCGGCAAGATCGAAGTCGTCGGCCCTGACGCCGCCCAGTTCATGAACCTGATGTATACCAACGCCTGGGATACGCTGAAGCCCGGCAAGTGCCGCTATGGCATCATGACCCGCGAAGACGGCTTCGTTTATGACGACGGCGTCGTCGGCCGCCTGAGCGAGGATCGCTTCCATGTGACGACGACGACGGGCGGCGCGCCGCGCGTTCTCAACCATATGGAAGACTACCTGCAGACGGAATTCCCGCATCTGAACGTCTGGCTGACCTCGGTCACCGAACAGTGGGCGGTCATTGCGGTTCAGGGCCCGAAGGCACGCGAGATCATCGCTCCGCTCGTCGAGGGCGTCGATATCTCCAACGAAGCCTTCCCGCATATGAGCGTTGCCGAGTGCAAGGTCATGGGCGTTCCGGCACGTCTGTTCCGCGTTTCGTTCACCGGTGAGGCTGGTTTCGAAATCAACGTTCCTGCCGATTACGGTCAGGCCGTGCTCGAAGCCGTCTGGGCCAATGCAGAGCCGCTCGGCGCCTGCGCCTACGGTACGGAAACCATGCACGTGCTGCGCGCCGAAAAGGGATACATCATCGTCGGCCAGGACACCGATGGCACTGTTACCCCTGACGATGCAGGTCTTTCCTGGGCGGTTTCCAAGAAGAAGACCGATTTCGTCGGCATCCGCGGCCTGAAGCGTATCGACCTCACGAAGGAAGGCCGCAAGCAGCTGGTCGGTCTCGTGACCAAGGATCCGAACGTTGTTCTCGAGGAAGGTGCGCAGGTCGTTGCCAATCCGAACGAACCGAAGCCGATGACCATGCTCGGGCATGTCACCTCGTCCTACTGGTCGGAAAATTGCGGCCGCTCGATCGCCTTCGCGCTCGTTGCCGGCGGCAGGGCGCGGATGGGCGAGACGCTCTACATACCGATGCCCGATAAGACCATTGCCGTCGAGGTGACGGATATGGTGTTCTTTGACAAGGAAGGAGGCCGGATCAATGGCTGAGACCGCAATTCGTAGATCCGTTCTCGCCGACCGTCATGGCGGCTCCTCGGCCGTCCGGCTGACTTCGGCTGCGCCCGCAACGCGGGTGGCGCTACGCGCGCCGCAGGCTTCGCTACAGGCGCTGACGGCAGCGCTTGGCGTCACCATCCCGAACGCGCCGAAGACATCCGGCCGTTCCGGTGGACGCTCGGTGCTGTGGATCGGCCCGGACGAATGGCTGGTCATCGACGAAAGCGGTGCCGACCTGATGGCCGCTCTGTCCGGTGTCTCTGAGATGCATTCGGCAACCGACGTCTCGCACCGCAATGTCGGCATTATCGTCTCGGGTCCGGGTGCCGAGCTGGCTCTCGCCTCCGGCTGCCCCCAGGACCTGTCGCTCGCAACCTTCCCTGTTGGAGCCTGCTCGCGCACCATCTTCGGCAAGGCCGAAATCATCCTCTTCCGCACGGAAGACGATACGTTCCGTGTCGAATGCTGGCGCTCTTTTGCGACCTTTGTCTTCGGTCTTCTCAGCGAAGGTGCCGAGGACGCTGGGCACTAGGGGCGGACTGCCGATGCTGCATCATATCTCCCTCGGCGTTTCGGACATCGAACGTTCGGCGGCATTTTATGATGCTGTTCTTCAGCCGCTCGGCTACGTTCGGGTTTGGGAAGATCTCCGGCCGGGGGAGGCCGGGCAGGCAGTTGGCTACGGTGTGCCGGGTGGTGGCGACAAGCTGGCGCTGAAGCATGTCTCCGAACGGCAGCGTCCTCCGGGGCCAGGCTTCCACCTGGCGGTTGCAGCACCCGATCGCAACGCCGTCGCGCTATTTCACGCGGCGGCCTTGGCTAACGGAGGCAGCGACAATGGACGCCCTGGCCTCAGACCCGACTATGGCGAGCATTACTATGCAGCCTTTATCGTCGACCCTGATGGCCATCATCTGGAAGCTGTATTAAATTCAGCTGAGTAAGAGCCGCGCCGGCCTTACGCTGCCGGCCGGTCCTTCGGGTCGAACTGGGCAATGGTGATCCAGTTGGCCGTCAGCGCCGGTTTCTTCTCGTTTTCGATTTCGACCGATACTTCATAGGTCGTCATCATCATCGCTGCGCCACGCAGGCGGGCGTCGGCGAGGGTGAAATGGCCGCGGATGCGCGCGCCGGTCTTCACCGGTGACATGAAGCGGATCTTGTCGAAGCCGTAGTTGATGCCCATCGTCTGTTCGCGGATCTTCGGCAGAGCGTCGAAGTTCATCGCCGAGAGCAGCGACAGTGTCAGGAAGCCATGGGCGATCGTTCCGCCGTAAGGGCTTTCGGCGGCTGCGCGTTCGGGATCGGTGTGGATGAACTGGTGGTCGTTGGTGGCGCCGGCAAAGGCATCGATCATCGTCTGGTCGACCGTGATCCAATCGGAGATCCCGGTCTTGGTGCCGACGAGACCTTTCACGTCGGCGAGCGCAATTTCCTTACCCATACAATCCTCGTCAAAACAGCCGCGAGCATCAAGCCTTATCGCGCCTTTGTGACGGTTGCGACAAGGATTCGCGCCTGATGACCGGCCAGCTCAATTTTCCAGATAGAACATAGCGCTACGAGCCGGAAGCGATACCGTCTGATCGACTTTTTTGCTGCCGGAACGCGTCAGTTCGCGCCATGCCGCTCCGGCTGGAAGTGTGAACGATACGGGCGCGCTTGCGCGGTTGAACAGCACGGAAAGCCGGGTGGTCTTTCGCGCGGTGCCGTCGCGGGTCGCAACCATCATGCCGAAAGACGAGAGGTTCGGCGACTCCCATTCTCCTGTGGTCATCGGCTGACCTGAAGGAGACAGCCAGATGACGTCACCGTTGCCGGTGAAAAAGCTGCTTTCGGAGAAGACCACGAAACGCTTTCTGAGAGCGGAGACAAAGGCGGTGTGGGCGATCAACTCGTCATCGAGCGTTTTCCAATCCACCCAGGTGATCTCGTTGTCCTGGCAGTAGGCGTTGTTGTTGCCGCGCTGGCTGCGGCCGCCTTCGTCACCGGCGGTCAGCATGATGCTGCCGCGGCTGGCAAACAGCGTTGCGATCAGCGCCATCAGATCGGCGCGGCGCCTTGCGACAATGTCTGGATATTTCGTCTCGCCTTCGACGCCGTTGTTCCAGGAATGGTTTTCGTTATGGCCGTCGCGATTGTCCTCGCCGTTTGCCTCGTTGTGCTTGCCATTATAGGAGACGAGGTCTTTCAGCGTGAAGCCGTCATGGGCGGCGAGGAAGTTGACGCTGCGGGTTGCCTGACGGCCGTCGCGGCCGAAGATGTCGGACGAGCCTGCAAGTGCGGTTGCCAGTGGCCCGGTCTTCCAGTCGTCGCCACGCCAGTAGCAGCGGATATCGTCGCGGACGCGGTCGTTCCATTCGAGGAAGGGTGCCGGAAAATTGCCGAGCTGGTAGCCGCCGGGACCGATATCCCAGGGCTCGGCGATCATGACGCGATCAGCGAGCACGTCGTCGGCTAGGATCGCCGACAGTGTCTCACCGTGACCTTCGAAGCCGGAGGCCGCGCGGCCGAGCACGGGAGCGAGATCGAAGCGGAAGCCATCGATCGCAGCGCCGAGAACGAAATGCCTGAGGCTGTCGATGATCAGCTGGCGGATATAGGGGTGATCGCAGGCGACTGTGTTGCCGGTTCCGGTATCGTTGACGAGCTCGCCCGGGCGGCCCGGCAGGTGGCGGTAGAAGGAGAGGTTGTCGAGCCCGCGCATCGACAGCGTCGTGCCGTATCGGTCGCTTTCGCCGGTGTGATTGAAGACGAGATCGAGAATGACGGCGATGCCTTCGGCATGCAGCCTGGCGACGGTGTCGCGTAGCTCGGCCATGCCGCCGGGGCAGAGGCGGGGATCGAGCGCCATGAAGGCAACGGGATTATAGCCCCAGCCGTTGGTCAGCCCGAGCGGCGGCAGGTGACGTTCGTCGATCCAGGCGGTAATCGGCATCAGCTCGACGGCATCGACGCCGATCCGCTTGAGATGCGCAATAATGGACGGGTGGGCGAGGGCGGCAACGGTGCCGCGCTGCTTCTCAGGCACATCCGGATGCAGCATGGTGAAGGGCTTGACCGCGACTTCATAGATGAAGCCGCCGGGACGGAACAGCGGTTTTCCGGGCTTTGCCTTCTGATCGCGGGTGACGATCGCCTTGGGCATCAAGTCCTGGGTCTCTTCACCAAAGGTGCCCAGGCGCGGATCATGGCGGAACGGGCGGTCGAGCTCCTTGGCGTAGGGATCGACGAGCAGTTTCGACGGGTCGAACCACAGGCCGTTGTCGGGCGCATAGATGCCGTCGGCGCGCAGGCCGTAGCGTGCGCCTTCCTTCAGATTATCGACGAAGAGGCGGTGGATGTAGCCATCCTCGCGCGCCATCGGCAGGCGCGCGACCTGCTTATTGCCGCTCTTGTCGAAGAGGCAGAGCTGGAGCTCTGCGGCATGTTGCGACCAGACTGTGAACTCGACGCCGGTCTCGAAAAGAACGGCGCCGCCTTTTGCCCTGTTGTCCGCCCGCATGTGCCCCCGGTCAGGTGATGACGGAAGGTGCGTCCCGGCCCGTGCGCTTGCGGATGTCTGCGATGGCTTCCGCGGCGGCGATCAGGTCGGCCAGCGCCTCCTGCGTTTCGATGTTGTGCCGGCTCGAATCCGGCTCGTAACGTTCGATATAGACGCGCAGGGTTGCGCCAGACGTACCAGTGCCGGAGAGACGGAAGACGACGCGGGAGCCGCCCTTGAACAGGATACGGATGCCCTGATGCTCGCTGACCGACTTGTCGACCGGATCGTGATAGGCAAAATCGTCGGCCTTCTCGGCCGTCAGACTGCCGAAGACCTTGCCGGGCAAGCTGGGAAGCTGAGCGCGCAGATTGTCGATCAGACCATTTGCGGCATCGGTATCGACGGCTTCATAGTCGTGGCGCGAATAGTAGTTGCGGCCGTATGTCTGCCAATGCTGGGTGACGACGTCCTGAACGCTTTCGCCGCGCACGGCGAGGATGTTCAGCCAGAGCAGCACGGCCCACAGGCCATCCTTTTCGCGAACATGGTTGGAACCGGTACCGGCGCTCTCTTCGCCGCAGATCGTCGCCATGCCTGCGTCAAGCAGATTGCCGAAGAACTTCCAGCCGGTCGGCGTTTCATACATGCCGATGCCGCGCTTTTCGGCAACGCGGTCAGCCGCGCCCGATGTCGGCATCGAGCGGGCGATACCGGCGAGGCCGCCGGAGTAACCGGGCGCCAGATGCGCGTTGGCAGCGAGGATCGCCAGGCTGTCTGATGGGGTCACGAAGATACCGCGGCCGACAATGAGGTTGCGGTCGCCGTCACCGTCGGATGCCGCGCCGAAATCGGGCGCATCGTCGCCCATCATCTCGTCGTAGAGTTCCTTGCAGTGAACCGGGTTCGGATCCGGATGGTGGCCGCCGAAATCAGGCAGCGGCATGAAATTGCGGACCGAGCCTAGCGGCGCGCCGAGACGGTTTTCGAAGATTTCCTTGGCGTAGGGGCCGGTGACGGCGCTCATCGCATCGAAGGCGATCCGAAAACCGAGGCTGATCAGATTGCGGATGGCGCCGAAATCGAACAGCTCTTCCATCATCGCGGCATAGTCTTCGACCGAATCGATGACCGAGAGAATCATGCCACCCGGAAGCTCTTCCTTGCCGATGCGGTCGATATTGACGTCGCCGAAGTCGGCGATCTTGTAGCTGTCGATCACCTTGGTGCGGGCATAGATCGCGTCGGTGATCTTTTCGGGCGCCGGGCCACCATTGTTGACGTTGTATTTGATGCCGAAGTCTTCGGTCGGACCGCCGGGATTGTGGCTGGCGGAGAGAATGATGCCGCCGAAAGCCTTGTATTTGCGGATGATGTGGGACGCTGCAGGTGTCGAGAGAATGCCGCCCTTGCCGACGATCACTTTGCCGAAGCCATTGGCAGCAGCGAGCTTGATCGCCTTCTGGATGACTTCGCGATTGTAGTAACGTCCGTCACCACCGATGACGAGGCTCTTGCCCTGGTATCCCTCCAGCGAATCGAAGATCGACTGGATGAAGTTCTCAGCATAGTTCGGCTGCTGGAAGACCGGGACCTTCTTGCGGAGACCCGAGGTGCCGGGTTTCTGATCCTGGAAGGGCGTGGTGGATACGGACTTGTTCATTTTCTGTCACTTGCCTTTCGGGGCGAGGCTTGAATACAGGGCAGCGTAGCGTTCGGCGCTCTTCTCCCACGAGACATCCGATTTCATGCCCTGCTTTTGCAGTTGGGTCCAGACTTTTTGATCCGCATAGAGTGTCATCGCGCGGCGGATGGCCTGTAGCATACCCTCAGCCGTGACGGGAGAAAACTGTATTCCTGTCGCAGCTTTAGCCGCAAGCGCGGCATGGTTAGCATCAATTACCGTGTCGTTGAGGCCGCCTGTGCGCGCAACGATCGGTACGCAGCCGTAGCGCAGGCCGTAGAGCTGCGTCAGGCCGCAGGGCTCGAATCGCGACGGAATGATGATGGCGTCGCAACCGGCCTGCATGAGATGCGACATTGGCTCATTATAGCCGATCGAGATGCCGATGCGGCCGGGATGGCGGGCGGCGGCGGCCAGAAGCGAGCCTTCAAGCGCCGGATCGCCGGAACCGAGAATCGCGAGCTTGCCGCCGAGTGCGACGATTTCGTCGGCCGTTGCGGCGATGAGATCCATGCCCTTTTGCCAGGTGAGGCGGCTGATGATGCAGAAGATCGGCGCGCCGTCGTCATGCAGCCGGAAGAATTCGGCGATCGACTTGCGGTTCTCTTCGCGGTTCTTCAGCGTCGTCGGGCCATAGTGGGTGTGGACGACGGGATCGGTGGCGGGGTTCCAGATGTCGGCGTCGATGCCGTTGACGATACCGTGCAGCGCATCGCGGCGGCTGGCGATGACGCCCTCGAGCCCCATGCCGAATTCCGGCGTCAGGATTTCGTCGGCATAGGACGGACTCACCGTGGTGATTGCCCAGGCGGTCTGCAGCCCGCCCTTCAGGTAGCCGAGATGACCGTAGTACTCGATGCTCTCGGTCGAGAACGCATGCGGCGGCAGGCGGAGGCCGGGGAAGACTTCTGCGCCGAACTGGCCCTGGAAGGCGATGTTGTGAACGGTCAGCACACTCGGCAGTTCGGGTGTCGGATAGTAGCGCATATAGACGGGCGTCAGCGCCGCCTGCCAGTCATGGGCGTGGACGAGATCGGGACGCCAGTCCGGCATCAGTCCTGCGGCGATCTCGGCGCCGGCCAGAGACAGGGCGGCGAAGCGCCGCCAGTTGTCAGTGTAGTCCTTGCCGGTCTGGTCCAGATAAGGACCGCCCGGGCGATCGTAATAAGCCGGGGCATCGAGCACGAGGATATCGAGACCCTCGTGCTGCACTTCCAGAACCGTCGCGGGCTCTCCCAGGAGATCATCGAACTGCAGGCGGACGACGGGATCGCGAATGGCCTTCATGACGGCGGGGTAGCCGGGCATGAGGGTTTTCGTTTCGACGCCGTACCGCTTGAGGGCGATGGGAAGGGCGCCCGCCACATCGGCGAGCCCCCCTGTCTTGATCAAAGGGAAGACTTCGGACGAAACCGAAAGGACTTTCATATGTTTAAAGATCCAACTTATCGATCATAGGCTGCGTAATCAGGCAAATGCCGCTCTCGGTGCGCCGGAAGCGCTTGGCATCCAGGATCGGATCCTCACCGACGATGAGGCCTTCCGGAATGACGACGCCATGGTCGATCACGACATTCTTCAGCTGCGCGCGGCGGCCGATCTTGACGCTCGGCAGAACGACGGCACCTTCGAGTTTCGAATAGGAGTTAGCGCGCACGCCTGTGAAGAGAAGGCTCTTGTTGAGGCTGGCACCGGAGATGATGCAGTCGCCCGCAACCACCGAGGAGGTTGCCGAGCCGCGGCGGTTTTCGTCGTCATGGACGAACTTCGCCGGCGGGGTGATTTCCGCATAGGTCCAGATCGGCCAGGACTTGTCGTAGATATCGAGATCGGGAACGATCGCCGTCAGGTCGATATTGGCCTGCCAGTAGGCTTCGATCGTTCCGACGTCACGCCAATAGGGCTCGTTCTCGAAGTCCGAACGGACGCAGGAATTGGCGAAGCGATGGGCGACGGCCTTACCGTTCTTGACGATGTAGGGGATGATGTCCTTGCCGAAATCCTTGCTGGAATTCGGATCGGCCGCATCGCGCTTCAATGCGTCGATCAGGAACTTCGTGTGGAAGACATAGATGCCCATAGAGGCAAACGAGCTGTCCGGTTTGCCGGGAATGGCTGGCGGATCAGCAGGCTTCTCGACGAAGTCGATGATCCGGTCGGTCTCGTCGACATGCACGACGCCGAAGCCGGTGGCTTCCATGCGCGGCACTTCGAGGCAACCAATGGTCACGTCGGCGCCGGAATCCACATGCTGCTGCAGCATGTATTCGTAGTCCATCTTGTAGATATGGTCGCCGGCGAGGATGACCATGTACTCCACGCCGTAGTCCTGGATGATGTCGATGTTCTGGTAGACGGCGTCGGCCGTGCCTTCATACCATTGCGTTTCGGAAACGCGCTGGGAGGCCGGCAGGATGTCGAAGCTCTCGTTGCGTTCCGGGCGGAAGAAGTTCCAGCCGCGCTGCATGTGGCGGATCAGCGAATGCGCCTTGTACTGGGTGGCGACGCCGATGCGGCGGATACCTGAATTCAGCGCATTGGACAACGCGAAGTCGATAATACGGGCCTTGCCGCCGAAATACACCGCGGGCTTGGCGCGGCGGTCGGTGAGTTCCTTCAGACGGCTTCCTCTACCGCCCGCCAGAACGTAAGCCATTGCATCGCGGGCAAGTGGCTGAATGCGCTTCTCTACCATAGTCTACTCCTCCCACCAGTCTTCAAGTCTCGGGTTCAAGCATGATCGTCGCCAGCGGCGGCAAGGTAATCGTGGCGGCGATGGTGCCGCCGGCATTGACGGCTTGCACGCGCCCGCCATTGCCCTTGCCGCTGCCGCCGTAGATGTCGGCATCGGTGTTCAGAACTTCCCGCCAGCGCCCCTCAAGCGGCAGGCGGATAGCGTAGTTCTCGCGATAAACGGGTGTGAAGTTGGTGATCACAGCAACAGGCTTCTGTCCCGGCGCCTTTCGCAGCCAGGCGAAGACCGAATTTTCCTGGTCGTCGGCGATCAGCCATTCGAAACCTTCGCCTTCGCAATCGCGGGCATGCAGCGCCGGCTTGGAGCGGTAGGTAAAGTTCAGATCGCGGACGAGGCGGCGCATGCCTTCGTGCATGCGGTATTGCAGGAGGTTCCAGTCGAGCGACGTCGCCTCGCTCCATTCGCTCCACTGCGCGAATTCCTGGCCCATGAACAACAGCTTCTTGCCGGGATATCCCCACATGAAGGCGTAATAGGCGCGCAGGTTCGCGAACTTCTGCCAGTCGTCGCCCGGCATCTTGGCGATCAGTGAGCCTTTGCCGTGCACCACTTCGTCGTGCGACAGGGGCAACACGAAATTTTCGGAATAGGCATAGAGCAGGCCGAAGGTCAGCTCGTTGTGGTGGAACTGGCGATGAACCGGCTCGCGCTTCATGTAGCTCAGCGTGTCGTGCATGAAGCCCATGTTCCACTTGAAGCCGAAGCCGAGGCCTCCCTCATGGACAGGCTGGGAGACTTTCGGCCAGGAGGTGGATTCCTCGGCGATGGTCATAACGCCTGGATGTTCGGCATAGATGCGGGTGTTCATATCCTGGAGGAAGCGAACCGCCTCGAGGTTTTCGTTGCCACCATATTCGTTGGGAATCCATTCGCCATGCTTGCGCGAATAGTCGAGGTATAGCATCGAGGCGACCGCATCGACGCGCAGGCCGTCGAGATGGAACTTCTCGGCCCAATAGAGCGCATTGTTGACGAGATAGGACAGGACTTCGGTGCGGCCGAAATTGTAGATCGCCGTGTTCCAGTCCGGATGGAAGCCCTTGCGCGGATCCTCATGCTCGTAGAGTGCCGTGCCGTCGAACCAGCCAAGGCCGTGTTCGTCCGTCGGGAAATGGGCCGGGACCCAATCCAGAATGACGCCGATGCCGACCTTGTGGCAGCCGTTGACGAAGCGGGCAAAGCCTTCGGGCTCGCCGAAGCGGGCGCTGGGCGCATAGAGGCCTGTCGTCTGGTAGCCCCAGGAGGGGTCATAGGGATGTTCGGTGATCGGCAGAAACTCAATATGGGTAAAGCCCATATCGACGACATAGGGGATCAGGGTGTTAGCAAGCTCGTCCCAAGACAGGAACGTACCGTCCTGGCGAAGCTGCCATGAACCGGCATGAACCTCGTAAATGGAGATCGGCTGGCGGCGCTTGTCGGTTTCGCGCCAGTGCTTGAGATGGGCTTCATCATCCCAATCCTGGAGCAGCTCCGGGGCGGTGACGGAAGCCGTCTTCGGACGCAGCTCGCTGCGGCGTGCGAAGGGGTCAGCTTTCAGCGGCAGCAATACGCCGTCGCGGCCGCGGATTTCGAACTTGTAGGGAACGCCTGTCGGTACGTCGGGCGCAAAGATTTCCCAGATGCCGGCGCCTGAGCGGAAGCGCATGACGTGGCGCCTGCCGTCCCAGTTGTTGAAATCGCCGACGACGGAGACGCGCTGTGCATTCGGCGCCCAGACGGCGAAGTGGATGCCCTGCGCGCCTTCATGCTTGATCCAATGCGCGCCCATCTTGTCGAAAAGTCTCAGATGCGAGCCTTCGCGGACATAATAATCGTCCATCGGCCCAAGCACGGGACCGAAGCTGTAAGGATCGGTCACCGCCCATTCGGCATCGCCGCGGCGGGCGCGGTAGCGGACGGGTTGCTGCTTGGTGAGCTTCACCGGTCCGGCGAAGAAGCCGTCCGGATGAAGCTGCTTGAGATCGCCGACGGCGGTGCCGTCGAGTGTCATCGCCGTCACTTCTTCCGCACCGGGAATGAAGCAACGGGCCGCGAAACCATCGCCGGCCTGATGGACGCCGAGCGCGGCGAATGGATTTGCGTGCGAACCAGCGAGGATCGCCGCGATTTCGTCTGCCGAAATTTCCCAGGGACGCTTTACCTCAGGGGCAGTTTTCGGCGTTTTCATCCAGCTCTCCAGATTTCCTCGGCATATTGCCGAATCGTGCGGTCAGACGAGAACCAACCCATCCGCGCCGTATTGTTGATCGTCTTGGTGTACCAGGAGGACTTGTTGTTCCAGATCTGGTCCACCTCGCGCTGAGCGGCGGCATAGGCATCAAAATCGGCAGCGACCATGAACCAGTCGTGCGAATAGATGCCGTCGATCAACTGGGCATATCGGTTCCGGTCGTCCGGCGAGAACACGCCGCCGGCAATCGAGGCAAGCGCCTGCGACAGCTCGCGCGAGCTTTCGATGATCGCACGCGGATTGTGGCCGTCGCTGCGCACCTTCGCCACTTCATCGGCCTGCAGGCCGAAGATCACGATGTTGTCTTCGCCGACATTGTCGCGCATTTCGACATTGGCGCCGTCAAGAGTGCCGATCGTTAGCGCTCCGTTGAGGCCGAACTTCATGTTGCCGGTGCCGGAGGCTTCCATGCCGGCGGTCGAGATCTGCTCGGACAGGTCGGCTGCGGGGACCATGACTTCGGCCAGCGAGACGTTGTAGTTCGGCACGAACACGACCTTCAGCAGGCCGCGAACGGCCGGGTCGTTGTTGATCGTGCGGGCGACGTCGTTGATCAGCTTGATGATCAGTTTGGCGTTGTGATAGCTCGGCGCCGCCTTGCCGGCGAAGAGCTTGACGCGCGGGGTCCAGTCCATCTCGGGATGCGAGCGGATCTGGTCGTAGAGTGCCACGGCTTCGATGACGTTGAGCAGCTGGCGCTTATATTCGTGGATGCGCTTGATCTGGATGTCGAACATCGCAGACGGATCGAGCTTCACGCCCATCCGGCTGGCGACGAGGTTGGACAGAGCCACCTTGTTGGCGCGCTTGACGGCCGCGAACTTCTGCTGAAAGGCCGGGTCGGTGGCAAACTTCTCGAGCGGTTTCAGCTTTTCCGCATCATCCAGGAACTCGTCGCCGATCGCTTCGCGGATCAGGCCCGTGAGCCCCGGATTGCACTGCTGCAGCCAGCGGCGCGGTGTAATGCCGTTCGTCTTGTTGTTGATACGGTCGGGGTAGAGCTTGTGCAGGTCGGCAAAGACCGTGACCTTCATGAGATCCGTATGCAGGGCCGAAACGCCATTGATCGAGTGCGAGCCGACGAAGGCAAGGTTGCCCATGCGCACGCGGCGGTCGCCGCTTTCGTCGATCAGCGAGATCGAGCGGATTTCCGTGTCGGAGAAGTTCTTCTCGCGGCGGGCCTCGCGAAGAACCTTGGCGTTGATCGCGTAGATCAGCTGCATGTGGCGCGGCAGAAGGCGCTCGAAGAGCGGGATCGGCCAGGTTTCCAGCGCCTCCGGCAGCAGCGTGTGGTTTGTATAGGAGATCGTGCCGCGAACGATCTCGAAGGCCTGCTCGAAATCGAGGCCATGTACATCGCAAAGCAGACGCGTCAGTTCCGCCACCGAGACGGCAGGGTGCGTGTCGTTCAGCTGGATTGCCACCTTGTCCGGCAGCGATGTGAAATCGTCGTACTGCTGAAGATGGCGGCGCAGGATGTCCTGGAGCGAAGCGGAAGAGAAGAAGAACTCCTGGCGCAGGCGCAGCTCCTGCCCTGCCGGCGTGCCGTCGGCCGGGTAGAGAACGCGGGTCAGGCTTTCGGCCTTGTTGCTTTCGCGGAGCGCGCCGATGTGATCGCCGGCGTTGAAGGCATCGAGCAGGATCGGATCGATCGGCTGGGCCGACCAGAGGCGCAGCGTGTTGACGCGCTTGCCGCGCCAGCCGACGACCGGCGTGTCGAAGGCGGCGGCGATGACGCGCTCTGCCGGCTTCCAGACATAGCGCGGCTCACCGTCATGATCACCGACGACGTCAACGGTGCCGCCGAAGCCGATTTCGTAAGCGCTTTCACGGCGCTCGAATTCCCACGGATTGCCGTGGGCGAGCCAGCTTTCCGGAAGCTCGACCTGCCAGCCGTCTGCAAGCTGCTGGCGGAACAGGCCGTGGACATAGCGAATGCCGTAGCCATAGGCAGGGACATCGACCGTTGCCATGCTTTCCATGAAACAGGCCGCGAGACGGCCGAGGCCGCCGTTACCGAGTGCGGCATCCGGTTCCAGCCCGGCAATGACGTTGACATCGACGCCGAGCGAGGTCAGCGCGTCGCTGACTTCCTCCATCAATCCCATGTTGGAAATGGCATCGCGCATCAGGCGGCCGATCAGGAATTCCAGGGATAGATAGTAAACGCGCTTGTCGCCGGTGGAGTAGACCTTGCGCGTGGATTCCATCCACTTGTCGATGATCCGGTCACGGACGACGAGGATCGTGGCGGTCAGCCAGTCGTGCGGCTTGGCAACTTTGGCATCCTTGCCGATGCGGTAGGTGAGGCGCTCAATAATTTCTTCCGCAAGAATTTCAGGCCGGGAGCTGCGAGGAGCAGGGGAGGGGATGGTCGGCTTGGAAGCTGTTGTCATCGTCAGGTCTCGCCAATTTTGATTTGATTTCAGTATGTTATGCCTGAGGTAATCGCTTTGTCGCACACACGAATACTGTCAGTTTATGCACCGTTACCAAGCACTTGCAACAAAGGATTTAACCAAAGCAAAAATTTGCGGAACCTTCACCTTCGCCCTGACCGCGGGACTTGATTTCAATCGATTTTCCCGATTTGATACAGGGGATTAGCACACAACGAAAAGCCGCCCCGGTTTGTTCCGGAGCGGCTTTTGTAATTTCGGGCGACAGCAGTATCTAGTTGATCAACCGGGTGGTCGTCTTCATTGCGGTCTGAGCGATATTTTGGAAGTCTTTCACGAGTTTTTCCATAGTGTTTGGCTCATAGTAACTGCCAGCCGACGATGCGCAGTACTGTAGCAACTTCTTGCCCTTATCGGGCGCCATGAATGCAACAGTGAAAATGGTGATCCCATCAGACTTGGCAGCATCGCACTTGTCGCGAACTTTCTGGTCAAGGGACGAGTTCCAGGTGTTGCTATAGCCTGTCATCTCGCCATCGCTCATTAGAACCAGATATCTGTCTGACGTCATATTCTTTTTGGCGGCATGCGCCTTGGTTTCGGCATCGCTTCCATCAGTCGGTTTTCTGACAGCGTTGTCGGCAATCACCATCGCGCCGTTGGCATCCGTGCCGCCTGCGGGCACGGAGGGCATGCCTGCTACGTATTTACGTGCAGCTGCCGTGCCCCAGGACATGATCGGTGACGTTTGGCTCATGACAATGTGGGTGTATGAGACGGCGCCCGTTCGGACCAGATCTCCGTCCTTGTCGGCCCCGTCGAGTGCGTCAAAAAGCGCCCCTGCGGCAGATTTGAGAGCCGCTATCTTGGATACATAGGTCGTCGTGTACTCCTTGCATTCGCCCTTTTTGTTGGTGCGCGTGCAGGTCTTGCTTTCCACGGTGTCGGTGTCCTGCGCCATGGAGCCAGACTCGTCGAGCGCCAAAACCATGGAGAGCGCATTGCGAGCATTCTGGTCCGGACCGGAGCCGCTTTGTGCGGCGCTGGCGGCCCCGATATTGGTGGATTTGACGCCGAAGAAGTTGGCGAGGCCACTCAGGGGTTGATTGTATGTTGTGGTGATGTTGACGTTATAGGTCGTCGATTTGCCGGAGGTTGCCTGATCGACTGTAACCTTCACGCTGTCCTTGATGCCGGTCGCCGCGACGTTGTTGTTCAACAAGTAGTTCGACATCTGCCCGGCCACGAAATCCTTGGCAAATGCGCTCGCGCCAGTGATCGCAAGCGTTCCATCAGCAAGGGCTGCAGCTGTTGCCAGGGCAGCGGAATCGGCAGCTTCCTGAAGCTGACGCTGAGAATTGACGGTTTTGGATACATCGACCGCGACACCTGCCGCACCAAGAGCTACCGGGACAAGTATGGCGGTCATCATGCCGAAATTGCCGGAGCGGTCGCGCAGCATGCGTTTTGCGCGCGCATGCACTGAGGAAATGGGAGACATCATGTCACCTAGAAGCAAGAGGAAAATTATGCTGACCTCATGCTTATCGCCGAATTATTACCACAGTCCCTAAGATGATCGTTAGAATTCTAACGATCTCAAGATTTCGATACATTCGCTACTTCATGAAACGTCTGTTATTCGCGAAATTTCGGCACATTGAACTTTGCGGCGTTAATATTTATGGCAGCCTTTATTGCGTCAGCCTTACATAGTCTCCGTCGGCGGCCTTGCACTCGGATGAAACGGTATAAAAGAAATCCTGACGTTCCCAGCCGCCGCCGTCCTCCCATGCATGGCTCTGCGGTTTTGAGCAGCCGAAATAGGACTCAAGCGGTTGAGTAATTCCCTGTGGGAGCTGTTTACCATCGACGAAAAGGTAGTTGGTCGTTTGCGGATTGTCGGTGCGCATGGTGGCATCGTACTTGTTGTAGGTCTGGGCGCTGTCGCTTTCGCATTTGACGTCATTGCCATTGACGACCGCGCGCTTCTTTAGTGGGCAGCCGTCTTTCTTGATATCCATCTGAAGTACCAGCTTGGTGTATTTTCCAAGGTCGATTTGAGAGGACGGCTTAACAACCATTGTGCCACTGCCACTATTTGCATGGGTCGTCGTGGTATATTCGACCGTAGCGAGAACGGTTTCTGCGGTACTGCCCTCGCGGACGACGCGCACCGATACCTGCTTATACCAATAGCCTTGGGCCTTTGTCGGTGTGAACGTCACCTTTTCGGGTTTCAATGGACTGATCGCTGCCGAGGTTACGCCAACGGCGGTCGAATTAAAGCCGCCGAATTTCATGAAGGAAGTTGCTGCCGTCCCGGTCATCGCGACCTGCAGCGTTCGTCCGTTGGCTGTGATGTTAAAGGCAACGTCCTTCGGCAGTTTGTCGGCATAGGACGTAATGAAAGATTTCGCCGCAGCCTGGGCATCGGAGAGGTTGGTACCATCGAAAATCTTGCCGCCGGCCAGTGCCGCTCCATCGGCGATCTGTTGCAGATTTGTTCGTTCCATAGCGGCCATGGAATAATCGACAGCCACACCGGCCGCGAGTATAAGCGGGACGGCGAGAAGACCGGTCATCATCGCGAAGTTCCCACCCCGGTCGTGGAGCAATTCGTCGATCTTCGAATGCTTGAAATATGATGACGGCTTCATGGTTGCTACCTTGCCAAAAGGTTGTGGTAGCAAATCTCTGCATCAATTAAGTTGTTAATTGCCTTACGAACTCGGTAAAAATAGAGCAAAGCGTTCTATTTTGTGCGCATCTCATTGCTTCAACGGCACCACATCGACCGCCTGAACCGCCCGCTGCCCGCCATAGCTCTTCAGCACGCCGATCACGGGGGCCACGTCGCTGTAGTCGCGTCCGTAGGCGACGACGATGTGGTCGGTGCTGGCGGGGATGTTGTTGGTGGGGTCGAGTTCGACCCAGCCGAGCGTTTCGCCGCACCAGACGCGCACCCAGGCATGCATGGCGTCTGCGCCTTCTAACCTCTCCTTGCCTGCTGGCGGAATTGTGCGCAGGAAGCCGGAGACGTAGCCTGCGGGGATGCCGAGGCTGCGGAGCGCCAGGATCATCACATGGGAGAAATCCTGGCAGACGCCGCGTTTCAGCTTGAAGGCGTCGAGCGGCGTCGAATCCACCGTGGTGGCTTCGGTGTCGTAGGTGAAATCCTTGTTGATGCGGGTGCAGAGCGCGGTGGCGATCTGCAGCACGGTGCGCTCTGGCGCTGCACTCTCGCGGGCATAGTCGGAGATCGCGCGGGTAGCCGTCAGACGCGGGCTGTCGCCCAGGAAGTGATGAGGGGATTCCGGTTCGAGAGACCAGATGCCCGCCACTTCCTCCGGCAGACCTGACAGCGTCGGCGAGAAATCCGCCGTGATCGAATGGCTTTCCACCTGCACGCGGGCCTGCATGCGGATGTCCAGCGTCTCGTGCGGTGAGCGCAGCAGGAACGAGGTCGACGGATGGCGGAAGAAATCGGTGAAATGCGATTGCTCGTCCGGCGACGGTGAAATGGTGATCGAGCCGGCGATCAGGCGCTGCCGGTCGGGCAGAGACAAGGGCATCAGCCGCATGATGTGGCGGGCGCCGGAGGCCGGGCTGTCGTAGCTGTAACCCATGTGAAGCGTGAGGTCGTAAAGCACGGCGTCACCCCAGATAGGTTTGTGCGAGAAGATCGGAGAGGGCTTCGAGCTCGCGCTCGAGCTTCTTGTAGACGTCGCCGCTCATCGTCTCGGGCGTCATCACCGCAAGGCCGGAATGCAGGCGCATCGCTTCGCGGTAGAAAGGCGACATCTGGCCGTTGATGAAGGCATTCGGCAGCTGCTCCACTTCGCGGTGGATCTCGTTCACCTGGAAGAGGATCGAGCGGGGGTTGAGCGGATCGAGCGCCAGAAGGTCGGTGACGGTCAGCCGCGCGGTGTTGACGTTGTAGCGGCGGCGATGGGTCATGACGCTGTCGCCGATCTCAAGCAGCATGTCGAGGGCGCCGTCGGGCGCCTCGGGGCCGGACATATGGCCGAGCAGCCGGGTCAGATGCAGGCCGCGCTCGATGTAGCGGCCGAGCGACAGGAAACGCCAGCCGGTGAAGCGGTACATGTTTTCGTGCACCAGACCGGCAAAGCCCGCGAGCTTGCGCAGCAGGATGGTCATCGCGTGGCTGGCGTCGTCGCCGGCGGCAACCGTCATGCGGAAGCGGCGGGCGGTCTTGGCGAGGTCGTTCAGCGCCAGCCAGCCGTCCGGCGAGAAACGGTCGCGGATGTTGCTGGCGGAATAGACGGCGCTCTCGATGTTGCGCAGCAGCGTTTCCGGCACCGGCTCTTCGGTGTCGATGTCCAGCGCCGCCAGATATTCCGAGACGTCGGCCAGCAGCGGCTGGTCCGGGTCGGCAGCTTCGGCGTAGCGGGCGTGCCAGGCGCGGAGGATGCGCAGCGCCCCTTCAGCGCGCTCGATGTAACGCCCCAGCCAGAAGAGATTGTCGGCTGCGCGACTCGGCAGGCTGCCCGGCATGTTACGGGTGAAGCTGCCTTCGGCGGGCAGCAGCGTGTGGCGCTCGACCGGCTTGTCGCTGACGATCCACACGTCGGCGGCCGCACCGCCGGATTGCATGGCAATGGCGGCGACATCGTCGCTGGCGCCGATGCGGGCGAAGCCGCCGGGCATGATCTGCCAGCCGTTTGCGGTGCGCGCCGCAAAGACGCGCAGCGACATTGGCCGCGGCGTCAACTTGCCGCCGACCCAGGCCGGCGTGGTGGAGAGCGTGACGACTTCCTGGCCGACGAGCTTCGGGCCATCGGTGCTCAGCCAGTCGGAGATCGAATCCTTCGCCGTTGCCCGCAGGGACGATCCCAGCACGGATTCGCCGTCATCGTCGAAGAAGGGGGCGCGCGAGAAGGCAGGGCCGATGACCATCTTTTCGAGATGCTTGGCCACATGCTCCTGCTCGCTTTTCTGCCCGCACCACCAGGTGGCGATCGACGGCAGCTGCAGGTCTTCGCCAAGGATCCGGCGACAGATGGTGGGCATAAAGGCCAGCAGCGCGCGGGTTTCGAGAATGCCGGTGCCGAGGCCGTTGACGATCGTCACTGTTTCGGCGCGCAGGGCATCGAGCAGACCGGGCGTGCCGATATGCGAATTCTGGTTCAGTTCGAGCGGGTCGGCATAGGCGCTGTCGAGGCGGCGCCAGAGCACGCCGATCGGCTTCAGCCCGGCGACGGTGCGTACCATGATCCGGCCGTTAACGACGGTCAGGTCCTCGCCTTCAAGTAGCATGAAGCCGAGATAGCGGGCGATATAGGCGTGCTCGTAGTAGGTCTCGTTTGCAGGGCCAGGCGTCAGGACGGCAATGCGGTCGTCGCCGGAATGTTTCATCGTCTGCAGCGTGTCGCGGAAGGCGCCGAAGAACGAGGCGAGGCGGTGCACCGGTGTTTCGGCATAGACGTCGGAGAAGGCGCGGGTGGTCGCCACACGGTTCTCCAGCGCGAAACCGGCGCCTGACGGCGCCTGCGTGCGGTCGGCCAGCACCCACCAGTTTCCATCCGGGCCGCGGCCGATCTCGAAGGCGCAGAAATGCAGGTAGTGGCCGGTCGCCGGCTTCACGCCTGCGAGCGGCCGCTGGAATTCCGGGTTCGAGGCAATCAGGCCGGGCGGCAGGAAGCCCTCCTGCACCAGCGTGTTTTTACCGTAGATATCCGCAACGATCGCTTCCAGCAGATCGGCGCGCTGGACGAGGCCTGCGGACAATTGCTGCCACTCGCGCTCATCGATCAGAACCGGAATATGCGACAGCGGCCAGGAGCGTTCGCCGGTGCCCTTGCTGCCATAGGCCCGGTAGAAGACGCCGGCATCGCGCAGATAGCGGTCGGCGCGGGCGAAGCGTTCGGCAAGCTCGGGCTTGGGCACGCGGCCGAAAGCGGAGAGAAAGCGCTGCCAGACCGGGCGGATCGCGCCGGTATTATCGACCATCTCGTCGGCAACGCCAGGCAAGGGCGCGTAGTCGAGAGCCGCATCGCTGGCGCTGCGGGTATCGATTGCCTTGCGTTCCGTTGCCGGTTTCTTGCCCATTAAAACCTAGCCTAAAGCCCTGCCGGACGCCGGAGATCCAGCGTCAGAGGGAATTCTTGCGAACCCGTTTCGGCACGCGGAATGAAGCCGCCTGCGGTATGTCCCCACGGCTCGAACCGGGCAAGCCGCCGTGCTTCCGCTTCGTTGCCGTTGACTGGGAAGGTGTCATAGTTGCGGCCGCCTGGATGGGCAACATGGTAGATACAGCCGCCGATCGAACGCTTCGACCATGTATCATAAATGTCAAAGGTCAGCGGCGTGTCGACGGGCAATACCGGATGCAGGCCCGACGACGGCTGCCAGGCCTTGTAGCGGACACCGGCGACGGAAACACCTGACGTGCCGGTTGGCGTCAGCGGCAGGGTACGGCCGTTGCAGGTCACGGTGTAGCGGGCACTGTTGCTGGTTTCGAGACGAACCTGCAGACGCTCGACCGAGCTATCGACATAACGGACCGTGCCGCCGATCGCGCCTTCTTCTCCCATCACATGCCAGGGCTCCAGTGCCTGGCGAACTTCGAGCTTCGAGCCTTCGTATTCCACCTCGCCGCAGAAGGGGAAGCGGAATTCCAACTGCGCCTTGAACCATTCCGGGCTGAGATCGAAGCCGTTTTCTCTGAGATCCGCCAGCACATCCATGAAGTCGGCCCAGACGAAATGCGGCAGCATGAAACGATCGTGCAGCGAGGTGCCCCAGCGCACGAAGCCGCCATCGGCCGGGTTCTTCCAGAAGCGGGCGATCAGGGCGCGGACCAGTAGCTGCTGGGCGAGCGACATGCGGGCGTTGGGCGGCATCTCGAAACCGCGGAACTCGACGAGGCCGAGCCGCCCCGTGGGACCGTCGGGCGAGAACATCTTGTCGATACAGATTTCGGCACGATGGGTGTTGCCGGTCACGTCGATCAGCAGGTTGCGGAAGAGGCGATCGACCAGCCATGGGAGCGGCGTGACGCCATGGCTCGGCATCGGCACCTGCGCCATGGCGATCTCGAGTTCATAGAGGCTGTCGTGGCGGGCCTCGTCGATGCGCGGCGCCTGGCTGGTCGGGCCGATGAACATGCCGGAGAAGAGGTAGGATAGCGACGGATGCCGCTGCCAGTGCAGGACCAGGCTTTTCAGCAGGTCGGGACGGCGCAGGAACGGGCTGTCGCCGGGGTTCGCGCCGCCGACGACGACATGGTTGCCGCCGCCGGTGCCGGTGTGGCGGCCGTCGATCATGAACTTGTCGGCGCCAAGTCTTGTGGTGCGCGCTTCCTCGTAGACGGCAGTGGTGATGTCGACGCAATCCTGCCAGTTCGCGGCCGGATGAATGTTGACCTCGATGACACCAGGGTCGGGGGCGACGCGGATGACGTTGATGCGTTCGTCCTGCGGCGGCGAGTAACCCTCGATATGAACTGGCAGGTTCAGGTCGCGGGCGGCATTTTCCGCCGCGGCGATCAGTTCGAGATAATCCTCGATGCGCTCGACCGGAGGCATGAAGACGCAAAGCCTGCCGTCGCGCGGTTCGACCGACATGGCGGTGCGCACTGCGCCGCCGATCTCGCCGATCGTCTGCTCGACGCGTGCCTGGCTGCTGTCATCCGTCTGGCGCGAGGCTTCCGGCATTGCCCGGCCGGCGGGCACCACGACATCTGCCAGCGGCTGGCGTGGAATCGAGGGGTCGGCAGTGTGGATATAGGGATAGCGTGACGGCGGAACGTAGGGCAGGGTACCGAGCGGCAGGCGGTAGCCGACCGGGCTGTCACCCGGAACGAGGAAGATCTTGCCGCGGCGCGTGCGCCATTTTTCGCTGACCCAGCGCTGGCCCGATGCCTTGGAGTTCCAGGCCTGAACCGGGAGGATATAGCCGGTCGCGACCGTCAGACCGCGCTCGAAGACGCGGGCGATACGGTTGCGTTCTTCCGGGTCCTTGAGCTTGGAATTGGACGGATCGACATTTTCAGGGAGGCTGCCCTCCTTGACGATCCATTCGGCCGGGTCTTCGTAGGCCGGCAGAACCATCTCGGGCTCGATCGCCAGTTCCCGCGCGATCGCTGTCAGAAGCTTTCCGGCGTCGTCGGCGCTGACGCCGGCATCCGTGCCTTCGGTTGCGATGAGATCGGGATTTTGCCAGATCGGCAGGCCGTCCTTGCGCCAGTAGAGCGAGAAGGTCCAGCGCGGCAGGCTCTCGCCCGGATACCACTTGCCCTGGCCGTAATGCAGGAAGCCGCCGGGGGCGAAGCGCTCGCGGAGCTTGCGGATCAGCACATCGGCCTTTTCGCGCTTGGTCGGACCGACGGCGTCGGTGTTCCATTCGGCGGATTCGAAATCGTCGATGGAGACGAAGGTCGGCTCGCCGCCCATGGTCAAGCGGACGTCCTGCGCCTGAAGGACGCTGTCGATTGTCTCGCCGAGCGCGTTCAGTTCGTCCCAGCTTTCATCGGAGAAGGGCTTGGTGATGCGCGGGTGTTCGGCGACACGCGACACTTTCATGTCGAAGCCGAATTCGGTGTTGGCCTCGCCGAAATATCCGCCGGAAATCGGCGCGGCATTGCGAAAATGCGGCGTTGCAGCCAGGGGGATATGGCTTTCGCCGGTCAGCAATCCCGAGGTCGGGTCCAGGCCCACCCAGCCGGCGCCGGGGAGGTAGACCTCCGCCCAGGCATGAAGATCGGTGAAATCGACTTCGGTTCCCGACGGGCCGTCCAGCGCCTTCAGATCGGGTGCCAGCTGGATCAGATAACCGGAGACGAAGCGGGCGGCGAGGCCGAGATGGCGCAGGATCTGGACGAGCAGCCAGCTGGTGTCGCGGCAGGAGCCAAGCGCGCTTCCAAGCGTTTCCTCGGGCGTCTGCACCCCGGTTTCCATGCGAATGACATAGCCGATCTGCTGCTGCAGGCGGGCATTGAGGCCAACGACCATATCGACGGTCGGCTGGCCGGGCGTATAGTCGAGCGTTTCCAGGAAGGCCTTCAGCCGCGACCCGGGCTCTTCCGGCTTCATGTAGATCGAGAGATCTTCGCGCAGCGTTTCGGGATAATCGAAGGGCCACTTCGTCGCTTCCTCTTCGACGAAGAAGTCGAAGGGATTGTAAACGGTCATGTCGGCGACAAGATCGACTTCGATCTTGAATTCGGTGACCGGGTCCGGAAAAACGTAGCGGGCGAGATAGTTGCCGTAGGGGTCCTGCTGCAGGTTCACGAAATGGTTCGACGGCGTGACCTTCAGCGAATGACTGAGGACGCGGGTCTTCGAATGCGAGGCCGGTTTGAGGCGGATGACCTGCGGCCCCAGGCGGACCGGCTTGTCATATTTATAGTGCGTCAAATGATAGATGCTGGCCTTGATCGACATATCTCGCCTTATCCGGCGCCGCGTCGTTGCACGGCTTTGCTGTTCCCAAGGGGATAGTGTGCAATGCAGCGAAAGAATGCAAGGCGCAAAGGTTAACAGCCGTAAGTGTTTACGACGCTTTCGCGAATGTCACCGAAGCCGTCAGGCCCTTGCCGCCGGAGGCACTGCCAAGCGACAGGCTCGCATTGAAGAGATTGGCGATTTCTTCGACGATCGGCAGACCGAGGCCGGCGCCCGGCGCAGCCGAGTCGTTGCCGCGCGAGAAGCGGCGCCGCACGGCATCCAGTTTCTCCGGCGGAATGCCGGGACCGTTGTCCTCGACTTCAAGCGTGACGGTATCGCCGCCCCGGGAAACGCGGACGGTGACTTCAGCGCCCTTGCCGGAATAGGCGATGGCATTGCCGGCGAGGTTGCGCAAGAGTTCGCCGATCAACAGGGGCTCTGCCCGGATCACCGCAGCGCCGTCACCCTCGAAGCCCAGGTCGATACCGGCTTCGGCGGCGGTCGGGATCAGTTCGCCGGTGATTTCCTGAGCGAGTGCGGTAAGATCGATGGCGGTGGCAGTGAGCGCTTCCTTGGCGGCTGCCGCATCGATCTTGGCCATCAGCAGAAGCTGGGCAAGGATGCGTTCGGCGTGAGCGACGGCCTGATCGCCCTTCAGCGCCGATCGATGCGCCTCGTCAAGCGTTGCGGCGCGCACCGAGAGCGCAAGCTGGGTGCGGATGATCGCCAGCGGCGTGCGCAGCTGGTGACTGGCATTGCCGGTGAAATTGCGCAGGGCTTCGAGCGCCGATTGCAGGCGGACCATGAAGCTGTTGACGGTATCGACCAGCGGCTCGACCTCTGTGGGAACCAGCTGCCGGATCGGATGCAGGTCGTCCGGGCTGCGCTCGCCGATCGCGTCGCGGAGCTTGTAGAGCGGGCGGAGTGCCACGGTAACCGAAATCCAGACGATGACGGCGGCGCCCGCGATCATGAAGAGAAGGCGCAGCGCCGAGCGGAACAGGATGGCGCGGGCAAGCTGGCGGCGGGCGATGGTGGTCTCGGCAACCGTCACCGAGAAGGGAACGGAGCGGATACCGGTGGAGGCCGACCGCCTCAAGGTGGCAACGCGGATCGGCTCGCCGCGGAACGTGTCATCGGCGAAACCCGCGACCTCGCCTTGCGTATCGGCGAGTGCGGGCAATGCTTGATAGCCGGTGATGAATTCGCCGGGCGGTCCGTCGACGCGGTAGAAGACGCGGTCCTGGGCGGCCGAGGTCAGCATTTCCAGGGCCACATACGGGATATCGACCTCAAGCGTGCCGTCTTCGGCGACGACGACGCGTTCGGCGATCGCCAGTGCGGAGCCGGCCAGCACGCGATCCGAGACGATATTCGATGTCTGGATTGCTTCCCGATAGGTATCCGCAAGCGCCAGCGTGCCGATGATGGCAGTCGAGATCAGCAGCCAGAAGAGCAGCCTGCGGCGCAGCGAATAGGCGGCCCTCATGCAGCCTCGGTCAGTTTGTCGAGATAATAGCCGATACCGCGGGCGGTCTTCACCGTCAGACTGTAAGGCGCGAGCCGCTTGCGCAGACGGCTGACATATTGCTCGATGGCATTGGCCGAGATGTCGTCGTCGAAAGCGGTCAGCGACTGGATGATCGCTTCCTTGGCGACCACCTTGCCTGCGCGCATGAAAAGAATTTCAAGCAGGCCGAGTTCGCGGGCTGGAATATCGATCTGCACACCGGCTGCGGAGAATGTGCGGGAGTTCAGGTCAAAGGAAACCGGCCCATACATGACGGTTGCCGAATGCAGCCCGGCCTGACGGCGCAGCAGCACGCGGACGCGCGCCTCGAATTCGGCGATGTCGAAGGGCTTGATCAGGTAGTCGTCAGCGCCGAGATCGAGGCCGCGGACCCGCTCTTCCGGCGTGCCGCGGGCGGTCAGGATCAGCACCGCAGCCTTGCTCTGACGGGCGCGCATGTTGCGCAGTACCTCAAGGCCATCCATTTCAGGCAGGTTTAGATCGAGGATGACGAGATCGAAATTCTCGGCGGCGATCACCGCGTTTGCCGAGGCGCCGTCATGAACGACATCGACCGCATGACCCGTCCCGCGCAAGATCGCAGACAGGCCATCGGCAAGCGCGACATTGTCTTCGGTCAGCAGGATGCGCACGGATGTTTCCTTGTTGGAAAACAAGATTACAGGGCGGGTGCGCCGCTGTCATCATCAGCCGTGCTCATTCTCACGCTGTACGTGCAGCCTCCTGTTCCTTGCGGGCGGCATCCAGCAGCCGGTGAAACCGCGGGTCCGAGCGGATGTTGTCGAGGTCGGAATCGTTCTCGAACCACATGATGTGATAGACCGAACTGCGCGGCAGCAGCTTTTCCAGCAGCGCAAGGGCCTCGTCGGTGTCGCCGAGGACGGAATAGACACAGGCGAGATTGTATTGCGCGACGATGTCGTTCGGATCGATGGCGATCGCGCGCGCCGCCCAGTTGCGGGCACGCGCCCTGTCGCCGAGATGGGCGAGCGCGAGGGCGCCGCGATGCGACGGGCCGGAGTTTTCCGGATTGAGGCTCACGGCGCGTTCGGCCCGGAGAATGCCGAGCTTCGCCCAGTTCTCGGTATCGGCCGGACGCCCCATCGACCGGTAGACGCTCATCAGGTGGATCGGCGAGACGTAATCGTCGGTCCGGATATGAGCGGCGCGGGTGAAATAATGCGCGGCATTGGCATAGTCGCCATGCATGAAGAAGAAGCGGGCATAGTGGAAGTTCGCTTCATAGAGGTTCGGATCCAGGCTCAAGGCTCGCTCGAAAGCTTCGATTGCCTGTTCCCGCTGACCGTTCTGGTGCAGCGCAAGGCCGCGCGAGGCATGGGCTTCGGCAAGGTCGGGGTTGAGCTCGAGTGCCCGGGCGCTCGCCGTCAGGATCTGCTGCACCGAGACCTTCCCCGGATCCCAATCGCGGATCGCCGCATCGCAATCGGCGATGCCGGCATAGGCGCGGCCATAATCGGGGTCGAGCTCGACGGCCTTTTCGAACATGCGGCGGGCAAGCAGCAGATATGATTTCGTCCAGGTGTGGGAGAGCTGCCGGCCGCGCAGGTAATAGGTATAGGCCTCCACATTGGCCGTCGGCTCTTCGGCGATCGCCTTCTTCTCTTCGGGCAGCAGCCGGATCTTCAGCTGGCCGACGATCGAATTGGCGATCTCGTCCTGGATGGCGAAGATATCCGTCAGATTGCGATCGTAACGGTCGGCCCAGAGGTGGTCGCCGTTGCTGGTGTCGATAAGGTGGCTGGAGATGCGCACGCGGTTGCCTGCCATCCGCACGCTTCCCTCTAGCACATAGCGGACGCCGAGCTCCTGAGCGAGCTGCTTGATGCGGACCGACGTCCCCTTGTAGGTGAAGACGGTGTGGCGCGACACGACATGCAGGCTCGACACCTTCGAGAGATCGGTGATGATGTCTTCGGTGATGCCGTCGGAGAAATAATCCTGATCGGCATCGCCGCTCATGTTGGTGAAGGGCAAAACGGCGATGAAGCAGGTGTTGCGGCGCTGTGTTGCCGCACGGCTGCTGCCGGCACCCTTGTTGATGTCGATGGTATAGACCTGCACTGGCTGCTTGATGTTCTTCAATGCATGCTCGCCCTGCAGGTCGAAGCCGACATTAAGGCGCGTGCCGACCTGGTCGCGGACGGAGCTCGACACGCAGATGCCACCTGGCTGCGCAAGCTTTTCCAGCCTGGCCGCGACGTTGACACCATCACCGAAGACATCGCCGTCCTGGAGAACGACGTCGCCAAGGTTGATGCCGATGCGGAACTCGATGCGCTGTTCCTTCGGCACGCCCTCATTGCGGGCCGCCATGTTTCGCTGGATCTCGACGGCGCAGGCAACGGCATTCACAACGCTCTGGAACTCGACAAGCATTCCGTCGCCTGTCAGCTTGAAAGTCCGGCCCTTGTAGTCGGAGATCCTGACATCGATCAGTTCACAGCGGTGACGATTGAGCGCCTGAAGAGTTCCGGATTCATCGACCCCCATCAGACGGCTGTAGCCCACGACGTCGGCAGCGAGAATTGCGCTCAGCCGTCGTTCCAATATCCCCTCCATGAAAACGGTCTAATTTAGCTTAACTTCTTTTATAGTTTTTGTCGCGGTAGGCCCGCAATTTTGCTTGAGTTGCAGCGAGGCTCCCGCTTGCTCCTCCTTTCGACGCATGCAATCCTTTGCGGATGAGGAGACTTTTCATACTTTTACTGATGCTCTGTCCGGGCTTTGCCTATGGCAACCAGACCTTTTACCCGTCGAAATCCGGAAAGGCGGATGCGCGGGTGCTGACCGTCTATTCGTCACTCGACGAGCCTTTGGCCAAGCCGATGATCACAGGCTTCCAGGATGCCAATCCCGATGTAGCGATCCGCTATGAGGACATGCTGACCGGGGAAATCTACGATCGCATTGTGCGGGAGACCGATGCCGGCAGGAAGACTGCCGACTTTGCCTTCTCGTCCGCCATGGACCTGCAGGTAAAGCTGTCGAACGACGGCTATGCGCAAGTGAGCAACCTGCCGATGAGCGGGCAGTGGCCGAAATGGGCGAACTGGCGCAACACCGCCTATGCGCTGACCTTCGAGCCCGCCGTCTTCGTCTATCACAAGCCGAGTTTCGTACATGAGCCGGTGCCATCCTCGCGAGCCGAGTTCGTCGATTACCTGAAGCGCAAGGGAAACAGCGTCTATGGCCGGATCGGTACCTATGACATTGAGCGCTCCGGCGTCGGCTTCCTGTTCATGGCGCGCGACCAGGAACAGTTCGGTGATATATGGTCGGTGATCGGGGCGATGGGGGCGGCGGGCGTCAAGCTCTATTCCACAAGCTCGGCGATCCTGGAGCGCGTCGCTGACGGCCGCTTCGTGCTCGGGTACAATATCCTCGGCTCCTATGCGGCGGACTGGGCGGCGCGCCATCCCGATGTCGGCATCGTTTTGCCAAAGGATTATACGGTCGTCATGTCGCGCATCGGCCTTGTGCCGCAGGCCGCTGCCGATCCGGAACTCGGACGGCAATATCTGTCCTTCTTCATGTCGAAGCAGGGGCAGACGATCATGGCGCGCGAACTGCAAATCCCGGCCGTCAGCCCTGAAGTTGCCGGCGACAATACCGCCAATACGATGCAGGAACTGCTTGGCGCCCAGCTGAAGCCGGTTCCTGTCAGTCCGGGACTGATGGTCTATCTCGATCAGGTGAAGCGGGCGCGGCTGATTGCGCATTGGAACGAGGTTCTGCGCCGGCAGTGAAGAATAGGGCGACCTTGGCGCGCAGCTCTTCGTTCTGTTCGGCGGCACCGTCATAGTCGAAGTGACCGGCATCGAGAACGAAGATCTCCTTGGATCCCGCCAAGGCATTGGCAACCGAGAACTGGCAGGGTGGCGCGACGGCGGGATCGAAACGCGCTGCGGCGACAAGCATCGGCACCGTGATGCGTGTTGCAGCCGTTGCCGCATCGAAGAAGCGCAGCGTTTCAAGCACACTGCCGTGCTTGCGCTGATATTGCTGCACAGAATCAGCGCTGCCAACCGTCGGCAACCGCAGCCATAGCGGGCGGTTCCCGAAGGTCGGAACGGCGAGAAAGCCACGATCGATCCTGGTGTCGAACGGGATCGCCAGGGCACCCAGCCCGCCGCCGAAGCTGACACCCGAGTAGCCGATGCGGCCTTCCAGCCAAGGATAGAGTTCGATCAAGGCCGAGACGGCCAGCCAGATATCCTCGACGCAGCCGCCAATCACATAGCTGTCGCGGCTCTCGATGCCATGAAGCACATGGCCGCTGGCCTCTGAAGGGATCGGCGGGTGAGCGCTTCGCGACATGCCGCGGGCACAGAAGAATAGGACGGCGGTCTCTTCCACAGGCACGTCGAATTCCGGCTGATCGCGTCCGCCGTAGCCATGGCCGATCACCATGCCGCGCTTGATCGGGCTTCGCTTCGGCAGCAGCAGCCAGCCGCCGATCGCGACTCCGCCCGTCGATGCATAGGATATATCGAGGACATTCCAGTCCGCATGCTGCAGCTCGCTTCGAGAGAGCGAGGGTTTGGGATCGGCGTTAATCGCTTTCGCGTATCGCGCATTCCAGAACTCATCGAAGCCATCTGGCGCTGCTGGCGGACGGATCGATTCCAGCGCCGGCAAAGTGGCGCCATAGGTTGGGTCGAAATGAAACGGGTGCGCGTGCGGGATGGTCATAGGCCATTCTTTTCCCGAAAGCGGCGGTTGCGCAAGCATGGTTTCGTTGTGGCAGAGAGGCTTCTTTGCGCCGCCTCGATACTACTTGAGAATATTCGAAATATGAAATGTTGGTGCCGTTTCTGCAGAAGAAAATTTTACTCATGAAGTAAGAAAAACTTAGTTCATCTGAAATCATCCGAAAATGCCGTTCTTTACATCTCTTTTTACAAATTTCGTTGTTTTCATTGTCAAATTTTCTATTCGGCATTTAGCGAAAATTAATCGAAAACCGGTGGTTATTCTCACTATGAAACGACAGGCGCGGCGTCGTCCCGAACGGCCGTGCGGGCGGCATGATGCTGCAAGCCAATTCTCACCACACTGCCAGGAGCTATGCATCGCGGATGCCCGGTTCCCCTTTTCAGAGGTTCTTTTCATGAAGCGTCCCAACGTCAAAGCATCGATGATCGGCATATTCTCGCTGATCGCCATCCTGTTTGCCCTGACGGGCTATATTTCGCTGAGCAGCCTGAGCACGTTCAACGAGAACGCCGACGATTTTGCGACCAGCTATCTGCCCGGCGTGTCCAAGGCAAACGACATCCAGCTCGCACGTTACTCGCTGCGTGGTTCATATGGCGATTACGTCATGGGCCGTACGGAAGGTGGTGCCGATGGCTTCGTGAAGAAGATCAAGACCAAGCAGGCGGCTCTCCTGAAGGCCGTCGCCGACTTCAAGGATCAGGTCAATACCGACGCCGAGCGTGAGGCCTTCACCTCGATCGACGATACGTCCTCGAAATATGTTGCGGCTGGCGACAACCTGATCGCTCTCGTTAAGGCCGGCGAAAAGCAGAAGGCAATCGATGCCTTCGACAAGGATCTCGGCCCGATCGCCGACGAACTGGCGGCAAGCGTCGACAAGGTGGTGAAGTCCAATCAGGCCTTGGCTGCCAGCGCCGCTGCCGAAAACCGTTCGGAGTTCAGCCGCACGCTTCTGCTGCTCAGCGTCATTCTCGGCGTCAGCGCGCTGCTCGTCTGCGGCGCGGCCTATTTCGGTATTGCGGGTATCGCCAACGCCATCGGCCGTATCACGGGCGCGATGCGTTCGCTTGCCAATGGCGACACGCATCTGACGATTGCTGATGCCCATCGCGGCGATGAGATCGGCGAGATGGCAAAGGCCGTCGAGATCTTCCGTCAGGCGGCGATCGAGAACATCAAGCTGCAGAGCGATGCGGAAGCAAGCCGCGTGCAGGCCGAGGCTGACCGCGCCCGCCTGACCCGCGAAGCCGAAGCCGCCGCACAGACACGCCTGGTCGAGGCAACGGCCGGTCTCGCTTCCGGCCTCAAACGCCTGGCGGCCGGCGATCTGAGCTTCCAGCTCAACGACGCCTTCGCGCCTGATTTCGAGCCGCTACGTCAGGATCTGAACGATGCCGTCATGCAGCTCGGTAACACGATGAAGTCGATTGCCTCGTCGGCCGGTGCGATCGACACCGGGACCCGCGAAATCGGCAGCGGCGCCGACGATCTGTCGAAGCGCACCGAGCAGCAGGCCGCCTCGCTCGAAGAAACCGCTGCGGCACTCGACGAGATCACGGTCAATGTCTCTAACTCCTCCAAGCGCGCCGATGAGGCTCGCCAGGTCGCTATCCAGGCGAACGAGAGTGCGGCACGATCCGGCCAGGTGGTTTCCAACGCCGTCAACGCCATGCAGAAGATCGAGCAGTCTTCAAACCAGATCTCCAGCATTATCGGCGTCATCGACGAGATTGCCTTCCAGACCAACCTTCTGGCTCTGAATGCCGGTGTCGAGGCGGCGCGTGCCGGTGAAGCGGGCAAGGGTTTTGCGGTCGTTGCACAGGAAGTGCGCGAGCTCGCCCAGCGCTCGGCGGAAGCTGCCAAGCAGATCAAGGATCTGATCCGCAATTCTTCGGTCGAAGTGCAGGGCGGCGTTCAGCTGGTTCGCGAAACCGGCGATGCGCTGAAGACGATCGAGAACCTGATCGTCTCGATCAACCAGCACATGGATGCGATCGCGACGTCCTCGCGTGAGCAGTCCACCGGACTGAGCGAAGTCAACAGTGCCGTCAACCAGATGGACCAGGTGACCCAGCAGAACGCCGCGATGGTCGAGGAAACCAATGCGGCCAGCGCGACACTCGCCACCGAAGCCGTGCGCCTTCGCGACCTGATCGCCAATTTCAAGCTGTCGGGCGAAAGCCATCATGCTTCGTCTTCGGACGTGGAAGCCTTGCGCCGCACCGCGTCTGCGATGGCTCGTAGTGCTCCGCGGGCACCGGCGCCGGTCTATCGCAGCCACGGCAACGCTGCCGTGCAACAGGAATGGTCTGAATTCTAAGCCGCAAAGGCAGATTTTCAGCACAGGATGACCTTACGGCCGGTCCGCGTAAATGCGGACTGGCCGCTTTCGTTTCCGGCGATGCCGAGCGAAATTGCGGCAAAAAAGTGTCACCATCCTCTGGATGTGTGGCCGGTGTCAGCTAAATGACAGCTTCTTGTGGTGCGTTCGGACACTTCTTCTCCGTGGAGGCGGAGGAAGTTTCGGGAGGACTTGCCGTTCACGCGCGATCGATCGCTCGTTCGCCAGTGGCGTGTTCCCCGATCCCTGACAGCAATGACGCGGCATCTATCCGCGCTCAAGGAGGACACGTCTTGAAACATACATTTATTGCCACTCTCTTCGCAGCCGCCATCGCGCTGCCGGCCGCTGCGGCCGATTACACCATCATCGCTCCGGCAGCACCGGGCGGCGGCTGGGACCAGACGGCCCGTTCGCTGCAGACCGTGCTGCAGCAGGAAGGCATCTCCGGCAACGTTCAGGTGCAGAACGTTCCGGGCGCTGGCGGCGCCATCGGCCTCGCGCAGTTTGCCAACCAGAGCGCCGGTAACCCGAACGCCCTGATCGTCGGCGGCTATGTCATGGTCGGCGCGCTACTGACCAACAAGTCTGCCGTGACCCTCAAGGACGTTACACCGATCGCCCGTCTGACCGGCGAATACGAAGCCGTCGTCGTTCCGGCCTCGTCTGACATCAAGACGCTTGCCGATCTCGTCACCAAGCTGAAGGCTGATCCGGGCGCTGTGTCCTGGGGCGGTGGTTCTGCCGGTGGTACCGACCACATCACGGCTGGCCTGATCGCCAAGGCATCGGGCGTCGATCCGACCAAGGTCAACTACGTTGCCTTCTCGGGTGGCGGCGAAGCGCTTGCTGCTATCCTCGGTGGTCAGGTCACCGCTGGTATCTCCAGCTACAGCGAATTCGAATCGCAGGTTAAGGCTGGCACGCTGCGCCTGCTCGCCGTTTCGAGCGATGCCCGCCTCGACGGCATCGATGCACCGACGCTGAAGGAAGCCGGTACCGATGTGACCATCCAGAACTGGCGCATGGTTGCCGCGGCTCCCGGTCTGACGGACGAAGAAGTCAAGGCGATTTCGGCTGACGTCGAAAAGCTGCACAAGTCTGCTGCCTGGCAGGAAGTGCTGAAGACCAAGGGTTGGGCCGACACCTACCTCTCGGGCGATGACTTCAAGGCTCAGCTCGACAAGGACGTCGCTTCGACCGAAAGCATCCTCAAAGATATCGGACTGGTAAAATGATTGAGGGCAACACCCCCTCGGCAACGAAGCGCCGCCCTGATTGGGCGGCGCTGGCTATTGCCGTCTTTCTTTTCGCCATTGCTGGCATCATGTTCTGGGATGCCTCTCATCTCAGCGCCATCGCACAGTATGATCGTATCGGCCCATCGACCGTGCCGGAATTCGTCGCTTTCGGCCTGGCGGCTCTCGGTCTCTGGACCGTTGCCGAAGCCTGGCGCGGTGAATTTCCCGAGCGCGAAAAGCAGGAAGTACCACCCGTTCTCTGGGTGATTGCCGGTCTTGCCTGTCAGATGATCTTCCTGCGTATCGCAGGGTTCTCGATCGCGACGGGCCTGCTCTTCGCCCTGACCGCGCGCGGTTTCGGCAAGCGCCAGCTGTGGATCTCGATCCCGGTCGGCATCGCCCTGAGTTTCATCGTATGGGTGATCTTCGCCAAGCTGCTGCAGCTGACGCTGCCTGCCGGCTGGCTTGAACATCTGTTCTTCTAAGGTGCAGCCCCCATGAGCACTTTCGAATTCCTTCTGCAGGGTCTGGCTGTCGCATTTCAGCCGATGAACCTGCTCTTCGCCTTCATTGGCGTCATGCTCGGCACCGCCGTCGGCGTTCTCCCGGGCATCGGCCCGGCGCTGACCGTCGCGCTGCTGCTTCCGGCCACCTACAAGCTCGATCCGGGCGGCTCGCTGATCATGTTCGCCGGCATCTATTACGGCGGCATGTATGGCGGCTCGACGACCTCGATCCTTCTCAACACGCCGGGCGAAAGCTCGTCGATCGTCACCGCGCTCGAGGGCAACAAGATGGCTCGCGCCGGACGCGGCGGCCCGGCACTTGCCACAGCTGCCATCGGCTCGTTCGTTGCCGGTCTGATCGCCACGCTCGGCCTCGCCTTCATCGCGCCTTATATCGTCAAGCTGGCGCTGGTCTTCGGTCCGCGCGAATATTTCGCGCTGATGATCCTCGCCTTCGTCACCGTTTCCTCGGCTTTCGGTGATTCCGCGCTGCGTGGTCTGACATCGCTGTTCATCGGCTTCGCGCTCGCGATGGTCGGTATCGACCAGCAGACCGGCCAGGCACGTCTCTCCTTCGGCATCCCGGATCTTCTCGACGGTATCGAAGTGACGACGCTTGCTGTCGCCATGTTCGCCATCGGCGAAACGCTCTACATCGCCGCCCAGGGTGACAAGGTCGCCGACAAGGTCGAGGCCGTGAAGGGCTCGCTCTGGATGACGTCGCAGGACTGGAGCCGTTCCTGGAAGGCGTGGCTGCGCGGGACGATCATCGGCTTCCCGATCGGCGCGATGCCGGCCGGTGGCGCCGAAATCGGCACCTTCCTGTCCTACGCCACCGAAAAGCGTCTCTCCAAGAACCCGGAAGAGTTCGGCAAGGGCGCCATCGAGGGTGTCGCCGGTCCGGAGGCCGCCAACAACGCTTCGGCTGCCGGTACGCTGGTGCCGCTGCTGACGCTCGGCCTGCCGACGTCTGCGACCGCCGCGATCATGCTCGCCGGTTTCCAGCAGTACGGTCTGCAGCCGGGTCCGCTGCTGTTTGCCACCAATCCGCAGCTCGTCTGGGGTCTGATCGCCAGCCTGTTGCTCGCCAATGCCATGCTGCTGGTTCTCAACCTGCCGCTAATCGGTCTCTGGGTGCGTCTGCTGACGATCCCGAAGCCGTGGCTCTATGCGGGCATCCTGCTGTTTGCGACGCTCGGTACGATCGGCGCCAACCCGTCGGTGTTCGAGCTCGGCATGCTCCTGGCCTTCGGCATTCTCGGCTACGTCATGCGCCTGTTCGGCTATCCGATCGCGCCTGTCGTAGTCGGCCTGATCCTCGGGCCGCTTGCCGAGCAGCAGCTGCGCCGTGCCTTGGCAATCAGCCAGGGCGACCTGACGACCCTCGTCATGTCGCCGATCGCAGCCGGCCTGCTGCTTGTCGCTGCTGCGGCATTCATCATTCCGCTAATCCTTCGCTTGCGCGGACGGGGGCAGGTCCTTTCCCAGCTCGCCGCAAACGAAGACTAACAAAAAGACGGCATCCAACCCCTACCTGTGAGCCGGCCCGTGAAAGCGGGCCGGTTTTTCCGTTTGATGAGACAGAAATGCGGATCATTGAAGAAATTCCCGCGATCGTTGTTTCTACAATTAATAGATGAAAAGTGTTTTGTTGGGTTAATGCAGCTTTAATCCGTCGGTGCGTATCTAGAGACAATTGTATTGGATTTGACGCGGCACGGCTTCGTCTTCCCATATTGCTCAAATCGAATACTTGCGACTTTAAATTTTCAGGATACCGAGATGAAACGCCCCCGCATCAAAATGCTATTGTCAGCGATCTTCGCTGTTATCGCCCTCATGTTCGGATTGCTTGCCTGGATGTCGATCAGCGGCATGAGCACGCTGAATGGCCAGACCGAGGTGATCGCTTCCAACTGGATCCCGAAAATCGCGACCGGCAAGAGCATCGAGAGCGCTTTCTACCGTCTCGACAATGCCTATTCGACACATATTCTTGCAGGCACGCCTGAGGAGATGAAGGCAGCCGAGGCGCTGATCGCCGAGCGTAACGACGCGCTGGCCAAGCAAATCGACAAATACCGGCCGCTGATCACCACCGCCAAGGGCGCGGAACTGATCAAGGCGATCGAAGGCGGCATTGCCGACTACAAGCAGGCCGCGCAGCAGATGGTGGCGCTTTCGGCAGCCGGCAAGGATGGCGAAGCGAAAGCACTGCTTTCGGGCGATATGCAGGCCAAGATGGCCAAGGCGGCCGGATACCTGAACGACCTTCTCGACTTCAACACCGCGAGCTCGGAAAAAATCCACCTGGAAGGCGCCAGCCTCTTCCAGTCGACTCTGTTCATGACCTTCGCGCTGATCGCTGGATGCGCTGCCATTCTGATTGCGGCCGTCATCTTCGCGATTACCGGCATTGCCCGGCCGATCGAAGCCATTACGACGTCGATGAAGGTTCTCGCGGGTGGCAACGATGAGGCGGCCATCCCGTTCTCGGGGCGCTCGGACGAAATCGGCGACATGGCGTCGGCCGTCGAAGTGTTCCGCACGAACGCGCTTGCCAACAAGCGCCTCGAACGCGAAGGCGAGCAACAGCGCCATATGACGGAAGAGCAGCGCCTTCGCGCCGCCGAAAATGATCGCGTGAAGGCCGAGCAGATGCGCCAGGCGACCTCCGGCCTCGGAAACGGTCTCAAGCATCTGGCGGCGGGCGATCTGTCGTTCCAGCTGGACCAGCCCTTCGCTCCGGATTTCGAAGCTCTGCGTCAGGACTTCAACACCTCGATCACGCAGCTTGCCGATGTGCTGCGTTCCGTATCCTCCAGCGCCTCGTCGATCGACAGCGGCAGCCGCGAGATCAGCCAAAGCGCCAATGACCTGTCGCAGCGCACGGAGCGTCAGGCTTCGTCGCTCGAAGAGACGGCGGCGGCTCTCGACGAGATCACCACCAACGTTGCCAATTCGTCCAAGCGTGTGGATGAGGCGAGGGCGGTTGCGGTTCAGGCAAATCAGAGCGCGTCCAAATCCGGCGCCGTCGTGTCGGATGCGGTCCATGCGATGGAGCGGATCGAACAGTCTTCGAGCCAGATCTCCAACATCATCGGCGTCATCGACGATATCGCCTTCCAGACCAACCTTCTGGCCCTGAATGCCGGTGTCGAAGCGGCGCGTGCGGGCGAGGCCGGCAAGGGCTTTGCCGTTGTGGCGCAGGAAGTGCGTGAACTGGCGCAGCGTTCGGCGCAGGCCGCGCGCGAGATCAAGGCGCTGATCAGCGCGTCGACCGGCGAAGTCGAAGCAGGTGTGCGTCTGGTTCGCGAAACGGGCAATGCGCTGACGGCGATCGGTGACTATGTCGTCACCATCAACCAGCACATGGAAGCGATCGCGACATCGACCCGCGAGCAGTCGCTCGGCCTCACTGAAGTGAATACCGCGGTCAACCAGATGGATCAGGTCACGCAGCAGAATGCAGCGATGGTCGAGGAAACGAGTGCGGCCGGTGCCACGCTGGCGCATGAAAGCGGCCGCCTTCGCGATCTGATCGCGCGCTTCAAGCTTGGGCAATCAGGCGTCCAGCAAGGCTATATGCCTGGGCGCGCCCGCGCCGCCTGATGCGCTCATAGGACAGCTTAAAGATGAAGCGAGCCCGGCCTGATAAGGCCGGGCTTTTGCGTTTTGCCCGCTGTTCAGGCGTTTTTGCATGGCAGCGCTGAATTTCCGCGACTTGTGGTAGATGCTGCGCTGCATCATATGTGAGAAGTCAATAATGAAGCTAAAGCGAGAAAGACAATGTCTTACGTGAAGTCCATTCGTGAAGGTTTCCTCGGTCGCGCCTTCGCCGTTATCGGTGCCGCAAATGCAGTCAGCGCCGCAGTCGATGCAGGCCGCCGTCCGCAGGGCCGCCACCTGAAGGTGCTCGGTATCGATGCCGATGTGTTCGATCACATCCGCCGCTAACAGCCGCTGAAACCAACGCATGAAAATAGCCCGCAACCGGTTGGTCGCGGGCTTTATTTTTGTATTGATGACTGCGGCTTGCCCCGCCGCGGTGCTGTTTACTAGGCCTCGACGCGTTCCGCGCCATGGCTGCGGGCCGGTGCCTCCAAGGCCTCGCGCCGGTTATGGCGGATCGAGGACCAGAGCGAGATGCCGATCAGCGTGGCGCCGCCAAGGCCGGTAATGACCTCAGGGATGTGATACAGCGTCTGCACGTACATGATCACCGCCAGGATCAGGATCGCGTAGAACGCGCCGTGTTCCAGATAGCGGTATTCTGTCAGCGTTCCCTTTTCGACGAGCATGATCGTCATCGAGCGCACATACATGGCGCCGATGCCGAGGCCGATCGCGATGATGAAGAGGTTCTGCGTCAACGCGAAGGCGCCGATGACGCCGTCGAACGAGAAGCTTGCATCCAGCACTTCCAGATAGATGAAGGCGCCGAGGCCGCCGCGTGCGGCTTCGCTCATCGCCCGCTGCGAGGCATCCAGCAGGCCGCCGATGACTTCGACAGCCAGGAACGTCACGAGGCCGTAGATGGCGCTATAGACGAAGGTGGTGGCTTCCTCGCCTTCCAGAAGCGACGAGAAGAGCAGGATGAGCAGGAGAACGACGGCGATCTCGATACCCTTGATCGCCGCGCCGCGCGACATCATCCGCTCCAGGGAGCCGAGCCAGTGCACGTCCTTCTCATTGTTGAAGAAGTAGGAGAGGCCGACCATCATCAGGAAGGTGCCGCCGAAGGCTGCGATCGGCAGATGGGCGTCGTTCATGATGCGGGCATATTCGGCCGGTTCGCGAGCCGCGAGGATGATCGCGTCGATCGGGCCGATACCGGCTGCGATGACGACGATTGCCAGCGGGAAGACGATGCGCATGCCGAAGACGGCGATGATGATGCCCCAGGTCAGGAAGCGGTGCTGCCAGACCGGCGTCATCTCTTTCAGCTTGTTGGCATTGACGATGGCGTTGTCGAAAGAAAGCGAAATCTCCAGCACGGCAAGCACCGCGCAGATGACGAAGACGGTCGCCATGCCGCCGATCGTGCCCGTCGATTGCCAGCCGAGAATGGCGCCGAGTGCCAGGCCGATGGCAGTGACGATGAAGGACCAGCGGAAATATCCGAGGGTCGAAGTTTGACTGGGAGGCTGGTTCATGGCCGCACCTCTTTGGCGCGGACATCGTTTTTGAACGTAGGTGTGGTGGAAGAACGCGGCATGCCAGAACGGGCATGCGCGAAAGGCATGGGGAGCTTTTTCATCGATTGAAAATCCGCCGGCTCTTTGCAGGCGGTACCGACATCACGAGAGCGCCGTAAAAACTCTCGCCAGAGGGGCCCGGCACCAGTGTTTATCCGTCGCCGATGTTTCCGCATGGGGGGCAACCACGCACATCTCTGCGACGACGGACAAACGCTTAGGTAATCAACTTGTGCAGGCAGTCAAGAGGGGCCGGATGATTGCAGCCTGACTTTCTTTGGAACCATCCCCAGGCTCGCCCGTTTGGATGAGGTTGAGCGATCAGGATGATCGCGGGCGCGATCAAAAAGGAGGCCGATGATGCAGACTTCGACCCACTCCCCCGACAAGCGAACCGAGGCTGCCGACCGCATGAAGCGGGCGAAGCCGAACCGGATGCAAAAGGCGCAGGTTCTGCCGCCGCATCAGGTCGATCTGACGCTGCCGCAATCCCCGAGGCACGACGTTCATGTGCCCGCCCATATGAGCGGCAGCGATCTGTCGCGCGGCGGTCCCGAGATCGCAGCCGATGCCGCAAAGGCCAAAGACAAATAGGCCGGGCGGAATTTGCGACTTCGCGAACAGTTTTCAAGAACGACAGGTGAGACACGAATGAAGACAAATCTTGTGCCGCAGGACATTTCGCTCAAGCACGAAGAAGAATGGCAGGCAGTCCGCACAGCCTCGGAGAAGGACGGCAAGCGTGACTCCAAGAGCTGGAACGCAGCATTTGCAGAGTCGAAACCCTCGCGTTCCGAATCCGTAAACGCGCGATAATTCATGGAATACGATAAGACGCCCGGTATTGCCGGGCGTTTTTGCGTTCTTATTGCTCGCCGTTGCTTTTTGAACCCTGATCACTTCCAAGTTTCTTTTCGATCTTCCCGAAGGCGTAGAGCACACAGACGGCGGCAACCGTCGCAAAGACCGCGATCGGCCAATAGCCGAAACCCGTCGCAAGGCCGATTCCACCCGAAAGCCACATGCCGGCACCCGTCGTCAGGCCTTTGACCCGGCCCCGGGAGAAGACGATCATCCCGGCAGCCAGGAAGGCGACACCTGCCGTGACCGCCTCGATGACGCGCAACGGGTCGATGCGAACCTGCGGATCATCGGTAAAGCCAGGCATGTGCACAGCCTCGATCGAGATGATCGCGAAGAGCGCGGCCGCAAGGCTGACGAGAATATGCGTGCGAAAGCCTGCCGGATGATCGCGGGCTTCGCGTTCGAAGCCGATCAGGCCGCCGAGGATGATAGCACCGAAAAGGCGGGCGAAGATGACGGGGTAGTGGATGCGGGATTCCGGAAACATATCGGCGAGGACGAGGTCCATGGAAGCGGTTCTCCAGCGGTGAATTCGCTGACTAACGCAACCGCCGCCGCTTTGTTCGCGTCAGAAGCCGATCGTTTCTTCGTATTTGTCCCAGGAGCTGTACATCGCGTAGCGGCTGAGGCCTTTGATGGCGAAGTTTCCGTAGTAGGGGCTGAGCTGGAACTCAGCGGCGGATTCGCTCATCTTCTTAACCGCGCCGACATAGATCGCCGAGGCAAGGCCTGTGCGGTTGGCGCCGTGTTCGCAGTGGATGAGCAGCGGCTTGGGCGCGTCCGCCATGATCTTGGCGAGCTTCTGCGCCTCCTCGATCGGCAGTTCTTTGGATGATGACATCGGAAAATCGATCAGCGTGATGCCGCGGTCTGCGGCGGCTGCCGATTCATCGCGGTACCAGCCAGTGCGCTTTTCGTTGCGAAGATTGAGGATCGTACGGATGTGATAGCGCGACGCGTATGCCTGGATGTCTTCGCCGCTTGGCTGTGCCGACCGGTAAAGCTCACCTGCAATGACCTCGTGAAAATTGCCGGTTGCCTGTCCCAGCGCCGCATGGGCACCGATCAGGGCTGCCAATCCGAGTGCGACAGAAGCTGGCCAAGCGATAAAACGAAAATAACGCATACTTACACCGATCGATCTGGCGTCCGTCCAACCACCCAAATGGGGGCTCGATGTGATGGGCGCCACCCTATCCGGAAAAAATGTGCAGTGGAAGCCACGGGCTCCCGGCGCCAACCTTTCGGAAAGGATTGCCGTCCAATAATCCGGGCCTCACGGGATTCGGATCTATGGCGAAGACAGCGACGCGCGGCCGCAGCCGCAAACCATCGGGACGGGGCAGGGGCGCGAACCGCGGCGGTGGCATCATGCCATGGGCGCTGATCGGTGCCCTCGCCGTCGGCGGTATTGCCACCTACGACAATTGGAAGAGCGTCAAGCCGATGCTGGCAAAGGCTCCTGACGCTTCGATGATCACCGCGGCGATCCGCCCGGACGCACCGAAGGCGCCTGCCACAAAGCCTGAGCCGAAACAGATGGCGGTGACGACGGTGCAGCCGCAGCGTCCCTTGCCACCGGCCGCCATTCCCGTGCCGGCGGCCCAGCCGGTCAAGGCATCGCCTGCCGACGTGCTGAGCGGCAGTGCCACCTTCGGCTACTGCGGGCAGGGCGAACACGTCAATTGCGTCGGCGACGGCGGCGTCTTCTGGTACAAGGGCGAGAAGATCGTCGTTGCCGATGCCGTTCTTCCGGATGTTTCGGCGGCGCGCTGCGAAAACGAGCGGCGCCTCGGCTTTGCTGCCAAATCGCGGCTTTTCAAGCTTTTGAACGCCGGGCCGTTCGCCATGAACGCGGCCGGCAAGGGCGCCAATGGCGGCGCTCCAAGGGTCATCTCACGCGATGGACGTTCCTTCGGCGTGCAGCTGACCACCGAGGGGCTGGCGCGCAAGCCAGGCGCAAACGGCGCCTGGTGCGCCTGATCTGATCACTTCTGCTTGGCGGGCTTTGGCTGCGGCGTTGCGGGTGCCGCGGCAGGTGCCGGCTGCACGGGCGTCTTGCCATTGGTCTGGAAGGTCGCAGCGAAGGTGCTGTCCTTGCTCTCGGCGGTGCATTCGATGGCAACCGGCTTGCCGCCATAGGGATTGCCGAAGGTGCAGCTGCCTGCAACCTTGACCTCACCCGTCATCTTCTGGCCGACGCCCGTCGTCACCATGGTCAAAGGGATCCGCGCATTTCCGTTGGAGGCCGGCTTGATCGCCTTGCCGTCGCCCTGGAAGCCCAGCATCTTGCCCTGCGCCGTGAATATGAAGGTGACATCGCCATTCGGCAGCGCCACGGCGGCCAGCTCGTTCTTGCAGGGCTTGGACACATCGAGCTTGCCGACGACGAGCTTGGAGCATCGTCCGGCAAGGGTCGTCACACCGGCGCTCGGGAAATTCTGGGTTTGGGCATAGGCTGAAGAAGAAAGGGTCGCTGCAGACAGTGCTGCTGCGGCAATAATCAGTCGTCTCATGAGTTCAGGGGTCCTGTCATGCTGCTGGTCAGACTTTGTGACTGGCATGGTTGTGTGTCGGAATTTTGCCGTGCGCAACCCTGAAGCGCCGCAAAAAAGTGAAACGGGCCGCTACAGGGGATCGCGGCCCGTTCCAGGAAGCGGGGGCGCCTTGGCGGCAGCCGCCCTCTTTATCTTCTCAGTGCCGCCGGTTGGCGTCTTCCATCGACCAGCCGAAACGCCACGCCTCATAACGCGCATACCAGACTTCAAGGGCCGCAGCGTCCCAAATGGGCATGAATTCCGGGTGTGACATAGGGTTGTCGCTCAGCCTGTAGCCCAGGATGCGGTCACGAATGCCACGCTCCTGCATGTTCAGCAGCTCTTCGATTTCCATATGCGCGCCCTCAACCGCCGGCCCCTCAGCCGACAGGGTTAAGGAAACATTTCCATTTGCTAATGTCCAGAAATGCCAGCGTCATCCCCATTATTCACAGGATTAATCAGGACGGTCTCTTGACGCGAAATGCGCAAGCGCGAGCGGATCAGTGCTACTTCTGGCAGCTATTTCATTCCCGAATTTAACCCTAACGCGACAATCGAATGGATACACGCGCGTACCGCAATTATAAATCCGGCAGTGCTTATATGAGGGGTTTCGATGCGCGGTATATTTGCGAAAGCCGTCCGGCTTATCTTGCACCCGGTTTGCCTGCTGATGGCGGCCGCGCTCTTCTTCGCATTGGTCCGCTATCTCGACACGCGCTGGCGCTTCATGCCTTACACATTCTCGATCACGCTCGTCATTGCTGCGGTCCTGTTTCTGGTCTCGCGGCGATATGCATTCTCGCTCTACGCGGCGGGTTCGGTCGTTGTGCTGATCGCGCTGGCTTCGCTGGTCAAATACGACCTCAAAGGTTTTGCGCTTCACTACTATGATCTGATCTTCACCGGCGCCGACAAATCCGCGGTGAGTTTCCTCGCGTCAAACTACACCGGCATTCTGATCTCGGCGATCTGCATCCTTCTTGCGGTCATCGCAGGCCTTGCCCTGATCTTTGCTTTCGACAGTCCTCTACAGCTGAAGGTCAGGTGGCGGGCGGCTGGTCTGGCGGCGGTTCTGCCCTTGACCTATCTGACCTTCCCGCCTGCCGTCGCCGATCAGCCGGCCTACCTGCCCTACATTTCCGGCTACAACGCATCGTCCTTCTTCATCTCGCTCGCTGACATCCGCTATCCATTCGGCAGGATTGAGCTTTCCAATCACGTTGAAGCAGCCGAGATGCGGGCGATGGATGCCTCTGTGGATTGTGGCACGAAGCGCCCCGACGTCGTTCTGGTGCTCAGCGAAAGCCAGACGGACCTCGCGAACTTTCCGCAAATCAACGCCCCGGCAGAAACGCTGGCGTCGTTCCGCTCGCAGGACGGCATTGTTCGTCCGCTTTATGTCGAGACTTATGGCGGCGGCACCTGGGTTACCAACTTTGCTGTGATGACCGGGCTTTCGGCGACAGATTTCGGCTGGCAGTCATCCTATGTGACGCAGCTGATGGCCGGCAAGATCAAGGGCAGCTTTCCGGAGACGCTCGCCAAATGCGGCTACCGCACCGTGACCGTCATGCCGATGGAATACAACTTCGTCAACGAAGGACCCTTCCTGACGTCGATCGGCTTCCAGGATATTTATGACATGAAGGCGATCGGCACCAAAGCCGAAGCGGAGGATGACCGGCCGTATTTCGATTTTGCCCGGAAGATCATCGCCGAGGAGCGCGCGAAGGACGACCGGCCGCTGCTGATCGCGATTCAGACGATGATGACGCATGGTCCCTACGACAAGCCGATCGTGCCGTCTTCCCTGGTCGCCGAGGCGAAGTATTCCGACGATGCCAAGGCGAACGAATATGTTCGGCGCGTCATTGCCGCCCGCAAGGAAGTCGCATCGTTCATCGATAGCCTGCGCGTCTCCCCGGGCAGCCGCGGCACTGTGGTGATGGAATATGGCGATCACCAATCCGAAGCGACCCGCCCGTTCGTCGAAGAATCACTTGCGGGTGAGCCCATGCTCTCCGACTTCCGCTCGATCGCCTACCGCACCTTCGTCAGCATTCATGGCTTCGGCACGCCTGTCGACATGACGCCGTTCGCGCGGCCGCTCGATATCGGCTTTTTGTCATCAGCGCTTGCAGAAGCAGCGCAATTGCCGTCGTCACCATTGATCCGGGACCTGCAATCGCTGCGTAAGACGTGTGGCGGGCGGTATCACACCTGCCCGGAAAGAAGCCTTGTCGATGCCCATCTCAGCATGCGGGCGAATGCCGGAATGCTGGTTTTGCGGTGAGTTTTCTTCATCTCTAATGTTGTAAAAATATCGTTAAAATTGCCCATAACAAGTTTTTGTTCATCTGCCGTTCAGAAAACTGTTTGGGAAAAGCACAGAGTGGCGCACACTCCTCCTTGTGAATAAGGAGATAGTGCATGATTCGATTGACCGCGGCTCTGACGCTGTTCTCAGTCTATGCGTTTACGATGTTCTTCATCGCATCCATTCCTGAGACCCCGTACCTGCAAACCGCAGCAACGACGATAACCGAAGACGCATCGCTTACGAAGTGAGTTGGGCGTAAAGGGCAGGCTTGGGGGCAAGCCTTTATGCAGGGTGGTGGCGTAAATGATACGCTGCCCTGCGGGGTGGGTTTTTATTGTGCTGGCATCGGGCACAATTTTTCAGTGTCGCTGGCGGCACTGCAAACGCGTCTTGGGCGCGCCTTCACAAACAGCGCGATAGACTTCCGCGGATAGTTGAAATGGCTGTTATTCAAGTCATTTGCTGCTTCGCGGGTAAGCGCGGTGCGTTTTTCTCCGAGATCATCAGCAATCCACGCAGAATAAGGTCTTGCCTGGGTTTGATTCGTAGCTGCTGCCGGCAGCGATCTGTCTGTTCTGGGACCGCGCCGTGAATAAAGGGTGATTTTCCGCTTTCTTGTATCTCGAAACGACACATAACTTAACGGCAATAATGGTACATTAACTTATAATTAGTGCTTCCAGCATAATTCTTCCCTCGGTCAATGACGAATCCCTTCGTCTAGGCTCAACGATGTTCGGGTTTGGTCCTGTCGAATGTCGAGGTTTAGGAAACGGTTGCTTTAAGCGCCGTGCGCATGATGCCTTGTCCTAAACATTAGCTCCCTCGAGCGATGTCTTCCGAAATATTTTGTCTATGCGTCTCGGCCATGCAGTGTGCACGGCGCGAACCCTCCGGCTATGGCTTGGAGCGCGCCAGCTTTTGCTACCGGGATGCGAGACGAAAGACACCGTCACCGCTAACGCCAGTGCAAGGGCAATTTCATGACCTCGATCGTTTCCTCTCTTTCTAATACCCAGATCAAAGCTCTGTCTGCAAAGACCATCAAGGCGTTCTCGGCTGAGGATGTCGCAACGCTTTCCGCAGATCAGCTCAAGATTTTCAACAAAGACCAGATATCTGCCCTTGAGGCCGAAGATATCGAAGCGCTCGATTCCACACAGCTCGGCGCGATTTCGACGACCGCTATCGCAGGCCTGAAGCCGGAACTGCTTGCTGCACTCGATGCCACGAAGATCGGTGCTCTCGGAAACGCCCAGATCGCGGCGTTCAGCGCCACGCAGATTGCTGCTCTTACCCCGGATCAGATCGAAGGCCTTACAGCCGACCAGATCAAGGGCCTGAACGCGACGCAGATCGGCTCGATCAGCGCTGACGACATCAAAAAGTTTTCGGCTGACGAAGTCGGCGCCATCGGCGCAAAGGCAATCGGCGGCCTGAAGAACGAAGCCATCGCCGTGCTCAGCGATGACCAGATCGGCAAGCTCAGCGCCGACCAGCTCAAGCAGGTCACGACCAAGCAGATCACCGCCTTCACGTCTGGCCAGCTTGCCAAATTCACCGATGATCAGATCGGCGCATTGTCGGCAGCCCAGGTCGGCGCACTCACCAACGACCAGATCGGTGGCCTGACCGCCGGTCAGATTGGCAAGCTCAGCAACGCTGCTGTCGCCGGTCTCAAGGCTACGCAGATCACGGCGATGACTGCCGATCAGGTTGCCGGCATCACCGCAGGCCAGAGCGCTCTGCTGAGCGCCGCGCAGGTTGCGGGCTTCAGCGCCACGAACATTACCAAGCTGACCGACGATGCAGTTGCTGGTCTGGCCGCCAAGGCAATCCCTGGTCTGAAGAACGAATCAATCGCCGTTCTCAGCGAAAGCCAGGTCGGCAAGCTCAGCACCGACCAGCTCAAGCAGGTCACGACCAAGCAGATCACTGCCTTCACGTCTGGCCAGCTTGCCAAGTTCACCGATGATCAGATCGGCGCATTGTCGGCTGCCCAGGTCGGCTCGCTCAC
>NZ_JBFREC010000009.1:0-197117 GCF_052114105.1 Rhizobium sp. RAF36 | reverse complement strand
GCTATGGCACCAGGGCCAATGTGCTGCTTGGCAAGGCCGCATCCATGGCCGATCTCGGCAGGCATTTCGGATCGGATCTCTATGAGGCCGAGGTGCGCTATCTCATGCAGAACGAATGGGCCTTCACCGCCGAGGATGTCCTCTGGCGGAGAACGAAGGCCGGATTGCACATGACGACGGAACAGATGCAGACACTGGAGGAGTACATCGCCGCCCTGCCCGCGCAAATGGCCGGATAGAGCGGCATGTGGTCCCCGTCTTGAGGAGGCACGGGAGCCGGAATGCTGGAACTGCGCAATGCCGCAAAGATGGTCGGCGGTGAGTATCACATTCACCCGACCAACCTGACTTTCGAACGGGGAACGCTGAACGTCCTGCTGGGGCCGACGCTGTCAGGCAAGACGTCGCTGATGCGCCTGATGGCCGGCCTCGACAAGCCGACCAGCGGCTCCGTCTATTTTGACGGCGCCGACGTCACCGGCATGCCGGTGCAGAAGCGCCAGGTGGCGATGGTCTACCAGCAGTTCATCAATTACCCGGCGCTCTCGGTCTATGAGAATATCGCCTCGCCGATGCGAATTGCAGGTCATGACGCAAAGACCATCGACGCCGAGGTGCGCAAGGCGGCCGAGCTGATGAAGCTGACGTCCTATCTCGATCGCACCCCGCTCAATCTCTCCGGTGGCCAGCAGCAGCGCACGGCTCTGGCCCGCGCCCTCGTCAAGAATGCCAGCCTGGTGCTGCTCGACGAACCACTCGCCAACCTCGACTACAAGCTGCGCGAGGAACTGCGCGAAGAACTGCCGCGCATCTTCGCCGCATCCGGAGCGATCTTCGTCTATGCAACGACGGAGCCGTCTGAGGCGCTGCTTCTCGGCGGCAACACTGTCACCCTCAGCGAAGGCCGCGTCACCCAGTTCGGCAAGACGATCGAGGTCTACCGCCGCCCGGCCGATCTGATCACCGCAAAAACCTTCGCCGACCCGCCGCTCAACTTCATCGAGGTCACCAAGCGGGGGGCAAGCTTCCAGCACGCCAGCGGCGCGGAAATACCGGTCCCACAGCATCTCGCCGGCATGGCGGATGGCGTCGTGACCATCGCCTTCCATCCGCATCATCTGGCGCTTTCGCAGCAGACGACAGCCTCGCCGAAGCTCACGGCGCGCACGCTGATATCGGAGATCACCGGGTCGGAGAGCTTCGTCCATCTGGATTTCAACGGCGTGCGCTGGGTGATGCTGGCGCATGGCATCCACGACATCGACCCGGACACGGAGGTCTCCGTCTTTCTCGATACCCGCCATCTCATGGCCTTCGGGCCGGATGGCCGGGCGATCGCAACCGGCAACCAGGCGGCTTAGGAGGTTCACATGGCACGCATCACGCTCGACCATATCCGCCACGCCTACGGGCCGGATCCGAAATCCGACAAGGATTACGCACTGAAGGAAGTCGATCACGAATGGACCGATGGCGGCGCATATGCGCTGCTCGGCCCTTCCGGCTGCGGAAAAACCACACTTCTCAACATCATATCCGGGCTTCTTCAGCCATCGCATGGACGCATCCTGTTCGATGGCAAGGATGTCACCAACCTATCGACCCAGGCGCGCAACATCGCCCAGGTCTTCCAGTTCCCGGTCATCTACGACACGATGACTGTCTACGACAATCTGGCCTTCCCGCTGCGCAACCGCGGCGTCGCCGAGCCCGAAGTCGACAGGCGCGTCCGCGAAATCCTCGATATGATCGATCTCTCGGACTGGGCAAAGCGCAAGGCGCAGCGCCTGACGGCCGACCAGAAGCAGAAGATCTCGCTCGGCCGCGGCCTTGTTCGCAACGACGTCAACGCCATCCTGTTCGACGAGCCGCTGACCGTCATCGATCCGCATATGAAATGGGTGCTGCGCTCGCAACTGAAACGGCTGCACAAGCAGTTCGGCTTCACCATGGTCTATGTCACCCACGACCAGACCGAGGCGCTGACCTTCGCGGAAAAAGTCGTCGTCATGTATGAGGGCGAGATCGTCCAGATCGGCACGCCGGCCGAACTGTTCGAACGGCCGAGCCACACCTTTGTTGGCTATTTCATCGGCTCGCCGGGCATGAACGTCATGCCGGCCAAGGTTTCCGGAAACGCGGTCAGCGTCGGCGAACAGACCATCAATCTCGACTACGCGCCACGCACTGACGGGGCATCGAAAGTGGAGCTCGGCATCCGCCCCGAATTCGTCAGGCTCGGCCGCGAAGGCATGCCGGTAACGATCTCCAAGGTCGAGGATATCGGCCGCCAGAAGATTGTCCGCGCCCGCTTCGCCGGGCAACCGCTGGCGATTGTCGTGCCCGAGGACGGTGAAATTCCGGAGGATGCCAGGGTCAATTTCGATCCCGCAGCCATCAGCATCTACGCCAATTCCTGGCGCGTCGGCAGGGAGGCCTGATCCATGGAAAAGACCTGGAACAACAAAGCCTGGTTTCTCGTCCTGCCGGTGCTGGTGCTCGTCGCCTTCTCGGCCGTCATCCCGCTGATGACCGTCGTCAACTATTCGGTTCAGGACACGTTCGGCAACAACGAGTTCTTCTGGGCAGGCACCGACTGGTTCGTGCAGACGTTGGAATCGGACCGCTTCTGGGCGGCGCTGCAGCGCAACCTCGCCTTCTCGCTGATCATCCTGGCGATCGAAATCCCGCTCGGCATCTTCATCGCACTGAACATGCCGAAGAAGGGGCTCGGCGTCCCGGTCTGCCTGGTGCTGATGTCGCTGCCGCTGCTCATTCCGTGGAACGTCGTCGGCACCATCTGGCAGGTTTTCGGCCGTGTTGATATCGGGTTGCTCGGCCATACGCTGGAGGCGATCGGGCTCGATTACAATTACGTCCGTGACCCCGCCGATGCCTGGATCACCGTCATCGTCATGGATGTCTGGCACTGGACCAGCCTCGTCGTGCTGCTGTGCTATGCCGGCCTCGTCTCGATCCCGGACGCCTATTATCAGGCGGCGAAGATCGACGGCGCCTCGCGCTGGTCCGTCTTCCGCTACATCCAGCTGCCGAAGATGAAGCGCGTGCTTCTGATCGCCGTGCTGCTGCGCTTTATGGACAGCTTCATGATCTACACCGAACCCTTTGTCGTCACAGGCGGCGGGCCGGGTAATTCGACGACGTTCCTGTCGATCGACCTCGTGAAGACGGCGGTCGGTCAGTTCGACCTCGGCCCGGCCGCGGCCATGTCGATCATCTACTTCCTGATCATCCTGCTGCTCTCGTGGATCTTCTACACCGTGATGACCAGCAGCGACGAAAACGCCTGAGAAAGGAGAGGACCATGGCTCAGACAATGAAATACAAGCCCGCCGGAAACTTCTCCTGGGTGGTTTCGACGCTCTATATCGTCTTCCTGCTCCTGCCGATCTACTGGCTGGTCAACATGAGCTTCAAGGAGAACTCGGAAATCACCGGGGCCTTCTCGCTCTGGCCGCAGAACCCGACGCTCGCCAATTACACGGTCATCTTCACCGATCCGTCCTGGTATAACGGCTACATCAACTCGATCGTCTATGTCGCCATGAACACGGTGATTTCGGTTCTGGCGGCGCTGCCTGCGGCCTACGCCTTCTCGCGCTATCGGTTCCTCGGCGACAAGCACCTGTTCTTCTGGCTCTTGACCAACCGCATGGCGCCGCCTGCCGTTTTCGCCCTGCCCTTCTTCCAGCTCTATTCGGCCTTCGGGCTGATCGACACCCATATCGCCGTGGCGCTGGCGCATTGCCTGTTCAACGTGCCACTGGCGGTCTGGATCCTCGAAGGCTTCATGTCCGGCGTGCCGAAGGAAATCGACGAGACGGCCTATATCGACGGCTATTCCTTCCCGCGCTTCTTCGTGAAGATCTTCATGCCGCTGATCGCCAGCGGCGTGGGTGTCGCGGCCTTCTTCTGCTTCATGTTCTCGTGGGTGGAGCTGTTGCTCGCCCGGACGCTGACGACCACGGCCGCAAAGCCGATCTCGGCGATCATGACGCGAACGGTCTCGGCGGCCGGCATGGACTGGGGCGTGCTTGCGGCGGCCGGGGTGCTGACCATCGTGCCCGGCGCGCTCGTCATCTATTTCGTTCGAAACTACATCGCCAAGGGCTTTGCCCTGGGCCGCGTCTGAGGAGGAGACGGAAATGAGCTTTTCCTGGATGGCCTGGACACTACCGACGGCGCTGTTCTTCCTGACGATCCTCGTGCTGCTCGCAGGCATGAGCGTCTGGGAATATTTCGTGCCGGGGGGCTCTCCGCGCACCGGCCTGCTGCGCTTCGAGACGACGCGCGGCGACCGTCTCTTCATCTCGCTGCTGGGGGCGGCGTTCATTCATCTCGCATGGCTGGGCCTTGTCGGACCCGGCCTGTGGTGGGCTCTTGGCATCTCCGTGATCTACGCCATCGGCGTGTTCCGTTACGTGTGATGCCAAGTTTAGACAGATGGCCGGGGGTACTGGCCGCCTGAAACGTGAAGACTGCAATCGCTAACCCTGGGAGGATATTATGCGACGGCATCTATTTGCGACGACAGCAGGCATTTTGCTGGCAATGACGGGCTCTGCCTATGCCGGCATGGACGAGGCAAAAGCCTTTCTCGACAAGGAAATCGGCGATCTCTCGTCGCTTCCGCGTGCGGACCAGGAAAAGGAGATGCAGTGGTTCATCGATGCGGGCAAGCCATTTGCCGGCATGGACATCAAGGTCGTTTCCGAAACGCTGACGACCCACGAATATGAATCGAAGGTTCTGGCGCCCGCCTTCACGGCAATCACCGGCATCAAGATCACCCACGACCTGATCGGCGAAGGCGACGTCGTCGAAAAACTGCAGACGCAGATGCAGTCGGGCGAGAACATCTACGACGCCTATGTCAACGACTCGGACCTGATAGGCACCCATTGGCGCTACCAGCAGGCCCGCTCGCTGACCGACTGGATGGCCAACGAAGGCAAGGACGTTACCAATCCCGGCCTCGACATCGACGACTTCATCGGCACCAAGTTCACGACCGCTCCGGACAAGAAGCTCTATCAGCTTCCCGACCAGCAGTTCGCGAACCTCTACTGGTTCCGTTACGACTGGTTCAATGACGAGAAGAACAAGGCCGACTTCAAGGCGAAATACGGCTACGATCTCGGCGTTCCGGTCAACTGGTCGGCCTATGAGGACATCGCCGAATTCTTCACCGGCCGTGATATCGGCGGCAAGAAGGTCTTTGGCCACATGGACTACGGCAAGAAGGACCCGTCGCTCGGCTGGCGCTTCACCGACGCCTGGCTGTCGATGGCCGGCAACGGTGACAAGGGCCTGCCGAACGGTCTTCCTGTCGATGAGTGGGGCATCAAGGTCGACGAGAATTCACGTCCTGTCGGTTCGTGCGTTGCTCGTGGCGGCGACACGAACGGCCCGGCCGCCGTCTATTCGATCCAGAAATATCTGGACTGGTTGAAGGCCTATGCACCGCCGGCGGCACAGGGCATGAACTTCTCCGAATCCGGCCCGGTGCCGGCACAGGGCGAAGTGGCTCAGCAGATCTTCTGGTACACGGCCTTTACGGCTGACGCCGTCAAGCCAGGCCTGCCTGTCGTCAACGAGGACGGCACGCCGAAATGGCGCATGGCACCCAGCCCGCATGGCGTCTACTGGAAGGACGGCATGAAGCTCGGCTATCAGGACGTCGGTTCCTGGACGCTGATGAAATCAACCCCCGATGACCGCGCCAAGGCCGCATGGCTCTACGCGCAGTTCGTGACGTCGAAGACCGTGGACGTGAAGAAGAGCCATGTCGGCCTGACCTTCATCCGCGAGTCGACCATTCGCGACAAGAGCTTCACGGAGCGCGCTCCGAAGCTCGGCGGCCTGATCGAGTTCTATCGCTCGCCGGCCCGCGTTCAGTGGTCACCGACCGGCACCAACGTTCCTGATTATCCGAAGCTGGCACAGCTTTGGTGGCAGGCCGTGGGTGACGCTTCTTCCGGTGCCAAGACCGCGCAGGAAGCCATGGATTCGCTTTGCTCCGAGCAGGAAAAGGTGCTCCAGCGCCTCGAACGCGCCAAGGTGCAGGGTGATATCGGTCCGAAGCTCGCCGAAGAGCACGATCTTGAGTACTGGAACAAGGATGCCGTCGCCAAGGGCAACCTCGCTCCGCAGCTGAAGATCGAGAACGAGAAGGAAAAGCCGGTTACGGTCAATTACGACGAACTGGTCAAGAGCTGGCAGTCCAACTGATCATGACTGCAGGCAGGCCGGAAGATACGAGGCTCCCGGCCTGTTTGATTCAGCGCTGCAGGATATGCTGGCGGACCAGCGCCTTCAGGCTTTCGACATCCCCGGCCGCAATCGCATCGATCATCTGATGATGCTCGCGGCCGGATTGTTCGACCCTTGCGCGGGTGCGCCATTGCGAGACCGGCGCCGAGGAGGTCCTCTGGCGGATTTCGGTAATGAGGTCGACAAGTTCGAGATTGCCGCCGAGCGTCAGCAGCTGGCGATGGAAGGCCAGATTGGCTTCGTAGAGCTCCAGCATCGTTCCATTCAGCACCATCAGATCGAAATGATCGGCAAGCTTCCTGAGCCTTGCGATCTCGTCTGCCGCAGCATTTGAAACGATCGTTGCCGCGATCGCGGTTTCGAGAATGATGCGAATCTCGCTGACTTCCTGGGCGCGGCGGCCATCCGGCTCATAGACGTGGTAGCCGCGGTTCGGAACATGCTCGACAAGGCGCTTCTGCGCCAGGCGGTCGAGCGCGCGGCGTACTTCCGGACGCGTGCATTTGTAGCGGCGCTCAAGATCGATCTGCTTTAGCCATGTTCCGGGCAGCAGCACGCCGGCGAGAATGTCCTGCAGGATGAAGTCCGTTACGTCGCGTGCTTCTGCCGCTTCCGGCCCCTCTTCCATCACGACGTCTGCCATTCGCAATCCCCTGTTTTTCATCATCGATAGCACGCCTGTTCCAAATTCTGTAGGCGTGGCAACCGCTTGAGTTTGTCCAAAATTTATTCATGCACATGGATTGCGCAAAAAATTTTTGTAACCTAAATTGGCGCCAATTTTGGATACTATGCGAAACGAAGCCGTTTTGAAAGTCATGAAAAACATCGAAGCCGTTTGGGATATCGTCGAAGCCAAGAGCGCATCCTTCGCTGCGCTCAGTGACCGCATCTGGGATATGCCGGAGACGAATTACGAGGAATACCGCTCGGCCGACGAGCATGCGCGCCAGCTGGAAGCCGAGGGCTTCCGCGTCGAGCGCGGCATTGCCGGGTTGCCGACCGCCGTCATGGGCGAGGCTGGCGAGGGCGGACCCGTGATCGCCATTCTCGGTGAGTTCGATGCACTTCCAGGCCTCAGTCAGGTGGCCGGGCTTGCCGAAAAGCGCGAGGCCGAAGTGAACGGTCACGGCCATGGCTGCGGCCACAACATGCTGGGTGCCGGCTCCATGCTGGCAGCCTCCGCCGTCAAGGATTTCCTTGCTGCGAATGGTCTCAAGGGACGCATCCGCTATTACGGTTGCCCGGCTGAAGAGGGCGGCTCCTCCAAGGGTTTCATGGTTCGCGCCGGCGTCTTCGATGACGTCGATATCGCCATCTGCTGGCATCCGGCAGCCTTTGCCGGCGTCAACAATCCGCTGTCGCTTGCCTGCAACGAGCTGAACTTCCACTTCTCCGGCCGCGCCTCGCACGCTTCGGCCACCCCGCATCTCGGCCGCAGCGCGCTTGACGCCGTCGAGCTGATGAATGTCGGCGTCAACTACATGCGCGAGCATATGCCGTCGAGCGCCCGCATTCATTACGCAGTCACCGATACCGGTGGCTCGGCGCCGAACGTGGTTCAAGCCAAGGCGACCGTCCGTTATCTGGTCCGCGCCCGCAATCTGCCTGAACTGCTGTCGCTCGTTGCCCGCGTCAAGAAAGTTGCCGAGGGTGCTGCGCTGATGACGGAAACATCGGTGCGCAGCGAAGTGATCAGCGGCGACGCCAATCTGGTTGGCAACGTGCCGCTCGAAGATCTGATGTTTGCCAATCTCCAGCGTCTCGGCCCGCCTGTCTTCGACGATGCCGACCGCGAGACGGCCCGCAAGTTCCAGGCGACGATGAGCCCTGAGGATATCGCCTCGTCCTATGCCCGCTTCGGCCTGAAGCCGAAGAAGGATCAGCCGCTCTGCGAAGAGATCTTCCCGCTCTATGCCGGTGACAGCTCTATCGTCGGCTCCACCGATGTCGGCAGCGTCAGCTGGGTGGTACCAACCGTGCAGATGCGCGGCGCCACCTATGCGATCGGCACGCCCGGTCATTCCTGGCAACTTGTCGCCCAGGGCAAACTTCCGGCTGCCCACAAGGGCACGGAACACGCGGCTAAGGTCATGGCGAGCACCGCCATCGATCTGATCCGCAACCCTGATCTCATCGAGGCGGCCAAGGCGGACCTTAAGGCCCGCCTCGATGGGACGCCGTTCGTCAATCCGATCCCCGACGACGTGCTGCCGCCGCTTCCCGAAAGGCAGGCATGATGAACCAGCCGGGCATCCTCGAGCTTATCAGCTTCGGCCCCGACGGATGGGGCAAGGCGCTGCTTGCAGGCGCGTGGATGACCGTTCTCGTCGCGCTCGCCGGTTACTCGACCGGCGCCGTCATCGGTTCCTTCGGCGCCTGGGCGAAGATATCAGGCGGCCGCGGCCTCAGGATCGCCGCTGACACCTATACGACGGTGCTGCGCGGCATTCCCGATCTGCTCGTCATCTACCTCTTCTATTTCGGCGGCAGTGCCGCCGTGACGGCGATCGGCCAGCTCTTCGGGGCCGAAGGCTTTCTCGGGTTTCCGGGCTTCCTCGCCGGCTCGCTCGCCGTCGGCGTCACCTCGGGCGCACAGTTCACCGAAGTCTTCCGCGGCGCCTTCAGGGCCGTGCATCCAGGCGAGATTGAAGCGGCGATCGCCTGCGGCATGGGCCGCTGGCTGCGTTTCCGCCGCATCATCGCGCCGCTGACATTGCGCCACGCCCTGCCCGGTCTCGGCAATGTCTGGCAGGTGGTGCTGAAGGAATCCGCTCTGGTGTCAATCACCGGCGTCGCCGAACTCTTGCGCCAGACGCAGATCGCCGCCGGATCGACCGGCCTGCCCTTCGATTTCTACGTCATTGCCGGGGCGATCTATCTCGTCATTTCCACCGGCTCAGGCCTGTTTCTGCGGCGTGCCGAAAAGCACTTCTCGCGCGGCGTGAGGAGAGGCTGATGGACTGGCAATTTCTTTCCGAGACCTTCGTCAGCCTGATTTCGGCCATCCCGCTGACGCTGGAATTGGCAGCCACCTCGATCGCTCTTGGCGCTATTCTGGCGCTGGCGATCGCACTCTGCCGCCTGTCCGGCAACAAGGGGCTTGAGTGGTTTGCCCGCGCCTACGTCTTCGTCTTTCGCGGCACGCCGCTGCTCGTCCAGATCTTCCTGCTCTACTACGGTCTCAGCCAGTTCCCGGCCGTCCGTCACAGCGTCTTCTGGCCCTTCCTGCGCGACCCCTACTGGTGCGCGGTGCTGGCACTGACGATGAATACCGCCGCCTATGCCAGCGAGATCATCCGCGGCGGGCTCCTTTCGGTCCCCTTCGGCCAGATCGAGGCGGCGCGCGCCTGCGGCATGCCACGGCTGATGCAGTTCCGGCGCATCGTGCTGCCGCTAGCGATTCGCCAAGCTCTGCCCGGCTACAGCAACGAGATGATCTCGATGGTGAAGGCGACCTCGCTCGCCTCGATCATCACACTGATGGAAGTCACCGGCGTTGCGGCGCGCATCATCTCCGAGAGCTACCGGGCGATCGAGGTCTTCATCGTCGCCGGTGCGATCTATCTGGCGATCAACTTCCTGCTGACGCGCCTCGTCCATCTCTTCGAATACTGGCTGAGCCCGCATCTGCGCCAGCCCGTGCCCTATCATCCGGCAGACGTGTCTGCTCCCGCACTTGAAGGAGAGGCCCGATGACCCCCACCCCTTCCCCGATCGCGCTCAGCGTCAAGAAACTGCACAAGAGCTTCGGCAATGTCGAAGTGCTCAAGGGCATCTCGCTCGACGCGCACGAAGGCGACGTCGTGTCGATCCTCGGCTCGTCAGGCTCTGGAAAATCGACATTCCTGCGCTGCATCAACCTGCTGGAAACGCCGAATTCCGGCGAAGTGACCGTTGCCGGCGAAACAATCCGGATGGTCCCTGACGCCAAGGGCGCAAGCCGCCCGGCCGATCGCAAGCAGGTCGATCGCATCCGCTCGCAGCTCGGCATGGTGTTTCAGAGCTTCAATCTATGGTCCCACAAGACCGTGCTCGAAAACGTCATCGAGGCACCCGTCCATGTGCAGGGGCGCAATCGCGCCGAATGCATCGAGGAGGCCGAGGCACTGCTTGCCAAGGTCGGCATTGCCGAGAAACGCAATTTCTATCCGGCCCACCTTTCGGGTGGTCAGCAGCAGCGTGCAGCGATTGCCCGGGCGCTGGCGATGCGTCCGAAAGTGATGTTGTTCGATGAGCCGACATCGGCGCTCGATCCTGAACTGGTCGGCGAAGTTCTCCGCGTCATGCGCGCGCTCGCCGAAGAAGGTCGCACCATGCTGGTCGTAACCCACGAGATGAGCTTCGCCCGCGACGTCTCAAGCCGCGTCGTCTTCCTGCATCAGGGACTCGTCGAAGAAGACGGCAAGCCACAGAACGTTTTTGCCAATTCACGCTCGGAACGCTTCCGGCAGTTCATCAGCAAATAAATCTCAGCCCAAACCAAAAAAGGGGAGCTACAATGACAATTCTTTCGCGGGTTCTGACCGCAGCCGCTGCGACGGCGGTTATCGCTACGGCGGGCATCGCCCATGCAGAGGACAAGAAGTGGACGACGGTGACGATCGCCACCGAAGGTTCCTTCAAGCCATACAACTTCACAAAGCCTGACGGTACGCTCGACGGCTATGAGATCGAACTCACCAAGTATCTCTGCGACCACATGAAGGTCGAGTGCAAGGTCGTCGTCCAGAATTTCGATGGCATGATCCCGGCGCTGAACGCCGGCAAGTTCGACGCCATCATCTCCGGCATGTCGGCGACCGCCAAGCGCGAGGAAGTGATCGCTTTCAGCGATTCCTACGGCTCCACCGGCCAGGCCTTCGCCACCGCGAAGCAGAGCGATCTGGCAAACCTGCCGGAAAAGGGCCAAGTCTTCTCGCTCGCCAGCGATGAGGCCGGCGCCGCCGCCGAAATCGACAAGATCAAGCCTGCCCTGCAGGGCAAGACGATCGGCGTGCAGACCGCCTCCACCGCTGCCGCCTTTGTCGACAAGTACCTGAAGGGCGTCGTCGAAGTCCGCGAGTACAAGACCACCGAAGAACACGATCTCGACCTCAAGGCTGGCCGAGTCGATCTGGTCATGGCCTCGATGGCATACCTCACGACCGCTTCGCAGAAGCCGGGCAACGAAGACATGACGACGACCGGTCCGCGCTTCCAGGGCGGCTTCCTCGGCCGTGGCAGCTCGGTTGGCCTGCGCAAGGACGACACCGAACTGAAGGCGATGTTCAACGACGCGATCGCCGCCGCCAAGGCTGACGGCACGATCAAGACGCTGTCGGAAAGGTGGTTCGGCTTCGACGTCACGCCGAAGTGAGCCTCTGATCACGGTCATTCTTGAAGCCCGGCGGACAATAGCTCCGCCGGGCTTTTCGTTTTCCACCTACAAGCTGTAGTGACTTGTAAAGCAGCTCATACTATAAGGCTTCCAGCGACTCATGAAGGAGGATCGTCCGATGAGAAATTTCGGCACATTTCAACGCTGAGCAGCGGTGCCGATTTGGCGCGTCTGCTTGGCCCGCTTCCCATCCAACGATCCTGACAAATACTGCCCCGGAGGGCATTCATGTTTCGTCGCTTCTTTTCCTATTATGCCCGCTACAAGCGGTTGTTCTTCCTTGACTTCGGCTGCGCCGTTCTTGCAGGCCTGCTGGAGCTCGGCTTTCCGCTGGCCGTCAAGCTCTTCGTCGACGAGTTGCTGCCCGGCCGCGACTGGGGGCTAATCGCTGCCGTCGCCGCGGCGCTGCTCGCCATCTACGCGATCAACACGGCTCTATCGGCCGTGGTCAACTATTGGGGCCATGCGCTCGGCATCTCGATCGAGTCGGATATGCGCCGCCAGGCGTTCGATCACATCCAGAAGCTGTCGTTCCGCTATTTCGACAACAACAAGACCGGCCACCTGATCACCCACGTCACCAAGGACCTCGAAGAGGTCGGCGAGGTCGCGCATCACGGCCCCGAGGACGTGTTCATCGCCATCATGACCTTCATCGGCGCCTTCCTGCTGATGTTCTCGGTCCACTGGAAGCTGGCGCTGATCACCACTGCGATCGTGCCGTTCATGACCTGGCTCGTCAGCCGTTACGGCGCCAAGATGACGGTGACCTGGCGCAACTTGTTCCGCAAGGTCGGTGACTTCAATACCCGCGTCCAGGAAAGCGTCGGCGGTATCCGCGTCGTCAAGGCCTTCGGCAACGAAGGCTACGAAAGCGAGCTCTTTGCCCGCAACAACGAAGGCTACAAGGAAACCAAACTCAACGCCTATGCCTACATGACCGCAAGCATCGCGCTCAGCTATTTCAGCACGCGCCTGGTGCAGCTGATCATCATGGTGGCCGGCACCTGGTATGTCGTATCCGGCGAGCTGACCTATGGCGGCTTCGTCGGCTTCCTGCTGCTGGTCAATGTCTTCTTCCACCCGATCGACAAGATCACCTCAGTGCTGGAGATGTATCCGAAGGGCATTGCCGGCTTTAAGCGCTTCATTTCGCTGATCGACACCGAGCCGGATCTCGCCGACCGGCCGAATGCGATGACGGTCAACTCGCTGCGGGGCGACATCGTCTACAACGACGTCTCCTTCGGCTATTCGGACGACGGCAAGGTCTTCGAGCATCTGAACCTGAAGATATCGGCGGGCGAGACCGTCGCTTTTGTCGGCCCCTCGGGTGCGGGAAAGACCACCATCTGCTCGCTGTTGCCGCGCTTCTACGATGTCACGTCGGGCGCCATCACCATCGATGGCATTGATATCCGCGACATGACGCAGGCGTCGCTGCGCAGCCAGATCGGCATCGTCCAGCAGGATGTGTTTCTGTTTGGCTCGACCATTCGCGAGAATATCGCCTACGGCCGTCTTGGTGCGTCCGATGCCGAGATCATGGAGGCCTTGCGCCGTTCGTCGCTGGATGAATTCGTGCGCTCCCTGCCGGCAGGGCTGGATACGCCGACCGGCGAGCGTGGCGTGAAGCTCTCGGGTGGCCAGAAGCAGCGTTTGGCGATTGCCCGCATCTTCCTGAAGAACCCGCCGATCCTGATCCTCGACGAGGCCACGTCGGCGCTCGACACGGCGACCGAGTATCAGATCCAGCAGGCGCTTTCTGAACTTTCGGAGGGACGCACGACGCTCGTCGTCGCCCACCGTCTGGCCACGATCCGCAATGCCGACCGCATCGTGGTGATGGGGCGCGATGGCATCGACGAGGAAGGCACCCACAAGGAGCTTCTCTCCCGAAACGGTGCCTATGCCCGCCTGCATAACGCTCAGTTCGGCGCCGTCGCCTGACCCGCAAATATCCGACGCGCTTCAGGCCATCTGCTGCCTGAAGCGCGCCGGCGGTACTCCGCGCCTGGCCTTGAAAGCCTTGCCAAAGGCCGCCTCGGAGTCGTAGCCGACCTCGGCAGCGATATCGGCGACCGTCCGGCGCGTGCGGATCAAGAGATCGCTGGCAAGTGTCATACGGAGATCGGTGAGAAAGCCCGCCACGGTCATTCCCGACGTTTCCTTGAACTGCCTGGCATAGGTGGCGCGCGACATGGCGCTGAGCGACGCCAGCCGCTCGATCGTCCAATCTTCCGCCGGAGCGGCGATCATCGCCTTCAACGCTCGGGAGAAACGCGGATTGGCAATCAGCGCCAACAAGCCCGCGGTACCGAGCGCCGCACTGTTTCGCGACCGCAGCGCCATCGTCAGCAGTGCGAGGCAGATTGCCGTGGCAATCGTCAACGCACCGGCTTCCTGATGCATCGCCTCGTCACGCAGGATGCCGACCAGAAGCTTCAGGGTTTCCTCCGACTGCGCTCCGGCTAGCGAGGCATGGAAGACGTCAGGCAAGGTATCGAGCAGCAGCGACGATGAACCGGCTGCGGCGTCGAAGTGCCCGCAGAGCAGATCGACATCAGGCGGACCATCACCATTCGCCCTCACCGGAAGCATACCGTCATGTGAGACCCTGACGGGCGATGGCCGGGCACCGGTATCGCGGCCGACAATCAGATGCGCCTCGCCGCGCGGTAGCAGGAGGAAATCTCCTGCCACCATTTCGAAGGTTCGCCGATCAGGTAGCCGCAGACGGCAGCTACCGGAAAGGACGACATGAAACGGGATCACCCCGCGGCCAGCCGGTTCGTGGTCGATCTCGAAGGCGCCTTCGAGCCGGCAGCGAATGTCGAGACTGGTGCGCAGCCCGGCAAGATCTATAAGGCGGCTGAGGATATCCATGAGACGATCGCGCTAGAATTTGACTTTCCGAAACATTCATCGGATCGCCATAAAAGTCCATATTCCATTTCAACAGACAGCGACAAAGCTGCTGCAGATGATGGAAAGGCAAGACCATGTTGAACTGGAAAGAATACCGCAGCCAGCTGATCGCCCGGATCGGCGAATTCGGCAAGACCGTGCCTGAGACGGTGAAGGGTTACCAGACCCTCTCGACCGCCGGGCAGAAGACCAATTATCTTGATGCCAAGCAGCGCGAACTGATCGCGCTCGCCGTTGCCGTGACGGTCCGTTGCGACGGCTGTATCGCGGTCCATACGACGGAAGCCCTTAAGCAGGGGGCGACCAAGGAGGAAATCTCCGAGGCGCTCGGTGTTGCAGTGGCTATCAATGCCGGCGCCGCCATGGTCTATTCGGCCCGCGTCCTCGACGCCGCCGAGGCGATCGCCGGTTAAGTGCATTCTGCGACGCGGAAGGCGCGCAGCCTTCCGCTCCCCTGTTGAAGCGAGGTCATGGCAATGCAAGCTGCAGACATGCCGGCAAGGGCCGGTTTCCAGATGCCGCGCATCCCGGCATCCTTCTTCGGCATGGTGCTCGGCATTGCCGGGCTCGGCAACAGCTGGCGGGCGGCGGCTTCCCTATGGAGCCTGCCGGCAGCCCCCGGCGAAATCCTCAACCTGCTGGCCGTGGCCGTCTGGCTCGTCGTCAGCATCCTCTACGGGCTGAAATGGCTGAACGCCCGGAGTGAGGCGCTGGCGGAACTGGAACATGCCGTTCAATGCTGCTTCGTCGGCCTCGCCGGTGTCGCCACCATGCTGGCTGGCCTTGCTCTCCTGCCCTATTCTCGGGCGGCCACCGAAGTCCTCTTCGGTGCCGGGGTCGTCTTCACCTTCGCCTTCGCCCTGTGGCGGACAGGCGGATTGTGGCAGGGCGGCCGTGATCTGACAGCCACGACACCGGTCCTTTATCTGCCGACGGTCGCAGGCTCCTTCGTCTCCGCCATCGTTCTCGGTGCACTCGGATATCACGAACTCGGCCAGCTTGCCTTCGGCGCCGGTTTCTTCGCCTGGCTGGCAATCGACTCGGTGTTGCTGCACCGCCTGCTGACGGCGTCGGAGCTCGCCGTGCAACTGCGCCCGACGCTGGGCATCCAGCTCGCCCCTCCGGCGGTCGGCAGTGTCGCCTATCTCAGCGTCAACGGCGGGACGCCCGACATGCTGGTTCATGCGATGCTCGGCTACGCCATCCTGGAGGCGGCTGTCCTGTTGCGTCTCCTGCCCTGGATCATGAAGCAGCCCTTCGCCGGTCCCTACTGGGCCTTCACCTTCGGTGCGACGGCCCTTGCCACCGCCACGATCCGCGTTGCCAGCCGTAGCGACGACGCGGCGCTCCAAGGTCTGGCCGTGGTAATCTTCATCGCCGTCAATGCCGTGGTCGGCCTGATCGCGATCGGCACGCTATGGCTGATTGCCCGCGGCAAACTTCTGCCCACCGCACAGCCAAAGACCAGCTGAAACAGCGAACTGTCGCAGATCTGCGACAGTTACCGTGCGGCATGGAACAGGCTGCTTCCTTAAGCAGAATTGCAATGAAACGGCATTTGCCCCAGACTGCGGTCTACGTTCCGTGGGAGGAGCAGATGCACGAATTCACAGCGCATGCCGACCATGTCTACACGTGGGCGCAGCAGAACTCTGCTGCAGCCAGCTCCCCGATCGTTGCCTCCTGGCGCCGCTGCATGGACAAGCATCAGCTGACTCCTGAAGAGAAGCGCACACCCCTGCGCCTGACCGAGCAGGAATTCCGGCTTGCCCGCGAACAATCCGAACAACTGATCCGCGACGCAAGCGATGAGCTTGACCGGCTGTTCCTGACGGTCGGCAAGGCAGGCTGCTGCCTGCTTCTGACCTGCCGCGAAGGTGTCGCACTGGAGCGCCGCGGCGCCAGTGCTGACGACAAGGAGTTCAACGACCTCGGCCTCTGGACCGGATCGGTCTGGACCGAAGCGAGCGTCGGTACGAACGGCATCGGCACGGCCTTGGCCGACGAGCGCTCAGTCTCGATCTTTCGCGACCAGCACTTCCTCTCCTCGAACATCAAGCTCAGCTGCACGACCGCGCCGATCCGCGACCATCGCGGCCAGCTGGCTGCTGCGCTCGACATCTCGACCTGCCGCGACGACGTCAACGAGATGACCTTGTCGATCCTCGCGCAGGCTGTTCGCGACGCGGCAATGCGTATCGAGCTCAATATTTTCCGCAGTGCCTTTGCAGGCTCCCGTTTCCTGATGGTGCCCTCAGGCACCAATTCCGCTGCCGCCCTGCTCGCGGTCGACCGTCACGATCTGGTGCTTGGCGCCACGCGTGCCGCCCGGCTGGCGCTGAAACTCGACGACCGCCGGATCGCCGCCGGCATCCCCGCGGCCGATGCCCTGCAGGAAAGCCGCCCGGCGGATGGCGAAGAAGCGCTGATGGATGCCGAGCGAGCCGCATTGATGCGGGAGCTGACACGCACCAACGGCAATATCTCGCAGGCCGCCGCCAATCTCGGCATGAGCCGCGCCACGCTTCACCGCAAGATGAAGCGGCTCAACCTGCACTGAGCTCTCAAGCTTGTCGCAACGCTGCGACACTGTGCAGTGCGGCATTGCCCCGGGCGGGTATTTCGAAAGCCAAAAGACGCGCAGATTTCCTCCACTGGTTCGTTCCTGAACCTGGCATCATCAAGGGAGGATGACATGCTGCATCAGAAGATCGTCGAATCTCCGTTCAAGCTGAAATACGGTAACTATATCGGTGGCGAGTGGCGCGAACCGATCGGCGGGAAATATTTCGACAACATCACGCCTGTCACCGGCGGCAAGCTCTGCGAAATTCCCCGCTCCGACGAGAAGGACATCAACGCAGCGATCGACGCGGCGCATGCCGCCAAGGACAAGTGGGGCAGAATGGCGCCTGCCGAGCGCTCCAACATCCTGATGAAAATCGCCCAACGCATGGAAGACAAGCTGGAGCTTCTGGCACAGGCCGAAACCTGGGACAACGGCAAGCCGATCCGCGAAACCATGGCCGCCGATATTCCCCTGGCGATCGACCATTTCCGCTATTTCGCATCCTGCATTCGCGCCCAGGAAGGCTCCATCGGCGAGATCGACAACGACACCGTCGCCTATCATTTCCATGAACCGCTCGGCGTCGTTGGCCAGATCATTCCCTGGAACTTCCCGATCCTGATGGCCGCATGGAAGCTTGCTCCGGCGCTCGCCGCCGGCAACTGCGTCGTCATCAAGCCGGCCGAACAGACGCCTGCATCGCTGCTCGTCTGGGCGGAAATCATCGGCGATCTGCTGCCTCCTGGCGTCCTCAACATCGTCAACGGCTTTGGCCTGGAAGCAGGCAAGCCGCTCGCCACCAGCCCGCGCATCGCCAAGATCGCCTTCACCGGCGAGACCTCGACCGGCCGGCTGATCATGCAATATGCCAGCCAGAACCTCATTCCGGTGACGCTCGAGCTCGGCGGCAAGTCGCCCAACATCTTCTTTGCCGATGTTATGGCCGAGGATGACGACTTCCTCGACAAGGCGCTCGAAGGCTTTGCGATGTTTGCGCTCAACCAGGGCGAGGTCTGCACCTGCCCGAGCCGCGCGCTCATCCAGGAATCCGTCTATGACCGCTTCATGGAAAAGGCCGTCAAGCGCGTCGAGGCGATCAAGCAGGGCAACCCGCTGGACAGCGCGACGATGATTGGTGCGCAGGCATCGAGCGAGCAGCTGGAAAAGATCCTCGCCTATCTCGATATCGGCCGCCAGGAAGGCGCCGAGGTTCTGACCGGCGGCGCCCGCAACGATCTCGGTGGCGAGCTTGCGAGCGGCTACTATGTCAAGCCGACGATCTTCAAGGGTCACAACAAGATGCGCATCTTCCAGGAGGAAATCTTCGGTCCCGTGGTTTCGGTGACGACCTTCAAGGATGAGAAGGAAGCACTGGAGATCGCCAACGACACGCTCTATGGCCTCGGCGCCGGCGTCTGGACCCGCGACGGCAACCGCGCCTACCGCTTCGGCCGCGAAATCCAGGCCGGCCGTGTCTGGACGAATTGCTATCACGCCTACCCGGCGCACGCGGCCTTCGGCGGCTACAAGCAATCCGGCATCGGCCGCGAGACCCACAAGATGATGCTCGACCACTACCAGCAGACCAAGAACATGCTGGTGAGCTACAGCCCGAAGGCGCTTGGGTTCTTCTGAGAGTAGCGTTTGCGGGAGGAAGAGTCCCCTCCCCAACCCCTCCCCACAAGGGGGAGGGGCTTACCTTGAGGCACCCGCTCGTTCTTCGGCAACATCAATGCGGATGAGACGGTGTTGCGGACAGGAAGGGCGCAACAGACTAGCCCCTCCCCCTTGTGGGGAGGGGTTGGGGAGGGGTTTCCTCTCCTCACCCACGGGAGGAACCAAATGGAAGAAACAATCGAAGGCGAGCCTCGCGTGCTGGCCACAGACGCAGCTCTCGAACTGATCGGCGAAATCCGTGCCGATCATCCGAATATCCTGTTCCACCAATCCGGCGGCTGTTGCGACGGCTCGTCACCGATGTGCTATCCGGCGAACGAATTCATGATCGGCGATAACGACGTCAAGCTCGGCGAAATCGGCGGCGTGCCGGTCTATATCAGCGGCAGCCAGTTCGAAGCCTGGAAGCATACGCAGCTGATCATCGACGTCGTGCCAGGCCGCGGCGGTATGTTCTCGCTCGACAATGGACGCGAGAAACGCTTCCTCACCCGCTCGCGCATCTTCGGCGGCGGCGAAGCCTGTGCCATTCCGGATATCGGCAAACGCGCTATTTGAAAGACAGATCGAGCGCCCTGCCCTCGAACAAGCGGTCGCGCGACCCTTCGAGGTGGGTTTGCATCAGATTGCGCGCATCATCGGCGCGCCCTTCGGCGACAGCCCTGTAGATTTCGTTATGCTCTTCATAGACCTGCTCGAGACCCTGGCGCGGACCGAGCAGCGACAGGCCGTGCAGATGCATGCCGACCGCGATATGCGGCTTCAGCGCATCGAGCGAGGCAGTGTAATAGTGATTGTTCGCCGCCTCGGCAACGCAGCGGTGGAAGACGAAATCCGCATCGCTGCGGTGCAGCTGGTGGCTCGTTGCTTCGCGCAGATCCGACAGCGCCGAGGCGATCTTCTGGATCGCCGGCTCATCGCGCCGCTTGGCCGCGAAATAGGCCGCCGCAGGCTCGATCGTCAGGCGGAATTCATAGCAGCGCTGGATATCGGCGATCGTCTTGACTGGCGAGTAGGCAAGCTGCGTCGTCGGCGAGCCGTGGGCGCTGACAAAGGTGCCGGCGCCCTGGCGCGCGTAAACAGTGCCCTGCTCGCGCAGCTTCGCCAGCGCATCGCGAACGATCGGGCGCGAGACGCCGAGCATCGAGGCGAGCTCATGTTCACCAGGCAGACGCGAATCCGGCGGATAGTTGCCGGCGCGGATGCGCTCGAGGATCTGATCGAAGACGCGATCGACGAGCTTCACGGCCTTGCCGCGTTCCGGCTTTGCCGCCGGACCGTTCCCCGCATTCAGCGATGCGCCATTTGCTTCATCCACGCCCATTCTCCCCGTCGGTCTCATGCTCAAGCCGCCTGATTCCGTGGAACCAGTCTTAGCAGACTCTCGGAATTGCCGAAGCCCCCGGATTTCACCGCACACCGGAAATGCCGTCCATCAGCAGCCGCAACATCGAACCACGGCACACCGGCCTCGATCTCACCCTTCGGCATCAATGTGCGGATGCCAAGTTCGCGAAAGACCGCAAGCGCGGTGTCGCCGCCGCCAATCATCAGCATGTCGGGCTTGGTGTCGTCGATGACGGCCTTGACGCCGCCAGCGAAACGCCGGGCGACAGCAGCGCCGTCTCCGGAGATTTCGCCGCTGCAGCGGAGCAGCACGGGAAGAGCAAGGCCCTCGCCGCATTCGACGGTGCCCATCGGCGCATCAATCGTGGCGCGCAGGGTGCCGGAGGCTTCCAGCCGGTTCATCTGTGCCGACGTGATCGGGTCACGCGATCCAAAGGCAAAGAGCGTGCGGCGCGATGCTTCGAACGGTAGCGGCTGGCCACCGCTCCGGCCAAGCTTTCGGGCAAGCGCCGAGCCGAGGCCGCGTGCGCCGACTCCCAAGACCAAAGCCCAATCGTTGGCGAGCACTATATCATCGAGATCATAATCGCTTTCGGCGTCGGCAACCGAGATATCGAGTTCGCGCCCGGCGAAGAGATCCGCAACCGGAATCGGCTTTTCGACACCGCGGCCGACGACAAATCCGCGATAGGTGGTCCGGTCCTGATCGGGAATGGCGGGGGCGACAACGATCCTGGCCAAGCCGAGCGCGTCCGCAAGCGCTGCCGATTCCGCAGCGACATTGCCCTTCAGCCGCGAGTCGATCTTTTTCATCACGATACCGGGCTGCCGGGCGCTCAGCGCCTTGGCTGCAAGCCGCACACGCCCGGCCGCCTCGTCCTCGGACAGAGCGCGCGACGCCGTGTTGATGACCACAACATCCGTTCCGGCGGCAAGCGCCTCATCGGCGGTCTCGACATCGATCGCCACCGCCACCGAAAGCCCGGCATCCACGAAGGGCGTGCCGGTATCCAGCGCGCCCGTCAGGTCGTCGGCGATGATGGCGGCTTTCAACGTCATGCAGTCTGTCCCGTGTTGACGGCGTGGCAGGCGACCAGGTGACCCGGCCTGGCTTCCTTCCATTCCGGAATGACCTTCGAGCAGACGTCCATGGCCACCGGGCAGCGCGTGTGGAAACGGCAGCCGGACGGCGGGTTGAGCGGGCTCGGAACGTCGCCCTGCAGGATCTGCCGCTGGCGGGTGCGTTCATGCTCCGGATCGGTTTCCGGAACCGCCGAAAGCAGCGCCTTGGTATAGGGATGCAACGGATTGTCGAACAGTTCCTCGCGGCTCGCGAGCTCGGCCAGACGGCCGAGATACATGACGCCGACGCGAGTGCTGATGTGGCGCACAACGGCAAGGTCGTGGGCGATGAAGAGGTAGGTCAGGCCGTATTTGTCCTGCAGATCGAGCAGCAGGTTGATGATCTGCGCCTGGATCGACACGTCGAGCGCCGATATCGCTTCGTCGCAGACGATGAATTTCGGCTGGCAGGCGAGAGCGCGTGCAATGACGACGCGCTGGCGCTGACCACCGGACAGTTCGTGCGGATAGCGCTGGGCAAAGCGGGTCGGCAGGCCGACATCGGTCAGCAGCGCGGCGATCCTGTCCTTCAGCTCGGCCTTGGTGCAGAGCTTGTGGAAGAGGATCGGCTCGCCGATCGCTTCGCCGATCGTCATGCGCGGGTTGAGCGTCGAATACGGGTCTTGGAAAACGATCTGCAGGTCGCGGCGGAAGGGCCGCATCTGCTTTTCGTCGAGTGTCGCCAGATCCTGGCCCTTGTAGACCACGCGGCCTGAAGTCGCCTTGTAGAGGTTGAGAATGGTGAAGCCAGTTGTGGACTTGCCGCAGCCGGACTCTCCAACGAGGCTCAGCGTCTCGCCTTCCATGATGTCGAGGTTCACATTATCGAGCGCATAGACCGTCGCCGAGCGGTCGCCGAAGGCGCCGAGCTTGACGTGGAAATGCTTGACGAGGTTTTCGACCTTGAGAAGCGGTTGAGCACCCATCACGCAGCCTCCTGCATTTTCTGGACAACGAAACAGGCGGCGCGGTGATTTCCGGCACCGGCGACGGGCTCGAGCTTCGGCACCCGCTCGTGGCAGATGGCTTCCGCCAGCGGACAGCGCGGCGCAAACGGGCACCCCTTCGGGCGGCGGCCGGGCTCCGGTGGTGTTCCGCCAATCGAGGAAAGCCGACTCGTCGGCGCATCCGAGAGCTTCGGGATCGAGGCCAAAAGGCCACGCGTGTACGGATGGCTAGGACGGGCATAGAGCTCGTCGACGGGCGCGTCTTCAACGACGGTACCGGCATAGAGCACGGCGACGCGATCGACGAGACCGGCGATGAGCGCCAGGTCGTGGGTGATCCAGACAACCGACATGCCGAGCTTGGCGCGCAGATCCTTCACCAGATCGACGATCTGGGCCTGGATGGTGACGTCGAGCGCCGTTGTCGGTTCATCGGCGATCAGGAGCTTCGGATTGCAGGCAAGGCCGATGGCGATCATCACGCGCTGGCGCATGCCGCCGGAGAGCTCGTGAGGATAGGCCATCAGCCGCTCTTCCGGGCCGGGAATGCCGACGAGGCGCAGCAATTCGATGGCACGGGTGCGTGCTTCCGCCTTGCTCATCTTGCGATGATAGATCAGCGGCTCGCAGATCTGCGCTCCAACGCGCATGACCGGGTTCAGCGAGGTCATCGGATCCTGGAAGACGAAGCCGATATCACCGCCGCGCACCTTGCGCAGTTCGGAATTCGACATCTTCTGCAGGTCGCGGCCATCGAAGGCGGCGCTGCCCTTGGTGACCTTGATCTTGTTCGGCAACAGCCGCATCAGCGAAAGCATTGTCAGGCTCTTGCCGCAACCGGATTCGCCGACGACGCCGAGCGTCTCGCCCTTATTGACATAGAGATCGATGCCATCGACGACGACGGCCGGGCCGTTGCGGCCATCGATCTCGACGGTGAGATCGCGGACGTCGAGAAGGCGTTCTGATGTCTTCGTGTTCATCACTTGTTGCCCCGCGGGTTGAGCGCGTCGTTGAGACCGTCGCCGAGGAAGCTGAAGGCAACCGAGGCAAGGCCGAGCACGGCCGCCGGAGCGGCGAGTAGATGCGGATAATGCTGCCAGACGCGCAGACCGTCCGAGATCATGTTGCCCCAGCTGGGGGTCGGCGGATTGACGCCGACGCCGAGGAACGAGAAGGCGCTTTCCAGAACCATCGCGGTGCCGAGACCGGCGCTGACCGAAACGATCAGCGGACCGAGCGCGTTCGGGATCACGTAACGCTTGATGATGACCCAATTGGAAAGACCGAGTGCCTGCGCGGCGGTAATATAGGGCCGGCTGCGGATCGACAGCACCTGGGCGCGGACGAGGCGTGCATAGGGCGGCCAGGAAATCAGCGCCATCGAACCGAAGACCAGCAGGAAATCGACCCAGATCGTCTGGCGGTAGAAGGGATTGAGGGTCGCCTGATACTGCGCCTCCATCCAGTTGGTGATCGGCGACTTCAGCGATGCGTTGATGACGACGACCAGGAGCAGGTTGGGCACCGACATGGTGACGTCAGTCAGCCACATGATGACGCGGTCGAACGGATTGCCGAAGAAGCCCGCGACGGCGCCGAGCGTCAGCCCGATCAGCACGGCAATGAAGGTCACGACCACGGCGACAAGAAACGCCGTGCGCGTGCCGAAGACGACGCGGCTGAAGACATCGCGGCCGAGATCGTCGGTTCCGAACAGATGCGCCATGGACGGGGCGGCGTTACGCGCCTGCAGATCCTGGCTGAGATAGTCGTAAGGCGTCAGATAGGGACCGAAGATCGCGGCGAATGCCAGGATCAGGACGACAGCCAGGCCGAAAACAGCAAGCTTGTTGCGCTTCAGGCGGAACCAGGCGTCACGCCACAGGCTGACCGGCGGTTCATCGGCTGTTTCGATTGTCGAGAGAGGGATGGCGGACATGGTCAGCGGCTCCTTCTTGCGTCGTTGGCACGCGGATCAAGCATCGGATAGAGCACATCGACAAGCAGGTTCGAGACCATGACGAGGAAGGATCCGATCAGCGTGATCGCGAGAATGACGGGGTAGTCCGAGTTGGTCAGCGCCTGCACGGTCAAGCGCCCAAGGCCGGGCAGCCCGAAGACCAGCTCGACGAAGATCGCGCCGTTGACGATGGTGATCATGATCAGGCCTAGCTGGGTGACGACAGGCGTCAGGACCGGCCGCAGAATATGCTTCAGCGCCACGACCAGTTCAGGAACGCCTTTGGCCCGGGCAGTACGGACGAAATCTTCCGACAGCACCTCGATGACGGCGGCGCGTGTCTGGCGCACGATCAGCGCGATCGGCTGGAAGGACAAGACGATCAGCGGCAGGATGATGCGTACGTCGAAGACGCCACCCCAGCCATAGGGCACCTTGATCATCGGCAGGAGCACGATGAGGCCTACCATCAGCAGCGGACCGGCGACATAGGCCGGAATCGCCCAGAGGAACAGCGCCGAGCCGATGATCGTGTAGTCGATGCGGGAATTCTGGTTCAGCGCGGCGATCATCCCGAGCGGGATCGCAACAACCGCCGTCAGGATGATGGAACAGAGCGCCAGCTTGAAGGACACAGGCGCGGCAGCCGAGACCATGGCCCAGACCGAACGGCCTGAGGTCAGCGAATTGCCGAACTGGCCATGCAGCAGGTTCCAGATGTAGTAACCGAACTGCTCGATGAAGGGCTTGTTGAGGCCAGCACTTTCGCGGATGGCTTCGATGCGCTCCGGATTATAGGCGACGTCGCCCGGCGCACGAAGAAAGATCAGCTTGATCGGATCGCCGGCGCCGTAGAATGCCATCGCATAGACGGCAAGCATGACGACGAGAACCGACGGAATCCAGATGGCAAATCGCGTTAACACGTAGCGAAGCAAGGCCACCTCCCACCTGTTGTCAGGAACGTTCTCCGCAAACTGACGCGGACCGCACCTTTTCTTGAAACTTGCGCGAAGACCCTGAGGCCTTCGCGCGGTTGCTTGGGGGCTGGAGAGACCGGCTTTGCCGTCTCAATCAGCCGACCGATACGTCCCAGGGAGCGACGACCTGCCAGTCGAGGTTTTTCTCCATGCCCTTGACGTCCTTGGTTGCCCAGCGGGACATGGCCTGAGAATACCACGGAATGAACGCCCAATCGTCACGGAATGCCTTCTGGGCATCCTGGGCGAGCTTGATGCGGTCAGGATCGTCAGCAGCCTTGGTGGCCGCTTCTGCGAGAGCCGCATCCACCTTGTCGTTCTTGTAACCGCCGAGCTTGTTCTGGGCGTTGGACGAGGTGGAGGCGATGCAGCCCGAAAGATAGGACACGGCATCCGGCACGCGGGTGCCGACGTCGTCGCGGAAGATCTGGACAGAGTTCTGGTCCGGACCGGCATAGGAGTCCTGCTGCGGCTTCATGTCGACGGCGGTGATGCCGAGGTTCTGGCGCCACTGTTCGGCGATGAACTGGGCAGCGGCCTGAATGGCCGGGGCCGAGATGCCGACGAACATGATCTTCGGGAGACGGTCCGGGCCGCCGTAGCTGGATTCTGCGAGCAGCTTCTTGGCGGCCGCAGGATCGTAGGGATAGGGCTCGAAGCCGGAATTGTCGGCACCCGGGACCGAGTTCAGGATCTGGTCGGCCTTCTTGTGCGGACCATCCGGGTACGAAGCCTTGAACAGGCCGTCGCGGTCGATCGCCATGATCAGCGCCTGACGAACCTTCGGATCGTCCATCGGCGCGCGCTTGACGTTGAACCAGAAGTGCTGGCTGGTCGGGATGATCGGGCCGGCGGAGAATTCCGGGCCGAGGTCCTGGATGATGGTCGAGGTGACCAGCTCGGTATGGGCGTTGTATTCGCCCGACTTGATGAGCTGCGTTGCGGTGACGTTGTCTTCGATCGAGGCGATCTCGATGCGGGCAAGCTTCGGCTTGGTGCCGAAGAAGTTCTCGTTCGGCTCGAAGGTCAGTGTGCCGGCGTCGATGTCGAGCGCGGTCAGCTTGAACGGGCCGGAATAGACGGCGCTGTTGTCGGGCTTGTACCAGTCAGCCACTTCCTCGCCATCGCTGCCCTTGGACTGCGAAGCCTTGGTGATCGGGATGATGTGGTTGGCAAGGCGCATGAAGAAGATCGGGTCGGCTTCCGTCAGCGTGACGACGACGGTACCTTCGTCAGGCGTGGCAACGCCCGAGATCTCGGTGGCCGAACCGCCGGCGACGTCCTTGTAACCGTCGACCTTGCCCATGACCTGGTCGGCGCGCTGGCTCTTGGTGTTCGGGCGGGAAGCGACTTCCCAGGAACCCTTGACGTCGGCCGCGGTGATCTTGCTGCCGTCGGAGAACACAGCCTTCGGGTCGATCTTGAAGGTCCAGACCTTCTTGTCAGGCGACTCCCAGCTGGTGAAGACATAGGGGTTGAGCTTGCCTTCGGCGTCGAAATACATCGGCGAGGCCCACCAGAACGAATTCCAGCGGAACGTACGGCCACCGCCGCGCAGCGGCGACCAGTCCTGATCGAAGGCCGGGTTGATGGCCTTCAGCACCTGGCCGTCCTCGGCCATGACGATGCGGGCGCTCATGCCAAACAGCGTGAAGCCGACGCCGGCGGCGAGACCGAGCTTCAGCGCGTCGCGGCGCGAAACCGTGGAAGCATTCTTGTCATTGCGGTCTGTCATACATTCCTCCCATGGGCAAAACAGCGCGTACTCGAAAACCCTCCCCGAGCCGGACGCCTTACAATGCCCCTGAGATTTGCGCGATAATGTAAATCTGTCAATCCAAATTTGCCGTTTTCAACTTTCAAATCCACGCAAAAAATTTTTATCATTTAATTTCATATAGATAAAATACCAACGTCATTCTGACGCAGCTTGTAAGATTGACAACAACTTATCATTTCGAGGAAAAGTCACGCACGGCAAGTGCCAGGAGCAGCATCACGCTGCAGAGGAGGATGCTTTGAGCAATCACAAGATCACCGGCGTTTTCAGCGCCGCCACCACGCCCTTGAACGCCGACGGCAGCCCCGACGTTGCGCTCTTCACCGAGCATTGCAAGCGCCTGCTTGATGAAGGCTGCCACGGCGTTGCCCTGCTCGGCACGACAGGCGAAGCGAACTCCTTTTCGATTGCCGAGCGCCGGATGCTGCTCGAAGCCGCGCTGAAGGCCGGCATCTCGCCTGACAAGCTCCTTCCGGGCACCGGCGTTGCCGCCATTCCCGAAACGATCGAGCTGACAAAGCATGCGCTTTCGCTTGGCGTCACCAAGGTCGTGATGCTGCCGCCCTTCTACTACAAGGGCGTGACTGACGACGGTCTCTTCAACGCCTATTCGGCGATTTTCGAAGGCATCAACGACAGCCGCCTGCAGGTGATCCTTTATCACATCCCGCAGGTCTCCGGCATTCCGCTGTCCGTTCCGCTGATCGGCCGCCTGATCGAGGCTTTCCCTGACACGGTCGTCGGCATCAAGGAATCTGCAGGCGATTTCAACAACATGCAGGCGATCATCGCCGCCTATCCGGATTTTTCGGTTCTCTGCGGCGCCGATCCGCTGCTGCTGCCGCTGCTCAAGGCCGGCGGCGCCGGCTGCATCACGGCGACCTCCAACCTCGTCGCCGACTCGCTGCGCGCCGTTTACGATCACGTCCATGACGAAGCGCAGGCAGACAAGGTCGAGAAGGCCCAGGCCCGCATCAATGCCTACCGTACGCTCTCCAACTCCTACGTCCAGATCCCGACGATCAAGGCGATGGTCGGCCTGAAGACCGGCAATGCCGCCTGGAAGCGCACCCGCCCGCCGCTCGTTGCCCTCAGTGACGCCGATTACGCCGCCCTTTCCGAAGGTTACGCGCAGCTGCCGTGAGGAGGATGTCATGAGCTTTACCGCGCTCCCGCCGGAAGCCGTTCCGGCGCTGATGAACGGAAAGATCGGCCCCAATCCGGCGCAGTCCGGCCGGGCCGACGCCTACCTTCCGTCACCCTGCATCCAGAACCATGCCGCCAACCTGGCCTTTCTGCCCGATGGCACGCTGACCTGCGTCTGGTTCGGCGGAACGATGGAGGGAATGGGCGACATTTCCGTTTACATGTCGCGCCTCGCGCAGGGGTCGGATCAATGGTCGGAAGCCGAAAAACTCTCAGACGATCCGGCGAAATCCGAGCAAAACCCGCTGATTTTCAAGGCGCCCGACGGAAAAGTCTGGCTGCTTTACACGTCGCAGACATCTGGTGACCAGGATGGGTCAATTGTAAAGTGCCGCATCTCCGAAGATGGTGGCAAGACGTTCGGATCCGTCCGTGTTCTCTGCGATCTGCCCGGCACTTTCGTGCGCCAGCCCGTCATCGTCAACTCCGTGGGAACCTGGCTTCTGCCGGCATTCCGCTGTGTGAGCTTGCCCGGCCAGCGCTGGAGCGGCGATGCAGACACGGCAGGCGTTCTGGTATCGCGCGATCAGGGCGAGAGCTGGACGATGATCGACGTGCCCGACAGCCTCGGCGCCGTCCACATGAACATCATCCCGCCCAACGGAAGTAAAATGGTTGCTTTCTTCCGCAACCGCTTTTCCGAACATGTTCTCTCCTCGGCATCGGATGACAATGGCGAGAGCTGGTCAGCGCCGAAGCCGGTCAATCTGCCGAACAACAACTCGTCGATCCAGGCAACCAAGCTGGCGGACGGGCGGATTGCGATGGTCTACAACCACAGCAATGCCGAGACATCGGATGCGCGCCGCGAGTCGCTCTACGACGAGATCGAAAGCGACAAAGGCGAGGCGAAAGCCACAGAAAGCGCAGGAGAAACAAGGCGAAAGGCCGTGTGGGGCGTTCCGCGCGCACCGCTCAGCCTGGCTATCTCCACCAATGGCGGCAAGAGCTTCGATAGCCATATCGATCTCGATACCGGCGACGGCTATTGCCTCAGCAACAACTCCAAGGACTCGCTGAACCGCGAATTCTCCTATCCCTCGATCACCCAGGGGCCGGATGGAGCATTGCACATCGCCTACACCTATTATCGCCGCGCGATCAAATATGTTCGCCTGCCAAGCGATATAGCGGTTTGAGCCATCCAATCAGCCGATCCCGTGCCCTCTGGCATGGGATCGGCCTCTCTATTTACAAGTGATTTCGCGGGCACAGAGAATGGCCTTGATCTGCGACATCACTGTTGATGGCGCAGGATGGAGGCCATCAACATACTGATTTTATGGTTATTTATGCTACTTTATCGGATCCATCTCAGAACGTTTCCGCAAAACTGCTGAAAAACCATCGCCTCGCTTATTGCCAGAAACGTGCAGTTGATATAACAACTTTACATCAATAACGGCTTTGGCCGCATTTATGGAGGAGCCGTGTTCATGGTCAGTCTGGATTCGCCCATCACGGTTGTCAGGCCTGAAGTCATCGAGTTTGGCGTCGGCACCGCCGGCAAGCTCGGCAAATGGGCGGAAGGCAAGGGCTATACGCGCACGCTCGTCATCTCCGATGCGTTCAACGCGTCGCGTGTTGATGTGCTGGAACTGCCGGGCCACGTCGCCGTTTTCGCCGACGTCACCCCCGAACCTGACATTGCCAATCTCGACAAGGTACTGGCCGCCGCGAACGCGGCCAATGCCGAGCTGATCGTCGGTTTCGGCGGTGGCAGCGCCATGGACCTTGCCAAGCTCGCCGCCGTTCTCGCCGGTTCGCCGCAAACACTGCGCGAGGTTGTCGGCCCCCACAAGGTGACCGGCCCGCGCAAGGTGGCGCTAGCACAGGTTCCGACGACATCCGGCACTGGCAGTGAGGCTGGCACCCGCGCCCTCGTCACCGATCCCGCGACGCAGGCGAAGCTTGCCGTCGAAAGCCTTTACATGCTGGCCGATATTGCGGTCATCGATCCCGGTCTCACCTTCACCGTTCCTGCCCGCACGACGGCGGCAACCGGTGTCGATGCCATGGCCCATTGCGTCGAGGCCTTCACCAACCGCAAGGCCCATCCGATGATCGATATCTACGCGATCGAAGGTGCCCGCCTCGTCGGCAAGTATCTTGCCCGCGCCGTCAAGGATGGTGCCGATGCCGAAGCGCGTGCCGGTCTGTCGCTTGCCTCGCTCTATGGCGGCTTCTGCCTCGGCCCGGTCAATACCGCCGGCGGCCATGCGCTTGCCTATCCGCTCGGCACCCGCTGGCATGTCGCCCATGGCGCCGCCAACGCGCTGATCTTCCCGCATGTGCTGGCCTTCAACACGCCATCCGTTCCGGAAAAGACCCGGGCCGTGATGGCCGCCCTCGGCCACCAGACGTCCGATGACGTCGGCTCGGTCTTCGACGCGGCCTATGCCTTCTGCGCCGATCTCGGCATCGAGATGAAGCTGTCGGGCCTTGGCGTTCCTTCCGATGATCTCGATGCCATGGCGGACGATGCCTTTGCGATCCGCCGCCTGCTCGACAATAATCCCCGCGAACTCGCGCGTGACGATATCCGCGCCATTTACCGGGCTGCTTTTTAAGGGAATTTGACGATGACGAAGAATGCAAAAGTGGCGGTAACGCTCGGTGATCCCGCTGGTGTCGGCCCTGAAGTGATCGTCAAGGCCCTGGCGGCGATGCCGGCTGGCGAGCGCAAGGATTTCGTCATCGTCGGCAATACGGAAGCGCTCGTTCGCGCCGACCGCGCCACCGGCACCAACCTGCGCTTCGGCCCCACTGCCTCGGAAGACGGCTCGACAATCGCCGTCGACGAAGTGGAACTCGGTGCTCCCCTGCCTGAAATCGGCAAGGTCAGCCCGGTCGCAGGCGACGCCTCGGTGAAATACATCAGCCGCGCCGTCGATCTCGCCATGTCGGGCGAAGCCGACGTCATCGTCACCGCGCCGATCAACAAGGAAGCGATGAACCTTGCCGGTCATCATTTCGACGGCCATACCGGCCTGCTCGCGCATCTGACGGGCTCGAAGAGCTCCTTCATGCTGCTCGCCTCGGAGCGCCTGAACACCATCCACGTCTCCACCCATGTGTCGCTGCGCGGCGCCATCGAGCGCGCCAAGACCGAGCGCGTGCTGGCGACGATCGAGGCTGGCCATAATCACTTCATGCGTCTCGGGATGAAGCCGCGTATCGCCGTCGCCGGCATCAATCCGCACTGCGGCGAAAACGGCCTCTTCGGCACGGAAGATAGCGAATTCCTGGCCCCGGCCGTCGAGCTGGCGCAGGCCAAGGGCATCGATGTCGTTGGCCCGATCTCGGCCGATACCGTCTTTGCCCGCGCCTATAACGGCGCTTTCGATCTGGTCATCGCCCAGTATCACGATCAGGGCCATATCCCAATCAAGCTCGTCGCCTTCGAGACCGCCGTCAACGTATCGCTCGGGTTGCCGATCGACCGCGTTTCGGTCGATCACGGCACGGCCTTCGACATTGCCGGAACCGGCAAGGCCAATCACGTCAACATGCTCTCGGCCATCGCTTATGCCCGGCTGATGGCGCGCTCGCCGCGCAAGGCGGCGTAGCACCCGGCGGCGCAGATGAGCCGCTTTCCGGGAGGAAATGAGGAGGCAGGCATGCAGAGAACCGTTCTCGTTCTCGGAGGAGAACTCGCGCCCGAAGGCCGCGAAGTGCTGGAGAAGGAAGGCGTCAACGTCGTCCAGACCAAGCCCTATATCGACCGCGCTGCGGTGATTGCCCTGATGAAGGAGCACCGGCCCCAGGGTGCCATCATCCGCCTGCTCGCCGATGTCCTTGGCCCCGAGGAAATGACATCAGGCGGCAACCTCCGCCATATCGCCAAACACGGCGTCGGCACCAACGATATCGACGTCAAGGCGGCCGCCGAGCTCGGCATTCCCGTTTCGATGACGACAGGCAGCAATGGCATTTCTGTCGCCGAGCACGCGCTGGCGCTTATCATGGCGCTGGTGAAGGATTTTTCCCGGCAGGATGCGCTGATCCGCTCCGGCACCTGGGACAAGGGCCAGTATCAGGGACGCGAGCTGCGCGGCCAGCGCCTCGGCATCGTCGGCTTCGGCTTCATCGGCCAGACGCTGGGCAAGATGGCGAAGGCGCTCGGCATGGATGTCTCCGCCTTCGATCCGCATGCACCTGCCGAAGCCTTCGACGGCGTCACCCGCGAGACTGATCTCGATGCGCTACTCGCAAGCGCCGACATCGTCAGCCTGCACTGCCCTCTGACGCCCGAGACGCGCGACCTGATCGACGCCAGGCGGCTCGGCCTGATGAAGCGCGGCGCTTACCTCGTGAATACGGCACGTGGCGAAGTCGTCGACGAAGCGGCGTTGATTGCGGCGTTGAAGAGCGGACACCTTGCCGGCGCTGGTCTCGATAGCTTTGCCGTCGAGCCGCCGGAAAAGGACAACCTGCTCTTCTCGCTACCGAATACCGTCGTCACACCGCATGTCGCCGGCGTCACGCTCGATGCCAAGCGCGCCATGTCGGTCATCGCGGCCGGGCATGTTCTGGCGACCTTGCGCGGCGAGACCCTGCATCCGCGCTTCCTCGCCCGCTGAACAACAACGGAGGCTGACATGGCCGATACGACAGACAAACGCTATCCGGCAGAGGCGTTGCGCGCCTTCGCAACGTCGCTGTTCTCCGCCGCAGGCCTTGAGGATGACAAGGCGGACGCCGTTTCGCGCTTTCTCGTGGAAGCCGACCTGCTTGGCCATACGACACACGGTCTGGCGCTTGCAGGCTGGTATCTGCAGAGCGTTGCCGACGGTGTGATGACGGTTTCGGGCGCTCCCGATGTCATCTCGGATCGCGGTCCGGCCATTGCCTGGAAGGGCAAGCGCCTGCCCGGCGCCTGGCTGACGTCCGAAGCCGTCAAGCTCGCCAGCGATCGCGCCGCGCAATATGGAACGGCCACCGTGACGATTGCCGACAGCCATCATATCGGCTGCCTCGCCGCCTATCTGACGCTTGCTACAGACCGTGGCTATATGGTCAGCATCGCCAGTTCCAGCCCGTCGGGCGCGCAGGTCGCCCCCTTCGGCGGCACCAAAGGCGTCTATACGCCGAACCCGATCGCCCACGGCATTCCGACACCCGGCGATCCCATTCTCATCGATATCAGCGCCTCGATCACCACTGTGAACATGGCCCAGCGGCTGGTTCGTGAAGGCAGGGAGTATGAGCACGACTGGCTGCTCGACGAGAACGGCAACCCGAGCCGCGATCCCCGCGTCATCGAGCGCGGCGGCACACTTCTTCCGACCGGCGGTCTCGACCACGGCCAGAAGGGTTACGGCATGGCGCTACATGTCGAAGCCTTCACCCAGGGCCTCGCCGGCTATGGCCGCGTCGATCAGCCGAAGGGGACGAATGCGGCGGTCACCGTTCAGGTCTTCGATCCCGATGCCTTCGGCGGCCGCGACGCGTTCCTGCGCCAGGCCGGCTGGCTGGTTGACGCCTGCCACAGCAACCCGCCCCGTCCCGGCGTCGCGCGCGTCCGGCTTCCCGGCGAGAATGGCCTTGCCCGCAAGCGCAAGGCGCTCGAGGATGGCGTCGTGCTGTTCCCCGGCATCATGGAGTCGCTCAAGCCCCACGCCGAGCGGCTGGGTGTCGCGCTACCTGCCTAAAATGTCAGCTGCACCTTGCAGGCGGCACTCCTGTCGCCTGCCAGCAGGAAGGCAGCATCGGCCTGCGCAAGCGGCAGGCTGTGGCTGATGATCGGGCGGACGTCGATCGCCCGGCTTGAGATCAGCCCGACCGCCGTGGCGAATTCCTCGTGGAACCGCTGCGTCCCATGGATATGCAGCTCCTTGGCAACGATGGCATTGAGCGGCACCGGGACCTCACCCGACACACCCACCTGCACTATCGTCCCGCGCGGCTTCACCGTCGCGATCGCGCTGCGGATCGCCGGGGCCGCCGCGGAGCATTCGAAGACCAGATCGAAATAGCCCTTGCCGGCCTCGAATTCCGCGAGTGTTCCCGCACCCTGCGAGACATTGACCGCACGCGTTGCGCCCATCGCCATGGCACGCTCCAGGGCAGCATCCGCAAGGTCGGTGACGACGATCTCGGCCGCGCCATAATGTTTGACAACGGCAACCATCAGGGAGCCAATCGGCCCGGCGCCGGTGACCAGAACCCGCTTGCCCCTTATCTCTCCCGCCCGCGAGGCGGCATGCAGGCAGACGGACAAGGGTTCGCTGCAGGCGGCCTCCGCCGCACTCGTTCCCGGCCCGGCTTCGAAGCACTGCTTGGCCGGCACTACCAGCCATTCACGGAACATCCCCTGCTCGTGCGGCAACCGCATGGCACTGCCCATGAAGCGCATTTCCAGGCAATGGATCGGCATGCCCTTTTGGCAATATTCGCAATGGCCGCAGGGCTGGCTCGGATTGACCGCGACGAGCGTACCCGCCTTGAGCTCGACGCCTTCGCCCGCCTTTTCGACAATTCCCGCCGCTTCATGCCCCGGAATAATCGGCTCCCGAACCCTGACGGGGCCGAAGCCGCCGTCCTGATAGTAATGCAGGTCGGAGCCGCAGATACCTGCGGCGGCCATTTTCAGCAAAACCTCTCCCGGTCCGGGTTCAAAAACCTCAGCCGCCTCGATCCTCAAGTCACCCTTGGCATAAAGCCGTGCCAGACGCGTCTGCATTCCGATCCTCCTAGCGCAACAGGCCGAGCTGTTGCGGCAGCCAAAGAGATATAGACGGCACAAAGGTGATCAAGATCAATGCGACGAAGAGCGGCACCAGCCATGGCAGGATGGCGATCGTCGTCCGCTCCACCGAGAGCTTGGCCACGCGCGAGAGCACGAACAGCACCATGCCGAGCGGCGGATGCAACAACCCGATCATCAGGTTCAACGTCATGATCAGGCCGAACTGCACCGGATCGATCCCGAACTTGGCAACGATCGGCAGCAGGATCGGCACCAGAATGGTGATCGCCGCGATCGTATCCAGGAAGCAGCCGACGAAGAGCATCAGCAGGTTGACCAGGATCAGGAACACCCACTTGTTGTCGGTGATCGACAGGATCGCGTCCGACAGCAGTTGCGCGGCCTGACTGACGGTCAGAAGCCAGGCGAAGACAGAGGCGGCCGTGACGATGAAGAGCACCGAAGCCGTCGTCTCGATCGTATCGAAACTCGCCTTGGCCAGTGTCGAGAATGTCATCGTCCGATAGCGCACCAGACCGAGGAACAGCGACCAGAGCACGGCCGCGACGGCCGCTTCCGTCGGCGTGAACCAGCCCATGGTCATGCCGCCGATCAGGATGACGGGGGTCATCAGCGCCATGACGGCGGAGAAACCGAAATACCAGTCGAGCCCGAGCAGCGCCAAGAGCGCGATACCGGCAGCGGCATTCATCGACAGTCCGGCAAGCATCATCAGGTAGATCGACAGCGGAACCAGCAGTACGACAACGATTTCCATGCCGGCCGAAAGCAGCTGCCTGACGTCGAACGGTGCGTCGGAGCCCCAGCGTTTGACATAGGCGAAACCGGCAACGGTGACCATCATCAGCAGCGTCATGACGATGCCTGGCAGAACGCCGGCCATGAACAGCGCGCCGATAGAAACATTCGCCATCATGCCGTAGATGACGAAGGGCAGCGACGGCGGAAAGATCGGGCCGAGCGTCGCCGAGGCGGCTGTGACGCCGACAGCAGCTTCAACCGGGTAGCCATGGTCCTTCATCGCCTTGATCTCGATCGTGCCGATACCGGCGGCATCGGCGAGTGCGGTACCGGACATGCCGGAAAAGATCACCGAACCGATGATATTGACCTGCGCCAAGCCGCCCTTCATCCAGCCCACGAGGGCCACCGCGAAGGAATAGATGCGGCCGGTCACGCCTGCCGAGTTCATCAGATTGCCGGCGAGGATGAAGAAGGGAACCGCGAGCAGCGGGAAACTCTCGACGCCGGCGATCATCCGCTGCGCCACGATGATATCGGGCGCAACACCGTAGAGAACAATGTAAAGCACCGAGGCGACGGCCATCGCGATAGCAACGGGCACGCCGATCAGCATCAGCACCAGAAAAGAGCCAAGAAGCAGCAGCATTGGATCAACCCTCGACGGTCTGGAATTCTTCGGGGCGCTCGAGAACCGAGTAACCGCGGCGCATGTTGGCGATGAAGACGATCACCGCACGGATCAGCATCAGCACGAAGGCGACGAGCACGCTGTAGAAGACGATGTTGCGCGGCAGGTCGATGGTGACCATCTGCTCGTCGGCAACGACCTCCACATAGCGCCACATCAGGTGGCAGGCGTACGCGAAGAAGCCGATGCGGACGATATCGACCACGGTCGCGAGGACGCGGGCCAGGCGCGCCGGCATATAGTGATAGAAGACGTCCACCTGAATGTGGCGCGAGGTGCGCACGCACATGATTGCGCCGAGGAAAACGACGCCAATCAGGCAGTTGATGGCAATTTCCTCGGTCCAGGCGTAGCTGTCGTTCAGCACATAGCGGGTGAAGAACTGCAGAAAGACACAGCCCGCCATCAGCCAGAAGACGATCAGCGTGATCCAGTCTTCGATGGCATAGTCGGAAATGTTGGCGGTCGGCGCGTGGCCTTCGAATTCCTGACCGATCTCTTCGGCGGTCACCTGCGTATGAATTTCTTGCGTCATGAGCGGCGTTGATCCCCTGCGGAAAGAATGGACGCGGCGTCCGGAGACGCCGCGCCGCGGGTTTACTGAATCGCGCGGATCGCTTCCCAATCGGCCTTGTCGTAGCCGAAGTCCTCGAACTTCACCTTGTCCATGACGGTCTTTTCGAAATCGGCCTTGTCGATCTCGGCGACGTTCAGACCCTTCTCCTTGAAGGTGGCGATCAGGCTGTTTTCCTTGCCTTCGATCGTCTTGGTGGTGCGCTCGGCGGCTTCCTGCATGACGTCACCGAAGATTTTCTTGTCTTCGTCCGAAAGGCTCGCCCACAGCGTCCTCGAGACCACCGTGTTGAGATGGTCAACGATGTGGCCGGTCAGGATGATGTTCTTCTGAACCTCGTAGAACTTCTTCGCCTCGATCGTCGTCAGCGGGTTTTCCTGGGCCTCGACCGTACCGTTCTGCAGCGCCAGATAGACTTCCGCGAATGCGATCGGTGTCGTGTTGGCGCCGCAGGCGCGCGGCATGGCAAGATAGGCCGGCACGTCAGGCACGCGGATCTTCAACCCCGCCATGTCGGCGCATTTGGCAATCGGCTTGTTGGAGGTCGTGTGGCGGGTGCCGTAGTAGCTGACGGCGGCAATGTGGTTGCCGGTCTTGTCCTCGTAGCCCTTTGCGAGACGCTTGAACACGTCGCTCTTGGTATAGGCGATCAGGTGTTCCGGGCTGCGGAAGATATAGGGGAAATAGGTGACGCCGATCGGCTTGTAGTCACGGGCCGCGAAACTTGAGCCGGAGATGATGATATCGACTGTGCCGAGCTTCAGGCCCTGATTAATGTCGGCTTCCTTGCCGAGCTGCGAAGCCGGGAAAACGTCGATCTTGTAGCGGCCATTGGTACGCTTGTTGATCTCGCCGGCGGCCCAGACAGATTCCGTGTGGAAGGGTTCCGATGTCTCGTAGACATGGGCCCATTTCAGAACCGTCTGTGCATGTGCCATTGCCGTCGATGCCATGATCGCCGCAGCCGTGCAGACGATCGTTGCCAGTTTCATTTTCATCGCTCTCTCCTCCTGAGCTCTGTTTAAGTAACTGCAATTCCCTTTTTCGGCCCGGCCTTCTGGCCGCGCCCCTCCTCTCCCGAAAACTCCTCCCCGAAGCTTTCGGAAAATCTCTTCTGCGACATGGTCAGATGTGCGCGCATCGCAGCCTTCGCGCCCGCTGCGTCGCCAGCGGCGATCGCATCGCGTATGGCACGGTGCTCGTCCACCGCAGAGCGCCAGGTGACCGGCCCCTCGAAGTGGCTCGCCAGCTTCTCAAAATAGGGCGTCAGGCGCATGTCGAACATTTCGCCGGTGACCCGGATCAGCGTGGAATTCTGTACGATTGCGGCGATGCCGGTGTGAAAGGCACGGTCGGCGGCAAGCACCGCACTGGCATCGTTGACCACGCCGCTCATGCGCTGCAGTGTCTCATCGAGACGCTCGATATCCTCGGGCTTTGCAGTCCTGGCGGCCTCTTCGGCAATGGCGCATTCGATGATCGCGCGTGCCTGCAGCAGCTCGAAGGGTCCCTCGGCTGGCTCCCGCTCGCTACCCGTGCTGCCGACGGCATGCTGGCGCACGACATAGATGCCAGAGCCCATGCGGATGTTGACGAGACCTTCAACCTCAAGAACGATCAACGCTTCGCGCACCGTCGGCCGCGACACCGAGAGTTGTTCGGCAAGGTCGCGCTCGGCCGGCAACCGGTGCCCGACGGCAAGGTCGCCGCGGGTTATCATAAGACGAATCTGATCCGCCACCTGCCTGTAAAGGCGGCGTGACTCCACGGCCGAAAACATGGCTGCCTCCCCTGACGCGCCTCCTCAAGCGCGCAATCGGTCAAATGGCCTGACCAATTGAATCAGACGTACCATCGGCAAAGTTGTGCGTCAATCCGCCGCATGACGTCAAATAGGCGAGTTCACAGCATAGTCCGCGGCGAGCTTGCGGAAGGATGCGGCGGTCACCGGATCGATCGTGACGCCCTCGCGCCCCCGGCGCTCCGCCACCGCCCACTCCCGGTCGCCGGGTGCCATGACATTGAAGCCATCGCGCGCCGGCGAATTGCGCAACGTCTCGACATAGCGCGTCATGGCGACGTCGAAAGTTTCGATGTCGAGAAACGCCGCCGGATTGAGCGCGAGGACGAAGGCGCCAAGTCCGCGTGGCGTCGAGAAATCGGGGCCTGGCATTGGTGCGATGTCGAAACTCAGCCTCATCCCCGTGAGCACGGCGCTGAGGATTTCGGAAATGCCGGCGAGCCCGGCGCCCTTGAAGCCGAATTCACCGCCAAGCGGCGCCAGCATATCGGCGATATCGGGGTCGGTCGTATCGTGGCCGCGCTCGTCCGACGCAACACCGGATGGAAGGTCGCGGCCGAGGCTGCGATAGAGCTGCACGCGATTGTAGGGAACCGCGCTGGTCGCCATATCGAACAGCCAGGGGTTTTGTCCCTGGACCGGCACGGCGCAGGCGATGGGGTTGGTGCCGTGAAACCGCATCGCGCCATCATGCAGCCGGACAAAACTGTCGGAATTGCAGAAGGCAAAACCGATAAAACCCCGGCTTGCGGCATCCATCGCATAGGCGCCGGCCGGGCCGAAATGCGACGAGTTACGCACCGCGACGGCGCCGATGCCGAACTCGCCCGCCAGCCGGGTTGCATGCTCCATGGCGGTATAGGTCGCCAGCGCGCCATGGGCATTGTCGGCGTCCAGCGAGGCGATCGCGCCAAAGGCGCTCGCCAGTTTCAGCGCCGGATTGGGATTGAGCCGCCCTTCAGTCAATCCTTTCACGTAGTGAGCCAGCAGCCGCACGCCGTGACTGTCTATGCCGTGGCGGGTTCCGTGCATCATCGCCCTTGTGGCGGCCTCTGCCGTCGACTGGCTGGCGCCCGATGCAATCAGCACCCGCTCGCAAAATTCCGAGATGGCAGCAAGCGGCGCCGAGATATCAGTGGAAGCAATGTTGTCGCCGGCCATATCGCTCGATCCGCTCCTGAACCCTGTTCAGAAGAACTAAGCGAGCTTCCGCTGCGCGTAAAGCGGCATGCGGATCATGCGAGGCGCTAGGCGAGCTGCGCGCGTGCGCCCAGTCTTGCAATCATCGTTCGGAATTCGGCCGTCATCGCCAGCGCTGCGGAGGCAACGGCCGGAGACAGGTGCTCGCTGCGCCGCGCCGCCCGGCCGATCTTCAGCAGGCCTCTAAGTTCTGCACGTTCCCCGGAAAGCTGCGGAAACCGTTCGGCCAGAAGATGCGGCAGTGTTTCGGCATCATCCTGAGACGGCTGCGACATATCCTGATCAAGCTGCAGTAAAGAACGGAGCTCCACCTCCAGCTCCGCCGCTGCGCGGGCGATCTGCGCGATCACATCAGACATCATCCTCAACTCCTCCTTGGAAGCAGCGACGATACCGAATCGTTGCCGCTCAACCAGGGCGGGTTATGTGCTCATTTAAGCCGCAGCGATATCCCACTTTTTGGGGATATGCGCCGGTTTCGCACAGAAGAATACCACGCGTGGTTCAACCTGACGTAACGGGACGCGCAGCACCTTCGGCAAATGCCTCAAGTTCCGGATCGAAATCGATCTCCACGACGTTGTTGAAGACCGCCGTCGCCAGCATGATGCCTGCAAAGGCGACGAGATCGACGAGCACCTTTGCGGGATAGAGCTGCTTGAGCCGCTCCCAGATCGCCGCGGGGATCGCGTTCGAGTCTGCAACGATCGCGGTGCCGAAATCGGCAAGCAGGCGTTCCCTGTCTGAAAGAACCAGCGCATCCGGATCGAAGCCGGCATTCATAAGCGCACGGCGGAAGAAGGTGATGGCGATCTTCGAGTTGCAGGATTTCGAGATTGCGTGCGAGAAGATCCAGATTTCCCGGTCGCCAACAGCAGGATTGAGCTCGGCGCGCAGGGTGAACCATTCGGCATAGATGCGGTGCGCGGCAGGCGAATGCAGCAGCGTTCTCTTCATATTGGTCATCCGGCCGCGCACCCGGACTTCCTCGTCATGGGCCTGGCGGATATCGTCGGATGCGGTGTCGTAGTCGATCTGCGGGATGTGGCTCATGGCATCATTCTCGTTTCTTCCGTCGCGACGGAGATAGCAGTCCGGGCTCTCAAACTCCATCGCCGATCTCGGGTAAGTACCTCTTGCTTCGCCTGCGCTATCCCGGGCACAATTGCCGAAGAGGAGATTCACGATGAGCCATGACCACGACCATTCCGGCGATCACACGCACGGCCCTATCGATTGGCGCGAGCACGGCGTGAAGGTCATTCCGGGCAATGCGCTCGATCCGAACACGGCCCAGACGCCCGGCATGAACAGGGCAACGGCGATCAACAATGCCCGCGCTGGGGCCGAGAAAATCTGGGCAGGTACCGTGACGATCCATGCCAATGCCAAGACCGGCGCCCATCACCACGGCGATCTCGAAAGCATCATCTACGTCGTCAAGGGCAAGGCCAGAATGCGATGGGGCGAAAACCTGGAATTCGTCGCCGAGGCCGGCCCCGGCGATTTCATCTTCGTCCCGCCCTACGTTCCGCACCAGGAAATCAATGCCAGCCGCCACGAGACGCTGGAATGCGTGCTCGTCCGCTCCGGCCAGGATCCGGTGGTCGTCAATCTCGATATCGAGCCGGTCGAGAAGCCGGAGGAAGTGGCCTGGGTCGATCCGATCCACAAGGCTTAAGAACCGGCGTTAACTGGTTTTGCAATCTCGATTTTCCCGGGCTCTTGCCGGTTGGCGATCGCTCTATAGTTATGGCGATATTCATGGGCAGTTTCCCGATGGAAACGCGGGTCGGACAAGATGCATCAAGCCAGCATACACGGTCATTCCTTCCTGAAGAGAGGAAGCGAGGCCGCTGAGATCATTGCAAACTTCGACTGGTCGGCAACCTCGCTTGGGCCGATCAGCGGATGGTCGCCGACGCTGAGAAGCGTTTGCAGCCTGATCCTGAACTCCCCCGTGCCGATCGTGACGCTCTGGAACGAAGACGGCGTGATGATCTACAACGACGCCTATTCCGGTTTCGCCGGCCGCCGCCATCCCAATCTCTTTGGTTCGAAGGTTCGCGAGGGCTGGCCTGAAGTCGCCGACTTCAACGACCATGTGATGAAGGTCGTGCTGGCTGGCGGGACGCTTGTCTATGAAGACCAGGAGCTGATGCTCTATCGCCGCGGCACCAGCGAGCCGGAGCGGCTGTGGACGAAGCTCGATTATTCGCCGATCTGCGACGAGACCGGAAAACCGGTCGCGGTCATGGCGATCGTCGTCGAGACGACGGCCAAGGTGAAGGCGGAACGCCAACTCAGGGCCGAAAAGGCGCGGCTGCAGAAGATGTTCGAACAGGCGCCCGGCTTCGTGGCGACGATGAGCGGCGCGGATCACCGGTTCGAAATCGCCAATGCGGCCTATCAGCAGCTTGTCGGCCACCGCGACGTCGTCGGAAAGACGATCCGCGAAGCGCTCCCTGAAGTCGAGGAGCAGGGCTTTGTCGCCCTGCTCGATCAGGTGCGCCGCACCGGCATCCCCTATATCGGAAGCGAACAGCTGGTGAAGCTGCAGCAACGGCCGGATGCCGAACTGATCGACCGCTACCTGGATTTCATCTACCAGCCGCTGACCGGCGATGATGGCGAAATCGGCGGCATTTTCGTCCAGGGCTACGATGTCACCGAGCGCAAGGAAGCCGAGGACGCTGCGCGCGAAAGTGAATCGCGCTTCCGGCTGGTCGCCGAAAATGCCCCGGTCATGCTCTGGATGAGCGACGAGGCGATGCACTGCCTTTATCTCAACGCCTCGATGCGGCAGTTCTGGGGTGTGGCGGAGCGCGATATCTCTACATTCGATTGGAACGCCACGATCCATCCCGACGACGTCCCGCCGCTGATGGACCAGGTCACAAAAGCCGTCGCCAGGCGCGAGGCCTTTGCGGTCGAGGCGCGCTATCGCAACGACGAAGGCGAGTACCGCCTCTTGCACACCGACGCCCGGCCCCGCTTCGGCGTTCGCGGCGAATTTCTCGGCATGATCGGCGTCAACAGCGACATCACCGACGCACGGCACGAGGAGGCGCGCCGCATCGCCCTGATCGATCTCGCAGACTGCATCCGCCAAACGACCGAACCGACTGAAATTGCTTATGCCGCGGCCGAAATCCTCGGCCGGGCCATGCACGTCACCCGGGCCGGTTACGGGATCATCGATCCGGTTGCCGAAACGGTGACAATCGAGCGGGACTGGAACGTTGCCGGCAACCCGAGCATTGCAGGCACGCTGCATTTTCGCGAATACGGCACCTATATCGACGACCTCAAGCGCAACGAGACAGTGGTCTTTGCCGATGTCGACGAGGATCCGCGCACAGCTGCCACCTCCCATGCGCTGAAGGCGATCGGCGTGCACTCTGCCGTCACGGTTCCCTTGAGCGAGAACGGCCAGATTGCTGCCGTTCTCTTCCTCAATAACGCAGTGCCCCGCGAATGGCCGCAGGTGGAGCTCGATTTCATCCGTGATTTTGCCGAGCGTACCCGCACTGCCGTCGAACGCCGCCGCGCTGAAGAGGCGCTGCAGGAATTTGCCGCATCACTGGAGAAGAAAGTCGCGGAACGCAGCGCCGAACTCGACCGCGTCTGGCGCAACGCGGGTGATATTCTCGTCGTCATGCGGCCCGATGGCGAAGTGCGGGCGATCAATCCGGCATGGTCCGGGCTGCTCGGCCATCGCCGGAAGGAAGTCGCGGGTCACCGCATGTGCGAGTTTCTGGTGACCGGCGACGCAGCGGCCTTCGATACCGCCCTGAAGCAGGCCGTTTCCGGCGGCGAATTGCAGGGCGTCGAGCTGCGGTTCAACCATAAGCAAGGCGGCCAACGCACTGTTTCCTGGCGGTTTTCTTTCGAGCAGGAGATGGTCTATGCCTATGGACGCGATGTCACGGCCGAAAAGGAACAGGCCGCGGCACTGCAGGAAGCCGAGGAACTGATCCGGCAAACGCAGAAGATGGAAGCAATCGGCCAGCTAACCGGTGGCGTTGCGCATGATTTCAACAACTTGTTACAGGTTGTTGCCGGTAATCTCTATCTTTTGAGCAAGGATGTCGTCGGCAACGAGCGCGCCCAGAAGCGCATCGATCACGCGCTTGCCGGTGTCAATCGCGGCTCGAAACTTGCGAGCCAGCTGCTCGCCTTCGGTCGGCGCCAGCCGCTTGAGCCGAAGGTCGTCAATGTCGGGCGATTCGTCGCCAATATGGGCGAGATGCTGCGGCGGACCATCGGCGAAGCCATCGAGATCGAGACGATCCGCGCCGGAGGATTGTGGAACACCTTCGTCGATCCGGTGCAGATCGAAAACGCCATCCTCAATCTGGCGATCAATGCCCGCGATGCGATGGATGGAAGCGGCAAGCTGACGATCGAGGTCGGAAACGCCTTTATCGACGACGACTACGCACGCCGGCATGCCGATGTCAGCGCCGGGCAATATGTGATGCTGGCGGTCAGCGACACCGGGTCCGGCATGCCACCCGAGGTCATTGGCAAGGTGTTCGAACCGTTCTTTTCGACCAAGCCTGTCGGCAAGGGAACCGGCCTCGGCCTTTCGATGGTCTACGGCTTCGTCAAGCAATCCGGCGGCCATGTGAAGATCTATTCGGAGATCGGACAGGGCACCACCGTTCGTCTCTATCTGCCGCGCACTCTGGGCGAAGAAGATCTGCTGACTGAAGGCGACCATGGCCCGGCGACCGGTGGCCAGGAGACCATCCTTGTTGCCGAGGACGACGAGGAAGTCCGCGCCACCGTTGTGGAGATGCTTGCCGATCTCGGCTACAGCATCCTCAAGGCCAAGGATGCGGCCAGCGCGCTGACGGTGATTGAAAGCGGCATTCCGATCGATCTGCTATTCACCGACGTCGTCATGCCCGGCCCGCTGAAAAGTGCGGAATTGGCGCGCAAGGCAAAGGAGCGCCTGCCCGATGTCGCCGTGCTGTTCACATCCGGCTATACGGAAAACTCGATCGTCCACGGCGGGCGGCTGGATGCCGGCGTCGATCTCTTGTCCAAGCCCTATAGCCGTGAAGCCCTCGCCCGCAAGATCCGCCACGTTCTGAACAACCAGCGCCAACGCAATCTGGCACGCGCCGCGCAGGGCGAGCGCCGGAGCACCACGGCTGCGGCGCCGGCGGCGGCTCTGCGGATTCTCTATGTCGAGGACGACGATTTCATCCGCATGGACACGGCCGAGATGCTGCAGCAATCCGGGCACCGCGTCAGCGAAGCAGGCAGTGCCGAAGAGGCGCTCGCGAAGCTGTCACCCGATAGTTTCGACCTGCTGCTGACCGATGTAGGGCTGCCCGGCCTCTCCGGCGCCGAACTTGCGAAGAAGGCACGCGCCCTCGATCCCAAGCTCCCCGTGATCTTTGCGACGGGCAATACGTCTGTCGCAGGCTTCGAGGCAGATCAAAGCGCGCTCGTTCTTCTCAAGCCCTATAGCCAGACCGATTTGGCCGCTGCAGTCTTGAAGCAGACGCGCCCGCGTTAGCGGGCGCTGACCTGCCGATCGGCATCAGCCCTTCTGCAGTTTCCAGGTCCGGATTTCGAAGGGCATGATGTCGGCAGCACCTTTCCGCTCCATCGGTTCTTCGAGGATGTTCAACGCGCCGGATGCCTTCCATCCGGAGGGCAGCGACAGTGAAAGCTTGCCGCGGCGCCCGGCCGGCTCGTAGAGGCGCAGCACCAGCCCCTCGCCCTCCTCTGCAGGCTTCATGCCCGAGAAGGCCACCGGCGTGCCCGTAACGCCGACAGGCGACAGCGTTCCGGTTGCCAGTCCGCTTGCCTCGACCGTCATCAGCGGCTGGTTGAGATCGAGTGCCTCGTCGAGAACGCCGCCCTCATGCCAGGCGCCTTCGTGCGGCATCAGTGCATAGGTGAATTTCTGCGCGCCTTCATCGGCAAGCGGATCGGGATAAACAGGCGCGCGCACGATGCTCATGCCGATGACATTGCCGCGGGCGCTGTGGCCATACTTGGCATTGTTGAGCAGAGCCACGCCGAAGCCCGGCTCGCTGATATCGACGAAGCGGTGGGCGGCCGCTTCGAACATTGCCTGTTCCCAGGAGGTGTTCGTATGGGTCGCGCGCTCGACCACGCCATAGGCGCATTCGAACGTTGCCTGCCGGGCGCTGACGGCGACCGGGTTCAGGGTACGCAGCATCGTGCGGCGGTCGTGCCAGTCGATCTCGGTCTCGATATCGAGGCGCTTGGCATTGGCAGTCAGCACATAGGTGTTGGTGACGCGCGAATTCCTGTAGCGGTGGACGACGCGGATCGCCGCCCGAGACGGACCGCTCTCGACCAGCTCGATGCTTTCAGGCGTATCGAGGCGTATCGCCTTGGCGGTATAGTCGGCATCGACATCCCAGGCATCCCAGTTGCGTGGCTTGTCGGCCGGATAGACCCAGAGCTGATTGGCCGATCCATCGACCGCCTCGCGGCCGCTTGCCTTGTGGATCAGGCTCGTCACCGAGCCATCCGTGCCGATTGTCACAGATAGATGTTCGTTCTCGAGCGTCTGCCTGGCTGCCTTCAGGCCGCTGGCAGGCTTCAGAGCGCTGCGATCGAAAACCACGACGGAAAGCGGCGCGACGATATCGGCAGACGAGATAGCTGTTCCATCAGGCAGCGTGGCGTTCAGCTGCCGCGCCGCAAGCGACGGATTGACCACCACGAGGGCAGATGATGCCGCGCCCCTTGGCAGGACAGAGGCGAGTGCGGTCAGGCCTGTCGCCTGCTCCTGGCGGGCATTGCCGATCACGCCGTCGAGCTCATGTTCGGCGTCGGCATAGACCTCGCGGATGCTTGACCCCGGCAGGATGTCATGAAACTCATTCTTCAACACCACACGCCAATCGCTTTCGAGGCTCCTCGGCTTTTCCGCACCCAGCATATGGGCGAGCGAGGCAATGGTCTCGGCGGTGATCAGCGCACGCTCGGCCTGACGATGCTTGCGCTTGACTCCGCTCTGCGTCGTCAGCGTGGCGCGATGCAGTTCAAGATAGATTTCCCCATCCCAGACCGGCAGCTGCTTTTCCGCCGCGGTCTTGTGCGCCTGTTCGTAATAGCCTTTCACCGTGCCCCAGCGGGCCTGCGGGATCGCCGGGAAGTCGCGCAGCTGCACCTCGCGCTCGACCATTTCAGGCGTCACGCCGCCGCCGCCGTCGCCATAGCCGACGGCCAGAAGCGAGGTCTCATGCTGGGTCTTGCCGCGGAAGTTCTTCCAGGTCGGTACGAAGCAATCCGGCTGCACGAAGCCGTTATAGCCATGCATCGGATTGTCGAATGTATGGGTCAGCACCTGGCTGCCATCGAGGCCCTTCCACCAAAACAGATCGGAGGGAATATGGTTGGTCTCGCTCCAGTTGACCTTGATGGTGAAGAAGCTGTCGATGCCGCCAAGCTTGAGGATCTGCGGCAAGGCGCCTGAAAAGCCGAAGCAATCCGGCAGCCAGCAGACAGTGTGGCGGATGCCGAAAGTCTTTTCGAAATAGCGCTGGCCATAGAGAACCTGGCGGACCAGGCTCTCTCCTGTCGGCATGTTGGTATCCGGTTCGACCCACATGCCGCCGACCGTTTCCCATTTGCCCTCGGCGACCTTGGCCTTGATCCTCTCCAGCAGCGCCGGATCATCCTCTTCCATCTGCGCATAGTAATGGGCAGTGGATTGGTTGAAGCGGAAATCGCCGGAGCGCTCCATCAGCGACAGGGCGGTATTGAAGGTCCGGCGCATCTTCCGGCGCGTCTCGTTATAGGGCCACAGCCAGGCGAGATCGATATGGGCGTGGCCGGTCAGAAGCAGTTCGCCATTCGGCGGGAAGCGCTTCTGCAGTTCCTTCAGCCTGAGCGTCAGCGCATCGAAGGCCGCATGTGCCGAGGCGCTCTGCTGGTCGTCGAGCCCGGCTGGGTTATCTTGAAGTTCCGGCAATTCCCAGATCTTCTGCTGCATGACCGCTCCCGACGTGCGGGACACATAAGCGGCCGTATCCGAAGGCCAGTCGAGGCCGCGGAGCGCTTGTTCGGCCGCCTCGATGATATGCGCGACAGCTTCGTGCCCGTCGAGCACATCGACCGCCTCGATGATCTGCCGCAGCAGCAGATGCAGCCGGTGGACCGGCTCGTCCAGCCAGATCAGCCGCGCCCTATTGAGCCGCGGCGAACGGTTCGGCTCGCCGAAGGGGAAACGCGCCACACTCTCCGTCGAGATGGAAAATTCGCGGCCCCTGACCGGAAACTCCTGATGATAGGGGTCGAGCCCGAACCTCTCGGTCTCCTCACCGCCGTAGTTCAGCGTGATCAGACTTTCGCCACCGAGATCGAGCTGCAGCCGGATCTTGTCCAGTGGCCACGCGCCCGGCGCCTTTGCCGAAGCGGCGAAATGGACCGTCCCCTTGCGGTGCGGCCAATCCTGATGATGGGCAATCGGCTCGCGGTCGAAGGTCCAGCCGTCGATTTGGACGCTCTGCCTGTCGCGCCAGTGGGCGAGTTCGGCGGTGCGTGCTTTCAGGCTGTCAAGACGCTGGGCAATGGTGAGAGACATGGCGTGTCCTATCGAATGATGTCGAATGCTCGAGCGGGGAGAATGGAATGACGCGGACGAGCCGCCGGCGGCGCAGTTCCGTCTCCTCCAACAGATCGCGCGGCCCCTTTAGATTAAGTAACTTTGTTTTCACGTCAAGCACACAAGAAATCGGTTGCGAGAGTTTCGTGTCGATGTTGAGAAACCCATCCTAATCCTGGCCAACGCGGGTTAGTTTCGACCAAAACCAAAGCTAAATCTGGCCATCGCGCGATTCCCTATGATTTCGTTGGTCGAACCGAAGCGCCGCTGAGGCGTTCTTGGCCCATGACAAACAAAGCATCTGCCAACCTCCGCACTCTTCCCGCTGACTTTCGTGCCATCGTGATCGGCGCCAGCGGCGGCATTGGAGGTGCTCTGTGCGAGCAGTTGAGCCGCGAGCCCGGGCTTGGCGAATTGATCACGCTGTCGCGGAGCAACGACGGGTTCGACCTTCTGGAGGAGGCGACGGTGGCGGACCATGCCAGTCACCAGTCCGGCAAACCTATCCACCTTCTCGTGTGTGCCACAGGCGCATTGACCCTGAATGGACATTCGCCAGAGAAGTCGCTTCGTCAGCTCGATCCGGATGTCATGGCTGCCCAGTTCAGGATTAACGCCATCGGCCCGGCACTGGTAGCAAAGCATTTCCTGCCACTGCTTGATCGAAAGACCAAAACGGTAGCTGTGTTCCTGTCGGCCCGTGTAGGCTCAATCGGGGACAATCGTCTTGGCGGGTGGATCTCATATCGTTCGTCGAAGGCAGCTCTGAACCAGATTGTTCGTACCGCTTCAATTGAAGTGGCGCGAACACATCCTCGCGCGGTGGTCGCGGCACTCCACCCCGGCACCGTTCGGACGAACCTCTCGGCTCCTTATTCCACGGGGCATCGATCGAGCAGCGCAGAGGAATCTGCCTTTTCGATCTTGCAGGCGATCGATGGAGTTCAGACAACGGGCTCGTTCATTGCCTATGACGGATCGGCAATCGAATGGTAAGGCGAGTTTGTTTCGCCCGCTGAGGGTGAAGGCAGATTGGGTGCGGTCTTGAAGCCTACCTACCGATCCGGACAATCCGATTCAGAAGGTCCCGGGTTCGAAGATCCCCAAACGCATCAACTTGGTTGGCTTCGGAGGCGCATGGTCAGTCCGCCTGATCCCACCGGACGAAAATGCGTCCCAGAGGCATGATTTGTCATCATATTCGCGATAGATATGCGTCCGGCGAAAAAAACCAATTCCGTTCAAGCAAGCTCCACAGTGCCCTTTGGCAGTTCATCGAGCTGGACCAGGGCGCGGTCGAATCGGCATCCACCAACCCCCGCGCCGCGCTGATTGGTGAAATCCGCTCGAGCACCATTTCCTCGGTCGCTAATTCATCGGTTCAGGGGGTTGCTGCTTCGAGGAACCGTCGCGCCGCCCTGCGCTCCCGAAGTAAAGTCAAGCCCGATTACATCAACGCAAAGCGCCCGCAACCGAGGTGATGCCCGCAACATTCTGCTTCGCCATGCTCTTCGGATGGCTGATCATTCGGTCGACATTCCATTTCGCGACGGCGGCGTTGAAATCGGAACCGTCGTGGAAGTTCGCCCTCACTTGGATGCGTGCACCGGCCGCCAGCATGGGCGGTTGGCTGCTTGAGGGAAACAATAATTTCACACGCAACCGGCACCTTTCACCTTGCGAGCAACTCGGCCTCGCCGAATATCTCCTCAGGGCGAAAAAATCCTTTAGCCAGAACCGCATCCTTGGCCGCCACGACGTCCCCCACGAACATAACGACGGCTAGATCTCGGATGGCGCGCGAACAGCATACGTAAAATAATCGACGCGTTCGCTCGATCACCGAGTCTTTGCCTTCCGCGATATTGTCGTGGTCGGCCTTCGACAGTTCGGTGATCCCGAAATACTTTCCGTAGGAAAAGAGCGTCTGCTTCTTGCCCTCCTCATCGTCGAGAATAACCATGACCCTTTCGAATTCAGCGCCCTTGACGCCCTGCTGAGTAGCGAAAGGAGACAGGTCCTCGATGTAGACCCGGTAGTTCCAAAGTTCACTTGCCGGACAAGAGAGAAACGCCTTCATGGGAAGGTGCTCCGGATCGAGTTCGTCTGCGGGATCCAACGGGAGTGCGAGATGTCGACCCATTCGCTCATCGACGGTCATGAGCGTGGCGTCGACTGCGAACGACAAAAGCTGCCTGATGGTTGTAGCAGGATCCGAGAAAAGCCGGTTGAACTCAATGGTCGCGGCATGCAAACGCTTTAGCACCTCAATGAAGTCCCCAACTGGGTTCAAAGGAGCAAGCGGCCCCTTGTCCCGCAACAGGTTCATGATCTCGATCTCGTCCTCCGCTCTCACAGCGGCTGCCAAGGGAAGGAGAAAGTTGATGAACGGCCTCAGAGGCCATGCTGTCCCATCGACGAGTCCTTCTTTCAGGCTATCGGGAGCATCATCATTCAACGAGGCATAGAGGTTCGGGAAGCCAAGCCTTGTTGCGGCCATACGATGGACAACTACCAGCATTCGGACGTCGGCATCGTCACTATCACTTAGCCAAAGAGTATCTGCATTTGCCTTGGCAATATACTCTCGCACCTGACCGACGCGTGTCGTTCGGTGTTCGTCTGCTGGCAGTATGAAGATCCTTGCGGTACCCTCTGGACTGAAGTCGCCATCACCCTGGCCCTCAATTCGGCCTGCGATTTGTTGAAGACCATCTCCTTCAGCGCGGATTGCATTCACGACCTTCAGGACGCTCTGTGAACTACGAAAGTTTTCCGGCTTCCGAATGTCCGCCCAACCATTGCCAACGGGCACTGCGCCCGCGCCTGTGGTATAGATCTTCTGCATCGGATCACCGAAGAACCCCACGCAAAATTTATGCTTCACGGTCTCCACGACCGCGCGAAGGACATCGACGAAGGCGGGTGTTGTATCTTGGCTCTCATCGACAAAAAGAACGGGGTAACGAGCGGCAAGAAGGTCTCGGAGAAGTTGCTTTTCTGCGAGTATGGCTGGGACCATCTTAATGATATCAGAGTGTCCCAGTACTCCATGTCCGTAATCGCTGCCAGTTCCATATGTAAACCTCTCCAGTCCTCCCACTACCCCTTTCTGCAGCTGATACCTGGTGATGGCTGCCTCGATTTTTGGAAAAGATGCCGCACGCGTTCCCGGCTTCGTAAGCCTCTCGCTTTCTTTCGCAATCTTCTCATCCAGGCGGGCAAGGATCCACTCGCGAATGTCAATTTGGAAAGGCTGAACGAGCGACCATAGGAAGCTGTGGATCGTGGAGATGCGGCAAAGAGGATCGTCTCCAACATCGCTCCGAATTTCGTTTACTGCCACGTCAGTATAGGTAATGCACGCGACCTGTTGACCACGGACGCGGAACTCCTGACCTCTGGTTGTCGAAAGATGTGCCAGAGCTTTGATCAGCGATGTAGTTTTTCCGGACCCAGCTCCCGCTACCATTACGAAGTTTTTTGGGGGCTGCTTGTCGAGCGCGATACGTAGATCGACGTCCGCCTGTGTATCAGGTTTACCGATGCGGCTCGCCATCAAAGGAGTTCCTCAAAGACCAAAGCTTCCCCGCCGAGGTTACCGTTGTCACCGTCCGGATCGGGCGGGATAATTTCACTTTCAAGCCATCTGAGTCCTTTTGCTATGTAGTCAGGAACCGACCAGTGCGAAGGGTTCTGCTCCAGCAGCGCCAGTGCGAAGTCAGTCTTGTGGAAACTCGCTCCGGCGATCTTTTTGTGCAAACGCTGAGTGATGGCCGCAAGATCGAGCTTTGCCGCGCCCCGAATTCGAAGTTTGAGGTTTTTCCTATACTTATCCTGTGACCAAACAAGATTTTCGAGTGCGAAAGCCTCCTCCAAGGTCCGTCCCGCGAGCATAGCTGTCTCTTCGTTCCACTCAACATCGACGGCGGTCTGATAGGCAACCCGGACAAGTGCGGTGTTCGCACTTCGGACTTGAATGCAGTCACTTTCGTCAGCGGCAAGCAGCTCTACGATCGCCACCTTGCCGGGAAGCCACTTGATTAGGGTCTGGTTCGAAGTCACCGCGCCATCGACGGAGACCAAGCAAGCTGTTCCAGGGCCGGGCTCATCTTCCTCGCCTTCAGGTTCCTCCTCTTCATCCGCTGCGGCAACACCTGGAAAGTCTCCTTCATTTGGGGGCAGCGGTTCCGGCGCATGGGCGTCGCCAGGAATCTCGATGACCTTCTCATCCACGTCGTAATTAGGCACGGCACCAGGGAGAACACTGTCGATATCCGTTATGATCAGCGTTGTGATGCCTAGAAAGTCGACAAGACTTTTAAACCGATGCCCGAACGCACCACCGATTTCGAGAACGCTCAGATATGCTGAACGGAGGCGCGGCGCCGCACTAGCTATCATCTGGGGCAGGAGCAGGCGTTCGACGTTACCTTCGACCAGCACTGCCGCATCCGCGAAGAAAAGATCGCAATGAGTCAGCTTGAGATATCTCTCCAAGAAGTTTCGGGAAGGTGACGAAGTGTCGTGGTAAAAGGCCGATAGGTTGAGGACCTCCGACGTGTGAGAGTTTGGGTCGGCGCTGCGTCGAAAGTATCGAATGGGACGAAACCCGCGCTCATACAAGATGTGCGACGAGTGGGTCGAGATCACAAGCTGACTGGCATAGTACGGCGCATCCGCGCCTTCAATGCTCAATATATCGAGAACCTTGCGGACGAATACCTGCTGAAGCTGAACATGCAAATGTGCTTCCGGTTCCTCGATGAATACTAGGTGTAGGGGAGGCCTGCTCTCCTCCACTTCGAGCCATCGCGCGTGCAAATCGAGCAATTCAACGACCATGTAGATGAGATTTTTGAACCCAAGTCCATTGTAGCGGTCGGGCAAAGTCGGCAGGATCCCATGCTGGTTCGCATCGCCAAGCGCATAATGTACGCGCGTGCCGTCCTGAGAGTTCATAATCGTAGCGGGGTTCAAAGCCGTCTTGATGAGCAGGCGTGGATTTCCCAGACCCGGATAGCCAAGCTCCGCAAGCCTGTTGAGGGTTGGCCCAAATACCCGATCAAGATGATCATTGAGCATCGATTCCGAATCCGCCAGAGCTCTCTGGGCTTCGAAATCCGCGGACCGTTGCTCGAGATTTCGCTGATAGAACCTTCCAAGCACCCGAGACAGCTCTTCTGCGCGGGTCCCACCCGAGGAATCGGAAAGGTGACGCTGTGCGTGCAGAAAATCCACTCTAACCAACCCGGCGAGGATATCCCTCCCGCTGCGGCCCCTGTCGCCAGAAATCTGGCGGGGCACGTAGCCAGGAAGTTCGCGTAGGTCGTCGTCGAAACGAGGTCGATCCAGAACATAGTAGCGAAGCTCGAACGCTCTACGCAGTCTTATTCCGTTCTCGTCGCGCAGATAGTCGCACAAGGTTCTTGGAGACGGATGGTAGTCCGGCGCTCCGTGTTCGCCGGCGCGAGCGTTTGCAGCGGCAAGAGCGTGCGCGGCCTGAAAATCGCTCAAGAGCACAGTAGGATTCGAGGCCGCGAATTCCACTCTCATGCCGACCGTATTTCCCGTGAAGGAAAGACTTGGAAGAAGATCGACAACTCTGTGCAGGTTCGCTGGCTCCACGTTGAACCAGATGTCCATGGAAATTGCGGGAAGCACGGCCTCGGCAACGCCTTCACCGAAACGGTCGATCGCGTCCCAGCATTCCGAACTGAAGTCGTGGATAGAAAAGCGCTCACGCGAAGCCGCGGTGAAGAGCTGAAGGGCATGAGTGGCGGAGGTTTTCCCGCTGTTGTTCGCCCCCACAAAAATCGAAATGTCTGAAGCAAGATCGATGCGAACGTCTTGGAGACGGCGAAAGTTGCGAATGCGTATTGATTCGATGTGCATGAAAAATTCCGGCGGCAATACTCTCAGTAATTGCACTCTAGCCAGAGACCATGTGATTCGTAATTGCAAGAATTGCGATCGTCGTCGGAAGATCGTAACCGTCACAGACGACTGTTGCGTGTCCGCTCACGGAGCTCGAGAGGTCTATGACTGCCACCGCAATCTCGCGTTACCCGAGCATGACGGGGTCGTACTTAGTCCAGTGTCCCACACGGACTGACCGTCTTCGCCGCGCCCGCGCGACCTGTACGGTTAGAATTGCTCCTCGCGCTACGGTTCAAGCAACTTCTCCGCTTTCGCGCTCACTTTTCGAAATCCGTCGCCCTAATAGTATCTGATCGGAGCAGCCGGTCACGAAATTGCGAGATGACCTGAAAGAACAACAACGATAAAAGCCTAACTGCCCCGAGGTGAGGATCCGCCGTCATGCCGAAAACTATCAGCATCCTGATCGCATCGTCGATTGCCGCGATCGCCACCACAACAAGCGCCTACGCGCAGATGCCCCCGCAGCAGCCCGATCATAAGGCCTTCAAGATCGGTTCGCTGGACGTCATCGCCCTACACGATGCCCAGTTCGTCAGACCGAACGACGGCAAGATCTTTGGCGTCGGTCATTCGCCGCAGGAAGTGGGTGACGTCCTGAAAGCCTCCGGCGCTCCGACAGACACCATCACACTGAGTGTCGATGCGCTGTTGGTAAAGGAGCCGAAGCACGTGGTCCTGATCGACACCGGGGTCGGGGGCGCACTTCAACAATCTCTGCAGCAGGCGGGGATAAAGCCAGAAGAGGTCACGGACGTTCTCATCACGCATTCTCATCCCGATCACATGGGCGGCCTAGTTAAGGACGGCAAACTCGCCTTCCCGAACGCGACGGTCCGGATGTCATCGGCGGAATGGACCTTCGCCAAAAAGAACACCCAGCTTGCCGACGTGGTGGAGGCCATCGATTCACACGTGAAGACATTCAAGCCGGGGGCGACGGTTGTCCCACAGATCACATCAGTCAGCCTCAAGGGGCACACGCCGGGCCACGTTGGATATCAGATCGTCTCCGGCAAGGAGAAGCTTTTCGACATAGGTGACACGGTGCACAGTTCGATTATTTCGCTTGCTAAGCCCGAATGGGCTGTCGGCTTCGACACCGACGAGAAAGGTGGCGAGAAGAACCGCATCGCCACTCTTAAGAAGCTCGCCGCTGACGGAGAACTCGTCTTTACACCACACTTCCCCTTCCCCGGGATTGGCCACATCAAGGCAGAAGGTGACCATTTCGCGTGGGACCCAAGCGTTCCCGCGGCCAACTAGCGCCAACACATCATCGCCAGCTCATGGGAACGAACCGACTTATCCCTACGCTTGCTCTAAGTCAGACGGAGGCGCAGCTTCTGGTGTTATGGTCGCCGCAGACGAGTGATCCATGAAGCTCGCGACGATCCGCACAAGGCCACTAGCATCAATCTCACCATCGACAAGTCTGACCGAAAGTGCCGCGGCATCCGAAACAGGTTGCCTGACGAACTGCTTCCCCTTCAAGGATTCAAGCTGCCTTTCGAAAGTTGGGCGTGGCACTTTGCTGGTAACGAGATAGACGAGTGAATGGCCTAGCCTCACGGCAAGCGAGGCGGCGGACCAAAATTCGCCGCCTCACCTGCAGAAGCTAAACCCCGGTCTTCGCTACCCCAAAAACCAGATAGTTAAGGTTCAATGCCTTCGTCTTGTCGCCTTTGGGCAGCACTGCGCCGGACGAGGCATCCCAGACGAAATCGCCCCAGTTCCATTCTGTCTCGTCTGTCTGCACTACGACATAGGATCCGAGTTTCAGCTTTGCAGTCGTCCGGCTTTCAGAAAAGTCGAGCCCGAGAGCGAACTTGAAGACCTCGCGGTTCTTGTTGCGGTTTAGGACGGACGTCACGACACCTTCGGCAAGTTTAACGAACGGCTTGAGGACGGGCTGTGCGGTGGTCAGCAGAGACAGTCCGTCGCGGAACGTTGCATTCCCCAGGGCGTCGAGCATCATGTCGTCATCTTCGCTTCTGACGTTGACGGTGCGCCCCTCGAACGAAAGCCCGTCTTTGCCGACGTTGACACCGACGAATATCGGGTGGCCGATATGGGCGGCAAAGCTCTTGTCATTCGCGGCGACGGTCAACGCGAACCGCATCGCCTCGGATTCCTTCTGCGTCTGGTTCTTACCACTGAACTCGCAGAGGATGCGGTGCTTGCCGGTCCCTGGATAATTTTGGACGTGAAAGACGTCTAGGCTGATCTTCAGTGCCTGATCCTTCAGGGAATCGTCCGCCTGCATTCCAATGGCGTTGACGATATCGCATTCGGCTTTCTTCCCGGTCGCGGGAATGAAGCCTATTTTAGCACCGGTATAGCCCCATTCGTCGTTGATAAACGGTACTGAAAGCCGCTGCGCCCGCCCGCCGGCGGAGTGGAAGCGGTTCGCAGCCTGCTCATCTCCAATGAGCTCGAGGTAGTCCGCAATCTCATTGGGTCGGCACTTTCCGAGCATTTTCGTGGTCTGTTCGGTCATCTTCTGTCCTACTGTTGAATGCGAGCACGCGGACGGACCGCAGCTCTCAGAGCAGCACTCACGGACGCGTAGATATCTTCGCGAACGGTAGCTGCGACTTCGAGGGTTATGGCCAGCGCGTATGGGACCGGGGTTTCGCGATAGTTCGGGGAAAGCGCCCTCGCCTGGACGCCGACGAACAGGCCCGCCGAGTCCGTGAAGACCGCGCTATTTTCGCCTTCGAGGACGAAGTGGGCGACGGTTCCGCGCCGGACATCATCCGGATGCGGCTGCATGACCTTCTTCAATCCGCGCCAGAAGTCACGCTTGCCATCCCGATCGACGATGTCGAGCGCAGCACCCCGGTAGGCAATCGAGGTTGGATGGAACGGCGGCGACCACGCAAGCGTCATCACGATCCGCCTCAGTTCCTTGGAACCTATCATGCTCTCAGGGATCGGGATCCGGTATTCGTGGAGCTGCTCGTGAGACACGGCATCATCGGCAAGCAGGGTGATGCGGTTGGTATCTCCTGCCACGACACGTTCGAAGTCGGGACGGCCGTAGCCCAGGAACTTCGTGATGCTGCTTCGGCGCGCTCTCCACTGCCGTGGCGTTGCGGGCGGATAGATCTGATCCAGGATGTCCCCGTGGTCGCGCCACGCTGAGCCGTGGATGAGCAAGGCTCTGGTGGCAAGCGCGCGCCGCTCGAACGAAGTGAGTTCAAGTCCCTCTTCTTCCAGCATCTCCTCAATCGCGTCCACGACCCTGATGCCAGCACGTGTGACGAGTGCCGCGGAATTGCTTGTACCTGTGGAACGCGCAGTACGAGAAAGGCTACCTGCAATCGGATCCGGCGCGGCGGCCTTCTGTCCCAGGATTCCGGTATCACTTGGCCACAGGACATGGCCATCGGCGGTGTCTTCCGTTGCGGCGAGCTGGCGTCCACCGGCTTCAACGAGATCGGGTTTCAGCGAACGGTTGATACCGGGTCCGATAGCGCTTCCAAGGTTTGTCACGCCGAAAGAAGGGAAAGGATCCACATGCCCTGGCGGGCAGTCGCCGGCCTCATCGAGATGCAAGGCGCCAACGGTCAGGACGTTCATCGCTTCCGCGGGACTGAGAAGGCCGCGAATCCCCTTCGTCGCCTCCACCGCCAGCATAGTCGAAGCCTGGCGGTCCACCGGCGTGGCCGCAGCATAGGCCGCTTCGTCGGCGAAGCCAGTAGGGAAATCGCGGGTGATGTTCCCGGAACTCACCACAAAGAGCACGCCGTATTCCGTGCTCATCCAGTCGAGCAGCCTCGCCCAGACGCTCGGCCTGCGGACGAACGACCCCTCGGCGTCGCATACAGAGTGGTTGATCAGCACAACGTCGGGTCCGGTTGGCGGGTTGCCGTTCAAACCGGCTTTCAGGGCTAGAACCGCCCGGTAAATCATGCCTAAAGGCAGGTAATCCGTGTCGAGGCGCTCGTCAGAGAGATCCTGGGGAGCAGCAAGGATTGGAACCGCCTTGAGCTTCCTGGTAATGGGTTGCTCGCCGGCCGCAAGATCCCCGTGGATGATAAGCGAAGCTATAGCCGTGCCATGATATCGGCGTGTCACCGGCACCATGGCTGCCGTGATGTCGACCTCCTCCACATCGACCCGTCCCGCAAGCAATCGATGGTTTGCCATAGGGTAGCCGTCAAGGATTGCCGCAACGGCAGGGCGGAGATCGTCCTCATCGAATCCTTCGTCGGCAATGATCGTGTCGCCGCTGTCCGGGTTAGGATTGGAGCGGAAAAACGACTGTGGACGGATCGACATGATTTGGTCGGCCTCGGCGACCGCACCCGAGCGCGACTGCACGCCACCCGCGCCATCCGGCGGAACCTCGACGAGAGCCACCTGATAGCGGATTGGGTCAATAGTGACGAAGTCAAGGATCGTCCCGCCCACATCGTCAAGAACCTGCTGAAGACCTTCACGCGCAGTTGCGCGCAGGATTGGATCGCCTCGGTACCACAGGTCCACTTCAAGGCGCACAGGAGCGTCTGGATCCCGCTGAAGCTGTCGTCCGATAAAGGCCTGCGTGGCAGGGTCGATGCGGTCGGTGGCATTCCAGGGCCTGATTGCGGAAAGGTAGCCGAAGACCTTCCACCAATCCTGTTCGTCGGCACCGGGAGCGCGCTTTGCCGTGAACCTGTTCCACATCGCAAGCATCCGCTCGACGCCGGCAATAGTCGGTATTGTGATGTACATGAGCGACGAGACGACACCATCCTCATCGCTGTCATCCGCGGAGGTCGTGTCTTCGAGTTCCGCATTCGCGTAGTCTTCAGTGAGCCACTCGAAACCGATCTGCTGCACGGCTTCTACGAACTTCTCGACAGGCCCGATGACCTCGAAGACGAGTGCCCGATCTGGTGAGGCAAAAGCTGGATTACTGTTGCTTCCTGCAGCGATCGACTGCCGCAGCATGTCTATGCCCGGCGCTAGGCGCCGAGCCTGACTCTCAGAGGAGAGTGCCCGTGGAGGGATGAACTTTCGCCTGCCCTTTATTCTTTTTTGAAGTCTTTGGAGGCGTTGGATTCGGACTATTGGACGGCTGGCTATCGGTCGCACTCCTTACGTGCGAATTTCGCTTCTCAAGCTTAGCCAGCGCCGCGTTAATCGCTTCTTCCGGCGAAACCTTTCCTCGGGACAACACAACCTTACGTCGGATATCCAAAGTGAAAGCCTCGATATCGGAAAAGTTCATTCCGAGCAACGATTCAACGAAGATATTCTCGCTCACGTTGCAATTGCCATCAAAATCTTTTACCAGCCGGCGGAACCATTCCGCTATTTCCGGTCTGCCCGGTAGCGGCACGTCCAAACGGAGTTCGAAGCGGCGCCAGACGGCGCGGTCAAGCAGTTCCGGATGGTTGGTCGCACAGACAACCACGCAGTGGCTCGGGATCGAGTCCATCTGCAGAAGAAGCGAGCTCACCACTCGTTTTATCTCGCCCGTTTCCTGTGTGTCGCCTCGCTCCTTGCCGACTGTGTCAAACTCGTCGAAGAAGACGAGGCAGGGCTTTTGCGATATGAAATCCGTCAGCTTGCGCAACCGTGTTGCCGTCTCGCCAAGATAGCTTGCGATCAGTCCGTCATATCGAACAACAAGGAACGGAAGCTTCAGCTCGGAGGCGAGAACCTCTGCAAGGCTAGTCTTGCCCGTACCGGGAGGGCCGACGAGGAGAACCTTGTGGCGAGGTTCCAGTCCATGGGAACGCAGATGAGCGAGGTCAGAGTATTCCGCCACAAACTCGCGGATTTCCTCGCCGGTCTCATGCGGCAACACCAAATCGGTAAGGCGTCGACGCGGGGTCAGCTCAACAAGGGAACCTTCGACGGCAGCGGGAATGGTGTTTCGAGCACGGGCGCTCGCCTGCGGCATGCGCGCACCTCCGGATGCTTTATCAAGGCGCTCCGCGAATCCGAGGACCTGCTTGGCGCGAGCCTCGGCGGCAAGTGCCTGCAGGGCAGCGCGTGCCGGTCCGGTGTCGAGCACCTTATCGTCTCTCTTTCGCGCCGTCTCATTGCGTGGCATCTGCTCGGTGGTCCTCTCTGGAGCCTGTTTGGTGATCATGGGAAAACCCGTGAGTTAATATAGAGTTTCAAATTATCCATCCCTTAAAAGCAAGCGGCAACGCCCAATTTGCCACGCCCCAGGTGGATACGTCGAAGACCGACACCTTCAGTTGATCAGGACCCGGGCGAACTGACCACCCCAAAAGCATGGTTTCCAGATTCTTATTACTGAAACGTTGACTCCTGTTTGCATTAGCACGCCGGAACATGCTTTTGCGCCGCCGCCGGGCGATACGACGGTAGGTCGAACTCGAGTCGTACCTCAACTATCCTGTTGCTTCCCGGAGACTAGGTCAACCGCTGAAAATGCGGGCTCGTGGCGTGTCCTGATGACCCGCCAACAGTCGCTCCTGCGCCGAAGCGAAGACAACTGAGTTAGCAACCGACTACTGAAAACCAGTGAAAGGAAGCCGAATAAGTTTGAAGAGAGCCACGCCACCCCGTCCGCGAGGCCGCTCTTGTCCTCGACAGTGAGGGACATGAGCGGCGGCGATCAGAAAGACGCTGCGGCAGCGTGACCGAGGCGCAATTTACATACGGGATCGTGATTGGCTTCTGGAGTGCGACGGCGGGATTTATAACGTGGGAAGTTGGCCCCTGAGATTCAGGCCGAGGTCCGCGGCTTTGGCCGAAACCCGTTCAATCGCCGCGCAATCTCGCGGGTAGCGCGGTTGCGGCCGAGCCGCGCCTCCGGATCACCACGTGGTCAATCGGTGCAATTTACCGGCGTCGTGATCGTGAAAAGTTCGATGGGGTCTTCAAATCCTTTCAGACGGTGGAATTTCGTTGTCACGACGTTTTCCGCCCATATCCGCCGACGGAACGCGTCCGACATCAGAACAGATTTTCCGAGCACGCCGCAGGCGGTCTGGATGCGGCTAAGCAGGTTCACGTCGGTGCCTATCACGGTGAAGTCGAGGCGCCTTCCGGAGCCGACGTTGCCATAGCTCACCTTGCCATAGTGGAGGGCTACTGCGGCATCGATGCTCACGCCCTCCATGTCGAAGCGCGATAGTTCTTCCAGTATCTGGTCCGTCGCTAGGAGAGCCTGTTCACTGGCCATTACGGCGTCTGAACTTGGAAAGAACGCCATCGCAGCGTCGCCCATAAACTTTAGCACCTCGCCGCCCCGACTCGTAATCGCCGGAACGACGATATCGAAGTAGGCGTTTAGAAGATCGAGGACCCTCCCTTCCGGCAGCTTGTTGGAAAGCTCCGTGAAACCGCGGAGATCACACAGCAAAAGAGCGGCTTCCATGGTCTCGATCTCACCCTGTCGGATTCTGCCTGCAAGGATTCGCTGTGCGGTCATCGGCCCGATGTACACGTCGAGCAGCGAGAGTTCTGCCTGACGCATGACGCGAAGTTCGCAGGTGTTGCGCAGGGCCGGGAGAATGCGTTCGATTAAGCCGATTTCAGAGGTTGCGAACCCGCCGGGCCGCCTAGTCCCGAACACGGCAGCGCTGACCGGACCGTCGATGTTGCAGAGCGGGGCGATCACGATCTGCGCCAGGCCGCGATCCTTGAAGACATCAATATGCTGCCACGGCCACCGTGGATCGTCGGCGTCGACGATCATCGGTTCGCGGCTGTCCATCACCTTGCGAAGTGGAGTGGTTGCGAACGCTATCTCCATGCCGTGCTCGCGGTCGTGGATCTCAACCGGTTCGGACGGAGCCCATGCCAGCGTGCGTCCGAGGATTTCCGGATGTAGGGTCACGAGGTGTAGCGTAAGCCTGTCCACCGGGAGACCGATCTGGCGAAGCCTACGTCCTAATCCAGAGATCAGTCCGGCTTCGTCGATCGAGTGACAATCGTCTCCTGACAGCCATTCGAGGACGGAAAGGATCGAGCCCGTATCCATATTTCGACTCTTTTCCGCGCACCGACGGGAGATCGGCTGTTGCGTGATCGTGTTCATCGACGTGACTCTCAATTGCGGGTTAATGAGCACCAGCGCCGGAAACCTGGCCTGGCTTCTTCAGAAGAAGTGACGCAGTGAGGGCGACGAGCAGGGCGACGCCGAGCAAAAAGAACGTGTCACTGAAGGACATGATGTTTGCCTGCTTGCGGACACTCGACGCGATGGCAACGATTGCCTTGTGGGTGGCGGCTGCCTGGTCGCTCACGCCGTGGTTCATGAAATAGGTGGTCAGTTTCGCGACACGGACCCGGGTGGCCTCCTCGAAGACGCTGATGGAGTTCGTCAGGATGTTCGAGTGGAACTGTTCACGCTTCGAGAGGAAGGTCTGCAGCGAGGCAATGCCGACGGCGCCGCCTAGATTGCGCATCATGTTGAAGAGCGCGGACGCGGAACCTGCATTTTCCTGCTCAATGCCAGCCGTCGCGATGGCCGAGAGCGGAGCGAAGACGAGGGCCTGGCCAATGGCTCGCACAACGTTCGGCCAGAACAACTGGTCGCTCGCATAGTCTCCCGTCATGAACACGTTCATGAAGTTCGAGGCAGCGAACATTGCAAACCCAAAGATGATCAGCAGACGGACGTCAAATCGCTTCATCAGCCGGGGAACGAGCGGGATCAGAAGGAGCTGTGGGATGCCCGTCCAGGCGAGAACCATGCCGATCTGTTCGGAATTGTAGCCTTGGATGCGCGACAGGTAGATCGGCAGCACGAAGGCGGAGCCATAGAGCGCGATCCCGAGCAGGAAATTTGCCACGATCCCGAAGCCAAAGTTGCGGCGCATCAACAGGCGCAGGTTCAACAGCGGGTGCGCGGTCTTCAATTCGATGATCAAGAATAGGATCAACGAGACGGCGGCGATGATCGACAGGCGGACGATGAAGTCCGAACCGAACCAGTCTTCCTTGTTCCCTTCCTCGAGAACCGTCTGCAGGGCCGCGAGACCAACCGCCATGGTCACGATACCGGGGTAGTCGCCCTTTGCCAGAAGGCCAAGGTTCATCGGTGCGCGGTCGAGAGACAACCACAGCATTGCGACCATCAACGAACCGGGCACCAGGTTGACGTAGAAAATGAACTCCCAGCCGTAGTTTTCGGTGAGATAGCCGCCGATGGTCGGGCCAATGGCCGGAGCGAATGTTGCAGAGAGCGCGAAGAGCGCCAGGCCGATGGGCTGCTTGGGTTTTGGAAGAAGCGTGATGATGATGGTGAAGGCCATTGGAATCAGAACCCCGCCGGCGAAGCCTTGGATGGCTCGCAGCACGATCATCTGTTGCAGGTTGACCGCGAAGGCGCATGCGATCGAAAAGACAAGGAAGAGAATAGCGTTGACCAGAAGGTAGTTGCGGACGGAGAAAACTCGTGCCAGCCAGCCGCTGAGCGGAATTACGACGATCTCTGCAATGAGATATGAGGTCGAGATCCAGCCGCCATCGTCCTTGCCGGCGCCGATCGCACCTTGAATATCGGCAAGCGACGCATTGACGATCTGGATATTCAGGACTGCCATGAATGCGCCGAGCGTTGAGCCGACGACGGCGCACCACATCCTGAACGAGCTCATTTCGGACTTGGCAGGCTGCGCGGTGGCCACTTTGGAATGTTGATTGCTGGTAGCTGCAATCTGAAGTGTAGCCATGACTTATCTCCTTCCGGCTGATGCGGAATCTCTCATGACGATGGGTTGTCGAGATCTGAAAAGGAACGGCGGGATCATCCAGCAGGAGGGGACAATCCTCACTTGCCGTCCGAAAGCTGGGCTTCCTTGGTGTCGATCTCGGTTTCGACGGACATGCCGGAGCGCAGACGGCCCGCGAGTTCTTCGTCGTCGATGATTATCTTCACCGGAATACGCTGCACGATCTTCGTGAAGTTGCCCGTTGCGTTGTCGGGAGGCAGAAGCGAGAACTCAAGACCGCTGGCAGGCGAGATGCTGTCGACGTGGCCCTTCACTTTCAAGTCGGGAAAACTGTCGACTTTGACTTCGACCGTCTGGCCAGGTTTGACGAAGGTGAGCTGCGTTTCCTTGAAATTCGCGACCACGTAGACGGAGTGCAACGGCACCACGGCCATCAACTGTGTTCCCGACGTGACGAATTGACCGATACGAATGGAGCGCGCGCCCACAGTGCCGTCGACTGCCGATAGAATGTTGGTATAGGAGAGATTCAATTCTGCCTGCTGGGCCGCTGCCGCTGCCCGGTCTCTCTGGGCCACGGCCTGATCCCGCTGCGTCCTTAGCACAGGCACCCTATTCTGCGCCGCAACGAGGGCAGCCCGGTCGCGTTCGACGGCTGCGGACGCTTGATCCATTAGAGACTGTGTCTGTTCGGCCTTCGACTGGCTACCTGCCCCACTGAGAATGAGGCGCGCGTTTCGGGCAGCCTCGGACTTCGCAAATACGAGTGAAGCGTTCGAAGCGTCGATCGAAGCTTTGGCCTGACCTATGACCGATTGCTGGAGATCGATCTGAGCGTCGACGTTGGTGATGGCGGCTTCACCAGCCTTCACTTCGGCGTTTGCCTGGTTGAGAGCCGCCTGGAAGTCCCGGTCGTCGATCCTGGCGATCACCTGCCCTGCCTTCACGACGTCGTTGTCGTTCACAAGGACCTCTTTGATATAGCCAGCTACCTTTGGGGCGACGGTCGTGTAGTCGGCCTTCACATAGGAATCGTCCGTGGATTCGATGAAGCGGCCGACAATCCAGTAATCATGGCCGAGGTGCGCGACGTAAGCCGCACCTGCAAGCAGAGCAGCGATCAGCACACCCTTCTTGGCGATGTTCTTGCGTGGCTTCGCGACCTGAGCCGATTGTGCAACAACGGCCTGTTCGACCGGAGCCGATGGCGCGTCCATGATCTTACGATCGACGTTTGCGGAAGTTTCGAAAACTTCCTTGCGGGGTAGTTCGACCAATTCAATTCTCCTGTCATTCAGCGCGCTCCAGGCGCAGCTCTGGTTTGTTGAAGTGAAGATGTCCCGCTTTTCTTAGATTGATAATCCGCATATATCGGTAAGGATCATACGCTGAGAGCGGATAATAAAGGTGCGGTTATGGATCGGCTGACGAGTCTTTCGGTCTTCGGGAAAGTGGTGGAGTGTGGCGGGTTCACCGCAGCGGCGCGGCGGCTGAACATGTCGGTTACGATGGTGGCGACCCATGTCCAGTCGCTCGAAGAGAGGCTCGGCGTCCGCCTCCTGAACCGCACCACGCGCAAGGTAAGTCTTACCGAAACAGGCAAGTTCTATTACGATCGCTCGGCCCAGATTCTCGCCGACCTCGACGAGGCGGATCGCGCTGCTGGCGCTCTGACCACCATGCCGCGCGGCGTCCTCAAATTCAATTCCACGGCCGCCGTCGTGAGGTTCCTACTTCCTGTCATGGATGAGTTCCTACAGCTCTATCCTTCCGTTTCACTAGATCTGAGCATTGCCGAGCGAGCGGTCGATATGATCGAGGACGGGTACGACCTGTCGATCCGTACGACGCCAGCCCCGGACTCCAGTCTCGTCGCCCGAAAGCTCACTCCTTGGCGGCATATACTCGTATGCTCACCGTCCTACCTGGCTGCGCACCAGGCTCCAACGACCCTGACAGACCTCGCGGGCCACGACTGTATCCGCTACACCTACTATCCCTATGGCGACGACTGGACCTTCGAAGTCGAGGGCGGCAAGAGGAGTCATACGAAGGTCAGTGGTTCTGTCGTCACTAACAGTGCCGAGACGCTCCGCTACATGGCAATCAATGGACGCGCGGTCGCCCTCGCCCCAAGCTTTCTCGTCGCCGAGGATTTAGCCGAAGGGCGACTTATCCGCCTGCTCCCGGAATACCGGGGCGTAGAATTCGCAATCAACGCCGTTTACCCGACTAGAAGCCATCTGCCGACCAAGGTCCGTCTGTTCATCGACTTACTCGCCGAGAGGTTTGTCGAGCATCGCGTCTGGATGAGCTAGCCCTTCAGGCCCGAGGGTTCGTTCGATTGGCAAATCGTCGGCTGAGGTTCCCAGCTCTTTTGCGGGCAGTCGTGCAAATTCGCAGCATTCGATAGCAGAATGCCGCGGGAAGGATTTGAGCTAGGAGGCGCGTCTGGGTGACGCATCCTGGTCGGACTGCCTTCACCACAAGAACGGTGGAGGGGGGCGCGGTCCAGAAGAAAACTGTTCATCGGCCGGATGAATCATGCAACTCGCTATGCCTCGTCGCGGCGAAAGACAGCACGACGCTCGCACTCCTCGGCGAGCAGCGGCGGAGTCTTTTGATGGCAATAAACGGGCCTTAGAGGAAGTGCTCGATCCAAATCTCGGCGACTTCGCGTCTCGACTTCTCGTCGAGCTCCTCGAGTTGATCCTTGGCGATTAAAACTTCTCCCTGGATCAGTCTCTTGATGGCGTAGAGCTTTTCACCTTCGATGAGCTGGATGGCCGGCCCGATGACGGCACCGTGTATGAAGTTTGCGGCGTTTCCGTCTGCGATCAGAAAGAAGTGGCGGCCGCTGCCCCGATTTTCCTCATATCGCACGTAGTTCTTTTCGATTTCCGTGCGGATGTAGCCTCGCGAGAGGCTGCCGAGATCGAATTCGTCGTCGGCGGATGTCACGCTCGCGACGACGCATCCAGACTGCAGCATTCCGAACCCCCGCAGGTCGAGGGACTTGTTTCCGGTTGCACAGACGACGAGAGACGCCTGGCCCACGGCTTGGTCCAGTCTCGTATTCGCTTGAAAGCCTCGCGCCGCCGCTTCTGCGAGTTTGATAGGATCGGAGTCGTAGACTACGGTGTTGATCCCCCGGCTGCGGAGAATGCTTGCAACAGATCGCCCGACACGCCCGTAACCGATCACGGCAGCATTTCGGGTCTGAAGGATTTCAGCTTGTGCGCGTAGAACCGCTTCGATGGAAAAGACCACGCTGGATGCGACGAGATGGTCCTCCGGCAGTTTCAGCGGGCTTCTGGCGACGGTGATGACAGGTACCGAAAGCGGCAGCGCCGCTTCGTATTTTTGGACCCCGTTCTCGGTGCCCTCCATCACTCCGAGGATCTTGCCGTTGAAAAGCTTGGCGATCTCATTGATCGAGGGGGCGAAGTAGCCGCCGATGTCCACCAGCACCACCCGCTTCCGAGAGAGCCCTAGAGACTTTAGCTCGGCCACAACGGCTGCGGCATCCGCGGCCCATTCACGCGACAGCGGAGGAGTACTGTACTGTGCGGCGATCTCCGCATATTCCGATCTTTCGACCGACTTCGGCTTTGCTAGCACGGCACTCACGTGCATCATTTTGTCGAGTGCAGCGGGAACGAACACGACGGTGTTCGGAACCATGTGAGCGACCGCGACGCAATAGACGTCTGGAGCGTATCCCAGAAGACTGACGAGATGCGAGAAGAACGCGGTTGCTCTTCTCGCACCCGAAGGTTTCTCGTCGTCCAATTTTATTACGTGTCGATACCCATTTTTCTGCTCCCTTTCGGCCTCTCCAGTCTCAGCTAGAGCGGACCCCACGTTTCGTCTACGATTCATCGTGGGTCCATTCAAGCTTGTGCCCCGATTTTCCACTACTTGGATTAAGAATCTCTACCTCGAACGCAAGTCTGCTCGGACTCAATTGTTGCGGCGGAACCTTGCGTGAAACAAGTACCTCTTCCGTATCGCTCGCGAACTCGTGGCATTTGACCTCGAGTCCCCGCCAGTTTGGCACGGAAACCTTCAATTTGATGTGGTCGCGGACTCGCGACGATGGACGGACCTGAAGCATCGGCACAAAAGTGCCCTTCAAATCCTTCATCCTGTGGCGGAAGTTAACGACTGCCTGCTCACCAGGTTGGAGCGTTTTTCCAAGATCCACGACAAGGATTCGCTTGTTGCCTTCGACGATCAACGGGCCGTGAATCCTGTGCTGAGGAAAGCCCCACTCGTCGATTTCAGAGACCACTTCCGGAAGCGTCTCGCGTTCCGCGCCCGACCCGGTCCAAAAGTACTCGTGGTGGAAGAACCTGCTGGCGACAGCCGCTTCGAGAAGAAAGGTGTGTTCGGAGCGGAAAGTCATCGACCCGCGATCAACAACCTCAAGATGATGATTGGCCTTGCAGAACAGAAAGGACATAACGAATTCCGTCGAGGAAGAGGCTATCTCCTTACATGCGATTCGGGTGTTTTTCAACGCCACATGCACGGCAAGGTGGTTCACGCTACGCTTTATCGCCTTGCCCACAGGTGCCTGCGGGAAAGGCTACCGACCCATCCAGCGAAACTCGGCGATGGAAGCTCGGCCAGTCTCTTGTCGTAGAGGCAGATGAGGTTGACGCTCGTAACGCGCCCCTTTTGTCGCCCATGGAGCCCCGTAGAAGAATCGCTGCTTTCCCCGTGGCATCATCGAACACGACTGGAACTGTTGCCTCCGGGGAGTCGAGACCCGACTGACCGATGCAGGTTCCATTCGCCTTGGCAAACAGCGCTGCCCACGCTCCATCGCTGGAAGCCGCTGCCTGCTGGATTGAAGCGAGCGCCAGCGCGATAGCCATCGTGATTCTCTTCATCTCAAGGTCCTTGTTGCATTAAAGGGGCGCATCTCGCCGCCATTGCGTCGTTGAGCAGCGTCGGGTCGAAAGTTGTCAGGCAGCGTAGTCAGGCACGAACTCTGCCATCGCGGCCTCCTCCTGCCGGATGCGGATTCCTAGTGGAATGAGGTAGATCGGAAGCCCAACCAGCAGCGTCCCAGTCGCGCCCAGTGCAAGGGCGAACCCTGCGAGTTCAGGCAGTATGTTCAGAAAGTAATTCGGGTGGCGGTAGCGCGAGAAAAGTCCCGTGCGAACCACGCGATGACCACTGGCTATCATGATCTTGATTGTCCAAAGCGGACCAAGACTGCGCATGACCGAGATCAGAACGCACGCCGAGAACAAATAAACACCGACTCCGAACGCCGTTTCGAAACCCGTGCGCTCAACTCGCAGGACGGCACCTTCGGTGATGGCGCTGAGATAGAACAGCACGTGCACCAGTGCCAGCGCCACGCTGTTGGTCTGGCCCACTTCGTGAGCGCCGTCTCTCCTCAGTGCAATTTCATTCCTGATCGAGATCGCCACAGTGAGAAGACGCCAGGCGATGGCCAGGAAGACGAACAATGTAAGGTAATTTGGCATCGTCATGGCTCCGCGGTTACATGGCGCCCTCTAGCACGGCAGATTTCGTCCAGACGATCCAACGATCGTATAGGTACCCTACGCTTATCGCGCCGGTCGCAGTGTCAACAAATCAGAACACCGGAGCGACGCGACAGGACCGACCACATGCCTCGCAATCGACTGGGCGGCAGGAACGCTGCGATGCGTCGCCACGTCCATGCCGCGTCTCACCGACATCGTCCGTCGTCGCGGCAGACTTGCGCTCCAGGCATGGTAATTTGCCTGGCATCGGCACAGGCTCGCTTCTTTGGGTAGGGATCATAGGGGAACAACTCCTTGGACTTAGGGAAGGATGTTGAATCAAGATGCAAGCGACCGGTGGCGCTGCCGTTCAGGCGTAGTCAAACGCGGCACTCACGATGATTTTCACTGCGTCGCCGACGATGGGATACTTGGCGCTTACGCCGAATGCGCGCCGGCTGATCGTGGCAGAGGCCTCGAAGCCGATTGTCGGCTTCCCAGTGAGCGGGTTTTTGCTCCCGCCGATAAAGGCAATATCGAGGTCGATAGGCTTCGTGATGCCATGCAATGTGAAGTCACCGGTGAACTTCGCGCTGCCATCCGCCAATGCTCTGAGGCCTTCGCCAACGAGCGTAATCCGGGGAAACCGCTGCGCATCGAACCAGTCGGGACTGCGAAGTTCCGCGTCAAGCACCTCGCTGTTCGTCTTCACTTTCATGCTCGGCACCCCGACGCTCAGCGAAGTCTTTTCAGGACGTTCCGGATCGATCTCAAGCCAGCCGGCGGGGTCGTAGAACTCGCCCCAGTAGTTGCTGACGCCAAAGTGCACGACGTTGAAAAGCACACGTGTGTGAACCGGGTCGATGGCGTATCGACCGCCGACGATCTTCCGTGGGTCGGTCTCAACGACCAGAGCGAAATGCGAGAAGTCCGTCATGGCTGCTCCTTCAGGTCCGCACATCCCGCCTATCGGGATAACGAATTGAAGTCTGTCCGCCTGGAACTCGATCGACCAGCCAAACGATGGTTTGCGTTGACCCATGATCGGTCGCGGCTAAGTCTCGCCCGCAACCGAAGGAGCAATGACCATGACAGAGGAAATCAGAAACAACACGACGATCGGCAGGTTCGAGCTGCCCATCAAGGACGATGCTCTGGCGGCCGCATATTATCGCGACGAGGACGGCATCCTCGTGCTGGTACACACCGAGGTGCCGTTCGAATACGTCGGACAGGGATTTGCGACGCGGCTCGCAGAGGGCATGTTCTCAGTCTTTCGGACGAATGACCAGAAGGTCCGGCCGCGATGCGAATTCATGGCCCGGTATGTCTTGCAACATCCCGAGCTTGATGACTTGGTTCGTTGGTAGTCTCGGAGGATATCCTCGTCAGGCTGCACGATCCGCCAGATACTCGGACCTCGGCATCGAGGACATGGTGGCGTTGACGACCTCGTCTCGAATAGAGGGAAGCTCGAGCAGCATGGCAAGATAGCCTTCAACTGCAGGCATATCCGCCCACAGATTCTCCAGGCCGAGATACTTCAGGCGGACCAAGCTCACGCCCCAGAAGAGGTCTGCTAGTGATACATAGGGTGTACAGAGCCATGTATGCTGGCTCGCTCGAAGATCCACGTCCAGGCCGGAGAGAATTTCGCGCGTGGTGTCGCGAAGCGCCCTTTGGAATTCCTGATCGTGGCGGATCACCTTTCCACCGGTCTCCTTCGCTATCTTCGCCGCATACGCTGCGACGAGATCGTAATCCTCCGAATTTTCGGCAACCAGTGATGTCAAGGCCTCGAGCTTCTCCTCGTAGACGGACGACATGGCTTGCCTCAGCGGCTGCGGCCGCCTGTCGTCTTCCGGATGAAAGCCATACAGCAGACCCGGATGCGGAGTTCGGTCCACTGCGGCAAGCTGCCGGCGCACATTTTGAAGCTGTTCCGGATCGGCAGGAACGAGGCGCTCGGTGCCTGGCAAAACGGCATCGATGTGAACACAGATGCGAAGCGAATCCACGACGACCTCAGACGTCTCAAGATCGACAAGTGTCGGGACCGCACAGGGATCGAGTCCGGCGTCGGAAACGGAAGAAATCCCCGAATATGCCTCCACCAACCTGATCTTCAGCGACTCGCGCCCCTGCAGCCTGAGGCGGACGTAGTCGGCTCCGTAATTCTCAGCGGGAACCAGCACGCCGTCAGGGCCGCGTTTGCCTAGAATCAACATCTCGTTCGATTCAAACGATGCTGCACGATGAGCCAGAGTCGCCCTCACCTTCTGCGAGCAGAAAGACATGGCTGCGTGAAATAGGACGAACCTACCCCTTTGAACGCCTTCCGGGTTTCGAAGCACCCCGGCCCTGGATTGGTCAGCAATTGTCTCGCGCGCGAGTCCGACCATGGTTTCAAGCTTGGATCGATCCATTTCTCATCCGCCGTTAGGGGTTGCTGGCAGGGCCGTTTTTGCGCGGCCCGGCGTTGGAACGCACAAGTGGCTGCTAGGCAACCAGTCCACGGGCTGTCCAGACCTCGGGAAACGGGATCTCCTCCATGGTGGGAAGCAGCCACTGAATGGCATCGACACCATGGTACGCCGGGCGAGATCCGAAGGTTCGCCTGGTCGCCATGAGGTGGAGGTATTTCCAGTTGGTGAACTCGACGGCAATGTCCGCCAGAAGTTCCGCGAGCGTCCGCCATGGATCCGCCGGATCGTCCTTCCGGTAGATGTCTGCCCAGACCGCCTCGATTTCCTTGCTCGGAACGTAGGGAGCAGAGTAGTCGGGAGAGAGATAACCCGCAGGGATCGACTTGCCGGCACGCGAGAGTGCGGCAAGGATATCGTCGTACATGCTCGGCGAATTCAAGCGTTCCGAAAGCTGCTTGTATCGGTGCGGCTGAGGCTCGAAGTGCTCAAGCGACGGCCTGTCCTTGACTCCAAGGAGAAACACCATCTCGCGGAACGTCCATCCCTGCAAGGCCGTGTCCTTGCCGTGCCTGGCACTGAGTCCTTTCAGGATCGGCATGAGTTCGGCAGGCGTCAGCCAGGAAAGCGAGCGCCAGTTTGCGTTGAAAGCTTCCATATGGCTGACTATCCGGCGCAGCACCCGGTTGGTCGCCGGGATGTTGTCATTGCGCAGATCGCCTTGGGCCGTGACAAGTTCGCGCGTGATGAGCGCCCAATAGATCTCACTGATCTGCACGTTGGCCAGAAAAGCGGGTTCCGCCGGGCTATCGCTCACCAGATCCTGCAGCGTGTGAAGAACCTCGGTCTGGACATATCGGCTGTACGGGGTGTGGCCGTCGTTGCTCGGCTGCGGATTCATCCCAGTGTCGTTCATCGTTCCATCCTCTTTCTTGATGCCGGTCTTATGTCCCGGTCAGGCAGCGAGGGTAGGAGTAATTCTGGGGTCCGGACAGGCGGTCGTTCTTCGACTCTGCGTCCAAATCCGTGAACGACCTCCGATTGCTCATCGGAGAAGCGCAGGCGACCGAAAATCGGGGTGGCCGCCTGCAGGCTGGCTCGATGTTACTCGAGGCCAGCCTTGTCGAGGCCGAACACCTTGTCGGCAGAGCCGGGAACGGCACGGAACGCGACGCTGGCGCGGTTCCACATGTTGATCGCGCCGACCTGGAAGGTCAGGTCGGAGATTTCCTTTTCGGAGAGCTGGCCACGGACGCGCTCATAAAGATCGTCAGGCACGCCGCCTTCCGGAAGCTTCGTCAGCGCTTCCGTCCAAGCGAGCGCTGCACGTTCGCGAGGAGTGAAGAGCGCCGACTCGCGCCAGGCTGCGAGATGGTAGATCCGGAGTTCGCGCTCACCGTGGATCTTCGCTTCCTTCACATGCATGTCGAGGCAGAAGGCGCAGCCATTGAGCTGCGAGGCACGGATGTCGACCAGATCGAGGATCGACTGCTCGATCGAGCCCTTCTTGATTTCGTTGCTGAGAGCCATCAGGCTCTTGAAGAGATCGGGCGAGAGCTGTGCAAAGTTAAGCCGTTGTGTCATATCATTTTTCCAGGTTGGAATTGGTACCAAACCACTGCCAGGGAGGCCCCTTCTGTGGCCGTCGGCATCCTGTTGCATGGTGGGTATCCCTGATAGCTATACGTGCGTTGGGTTTGCGAACTCGCGCAAATATGCTTTTGCCCACCCGAACACCAATCCGGGTAGGCAAAGGCGCCGCGTTCAGGCTGCGAGCAGGCTGTCGCTATGCCATCCGGGTCATGATCTACCTCGGGGCCAGACCGGGCGAGCTGTGCTCGATCAAAGCTGTCGCGGATGCGTTTTCCATCTCACAGAACCATCTGATGAAAGTGGCCCAGGACCTAGCGGCAGAGGGCTTGATCGAGTCAGTGCGTGGACGAAGCGGTCGCATCCGGATCAGTACGCCCCTAGAGACCATCAACCTCGGGCGCCTCCTGCGGCACAGCGAAGGTTTGAGCGAGCTGCTTGAATGCTCGACATGCGTGGTGGGCCGGGCGGGCGGAATGCCGAGCATATTGTCCGAAGCAACAGCCGCTTTCGTGAAGGTGTTCGACAAGTACTCCGTCGCTGATCTCGTCCGTCGAAGAGAACAGCTTGCCGCGCTGCCGACGACCGCCGCTTAAGGTCGACGGCAACGGCCCGGCAGTCCCGCTATTTGGTTGCAGATGTAACGGAAGATTATGTTCGCCGCGACGGAAACCGAGCGAGAAGGCCAGTATAATGCGTTGTTAAATAATGTCTTTTGGCGTTTCCGGCGATGGTGCGTCAGCGCCTTCCAGGCCTTGAAGATCGCAGAATTTCACAAGCTTTGAGCAAGCTGGCGTCCCTAGCCATCGACATGCGCAGGGAATAATCGCACCGGGATGGCTTAGAATTCAGGCCAGAAGCGGATGGCGAACGAGCGATGAGAGCTCATGGTTGTCCGCACCAGAAGCCCATGTGCGCAGATCGTATTCGATTGAATTTCCGAAAGCCTCATTTTGAAAGGGTAATCGCCATGATATCCGCACTCTCGCTCGCCCGCAGCTATACCGCCCGGCTCGCGCTCGGCGTTCTCCAGAACGACAACAACTCGACGAACTCCTCTGAAAGCAACAGTCCGGCATCGAGACTGCTCAATTCCCTCGGCCTGAGCGACAGCAGCTCGACGCGCTTGGATTCCAAGACTTTATCGGTGCTGCTGCAGGCGATCCAGAACCAGAATTCGAGCGCTGCCGGCGGCGACAAGACCTCGCAGGCAGTTGCGGGGACGATCGGATCGAAGTCCTTCATGACGACGCTGAAGGATCGGCTCAGCAACACTGGCAGCGATCCAATGAGCTACGTCAACAATCAGGCAATGCTCGGCGCCCTTAAGGACGGCACTCTCAAGGTGACCAACCCGGCAACAGGCGAGACGGCCACTGCCTACGATCCCACCGATGGCAAGAAGCATAGCACGGCGACGGAGGCGTCCGATCCGAAGGCTTGGAACAAGTTTCTTCAGGATCACCTGAAGCGCAACGATGACGGGTCGTTCGCGAAGTCCGCAGACGGCTCCTACATTGATGCGAAAACGGGAGAGAATGCCTACTTCGACAAGATCGGCGGCTCGTACTACTACTTCACCTGGCCCGGAAAGATGTCCGCGAACGTCTGATAGGCTCACTACTCCGCTGAGACCATTGCCACCCCGCGATGGTCTCAGGATTGATTCGTCCGAAAGAGAGTCGACACGAACTGCGTCAGCAACTGCATCCGGCGGGGCGGCATGGTGCCTGACGCATGGATTGCCTGCAGTGGTGCGCTCTGCAATGGCATTGACGGCGCTAGAGCCAGTAGAAGGCCTCGGTCGAGATCCTCCTGAACTAGCCGCCTGATGAGATGCGCGACACCAACGCCGTTCAGCGCCGCCTCCCTGATCGCAGCCGCCGAATCCAGGGCAACCCTGCCTTCCGGCATGAACTCAGCTCCATCCGCGAACCGCACCGGATAGACGACGCCCTCCATCGCGTACTTCGCAAAGGGAAGCTCCTTCAACGCTTCAAGCGTAGCAGGGTATCCGAACTCCCTCACAAAGGCTGGCGAGGCCACCAGGACCATATTGAGATGTCCCAGCGTGCGAGTCATGAGCGTGTTCTGAGTTGCGCCACCCACGCGAAAGACGACGTCCAGGTTCTCGCGGAAAATGTCGGAGTGCCTGTCCGTCATCCTGACATCGAGGGATATCGCGGGGTGCGCTGGCAAGAATTCGGTGATGATAGGCCGAAGGATTTGCAGTCCCAGTTCTCCGGGCAAGCCGATCCGCAAGTGCCCGGAAGCCTCATCGCCCAAAGCATCAATGTCCGCAGCGCTTTCAAATTCTCGCAGGAGCGGCGCGATGCGAGCATGGAACGCTCCCCCCTCGTCTGTCAGGCTCAGTGTCCGTGTTGAGCGGCGAAGTAGCTTTGCTCCGATTTCTGCCTCGAGCCGGGACACGCTCTTCGAGGCCGCGGACGGCGTAACGCCAAGGCTCTTCGCGGCAGCGCTGAAGGACCCTGTCTGCACCGCTCGCACGAAGGCCGCCACGCCGACCATCTCATTCAGTATCCCCTTCATAGGCGTTGCTCGCGTCTAGGCGGAAATCGCTCTGCTTCGGGCATCGCTGATCGTACGAGGCGACAGTCCGAGTTCGTTCGCGAGATTTCCAAGATTGCTTGCCGAAAGAGCCTCGCACCACAGGCTATCTGCCGCGCCGAACGAGCGAGCCAGAACCGACCCCGCACCGGGTGTCTGATTGCCCAGCAGCAGGCGTTCAATGCGACGGCTCTGCTTGAACGTCGCGATGTCGCCCTCTATCGCTTCGACGATTTCAAGAAGCCGGATATCCGTTGGTTCGCGGGAGAGGCGATATCCGCCCGACATTCCTTGGGAAGATCTTACAATCCCGGCCCGCGACAATGCCTGGAGGGTCTTGGCGAGATACTCCTTCGGCATCTCGTAGAGTGCCGCCATCGACTTGGCGGATAGGGCCTCGCCGTCGCCCAATCCAATCATGAGCAGACAGCAGAGGACGGCGTGCTCGACCTGGCTTCGTAGTCTCATGCAAAAAATCCGCAGCATTGAGTTATGGCCTCGTCGCGCAATTGCCGAGACGCTGATGCGCGGATAACGTATTCGGTCTGCGGGGAAGGCGAAATGTAAACTCAAGTTGGGGGCGTTGCGCCCCCTCTCCTATTCCGATCTGGGCGTGAAAGCCGTCACTTTCGGGACCTCGGTCGCCAGAAAATCGACCAGAGAGCGGACTGCGGGAAGCAGGCCATTGCGATAGGGGATCAAAGCACTCATGCGCGCATCGGCCGCTATCCAACCCGGCAGTATCTGCTGCAGCCGACCAGCGTCGATCTCGTCACGGCACATGTATCCCGGTAGCGCGGCCACCCCGAGATTGGCGCATGCCGCCTCCTTCAGGGCGATCATGTTGTTGCTCAGGAACCTGGGATCGATCGGCACGTCCGCCTCCCGCCCGCCCGGTCCCTTCAGCTTCCACATCTCCGCGCCATGACGGTCCATCGCAAGGGTCGAATGTTCGCTCAGGCTCTGCGGATCGGTGATTTCACCCGCTCGTCTGAGATATTCGGGGCTGGCGAACAGATACCAGGGCACGCTTGCGATCCCGCGCTGCACTAGCGTCGAGTTCTGAAGGGAAGCCACGTGCCCCCTCAGCGCCAGATCGAAGCCTTCCCCAACCATGTCCACCAGCCTGTCAGTGGCTATCTCGACGATCTTCACTTTCGGGTAGCGGTTCAGAAATACAGGGATCACGTCACGCAGAGCGAACTGCGCGATCTCGACTGCCGTAGTGATCCGGATTGTTCCGCTCGGTTCGTTCAGGCGCTGCCGGACGAACTCCTCCGCAACGTCGGCGCTGTGCAACATCTGCAACGCGTACTGGTAGAATTCAGCCCCGACGTCCGTCATTCCGAACTGCCTGGAGGTTCTGTTTATAAGCCGAACACCCAGGGCATTCTCCAACTCGCGGACCCGATGGCTCAAGGTTGATTTCGGCACCCTCAGACTTTGTCCAGCAGAGGTAAAACCACCTCGATCAACGACCTGCACGAAGAAATAGACGTCTTTGAGTTCCAGCACCGGCACCTACCTTCCTGGGCGGACAGCACAAGCAAGAAAGCCATCGCGACGGTCGCGATGGCTCCGATATCGACGCCTTCAATCGTAAAACGTCAAGTTTTTCTCGAACAAAGGTTTCCTAACCAGCGAAGGTGACGAACTCGTCGATACCAAGCTTGTTATTGACCATGTTGTTCTCTGCCAGACTGTTGTCGGCCCAGCCCAGTGACAGCCCGGCCACCACCATGTCGCTTTCCGCAAATTCAAGCTCTTCTCGCAGCATCTCGTGCTGCAGCGACCAGATCTGCTGAGCGCAAGTGTCCAGGCCGCGAGCCTTTGCCGCGAGCATGACATTCTGCAGGAAACATCCGTAGCAGATGAAGCTTGCCCACTCGAGCTGGCGATCCATCGTGAAGATCATGCCGACCGGCGCCTCGAAGAACCGGAACTGACGCTCGACATCCTTCAGGCGTCCGTACTTGTCACTGCGCAGGACGCCCACCGCGTCGCCGAGCTGGCCGCGGAAGAGGTTGAACCGACTGATGAAGGGATCGTGGAGCGGCTGCGGAAAGAAGGGATATTCCGGTCCCAGCTTGTCCGGTCCGGCCCGGAAGATGTCGACGGCCTTGCTGGTTATCCGATCACGGGACTCGCCTGTCAGGACGTAACACTTCCAAGGCTGCGTATTGCTCGAGCTCGGTGCGAACCTTGCCGCGTCGAGAATGTCTCTAACTGTGTCAAGCGAAACAGGATCTTTCAGAAATCCGCGTTTTGCCCGTCTTTCAATCATGACCTGGTCAACGATCGCCGACCGGTCTGCACTGTTTTCTTCCCACTTTGCGTTGGCGTGCATGGCAGCTCCCCTTTCTTTTATATGAGCTGAGAGAGAGACTAATCGCTCATCGACATTTGAGAAGTTCGAAGGCTTGTACACATGGTCCAACGTCTCCGAACGATGAGCGGAAGGATTCAGGCAGCTTGGGCCTCCGACATCATCCAATCCCGAAGGATTCCCGTCATCTCGTCCGGACGTTCGATCGGTGGCAGGTGACCGCATTCATGAAACAGGTGGAAGCTCGACCGGGCGATGCCGCCGTGGATGAACAGAGCCTCCGCTGGCGGTGTAATCAAATCGCAATCGCCGACACCCACCAGTGTAGGGACACGGACGGTTTGCAGAACATCCCGGAAGTCTGGCCTGCTGAGAATTGCATTCTGCTGTCGCCGGAACGCAGCCTCCCCAACGCGGGCCGCCATCGAACGCACCTCCTCGGCGGCGGTCCCGCCGAGGGACACGGGATGAAGCAGCCTTGGCAGCATGCTGCGAGAAACGCCAATGAAGCGACCTGCCGGGAGACTGCGAATGGCTTCGCGGCGTTGCTCCGCCCGATCCTCGGAATCCGGCCGCGCGCTAGTGGAAAACAAGGCCAGTCGCGCAACGCGATGGGGCGCCTGCCGCATGACCTGAAGGGCGACATAGCCTCCCATCGACAGGCCAACCAGAGTGAACCTCGGCGGTGCCGCGGCGAGCACCCGTGTCGCCATTCCCTCCACCGTGTCGTCCAGGGTAAGGTCGCCCGTCATGACCTTCCCGACGTTCCCAAGCACAGATGCCTGTCGGCGCCAGAGGGCGCCATCGCAGAGAAGTCCGGGTAGAAGGACGATCGGCAGTCTCGACATGTGCGCTCCGCAATCTCGTCGGGGCTGCATGTTGGGGCCGGGCAGAAGCGCCGTCAAACTATGCGAAGGTTGGGGGTCAGGCCGCCCCGAAGGCCCGTCTCATTTCTTCGCGCAAGACTTCCCTCGGCATCCCCGATTGCACCAGAGCCCCACCGTGGATTGCTGCCGCGGCGTTGGTTTCCTTGATCCACGACGCAATGTCGTCCGATAGACTTGGCCGCTCTATCATCATCCGTGCGAAAATATCTCTTGGGATATCGAGGACATTCACGCGCGTCCTCGCCGTCGCAGCATGCAGTTCCGGCTTTCCAACGAAGAACCCCCGCAATCCCAGACAATCTCCGGGGGCGAGCCGAACGAGATCTTCGCCGCCCATGGAGAGGACGACGACGCCAGCGGCCACGACTCTGAGCTTCTCCGACACCGATCCCTCCTCGACAATGACTTGGTCTGCATCAAATGCGACAATGCTTGCATGTTCGGCAAGAAAGTCCCTTTCCTGCGGCGTAAACCGCGAGAACATCGGAACCGCCTCGATAATAGATCGGCTCCGTGAGGGCAGGACATCACGGGGAGCCGCCTCGCTTACAACCTGCCCTCCTGCAGGCCGCGCAATTTCGAGACCGTGAGCCATGCAATGGCGAAAGACCATGTCGATCACCTCGTTGCGTGCCGGCGATCGGTCCGCTGGGCTCTTCACGCGAAATAGGAGTTGCAATGCGATTGCCGTCTTGTCGATGTCCACGAGAGAAACCGACGGTGGCGGATCCTGTACGACGCCATTGCAGTTGTCGAGTGCTTCGCGCATCACCTCGGCGACCAGTTTGGGCGGCAGCGAAGGCACAATCCGGACCGGAAGCATGATTTGATGGGTCTCATCCGGGCGGCTGACATTTGTCAGGCTCTGCTTCGCGAGGACGCTGTTTGGCAGCACGACCTGATTGTGGCCGCTCGTAAGCAGATAAGTGGATCGCCAGTTGCTCGCTACGACACGCCCTTCGGTCCCGTCGGCCAGCAATATCCAGTCGCCGATGACGTACGGCCGTCCAAGGGTCAGCGCAATTCCCGAAAACACATCGCCAAGCGTGTTCTGTAGTGCAAGACCCAGAATGATGGCGAGCACCCCCGACGTCGCGACCAGCGTGCCGATGGGAACGCCGAACACGAAGGCCATCACCGAAAGGAGGACGCCAAGGTAGACGACGGCGACGAGAAGGTCCTGGATTAGGCGGGCTTCACGCGGGCGCCCATCGAGCACGATGTAGATCCGGACGAAGCCGATTGTCGCCCACGAGAGGTGGGTCCACCAGAGAATCTTTGCGGCAACAACGGCGGGGCCACTGCCATCCAGGTGAGGAGCATCAAAGTGGAACGGCATTATCTTCGCGAAGACCAGCGCGACCGTCATCAATGCGAAAAATACGATCTGGGCGATCAGTCGTTCCGTCGGCCTGCCCCTGCCCTGCAAGTGCCAAACGATAATTCCAGCGACGCCAAGGAGGTTTATGACGACTACCAATACGAACGTCTGCTGCGACATCTAAAAAAGTCCCACCTGTCCCGAGCCTTGAATGCTGCCGATCCGGGGGCGCGTGGTCATGCCACGAACGATCAGTCCGGCTCAGTAAGGCAGGCTACAGGAGAGTGCAGGCGTTCGATATTAAACGGATTGGTAGGTACTCGTCTCGAAAATTCCGAGCCAGCCGGGTTGCGCTCGCACACGGTCGAGCCAAGATTCGATGTGGGGAAACCTCGGCATGTCGAACTTTCCCTCGTGTGCCAGCGACGTATACGCGGACACGGCGAGATCAGCCACCGTGTAGCTCACTCCGGCCAGCCACTCGTGATCCGCGAGCCATCGATCAAGCTTTTCCAGGGCGATGTAACCATCGGCGTGCAGGCGCTCTACCTGCTGGGACATTTTGTCGGCCACGCCTCTAATGTGGTAGACCCGGCAAAGCGGAATTGACCGCTGGATGTCGCCTTGTTCGAAGAACAACCAACCCACGATCTGGGACCGCAGATAGGGATCGTCCGGCAAAAAGCGCGTGCCCTCGGCGAGATAGAGGAGGATCGCGGACGACTCCACGATTGTCCTCCCATCGTCTAGCTGCAGTACCGGAATCCTGCTGAAGCGATTCAGCTTGTAGAACTGGTCGGTCTTGGTCTCGCCGGACTCCAGATCGAGAGTGTGGCGCTCGAACGGAAGCTGCAGCTGATTGAGAAAGTTCCGGATCTTCCATGAATTGCCAGAGTACCGGCTGTCATAGACTTTCAACATGATCTGGCCCCTCACCAATTGATGAACGACTCGATCTTAGACTCGCAATGGCCAGTTTGGCAATTAAAACAAGGTTTTATTGCCGCGTACACTCAACCTGAGATATAGGAGCGGATGTATTCGGCCTCGACTTCGATCGCGCGGATGTGGTGACGAACAACATCGCCGATCGACACGATGCCCGTCAGGCGGCCATTGGTCTGGACGGGCAGATGGCGCGCCTTGTGACGGTTCATCGCATCCATCAGGCCATTGACGCTCGTTTCCTTGGAGCAGCAGTAGACGTTCTTCCACATCACGTGCTCAAGCGACCCCTTTAGCGCCTCCGTTCCTCTCTTTGCGATAACGGCGACCACGTCTCGCTCCGTGAAAATTCCCTGGATCTTGTTTTCACCGTCCACCACGACGACGGCGCCGATGTGGTTGGCGTGAAGCAACCTGCACGCGTCCATGACAGTCGCGTCCGGCGACGCCGTCACGACAGCGCACCCCTTTTCTTTCAGGATTCCTTGCACCGACATTTTCCTGCTCCTCTACCTTCAAGGCGCCAGCGCTATGCCCGGCGGCATCGCTTCGGGTTGTTCCATCCAGATTTCCGCGGCTGCAGCAACGGAAAGCAGGTCCTCGTCACGACCACGCTTTGCGACAATCTGCAGTCCCGTTGGAAGCCCCTCTTTCGAATGGCCCATCGGCAGCGAAATGGCCGGGAGACCAGAAAGGTTGAACGGGGCGGTATATGTCATCAGCGCCTCACGAACCGAACCAGCCCATTCGCCAATCCGCACCTCTTCCTCCCCCACGAGAGGGGCAATGCATGGGCTAGTCGGTGTAATCAGCAGGTCGAACGGCTCCATTAGGCGGTCAAGACCTTCCACAAAGCGGCGCCGAATGCGCATGCATTCCTCGTACTCGCGAAGACCGGAGGAGGCGGCGAGTTCGAGACGCAAGGCAGTCTGCCTGCCATAGCGGCTTGAAATGAATGACAGATCGTGGCGAGCAAAGTGTGCCATGCCGCCTTCGGCTAGAACAATGCCCGCGAACGCGCCGAATGCGGGCAGAAAGAGTTCGGCATCCTCGATCGCAACGAGGTCGCAATGCGCGCCAATCCTGTCGAGGGTCCGGGCGAACATCCGTTCGACTTCGGCCGAAGGCGGAACATTCCCCAATCGGCCGATCACACCTACACGGAAGCGATCCGGCGCGGCGGCGGCACCCCGCGAAATGCCCAAGGCGCTCGAGAGGCATGCGACATCGTCGACCGATCGGCCCATGACCCCGACATGGTCCAAAGACGGAGCGAGCGGAAACACGCCCTCCGCGGACAGGCGCCCGAAGGTAGGCTTGAATCCGACGACTCCGCAAAGCGCCGCTGGAATCCTGACAGATCCCCCAGTGTCTGTCCCCAGCCCGCCGCGCACTGCCCCATAGGCTATCGCCGCCGCCATGCCACCGCTCGATCCGCCGGGAATCCTCGACTGATCCCAGGGATTCAGCGTATTTCCGAAACTCTCGCTGGACGTGGTGACCCCCCAGGCAAATTCATGAGTCGTGGTCTTGCCCACGACAATGGCCCCGTTGCTCTTCAGGGCACGCACGACTTCGGCGTCGCGGGCGGGGACGTTGTGCTCGTAGGCCGGAGACCCGTAGCACGTGGGCAGATCCGCGGTGTCGATCATGTCCTTGATGCCGACGGGAATCCCGTCGAGAGCCCGTTGCTGCCCCTGTCGGTAGCGGCCTTCCGAGCGGACCGCCGCACCCATCGCGCCCTCGGCGTCGAGCGCGGAAAAGGCGCGAACCGCCGACAAGCTCTGCCGCGACGCCGACAAGGCTGCCTCCACGATCGACCCAACCTGCCGGCGGCCCGATGCCAGTTCGGCTAGAAGCTCGCTTGTGTTCGACTGTTCTCCGGAAATGCCGACCCTCATCTACCAGAGCCCTTCGAGGAGGGCGGAAAGCTTCTGATCGGCGCCGTCGCCTAGATCAGCAACTTCACGCGGATAGTTGTCCACGAGGAGCCTGGATACCGATGAGAGCTCCGCATGGTCGATGTCCAGGTCCCGCAGGCGGCTGGGGAGACCGAGGCGAACAACGACTTCCTGAATATCGGAAGCAAGCCTCCGGGCAGCTTCGCCCCCGGACGGTGCGCCATTGAAGATCCGCAGCTTGTCTCCGTAGAAGCCCGAGCAAGCCCTGATAACAGGAGCGAGGGTGACGCAAGACGTCACGCTGTGTGGCGCTCCGTATGTGCCGCCGAGGATATGACCGATCCGATGGCTCAGTCCGTAGATCACCGAGGCTGGGAAGAAATAGCTCTGCCAGGCCGCGAGCTGAAGCTGCAGCAGGTCATCGAGATCCACCGCTCCGTCCGCGATTGCATCGCTCGTCTCACCTTGCCCGGGCCAGCGGCGCAATACTTCAAGGAAACGACGGACGCCGGCTGCCGCGAGCACCGCATGCGGATGGTCCTGGTCAACCAGCCGCATGCCCTCAACGGCATGATCGATCCCTTTGATCGCCGACGACAGAAGCAGTGTTCGGGGAGTTCCCCGGATCAGTTCCGGGTCGATGACAACGGTCTTGGGCGCAGTTTCGCGAACGGCATAGCTACGCTTGAACTTCACGTCGTGATTGGTCTCGGTGACCCCGAAATAATGCGAGAATTCAGAGCCTGACAGTGTGGTCGGCAGAGCGACGATCGGAAGATATCTTCCCGTCCTCACCTCGTGAAAGTGGGATGCAGCCTTGGCGGCATCGAGGACAGATCCCCCGCCCAATGCGACGATCGCGCCTGCGCCGGAGGCGACGCATGCCTCAATGGCCCGCTCGACGGCGGTGTCGGGAACATGCGGAGGGAAGTCAAGGAATGTCCCGACACTATCCGAAAGATGCGGCGCAACGAGCGCTTTGGCCAGTTCAGCGAGAGGCTCAACCGTGAAGACGATAGGCCTCTCGATACCGTGCATGCCAAGATTGGAAAGGGCATCGGCGATGACACCCCGGCCCCATATCACCCTCTCCTGCGGGAGAAATTCGAGCTTTTGCATTCTTCAACATCCTCCAAGGGTCTATGGGGCGCGGTCCGTTCAGCGCAATACGGGGACAGGCGCCGGCCGATACGCCAGATGGCGTTCGATCGCCTGCCGATCCTTTTCCAAGGTCTCGGGAAGGCAGAGCTTCTGACCAAGGCTGGCCACATCTTCGTCGGCCGCGAACCGGTTCGGCGTCGCGAGAGCGCAGATATGTCCGTCCGGGTCCCGGAAGTGGAATTGCTTGGCGTAGACGGTGTCCTGGATCGTAGACACCTCGATGCTGAGCTTGCGGAATCTCGCATGCTCGTCGGCAAGTGCCGCATCGTTCTCGACTTCGAGCGAGAAGTGATGCGAAAGGCCGGTCCCGAGACGCCCCGCTTTGTAGCCGGGCAACCCGAAGAATGTCAGCACCGATCCCGGGGAGAGGTCTTCGTCGCAGGCATAGTAGAAATGAGTCCCTCCCCGCTCATCGAGATAGTCGGTCTTCTTGATGAGCCGAAGCCCGACCTTCTCGACGAAGAAGTTCTCGGTGCGCTCGGCATCGCTGGAGATCGACGTGATGTGGTGAAAGCCGCGCAAGGCGAAGTCCGCGGTTACTGCCGGCAGCGGCTGAGGCCAGATCTCCGCAGCGACCTGCAACTCGTCGCGGCCGCCGATGAGATTTTCCTTCGGCTGCGGCCGAAAGCCAGAACCGAGGACTTCTTCGTCATGGCCGAATCCCGGCTCCGTGGTGGCGATTTCGATGATCGCTCCGTCCGGGTCGCGGAGGTAGATGGCATGAAAGTAGTGACGGTTGTAGGGACCCGTCACGTGGACGCCGTGGTCGGCAAGTCGGCGCTTCCATTTCAGCAGCCCGTCGCGATTGGGCACGTGGAGGGCCAGATGATGGTTGGTACCCGCGCCCCATCGTCCCTTGGGGTCGCCGACGCGAGGATTGGCAACGCCATCCTGCGTCGTGTGCTGGTCGATAAAGCCCCTCTCCGGCATCATGTAGAAGATTGGGTTCCACTCGATGTAGGTGATGGACTCGCCCCTGCGGGGCTCGCCGTCGAACTGATGAAATCCGAAGGTGACAACGGGCAGCCGGGCGTCGTGATGATGCACGGTCCTTTTCACGACCGGCAGTCCGAGGACCTTGCCGTAGAATTCCTCGGTGCGCTTGATGTTGGCAGCAACGAATGTCTGGCTGCTGACGCCACGTATGATCATCTGGTTCATGTTCCACCTTCGCTTTTTCTTGGACATCGGCTGCTGGAGCTCGAATGATGCGCAGGCTAGTGCTGCGAATGGCCTAGTGAGAAGCCAGTCGACAAGAGACGTAGCGTTCAAATTCGTGGACGAAGTCCAGTCTCCAAGACGCGGAAGCACAATCCGATTGCGATGTGCTTACCCGGAAGCAGGGCTTCATTGATGCAAGTGCTATCCTTGACTGCGCCAAGTTCCGCCTCGCGGGCGCGGCAGGAAAACGATTGCCTGCACAGCGACCGCGAAGATCGTCCAAATCCTTGAACGCACGTTCCATCCCAGTCCGGCTTCTGATGAGTGATCCCGTCGTCCATTTTGCCGCCGAAGCTGGCGCACATGCCCCAGCGCAAACTCTCGCTGGAGGCAGAGATGACGAAACCCAAGGTTCTTATCGCATTCTATTCGCGTAACGGCTCGACCGACATTCTGGCGAACGCGATCGCAGAAGGTGCAATTCAGGACGGCGCCGAAGTGCGGCTTCGGCGCGCTCGCGAACTGGTTGGCGAAGATGTGATGTCGCAGGTTCCCGGCTGGCGTGAGAACGCCACTGCGATGAACGCCAAGTACGAAGCGCCGACAGAAGCAGACGCTGAATGGGCGGACGCGATCGTCTTCGGCACCCCTACTCGCTTCGGGTCCATTTCTTCCGAGCTCAAGGCGTATATCGACGGCCTGGGCGGCATCTGGTTCCAAGGCAAGCTCAACGGCAAGGTTGGCTCGGTTTTCGGATCGACGTCGTCCAAGCACGGCGGAAACGAGTCCACCCTGCTTTCGATCTACACGCCGATGGCGCATCTGGGCCTCATCATCGTTCCGCTCGGCTATGCGGATCCGGCGATGTTCAAGGCCGGAACTCCCTACGGCGCCACGCATGTTTCCGCTCTCGACAGCCTGAAGCCGGACGAGGATCACCTGGCGGTGGCCCGCTTCCAGGGCCGTCGTGTCAGCTCGGTCGCACGCGGTCTGCTGAACACAAAGATCATCGGCGCGGCAAGCTGATCGTGGATGGGAGCGCGCGAACCACGCGCTCCCTCGTTGCCGGAGACTCCCATGGCATTTCCAGAGCGCAGCGTCGCGATATGGCGCAAACAGGTTCTCACAGCTGCCGTGGCAATCTGGCGCTCGATGGCCCGGCTCGGAGAAGCCCACTGCGTCCATACCGGGCATCTGGCGGACCATCGTCCGGTGACCGGAGGGACCGAGACCGGACTTCCGTCCCATCGCAATTTGCATGAACGTTGAAACATCCGCCCGCTGAACGGGGATCGAAGAGACCCATGAACCCGACCCCGAAAATCGAACCGCATTCATCGTGTGACAAGATCGACTTGTTGTCGGCACAGATTGCCGACGCTGCCAACGAGAGCGTGATCATCTACGACGCGGAAGGACGGATCATTCACTGGAATTTTGCTTCGCAGCGCCTGTATGGGCGCAGCAACGCGGAGGTGACCGGAAAGCGCCACGAGGAGATCTTCGGTGCAGACTCCATCGGCCCGGACTGGGAAGAGTTGCGCGCTGGCGGCTCATGGCAGGGAATCGCGCAGCGGACGGGATTCGGCAACGCTCCCATCCTCGCAGACATTCGCGTGCGGTCATTGCGTGATCAAGAGGGTCACATCAGCCGCTTCGTCGAACACGGCGCGCCAGCCGACGCCAGAAATGTCGAGGGGCATGCTCCAGGTATCCAAAAGGACTGGATCGCCGTCTGGAGCATCGATGCATCCGGTGCTGCGGACATCCTGGAACACATTGAACGAATTCGAGACCAGGGTCTTTCCCACCTGACAGCAGCCGACCCTGCGGTGATCGCCGAACACCTTCGGATCAGCGACCTGAACGTGGCAGCCGCGAGACTGTTCGCAGGCGGCGTACCCGCGAGCGGACTGGTAGGAAAGAGCGCATACCGATACTGGCCCCAGAAGCATCGTGCGAAGCTTCTCGATCTGACGATCAGGGTACTCCAGGCACCGGAAGGTTCGAAGCCCTACGTGACTGCCGCAGTCGGCGACGATGTCCTCTCGGTCTGGCGCGGTACGCCGGACCATCCTCATTTGATCTCCGTGAGTGTCACTGGATCATGGAACGACCCCGATACCTACTGGGACCTCGCCGCAAGCGAACAACGCTATCGCAATCTGATCAATAACGTGCCAATTCCGGTTTGGCAGGTCGACGCACGCGTTATGAGCGACGTGATCCAGCGATTGAAGTCGTCAGGCGTCAAGAATATCGATGACCACGTGAAGGCACAGCCGGATCTCATAAGATTCGCGAGCGAGGCTGTTGTCGTCACGGACGTAAACGACAGCGCCATGCGGCTGTTCAAGGGCACGTCTCGCGATGACTTTCTCAAAAACGTTTCGTACCTGTTCTCCGGCACACCCGAAGCCGCGACACGCGTTGTCGTGGCCCACTTCAATGGTGGTCGGAACTACAGCGAGGAAATGAAGATCCGGACCTTCGACGGCGAGCTGCGTGACGTCCTGTTCTATGTCACCTTTCCCCAGACGCCCGAGAAGCTGGACAAGACACTGATTATGATGATCGATGTCACCGAGCAGCGCCGGATTGAGCGGCAGCTTCGAAAGATCGAGGCTGACTTCGCACATGCGGCGCGCATTTCCGCACTCGGGGAGCTTGTGACCTCGATCGCACACGAGGTCAGGCAGCCGCTGTCGGTTATCGTGACGGACGCTGACACTGGCCTTAGATGGCTGGGACGCGACGAGCCGAACCTTCCGAAGGTGAAGGCGATCATCTCGCGCATCATGGAGAATGCACACCGGGCAAACGAGGTCATCCGCCGGATCAAGGACATGGCGGTAAAAACCGATCCGGTACGGTCTGCTGTCGATGTAAACGATCTCGTTCGCGAGGCGGTGCTATTCGTGCATTCGGAAAGCCAGACGCACGACATCTCCATAACGACGCGCCTGGCGGGAGGACTACCAGCGATCTTCGGAGACCGGGTACAGCTTCAGCAGGTGGTCGTGAACCTCCTTATCAACAGCATCCAGGCAATATCCACGCGGCAGCGATCGAACAGACTGATTTCGATAGACACCTGCTTCGCACCGAGTACAGAGGTCACGTTTTCGGTCCGGGACACCGGCGGCGGGATCCCCGAGCAGGACCTTGAACTGATCTTTGACGGATTCTTCTCGAGCAAGCCGGATGGAATGGGCATTGGATTAGCAATATGCCGATCCATAATCACCGATCACGGCGGCACCATAACTGCCCGCAACGACGGAGTTCATGGAGCCATCTTTGCTGTGCAGCTACCGATTTCGACAAGCGTCGAAGGCACGTCGGACAATTAAGTTCCCTTTGAATAGCAGATAGATAGCAAACGTTGGTTTACTTGTCCGACGGGGTGGCTCTGGTAAGATGGTTATCGATGTGATGCCATTTGTTTTGGTTGGAGGACCAGTTATGGCCAACGCGGGGAATACACCCGACTCTTCCAATTCGCCTCGGCAAGTTGTCCATATCGTCGAGGACGACGAACAGTTTCGCCTCTCGCTTCTCGACCTTTTCCAGTCGCTCGGCATCGAGGCTGAAGCGTTCGAGGATGGCGCCCAGTTTTTCGAGCGAGCTTCTCGAGACAACGCGGGCTGTGTTCTGCTCGACGTTCAACTGCCAGGGACTAACGGCATCGACTTCCAGCAAGCCTTGGAGGCGAACGGATTCGACCTACCGGTCGTGTTCATGACAGGACACGGCGACGTGGCGACCAGCGTCAACGCGATGAAGGCCGGCGCCGTGGACTTTCTTGAGAAACCCTTGCGGACATATGAGCTGCTCGACGCAATCAAAGCCGCATTCGACCTTGATGTCGGGCAGCAGAGGCAGCGCGCACACAGACTGACGGTCAGAGCTCGCGCTGCAAGGCTGACGCGAAGGGAAACGCAGGTTCTCGGCCTCGTCGCTCGAGGCCTGATGAATAAGCAGATCGCCTTCGAGCTTGGTATAAGCGAGATCATGGTGAAGCTTCATCGTGGGAGTGTCATGCGGAAGATGCAGGCATCCTCCCTTGCCGAACTCGTCAGGCAGTTCGAGCTCCTCGACTGAGTACAGACCACCTCACAACTGAATAAGCATCGGCCGTCGGCCAGAGACACCATCTGAGGTTAAATGCACCCCTACCCACAAACGACGGTCGCCATTGTAGACGATGATCAGTTCCTGCTGGATTCACTGCATGATTTCTTTGACGCGATGGGCATACCAAGCAGGACGTACAGATCCGCGGATGCCTTCCTCCAATCCGGCGACTCAGATCATGTCCATTGCGTGCTGGCGGATCTGAATATGCCCGGAACCAGTGGCTTGCAGCTGTTGGAGACGCTTGTCAAAGATGGCGGGCCACCTGTCTGCATCATGACCTCCTTTGGCGACACGCGAACGCGAGCTGTTGCGAAGAGCTTTGGCGCGGTTGGTTTTCTCGAGAAGCCGATCAGCTCGTCGGATCTTCTCGCATTCATTTCATCGTCACGACCTAACTGACCGGAGCGGACCACGCACTAAACGCACGTATAGTTTTCAGCCTCCGTCCCCAAGCGTAAATCCCCGAGGCAGTACCATAGGGAGTGCTTTGGTGTGCTTGGTGTAATGAGATTTGTCGGTGTGATTCATCACGTAGCTTCGAAGGTCACGCGGTGGCGAGCGCGTGTGATTGGCACCGACCAGCCGAAACTCGTGAGTACGCCGATATTCGTGCCGGAGGCCTATCCCGAAGGCTTCTTTCACGCAAAGCGAGAGATAACGACTGGCGGCTCCGATGAACGTGCTCCATCTGATTTGTAGTCCTAGGGGGCACGCGTCCCATAGCGCGTCATACTCCCGCCACTTGGTTGAAATGCTTCGAGGTGGAGATAGTCGTTCGCAGGTGGCCGTCAGGTGCCTCAACGCCGTGACCATGCCGCATATAGACCGCCAGTTCTCCCTTTTCTCCAGCACCGGAGAGCCGGGTGAGTCGGACGGCGGTTCACTGGAACTTTCCAATGAGCTGATAGCCGAGATCATCGAAAGCGACGCGATCGTTCTCGCCACGCCGATGCACAACCTCTCGATCCCGTCCGCATTGAAGGCCTGGATCGACCACGTCGTGCGACCGAACATCACCTTCCGCTACAGTCAGCGAAAGACGATCGGCCTTCTCGAGGACAAGCCCGTCTTCGTGGTGTTGTCCAAAGCCGAAGATGTCTGGACGCAGGATCAACCCGATTTCCTGAGGCCTTACCTTCGGACAATGCTTGCATCGATCGGCATCAGGAGCGTCGAGTTTTTCGGGCTTGAGGGACACAAGGGCGCCGGAAGGGGGATCGTAACCGCAGCAGAGGCGACGGAGATCTTCTCGCGCTGTACACCGTCCATTGCACACCAGGCGATCTATTCGCTCTGGTCCCAATATTGGTAACCACGGGAAGTCGACGCAACGTTGGAGACTTGTATCACGTCGCCACGCCAACTTCGGAAGAGGCAGTCATGTCAAGTCAACGGCGAAGTCGCACTGCTCTGTTGAAATGGCTCTCGGAAGGCCTCAGGGAAGAGCAACAGGCTGAACGGATCTTTGTTCAGCTATGCGAGCGGTTGATCGCATGTGGAATAGATCTCAGCCGTTCTACCCTCCATTTTCGTGTCCACCACCCGCAGTGGCTGGGCACCAGAATTGTCTGGGCTCGCGGCCAGGAGGATGCATTCGTGCATACCGTGGCATACGATGTCGAGGCAACTGACGTCTTCCTGCGCAGTCCATTTCGGCTCGTGATCGCAACCGGCAGGGAAGTACGGCAGAAGATTCAGATCTGCGGCCCGCACGTTTTCCCTGTTTACGACGAGCTGCGACAACAGGGACACACTGACTACGCTGCATGGCCGTTGGACCACACGCAAGGAAGACGCCATCTCATCACATTCGCCACGGACAGGAAGGAAGGCTTCAAAGACAGCGACATTGCCCTCATTCGGCAGGTTCTGCCGCTGTTTTCGCTAGTAACCGAGATTCGACTGAAGAACCAACTGGCACGAACCCTCCTGCAGACGTACGTTGGCCCGCATGCCAGCGAGCAAATTCTCGACGGCGCGACGACGCGGGGAAGCGGTGTCACCGTAAGCGCCGCCATCATGATCTGCGATCTCCGCAACTTCACCGAACTTTCCGGCCGCCGACAGCGCGACCATGTCATCGACGTCCTGAATGACTATTTTGACATCGTCGCTGAACCGATCGAGAAATTCGGTGGAGAAATACTGAAGTTCATAGGCGACGGCCTGCTGGCAGTGTTCCCGCTCGATCGGCCAGACGCATGCCAGCGCTTGCTGGGTTCCGTTAAGGAGGCGTATGAGGCGGCAGCAAGCCGCGCGGCATCCGCGTACCCGATCAAATTTGGAACCGGGATCCACGTTGGCGAAGTCATGTACGGGAACATCGGATCGAAGCGAAGACTGGACTTCACAGTCATCGGGCCTGCGGTGAACCTCGCTTCCCGGCTGGAATCCTTGACCAAAGACTTGCGGAGACCGGTATTGGTTTCAGGAGAGTTCGTGGCAGCAGCCGGCTGCGCGGCTCAGACCGAATGCCTTGGATTTCACAGTGTCAAAGGATTCGACGATCCCTTCGAGGTACACGCCCTGAAGGTCTGATGCGTGCGGCAGCGGCGATGCCGGAGGACGCTGGTTCCGACATCGCCGCCCGCCAAGCCGTTCCAAGGAGTGTTGGAACGACGCCATTTTGTAGGTTTCCGTCGAGCCTCTCAACCTAACCCATGGTTTAGGGCGGCAGACAGCGCGGCGCATTTCGCTGAGACATCCCGAGACCGCACGTTCGCAATGCCGAGCAAGAGGCCAGAAGGGCGAGTGCGTCCCTGGTACCATTCGGAAAGCGGAAGAACGCCTAGCCTCGATCTATGCGCCGCGGCAGCGATGGCAACGTCATCTGTTCCCGGAGGTAGAAAGAGCCGCACCGACAAGGCTCCATCGGATGAACACCTTATCGATGGATGGAGTTCCCGTCGAAGCGCTCCGACAAGCATCGCCTTGCGTTCCGCATAGAGCTTCTTCATCCGACGGAGATGGCGATAGAAATGTCCACCGGACATGAACGCTTGAAGTGCCTGCTGCACGACGACCGGTCCCGCAGGTGCGAGATGACTGACGAATCCTTCATAGCGCTCCACGAGGGCAACAGGAACGACGATATACCCGATGCGCAGCCCGGGATTTAGGGTCTTGCTGAAGCTTCCTATGTGGAACACTCGTCCTTGGCCATCTGCCGCGGCGAGAGCCGGCGACGCCTGGCCCGACAGCTGAAGCTCGCCAGCATAGTCGTCCTCTATGATCCAGGCCTGAGTTTCGGCCGCCCACTTCAAGAGCGCAGCACGCCTGGTCGCTGACATCGTCATGCCCAGAGGAGCTTGTTGCCCAGGAGTGACTACCGCCAATTTTACGTCCGGGCGCCAGTGAAAATCGATCCCCTCGCTGTCTACGGGCGCAGGCACAGTTTCAATTCCGGCCTCTAGCAATGCCTGCCGCGTCCGTGGAAAGCCCGGTTCCTCGACGAAGGCTTTCTCGCCGCGCAGGCCCATTGCGTTTAGGATGATCCCCAAGGCACCCGTGAATCCGGATGTGATGAATACCTGCCTCGGCAGGCAATTGAGACCGCGCGCGCTCGCCAGGTATCCGGCGACCTCGTGCCTGAAAGCCAGAAGCCCCCGAGGATCGGGATAGATTTGGGGACGTGTCGCCTCGACCGCTATCGCTTGACGCCAGGCGCTATGCCAGGCCTTCGCGGGGAACTCGTCCTGCGCCGGGACCCCGAGTTGGAAGTACTGCGGTGCGGTTTCGAAGTCATAGAACAATCCCGATGGCGCCCGTCTCTCCTCCCCATGCTGATCTCGCGGAGCTTCTGCAACCTCGGCAACCCATGTCCCAGCGCTACCCCGTGTCTCGACGAGACCCTCGTCTTTCAGAAGATCGTAGGCACGCTTGACCGTGCCGCGCGACACCCCGAGCTGGGCGGCTAGATCCTGCCACGATGAAAGACGGCTCCCCTTCTTCATCGCGCCACTCCTGATAGAGGCACGGATCCCATGGAAGATCTGCTGCGTCATCGAGACAGTGGCCTTGCGGTCCAATTCAAGGATGGGTCGTTCACACATACGGTACAATGCCTTTCCACATTCTTGGGCCTATCGTGCATGGCGCCCATCGAACATGGTCCCCAAAAACCTCTGAAGGATTCAACATGTTCGTTCGCGCAATCGCCGTGCTGGCCACCGCATTTCTTTCTCCACAGCTTGCCCTTGCATCCGATGTGGCGAAGGGGGCCGCGAAGATTTCCGTCGTCTTCGATCAGCCGCTTCCTAACGTACCCGGGAAGAGCATGAAGGGTGTGCTGGTCGAATATGGACCCGGCGGCTCGTCGCCGGCACACACCCATCCCAACTCGGCATTTATCTATGCGACCGTCTTGGAGGGAGCAATCAAAAGCAAGGTGAATGACGGCCCCGAGAAGACTTTTCATGCGGGTGAGAATTTTTCCGAGCTTCCCGGCGATCGCCACGGAGTAAGCGCGAACGCAAGCGCCACGAAACCCGCTCGCCTCCTGGCGGTGTTCGTTGTCGATACCACCGACAACAACCTCGTCACCGATATCAAGCCCTGACGCAGGCGGCAGCACTCCACCAATCTGAACCATGACCGGACCGTGACCATCGCGGTCCGGAAGAATGCGGCGTCGAGAAGTCGACGGAGAAATGTTATGAAGCACGTCCTCGTGCTGGACAGCGATCAAACGATTGTCATGTCAGTTGCGGATTTCCTGGGGCAGCACGCGATACGGACAACGCCAGTAGCGGAAAGCCGCCAACTCAGGCGAATTCTGTCCACCGAGATCGTTGACGCCCTGCTAATCGAGGTAAACTCCCAGGATGGAATCGATGTCGTTCGCAACATGGCATCAATCACCGCAGCCCCAATCCTGATCATAAGCGGAGAACGCACTGCCGAAGACCATAAGGTCGAGGGATTAGAGGCAGGCGCTAGCGACTACATTTGCAGCCCCTTCGGAAAAAAGGAGCTTCTAGCCCGCCTCAACGTCGCGATGAGAGACAGGCCAATCGTAGAGCGGGATCGGCGCTCCTACTCGTTTTCGGGGAGCGAGCTTTTCGTCCAACAGAAGGCGCTGCGGCGCCCCGGGCTGGACGAGGTCAAGCTGACTACTGCGGAGTTCAACCTTCTCACCGCTTTTCTGGGAGCACCGCGGCAAATTTTGTCGCGTGAGCGCCTCCTGGCGGCTAGCCGCATCCATTCCGGGGAGATCTTCGACCGAAGCCTTGACGCGCTGATCCTGAGATTGCGCCGAAAGATCGAGCGAGACCCCGCGAAGCCCAATCTGATCAAAACCGTCAGGGGGTCCGGCTACCTGTTCGACAGCGACGTTTTGTATGATGATCGTCCGCGTCTGAAGCGCTAGAGCATGAGGTGGTGGCAATCTTGCAGTCCGCCTGACATGATCGCAATCTCGCCGCCATCTCAGTGGTCTACTCCATTCACGAAGCTTCCTGCATTCAAAGCTCAAAACGGCGGCACGAGCAACTTCTGGGGAAGTCTCAATCGTCCCGCTGGTATCGACTGTGCAATTGAATGCTCGAAGGCGGGCGATCGTCATCCTGCGCGGCAAAATTTGCCTGAATCTCGCTATCGACGGTCCGTGTGCTTAAAGTGTTCAAGCACCACTAAACATCAGTTCTATTGGTGAAGACGGTGATCCAGGTCAAATAGTGCATGTCATGGTTCGGCAGTTAATCCTCCGAAAGCACGACTTATCTGTTTTGATTAGGAAACCCAAAATGAGCCAAAAGAACCCCAGCAAAGCTCTCGAAGCGACCAATATAACAACCGCGATTTGCTTGGCCTGCGCCGCGTTGATGTTCACCGAGGTACCGGTGGCAGCGTGGAACGCCGTCGTTTGCGGAGCGATGATTTTAACAATTTCCATTAAAGCACTAAATAGCTATGGAGAGCGAGCTGAATGGCTCAACCTGTCTTTGGGTTGCTGGGCCGCGCTTTCTCCGTTTGTACTCGGCTTTAGCTCTTCCATGGCTGCTACTTGGACTCACGTAGTCCTGGGCGCCATTGTCGCGTGCGTTGCTGCAGCTCAGCTAGCTCTCGGAAAGCGTGCCAATAGCGGGGTCGATAACCGCTAGCGTCGGACCGTCCCGCAATTCCACCTGCTTACAGAGCGACATTGTGATTTCAAATCTGTCGCACTGTAAGCGACCTCATCCTCCACTTGGTGCCGCGCGAGCGGCCTGTCTTATGGGTTCCGGGCTACCACAACAGAAGGATCTCGACGATGCCCGTCACGTCCTACACTGGCTACTTGCGTGATCTTAAAAACATCATCGATAAAATTCGTGATCGGCCCTTCGAGTATGAGGCGGCTCTGATTCGTATGGCCATCTGCAAGAATGGCTATGGGTACAAAAGCCGGGACCTTATCAGTTCCGGAAAACTGTATTCCGAACACGATATTGGCCTTCTGACTATCCAGCGTTGGGGTCCTTAGAGGGATCCGATAGGCCGAACCGAGGTTGATGAGTTCTTTCAGCTACCGGAAATCTACGCCTACTCCGACCGCGCCCTCCATAAGAATCCACTATCGACGTGCCATTGGGGTGCGACAGTGGCGATAGTTGAGGTGACGCTAAAGCAAAGGGCGACGGTACCCCGTTGCCAGCGAATGCTGTTTGCGGGATTCGAAGACAAGACGGACGCGGAATTTTTTCTTTCCGTCGATCAGGACTTGATCGTCCATGAAAACAATCCAGGTTCGCAGCTGTTTGAATGGAAGGATGACGATGCTGGAATAGCCTGTCCGATGCTGCTCTCTGCCTCAGTCAATGGAGATTCTAGTGAATTTCCGCAACGCTGGCCGCAGCAATAGAAAGCATATATTGCGAAACCGTGAAAAACAAAACCAATGTATAGCTAAAATGAAAACAAAAATTCATCTATTTTTATTGCGTTCACGTGGGAATTTTCCATCTGAACTTACCTTTACATACTACTACTTGAACAATCAGGAGATTTACAGTGAACGATCGCTCAACAGAGGCCACGCGTCGTGGTGTGATGACGGGTACGCTGACGCTTGCGGCAACGGCGGCGGCGGCGGCAGTCAGTGTGCCCGCGGAAGCCAAGAATAGAGCTACAGCAGAAAATCAAGGCGCCGGAGGCGCATACGTGGTTTCGAAAGATGGCACCCAGATCTTCTACAAGGACTGGGGGCCCCGTGACGGCCAGCCGATCGTTTTCCATCATGGCTGGCCGCTGAGCAGCGACGACTGGGACAATCAGATGCTGTTCTTCCTGGCCAACGGATATCGCGTGATCGCACACGACCGCCGCGGCCATGGACGCTCCGCCCAAGTGAGCGAAGGTCATGACATGGATCATTATGCGGCAGACGTAGCGGCTGTTACGGAGCATCTCGATCTGCGGAACGCGATCCATGTCGGTCATTCCACCGGGGGCGGCGAGGCTGCGCACTACACTGCACGCCATGGCAAGGATCGCGTCGCGAAGCTTGTCCTGATCGGCGCCGTGCCACCCGTCATGGTCAAGACCGCCTCGAATCCTGGCGGTTTGCCGATCGAAGTCTTTGATGGCTTCCGCGCGGCACTCGCCGCAAATCGCTCGCAGTTCTACTACGACGTCGCCAGCGGTCCATTCTTCGGCTTCAATCGCGATGGCGTCAAAGCATCCGACGCGCTTATCAAGAACTGGTGGCGGCAGGGAATGACCGGAGCTGCGAACGCACATTATCTCGGAATCAAGGCGTTCTCCGAAACCGACTTCACCGAAGATCTGAAGAAGATCGAGGTTCCAACGCTCGTCCTCCACGGCGACGACGATCAGGTCGTCCCCGTCGCCGACTCGGCAGTTCTGTCCGCCAAGCTGCTGAAGAATGCGACACTGAAGATCTACAAGGGCCTGCCGCATGGCATGGCCACGACCCACGCTGAGATCATCAACGCCGACATCCTCGCGTTCATCAAATCGTAAACAGGTGAGAGGGCGTCCACAGGGCGCCCTCCACGCAAAGGAGTGCCTGCTCCGGCACAGCCGCGAAGCGCAACCGCCTGATTTCCAAATTGACGCGATGTACCTAAGTCATCGCCTCATATGCGCCCGCAGCAGCTTGGCGAGCTTTTTGATCTTCAGTTCGATGGTGGCAATCTGCCTGCTCGCCACTACCCCGGCTTTCCCCGAGGCCGACGCCTTCTAGGCCTTCGCAGTGGCAAGTTTCACGATGGAGCGACATTGTGCTGCAACTGGCACTCCGGCCGAGGGTCCTTGGGTTTACAGGGCGCCGGGCGCGGAGGTATCGGCTTGGAGAAGTCGTGAGCCTTGAAGCGCACGGTGATGGTGTTTCCGGTGGTTGCCTTCAGCTCGCCGCCCGCTGTCAGGCCCAGGCTGGATAGCCCGACGTTTACCTCCCCGTTGACATCCTTGGCCACCGTGATTCCGATTTGGAAGGTGTTTCCGTCAGACTCCGACTTCTGTATCCTGAGGCAGATATCACTGGCGTCATCGCCGCTCTGGAGCGCGGCGGCCCAGAGGTTGATCATCGACCTGGCCAGCGGAGCCGTATCGAGCATCTTCAAGTCGAATTTGTAGGAATACGGGCTCGGCACCACATCTTCGGAAATGACGAAGCTCTGCGTATCCGTCACCTCGCGCGATGCGCCGACGCTTCCTCCGACCGTTCTGATCCCACCAGATGGAATGGGCGACAAGCTTACGCCAACGCTCTGGCTTCCGACCGACGTGGAAACCAGCTCCATCTTGACCGAGGAGATGTCGAAACCAATCATGCCATTGCCGCAGACCTTCGACCGGGAAGCGGCCACGATCCGCTTGTAGCCATAATCGGACGCTTGATAGGCGGTGTAGATGCTGATTTGACGCTTAACCTCAGCAACGACCTTGTAGATGTCCGACTGCGGTATCGCGTCGAGGCGACCGAACTCCGTCGAGCATCCCGCTGGCAGCAGCAGCATTGCAGCAGTAACAACTGAAAGAAACCACTTCATCACCGTCTCCCCTCAAGATGGGATGTAGATGGACGGCAATATTAAGTTGTGTTTTACTTTACGCAACACAATTCGAAAGGAAGGCGTAAGGACTTGCTGTACGCCCGCGGACAGTGCCCTGCCCGTGATGCTCTCGAGTGTTGAATCAATCAGTGTGGAAGATGGCCGCGACGAGGTCTCTCCCGAGACCAAAGCCGCGACCGTCGGTGTTTCGTTGGGCTCGGATCCGGCCGCAGCCATCAACCAGCCAGGGATTCTGGCCCCAGGATATCAGCGTGCCGGCGGCGGCGTCGCAGTCTTCACCCACTCGGAATATACAGTATTGCCGACGCGAGCGCCGGAACCCGGCATCAACGTTTTGTCACCCAAAAGGGCGCCGAAATATGGAGTCTTGCCGTCAACGACAATTTCGCGGCCGTCACCGATCTGTCGAAGGTATTTCGTGACGGCGTCCGCGATACGGATCGGTTCGGGACCGGCAATCTCCACGATGCCGTTCACGGGCACTCCCAGAACGGCATCTGCAAGAAGGTCAGCGACATCGTCTGAATAGATCGGCTGCATCATCGCCGGAGAGAGGTGTACTTTATCGCCCTGCGCACCGGACTGAGCGATGCCAAACATAAACTCGAAAAACTGCGTCGAGTGAACCAGCGTGTAAGGAATGCCCGCTTCCTTGATAATATTCTCCTGAGCCAGCTTGGCGCGAAAGTAGCCGCTGTCCTGCAGACGTTTAGTGCCGACCACGGACAGGGCGACATGATGCTTCACGCCTGCGATCTTTTCTGCAGCGAGGAGGTTATGACCAGACTTCTGGAAGAACTCCATCACTGCCGCGTCCTCGAACGAAGGCGAGTTGGCAACGTCGACTACGATCTGGGCACCCGAGAGTACGTCGGCCAGTCCTTCACCCGTGACGGTGTTGACGCCCGATGCTGGCGATGCGGCGATGACATCGTGACCCTTCGCTTGGAGACGCTTTACAAGTTTGGACCCGATCAGGCCGGTCCCGCCAATCACAACGATTTTCATTGTTCACTCCTTTGCAAAGGTTAGGGAAGCCGCCTCGAATTCGTGACCAGGACGACCTTCGAGCACCGTAGGCGAATATCGCTCCGGGCATAGATAAACGTAGGTTTGGGGCACAGACGCCCAAACGCCTAGTCGCTTGCTATCCATATGAAAAATCGAGGATCTAAATGCCATGGGCGGTTGCGCTTGCCCGGCCGCAAAGTTCCGGATGGCGCGGCCCGTGGCGATCGTGTACGGCTGCGTCGACAGTACGACGCATGTCCGGGGGCATTGATGACGACACGTTTGGAGAAGATCCGCGCCGCGAAGGCGGCCATAGCTGCGAAAATCGGCGACATTGTCGAAGAGAACTTTGACAGCGCCGGCGCGATCCTTGAGACACCGGGCACCTTCACCGCTCTGCTCGAAGCCTACAAGGCATGCGAGATTGCCGAGCTGAGCGACACCGCCGATGAGCGTGCGAAAGATGCCGCGGACTATCGTGAGGGTGTCCTACGCAATCTGGGGGAACCCGACACTCGGTGATGTACGGTACGGCTAGGCGCTCTTCTGAAGAAGCTCGGCTTTGCGGACGAGATCCGCAAGCGATTTACTCTCCATCTTCCGCATGACGCTCATGCGGTGCAGTTTGACGGTCATCTCGCTGATTCCAAGTTCGTAGGCGACTTGCTTGTTCATCAAACCACTTACGACTTGCCACAGTACATCCTTCTCACGAGGAGTAAGCGTGTCAGCCAGACCACGTATACGGTCACCTTCGGCATCCGTTTTGCGACGCTCCGAATCCAATTGGATCGCGTGATCGACCGCCTCCAGGAGATCCTGATTGACAAACGGCTTAGTGATGAAGTCCGTGGCTCCCGCCTTCATGGCCCTCACGCTGGTGGGGATGTCAGCATATGCGGTAAGGAAAATGATCGGCATCTTGCTGCCGATCGATATGAGTTGCTTCTGCAGGTCGAGCCCGGTGCCTCCAGGCATCCGGAGATCGACTACTACGCAACCTGCGGCGTTCGTGTCTGCAGCCTGCAGGAACTCCATCCCGTTCGGAAACGCAGTCGCCCGCTTCTTCGTCACCATGAACAGATCGAGCAGTGCTCCACGCATCTCCTCGTCATCATCAACCACGTATACGATTGGTTCAGCGGACGATTCCGCTTTGACTTGTACGTTCTGCATGGCTTGCCTCAGCTCAGTCGGAGAAACCGCGGTTGGATCTGAAGGACGACCCCGCCATCGGAACCTTCTTTGTCGGACCCGTACCGGGAGTATTGTGGCCCGGCGGTCTCATTTGATATCAGCACCTTATACCATGGTTTACCCTGCCGGGACCATAAACCTTCGTTTAGGTTTTGGTGTCCAGCGATGCTTAGCGACCGAAGTGCCCGGCAATCCGACATGAAGCGTGGGACTAGCGAGCAAACCCGAAATAGAACCTCTATTTAGGGTCAATCCGGTCAACCCAACCCATCGTTTTATCGACCGCGCGGCCTAAATTCCTAGTATCGCGGGCTTTGGACCTTTCAGGGAAGCACGTGATGAAAATTGTTGTAGTCGGCGCAAGTGGAATGATGGGATCGAAGATCGTCCGCGGCTTGGAACGTGCCGGGCAGGACGTGGTCGAGGTGTCCGGGAAGTCCGGCGTCGATGTCTTGAGTGGCGAGGGTCTCGATGCGGCCTTCGCCGATGCAGAGGTCGTGATCGACGTGACCAACTCGGGGACTTTTGGCGAAGGGGACGCGCTTGCGTTCTTCAAGACGGCAGGCGTCAACCTGCTGGAAGCGGCAAAACAAGCGGGCGTACGCCATTACGTCGTTCTGTCGATTGTCGGCGTCGAGCGGCTCGTGGAGAACGACTATTTCCGTGCGAAGCTCGTACAGGAGAACCTTGTGCGCGCATCGATCGTCCCCCACACCATAATACGCTCCACCCAGTTCTTCGAGTTCTTCGGTGGCATCGTGAATTCGTCGGGGAAAAGCGGATCGGTACGCGTCGCGGATGTCCGCCTGCAGCCTATCTCCGCCGACGAGGCGGCCGCTCTGATTGCAAGACAGGCTGTCGAAGCACCGATCAACTCCATCTTGGAAATCAGCGGCCCGGGGCCGATCGACTTGCTTGAAATCGCGCACGAGCTGCTTACAGCGACAGAAGACGCTCGGCCTGTCACGAGTGATCAGGCTGTAAGCTATTTCGGCGCGTCGATTGCGCGAGAGAGCTTGCTGCCGGCGGCCACAGCAGTTTCCGGCAAGCTGTCGTTCCACGACTGGCTATCCAGAACCGTTTGATCCGTAAAGCGAGCGCAAACGCCGGACGACGTTGAGTGTCCGGCGTCTGTTCATGGGGTCAGATGCTCAGCTGGCTGACCTTTAGCGATGCCGCGGCCGAGCGCGACTGCGCGCAGGCCCAGATCGTTGCAGCGATCCCGAAGATCGCCGGAAGGCTGACTGCGGGAAAGTCCCGCGCCAGGACCGACGCCGAGCAAATGCCGACAGCTACTTCCCAAAAATGAAAGACCGCATGAGCGATGAGCCAGAGGGTCGCGGCTGCCCAGAGTTCGACGCGCCGGTCGATCCGAAAGGCTCCGATCGCAAAGGCGAGCGCGATGAAACCTTGGATGATGCCGATATCACGAATGAAGTGCTGGTTGAAAAAGCCGGTGTCTGTCACTCCAGGGACGAAATAGTACCAGCCTTCCGGGTCATAGAGCATGTGGAGGGAGAGCCATCCGGCGAGAAGGACGTTGAACCATACCATGGCGTGGACGCCGTATTTGAGCGCTTGCATTTCAGTCTCCTGCGGTTGATTAGACTGAAAAACTAGCATCATGAAGTCGTCAGAACTTCCCAAACCAAGGTTTAGGCGACCCACTGCTCCAGGATGAGAGAACATGGCCAAGTTTCTGGTCTACGTGCCGGATGGCGGATGGCACTGTCGATCATCGGGCTGCTGGCGGGCTAGAAATCAGCCGACGCAGCCGCGAATGCACTCGATCAGCTGCATGGTGTCGATAGGCTTTGCCAGAAAGCCCGCCGCGCCCGCCCGCAGTGCGGTTGCGCGCATTCCATTGTCCGCATACGCGGTCATGATCAGCACGGGCGGACAACGATCCTTGCCACCAAGCACCCGAAGTAGCTCGATCCCTGACATCCCACTCATCCTCACGTCAGCGAGAATGCAGTCCACCTCTTTGTGCCCGTTCCGGCCGATGAATTCTTCAGCGGAGGCATAGAGACGGCTTTCCAGCCCCTCCGTCTCCAGAAGATCCTGCAATGACTCCCGGAGATCCTGATCGTCGTCGATTATAGCTATGATGATTGCTGCTGGCATGGACTTAGGTGAACTCTTCCTGTTTGGCCCTTGCTGTCCCGGCCAGCTTGGCTTGAACCTACTGGTATACGTCGAAGGTCTTTGATGCCAAATCCAACTTCTTCACCAAGTCGGCGAGCGATGCGACCTGCATCTTCTTCATCATCCGGCCCCTGTGGATCTTGATCATCATCTCGCTTACACCCAGGTCATGAGCGATATGCTTGTTGAGGCGCCCCATGACGACATGCCTCATTACCTCGCGCTCACGTCCAGTAAGGTTTCGCACAGCCGACATTAAGGCGGCTTTCTCCGAGGCAGCTGCGCGCCTCTCCGCGTTGAGCTGGATGGCCTTGTCTGCGGTGGCGACTACTGTGCCGCTTTCCAAGGGCTTGAGAAGGAAATCGAAAGCGCCAAGCTTCATTGCCTGCACGCTCATTGCGACTGTTGCGCACCCGGTCATGAAGACGATTGGTTGCATGTTGCCGCTATCTGCAAGATGCCTCTGCAAGTCGAGACCGCTCATGCCGGGCATATGGATGTCCAACAGGATGCAGCCAGCGGCATCCAAGTCGGCACGGGTGAGGAAATCGTCGCCGCTTTCGTAGGGCGCCGCTGGAATCGATAGTGAATCAAACATATCCATCAGAGAAACCCTGATGGAGACGTCGTCGTCAACGATCGAAATCGTTGGGCAATCAAGAACATCTTGTCCGTCCATCGGTTGCACGTCTCGCTCCTGGCTGCTTCTTATACGAGTGAGTGCAGGGTTCGCACAATCATAACACTGCCGATATTGGTCCCTACCTATACGAACGTTCTATAAGGCGCCCCTCGACGAGCGCTTCGGGAAGTCCGGAGACCCGACGTGCCGGGCCTCCGGTAAGTTCTCAAAGGCCGGACGCAGCCTGCTCGATGATCCTGGCGACCTCGCCGGGATGCGAAATCATCACGACATGCGACGCACCCGGGATGGCAACCGTCTTCTTCGACTTCGCGCGCTCGGCCATCCATTCGAGCGTCCGCGGAGGTATGTTCTTGTCGGCATCGCCGTAGATGAACCAGGAAGGGATATTCTCCCACGCGGCCCCCGGCGCAGGTTCCGAGAGTGCGGCGTCGGTGATCGGCCGCTGCGCAACTGCCATCAGCTTGGCGGCGGCCGACGGAACATCAGCGGCGAACTGATCGGGGAACTTCGCCCGGTCGATGTAAAGATCCTTTGCACCGCCGGAAAGTTCTACCGGTGCCGCGAGTGTCGGGCCCAAGGTGCTACCCGGATACTTGCCGGAAAGCTCGATGGCGGACTCGCCTTTGGATGGCGCGAATGCAGCTACGAAGACGAGGGCCTTGACGTTCTTCGAGTCGACGCCCGCATCGCTGATAACAGAGCCGCCGTAGGAGTGGCCAACGAGAACGACTGGAGTGTCCAGTCCGCTGACCACGCGCCGGACATAGTCGCCATCGCTCTTTAGGCCACGAAGTGGGTTTGCCACGGCAACAACCTGATAGCCGTCCTTCTCGAGCAGCGCGATGACGCGGTTCCAGCTGGAGGAGTCCGCAAATGCGCCGTGAACCAGAACGATGGTCGGCTTGGCAAATGCCGCCGAACTGGACGTGACGACAGCAGCAGCGGAAATCGCACCCGCGAGTACGAGCTTTATGATCCTATGCATAGGAATTCCCTTGAATGAATTATGGCGTCCGACCCCACCGCTCCGTGACACGATCGCTCTCGGGGCCAGACTGGAGTTCGAAATTCGGACGATCTCGCATCAGGACGGTGAAGCAGTCTGCTTTTGAGGGCACCCTTTGTTCAACCCAACCATTCGTTTGCTGGCGCGCGGGAACCATCGATCCTAATGGCGAAGGCTAGCGAGGCTTCAACCGCTCGCGACGAACACCCGACCCACCAGTCAACCTGAACCCACGTTTGATATCAAGGCAGACCGGATGGACCTAGTGTTCCCAGGCCGTGCGCAGCTTGTCGTCCGACCAGCCGGAACAGGAACATTTCAATGAAGCTCTACTATGCCCCCAAGGCCTGCAGCCTTGCCGATCACATCGCTCTGCAGGAGGTCGGTGCAACATTCGACCTCGTGCGCGTCGACCTCGCAACGAAGCGCACAGCATCCGGTGTGGATTTCATCGACATCAACCCCAAGGGCTGTGTGCCGGTCCTGGAATTCGACGACGGGGAACTGCTCACCGAAAATGTTGCGATCCTTGACTGGATTGCAGCCGAGCATCCGCAACTCGGCGTGCCAGGCGAACGGGGCCGGACCCGCCTGATCGAAGCGCTCACGTTCATTTCGACAGAGTTGCACCACAGCTTTCGGCACCTCCTGGAGGCTCGCAGCCACGAGGAGGCGGACGAAGCCAAGGCCGCTATCCGCAAGCGCTTCCACTATGTTTCCGAGACCTTCAAGGGAGAGTATCTCTTCGACAACCACCCGTCTGTCGCGGATTTCTATCTCTTCGTGATGTTGCTGTGGGCCGAGCGCTTCGCGGTCAACGTCCCGACACGTCTCACGACGTTCAAGGAACGGATCAAGGTGCGTCCGGCGGTGAAAATCGCGTTCGCAGTCGAGGGTATCTGACGCGCCTGCCGTGCAGCGCTCAACTCGACCTGAGAGCTGCGCAAGCGGGACCGGCGTAAGCGTGCCGGTCCCGCTTCGCCGACGGCTATGCCAAAGACATGCCTCCATCCACCATCAGCTCCACACCGTTTACGAACGTGCCCTTTGCTGCGAGGAACAGCGCCGCCTCAGCAAGTTCTTCGGGTCGACCCATTCTTCCCGCAGGAATGAGTGACGCCATGTGAGCCTCGAATCCTGGCAGGTCGGCGTCGCTTACACCAAGCTTGCCGAGAATCTCAGTCTGCACTGGCCCCGGGGTCAGGATGTTCACCCTGATCCGGCGGTCCTTGAACTCGATCGCCCAGTTTCTCGCGAACGCCGCCAGCGCCGCCTTCGATCCCGCATAGACTGTGTGCTGAGGCAGCACCTTCGTTGCAGCCAGGGAGCTGGTGACGATGATGTTCCCGCCATTGCGGATCAGCGGAGCGATTGCCTGCACGCCGAAGAATACACCGCGTGTGTTGACGGCAAAATGCTTGTCGTACTCGGCCTCGGTCACTGTGTCGGAAGTCTCGAGATTGATGATCCCAGCGTTTGCGACATACACGTCGATGCCGCCGAACCACTGGCGGACGTCCGCAGCCAACTTTTGGTGAAAGTCATAGCTCGCTACATCGCCGCAGACGCCGATCGCACCGCTGCCGATCTCTTCCGCGGCTCTATCGAGGACGTCCTGTCTCCGTCCCGTGATGATGACCTGAGCTCCTTCACTCGCGAAGAGCTTGGCCGTAGCCTTGCCGATGCCGCTATTGCCTCCCGTGATGACCGTGACCTTGCCTTCTAGTGATTTCATTTCTTTATCTCCTTTCGAATTCTGGAGACATATGAACGAGAGCGATCCGGCATAACCTCCTGTCGCTGCACATCAGGTTTTCCTGAAACCGCGTAATCGTGATCGCCGGACTTCTCCGACGATGTTCGGCTGCAGGACGAGCGAGCGCGAATACTCCTCGGACGTCCGAACATAAACCTCGGTATAGGTTGCAAGTTTCGCGCCGCAACGTAGACGACTGCGGGTCCTTAAGACGACTCTGAACTACTCCAGCGACCAGGTGAAGAATGCAGTTTCGCGCTATGGCGATCGTCGAAGACGCGAAGTTGACTTTCCGCAGTCGCATGCAGAAGACGACCGAAGAGTCTGCCTTTTCTCACTATCTGGTGTGTCGGTATCCCGGCTGCGGAATCGCTCCACTCGGTGAAAACCTCCTCGCGACGAATTGGCCTTCTCCCCTGCTCCATTCCTATTCTCAGCTGGACATCCGAAGCGATCACCGTTGCTTCGGTGAATTCAAATCCTCGACGAAGACCCTGCGCGGCCTGAAGCTTTTTGATGCGACCATTGCGGACTTTGGCTGGACCGTCGCATTCACCTTGTTCACGGCCGCGAGGCATCAATATGCGTTCGCGATCTCTGGCCCACGTCCGGCGGCCAGCGACCAGGCCATCGGCCTGATGATACTTGAATCGATGGAGCATCTTGCCGCTTTCCAGGCGTCACTCCCAACCTTTCCGGAGATCTCCCAGAGGGAGACGGACTGCCTTTATTGGGCGGCGGCTGGCAAAAGCAGCGAGGACATCGGGGCTATCCTCTCGCTGTCCAGCCACACGGTCAACGACTACCTGAAGTCAGCGATGCGAAAGCTCCAATCGATCAACCGAACCCAGGCTGTCGCTAAGGCAATTAAGCTTGGCGTGATCTAGGATGCGCGAGACGTAGTCGCCCCAGCGATTGTCCTTGATCTTTTCGAAAAGCTCGGACGCCACCCAGCCCTGGCTGGATGCCGAGCCGCCAAACCACGAGCGGGTCCGCATAGCCCTGATCCGAGTTATCAGAAGCGCGGGAACGACGGACGAAACGGTGAAGCGCGTACGAGCACTGTTTCGACACGCTGCGGATTCGAGGAATCCTACGGGCTTGGCAGCCGTGTTTGGCGAGGCTCGTGATCTCCTGGCAGACGAGGCAGCGCGCAGAAGGGTACGCGTCCTCGTTAGCACCGAAGCGGATCTCCGGTTGGTGGTGATCGACAGGATCCAGATTCAGCAGGTACTGACGAATATGATGCGCAACGGGATGGAGGCGATGGACGCCGTCGAAGGCGAAAGGACACTTCGCATCCGTGCGCAGCGCGTCGACGGCCTCGTCCGTGTGGATGTGGCCGACGGCGGCTCCGGTGTGGAACTTCCCGAGCGCGTGTTCGAGCCATTCTTCACCACCAAGGGCGACAAGGGGATGGGAATGGGCCTCGCCATCTTCCGCTCGATCGTCGAGTCCCATGATGGTCGCCTATGGGTCGAGCAGGCATCACCTCACGGAGCGCAGTTCTCGTTCACGCTGCCTGCCGGCTAAGGCAGCTCGTCTCGTTCCGCCATTTCCAACGCCTCGCCAATCGTCTCCGCAACACCACGATATGGAGCTGCCCGGCGAGCGATGTCGTCGTAGTCCTTGCGGTCCCGCGACTGCTTCGGCGGACCTCCATCCAAACGGGCAATGATCCCGTCGAGATCGTCAAATGAAAGCTCCGAGCGGAGCTTTTTGTCCCAGCGCGTCTTCCCGTTTTCGTCCAGGTAACGCACTGAGACACGCTTGCCGACACCGTAATTGCCGAACAAGTCTGGTCCATCATGTGCCGTGATGACCTTTGCACGGCAATTGTTTCGGATAAGAGCCCTGAGGCCAAGGACCATGACTTCGTCCTTGATCTTGTCTAGGCGGCCTGCATGTCTCGACAGGACAGTGGCCACGACCTTTTCGATCGAAAACCGCTTCTCCCGAGATGAGTCTTCGATGACGCCTTCGAGAAAGGAATGAAACTCGCGTAACTCCAAATTGCTCATTCGGTCGCTCCGTAGATTTCCGCACCGAGATTTGAAGCCACTTTCGGAACAAGTCAAGAACAGAAAACAGTTTTTCACAGAAGGCAGAGAGAGTTGCCGCGCTTTTCTCGCGAATGACCGGAACTGGGCCTGCGGCTTACCTACAGGTGTTTCCTGAGCGCACGCCATTGCTATATGGATGTGATGCGTCGGCACGGCCCGGCGATATGGGAAGCGATCATGACGGAAACCCTTGGCCCCTCCTCTCCGCCTGAACTGCTGATGAAGGGGATCGAGTTCCAGGAGCGATCGGTCGCCAAGCTCTTGTCGACGTACGAGCGGAAATCGGCGATTTCCGAGTGGTTGGCTACGATCAGGTCCATCGAGGAGACGGTGAACCTGATGACGGTTGACTGGGACGAGGAGTTCAAAGCCGAGCTTTTCAGCCTTCGAATTCTTCAACTCACCTCCTCCTCCGAACCCCTGCGCCGGGTCAGGCGCGGCCTCGCGAAAAGATTCGACGACGAATTCGCCGATCGCTTCGCAAGTCTGATGATGCAACTTAGCGCATTGGGCGTGTCGTTCCGACAGAAGGGTTTCCCGCAACTCGCCTCGGCCTTCAGCACTCTGTCGACCGCCGTTGGCTACCTGCAGTCCCGGCGTCGCGCGTGTGTTGCCCTGCTGCATTGCATGCCGAACGCCTGTATCGGCAGCACGGTCGTCAGCTCCCTGGATCCGGTGTTGGTTTTCTTCCCGGTCATAGAGATTCATGCGATCCAGCTAACGACGTGCCACAACGCGCTGCTAGTCGGCGCAGCGATGAAGAAGCTCGGCATCGACGATTTTGGGATGAGCGAATTCGCAAGTTTGGATGATCAGTTTCTGGAGCCAGAACGGTCACGCATCACGGAGATGGAGTTGGACGAAAAGGGCCATGCGATTTTTGCCCGGGCGGAGAAGCTGAGAGCCGACCGCCTTTTTTCGGCTGCCGAGCTTCGAAATGACCTGCTGCTTCTTGAGGCCGCCTACGCGGAGTTCGATCTCTCCATGACAAATTTCGGGCGCGCTGCGGCACTAATCCGGAACATCTCGCGAAATTTCGTCGACCGCGACTTCTCGATCAAGATGCGCGTAAGGGAAATGGAGACGCTCTTCAAGCGGATGGATATAAGTCCGGATCTACAGAATGCACTCGTATTTCGAGGCACCTCGTATGCCGAAAGCATCCAGACATACGCGCCGTTCGTGCGCGTCGACGATACCCTCTCCTCGAGCATCACGCTTCTCAGCCGCTTCGCCTATCATTGGCGCGCGCGCAGTCTGGACCGGATCAAGCGCTTCCAGATCAGGTCCGGTTTCATATTCGAGAAGGCAGTGGCTGCTTGCCTGGAAAGGCAAGGATATGAGATCCGGGACATCAAGCGCATCGACCGTCATGAGTTCGATGTCATCGCGGCGGGCGACGGCGTGCTTTGGAACATCCAGTGCAAAAACAATTTCCTCGACCTTGCGTATCTTGAAGCCAGTCCGGCTCGGTTTGCGAGATTCAATCATCGCTTGGTTCGCTCTTACGAGCGAGCCCTGATGAAGGACAGGCGTCGAGAGCATGTGCTGTCAGGGCAGACGGAAGCTGGGGGTCAGATCGAACATGTCGTCATCGCCAGGTTCCCCGTCATCTGCGACAATCCGAGAATCCTGCCTTTCAGTCGAATCTCAGAGTTTCGATCGCGGACGAAAGATCTGAGGACTCAGTCCTAGGAGACTCGTCATAGCGCTTGATCAGACGTTGCAGCGACCGTCGGTTCAGCAGAAGCCTCCTCGACGCCAGCGACACGTTTCGACCTGACGCTGCAAAGATGGTTTCGATGTGCTGGCGCCGGACACCCTCGGTGTCCGAGACATCCTCGGAGATCCCCGAAATCAGGAAATCCGCAACGAATTCTGGATCCAGCGGCTTGGGCAGCAGATCGTCGGCCCCGGCCTTTGTAACGGCAACTGCCGCGCTCACGTCGGCATACCACGTGTGCACGATAATCCGGGCCAACGGGTTTAGAACCCTGATTGCGCGCACCAAGTCCAGCGCATCCACTCCGTCGAGCCGGAGTTCGAGCAGAGCGTAGTCAAGGCGATGGTGCGTGACGATCTCGCCAGCCTCCGCAAGCGTCCTGGCCGTCAAGACCCCGCATCCGGCCTCGTTGAGGCGAGCGGCAAGCGGCCCTGCGGTCGCTAATGCCGGGTCTGCGACCAATGCCACCATGTGGTGGCCGCCAGAGAAATTTTCGGAGATTTCATCCATGATCATCCCTGAGTCCTTTTGAGCGGAGACCTCTCTGAGTGGTCGAGGAGCGGCAACGCGTTACGGCGCCGCCCCTCGCCCACGAGCTGATCGCTGGGCGCCGTACCTGCCACAGCGCGCCCAACTCTCAACCCATTCGCGCCCGCATGCGTGCGAGCCGGGTATTGGATCAGAGACGCAACGCAGCAGCCAACCGACGCCCATAGTCAGCGTCCGCGCGCCGGCAGTTTTCGACGTGGCGCTCCCTGATGGGATCGGAAACGCCGGACATCGCGCGGACAGTGTTCTCGATGAGCGCCGACTTCTGCTCTTCCGACATCAGTCGATAGAGGTTGCCTGGCTGCTCGAAGTAGTCCTCGTCGATCCGGTGATCAAAGCGGCCGGCGGCACCTGCCAGCTCTAGGGGCGGCTCCTTGAAATCAGGCTGCTCGCTCCAGGCACCAGATGAGTTCGGCACGTAGCTCGTCTGCGCGCCATAGTTTCCATCCATGCGCATGGCGCCGTCGCGATGGTAGGAATGGTAAGGGCACCGAGGCGCGTTGACCGGAATCTGGTGGTGGTTCACGCCGAGGCGGTAGCGTGCTGCGTCTCCATAAGAGAACAGCCGTGCCTGCAGCATCTTGTCGGGCGAGAAGCCGATCCCCGGCACGACGTTCGCTGGGGTGAACGACGCCTGCTCGACTTCCGCGAAGAAGTTCTCAGGATTGCGATTGAGTTCGAGTTCTCCCACTTCGATGAGCGGATACTCGGCATGCGGCCAGACCTTGGTGAGGTCGAATGGATTGTGGCGATGTTTCCTCGCGGCGTCTTCCGACATTACCTGGATGAACATCTTCCAGCGCGGAAATTCTCCTCGCTCGATGCTGTCGAAAAGGTCCCGCTGATGGCTCTCGCGGTCGCGGCCGATGAGTTGTGCGGATTCTTCATCCGACAGGTTTTCGATGCCCTGCTGAGATTTCAGGGTGAACTTCACCCAATGGCGCTCATTGGCTGCATTGATCATGCTGAACGTGTGGCTGCCAAAGCCATGCATATGCCGAAAGGTCTTGGGGATACCCCTGTCGGACATAACGATGGTGACCTGATGCAAGGCCTCCGGCAGCAGGGTCCAGAAGTCCCAATTGTTCTCGGCGCTGCGCATCCCCGTCCGAGGATCGCGCTTGACGGCATGATTCAAGTCCGGGAACCGTAGAGGGTCGCGGAAGAAGAAAACCGGAGTGTTGTTTCCGACCAGATCCCAGTTTCCCTGCTCCGAATAGAACTTGATCGCAAACCCACGAATGTCGCGCTCCGCGTCGGCGGCGCCGCGCTCTCCGGCAACGGTCGAAAACCGGATGAATATGGGCGTCTCCTTGCCCGGAGCGGCGAACAGTGCAGCCTTGCTATATCCGGTGATGTCCCCGGTGACCTTGAAGGTTCCATATGCACCAGCCCCTTTGGCATGCATGCGGCGTTCGGGGATTACCTCGCGGTCGAAATGCGCAAGCTTCTCGATCAGCCAGATGTCCTGCAGCAGCGCTGGCCCTCTCGGTCCGGCCGTCTCAATGTTGAAGTTGTCGGGGACCGGCGCGCCAGCCGCGGTCGTGAGCTTTTTCTCGGTCATGATCCTACCGTCTCGTTTCAGTGGGCGTCAGTAGGCCACCCGACTCGCGTCGCGTACAGCTATACGCTGGTTGGGCATCCGGTCGCATTCACTGCTCACCAAAGCGCGATCCGAAGGCGCCTCAGGCACAACCAGCGCCAATTTACACACCAAAATGTTGCATATGGTTGCAGTTGTAACGCAGCGCCGCAATACTCGTTTTCGGCAAGTTTGAAGCAAGCCCACCTGCCCAGCCTGAGCGCATCCACCGCATCAACAGCAAGGAAACCGCGCTCCCATGAAAGTTGGACAGGACAACTCGATCTACAGCCTCTTCACGCCCAAGGCCCACAACAAGTCCCCGTCGGTTGCAGACGAGAAGCTGGATGTGTCGCGTGCGGCACCTCAGAAAGCGCCTGCCGTCCGCTCGGATCAGGAACTTGCCGCCGACTTCCACGCCCGGATGGCCAAACAGTCGTTGGACTGGGCTGATGCGGACAATGACGGAAAGGTGACCAAGCAGGAATTCCTCGATGGCCAGGCACGTCTCGCCGAACAGGATAACCGTCCCAACGACGCCAAGGCGAACGAGCGCAAGTGGTCCGCGATCGACGCAGAAGGAAAAGGTTGGGTCGATGAGGGTGGTCTTCGCGGCGGCCTGGAAAAGATCTTTCCCGTGAGCGTCGGCCATCTCGACCCGGATTACGCCGAGCGCCTGCGTAATCCCAACCGATAACACCAAACACCTGACCCAAGAGCACTATCAATTGGAGAATCCGAATGAGCATTTTCGGCAGCATGAAGACGGCAATTTCCGGCATGAACGCCCAGGCGAACAGGCTGAGCACCGTTGCTGACAATATCGCGAACGTAAACACTGTCGGCTACAAGAGCGCCTCGGTCGCCTTTTCAAGCCTTGTCATGCCTGGCTCTTCCGGGAACTACAACTCCGGCGGCGTCGAGAGCACGACGCGCTATTCCATTTCACAGGAAGGCAACTACGTTGCGACGACCTCTGGCAGCGATCTCTCCATCAAGGGAGATGGCTTCTTCATCGTCCAGTCGGACGATGGGACCACCGTTCTCACCCGCTCTGGTGATTTCCTTCCAGATGGCACAGGCAACCTGAAGAATTCGGCCGGCTTCACACTCATGGGCTACCCTTATACGTCAGGCGCACCTGCCGTCGTGGTGAATGGGTTCGACGGCCTCGTTCCGATCAACCTCAAGAACCTCGGCGGCTTGGTGGCAAAGCCTTCAACCTCCGGCACTTTCGAGGGCAACCTCAACTCCAATGCCAAGGTCGCGCCCACAGGCACCGATACGCTACCGAGCGACAACGACCCCTCCAACACCAGCCCCGACACGAAGAAGATGTCCGTTGTCGGATACGACAACCTTGGCAACACGGTCATGTATGACCTCTACTTCACAAAGACGTCGTCCGGCGACCCGACCGCGTCGCCTCCCGTCGACGCCAGCTGGGAAGTGGCGATGTACCGCAATGGGGATGCCGCGGCTGGCAACAGCCCGTTCCCTTATTCGACTGGCCCGGTTGCGGTGCAGACGCTGACCTTTGACAAAAACGGCAAGCAGACGAGCACTGGTGACGTTACCATCAACGATCCGACGACTGGCAACACGATTGAGATGGATTTCAGCAAGATGTCGCAGGTGGCCGCGGATTATTCGGGCAACGGCAGGCTGAACGGTCAAGCCCCGAGTGCGGTGACGGACATCAAGATCGACAAGGATGGTACGGTCTACGCGACGTACAAGTCGGGAGATCCCAAGCCGATCTACCGGATCCCGCTCGCAACAGTGCCGAGCCCGGATTTGCTCACCCCGCTCAATGGCAACGTCTATTCGGCAAACGGCGACTCCGGCGTGACGGTCACGGGCTTCCCTCAGACCAATGGGTTGGGTGTCATCAACTCCGGCTCGTTGGAAACCTCCAACGTGGATCTCGCAGACCAGCTGACCACGATGGTCGAAGCCCAGCGCAGCTACACGGCGAACTCCAAGGTTTTCCAGACCGGATCCGACATTCTGGACGTCCTCGTAAACCTTAAGCGATGACACAGCGGGCCGCGCGTGCACGTTCCCTGCGCGGCCCTCTTCTCTGCCTTTTACTGTCAGCAGCTTCTCGGCCTCGAATTGTTAAGGCTTGGCGGCGTACCGTTCTTCGCGCGAATAGTCCGGACCTTTCTCATGTTAATCCAGTACACCCCTACAATCGAAGATCAGCAACTCGTAGAGGCATTGGTTGCCTATCCGGCAGAATTGCAGCCGGCACCACCTGCAGGACTTCGTGCAAAATGGTCCGCGAAAGGCCCTGGGCCAGTCGCGCTTACTGGCGGCGAGTGGGTAAGCGGGGTATTGCTCGGACCGCAATATCGCCGTGAAGCAGCCAGCCGCGCCTGCGCTCTGGAATGGGAGTGGACGCCGGAGAAGCTCGGCGAGTGGCTCGGTCACAGCGAGGTCAGAATCCTCCTGATGGACACGGCAGTCAGATCTTCCTGGACGATCGACGTGACCGACTCCGACCGGTCAACGTTAATCTTGCCGTCGCACGTCGAGTTGTCGGCGAATTGCCTCGCACTCTTCCAGCTGAAGGCGGGTGATCGCATCGGGAAACTCCATAGTCCGCCTTATGTGAGGACTGCTGGCCTCACCATGAGATACCGCTACTAGGATGGCCCGGCGGTAGGCTTCCGCGGCGTTGCTCTCGGTCGGTGGCTTCTCGGAGGCATTGGCGCAAAGGTGAAACCACTGGGTATCCGCGTGGTTTCTCTTGAACGAGGATCTCTCAGGACGAACTGGACGGCCACCGCGCTCCGACACCCGCCGGAACTGCTCCCGAAACATGCCGAGACGATAGGATTCAACATCGAGTTCGGCAAAATGATAATCGGTCATGAACCCGGCGACCGGACAAATGCGCGCGATCGATCTTTGACATGTCGCTGAGCGCCGAGCTGCCACATCATCTGCTGCTCGGAAGCGACGCCATCACGCCATTAAGCGCGTCGGTGAAGGTGAACGTCTTCGTGCACTCGACACCGCCAAATGGCTGGCTGTCACCGAGTCCAGGAATTTCACAGACTGACGCCCGCTTCGGTGCGTATTGCGTGGCCACTCAGCTAACGAAAAAAGGGGGCCGTCTCCGCGGAAGACGGCCCACCTGGCGGACGTGGCGTCCGCAAATCCTCGGCGAGGGGGAGGAGAACCGAGGATGCTGTCAAGTCGGTATCGCTGGGAGGGGATCGCGATATCGACAGTGAGAGAATAGCGCGTTCCGCATTCTCAGATCACTATACTTGCGTTTGGGCACCTACAACGGTCGGATAGCCTCATGCGGGCGAGCCGCTCAGAACAACCCGCTTCGACCTTCTGTCGAATGCTCCCCGGCGAACACATGCTCCCTGACGCTGCCCGGGAAAACGAATGGAGGATCCTGGTTCTCGACGATGATGAACTGTGCTGCATCGGAGCGGCGAATAAGATACTCATAGAAATGGCCCTTCAGACCAGCCGTCTTCACCGCCTTCTCGTCCTCCGATAGCTCGCCATGCCGCGACCTCAGGGGATCTCGATAACTCAGCAGCGGGCTATCAAGCGTGATCACGCCCGGATGCGGCAAGCCCCGCTGCCTGCAGACATCCATCACTCCGATCTTGAAGGCGGCATTCATCAACGCCCTCACACCCTTGCCGTTGCTGTTGCGCTCCGTGCCATTGAGAAGCACATCGTGGGTGCGCTCGTTGAAAGCTATGCGAGGATTGCCCGGATAGTGCCAAGCATGGAAGATTTTCTCGACTGCCTCAGCGAGTTGGTCGCCCACGACCGTACCAACCCCGACCACGATGCTCCCCCTCGGGACCGACTTCGCCTTGAACTTTGACAGCTCTGCATGACGCAGTTTCAACCCTCGTATGCGCCGCTCGATCGACATCGCGTCCCGCAACTTGGTTCTGGCCCGATCGATGGACTCATATTCTTCGCGTACCGTGGACTCGACGAGCTTGGCAGCCCGGATATCTGCGCTCTTCGCCTCCAAGGCAGCAACCAGAATGGAAATCCGCCGTTGAAGACCCGTGCGTTCGGCAAGAAGCGAAGCGACCGCACTTCCAAGGCCCGCACTCTCCGCTCTCACTTTGCGGAGTTCGGATTGTACGGCGAACTGCGACGTCTCAACCGCTTCAAAGCCGTGATCGGCGTGTTGATGCTCTGGATCCGCGCCACATACGACGCAAGTGCGCTTGGACCCGGCGAGCAGCGCGGCGGCACCCTCCTCGAGGGCTATAAGACGCTCTATGTCGCTGGCGTAGCTGGTGGCCAGCAGCCGGAATCGATCTACGCTCAACGCTATTTCGCCTTCGCGATCGCTCAATTCGTCTCGCTCCGATGATGCCGTTCGCCACTCCTGAAGAAGCCCATCGAGCTTCGCCTGCCCGAGGGCAACCTTTTCCCGGAAAGAAGCGAGCGTCTCCTCGAGACGCTCGTTCTGAGCCTCAAGGTCAAGATCTTCAGGATCCACGCCCGGATACATCGCTAGCAGCTCGCCATAGGCCGCGTTCAGCATTTCTTCCACAATTTCGAGCTTCCCTGCGTTCGCCTGGTGCTGCTGCTTGCGATCCGGAGTCTTGATGATTGAACTGTCGTCCACCCCTGTCAGGATGAACTTGAGGACGTTCTTGTTGAAGGTGTCACTGCTCTTGGTGGATATGACGATGGGACTCGCTTCCGAAATCATCGGAGTTTCTTCAGTGAACATGTAGCTTGCGAAATGGCGTATCGTGAACGCACTCTTGTCACCAGTTATGGTGCTCGCGATCTCCTTGTTGGCAATGCCAAGTTCCGAAAGCAGGAAGTCCGACAGGCTCTCGGATTTGCTGTTTCGAGATTCGCTAAGGACTCGATTGCTCCTTACGCTGTCGGAAGGATTCACGGACCCGCCAAATATCTCGAAAGCGCCTCTCGACAGCGAGCGAGCAATGGTCATCCTTCCACTCCGCGGGAGATCCATTCCAGCCAGCATTTTTCGTAGCCGACGCTTTCCTTCAAGACTGGCAGTGGCGAGCCTCCGCCAAACATGTAGTCCAGGGCTTTGACAGTGAAGGACTTGCCAGCCTGAGAGCCACCCCAGATAACCGTGAGTCCGCCAGAGAAATCAACATCCCTCACTGCGACCTGAGGCCCGGTGAACGTCATTCGGCGCAATACGAATCTTTCGGGGATCATGCGTGGCGTCCATCGCGATGGGCAAATTGCTCGGTCCACGCCCCGATCCGTTCAACCACCAGATCCTTGAATCCTGGTTTGGTCAGGCGCTGCACCTGGTCAGCCAGCCAAGCGGCGCACTCCTTGAGATCCTCGGAATATCCCGACTCAAGCAATTCGATATAGGATGCGGCGTCGTCCGAAGCCCGCCACGCGAAGCCTTCTTCACCACCGACTTTCTCAACAAGATGGCATCGGCGCATGAGGTCGAGGCCAGCCTCGACAAGGCCACGACGAACGAGTAGCTCTCCCTTCCGATCTGGCACATTCGCATGCAATGACTTTGGACCACCGACGTCGGCAGCATGTACCACCACATGATCATAGAGGACCAAATCCGTGAGATCCGCAGTCTGAGGGCGAAGGTGTTCCAGCACGACGACCGCGCGAATCCCGGCCTCAAGCGGAGAGTTGTAAAGATTGCCAAACTGCATCGTCATGGATTCCAACTGATCTTGCCGTCGATAACGAGGTGATGGCACATTCCCTGTTTCACGGGCCCCCTTGCCGATCTTCCGAGAATATCCGCCGGCGCGGCGCCAGTGTGCAGCAAGACGGCGTTCGCTCGGTCAAACCGTGACGAATGGGTCCCGTAATAGACCTCGTACAACAAATGGTAGATGTCCTTTTTGAAGGTGTCGACCGCCGTCTGCGCGGTGTTGTCACGATGGAAGTCGCGAAACGCGCAAGCCTCATAGAATCTGGTTCTCTGGACCTTTAGGTGCTCACCGTATGTCGGGTCGGCGAAGACGTCGTCGATGGACGGGAACGTTACTCCAGCCACCTGGCCGTAGACGGCACGGAGCTGCGTGACGTAGCCCATCTCTTCCTCGGCAATGCTGGCTGGAGCCTCCCCCTCCGGCGCCTCTCCTGGAAGCTCCTTGAGAATTTGAACCAAGGCGGGCTTCGCTGCAGGATCCTTAACGATCATCGTCGCCGTCAGGTACTCGATCTGGCCAAAATCGTAAGCTTCGATGGCGGATTTAATCTCAGGAGTAAGCTCGACAACGTTTCGACGTGTTATTTTCGTGCGGCAATGCTCGTTCCATGTCGAGAGCAGATGGGCCTTTAACGTCGATGGATTGCGTAAAAGCGTAAGGAAAGGCCCTACAATGCCACGGGGCGACACGAAGACATATTTCCTCGGCAACGTGGCATAGGCACCTTCCAGGTGATGGTAGAAAAGTTTTCCCAGCTCCGCCGTTGCCTCACCCGTGCCGAGTTTCGAATTGCGGGTCTTGCGTTTGCACTGATAAAGGTCCCACTCACCTTCGTGACGCGACGACGACAGAAATCCAACAACATCCCTGCCCTTGTCATTCGCGCTTCCGAGGCGCTCGACCATGACATAGTCTTTGGACTTCTTCTCCGCCCAGATGTCGATGAAGTCTTCCAGCTGATCGTCGTCGATCTCGGTCAGCCGTATGGCTGTGCTAGTCATCGCTGCCCCCATTCCCACGCAGCATGTCACCTACAACACGTTGCGGCGACACACTAGATGCGTGTGATTAATGCGAGGTGGACGATCCCATCGAAAGCGATTCTTGCCAACGGGGAGCTGGCATCAGGCTCGTGATGGGAAAGGCTTGCCTCAGCACGGAACCGATGCTGCGAGAGCCGATTGGGCTAGCTATGTGCAAACGCGCAGCGCTTCCCCCGGACGTCCACATACCGATCACATCGAGCTCACTTCAAGAACTGCATCAACGAAGGCTTCCGGCGCTTCCTGGCGTAGATTGCGTTCGTTGGATCGGAAGTCGCGCCCTCTACGCGTCCGGCCTGATCGCATGGCGTGCTCTATTTTCGCGAACAACTATACGTGCGTTTAGCTATCCACCGGCGCGAACTGGTGAAATAAGAGTACGGAATAAACCAGTTTAATGCCAAATTAATTGAAGCTTAAGCTCATTTAATCAGTATTTCTCGGGCAGGTTAAGCTTTGTCAATCAGAGTATGCTATGTTTGTAATCGCGATACTTGACGATGGAAGTGAACGCAATCTGCTAGTCAGCAGTCTCTCGTTGGATGGCGACAAGCTGACCGCCGTTGCCGGCGGAGCCGTTCACCGCTTCTCACTCTGCGATGTCATAGACGTTGTCCCTGTCGATCAGGCTTCAGGCACTTCAGCCCAGGTGCGTCAAGTTCGCCCTATCCATCGACTGCATTGAGGCAGAGGCATCCGGCTGGCGGATACGGCACCCCAAACTTCTCACATCGATCCAACGCATGCAAAAAGGCCGCCCTCTGAAGGCGGCCCGTCTTGCATTGCGTCAGTAGTCCCAGAAAACCGGAACCCAACGGAAGGCATCGCCAGAGACAGCGACGCGACCGAGAGACGGGAACGGCAGATGGGTCGCCACCAGCAGTTCACGTGTGTCCGCGAGCTGGCGCAGTAGGTCGATGCGGACGCGAGCCGCTTCCTCGGGATCGTGCTCGAAACCGTTGTGCCAGTCAGGCTGCTCGAAGCCGACGGCGAATACCGCATCGCCCGCGAAAGTCAGCGCTTCGCTGCCGGAGGCAACACGGATGACCGCGTGTCCCGGAGTGTGCCCACCGGTGCGGCGAACGATAACGCCAGGTGCGACTTCGTACTGCTCGTCGAACGTCTTGATGTTGTCGCCGTATTCTTCCAGGAAGCGCTTGGCCGTCGCTCGGAGCGCTGCCGGGAACCCTTCAGGCATCTTGGTATGCGAGAAGTCCGGATCCTTCCAGAATTCGACTTCCAGCTTGGCCGCGTGGATTTTCAGATTGGGACGAAGCCGTTCCTTGACACCGTCGACCAGAAGCCCCCCGATGTGGTCCATATGGAGGTGGGTGAGCACGATGTCCGTCACCGAACCGAGATCGATGTCGGCGGCTGCGAGACGCTGAACGAGTTGGCCCGCACGCGGCAGGTGCAAATCCGGGTCCAGCCCGAGGCCCGCATCCAACAAGATGGTCTGGTCACCGCTGCGAACCACAACGGCATTCAACGGCCAGTCGAATGAATCCGGTGGCAGGAACATGTCCGCCATCCAGTTGGCACGAATGGTCGGATCAGCATTGTGACCCATCATCTGGGTCGGCAGCGGAAGCACGCCGTCGCTGACGACCATAACATCGATGTTGCCAATCTTCAGAGCGTAACGAGACGGCACGAGTTCAGTCTTACCGGACTTGCCCGGATGAAAGGCGTTCTCCGTGGGGATCTTGTTTTGGGGCGGGCCTGGGGTATGAGGTGTTACTTCTGACTGCGACATGACGCACTCCTGTGTTGCTTGAATTCAAAGCCGACCTCCCCGCGATGATGATGTGCATCAACACGAGCACAGCGTTCGATGGCATCGTCCGACGACTGCCGGATTGAGCGCATGTGGCGGGTGACGGCTCCCGAAAAACTTATCGCCACGCCGCGGCGATCGTAATCCAAACGAAGGTTTGGGGGGCCGTCAGCTGTCGAAGGGCGCATTCATCACAGAGTCAGCGGACGATGGCGGAGAATATCCTGCGACGTAGCGCGTTCCGAAATCGCGAAGAAACAATCGCTGCGTTGCAGATGCCCCTTATGTCCTGCCCATCGGTCAGCTCGCCAATGCAGAGCCCCAATCGAAGAAAGCTCCGCTCTTCCTGTCATCATAGTCAACGACCGCAATATCGAGTGCAGTGAGCAACTGTCTCGCCGCAATGCCCAGCCCCTTTGGGAGGATGAGGATTTTCCGGTATTCAGCCTTGAGCGTCTTTTCGTAAACGATCAGTTGGCCAACCGCCTTCATGTAGTCTGACGCGCTGTAGGCCGTCTTGATCTCGATGAGGTATCGCTTGCCGCCCCCCACTGTATAGAGATCAGGACCCAATGAGCCCACTCTTTGATTGGCAACTTTGAATCCCTTAGCCTCAAGGTCCTTTCGCACAGCATGCCAAATCCGAGCATGAACGCGCTCGATCGTCTTGGGACCTTGCGCGGGGACGCTGGTGAACCCTAGAGATTCCTCCAGCAAGAGTGCCTTGCTATGAGCGTCTATAAAGTCAGGACTATCGGCGTCCGTCACACGGGTGCGTATCTTCGCGCAGACGTGCATGAACCGAGAAGACTGTGTCGCCACCGCATAGGGATCGTCAGTAAGCTCGGCGACGACGTAGTAGGGGTAGATGGCTCCATCAGAGAAGCGCACCAGCTTTCGCGGGAATGGCAAATCAAGTGCGTCGGAGAGCTGTATCCTGGTTCCGCCGACATTCATCTCACCGGAATGGAGTATCCAAACGGTGCCGTCCTCGCTCTTGGCAGTGAGACCCTGCCAGCGTCTAGGTGGCCCACTGGCGGGAGGATTGACCTCGACAACGAGGTTTCTCGAATTCTTACTCCCCAATCGGTCTCCGAGGCCTGTCCAGTACCGGTGCTCGCCGTCCCGCTCCCACCCGCCGATCGCCAGCCAGATACCTAGCTCTTCGACCCAGATTGTGCTCGGTGAAAAACCGTGGTCGGTACGGCCTACTTTTGTGAACGCTCGGCGCCAAGCGTTCATGGCAGTCGCCGTTCCGGAGCGCGTTTGAATGGCCTTGAGCGGCCTTACGTCACCACCCTCCATCTTTTTCAGTAAGGCCGAAATCTGCGGTTCAACATCCGACAGGTCGACGCTCGTTCTGCGAAACCCAAGTGCCTCTCGCAAGACTTTCGGTAGCGTCTGCCGAGAAACGGGAATTCCGGTGAAGAGCCGAATGACAGAGCGGCGCAAAACCGTGTCGGTGTTGGCCCCTTCTGGATCAGCGTACGGATCGCCTGCGATTTGGGCGAAATATATGCGATCACCATCGGGGATGAGGACAATGTCGCCGATCGCGAACTCGCGAATGAAGCGCCATGTATGGGCTAGAGCATTTGGGATATCCAAATCGGGGTACGTATCACTGAGTATCTCGCGAAATGCGTCTCTTGAAAGCCTGCGGTTCAGCAACGTCGGCGTATCACTCCAGCCGATGGCTACGATGTTCTGTTCGAGCAGCTCCTGTGTTCGATCTTCCCCGCTCGGCCGAAGTCGAAGTCCCCAATATCTCATATGCACCCCCAACGATTCGTCCGTAATCCTCGCTCGTCATGACGTCCTGTCAATGGAATGTGCTACCGAGTGTTGAATATTAAAATGCAGCAACTGGCGGGGGCTAAAACGCAACTCTGTCTGCCCAAATCATCGAAGCGATGGCGGATGGAAACCTAAAGGGCGCTGTTCGAGAAGAACGGGAAGGGAAGCGAAGCGGAGTCGGATACGAGGCATTCGCGGCAAGGCAGCACACTTCGCTTACATGGCCCGTGATGATATGGAGGGACTCAGGTGATCGATCGAGGGCTGAGTTATCGACCGAACCGAGTTGCAATTTCCTCATTTTCCGCGACCAAGGGCTCTACAGCAGATGCTCTCGCTGAGGATACTGGACGCGTGACGTCCGGATCTGCCGGGCGCCGCTTCCAAGCAGCTTGGGAATCCATCAACGCATTGAGCTCGTCTTCCGATCTCACGTGATCCTCAAAGGATGACGCGGCCTCGAAACGAATCATTGCGACGTATTCGTCGGTCGTAAAGCCCATTGCAAAGATTTCTCGAAGAGTGAACTGCGTGACACCGACCTCATCCACTCGATTGAAACCGTAGTGGATTTCACCCGTGTGCGGATCGCGAAGGCGGGGAAGAAGCCCGAACCGGTCATCCACGTCGGATGTGATAGCCCCGCGCACTTCAAAGCCAATTACTTCATACGTCGCGTCGTCGGTTCTTTTGATGCGGTTCATCGTTCTCTCCCTGGTTCGAGAGAATGGTGGGCGGTGCGCTTGCAAGGAAGAAGGACCTCGTGAGATCCTGCAGGCTAACCGCGAGGGCAGAAACCGAAATAGGATCCGTCACGTAAATCGTAGGACAGCAGGACCTCGGCCCAGCCGCTCTATTGACGCCCGGCCGCACTTTGACGATTTATCAAGTTGAAACCTGCCAAGTACCATTGCCCTCACACTTGTAATCGATCCCGAAAGCATCAATGCCCGCCCCCTATTTTATGAAATCCGTCTGGCCTGAGTATGCTCACGGTGAAAACAAATTCGGCTTTGGTCACCTTGCTGAAAGCTACATGGTCGCTTCGGACTCGGTGGGCGTGAACCGGAATATTATCGTCATCTACCAGGACCACGTCTTCACGCGCGACCCAGTCGAAGGTGATAGTCCGTCAGATGCCTTTCCGGACGCGAGGAGGGAGCCCTACGGAGTGTTCTGCCCCGATAGATACCGATGGTCGCTAGTGCTCCCACAGATTGTCAGTCAGCTTCCGGGCGAACGGATTTGGAATTTGCGAAAAGACGATCGGTACGCGCATGTCCCAGTGGTGACTGAGAACGGGGACACCATCCTCTATTCAATCGTTTTCAGCCTGGAGGCAGTTCGGAAAAACATTCCGTACGAGTTCCTCTTGCGAGTGCGAACCGCGTATCCGTGTACAGATGCGCCTCCGGACACATTCGGAGACGTCAGATTCAGCCATCTTCTAATGGTTCGCGCGCAGGGTACACATACGCACAGGAATTACACGTCACATCGAAAAATGCCAAAGATGCCGGAGTAGAAAAACTAACGGCCCCTTTCGGGGCCGCAGCAATCACAGAGTGATTTGGGGGCAAAACTCTTCGGTTTCCCTATCCTCGCCTCGCGCGAAGACCAGACGTACGCCTGGCGGTGTTGGCTGTCTCACGCCCAAAGTCCAACGATCTGCATCAATAACTAACACTCGCGCCCGCAAAGTCAATGGGAATTTGACGAGTTCTCCATCAGCTTTACTCGCCTACTACCCCCCACAATTGGTCGTAAGATCGCTGATTTTCAAGTGTTTGACGTTCATGTGCTTCATCGTTGGACCAGAAGCCCGCTGGTTAGGGATAGGCCCGGGAATTCGGAGGCATGAGCGCCTGCAGCTCCTCTTCGCTCTGGATTGGTTCGATATTGTTTCCTTCATGCTCGATCATCACTCGGTACTCTTGAGCGTTGAAGCCAAGCGTGACGACATCTCGGAGCGGCATCCCGTAAATCCCGTAAGCAGCGAGGCCATAATCAAAAAAGATCGCACCAGATTTTTCGTCCACCCACGCATAACGCGAATTGAAACGATCGATGACCGTGGGCAGCGGGTTTCCTTTGTCATCCACCCATGAAGTCACATGAATTCTGTCGACCAGCGTTTCTCGGGCTTGCCTCTTGGTAGTATCCGCGCCCTGTTCGAGCTGGAAATGTCGATTCAGCTCGGCTTCACTTTTGATCGGGGAGCCGCTCTTCTCCTCCTGCTTCAACATAACGCGGTACTCCGCGGTGGCGAACCCAAGAGCGACGACCCGGCTCAACTCCATATCGGAAACACCCTCGTCACCAACAGTCAGATCGCTAACGCGACGCTCCCCGGTCATTTCATCCGTGTATGTGTAAAGCCTGGTGAAGCGATCGTCCACGCCCGCAAGAAGTTCGCCGTCGAACCCGATCCACACTACTTCCTCAACCGCGCGTCTTCCATTGACTGACATATGACATCTCCTTGTTGCTGAGATCGTCGCAGTCGGCGTTGCAAGCAAGAACACTCCAGGCGACCCCGGTAAGACGAGTGAATCGAACTGCCGTACGTCATCGGTGGGGTCGTGTCCGGGCGGTTGAGATGGTCGTGACCAAGTGCTCATGACCTCCCCGATCGTCAAACCATAGATCCCTGTCGCAGTGAGAGACCGTCCGCTCGCCACTTAACCCCCGCTCAGAGCGGTCCGACCATCCGGCCATCGAGCCGATGCTTCCGCTATGCGGTTGCGCTATGACATCTATGTTCTCGCTGGAGGATCGCAAAATCCAGTGATCTTTGCACGGCTGATTGAAGCCTTTGAACTCGCCTCGCATCCATTTCATATTGGTCGCGCCATGACACGGATGGAGATGTCGGGCGGCTTGTACGTGATGTATGCCACGTGAGACGATGCCAAATGAAGCGCAAGAAAATGCGAATATTTTCAATTGGTTATTTTTAGGTCATTTTTGGGGCCAGTGCCTGCCCGGCGGCCTTTATTCTCCCTTTGATGGTGCATAGGGCCAATGTTGGTGGCCGGAATCACGCACCCTTTGTCACCTTAGCTCCTGGTGAAACAGGGCCCCGATAAACGACGTCGCTAGCCAAGCATATGCGGAATTGTAAAAATGAACTTTGCTCCTTGTGGCAGGTTGCTGTCCACCCACAAGCGTCCCCCATGGGATTCGACGATTGTTCTGCAAATGGCCAACCCCATTCCCATTCCTCGGGTTTTGGTCGAGAAGAACGGCTCGAATATTTGAGCCGGAGCTTGAATGCCGGGCCCAGTGTCGATGACCTCGATTTGTATCAGCTCCGACGAGTTGCTCGCACGAACAATAAGCTTCTTGGGAGCCTCTACTAAATCCATAGCTTCGAGCCCATTACGTATGAGGTTGATCAACACCTGCTGAATTTGAACACTGTCGATGTATGCCGATGGAAGATCTTTCTCGATCTCGACTCCCAACTGGACGCGCCGCCGAGCGGCATCGTCGCTCATGACGCTGGCGGCCTCCTCTATGACTCTGGCGAGGGACACATGATCTCTAGCCTCTTGGGAATGTCTGAATAGTGCTCGTACGCGGCTCACCACATCGGTGGCTGAATGCGCGCTGGAAACCACTCGCTTGATGGCAATTCGTGCGCGTTCCACGTTTGGCGGTGTCGCTGATAGCCAACGGTCGCAAACATCGGAACTGGACATTATCGATGAGAGCGGCTGTCCAATTTCATGAGCGATCGACGCGGACAATTCCGCCAAGCTCGCGGCCTGACTGGCTCGGGATAGCTCCTCCTGCATCAGCCGGAGTTCTTCATCGGCGTGAACCTGGTCCTCTATGTCGAGGCAAATTCCGTTCCATTGAACAATCTTATCATCGCTATCTCGCATGGCTTCGGCACGCGTCTCTACCCATCGATAGACGCCATCGTGTCTGCGCATGCGATGTCTCATTAGATAAGGTTCCCCGGTTCGAAGTGCGTGGGAGTACCGCTCTTTCACCGTCGCCAGGTCTTCAGGGTGAATGATTTCATCTATAGTGCTCTGCAAACGAGACTTGTCGGGCTGGTCCAAATCTTCGAGCCCAAACCCGAGATACTCTCGAAGTTTTCGGCTTCGATATACAGGTTTCCCATCCGGCAAGGCGCAGTAAATGAGTGCGGGCAGCGCGCCTACAAGCTGCTCAAGCTGTCGTTCTCTCGCAACGAGCGCCTCTTCAGTCTTTTTGTACACGTCGATATCGAACGACGTGCCATACCACCCCGTGATCCGGCCTTGACTATCATATGTGGGTCTTGCCGCACTTCTAGCCCAAGCGTAGACACCTGTTGCGCGCCGGATATGAAATTCAGCGCTGAACAACTCACCGGTTTGCAGCGACCTTCGCCACCTAGCAGCGATATCCTCATACTCGTCCGGATGAAGAAGCTGCTTCCAACTTACATCTCCCTCGTCAATCGAGGAGTTGATCTGATCTGGCGTAAGGCCCAAAGTCTGCTGAGCGAACGCGGGAAGATAGATAACCCTTCCGTCAGCACCGTTTGCCCACCCGTTACCAAAAAGGTTTTCGATTATTTTCGCTGCTCTGATCGCCTCGGAGCCGACGACGTCGGGTGTTTCGGAGGACGCGGCCTCCACCCGGATCTTGGGGTTCAAATCCTCCATTTCGACTTTCGCCTCATAATCGGGCTTTAATCGCGTTTCCGACAAGACATAAGTTCCATCGGGCTGACGCTGTCGCAGATGCATGAGTTGCGGAACCCCGGTCCAGAACGCTCGGGCGATCGCGTGCGCGGCGGCTGGCCTATCAGTTGGATGAATCGACCTCAAAGAGGGAGGGCCACCCGATCGAGCGAGTTCTTCTGAGGTGGTGACTGGTGCTCGGGCCTCACCCCGGACGGCGCGCTGGCTGACAAGAAGCCCAACGCATACCGCAATCGCGAACAAGCATGCCAAGGACAACACAACGTCCCGCGCGACGTTAACGAGCACAAACGACAGACCAATGCAGAGACAGCAAACGACTGCAGACGCGAAGTTGAAAACATGCAAAGTGCGCTCCCGCGCGATTAGCATTATCGCAACGAGCGAACCCAGCAACCCCAACGGAGACTTTGTCAGCCACCAAGTCGCGACGCCAAGGATAAGTGTCAAAACGATGAGCGAAGTCACTCTCAGAGACGTCGCCGTCATACGAACTCCCCTTGGAAAGACCAACAACAGTCGGTAATCTGCAAATGTCTTCACTTAACAGGTTGTCCTGCCGTTTTGCCAGCACTTGGAAAAGCTACCGACACGAATAGTCAACCGCTGGCGGCTGCCCCCTGTTCACCGTTGTCGTCACCTGTCAATCGAGCGGCAAGCGTCATCGACGAGAGAACCGCATTTTCGCGTCTTTATCTCTATCTGCCATTCGATTGCTGATTCCGACATGCATGCTGCCTCTGGTTCGGCTGGCCTTCGACAAAACCGTTACAACCTCAACACCCTCATCTATTTGCCCGGCACCGCCCATCCGCGATACGCGAGTTTGCTTCCAATTTGTCAGATTTGACTCGCGTTCTGCGCGAAATATGCTTCAATACGGCAATCTCATAGAGGGGTATGGGAAATGTGGGGAACCGTTCTTAGGTCGCTTCTGGCAGCGACAGCGCTCATTGCGTTCGACGCGGGTGCGGCTGAATTGAAACTCGCAAGCTGGAACCTTGGAAATCTTGCCAGTGGGCCGGGCGTCGCCCTTCGAGGGCACGAACGAAACGCAGCCGAATATCAGCACATCCGCGATATCGTCGGAAAGCTTAGTCCGGACATCATCGCCCTCCAGGAAATGGGTAGCATTGCGAGTGCCAAAGCCATTCTCGGGGAAGGCTACACCGTTGTCTTCGAGAAGCGCTGCCTGGAGAACAGTGCGAGATGCGAGTCGGACGTCGAAGACATCTTCACCGCCATCGCATTCAGAAACGGTGCCGGCGAATTCACGGAAGTCCAGCTGCCTGAACTGTCGATCCTTCACACCAGCGAGTGCGCGAACGAGACACCGCGACCAGTCCGGGGCGGCGTGGGCCTGGAATTTCAGAATGGTGGTGAGAAGATTGTGATCCTCTCCGTTCATTTGAAAGCGTCGTGCAAGCGCAATGACAACGAAGGCGAAGGCGATCAAGCCGACGATTGTGCCACGTTGATGAAGCAGGCCGACATCCTCGCGGACTGGATCAAGACACAGCGCCAAGCTGGCAAGAAGGTCATCGTTGCAGGCGACTTTAACAGGCAACTGCTGGACCCTGGCGACCATGTGGCTGCCAAACTGAAGGCGGTGGCGCCGGATGCGAAATTCGTTCCAACTGCAAGGGAGTGCTGGGCTTCATTCCCTAATCGCGGCGGCGCGATTATTGCCGCTGCGAACCAGAAATTCCCCGAGATCGCGGCAAGCGGAGGAAGTCCTCTGCCCTACAGCCCGCGATCGAACGCCAAGATTGATTACTTCGTGGTCAGTGGCCCGGCGCTCCAAAGCGACATCGTGGCGGAGCAATATCCGATGGGCGGCGAAGCGAAGACATCTGAGTTCGCGACGGACTACCTGAAAACCTGCGAGGGGAAGCCGAACAAGTTTGAAGACGGAAAGGTTCTGACGTTCTCAGAGGTCGAGCCGAGCGATCACTGCCCCATCTCGATGACGCTCAAGTAAATTCGACAGCAGGGTCGCCATTAGTTCTCGGACGGCGGTGAGGACGATTATCTTGTCCTAATCCTGTCTTTCGGTAGCCGGCGACCATCCCCGTGAGATGCCCTTGCTGAGGAATGACCGGGCGATTTCGAGTTGCTCCGGGTATTCGTCACGAATGGTTGAAAGGTTAGTTTCAGGCCATGTGACGATTGGTAATTCAGGAAAATCTTCCTGGCACGCGAGCAACCCCTGGCTCGAGTGACTGAAGCGGCATCCGGCGGGAACGTCCCACCTCCGCCGAAAGACCATGAAGCGGTGTCCCGCTTCGCCCGGCTGACGTCTTGGGTCGCCGTCCGGGTCGGGATTTCCCCGACGATCTTCGCGCTGCAAGCGCCTTCTGGTGGTACTCCTTGTTCAGCACGTTCCACTCTGTCCATACATGCCTCGCGCCGACGCCGCTTGCGGCCCCGGGGTCTTTCCTTGCGGGTGGTGCGACGGTGACATGGACAGAGCCGTTCGTCGCCACGGTGATCGTGCCATCGGAGGAACGGGGCAGTTCCTCGGAGAATCCCATCGCCCGACGGGCGGTGGCAACGGATGCGGCAACATGGACGCTCAAGCCATAGCGACGAGTAAACTTCACGCGACCGATGATCGAGGTGTAGGCAGGATTGACGCGGACATGCGCCACGCTACCTCTGCAGCATGCCGACGCAAGCGCCGCGTCGAAAGCCGAATAGGCGAATGACGAGAGCATCCGGGCGTACCGCGGATCGTCGGAATTCTTCAGTGTCACCTTCTTCTTGGCGAAGTCGAGCTTTACAGAGCAGCACGTCCTGCGACTGAAGGCCTTCAATGGATGACGATCGTCCGGCGATGTGCCTGCCTTCTTAGGAACTTGCGTTTCGGTAGAGTGACTTGGTCCAATCAAGCAGTCGGTTCCAGTCCCTCTGGAAGTCTTCGAACGCTCCCATGCACCACCAATAAACAACCCAGTCGATTGCGGACACATCCGGTTCCCGTGGGGTGGATCCCGGAGTATTGAACCTGTATCCGAAATCGCCGCGGCTGTCGCTGAACACGTCCGTACCGATACTTCCACTGCCAGTCATGGTCGAGGCATATGCGATAGATCTCGCTACCCAAATATCCTCGACGCGATCAGCAATCCAATCGTCTTCAATGTCACTAAGGTCGCCCTCGTGATTGTTCCAGAAATTGCGAAGAAGGTGAGCGGACGGCCAACATGCGTTAAAAAGCGCCGCCATTTCGGGCTCGTCCTCTTCCGTGAGATTTTGGAGTTTTTGCCAGATTTCCTCAAACGTTATGGTCTACCCTCGGTTACGAGAGGGTAAGTGCCACAACTAACGTTTATGCGACCTTACGATCGGAAATCGAGTCATCAGATTGAGCAAGCCGTCAGTTCGAATTGTTGCAGGATCGGGAGGAGAGACACTTCGTTTCTCAAAGTGTTTGGCAATCACGTATGCTTTGTGTCGCTCGATGCGAACCGTTAGTTCGTCTCGTATGACTCGCAGAAGTTTTTGTCTATCAGCCTTGCCAGTCGGAATTTCAAAACCATCGACATCGATCTCGTTCCAGTCGATGTTCCCGAAGTCGCAAGTGGCGCTGGTGGGAAATTGGTCGGCACTAATGACTTTGTCGCTCAAAATGGCGCCTCCTCTGCATCTTTCAGCTTGATAGGTCCGGTCACCGGCTGCAATCCGTGCCCCTTCCGATTGATTTTGAACATCTGTTTTCAGGAACGCTTTACCCCGCCCACAACTTTACGAACGGGGGCGCTCGAAAATCACAACCCATTAATTTCCGGTGCCTAGTGGATGGATCAAACAAACAACGCAGGCAGCTCAATATGTTCGCATTCGGCACTCCGATCCTTCTCGAATCCTTCCCCCTCAGCGAGTACCCAAACGGGGTTCACCCGTCCGACGAGGACGTCGCCGAATTGGTGGACATAATGGATGCGTTCCGGTTCGAGCTACTGACTGCGACGCCGAAGACGATGTACGATATCCTTTGGATCAACTGCACCCACGACGCCCTTAAATGGGGCGGTCTCCAAGAAGATGAAAGCCGCGACGGAATTTCCCCGCCTCCGACTGCTTGGATCGACTTCAACGACGTCGGGTCTGGAAACATCGGTGGCGCCACCCCGGCGGGCTTGCACATGATAGTGTTCGAGCAAAAAGTCCTAGACCAGCTTGTAGTCCAGCCGTTGTTTATGGCCCTGCACTAGCGAAGTTACCCTTTTGCAGGGAGTTTCCGGCAGGATGAGCAACCTGCAACGTGATTGAGCCGACGCCGTTGGGACATTGGGAAGACACGCGCCGTCTTGTTCTCGCGCGCGATGGATACAAATGCGTTTCGTGCTCGACGAAGGTCCGCTCGAGAGATGCCGACGTCCACCATCTGCTTCCGAGATCCATGGGAGGCTCCGACGAGCTTTCCAATCTGGTGACCCTTTGCGACGGCTGCCACGCCGCCCACCATCCCAACCTTGCAGGAGGCCTAGCAAAGCACGCGATCGAGCGATGGGCGATGCGGCTGGCACGCTGGCTCGACCGGGATGCACGAGGGCTCGAGGCCGGAATGAATTTCGGTCCCGTGTTACGCCTCTTCGGCGTCTCGCATTTCCGCAACGGGCAGCTTCCGATCGTCTTGGCCGCGCTCGCCGGAAAGTCCGTGCTCGTCGTCAGTCCTACGGGATCCGGCAAGTCTTTGTGTTTCCAAATCCCCGCCCTGCTGCGTCGCGGCTGCACCTTCGTCGTCAGTCCCTTGAAGACGCTGATGAGCGACCAGGTCTCCGGCCTGTTGCGGAAGAAGATTCCCGCGACCTTCGTGAACAGTGCACTCGGCGCTGCCGAGAAGGAACTGCGCTACGACATGCTCGGGGTCAACGCGCTGAAGTTCTTGTATCTGGCGCCCGAGCGCTTCTTCGTAAAAAGTAATGCCGAGCGAAAGGCACTCGCCGAAAGCGAACCGGAATTTTTGGTCGTGGACGAAGCGCATTGCGTCGATGCCTGGGGACGAGATTTTCGTCCGGAGTATGGCCGCCTCGCCGAAGTCCGGGTAAAGCTTGGTTCACCGCCGATCCTCGCATTCACTGCCACCGCGGGTCAGGCCATGCAGAAACGCATTCTGGCATCGCTAGGGATAGAGGATGCCGAGGTTTTCGTTCGCGGCGTCGATCGACCGAACATCGCTCTGGTCCGCTGGAAGGCATCGCCGTCCGCAAGACATCACGAGATCGCGGCGTTGCTGCGATTGCCGATCATTCGGGATCGGAAAACGATGATCTTTGTCCCGACGGCGCGGATCGGACAGGAACTTCAGGCCGATCTCAGGAGCAACGGCTCGGACATCCCCTTCTACCATTCCAAGCTTGGCACGGAATGGGAGCGCCAGGAACTCCTCAAGCGCTTTCAAGGCGAGAGCCGCCCCGTCGTGAACCATATCATATGCACGAATGCCTTCGGGATGGGCTTGGACGTGCCGGACGTTCGCCTCGTGATCCATTGGCAGCAACCCGCCTCTGTCGAAGACTACCTGCAGGAGTTCGGACGTGCTGGACGCGACGGCAGGCAGTCCGTTGCCGTGACTTTCACAGAGGGCGGAGGAGGTCCAAGCCGCGATGTCGGCCTGCTTCGCTTCATGGCCGACAAGACCGCGAACGGCTCCGGCCTCAACGAGTTGGCGGCACGCTCGATGCTCCAGCAGCGGCTGGCTCAGATTGAAGACCTGACAACTCTGCTTGCATCCAGGGAGTGCTTCCGAGAGCAACTTGTTGAATACTTCGAAGGCCCGAAAGTACACGTCCGCCAAAGCCTTGGCATGAAGATTCTCAACTGGACGTTCAGCAAGAGCGCGCCCACGAAACGTTTTCGCTACTGCTGCGACGCCTGCGCGAATTTGGATCAAAGGCAGGAGAAGCTCGCCGATCACGTTACAGGCGCTTTCGCCAAGCACGCCGCCAGGTGACGAATCCGACCCCAACGAGTAGGACGCGCGTACCTATTCCGCTTGACCGAGAACACCATGTCCAAAGACCTCAGCAAATTTCTCAGCCTCATCCTCCGACACGAGCCAGCTAAGTTCGGCGTCGTACTCGACAGCGGCGGCTGGACCCCGATCGACGTTCTGATTGAAAGGATCCGGGCATCCGGCTTCCGTGATCTCGACCGAGCGATGCTCGACGCAGTCGTCGAGAACAACAATAAGAAGCGGTTCACGGTTTCCGGCGACGGCTTGCGGATCCGGGCTGCGCAGGGGCACTCCGTCGAGGTCGATCTCGGCCTAACGCCAAATCAGCCCCCTGCCGTGCTGTATCATGGAACCGCGGTCACCAATCTCGAGTCTATCAAGAATAAGGGCCTGTTGCCGGGCAACCGCCAGCACGTGCACCTGTCGTCAGACCGAGACACGGCAGTCAGCGTGGGTACGAGGTATGGGAAGCCGATCGTTCTTTCTGTGGCCGCGGGCAGCATGTTTGAAGACGGCATCCAGTTCTTCCAAGCTGAGAACGGCGTCTGGCTCACGGACAGCGTGGCTTCCAAGTACATGGACGTCGATCAGATGGAAAAACCCGACTAGCAAGAAGGCGTCAAGGCGATCTCGACGCCACTAGCGACCACGATCCTCAACGTCCGAACCATATCAGCAGTTTCAAGCAGCGCCCTCGCCCACTCGCGAGGCGTACGGCGTTCAGCATCAGACCCATGACGGCATCCTCCGGGGTGCCGCTGCCTGGGATCCCGACCCGCGGGCCGCTTGCATTCGAAAACACATGCCAGCCGTTTAGTTCCTGTCTGAGACAGGACGGTGCCGTCTTGGAGCGGCGTTTCCTGTCGCCGCATGACCTTGTCAATGTTCTTCTTTTGTTTCATATCTCCGGAATGGAAGACCGGACAGAATTTTGGCGGACGGGTATACGATGGCTTTCGTTTTATCGGGACCATTCTGTCGTGGTTCGCTGTCCGGGCTGCGCGCTTCGGAAAGTCCTACGAGTGAATAGCATCCTCGACCGCATCGGCGACGTAAGTATCCATTCCGCACATGTGGCTGTGGCTCGCGCGCTTAAATGCAACCGTGTTGATCTCGGTGGCTACAATCGGTGCCGCCTGGCGATACCACTAAGCGCCTATGAGCCGCTCGACAAACTACCGTCCCGGATGGAATTCCTCCGGTTTCCACCAGATGCACATCGTCTGGCAGATACGGAGCTTGGGAACGTGCCGGAGTGGTATGTCCTATCCGGGTTCTGCAAGTGTGGCTATTTCCGAAACGTCGACATCAATGACCTGCGAAAAGCCCATCCACCCGCTACCAGGACAGACGATCTTGCACGCTGTCTTCGGTGCAAGCGATGCGGCAACACGAAAGGGAATTTCTTCATCTATCAAAAGATGCTGCGCTAGCCGCCGACACCATTCCTCGACCTAGCAATCCGGAGAAACATTTGCCCAAACGTAGACCGAAGCCCGACAACGACGGTGGTCCGACGCTGCGGGACATCCGCATCCCACAGATCGAAGTCGAGTGCTCGATTTGTGATCGGCGCCAGAGCTACGAGCGGAAGGCTCTCGTCGAGAAATTTGGTACCGGTGCATCTTTTGCACTGCTTCGACGTCGCATGGCCATGGGATGCGAGCGCATGAACACGCCTAAGGGCGACCGCTGCGAAACACGCTTTCCGTGCCTGGGACCGTAACGGAGCGTAGCGAACGCACGGCATTGGCAGTCGAATTCCGTTGCGTTACCGTGCGGCTCCGCGAACTGAGGATAGCCTGCGCATGTGTAATCTCTACAGGATGGAAGATCGAGATTGGGTGTCGAAGTGGGCTTAAGACGTCGAGAGCCTGATCAACGTCATGCCCGCCTACCAGATGAATCCTGACCAAGCTGGCCCCATCGTTCGCAATACCGCCGATGGCAACAGACAGCTCGTCCACGCTCGTTGGGGTTTGCCCTCTCCGATTTTCGTCCAGAAAAAGGCGGCCGAGAGCCGCGCTGCCAAGTTAGTCGCCAAGGGCAAGCCCGTGAACATGGACGAATTGATCAAGATGGAACCGGATCGCGGGGTGACCAATGTTCGCAAGCTCAACCTGCCGCACTGGCGCCGGTGGTTTGGGATCGAGCACCGCTGCATAGTGCCGGTGACAACCTTCGCAGAGCCGGATCCGCTCAGCCAAGAACCGGACGGCAAGACGCCGAATGCATGGTTCGGCCGAAATGAGGGCAAGGAGCTGATGTTCTTCGCCGGGATCCACGTTCCCGGGTGGCAAAGCGTTCGGAAGGTCAAAGACGGCATCACGACCGATGATCTCTATGGATTCATCACTACCGATCCAAACGAGGTCGTCGCCCCGGTCCATGAAAAGGCGATGCCGGTTCTGCTGCTGACGAAAGAGGAAACCGACATCTGGATGCGCGCTCCCTGGGAGGAAGCTCAGCATCTCGCGCGGCCGGCGCCGAACGATGCGATCCGGATTGTCTCGAGGGAGCCGTACGGTTCCACTATCATCGACAAGGCGGGCGAGATGTTGGAAGAGCCGGACCTCTTCGGCTAGGGCAAGGTCTAAAGGCTCCGCGACATTCGATGATGGGGCGGTAGGGTCCGGTATCGGCCCTTAGCGGTCATTCCAACGGCAAGCGGCGCTCCACAATCGATATGAAATAATCTACGCCGAAGGGAATTGCGGCATCGTTGAAGTCATACCGTGCGTCGTGAACGGATGGGCCGTCGCCGTTACCGATGAGCATGATGTTTCCTGGGCGAGCCTCAAGCATAAACGCAAAGTCTTCTGACCCCATCAACGGTTCCATAGACCCGTTGACGTTTTCCATTCCTACCCGCGATCTCGCCACATCGACTGCGAAGGCTGTTTCATTTGCATGATTCACCGTTGGCGGAAACATCCGCTTGTAAGTAACGGTCGCTTTCGCACCATAAGCTTCGGCCACATACGAGGCGATTTCTGTTACCCGCTTCTCAATCAAGTCCCGTGTTGCCGGATCAAAGGTCCGAGTCGTTCCTCCCATTTCGGCCGACTGGGGAATTACGTTTCCAGCTTTACCGCCACCCATCCAGCCTACTGTGACAACAGCGCACTGGCGCGGGTGAACGTTGCGCGACACTATCGTCTGGAGCGCCAGAAGAATATTCGCGCCGACGACGAGCGGATCGACGCTGGCATGGGGCGATGCCCCATGCGCGCCTTTGCCGTCGATTTTTATCCGAAAGCCATCCGCAGATGCAGCTAGGGGGCCACTCGCAGTACTGAACTGGCCGATTGGCAATCCTGGCTCCGTGTGCATGGCGTAGACCTCGTTGATTTCGAAGCGATCCATCAAACCGTCATCAACCATTGCCTTGCCTCCACCGCCACCTTCCTCGGCGGGCTGGAAGATTACTATCGCCGTGCCGTCAAACGCGCGTGTTCGGGTGAGAGCACGGGCGGCACCCAATAGCATGGCTGTATGTCCATCATGCCCGCACGCATGCATGACACCCTTGTTGGTGGATGCCCAACTGGCTCCGGTCTCTTCCTCGATTGGCAAAGCATCCATATCAGCACGCAAGCCGATAACCCTTCCGCTGGTCTGCTGCCGCCCACGGATAACCCCCACGACGCCCGTCTTGCCGATACCTGTCACTACCTCGTCGCATCCGAACTCTTTCAGCTTCGAGGCAACCAACTCGGCTGTTCTGTGGACTTCGAACTGAAGCTCTGGATGGGCGTGGATATCACGTCGCCATTCGACGACATCAGCGTAATCGCCGTCTATTTCAGGCATAGGTCGATCCTCTGTCTGATCTCGGAAGTAAGGGCGAGAATAGGAGATTTCCCGTAACGCGCAATGGCAGCTATTGGCGCGTAGCCACCCACCCGATGATGAGGGGGCGGTGGGGTCCTGGCTAACAAAATATCAAATACTTGAAAGCCAGCCGGGTCGATCTCCGCTAGCCTTCCATTGCTCCCCCAATTTCGTAGCAAGGGAGCCCCGATTGGTACCGGGTGCAAGAGCCGCCGTCCGTGCTTAGTAACAGGGACGGCGGTTTCGGGAAGTTAGGGCGGTGGGGTCCACTTTCGGCCCATTGCGGACCTCCACCGCACGTGCGAATTTGCGTCATGACAGTTGAACAGAACTCAGCGCCGGACACTGCGCAAATCCAACTCACGCCAGATGAATCAATCGTGCTCTTCGAGCTACTTTCCCGGTGGTGCGAAGACGGCAAGTCGCCAACACCGGAGGCCTCTTGTTTCGAAAGCACTGCCGAGGGCGCTGTGTTGCATGGGCTGTTGGCCGACCTTGCAAAACAATTAATCGCCCCTTCCAAAGCTGACTATGACAGCTTGTTAAATGGAGCTCGCGATCGATTGAAAGGAAACTGGGACTTTCCGACATTGAGAGGCTGATCACTCGATAAGTTTAGATTCGGGCGGTAGGGCTAGGCAAAAGGTTGCCCAAGCGCGTTAAGCTTCACTCAAGCTATATTAGACAATCTTCATGTGTGTCGGGGGACGCACCGGAGGATCAAATGACGAAGCCACTTGTTGATCACCTTACCGTCTGTGCCAAGCTTGCCCGCACTAACGGAAACGCGCTGATCGAGTACTTGATACGTATGGCCCTTTTGGAAGCTAGACCAAAAGGGAACCCAGAGCAGAGCGGGAAGTGATACACCCGCAATGCCGCCACACTTGGCGCGGCCCGATAGCTCACCCTGTCGGGCAATTTTCAGTGGAGCTTGCGGCGTAGTCTATCCGACTCTGACTTTCAAGTATCCGCCTTCCAGCTTCAGTCGCTTGAAAATCCGGGCCAACAAGTCCCAGTTCCTCTAAAGTCACAAGGCAAGCCGTCGCATTGGGCATGTGCCGGAGTTTGTTTGTGTCTGCCAACATCGCCAGCAGCTCAAGCTGCTCCTTGGTAAGATTTTTCACGTTTGCCTCTGCGGTTCATTCCCAGCGAAGCAAGGTCTTGCACGCAATTGATGAACGCATACCTCATCAACCTCCTAAAATCTCGTGATACGTCTCATCACAGGCGCGAGTATTCTCTAACCGTCGTCCTGATGCGTCTTGGCGGATACGAAGGTCGGCAGAGGGCTTGCGAACTGCAAGCCCTCGTTTAATTTAAACCGTCAGATGCGGCGGAGCTTTAGCCAGCCGGCAGCAGCGGGGCTGTCACGGCCCAATAAAAGCCACATCGGTTTGGCCGATTATAGTCGGCAGGAAGGTTTGAAACTGGCCCCCTATCCAGCGTTAGACCCGCAGCCCATCCAGGCGCGGGTCTTTTGCGTTGTAGCTGATCCGGCCTCACAAAAGCCACAGGCGCGGTTTTTCCCCGCCTTCAAGGAATAAACGACCCACTCAATTGTAAGGGGCAGTTACATGTCCGCTGCTCGCCCCTTTGTTGCCGTCAATGTTGCAGCTAGCTTTCGGAACAGCCTCATCGTGCTTGGTCGTTATGCGAGGAAAATACCGCTTACGATTGAACGTGGTCCGCGATGGCGCGGTACCACAAATGGCACTGAAGTTTCGCACACCTGTCGGTAGTGCCGCATTTCATCTTTAATGGTTTCCATCTACATCGGCACCGCTGATTTAATGAGGGCAATATCAAGTGAGCTATCCGAAGATTGTTGGTGTCGACGTGGCAAAGGATGTTTTTCAGGTCCATGGAGTAGACGCCCTCGGCGCTACGCTTTTCAATCGAAGGATAAAACGGGCCGAGGTTCTTGGGTTCTTCAGCGACCTTTCACCTTGCCTCGTGGCAATGGAGGCCTGCGGGACATCGTTCTACTGGGCTAGGCAAATCGCTGCCCGTGGCCATGACGTGAAGCTCATTCCCGCGCAACTGGTTACGGCCTTCGTGCCGCGCGGAAAGACCGATGCTAACGATGCAGTTGCGGTGACCGAAACTCTCAAGCGGACAAATATTCGCTTCGTTCCCATCAAAACGTCTGAACAACAGGGTTTGGCGGTTTTGCATCGTGTGAGAAATCTATTGGTGCGGCAGAGGACTAGGATCGTCAACGCGGCGCGCAGTCACTTGGCGGAGTTCGGCTTGGCCACCAAGCTCGGTCGTCAAGATGTTGAGATGATGATCGAGCTAGTCCGAGACAAGCCCGACATTGAGCTGCCAGCAATTGCTCGCGTTGCGCTCGACGAACTCGGCGAGGAAATCGCGACGATCAACGCTCGTCTCGGGCGAATTGATAAATTGCTGAATAAAGCGGTAAAAGCAGATTCCGAGCTGCAGCGTCTCATGACCATACCTGGAGTTGGTGTTCAAACCGCTCTTGCCATTAAAGCGTTCGTATCCGACCCCAACGCGTTCAGGTCCGGTCGGCAGTTTGCAGCATGGCTTGGCCTTACTCCCAAAGCGTATTCAAGTGGGGGTACGACACAAAGTCGAGGCATCTCCAAAATGGGGAATTCCAATCTTCGAGCGTTGCTTTTCACGGGTGCCACCGCGGCAATTGCAGCGGCTCGGGTCACTGGAAGAATGGATGACTGGTTGCGGCGTTTGATTGAACGAAAGCCGAAGAAGGTAGCAACTATTGCGTTTTGCAACAAAATGGCACGGATGATCTGGGCCCTTCTAACTAAGGGCGGTGTTTACCAAGGGGCGTCCTCACTCAGACCCGGTTCGTCCTAAAACCATGGACGCAAGCCCGAAAGAATCGTTTGTTGCAACGCATAGTAAGTAGATTAGGCCGCATTGAAGCTTGCGATAGTGAACGCGTTCGATTGTTTAAGCCAGCTGCTTTCCGAGTTAAAAATGGGCCAATCGCACAGCGATAAAGGCCGAAGTGTAGTATGGGCGTTGTAGAAAATACTATCGGGAATAGCGTTCTACGGGCGGCCGGTCTAACCGGCCGTCCAACCCTCTCAGGCAGCGTTTGTCCAAAACGAACCGGTAGCCAGCACCCGTTCAATTGGCTAATGCTTTAGGCCGCAAAATGAAAGCAGGGAAAATGGTGGATGTCTCCGACTATGTAGCTGATCACGGTCTGGTACCGGTCGACGATCCGAAGTCGGGCAGACTGACCTTTCGGCGCAAGAGTTTCAACGCCGTGGCCGGGCAAGAACAGATGGACCAAGCAATCTCCAAGGCTGCTCGGCGCCAACGCACTGCAGCAAATTTGTCCCGCGCGGAGCTTGCTGTGCTGTTGGGTTCGTTGGAGCAGGTCTACGGCAGATACGAGCGTGCGCTGACGAAGTTTCATGCCACCCAAATCCTGCACATGTGCGAATTGCTTAGGGTTTTTCCAGATGACTTCCTGTTCGATGCAGCTCCGCATTTGTGGGGAGCAACGCCCGAAGAGGCAAACGAACGACGGCGCGTGATCCAACTGATCCAGAGGCTGCCGGCAGAGCAAATGAAACTTGTAGCTCGTATTTTGGATTCGATCCTTGCTTTTGAAAGTGCGTCCTAGCGAGAGGTGGCGGTTAGCTATTGTCTTGCGTCGTACAATAAAGATCTCGTGCTGCTGAAGCCTCTTCTGCCGCTAAGCCGCCTTGCGGCCCCAAAGCCCGTTCGTTGGCATCACATTGTAACGTCAGGGTATAGCTGCTTGTTACATGCGCCGTATCGCATAAGCCAGGATTTGTGCGGCGAACCATCTCGTGGAAGGGCAACTCCGGCCTATAGTGGCTTTCGGAAGAACACGACGCGCTGTGTCTCCTCAAATCCTAATGCGGTATGGAGCGCATGGCTGGTGGAATTCTCTATCGGCGTGTCAGAGCCAAACTCAACACACCCAAGCGACCTAGCCCAATCGGCAACGGCATTGCAAAGCAGGCGTGCGATACCCTTCCGCCTGTCAACGGGCCTGATATAAATTCCTTCGAGGAATAGAACGGGCGAACTGCTGCATCCATTCACATAATCACGTCGCAAAGTGGCCTCAGCAAACCCGACAGTTTCATTTGCAGAATTTCGAGCGATGAACGCGACGGCGTCTCCACTTTCTGAAAGAAATGCCCGGCTCAATTCAGTGCGATGATCTTCAAGGGAGTGATGCGGCCACAACAACGCGGAGTTCCGCCCACGGCTCAACATCTTTTATGGTCCCAATCGCGATAATCGATTCCATAGTGAGGTTCTCTTTTTTGTCGCGAAATCCCCGATTAAAGCGGCAGTTGTTTTCCTGACTTTTGCAACGTCGCAAAATAGACGGTTTTGCGATGCCCGCAATGTCCGCAATTGGCGCGTAGCCACCCACCCGATGATGTTAGGGCGGTGGGGGCGAGGATTGGTGGCCTGCATCTTCTCCAGTCATTGCGAGTTACTAAAACCGCCGTATGCTTGCTCAAAAGAATCAATGGAAATTGATTTGGGCGCGGACTATCACTTGGCAATTCATCAAGCGGACTGGCCGACAATTGCCGATGTCAACCTCTGCCTAACCGGCTTGGACTATCCCGTGCGCGTTGTGGCGAGACCGCCATCAGAGCCAGACAAGACACTGCGGGTCTCTGGCGATGTTCTTAATTTGCTTTACCAGGGCGCGCCCGTCGAGGTGGAAACTTCAATCATCCAGCTGAGTGCCAAGGAGTCCTTCGCATACGCTGTAAAAGAGGAAAATGGACAGACAGTCCTCCCCAATGACATGAATGACCTCATACCCCTAGATTGAACACCGAGCTCCGAAAAATGGGAATGAAGGCTCCAGGTTTCGAGTATGGCGACTTTGTCATTAGCTTGACGTTTCGATCGTCAGTCGCGGAATGGAAGGCCGGTTTTCTTCTGATGGGAGGGCTGATCCGCTGCACGCGTGGTATCGGTTTTGAATTCAGCGAGGGCGCTTTCGGCGGCACCGGGCTTGCTGACAAGCTGGTGCGGGAAGCGTCGGAAATGAAGTAGGTGGCGTCTCGTCACTATTACAGGGAAAGCACGAGATATTGGAAAACATTGCGCACCTCATCGCTTACGACGAAAGCGGGGAATTGTCATCTTTAGAGCCGTTATCGGATGAACAAGTAGCAGTAATCGCCGTGCAGCATCCTGGAATCTCAAATCAATATCTTGAGTTCGTTCGAAAGATTGGCATCGGCTCGACAACGCGCGGTTTCAATGTATATGATCCAGAGCCTGCATCAAGCGCCGAAACTCAAACATCCTTCCAAGCTTATCAATCCTTGAGTTATAGGACGCTAACTGGACGCCCCCAGCCGCCAGTGAACCCGTTTCCGGCCGACGCGGTCGCCGTCGCAGACAGCGGGGCGTCATGGCGCTATTGCCTTTGCCCATCGTTAGGCCCCGGAGTTTTCTGTTTGGACATGAGTGGCCCGAGCTTCGAGCCGGAGTGCGATGATTTCTTTTCGTTCGCGGCGAGCACCCTGATTTTAGGCAGACGTTCGCATCAGTAGTCTCTTCCTGCCCTGGCTAACGCCGATCATCGAACCAGCGGTACTGGGCGGCTACTTGCGGTCACCCACCGCCCCACCATCGGGCGATGGCAGCCCTCTTCTTCTTACTCCTCTCCCGTGTCGAGGCCAACGAGCTATAATCAGCCCGCCATCATCCCAAGGAGGAGAAAATGGAACGGGTTAGCACGATTGGTCTGGACCTCGCCAAACAGGTCTTCCAGGTCCACGGAATGAACAAGGACGGCGACAAGGTTTTCAGCCACAAGCTGGCGAGAGCGGAATTGCCAGGTTTCTTCAAGAAGCAGCGTGGATGCGTTGTCGCAATGGAAGCAACCGGCGGCGCTCATTATTGGGCTAGAGAAATTGAGAGGTTGGGGCACACGCCGCTGCTTATACCCGCGCAATACGTCAAGCCATTCGTTAAACGGGAGAAATCCGACGCTCTCGACGCCGAGGCTATTGCCAATGCCGCGACGCAGCCAGGAATGCGGTTCGTCGCCATCAAAAGCTCCGAACAGCAGACGATCACCACCCTGATGAAAACGCGAACGCTATTCATTCGCCAGCGCACGTCCGCCATCAATGCGTTGCGCGGCCTGTTGGCTGAATTCGGACTTGTAGTCCCGTCTAGGGCCGTCAACGTTGTCAAACTCAAGCAGATCTTGAGCTCTGACAAGAGCCACCTACCAGAGACCGCGCGCACCGTGCTGAGTGGTGTCTACCAGCACATCGACGCTATCAACAAGCACATCAGCGGGATCGAAAAGTTGATCGATGTCCAGGTCAAGAAAGATGCCGCAATACAGCGGCTCATGACCATTCCAGGTGTGGGGAAAATCACAGCTGCCTCGATCAGTGCATTCGTACCTGACGCAACTCTCTTCAAGAGCGCCCGGCACTTTGCTTCGTGGCTGGCATTACGCCCCGGTCGTTTTCGTCTGGCGGCAAGCAGAGTTACGGCCGGATCTCGAAAAGGGGAAATGCGGAGCTCCGCAAGCTGCTAGTCATTGGAGCCTTTCCGATTGTCGCCCGCGCAAGAATGCGCGGGGGGCCGAATGACTGGCTGCTTTCACTTGTAAAACGAAAGCCCTACAAGGTGGCAGCAGTCGCGATTGCCAACAGAACCGCGCGTATTGTATGGGCACTTCTGACCAAAGGCGGGGTCTACAGTTCCACCAATGGCTTTCCGCAAACCGAGCTAGCATGACCCATTCGACTATCAACGGTTGACGATAGATCGAAACGCAGACTTGCCCAAACTGTGGAAAAGGTCGCAGATTGAATTGACCCTCAAAATCGCAGATTTTTCTGACCATCCACAACGTCAGGCGATTTGGCACATCAAGTGATGCCGTTATACTTCATGAAGGCAAGTGTGGCCGATTGATTTAGCGTCTGCGGGTCGTTCTTGTCGGAACGACCCGCTCCACCGACATAGTCAAAATTTCCGCTCGTATATCGGCTCCGAAAGTTCCGACAGAGCCACGAGGGTATCATTGGTGCCAAATCCGACGACCTTTTCCACATCGATTGCCATCTTGTCCGCGCCCCTTGTCCTACTTCGATCAACCAGCCGTACCGCCATCGCCTCGAACCCGCGGACACATCATCACCTGAACACCCATCGCAACCTCCCTATGCATACTATATTCGATGCTAGATCGTCGGCTGTCCTCGCACAACCAAAGGCGCTCGCGACGACAGTGGCTGGGTACGCCACTCGCTGAGAGATGGCGTGGTCACAGCCGAATTCGAACACTGTCCGCGACAACTTCAACCTCATCGACTGCAAAGCCAGATGGTGCGAGGCTCGCGATCGGAAACCGCTGTTGCATGAGCTGATCCTCCGGTGAATCAGCAGAATTTTCATCCGAGACAGCAGCAAAACTGAGTCAGAGCCAATTCTCGGTGGAAACGCCGGGTCAGTTCTCAGTGGCAATCAACAGACTTGAGATCCATAGTAATCAGTTCATTGACCACCACCGCCGTCCTTGCAGGATGGAGCTATTTCTTCGCAGACGATCCATCGCATCTATCGATCTTTACGAACGACCAAGGCTACGCCCAACCACTTCAAACGATCCTTGCCGAAGGTGCCCGGCAACACGACAAGGTTTCCTTCTCATTCGAGCCGGACGCGTTGCGCTCAGTCTACGTATGCGAATTCGCACAGGTACAGGGCGTCTCAGCATCGCAGATGATGCTGAGCTACATCTCGAAGTATCCTTCCTGCTTCAATGTCAGCCAGACCGACGAGAACGCGTACAGGATTTGGCGGAACACAAGGTCCGGCGATATCGAAGTGAGGAACGGTCAGTATCTTTGCCGATGCGGATCCTGAAATTCCAAACTCCCAATACGGCCATCGGCGATCAGCTGGCTTCACTCCCCTCCGCACGACGGATCGGAGCCACAATCCCTGCCAGCATCCCTCCGTCGACAGGCAATTCGACCCCGGTTATCAGCCGCGAGGCGTCAGAGCTCAGAAATGCGATGGCCTCGGCGATGTCGAGCGGAACTGGTAGCTTCCGCATCGGTACGGCGCCACTTAGAGCGGCATATGCGATCTCGCGTCCCCCTACTTCGACGCCGAAGCTGTCTAGCATCTCTGAATCGACGTAGGTCGGGTGCACTGAATTGCAGCGTATAGGCAGTCCGTTCGCCGCGCAGTAGAGTGCCACGCCCTTTGTGAGAAGACGGACAGCGCCTTTGCTGGCGGCATAGGCCACAGCATCGTCCGCAGCAATATTCCCATAAACGGAGGAGATGTTCACGATCGCTCCGGTGTTTCCTTTGGACTTCATCGCGCCCACTGCCGTTCGGCACCCGAGAAACGTTCCGGTGGCATTGACTTCCATCGTGCGCTGCCAGTCCGCAAGCGAACACGTCACGAAGTCACCATCGCTCCAGATGCCAGCCGAGTTCACGAGGATGTCGAGCTTCGACGCAATATTAAGCACCGTGTTGATGACGCTTTCCCAGGATCGTTCGCTCGTCACGTCCAGCTTGACGAAATGTGAACCTTCGCCGATTTCCCGTGCCGCCAGCGCACCGCGCTCAATGTCGATGTCAGCAAGGAAAACCGTGGCTCCCTCGCTCGCCAGCAGACGAGCTGTCGCGCGCCCGATCCCGGACCCCGCACCCGTGATCAGTGCAGTCTTTGAAGAAAAACGTGTCATTGAAGGAGACCTCTCTCCCGCCAGCGAGAACAATGACTGGGTGAGCCGAGCACGCTCCTGCCAAGCAGTTCCGTGCTCGGACTGCGAACTCAGCTACCCAGCGCACCTTTGATAACCGGAAGTGCAGGCTTGCCGTCGAATGTGGTGACGCCAGCAAGCCACTTGTCGAGCATCTGCGGGTTGAGACGCATCATCTCGCGTGCAGCAACTGGAGCGTCCTGCCCCTGGTCGATGATCATCTGCATCCCGTGGTTCTCATACTCGAGATTGAATACGAGATTGGAAAACAGTTTCGCTACATTCGGGCAGGCCTTTGCGTATCCTTTCCGGGCGATCGTCCGCACTGTGGCGCCGCCGAAATTGGGACCGAACTCGACGTCGCCGCCCGTCAGATAGCTCATGTCATAATCCAGGTTCATCGGATGGGGTTCCCACCCGAGGAAGACGATCCATTGCTTGCGCGCAATCGCCCTTTTCACCTGCGTTAGCATCCCGGCTTCGCTGGATTCAACCACCTTCCACTGCCCGAGTTCATGGCGATTGGCGGCAATCATGTCCAGGAGAACCGTGTTTGATCCAGGCTCGAGCGCATAGATCTGTTTCTCGAACTGGTCACCGTGGCTAGCCAGATCGCCGAAGTCCTTGATTCCTGCGTCGGCCACGTATTTCGGCACAGCGAGTGTGAATTTTGCGCCCTCAAGGTTTGTGCCCAGGACCTCGACAGATCTCTGATCGAAGAACGGCTTGTACTGCGCGTCCTGGAACGGCCGCCAGTTACCCTGGAAGACGTCCATCTCGCCGTTTTTCAGGCTCATGTAGGTGACATCCATGCCGAGCAGCGTCTGAGTGGCCTCGTAGCCCAGTGCATCGAGGATGAATTCGGCAGTGTTGTTCGTCAGCATGATATCAGTCCAGCCGAGGTCGGCGATCCGGACTTTCTTACATTCCGGTGCATCCTGGGCATGGGCGGACGAGCAGCCCAGTATAGCGAAGAACATTGCAGCAATTTTCGTACGCATCTGGTTTCACTCCTATGGAAGGAATTTCGAGCACCACAGCCGGACATTTGAGAACCGGGCTGGCATCAGATCAAATCAGCGCGACAACTCTCCACCATCGACAACAATGTTCGATCCGTTCACGTAGGAGAACAGGCTCGAGCAAATCGCCACCGCAACTGAAGCAATTTCCCCCGGGCGCGCGAAACGCCCCATCGGTATCGCCGCCTCGTACCGGGCGCGCACGCTTTCCTGGTCGCTTCCCGTCTGTCGCGCGACGTCGGCTATTGTCGTAGAGATCATGTCGGTCTCGACGCTTCCGGGCGAAATCGAATTGACTCGGATACCGCGAGGCGCGAGTTCCTCTGTAAGACTATCGGCAAGCCGAAGGACGCCTGCCTTTGAGGCGCAGTAAGCACCCCATAAGCCCCATGCCTTGAGACCGCCCTGCGAAGCAATGAACAGCAGGTTGCCGCCCGCCTGCAGATAGCGCGCAGCCTCACGACTGACCAGAAACGAACCCTTGAGATTTACATCTATCTGGCGGGTGAAATCCGCCGCGGACATGTCTTCTACCGACGAGACAACGGCGATGGCCGCTGCATGAACGATGTCATCGATGGCACCTGCTTCGGCGATCGCCTTGAAAGTCCGCCTGACGGACTCTTCGTTCGAGACGTCGCATGCGATGACATTTTCATCCCCTTTGACATCCAGCCGAACCACCGAGGCGCCCGCTTCTTCGAACGCGTCTGCAATCGCTTTGCCCATGCCCCGTGCTGCGCCCGTTACCACCGCACGACGCCCGACCAAAATCGGAGGTAATGCTTTCGGTTGCGTGCCCGACGCTAGGATGGAGGCTGGCGCGGCTGAGGTCATCGAAGGCTCCGTATCAACAAGCGATGACATTTCGTATCAACTGAACGCTCTCACCGACAATAGTGCCGAAGGTCACCATCCCTCAGGGTGCGACGCCCTGAATATATCGCATGTGCATCAAGAAGAGCTCGCGTTCGGTCGTAATATCGAGCTTCTGATAAAGACGAAGCCGATGGTTCTTCACCGTACCGCACTGCAGACCGAGCCGCTTCGCGATGCTCGCGATCGGGTGCCCCTCCAGAGTGAGGATCACGATCTCTCGCTCGCGCTGGGTAAGAGCTTCAAGCCAGCCGAATGACGACCTAGACGACGAGGGCGTCGACGCGATTTCGATCTCGTCACACATCCCCTCGGGAGCCGCGCCGAAATCCGCAGCAAGGTTGGATCGCGTCAGAGTCCTTCCATCCGGCAACTGAACTTTAAATGCGCCTTCGCGAACTCGATGGCGGAGCACGTCGGCTAGGCCGCTTTGCGGATCAGCAATCAGTTCACGCCATGCATCGTTGGCAGCAAGTTCCCGACCGCATCGGTCCAGCATTCGGAACGGCTTCTCATTGGCGCGATGTGTGACACCCTTGCTGATGATGGCTTCGATGTGTGCATTGTGAAGACTGGCGACAAGCGGATAGACACTTCTTACCCGCGCGACCTCTGCCTCTGTGAATGTGCCCGTCGCGCGGTCGAGTATGAGTGTCGGACTAGCCCCGCCTATGGGTGGAAGAAACAACGCAATCTCGTCACTGACATCGGCGGCCCGAAGGAAGTCGAGAGCGTAGCTGCTCTCCCATAGCTCCGCCGGGGCCAAGTTTCTCAGGCTCGCAACAGTGGGTTCGGCGAGCGCCAGCCAATAGTGATGGAAGGGATCAAGCTTGTAGAGCCCTCCGTTGTAGGACTGTTCGACATCAATCCGGTTTTCTCGTGGGATGATCAGGTCCGGAGCACCGAAGCTGGAGTACCTGACAAGCGCGAGGAGATCGGATCTGACAAGCGCACCCAGTATGTCCAGGAGCCTGTCGTAGAAGGTGCCGGACCCCACGCTGACAGTCGCGCTGGCAACGGCCTCCCAAAGGCCCAAACTGGGCCAATCGGCGTTCCCATCCGATCCAGCCGAACTTGCGCCGGGACGAATGTCGGTTGCGATCACCCCAGCGGAATGATGAGAAAAAGTAGCAGCGTGCGCCGTCATCGCACCCTCCAATTGTCTCTGTGTTCGAAAAATTGACCAGCGGGACAATTCTTGACCCAACCGTTCAATTCTGTCAAGTTTTGGCTCATGAAGCTCACAAAGATCAGCTCTATTCGCCGCCGGGAACTGAGGCAGGTCGCCTACGAGGTCCTTCAGACAGAAGGAATGGCAGGAGCAACCATCGAGAAGGTCGCGCTCAAGGCGGGCTCGTCTAAGGGCATAGTGCTTCACTACTTCAAGTCGAAGCAGCAGCTGTTCGAGCATGCGATGCGCCATTCAAACGCTCTGTTGCGTGACGAGGTTGTTTGGCGCATGCGCCAATCCGAGGGTGCAGACGGGCGTCTGTGGGCGATTATTGAAGGGAACTTCAGTGGAGCATTTTTCACCCGGCCAATATGTCATGCCTGGCTATCGCTGTGCGCCGAGGTGCCAAGGGAACCCCAGCTCGCCCGAATCCAGTATGTCGTTCATGCGAGGATGCGTTCGAACCTTCTGAGTGCACTCCGGTTCCTGCTTCCGGCGGAAGACCGCGAGAGCGCCGCACTGGGTATCACCTCGCTGATTGACGGGCTGTGGCTGCAGCTGGGGTTGCGACCCGATGGGATCTCAGCATCGGTCGCCCTCGCGCAAATGGCTGACTATCTCCAACACAGGATTCCCGGCGTGGACTGGCAAGACCATCTGAGCCAATCGGTGGAATTGGGTCAGCCTGCGGCCTGAGCGAGTCGGGGCCTTGAGGATCCCGGCCGCGCCATCTCCAGCAGCCGCTCCTTGATTGCATCGAGATCGAGCGATGCGCCGTTCGTCGTATCGAGCATGCAGGACAGCCAAGCGCCGTCCGCGGCCCACCGAACGACATGAAGGTTGGCGTCGCAATCGGTCGATCTATGGTAGTCAAGCCTAGCGTCGAGCCATCGGCTCCAGTGGTGCCGAAGGGATGGTCCAGTGATCACGGCCATCAGCAGCTTCGAAGTCACTGCATCCAGCCCGGAAGTCACCCCGCCAAAGGCAGCCTGGACGTACGCGCGGGTAAATCGTCCATAGGGGATGCTGTCGGATGCAAGAAGGGCGTCGATCTCAGCGTCAACGCGCTTGAGCAGATTGGCTACCGTCTCGTCGAGGAACGACTGCTTCGTGGGAAAATGGTGGAGAAGCGCCCCTTTGCTCACTCCCGCCGCCGCAGCGACCGCCTCGTGGGTCACAATTCCAATCCCCTGGTCACCGAGTAGTCGAGCCGTCTGATCAAGAAGCGCGCACCTGATTGCCTCCGGCCGTCGGCGTGTCGTATTCATGCCCTCAATGTCCAGTGGCACCAGAGAACAGCTGGATGATTAGAACGCCGCCCACGATCAGGCAGATTCCCAAGACCGCAGGCCAATCTAGTGTTTGCTGAAAGAAGATGGTGGCGGAAGCGACAGTCAGGATGATGCCTATGCCAGCCCAAAGCGCATAGGCTATGCTAAGGGGCATCGACTTGATGGCGTGGCTGAGCAGGTAGAAGGAGCCCGCGTAGAGACCAACGGTGCCAAGACTGGGCCATAGGCGACTGAACTGCTCAGTCCTTTGCAAGAGCATGGAACCAGCCACTTCGAGGATGATCGCAAGGCTGAGGGCGGAGTATGCTGCTAAGTTTGCTTTCATCACGCACCTAGATCGAGAACTTGGCTATGGGTTCGGCAATCCCCCGAGTGTCTAGTTCGAGCGCGTATACCGCGCCTGCGCCCTCGTCCAATACCCGGAGGTGATCTTCGGGGTTCCACCCGGTCGTGACGAACAACGTCTGCATGTCGGAGCCGCCGATGCATATGCTTGTCGCATACGCCGCCGGAACCCGCAGGCTGCGTCTCACGGTACCATCCCCGCCGAGGCAGACCACGCGCGCCGCTCCGTACAGAGCGCACCATACCGACCCCTCGCTGTCGACCGTAAGTCCATCCGGAATTCCATCCCCGTCGGAAAAACGATGGAAGACCTCTTTGTTTGAAAGATTGCCATCCGACGCGAGATCGTAGCGCAGAAGCTGTCGGCTCATCGAGTCACTGAAATAGAGAGTTTGGTTGTCCGGCGAGAATGCTGGACCGTTGCAGATCTTAAAACCGTCGTCCGCGAGGTAAGAGCTCCCATCATGCGCAACCCGGTAGAAGCCCGCATGTGCCGCCTCCTCGTCAAGACAGAGGGTCCCCACCCAGTAACGGCCCGAGCGATCGACTTTCCCGTCGTTATAGGCTTGCGTCGGCCTTCCGCGTTTTGGATCACAGAGTGGCGCGTTGGTTTGCGTTTCCTTGTCGAACAGCCAGAGCCCATGGGCCATGGCAGCCACGATCCCGTGCTCCGCGAAGGCGATCGAGCCCAGGGTTTCGCCACTGCCAAGTTTCCACGTTTCGACTTGACCACCTGCGGTCGCCTGGCGATGGATGAGGGCACCATAGTAGTCGATCCAATAAAGAGCCTTCTCCACCGGATGCCATAGAATGCTTTCGCCCAACCTGTCGCGGGTGTTCGCGACCAACCTCCAATCGGGATTCTCAAGCTCCATAAGGGTCAATTTCCGATATGAAAAGTCTCGGTATGGCCATCCACGGCAATCGCCTGGCCGCTCACCATTCGAGATGCGGGTGACGAGAGGAAGACGCACATGTCCGCGATTTCCTCAGGCTTCACAAACCGCTTGATCGACTGCGACTGCACATATTCCTGGTGGACGACCTCCACCGGAACATTGCGGCTCTCCGCTTCCGCTCTTGCAACGCGGTCCATACGCACGCCATCGACAGAACCCGGGCAGATGGCATTCGCGCGGACGCCATACGGGCCCAGCTCGATAGCGAGCGACTTCGTGAAGCCGATCACGGCCCACTTCGCCGCAGCATAGGGAGTGCGAAGCCCGTAGCCATAAAGTCCCGCAGTCGAGGATATGTTGATGATACTGCCAGAGCCCTGCTTCTTCATCACCGGGACCGCGCGCCTTGCGCACAGAAACTGAGCGTCAAGGCACACCCCGATGCAGGCCTGCCAATCGCCGAGCTTCACGTCTTCGACATAAGCTGTGGGGCCTTTGGTTCCGGCATTGTTGACCAGTACGTCGAGCCCACCGAGGTCTTCGAGTGCCCTATCGAACCAGCGGTCAACCGCATTCTCGTTGGCAACATCGACCCGAGTGGCGACCAATCCGGGTTGGTCTTGTGCAGCTTTCTCGACCACCTGATCGTCCACATCACAGATATGGACACGCGCGCCACTCTCGATGAATGCCTTTGCGATCGCGAGACCGATGCCAGACCCTCCTGCGGTGATCATCACGCGTTGAACCATAGGATACCTCCGAGTTGAATTGAACCGGTCATGGATGTTCAAGCGGCTGATGAAGGCGCATCCACCATGGCCAGCCTTGGAACGGGAGGGCGGGAGCTGCTGAAGCCCATTGCGCGGGCTCGTTTTTTGCCCTGGCGCATCTCGCGGTCCAGTTCGGCGAAGTAGATGTCCTGGTCGAGCTGCATCGTGTGCCGGGCCGACTTGTAGTAGCGGGACATGTGCCGCTCCTCGTCGACCACGATCGTGCGTTCCTGCTCCTCGACACTGGGAAGCTGATATTCCCCGGCAAGATATGCCGCGATCCATTTTGCCTGGCGGTTCGCAATGGCGAAGAGCGTTACGCTCGGCTGCGCCAATCCGACGAAGAAGAGGTTCGGGATACCAGGCTTGATTACGCGCTTGAACAGAGGAAGCCTGTTGCCCGGGGCGGAAATGAATTGATGGTCGAAGAAAGGAAAGCTGATGCGGTATCCGGTCGACCAGATAATCACGTCGATCGTTTCACGGCGGCCATCTTCGAACACGACCGCGGTCCCGTCCAACCGTTTGATGCCTGAGCGCATTGTGATATCGCCGGCAGCTACATATGACGGGAAGGTATCCGACGTTGTCCCGTGCGATTCAAAGAGAAGATGGTCGGGCTTCGGAAGGCCGTAATCCTCCATCCGTCCGACGGCGAATTTGTAGATCACGCGGCCGACCGTCCGCTGAAGAGATAGTGGGAGCCAAGGATACAGCTTGCCCTTGTCAGCGGGTTTGCCAAGAAGGTAGCGGGGAAAGATGTGCTGGCCGCGCCGGGTGCTGACGAAAAGCTTCTGCGCGATGTGGCGGGGGCACAGCTCGCTCGCGATGTCCATTGCCGAATTTCCCATCCCGACGACGAGCACTCGCTTGTTGCGGAGGTCGTGCGGAGTGAACGGATCGCGATAGGAATGGGCGTGGATCTGCTCGCCATCGAAGTGACCGGGATAGGCGGGCTCGGGCCACCTTGGATCCCAGTGATGCCCGTTGCATACGCACAGTGCATCATATGTGCGCGTCTCGCCGGACGCCAGCCGGATCCGCCAAGTGCCGTTTTCGTCACGCGTTGCCTTCACGACTTCGGCGCCCAGGCTCACCTTCCCAGCGAGACCGAAGTGTGCGACGTACGATTCAAGGTAGGCCAGAACCTGCGTGTGATGAGGATAGGTCGGCGTGCCTGCAGGCATCGGAAAGTCAGGAAACTCCAGCTGGCCCTTCGATGTGTCGATGTGGAGCGAGCGGTACGCCGCAGATCTGCCATTTGGATTCTCGAACGCCCAGACGCCACCGATACGGTCGCTCATTTCAAACCAATCGAAGGGAACGCCGCGTTCGGCGAGCGCCTTGGCGGTGACGATACCGCTCATTCCGGCGCCGATGATGCAGCATCTTGGAAGGGCGTGGGACGTCATGGGTGGCTCCATTGCGTTGCGTCTGATGGAGCTTCAGTTATCAACGAGGTCCGGTTGCGGACAATGGTGCCGAAGGTCACTGGTCTGTTCGAGAGAGCGGCGGCGCTGCTTGCCTCGCAACATCCCGCAGTGCCAAGCGCAGCCACCGTGTAAATTCGCTGAGCTTTGTTCTGTCCAGCCAGGCGACTATGTTTAGGGTCGACGGAAATGAGATCGGAGAGTTCAGATGTGCGAATGGCTCATCGATGGGACTAGCGGCGTTAGAACTCTCGTTCATGTGGCGATGGCAGCGGCAGTGGTCGCACCGCTGATCATGGCTGTATACCTCATCCTCTAAGCCCAGGGCAGAACGCCCGGATGAGCGATTTCGGACTTTCTGCATATCGTTTCGCTGGCCATTGCTAGAAGCTAGGCTCGATGCGTCACCGTGCAGAATGGAAATCATCGTTCAACAACTGCGGCTAGGTTGGTATCGCGATCGGTTGGCATCCCCTCCCCGGCCAACTTCACCCTAGATCGCTGCACCGGTGCTAGACGGCACGCCGACCCATGACCGCCCGGCGTGCCGTCTCTTTTCGTGGAGGTCAGGATGACTTCACATTGCCCTAAACAAGTTCAATCCTTCGAGCGGATGACCACATCGTCCGGCAAAAGGAAATCGGCAATGTACGGCCGCGAGACCTTCGCCTTGGCAAGGATTGCCTTCGCCGTGTCAACGATCACGAGCCAGGCACCTGAAAGAATGACCGTGTCCTTTAGGACGAGGCGGCCAGCGCCAGAGAGATACGGGAACCCATGCTGAGCGTCACCGAGTGCTGGCACCCATGCTTCCGGTGTCGTGATCAGAAAGGAAAGCGTGACGAACGGCGTCGCGAATGCGAGCAGCGCTCCGGCAAGACCACCCCATCTGGAGAAGAAGCCGGAAAGGGTGAGGAAGCCAATGATCAGCTCTACCGTTCCCAGACCGTCCGAGAAGTCATAGGTACGGTTCGCCGACTGCCATTCACGTTGAGCGGGAGCGAGCTCGCCTTCCTTGGTAAGATGAGGCTTGTATTCTTCCGGATGGGCATAAAAGAACGACATGACCGGGCTGTTGGCGACGAACGGGGTGATGCTGTCTGCCTCATAAGGTACGAACTTCAGAAGCCCGATCCAGATGAAAATGATCGCGATTGCAATACGCGTCGCGCCGATCCCGACCCGGTTGGATCGTGGACTGGCGACCAGGCTCAGGGCATTGTGCAGGTGGATGTTCATATCAGTATCCTTGGCATTCGATTTCGGGGTCAGGGCACAAAGCCCTTATGTCTCCATCATGCCGCCGACCTGCGATATTTTGAACGCTCGCGCGTCGCAGCTTTTGGCTCCATCGTATCAAAGCGGAAACTCGCGAAGGTCTGGAATGGACGTCTTAAGTGAATTGATCGAACTCGCGCACCTGCGCCCAGCCCTGGACGTCCACTGCCTGCTGGGCGGCAAGTTCCTCGTCGGCCATGACGCCACGCAGCCAGGCATGCTTCCATTTCATCTCGTACTGGGTGGCGAGTGCGTCGTCGAACTGGACGGCGGCCGCAAGGTGGCGCTCCGATCGGGCGACATGCTCCTTCTGCCACGGGGAAGTGCGCACTCCATAGTAAACCGACGTCCGAGCGAATCCGCGGCAGAGCTCGTGATCGACAGTGGTTCGCTAAAGCAACGCCGGACCGATGGCGTCGCCGCAGATGTAGATCTGCTCTGCGGCCACTTCGAGTACGATCCCAAAGCCAGTGGCCTGCTACTGGACGCGCTGCCAGACATCGTCCAGGTCTCTCTTCTCGGGCAGCACTCCGACGCCCGTCTTGCGGCACTCGTGGGCATTCTCAAGGACGAGACTGCAAAGGACATGTCCGGCTCGCTCACGATCATGGCTTCGATGTCGCTCGCGCTTCTGGCCATGGCGCTGCGAAATACCGGTCCGAACGTCACCGGACTTCCCGGCCTGATGCGGGATGTCAGGCTTTCGAAGGCAGTCAAGGCGATGCTTCAGGATGCGTCGAGACCTTGGACGATCGAGGAACTAGCAGAGATCTCCGCGACTTCGCGCGCGACATTCGCGCGACACTTCCGGAGCGCGTCTGGCATGACGGTTGGCGAGTTCCTCACCGAATTCCGGATGACAAAGGCGGGCGACTTGCTTCAGCGAGGCTATTGTCCCGTTGCCGAAGTCGCCGAAGCGGTCGGGTACGATTCCGAGGCGGCGTTCGGGCGCGCGTTCCGTCGAAGCCGCGGCATGACCCCAAGCAAATTCAGGCAGCAGGCGCTTCATCCCATCTCGCATCAATGATTAGGAGGCGAACATGAGCAATCAAATCAACATCCACGAACTGGCCGTGCCTCGCCCCTTCTGCGATGTCCGGCGCGAGGTCCATGACATTTTGAAGTCGGCAGGCATGACGATCTTCGCCGAGATCGATCATGCCGTGGCGGCAAAAGACGTCGGTCTGGAGCTTCCGGCAACGGTCGTGATCGTCTACGGGAATCCGAAAGGCGGCACGCCTGTCATGCAGGAGTTTCCAAATGCGGCGCTCGATCTGCCGCTGCGTGTCCTTTTGCGGGAGACCTCACCGTCGGCGACGGTCGTCGCTCTGCACCCGATAGCGGATACCCTCAAAGCTGCAGGCGCCCCGCCGGAGCTCGCGGAGCGCCTGTCGCCGGGCCAGAGGCTTTTGCTGGATCGCCTTCAGCCCTCAGTGACAGGGAAAGCCGAGTAGGTGACGGCCGTCGTGGACGAACTCGTGCACGTACATGCCCGAGACGAGTGAAGTCGCGCCTTCCTCCGCGCCAATGAAGTAGATGGCCATCAAAAGAAGCAGGCCGCCGAAAATCGCCCATGGCAGCAGCTCGCCTAGCGGGATCGGTTCGGCCGCTACGGGAATGGCGATCGTGCGAATAGTGGTCATGGCTCAATCCTCGCGTTTTAGAACAGGGTGCCGGAATGAAATAACGGCGCTGGACTTTCCATGCCCCTTCGCGCCGCCGGCAGCCGAAGTCGGGTGGTGAGAGTCCTGGCGCGGATAGCATATCGAGATCAGAAGAAACGCAACGAAACCGCCTAGCAGCTCGGCGGGAACGTACATCGCGACCGTGGCCTGCGACAGCGACACGGGCCCGTTGGCGACGAGGCATCCGATCGCGATTGCGGGATTGGCGACGGATCCCGACGGAAGCGCGATGATGGCGGCCGTAAGCCACGCGCCGACGCCAAACGGTCCGCTTTCCGGGCGACCACTACGGGCGCAGCCGAACACGACTGTCATCAGCCCGCAGCCCGCGATCACCTCGCTCCAGACCATGGAGTTCGTGGCGACTGCGGCTTCAGTCGCGCCAGTGGGAAACAGCGAATTCGCAAGCAGCGATCCAATGACCGCTCCCACGATCTGCCCGCAGACATAGGAGATCGTGCACTGAGGCGAGCGGTCGCCCCACATCCACTGTAAGATGGTGATGATCGGATTGAAATGGCCGCCGGAGACAGCGCCGAACGCGAGGATGAGCCCGACGAGGCTGGCGGAGACCGCGATTGCTCCTGCGACCGTGCCAATGGCGCCACCCGCCCCGAGACGCTGGCAGCTCAGCGCACTGGCGGCGACCGCTAGCATCAGGAGTGTGGTACCCACTGTTTCGACCACGACGCGGCGGGGGAGTGCAAGCGAGCCATCGCGCTCGTAGAAGCAGGGCGTGTCGGTCATGGGCTCAGACTTTCCACCTGCATGCCCTCGCTCTTCAGCCGGGCCGCGACCTCGTCCATTTTCGTCGCCAACTGCTCGGGCGTAAGAATCTTCTTCTGGAAGGAAAGATTGGCAAAAGTGACGATCCACCGCTCGTAGTAGGTGAGCTTGCCGACCACGTCGCTTCCCAGGGATTCGACGCCGCGGCGCTTCTCCTCGGTGTTGATGATCTTGTGGAAATCGAGAACGTCGGCCAGCGCGTGGCAGCGTTTTTCCCACGGGAGCAGTTCATGGTCCACCTTCTCGATGGCGCCTGCAGGCAGGCCGCCGATGTCGTTCGGCAGCCGGGATACGAGGTTGGCCGTGTCAGTCATGGGCGTGCTCCTTGCTTGGTCGCCTGAACGACGCCGATCATGGTGTCACGGGTCACGAGCGATGCGAGCTGTTCCTCGTCGTATCCGTCCGTCCCAGCGGGCCGCATCGGCAGGACGAGATAGCGGACGATCGCTGTGGAATCGCTGACGCGGACTTCGACGTCGTCGGGAATGTGGGTGCCGAATTCTGCGAGTACCGCCCGCGGCTCGGAGACGGCACGGGCTCGATAGGGCTTCAGCTTGTACCAGTCCGGCGGCAGGCCGAGCACGGGGCGCGGATAGCAGGAGCACAGGGTACAGACGATGAGGTTGTGAACCGTCTCCGTGTTCTCCAGCACAATGAGCTGGGTGTCGTCGTAGAAGCTGATACCGAATTCCTCGCAGCCCGTCCGGCCGTTGGCGAGAAGCCTCGCCTTGAAGGCGGGATCGGTCCAGGCGCGCGCGACGACCTTGGCGCCGAGCGCCGGAGTACGGGAGTCGAGTACCTCGATCTGGCGGCGGATTTCGTCGGGGCCGATGAGCTTCCTTTCGACGAGAAGTTCGCGGACGGCGATCTCCATGACCTCGTAGTAGCTGACAGCGGCTTCGGTCGTTATGGGCGTGTGGGCTTGGTCGTGCGGATGATCGTGGTCATGATGATGGTCGTGGTGTCCGGTTCCGGGGGAGGTCATGGTCACGCCCTTTCCAGCCAGGTCTCGTAGACCTCGATTGCGAGTGCGTCGCGGCTTGACCCCGCGTAGCCCGGCCAGATGTTCCTGAGCGGAACGACAACGCGATAGTAGTGGAGGCGCGATCCGGCGTTACGCCCATATGCCTCCTCCTCGTTGTCCACCGCGGCGGGATCGACAATGGCCTCGACTGTCCCCTCCTTTCCGCGGAGATAGCGGGGAACGCGGTAGTGCCCGATCGGCGAGCGAGCGAGAATGCGCACCCTTTCTCCAACGGAAAAGATAGGGATCTCGCCAAGGGCGAACACGATTGGGTTCGTGGTGCTGGCGTCTGCATTGGCCGCGTGCATAGGGAAGCCTCTCTATTTGTGCATGGGATCTGGATCCCTGATTTCGCACCAACGCTAGGCTTCCCTATGCACATGGTCTTTCGAGAAAGCACGCGGAGCCGGAAGCATCCGCATGCAGCGTCAGTCGATCGGCGGGCCGACGAATTCGATGCCATTCTGATTGCAAAGCACGCCGAGCTTTTGCTGATCTTCGGGCGTGAACGGCGCCTGTGGCGGGATTTCCGGGCGCTCGGCAGGAACCGATGCCGCCATTACCATCTTCTCGAACGTGCCGTTGGTGATCGTCAGGAAGCGCGCGGTCGGCGACAGGACCTTGAAGGCGTGCGTCTTACCACCGGGCACGTGCAGGGAGTCACCTTCACCGCGTTCGAAGATTTCGCCTTCGAGCATGAAGCGGACCCTTCCATCCAGCACGTAAAAGGTCTCATCCTCGGTGTGGTGGACGTGCGGCGACACGAAGAACCCTTCGAGCATGTGGTGCTCGATGAAAGATACGCCTGCGGCGCTCTCGCTCTGCGGCAGGAGGATGTTTAGATAGGCGTTCATGAACCAGCGACCGTTTGCGGACATGGTCTTCTCCATAGGATTACGCTCGCTCGGAGCGTCGATTGATCTTGGGTTTCATCCGCGATGTCGGCCGCCACCGCTTGGATGACGGCGTTGTAGCCTTCTCTGCTGGAGATGATAAGAAGCATGATCGAACATCAATGTTTGGATAGTCGATCATGAAGACCCTTGATCCTTTGGCAGGCGTCGCAGCGTTCCTGAGCGTCGCTGAAACTCTCAGCTTCTCCAGGACGGGCAAGCTCCTTTCGATGTCGCGGGCCACGGTCAGCGCTCAGGTTGTCGAACTCGAGAAGCGCCTCGGCATTCGACTCCTTCAGCGGAGCACGAGGACGGTGACGCTGACCGAGGCGGGTGCGGCTTATGTCCAGGCGATGAGCGGCGTACTCCCACAGGTGCGTGAAGCCGAACGTGCGGCGACATCCTTCCAGAAGGATGCGGTCGGGCGCATCCGGATTTCGTCAGCTCCCGATCTTGGCCCCGACCACCTCGTTCCCGCGATCGCGAAGTTCCTCGACCTCAACCCCGGCATCTCGATCGAACTCGATCTTTCTCTGGACACCGTCAACCTGATTGACGAAAAGTTCGACCTCGCAATTCGCGGAACCATCTCGGTCGACCCGAACGTGATCACCCGTCAGCTTGGGACGTCGCCCGTCGTGGTCTGCGCATCGCCCGCCTACATCGAACGGCACGGCGCTCCTGATCACCCGGACGCCCTTTCAAGCCATTCCTGCCTTCATTTCTCCAAACTCCGCTGGGGGCGGCTCTGGCGCTTCACGCGGGAGGGCGTCGACGCCCACGTGCCCATCGAGCCGAAGCTCGAATGTAACGACGGGCGCAGCCTGCTCGCCGCTGCCGTCGCAGGAATGGGTATCGCGCTGGAGCCGACGTTCGTGGTAGGCCCGGCTATCCGAGAAGAAAAGCTCGTGCGGGTGTTGGAAGACTGGGAAATCACAACCGTTCCGGTCCACGCCGTCTATCCAGCGAACCGCCATATCGCAGTCAAGGTCAAAACTTTCGTCTCGTTCCTGGCTGCTCATCTTGCAGACCATCCGGACCTGCGGCAGACCTCGGCTTAACACCCGCCGACGCGACCCCAACAAATCTTAACACTACTTCACTCACGGTCATTTCGACCGGGGCCTACCCTTCGATGAAAGTCAAAGGGGAGTCTGTCATGCAAGCCCAGCTAGTGACCGAACGGAACGACGCATTCCTTTTTCCATTCAACGACGACGCCGTCGAACGAAACCCGATGATCGAGCCTCCGCAGGCGCGCGGCGATGGGCCGATCAAGATCGCCCGTTGGACAAGCGGCCAGATGCACCGCCGGACGTCGATCATCGATACTCCGAGACACTGCTTCACGATCATGATCGCAGTTCGGCCGATCGAGGTCGACATCTCCTCATGCGGGGAAACGATCCTTCAGGGTGCGATGCCATCCGGGACAGCCTTCGTTGCGTCGCCGGGTGCTGTGGCAACGCTGAACTTCCACTCCTCGTTCGATCTCGTCTGCCTCCAGGTTGCGGCACGCTTCGCCGAGAAGAACGGCATCGGTACCGATCTGCGATCTGAGATTCCGAGGATATTCCGCGACATGGTCGTGGAGACCTTTGTTCGAGCACTGGTCGACGACGGAGACCGCTGCGGCTTCTTCATGCAGAGCGTGTCGCATGCACTTGCTGCGCGTTGCCTGAATCCCGAAGAGACGGATGAGCGCGGAACGCCGCTCCCGAAGTGGCGGCTGGCCAAGTTCGAGCGCTTCATATCCAGCCGACTGCACGAGTCGGTATCGCTGGAGCAGATGGCTGAAGCCGTCGATCTGTCGCGGATGCACTTTGCGAAGTCATTCCGGCTGGCAACGGGCTTCACACCGCATGAATACCTGCTGTTTCGCCGGATCGAGTGGGCCAAAAGCGCCATGCTGACATCAAGGATGAACCTGTGCGAGATTGCTCTCGAGGCCGGATTCCAGGCTCAGGCGCACTTCTCCACGGTGTTCAAGCGCTTTACCGGGGCGACGCCCGCTCAATGGAAAATTGAGAACCAACGCCCCGCTTGATCAATTCCGAAGCCGCGAGAGCAGCGCTTTCGCGGTTACCAGATCCTGCGTCTCGAAGCCTTCTGTGAACTTGCCGTACGCGGTGGCCAAAGTGTGGATCGCCTGCTCCGTATGCCCCGCGACTTCCAGCACAGCGGCCTTGGAAGTGGCAGCTCGAAGTTCCCAGGAGAGAGCGCCCTGGGAGCGGGCAAGGTTGACAGCTTTATCGAGCAATCGGATTGCATCGTCGGCAGCAAGGCCGATCGATTTCGCCCGTAGCGCTTCAGCCAGCGCCCAACCGGACTGACGTGTTTCACAGAGTGCCAGAACAGAGGGCGAAGCCATGTCGGGATGCGTGGATGCGAACAGCTCAAGCTGATTTGCAAGAAACCGCGCATCGGCCTCCCGCGGAAGCGTTTGTCCCGCGGGAACAATGGGCTCTCGTCCTATCCGAGACAGCGCGAGACGATACCCTTCGGCTAGACCGCCCCAGAATCCTAGCGAATGCAGGTAGGAAAGCTTCTCTAGCTGGTCAATCCAAGTTTCGGCGAGAGGTTTGGCACCGCACCAAAGCGCCACCGGACAAGCCGCGAAACCCAGGAAGTAGGTCAGCGACATGTCGTGGAGCGTCTCCGCGTGCGCGACCCCTTTCGTCACCGTCTGGAGAGACTGGTCAGGAAATCCGCGAAGCCAAGATATGCGTGCGTTGAGGGTCATGTGACCAAGAACCTGATCGCCGCGGTGACAGATCCGTCGAATGTCCCTGAACGTCTGCTGCGAATATGCGCTTATTCGCACCTGGTAGTTCCAGGCTTCCCGCTGGTTGCCCTCGTAGTGATGGTCTAGTGCGATCAGCCGCAGCGCTGCAAGGCGTGCCACGGCGTCGGACGAGGTCTCAGCAACCCGGTTCGCCTTCTCCATGACGCTCTCCTCGCCTGCGCCGAAAACAGTCCGCTGGTCCCAAAGCAACCAGAGCGCCTCCACGATTTCGGCGGAATTTTCTATCGACTCCGCTAGAGGTATTGCGTCGCGGGCGATCTGTACCAATCTGGGCGTCGGCCCCTGGGTAATCCACGAGCTCTTCGCCCACTCGAGCCTTAGGCGAAGGGATAGGCCGCTTTCCAGTCCCCCGCCGCTACAGCACCGCTTCAGCGCATCGTCGAGCCTGTTGCGGTATTCTGCGACCAGACCAAGCTCCGTCCATAGCGGTGCGGTAATCGTCAGAAGCTCGGCACCCAGTGCGAGCGACCCCGGCGCCGCCATCGCCCAGTCGATCGCTGCGCGCAACTCGACGAGCTTTCCGGCGTAGTGTGCTCGCCACTCTTTCTGGGGCAGGAGGTTCCAGTCGGCCTCAGCCTCGACAAAATAATCCCGGAAGAACTCCGCGTGGCGAAGTGCAAGATCATCGAAGTGTCCTTCGTCCCGGAGCTTTCCGATCACGTAGAGCTTCGTGGTCTCCAGCAACCGATATTGAATTTCGTCCTGGCCGAGATCCGCGGATAGAAGCGATTTCGTGTGTAGCGAATATATGGCATCGACCGCATCGTCGGACGATACCAGACTCCGGGCTAGAAACGATGAGGCAGTCTGGAAGTCCACCGCACCCTGGAATAACCCCAACGACTTAAGCACCTCCCGTTCCAGATCGGAAAGTGTTTCGTAGCTCCAGTCGAGAACAGCTGTCAGCGACTGGTGTCGTGCTGTTGCTGTCCGAGGTGCTTTCAAGATGACCGAGTATCGGTTCTCGATGTTGCTCGCCACGGTCCGCAGGCCGAACGTTGAGACCCCGGCGGCCACCAGCTCAATCGCAAGAGGGAGACCATCGAGCTTCCTACAGAGCGCTGCCGCGACCACCACGTCTTCGTTTCTAAGCTGGAAGCTCTCGTTATTGGCGACGGTCCGCTCAACGAGCAGCTCAAGCGCGGAGTATCCATCGATCTCGTCGGCAGCGACGAGTTCGTCGTCTTTCGGGCAGTCGAGCGGGGCCAACCGATGAACATGCTCAGCGTCCGCCCTCAGCGGCTCCCGGCTCGTGGCCAGGACGTCGAGCGACGGAACCTGCTCGTACAACATCTGGGCGGCCTCGGCCGCGCTTTCCACCATATGCTCGCAGTTGTCGAGTATGACTAGGCATCGCCGCCCTATGAGCGCAGCGACGACGGCCTTCGAGACGTGCTCGTTAACGGTGACGACGTGGGCGGCGGCGGCGATCGTCGTCCAGAGCAGTCGCGGATCGGACATCGTCGCGAGGTCAACAAAGGCGATACCACCAGTATATTCGCCGCCGGCGACTTCTGCCAAGGAGACGGCCACCGACGTCTTTCCGATACCCCCGGGACCTACGATGGACAAGAGCCGGACGTGCCTTAGCCTCGCAAGCAGATTAGCGACGTCGTCGTCGCGGCCAATCAGACGCTTTCCGGCCAAAGGCAGGTTTCTTTTTGAAAATGGCGCGCGCGCGACCAACACCCCTGCTTCGGGCTCGCCCGAGCGACCCTCGATCGGAATCGTGAAAGTATATCCACGCCCCGAGATGTTGGAGATTGGCGAACGTCCTCCATTGCCGGGCAGAAGCGCCTTTCTGAGAGAGGACAGATGAACACGAAGCGCTACTTGATCGACGACGGCATGAGGCCAGACGAGCCGCAGAAGCTCCGAATTCGAAACGATCTCGCCGCCCCGCTCGACAAGAACGGCCAGAAGATCGAAGGCCCGAGGCCCAAGCTTGAGCGGAGTTCCGGCCTCCAAAAGAAGGCGCCGCTCTGGAAAAAGCTCGAAGGCACCGAATGTATAGTGTGGTTCCGACATGGGCCGACCTCCTGAAAGAAGTATCCGCCGGATCGGAAAACCGTCAATTGTGACGATGGTCACTGATGTGACTAGCCGCTGACGATGCCCATCTGCTTCAGGAGCGTCAGGTTGTCCTCGATGTGCCAGTTGTCGCTCACGCGACTGTTCGTGACCTTGAGGAGATCGGTGGCAATGAACTCGATCGTCTGCCCACTTCCCTTTACCTTCGCGAACTCGCCCGTGAAGTGGCCGCGGAAGACCATGTGCACCGTGACGTAGTCGCCGGAGAAGACCATCTTCCTGACTTCGACCGAAAGGTCTGGCACGGCCGCGCGGAATGCCTTCGACGCGAACGCAGGTCCGCCCGGCCCCTGGGGCCTGCCGGGCGGAAGGGTGCGATCGACGAAGTTTGGCGAGATCGCCATCTTCAGACTTGCCTCGTCGCCCGTGTTCCAGAACTCGTAGAAATGCATCGCAGCCTTCTCAGCCGCAGTCTCGCGAGCGGACCGCTTTGACGAATGGACGATCTCATCGACCTTCAACGGAGCTGCAAGCGCCGCCGAACCGCATGCCAGAATGATTGATGCGGCGGCCGATGCCGCCATCAAGCAAGGTACTCTCATTTTCGCTCTCCCTCGAAACAGGCTTCTCATCCGATCGTCGCTCCGCCGTCGACCCGGATGGTCGATCCGGTAGCGAACAGCGTCGTCATGGCGAACAGTACGGCGTTTGCAATGTCGGTCGGCTGCCCCACGGCTTTCGCAGGCAGACTGGCCGCCGCGCGTTCGAACATCGCGTTGCGCGCAGCCGGATCGAGCTTCGACCAGAGTGGCGTGTCGATCATGCCTGGCGACACGACGTTGACGCGGACCGGGGACAGTTCGAGCGCCAGCCCCCGGCCAAGCGCCTCCAACGCGGCATTGATCGCGCCCTGGAGGACAGCGTTTGCCGACGGACGCTCGCTCAGGAAGCCGGAAATGAAGGTCAGGGATGCGCGCTCTGACAGCCGGGCGAACCTTGCGATCCGGTAGGCTCCCCAAAACTTGCTGTCCATCGCGGATCGCGCCTGCTCGAGCGGAAGCTGCCGAAGCGGGCCGCTGGGGGTCTGCGCCGCGGAAACAACGACATGGTCGAAGGCTTCATGGTCGCGGAAGAAGGCCGCCACCCCGTCTTCGTCCGCGGTGTCGAGCACCGCTGTCCGGGCTGTCGAGCCAAGGCTCCTGACGGCTTCCGCGAGCTTCGATTGCGACCGGGATGCAATGGTGACCTTTGCTCCGGCACCGACGCAGGCGCAGGCGACCGCAAGGCCGATACCGGAACTCCCGCCCACGACCAGAACTCGGGAATCTGCAAGCAGTGCCATGAGCAATCCTTTCGCGGCGTCGGACAGATGATGGCTGAGTTTGCCGGGCGCCGCTCTATCGGTCTTCCGAGTTTGCACGCCTGCAGCCGAACGCTTGACGCGCCTGCGAAACCGCGCCTAACGTCCCAGAAAAATGGGAATTCCGGCTTGGCCGAGGTGCACTACACTTTCGGGGGCTTCGAACTCTATCCGGAGCGAAGGCTTCTAAGACACTCGGGCACTGCGGTGCGTCTCGGGCCGCGAGCGTTCGACCTCCTGGTGGCGCTCGCCGAGCATGGCGGCGACGTGGTTCCGCAGGCCGAGCTGATGAAGCGAGCATGGCCGCATGCCTCTGTCGACGAAGTCGCTCTCCGCGTCCACCTTTCGTCCTTGAGGAAGGCGCTTAGAACGGAAAGCCCGGACCACTCGCCGATATCCAACGTGAGTGGCAGAGGCTATCAGCTCGCATTCCCAGTCCACCGGACGGAAGCCGCGTCGCCACGTTCCGCGGTTCTCGACGCGGACGATCGTCCTTCTCCGCAACAATCTGGCAAGCGGCTGATCGGCAGGGACGAGGTGGTCGCGATGCTGCCGGGGAAACTTCGGGAGACGCGCTTCCTGTCGATCGTCGGCCCCGGCGGGATGGGCAAGACTTCGGTCGCGCAGCAGGTCGTCGAAAGGACGCTCGCGGTTTACCCCGATGGACAGGTCTGGGTGGACCTGACGACCATCAGCGATCCCTCGCTCGTCTGGAGCGCCATCGCCAACGCGATGCGTCTCGACACGAGAACGGACGATCTGGCGCCAGCCGTGATCGCCGCCCTACGCGGCAGGCGCTTCCTGATGGTCCTCGACAACTGCGAGCACGTCGTGGAGACGGCGGCAGCCGCTGCAGAGCGGCTGTGGCATGATCTGCCGATGCTGGATATCCTGACGACAAGCCGCGAACCGCTCCGCTCCACCGGAGAATGGGTCCACAGATTGGAGCCTCTCGGCATCCCTGCCGAGGGCGCGGATCTGGCGGGACAGGACATCAGGGCGTTTCCAGCGATACGATTGCTGGTGGAACGGGCGACGGCCAACAGCGATAGCTTCACGCTGGGCGACGGTGAGCTTGGGATCGCCGCCGATCTCTGCCGCCGTCTGGACGGCATGCCGCTGGCGATCGAGCTGGTGGCATCGAGTATAGAGGCGTTCGGTCTCCGCCATCTCGCCGCCCGCTTCGACGATCGCTTCTTCAGCCTGCTGCGCGGCAAGCGGACGGCGATGCCACGCCACCAGACGCTGAACGCCGTCCTCGACTGGAGCTACGAGAACCTTCCCGACACCGAGAAGAACGTCTTCATGCGCCTTGGCGTCTTTCCCGCGGGAATAGACCTTCATCACATCGTGGCCGTGACGACAGACGACGATGTCGACGGCACGCAGGTGATGGACGCTGTCTTCGGCCTCCACGAGAAGTCTCTTCTGTCGTCGGATCTCGATGGGGCCGAGATCGAGTATCGGCTGCTCGAGACGACGCGGATCTACGCGCTCGACAAACTCAGACGCAGCGGAGACTACGACCGCGTCGCGGGACGATATGCCGAAGTCGTCGCCGTTTCCCTGGCGAACGCGGAGCCGGACTGGGACACGCTTTCGCAGCCGGAGTTCGTCAACCGATACGGCCCTCGCGTCGCGGATCTCAGGCGTGCACTCGCATTGATGGCGCCAGATCCCTCGCAGGCCATGCAGCGGGCGAAGCTGCTGACCGACACGTCGCCGATCTGGTTCGAACTCGGGCTGTCGGCCGAATACAGGAACCGTCTGCAAGCTCTTCTTGAAGAGACGTCCGGCGGAGCCGATCTTCCGCCGGGACTGAGGATACGCGTGAAGCTGGCGTGGGCGCAGCACACGTGGTTCGTCAGCGGTGCGTCTCCCAAAATGCTGGAGGCCGCGGAGGAGGCACTGGAGCTTGCCGAGCAGCTCGACAACCCCGTCCGGCAGATGCAGGCGCTGTGGCTGCTCTGGGATTGGCGAAACATCTATGGCGGCGAGGAATACGCGGTCGCAGACAAGTTCCGGCGCCTGCTCGATACGTCCTCCGACCCCGTCATACAGCTCGCCGCGCTCCGTGGACTTTCCATAAGCCTGCATTATCTCGGGGATCAGAAGGCCGCTTGGGACTGTCAGGATCGCATGAACCGATACTCCGATGCGACCTTCCGATCGATCAGGAAGATCGCCCATCGCGGCGACCAGAAACTGGCGCATATCACTCTTCGTGTTCGAATGCTCTGGCTCCGCGGCTTCCCCGACCAGGCGCTGTCCGAGGCCGAAGCGGGCGTCGCCTATGCCGTCTCCCTGAACAACTCGGCGAACCTCGCCTACTACCTCGGGATCGCCGCCTGCCCAGTGGCGCTCTGGTGTGGCCAAATGGAAAAGGCCCGCGCGTGGACCCGGATGCTCAACGACATATCCGAGCGGAACTCCTTTGCGTTCTGGGGATCGCTCGGCGACGTCTATGTCAAGGCAACCGTTGAACCCGCCGACCTGGACTCGCTATCTCCGGGCTCACTCCTTCCGTCAGATCCCGACAAGCATTATCTCGTCAACCAGCTCGAACTGTTCGCCACCCTTCGTCCGGGGTTCGCGTCGCCAGACCTGCTGCGGGACTGCACCGGACGCACGCAAGGCTGGTGTCTCCCCGAACTGCTCAGGATTCGGGCGCGCTCCGAAAGCAGCCTGTTGGAGCGCGAGCGTCTGCTGCGGCAATCGATCGACATCGCGCGGCGGCAGGGCGCGCTCTCGTGGGAGCTTCGGGCGGCCACCGATCTCGCAGAACTGTTGGCTGCCCACGGTCGCATCACGGATGCCGCTGAAATCCTTCGAACCGCCACTGTCCTCTTTACCGAGGGATCCGAAACGCGCGATCTTTTCGTCGCACGCTCGCTGCTCGACTGGATCTCAGGCGACCTCAATTGAGGGCGGGCGGCTCTCGGCCCATTTAATGAGCTGGTCGAGCGCCGGGCAGAGCGATTGACCCCAGTCGGTCAGGCCATATTCCACCTTTGGCGGCACCTGGTGGTAAACGATCCTGCGAACGATCCCATCGGCTTCCATCTGGCGAAGCTGCTGGATCAGCATTTTCTGTGAGACCGAGGGGATCGCCTTCTCTAGCTCCGAGAAGCGCTTGAGCTTGCCGCCAAAGAGATGGAAGAATGACCATCTTCCAGCGACCTTCGAGAAGTCGGAAAGCGTGCTCGACGCGATCGGCTGCAGTTACGGGCGTATGCGCCATGCTTACCTCCGGGTAAGTACCCTACTTTTTCGTGCGTTCTTGCGATTTCGAAAGCCTACCGCCAAGTTCCGTTCTAGGCAAATCGGCTAACCGAAAAAGGAGAACGCGATGACTGATCTGGATCTGAAAGGAAAGCGGGCGCTGGTCACTGGCGGAAGCAAGGGCATCGGCAGGGCAGTGGTCGAGGCCCTACATGCGGCCGGAGCGATTGTCATTTTCACTTCGCGGTCGCGTCCGGACGATATCCGCGACGGCCAGCACTACGTGCAAGCAGACGTCTCGACCGTAGAAGGAACATCCGCAGTCGTGAAAGCCGTCAACGACGAACTGGGCGGCGCCGACATCGTCGTCCACGTCGTCGGCGGATCGTCCGCGCCCGCAGGCGGTTTCAAGGTTTTGGACGACTATCAATGGGAGAAGGCGCTCGACCAGAACCTAATGGCCGCCGTTCGGGTGGACCGCGGGCTTCTGCCCGGCATGATCGACCGCGGCTCCGGCGTGGTGATCCACATCACTTCCATCCAGCGCCGCCTGCCCCTGCCCGAAGCGACGATCGCTTATGCTGCCGCGAAGGCCGCGCTTGCGAACTACAGCAAGGCGCTTTCGAAGGAAGTTAGTCCAAAGGGTGTCCGCGTCGTCCAGGTTGCTCCCGGCTGGGTGAGGACCGATGGGGCGCAGGGCCTTATCGAGGAGATCGCTTCCAAGAACGGAACCGACGAGGACGGTGCTCGGAAGATCATCATGGATTCGCTTGGTGGCATCCCTCTTGGGCGGCCCGCCGAACCAAAGGAGGTTGCCGATCTCGTGGCCTTCCTGGTGTCGCCGCGGGCTGGTTCGATCACCGGGGCGGAATACGTCATCGACGGCGGCACCGTGCCGACGTCCTGATATTTTGAAAGACGCTGCGTTCGTATTCGCGTGACCTGTTGGCATCGTCCGGCTCACGGGCCGGGCATCCAACCCACGGAGGACACGATGACGACCGAACAGCGACCGATCCCTTCCGGGCACGGCCCCAGGACCACTGCCGACGAGCTTCTTGGCGACCGCGACCTCTCGGGGATGACCGCCGTCGTTACTGGCGGCTATTCCGGTCTCGGATTGGAAACGACGCGCGTACTCACCGAGCGCGGCATGCGTGTCGTGATCCCTGCCCGCGATCCCCTCAAGGCGAAGCGCAGCACCGAAAAGCTGAAAGGCGTCGAACTCCACCAGCTCGACCTCCTCGATCCTGCCTCCATCGACGCCTTTTCCGACAAGCTCCTCAGAAGCGGCCGCCAGATCGACGTTCTCATAAACTCGGCCGGGATCATGGCACCGCCGCTCTCCCGCGACGCCCGTGGCCACGAAAGCCAGTTCTCGGCAAATCATCTCGGACACTTCCAGCTCACGGCGCGCCTGTGGCCGCTACTCAAGAAGGCAGGCAAGGCACGCGTCGTGGCCCTGTCCTCCGGCGGCCATCGGTTTTCCCGCGTCGACTTCCGCGATCCCGACTTCCGCCAGCGTCCCTACGAGAAGTGGGTGGCGTACGGCCAGTCGAAGACCGCCAACGCCCTGTTCGCGGTCGCGTTGGACAAGCGCGGTGCGGCCCACGGTATTCGCGCGTTCTCGGTCCATCCCGGCGCGATCCTGACAGACCTGTCGCGCCACTTGACCTCCGACGACTTGGCGGCCTTCGGCGTCCAGCGGCGGGGCAACGGTACGATGGTGGTGAACGAGGAAGCCAAGGGCTTCTTCAAGACTGTCGGCGAAGGGGCTGCCACGACGATCTGGTGCGGGTTCGATGTCCAGCTCGAAGGAAAGGGTGGCGTCTATTGCGAGGACTGCGACATCGCTCAGGCGGTCCCATGCGAAGACAAGGGGTTCGGTGGAGTGTGCCCTTGGGCGATCGACGCCGGTGCGGCGGAGAGGCTATGGAAGTTGAGCGAGAAGATGACCGGTGTGATGTTCCAGGGATGAGTTTCCGGCGTGAAAGCCGTCTTTTGGCTTCGGTGGGTATTCTGGCCGACGCCACGGTGGCACCCCATTTCAATATCACTTGAACGGCTGCGCTCAATTGCTCAATATCGGCCAACTTAGCGACCCTCTGAATTCGGCCGGGACATGAAAAAGAGACGACAGAACCAGCTGCCAGATATCGCTGCCATCCGCTCGTACATTGGCGGTTGGCCTATATCGACCGCAGGGTTGTCAAACACCTCGCGCGGTCTGAGCTTTGACGTGAGGGAAGCCAGTCACGGCATCGAGATGCTGGTGCCAGCCTGCGATCATCACGCAATTGTTGTCGCCTTGGGATCTTCCAGGCAGTTTCGTTTCTACACACAGGTTGCCTCGCGCGAAGTCTCTTGCCGGGCGGGCGACCTTATCGTCGTTCCCGCTGGTAGCCCTGCACGGCTTGGCGGTGCGATTCCGGCCATGCTCCGGATAGGCATTGATCCCGAGCAACTAAGCGACACCTCGAGTCTTAACGCGTCCATTAATGGCAAGGACGATCAGACCGGATCGATCCTGTACGCGAACGATCCATTCGCACTACACATCGCCGGCGCCATTCTCGAAGAAATGAGGAAGCCTAACGCGGATTGGCGGGTCGAACTCATTCGCCATTTGACCGAGGCGCTGACGGTACATTTCGTGACGACCTACGGGGTCCGCACCGTTTCAGAACACACGGGCGAAATCAGCGATCGCGAGGCGATCCAGCGGATCGTGGAACAACTCTCGCGGACATCATGCAATTTCCCTAATCTGGAAACGCTAGCCAAGAAGTCGGGTCTCAGTCGATTCCATTTCATCCGGGTCTTCAAATCCGAAATCGGGACGACGCCCGCGCGCTACGTCGAACGTTGCAAAATCGAGCAGGCAAAAGCGATGATCGAAGCGGCAGATCGCTCTCTCTCCGATATCGCGGACATTCTGGGCTTCGCGGACCAAAGCCATCTGACTCGTCGTTTCAAAGTTATTGTGGGGAGCACCCCGGCGGTGTTCGCAAGAACCCATAACCGCAGGGTGACGGCAAGAAGCAGCAACTAAATACCTTAATAGCAATAATATACCAATTTTACGCGAAAAAGTTTCGTAATTCATGCAAATGAGCAATATTCTTCCAAATATAGCAACGCCAGACCATGCGTTGGTCTCGGCCGCACTGTATAAAAGCAATCACAGGAATTGCAGCGGGCACGAGGAAATAGAGATGAAAGTCAGGAACATCATCCTCGTCCACGGGTACTTTCTGGATGGCAGCGCTTGGCGCAAAGCAATACCGCTACTCGTTGAGAACGGCTATCATGCGGTGGCGGTGCAGCTCACTCTGAACTCGCTTCCGGACGACGTATCAATCGTTCGGCGAGCAGTGGAGATGCAAGACGGTCCCGTCATTCTCGTGGGGCAGTCCTACGGTGGAGCGGTGATCACCGAAGCAGGCAATCACGAACAGGTTGCCGCCCTGGTCTACGTTGCAGGCGCCTCGCCGGACAGCGGTCAATCGGTGGACGACTGGTGGAGTGGTTACGCCACCGCCGCTGTCGTCGACGAACTCCGGCCATGGGGCGATACACATCTTACGCTTTCCCTGGAAGGCGTGCGGAACTACCTCGGTCAGGACCTGCCTACCGACGAGGCAGACAGCGTATACGCAACCCAAGGGCCGTTGGGGAAAGCGACGACGCTTGAGAAGATATCGCATGCCGCGTGGCGCACGAAACCGTCCTGGTACGTCGTGACGACACTGGACCACACGGTTCCCCCAGCGATCCAACAGGATTCCGCTGAACGAATGGGGGCTGAAGTCCTGGTAATCCAAGCCAGCCACTTGCCAATGCTGTCGCAGCCGGAAGCCGTCGTGCGCTTTATCGCAAACGCCGCCGCCTCCTTCGACTGAGTACCAGTCCGGTCCATACCAACGTCCGATCCGACTTCTTACCGCTGTGAAAGCAGCGGCCGACGGACTGCATCCTAGATACATTTGACCGAGCCGCGCTCGGTCACACGCTCTTCGAAAGAAGCCGTTGGCGCCCCAACGGACACATCATGTCAACCAACAAGGAACATCGTCATGTCTACAATCAAGAAACCCACAATCGTCTTCTGCCACGGCATCTGGGCCGACGGATCCTGCTTCAGCAAGGTCATCCCTGCCCTGCAATCAGACGGGCACGAAGTTATTGCAGTCCAATACGGTCTCGACTCTTACGACGAGGATATCGCAGCAGTGAAGCGCACGCTCAATCGTGTAGGAAGCCCGGTCATTCTCGTCGGCCATTCCTACGGAGGTGCCACGATCACAGCTGCTGGAACCGACGACCGCGTTGTCGGCCTGGTGTTCATCGCCGCTGTAGCGCCGGATGTAGGCGAGACGGTGCAAGACCAACTCAACAAGTATCCGTCGGATATATTCGGCCACGTCGAGGCTGCTGACAATCGCGCCTGGATGCTGCCGAGCGGCGTGCAACACTTCGCTGGTGACCTTCCGGAAGCGGAGCAGAAGCTGGTATGGGCGACCCACTATGCTCCGGTCGCGGACCTTTTCCTTCAGCAGAAGCTCGCCGACGGGGAAGTTGCGTGGAAGTCGAAGCCCAGCTGGTACGTGCTTGCCACCCAGGATCACACAGTTCATCCTGATCTTCAGCGCTGGGTTTCGAAGCGCATGAATGCCACGGTGACCGAACTCGGCAGCAGCCACGTCCCGATGCTCTCTCAGCCGGAGGCTGTCATTGAAGTTATCCGGAAAGCAGCTGCATCTGTCTAGGTGCCGAAATTCGCAAATGGAGACCGTGGCAACGCGGCCTCCATTTCGTATCTTGTTGCTCTCGTCACAATTGATCCAGGAGAGTTCTTTGCGAACCAACCACAACCCAGGGGGCCGCGAGCCCTCAACATATACACACGGCGTCGAGGTCCGCGGAGAAGCGAGGACACTCTACGTCAGCGGCCAGATCGGCACCGCAGCCGATGGCGCTTTCCTCCAAGGAATTTCTGATCAATCCAACGCTGTGTTCGAAAATCTGAAGGCGGTCTTGAAAGAAGCTGGCATGGGCTTCGAACATCTGGTGAAGACGACGGTGTTTCTGACGAGCCGCGAGGATTTCCCTGCGTTCGCCGAAGTACGGAAAGCGCACCTCGGAGCCTACAAACCCGCTTCAACCCTGGTGATCGTTTCCGGCCTCGTGCATCCGGATGTGCTTGTCGAGGTCGAGGCAATAGCCGTCGCGAGTCCCTAACCCTCGCTTCCCATTAAGACTAGGAGAAACGAGCGCGGCCCTTGCTGTCACGGCTTGACCTGCACCTGGACGACGCCGCTTGGCTTTCCGTCCTTGGACTCCGCCACCACGAGATAGCGCCGCTCGTCCTTCCGCGTGGATTCGACAAGCTGGCGGATTGGCCCCACCGCAGTGACAAGCGCGGCGCCTGCCGGGTTCGTCATGAAGTTCGCCAGTCCTTGGAGCTCCCCGCCTCCGTCGGCCTTTGACGACAATGCGACCACGTAAGGCTTCTTCGGCTCAAGACCCGTCACTGCCGCCTGAACGACCTGCGTGAGGCCTTGATTGAATAGCGTGACGCTTGCCGAGCCCGGCGATGTCTTGTCAACGCTCGCAAGGTTCAGGTGGACAGCATCGCCCGCCAGCCCCAGAGGCGTTACGTTCTGCAGCCCGTTACCATCGGGAACAGCTTCCGGCACGTACGCGACGGCCTGCGGGCCCTGCCCGATCGGAATCGTCGCCGTCACCTTGTTCGTAAGCGTGTCAATGACGGCGAAGGCGTCGGCGTTCTCAAGCCCGACATAGACCCGCGTCCCGTCGCCGGACGGCCATATGCCATGCGGGAGGTTACCGACGGGAATGGCGGCGACCTGCTCAAACGTATCGGTCCGGAAGACCTTCACCTGATTGAGGCCGCCGACCGTGACATAGGCGAAGGTGCCGTTTTTGTTAGTCACGAGGTTGACGTGGTTGGTGATGGGTCCCGTGTCCATGGTCCGGATGACGGCGAAGGGCGGCCGGGCGTCAAACACTTCGGTTCGTCCGATGTCCTTCAGGGTGAACCAAACCTGCTCTCCGTCGGGCGACGCCGCAATGTTCGGGCAGAACGGGCTGTCCTGCTTAACGTGACCGACGATGGTGTGATCCGAGACCTGGACGACGACGATCTCCGGATTGAAGGACGAGCATACGTAGCCAAGCTTTCCGTCGGGCGAGAAGATCGACATGCCCGGACCAGCAGGCACCTTGATGCGCGTCTTCTCCTCGAAGGATTCAGCGTCGATCACGGATATGTAGTCTTCCCCGCGAACGGTGACCCAGACCTCTTTTCCATCTGGCGTGAAGAACGCCTCGTGCGGCGATCTGCCGACATAGGTGGTGTGCTTGACCGCATTGGCCGAAGTGTCGATGAAGGTGACGGCATTGGATCCGATGGACACGATGGCGAGCGTCTTGTGATCGGGCGAGAAGCCCATGCCATGGACGAGCACCTGCCCCTTGTAGAGCGGACTGAGATTGCCGGGCTGCGGGTCTCCGAGACGGATCACGCCGAGCAGTTTGTTATCGGCCGGATCGATTACCGACACAGTGTTGGAGAACTGCTCGGCAGCGTAGACGCGATCCTGGTGGCTGATCGGGATGTCGGGCACAGATGCCGACGTCGGCACTTGTCCGGATACGGCTGCGATGGGCAAAAGCATGGTGGCTGCGAAAAGGATTCGAGCGAGAGATCTTGAGCGCATCTGACGCCTCCGGGCTACATCTTCATGTTGGGGTCCATCCGCTGCATCGCGGGAGCGGACGACGGTTCGGAATAGGACTGCGTCGGAGCTGCCGACTGCTGCGGCATGGGCTCGCCCACCGCCATTTTCATGGCAATGATCTCTTGCTGCTGATCGACGATGATCTCTTGGGCGATACGCCGGAGCTGCTCGTTCCTGCCGAACTTCAGGTACGAGACCGCCATGTCGATGGCGCCCTGGTGATGCGGAACCATCATCACGACGAAGTCACGGTCGATGTCGCCTGTCGGCTGCGCCGCCACTCCTTGCATCATCGTGGTCATGGCCGCGTCGTTCTCGGCCAGGTATTCGGCTTCCTCCGTGGCGCCTCGCGCGAGCTTCGGGGCCGATGCGCTCGAGGCAACCGCGATGCCGCCGCAGAACGCTAGCCCGGCCAACATCACGAAAGCGACGCGGCGCTTGCGGTCACGTGTCATTTGCGATCTCCACGATTAGCTTGCCGCAGCTCTTTCCCGTCTCCATCGCGTTGAAGGCCGCCTCTGCGTCGGCGAGCTGGAAGCGCCGAGGATCAAGCTTGGGAACCAATTTTCCGGCTTCCGCAAGCCTCGTCGCCTCGCGAAGTATTTCGCCATGATGCCTCTTTCCCATGGCGGTCAGCAGCGGAAGCAGAGTGAACACGCCGGAATAGCTAGCTGCCTTGAAGGACAGCGGAGCGAGCGCGTGGGTGCCCCAGCCAAGGCAGGATACAACGTGGCCAAAGCGGCGGACGGCAAGGAACGACTTGTCCAGCGTCTCGCCACCGACAGTGTCATACACGAGGTCGAATCCCCTGCCGTCGGTATGCTGGTCGACATATTCCTCGACTGAGGAATCCTTGTAGTCGATCGGCGTCGCCCCCAGAGCGCGGATATATTCGAGGCTGTCACGCGCTCCCGTGGCAAACACTTCGGCGCCAAAGGACTTGGCGATCTGGATGGCCACGTGACCCACGCCGCCCGCGCCGCCATGGACGAGCACCTTCTGCCCGGACGCGACGGAGGCCCGATCGACGAGTCCTTCCCAAGCCGTGATGAAGATGAGCGGCAGAGCCGCGATCTCGCGCATCGGCATGTTGGTGGGAGCGATAGCGATCAACTCGGCGTCCACCGCGGCATATTCCGCGAGCGAGCCCTGCAGTCCGCCGACGCCCCCGGTCATGCCGAAGACGCGGTCGCCTGGTCGAAATCCCATCACGCTGTCGCCGACGGCCTCGACCACTCCGGCGAGATCGATGCCCAGGATCGCTGGCAGCGGCTGGCGGGCATGGGCTGCATTGCCAGCACGGATCTTGCCGTCGAGAGGGTTGATCGCCGCCGCCTTCACCCCGACCAGCACGTGACCGGGCCTCACCGTAGGACGGGCGACGGTCGATTTCCGAAGCACGCCTGACTGCGCCTCTGCAATCACCGCCGACATCGTATCGTTGCTCATGAGTGTCTCCTGCAATGGGTGTGGCTAGGAATGCAGCTTGCGTTGCAGGAATTCACGGATATATCCCGCGATCTGCGTGGCGTGGGTTTCAAGTGCAAAATGCCCGGTGTCGAGCATGTGGATTTCTGCGTCGGGAATGTCCCTGCGGTAAGCCGCGGCGCCGGGCGGGATGAAGGCGGGATCGAACTTGCCCCAGACAGCCAACAGCGGCGGCTGATGTCTGCGGAAATACGCTTGGAACGCCGGATATTTCTGAGGATTGGTGCGGTAATCGAGCACGAGATCGAGCTGGATCTCCTCCGCGCCGGGGCGGGCCATGTAGGCGATGTCGAGCGTATAGCCATCGGGCGACAGCAGCTCTGGCGGAGCGCCAGTCCCGTACTGCCAGTTCTTTATAGTTTCGGCGCTGAGAGACGGCCTGCAGGCCTCGCGGTTCTCCGGCGTGGGATCCCGCCAGTACTTTTCCCACGGCCCCCATTCGTCGCTGAAACCGTCGACGTAGGCATTGCCGTTTTGGGTAATGACGGCCGTCACGCTTTCGGGTCTCGCCAGGGCCAGCCGGAAGCCAGTCGGCGCGCCATAGTCGAAGACGTAGAGAGCATACTTCGACAGACCGATGGCATCGACGAAACCCTCTACGATACGCGCGAGGTTGTCGAAGGTGTAGTCGAAGCGACCGCGTGGCGGAGACTTCGTGTTGCCGAATCCCGGAAGATCGGGCGCGATCAGGCGATACCGGTCCTGCAGCAACGGCATGAGATCGCGGAACATGTGGCTGGACGTCGGGAAGCCGTGGAGCAGAAGGATGACGGGCGCTCCGACAGGCCCCGCCTCGCGGTAGAAGACTTCGACGTCGCCAACCGCGACCGTCTTGTAGGACACGCTCATCGCAACCTCCGGCCTAGCTGGAAACAGCTTCGGCCGCGTCCATGACGCGGGCCGAGTAGACGAGCGCGGCGCCCGCGTTCATGGCTATGGCGACACCGAGCGCCTCTGCGATCTCCTCGTTCGTCGCGCCCAGCTTCTTAGCTTCGGTGGTATGAACGACGATGCAGCCGTCGCAACGCAGCGTGACGGCCACTGCCAGCGAGATCAACTCGCGCATCTTGGCGTCGAGCTGATTGGTCTTGCCACCCGCCGTCGACAGGGTCTGGTATCCCTTCACCGTTTCCGGGGTGAGCTTCGAGAGATTGCCGATGCGACCCAGAAGCTGAGTTCGGTATTCTTTCCAGTTCAGCATGATTGCCTCCGTTAAATTCGAGAGGATCATGTGCCTTCGGGAAATCGATGGCTTTCAGAAACGCATTGCGACGCGCTGTTCAGACCGGGAACCGGATGGTAGACGGGGGCGTCTCCAAGGAAGGCTAGAAATGCACCTCCTTCTTCTCCCCGGCTTCATGACCGATGCTTCCCTATGGAACGATGTCCTGCCAGCACTCAGGTCGATCGCCGACGTGTCGACAGTAGACGTCGGCGCAGGCGGTTCGATCCCCGAGATGGCAGCCATCGCCCTCGCGAACGCTCCCGACAGGTTCGTCGTGGTCGGTTTCTCGATGGGTGGCTATGTCGCACGCGAGCTGGTCCGTCTCGCTCCCGGACGTATCGAGGGGCTTGTTCTCGTGGCCACGTCGGCGAGAGGAGACAACGCGCAGCATCTCAAGACGAAGACTCTTTCCGTGCGGCTTGTCGATCCGGAACGCTTCCATGGCCTCAGCCGGGGTGCCGTTACGAGCTCCCTGCATCCCGACCGGGCGTCCGACGAAGACATGATCGAGCGCGTCAGGGCGATGAGCGAACGTGTCGGCGGAGAGGTTTTCGTCCGCCATGCCAGCCACACCCGCGAGAGCGATCTCGACCGACTTGCTGTGATCCGGTGCCCGACGCTGGTGATCGCTGCCGACGGCGATGGTCTTAGGTCGGTTCAGGAATCGGAAGAACTGCGCGACGGCATCGAGAGTGCCGAATTCAATGTGATCGAAGGATCGGGGCACATGATCCCGATCGAGGCGCCTGAGGCGCTGCTCGAGATCATGTTGCCGTGGCTGCAGAAAATGCTGCGTCAATAAGAGGCGTCAAACGCCTTCATAGACGATCCGCGTGAAGAAGTCGGGCGAGATGACCCACTTGCCGAAGACCGTATCCCATTTCCCGGTGGGCTTGGCCGCCACCGTATCGTCGACCGAGCGCCCGTCCTTCTTCAGCTTGGCAACCTTGTCGCGGACGCCGACCAGCATCTCGTGCCAGGCGACGAGGTCCTTGCGGTTGCCGATTTCGCCGTGGCCGGGCACGACGATCGTCTTGGCGTCCGCCATCTTCACGTTGGCTTCGGCCGCCTTGATCTGGCCGTCGATACTGCCGCCCGTGGAATAGTCGACGAACGGATAGACGCCGTTCCAGAAGGTGTCGCCCGTGTGCAGGACGTTGGCCTCGTGGAAGAACACGGAGATGTCGCCGTCCGTGTGGGCGGGGCCATAGTATTTAAGCGAGATCGTTTCCCCGTTGAGCTTCAATGTCTCCTTGTCGCGCTTCATCACCTGGGTCGGGAGCGCGCTCTTCGGCCATGCCGGGAAGTCAAAATTCCAGTCCTCGACACGGGTCGCGGTGGACAGATGCTTGAGCGTGTTGGCGTGCGCCAGGATGGCGGCGCCGTCCGAGTTAAGCCATTCGTTGCCATCGGTGTGATCGAAATGCCAGTGGGTATTCACGAGATGGGTGATCGGCTGCGGCCCGAGATCCGCGAGTGCCTTTTCGATCCGCGGACGGGTCGCGGTGATCCCGGCATCAATGAGTAGCTTGCCATCGTTTCCTGCGAGGACAGCAATGTTGCCGCCGGAGCCGGACAGCGCGCTAACGCCACCGCGCAGCTTCGACGTGGAGATCTCGGCGCCTGCGGCCGCCTCTCGGATCTGGTCGACGAGGTTCTTGGCGGCAGCGAAGCTCTCTTTCGGCGACAGGAAACCGCCCGTGGCTGCAAAGGTGGCGCCACCGAGGCAGCAAAGGCAGAATCCCCGTCTTGATAGCGCGAAGTCGTGATTGGTCATTGTCCGGCTCCATTCATGGAAGGTTGTCGCCGGACGATCTCACCGCATCTGCACGCGGGCTTTCAAAATCGCAGTTCGATGAAATCAGTTCAGATGCTCGCCATCGCCAGCCGTAGCGGCGGGAACGACGATGCCGGAGCAGAAAATCGGGTTCGAGGACTTGTCGTAGAAGGAGCGGGCGAACGCGGTCACGGCCACGTATCTGCCTTCGGCGTTGGGCACGCGATAGGTCACCTGCTGCGGGATGTCCTGAACGATGCCCTGCCCGATGATCTTCGCCAGCCGTGGACGGTCCTCCGGGTGGACTCGCTCGAGGAACTTCTCGATCGGCTGGCCGCTTGCCGCCACCACCGGATCGAAGCCATAGATCTCGGCGAGTGCCGAATCCACGTAGAGAAGGTTGCTCGCGATATCCCATGTGAAAATCCCGGCATCTCCATAGGAAACCTCGACGATCTCCGGCTGCCTGTCTGCTTGAACGGCTTGCGCCATGGGTTCCTCCAGCGATTTTCGCTGAGACTAACTGGTGGGCAAACGTCTTCAAGACCCCGCCGCGCGGACCCACCGCTTTTTGAAGCGGCGTGGCCGTGCGGTTTGGAAAGAACTCGGGGTCTGAGCGACTAAGCTAAACTCGCGGGAACCCCCGGCCATCGGGAATGGTGACCGCCGCAAAGACGCCCGGCAGCCATCCCGTTGCCGGGCACAACAATGATCACAGCTCGTAGCGAACGGAAAGCTGCCCCTTCTTGTCCTTGGCGCTGACGATCCGGACCTTGCCGACATCGGCAGTGGAGACGACATGGGTTCCACCACAGGCGTACGCAGGAAGATCACCCCAGGTCACGGTGCGGCGTCCGTCTTCTGTCTTCTGGACCCGAGCGAGACCGGAACCGACCAGCTCTGCGACAGCGACTTCCACATCAGCCTCGGCGGGAACCGCGAGCTCTCCATCCCGCTCGAAGACGACGCGCGCTTCGCCGGGTCGGTGGTCGCCCTTCACCGCACGCCATCCCGTGCGTTCGACGACGACGCTGATCAAATGTCCGGCAGAATGATAGCGCGTGTTGCGACGACGGTTTTCCGCATCGACGAGAAGAGTGACCGCTCCCACGACAGGCGCGTCGGTGAGATGGACGACCTCGCTCTCCTCGACAGTGGCCTTCAGCATCGCGGCTTCGCCGATCGTTCCGATGTCTGTGAGCTGCCCGCCGCCCTGCGGATGGAAGAGCGTGCGGGAGAGCACGACGCGATACTTTCTGTCCTCCTGCTGGGTGCAACTGACGACCTCCGCAGTCGTCTCGAGTTCGTCGCTGTCGAAATAGGTTCGCTCGGTCATTTCATTCTTCCATCATGTTGTATGCCACGACTGGGGATCCGGAAGGGCTTGTGGAAACTCGTATCAATTGGTGGCTGGGGCCGCGTGTCTTCCGAGTTGGCATGCTCACGGGCGTCGTCAGGCAGCAAGGCTCGACTTGGCGATCATCGCATCCCGCGAGCCAAGATCCATGGAGAGCCTCTTCCGGTATTCGCTTGGGGCGATGCCCATCACCTTACGGAACGCCTTGGTGAACGCGGCCTCGGACAGATAGCCGACGCTGCGCGAGATCGCCGCGACCTTCTCGTCTCCGCTTTCGATCAGCCTTGCCGACTGGAAAATCCGCCACTCCGTCAGGTAGGCGAGCGGCGCCTGGCCGACGACCTCCTTGAACCGGGCCGCGAATGCCGACCGCGACATACCGGACTTGCGCGCCAGCATCTCGACCGTCCAGGCAGTCTTCAGATCGCCATGGATCGCCTCGACCGCGGCGGCCAGCCCCTTGTCGGACACGGCTGCCAGCCAGCCCTTCTTCGGTGTCGAAAGCTGGTCGGCGAAGGCGCGCACTGCGTGGACGAACAGAAGTTCGAACAGTCTCCGCACGACGGCATCGGATCCAAGACCCGGAGCGTCCGCTTCGGCGGCGAGCAACTCGAGCACGCTCTGGAAGGAGCGCGTCCTGTTGTGCTCCGACTTCAGAAGAATGAGCTTCGGCAGCACGCTGAGAAGCGGCTGGGCGTCGAGACTGTCGACCTCGAAGTAGCCGCTGACGAAGGTGGTCGTCGCTCCACCCCCACCGAACTCGATCCTGTTCTGAATCCGCGTGCTGTCGACGCCGAAGCAGTCGACCATCGGCGAGCTTTCGTGGTCGTATACCTCGTACGGCTCGGGACCGAACATGATGAAGACGTCGCCCGCCCTCAGCGCCACAGCATCCGGATGCTCCTGGGTGCGCAGCATGCCTGAACCCCGAACCACAAGAATGAACTTTATCGACGGGTCGCCGGACGACGCGATGCCCCACGGAGCGGTCGCGTCGACCGCCGTAAACTTCGCCGTCTTCACACGCATAGACGAGAAGATGTCCGAGAGGGGATCCATAGCTACTCTTCCAATTTGGACGAATGAGCCAGAGGTTTGGACGATTCAGACTTAAGGCTCTTTCAGATCATCATTACATGGGGCATCGAAAAGGAGATTGCAATGAAAAACACCTTTGAGATCGCGCAGGAGATCGGCCAGTTGAAAGCGCGATACTGCCGCTATGTCGATACCAAGGATTGGGCGGCATTTGCCAACTTGTTCGCGCAGAACCCCGAGCTTCGTTTCTATGACGAGAACGGCGGACTGGTGGCGGGGTTCGACGCCGCCGAGGAATTCGTCGCGCTGACGAAGGCATATCTGACCGGAACCAAGACCATCCATCAGGTCCACAACGCCGAGATCGATGTCGTCTCCGAAAGGGAAGTACGCGCGATCTGGTCAATGGAAGACTACCTGCTTTTCCCCGAGGGCGACGACGGCCGTCCGGCCTCGATGCGAGGCTTTGGCCACTATCACGAGACGTGGAAGCTGGAAGCAGGCGAATGGAAGATCGCAAAGATCGAACTCCGCCGGACCATCCTCGAAATCAAGCCAAAGGAAAACGCAGCATGACCCGCAAACCGATCAACGTTGGCCTCGTCGGTGTTCACCCGGACAAGGGCTGGGCCACGACAGCTCATATCCCCGCACTTCAGGTTCTGTCCGATTTCCGGATCGCCGCTGTCAGCCACCACAATGCGGATACCGCGCGCGCGGCCGCTGAGAAGTTCGGCGTCGAAAATGCGTATGGTTCGACCGACGAACTCGTAAACGACCCGGACGTCGAACTCGTCGTCGTGACCGTGAAAGTGCCGCACCACCTCGAAATGGTGACGAAGGCGCTGAGTGCCGGAAAGGCGGTCTTCTCCGAATGGCCGCTCGGCATGAAGCTGACCGATGCCGGGAAGATGGCAGCGCTCGCGAAGGAAAAGAATGCGTTCACCGCGATCGGGCTGCAGACGCGCTCGGTTCCCGCGATCAACTACGTGCGCGATCTTGTCAGGGATGGCTACGTCGGCGACGTGCTATCGGTCTCGATCATCGGCTCCGGCATCATCTGGGGCGAAGAAATGAGTGAGGCCTACCTCTATACGCTCGACATGAACAACGGGGCATCCATGCTCCACGTCCCCTTCGCCCACACTCTCGACGCGGTCCTGTATGCGATCGGGTCGAAGCTGAAGTCCGTCAGCGGAGTGCTCTCGAACAGCCGTCCTCTGGTAAAAATCACCGAGACCGGGGGCACTGCTGCCTTCACCGCTCCTGACCAGATCGTCGCAGGTGGCCTGCTCGAGAATGGCGCCGCCCTCAGCGCACACTTCCGCGGAGGACTGTCGCGCGGGACAAACTTCCATATAGAGATCAACGGTTCGAAGGGCGATCTTATTCTCACGAGCCCTGTAGGCTACGTCGGCATCGGCGGCTTCACGCTTCGGGGCGCGCAGGGTGCAGACCAGCTTCATGATCTTCCCGTGCCGCGGACCTACGAGACGCTCGGCTTCGAGGAGGGCCTCACCCAGAGCATCGCAGTCGCATACTCCCGCATTGCCTCCGACATGCGCGATGGAAGCAGGTTCAGCCCGAGCTTCGACGACGCAGTCACCCTTCATCGCGTGCTCGAAGCCATCACGCTCAGCGATGGAGCGCGCACGGATGTCTGACAAGATGCGAGCGCTGGTCGTCACGGAGCCGGGCGGTCCGGAAGTCCTGAAGCTGCGTGAGGTGGACCGCCCTGACCTACGCGACGAAAACGACGTCGTCGTTCGTGTCATGGCTGCCGGGATCAATCCGGCCGACTGGCAGAACCGAAAAAGCCGGGCCGTTTACGACAGCAGCGGCGTCGATGCGCAGACGACGATCCTCGGTATCGACGGCGTCGGTGTTGTCGTCCAGGCGGGTAGCTCGGTCACGAACGTGAAGCTGGGTGATGAGGTCTGGTACATTGACGGTGGCTACACCGGAAATCCCGGCAGCTACGCCGAATACAAGGTCGTGCGCGGATCGTACGTCACCGCCAAGCCGTCGTCGCTCGACTTCGTACAGGCGGCCGCACTTCCGGTTGTCGGCCTGACAGCGTGGGAAGCGGTCTTCGACAAGGGCCGGGTGGAACGGGGCGACCATGTATTGGTGCATGGCGGCGCCGGCGGCCTCGGACATATCGCGATCCAGTATCTGACATCGCTCGGCGCAAGGATCGCAACGACGATCTCCAACGACGCGAAGGCACGGCTCGTCGCGGAACTCGGCGCCGAACTGGCGATCAACTATCGTGAGCAGAACGTCGAAGAGGCCATCGAAGCCTGGCGCGGGGCGCCGGGTGCGGAGACTGTCTTCGACTTCGTGGGTCATGGAAACTTCGCCGAAAGCTTCAAGCACGTCGCAGGCTACGGCCGGATCGTCAACACCGTCGTCTCCGAATGGCCCGAAGGTGGCAACGGCGTCGCCGAGTGGAAGAACCTGGACGTCAGCTTCGTCAACATCGGGCTGCCGCAGATTGGACGTGACCATGCGCATCGCCTCCGGCAGACCGACATCCTTCGCCAGATCGCAGAGCTTGTCGACCGCGGCGGATTGCGGGCGCACATGGACAGGGTCGTGGAATTCGATGGCGTCGGCGAGGCGCAGCGCGCACTCGAGGCCGGAGAGACGCTAGGACGTCTCGTGCTGTCGATCGGAGCCACGAAATGATGAAACGGTGGGAATTCCGACCCGACCAGGGAGGCCTCGTCTCTACGGACGCAAAGGTGCCGAAACCTGGTCCCCGCGAGGTCATGGTCAAGGTCAGCGCGGTGTCGTTGAACTATCGCGATGCCGCAATGCTCGACGGCGCGATGGACGTGGCGCCGGGCGACGTGCTGGTGCCCGGCTCGGACATGTCGGGCGAAGTCGTGGCTGCGGGCGCCGACACGACGCGATTCAAGCGCGGGGACGCAGTTATATCGGCCGACACCATGAACTGGATCGATGGCCCCGCCCCTCCGTACGAGACCAACAGCGTGCCAATCATCGGCAGGCTGGCCGAGTACGTCTGCGTCCACGAAGAGCAGCTGGTCAGCCCTCCCCAGTCGCTGACGCACGCCGAGTCAAGCACGCTGCCCGTGGCGGGCCTGACGGCGTGGTTCGCTATGGTGGAGCTTGCCCGCGTCAGGGCTGGCCAGACGGTCGTCGTCCAAGGCACTGGCGGCGTTTCCCTATTCGCTGTCCAGTTCGCCGCAGCACACGGCGCGCGCGTCATCGTGGTCACCAGCAGCGCCGACAAAATCGAGCGCGCGAAGGCGCTTGGCGCCGCCGATGGCGTCGATCGGCAAACGACGCCGGACTGGGATCAGGCGGTGCTCGCCATGACCGGAGGACTTGGCGCCCACCAAATCGTCGAGATGTCAGGTGGCGACAATGTCGCGCGATCTGTACAAGCGTTGGCCTTGGGCGGCCGGATTTCGCTTGTCGGCCTTATGGGTAGCACGGAAATGCGCGCTCCGATCATCCCGATGCTCTTCAAGCGCGCCGAGATCGTCGCCATCGGCGTCGGGCATCGCCGGGCGCAGGAAGACATGGTGGCGGCAATCGATCGTCTGGGCCTCAAGCCTGTGATCGACGGAACCTATTCCTTCGAGCAGGTTCCGGACGCCATCGCGCATCTTCGCCGGGGTCCCTTCGGCAAGGTGGTCGTGACCTTCTGAGGGACGTTTGCCCGCAGCGTTACGAGGCCGTTGCGGGCATACTCGAAAGACGGCAGTCGCAAAGCGTTGTAACACATCCGGCTCCGACATCATCTACATGGAACGAACGCATGATCCCCGTGGATACCCTTCTCACCTTCGTCGCCGCCGCCACCCTTCTGGCCTTCGTGCCCGGCCCCGACAACCTGTTCGTGCTGGCTCAGTCTGCGCTCTTCGGGCCGCGCGTCGGCATCTCGGTGACGGCGGGCCTGTGTGCCGGGCTTATAGTTCACACGCTCGCGGTTTCGCTTGGTGTCGCAGCAATCTTCCAGACCTCGCAGGTCGCCTTCGACGCCCTCAAGTCCATCGGCGCGGCGTACCTCATCTTCCTCGCCTACAAGTCTTTCACTGCGAAACCGGACGAGATCGGATCTGGCCGCGAAGCATTGAAGCCTGCATGGCAGATGTTTGCTCGTGGCATCGTCATGAACGTCACCAATCCGAAGGTCGCGATCTTCTTCCTGGCTTTCCTGCCGCAGTTTACCAGTCCGTATCGCGGCAGCGTCGTCCTCCAGATGCTGATGCTGGGCGGCCTGTTTATCGTCTGCGCGTTCCTGTACTTCGGCGCGATCTCGCTCGTCGCAGGATCCTTGAGCCAGTGGCTGCGGCGGTCTCCGGCTAGTCAGGTCTGGCTGAACCGCGTCGCTGGAACTGTGTTCGTCGGGCTGGCGCTGAAGCTCGCGACGACCCACCGCTAACTGACCATTCCATTGAGATCACCCGTTCGCGGGCGTGACACGAAGGAGCACACAATGCCTCTTGCCGTCTATGCTTTGACTATCGGCGCCTTTGGGATCGGCGTGACCGAGTTCGTCCTCATGGGCCTGCTCGTCCAAGTGGGGAAATCGCTGGGCGTCTCGATCTCGACGGCGGGAATGCTGATCTCAGGATATGCGATCGGCGTGGCTGTCGGCGCTCCGGTGCTGACGATCGCCCTGTCCGGCTGGTCGAGGAAGAGTGTTCTGCTGGCGCTGATGGTCATCTTCACGATCGGCAACGCCGCCTGCGCGCTCGCTCCCAACTACTGGATCCTGCTGCTCGCGCGGATTGTCACCGCCCTCGCCCATGGCACGTTCTTCGGCGTTGGTTCCGTTGTGGCTACGTCGCTCGTCCGGAAGGACCGCAAGGCATCGGCGCTCGCGGTGATGTTTACCGGACTCACGGCGGCCAACATCCTGGGCGTTCCCTTTGGCACGTGGCTCGGTCTCCAGCTTGGGTGGCGTGCGACCTTCTGGGCTGTCGCTGTCATCGGCGTGATCGCCCTGCTGGTCATCCTCGAATTCGTCCCCGAGGACCGCAACCTTCGCCCGAAGAGCGAATGGCGCCATGATCTCCGGGCGATGACGAATCCTGCCATCCTCAATGGGCTTCTGGTGACCGCGCTCGGCTTCGCGGGTCTCTTCACCGTCTTCACATACATCGCGCCCGTCCTCACCGAGGTGACTGGCTTCACCGAAGACGCGGTCTCGCCCATCCTTCTGGTATTCGGCGGCGGTCTTGTGATCGGCAATATTCTTGGTGGCCGCCTTGCAGACCGATGGCTGATGGCGACGGTCGCCGGGACGCTGGTGCTGCTCGCCGTGGTGCTCGCCGCATTCGGCCTCTTTCTCGGCAGCAGGACGGCGACCATCGCCATGGTGTTCCTTCTGGGAGCAGCCTCGTTCGCAACAGTCGCGCCGCTTCAGATGTGGGTGATGCGCAAGGCCCGCGGCGTCGGCGAGAGCTTGGCCTCCAGCTTGAACATCGCCGCGTTCAACGTTGGCAACGCCTTCGGCGCCTGGCTGGGCGGGTTCGTCGTCGCCCACGGATACGGCTTCGCCGACCTTCCCTATGTCGCCGCCCTCGTCCCAGCCGTCGCACTTGTCTTCGTGCTGCGGGGTCTCACGGGATCGGACGCGGAGCCCACCTGCTCGCAAGGTTGAGCAACAATTCTTTTGCCGGGGGGCAGTAACGCCCGGCGCTTTTCCGGCGGTGATGACCATGGCTGCGTGCAGCCGAATCTCGAACTACCCGCATAAAGGTGAATAGCATGACCACGACTACCGAGATCCAGATCGAACTCCATACCTCGCCCACTTCGCAACCTGACCTTAATCGCCTGATGGAGGCCCCCGGCTTCGGCAAGGTCTTCACGGATCACATGGTGCTGGCGCGTTGGACGACGGACAAGGGCTGGCACGACGCCAAGGTCACGGCCCGCCGCCCCTTGCTGATCGATCCCGCCGCCTCCGTGCTTCACTATGCGCAGGAAGTCTTCGAAGGGATGAAGGCCTATCGCGCCACCGACGACAGGATCCTGTTGTTTCGACCGGAGGAGAACGCTCGACGGTTCAACGCCTCCGCGGATCGGCTGGCCATGCCTCGAATTCCTGAGGAACTCTTTCTAAAAGCCGTCGAGCAGCTCGTGCGTATCGACAGGGATTGGATCCCGAGCGGTGATGGCAGCCTCTATCTCCGTCCGTTCATGTATGCGAACGAGCCGTTCCTTGGCGTCCGCGCGGCGGAGGACTATGTGTTCTGCGTCATCGCCTCTCCCGTCGGCGCTTACTTCAAGGGCGGAGCGAAGGCCGTTTCGCTCTGGGTCGAGACCGGGTACGCGCGCGCTGCGGCAGGCGGGACAGGCGCGGCCAAGTGCGGAGGCAACTACGCCGCTAGCCTCGCTGCACAGGCGGAGGCGTCCAGACGCGGCTGCGACCAGGTAGTGTTCCTCGACGCCGCCGAACACAAGTGGGTCGAGGAACTCGGGGGGATGAACGTCTTCTTCGTGATGGGCTACGGATCGCTTGTGACCCCTCCGCTCGGCGGCACGATCCTGCCCGGCATCACGCGAGCATCGATCATAACGCTCGCCGGAGAACGCGGTCTGCGTGTCGAGGAACGACCCTATTCCTTCGATGAGTGGCGGCAAGACGCCGCGTCCGGGAAGCTCGTAGAGGCATTTGCGTGCGGGACTGCAGCGGTGTTGGCTGGCATCGGCCTCGTCCGGCACGCAGATGGCGAATTCGTCGTCGGAGACGGAGAAACGGGAAAGCTAACGGCAGAGCTTCGACGTGAGCTTGTCGGCATTCAGAAGGGCCTCGCCGAAGACAAGCGCGACTGGGCACGCTGGATCGCAAGTGACTGAGTCCCGCATCTGGACACGGGCCGCGATTGCGCCCGTAGTGTCGTTCCCTGAACTGCAACATTGAAAGTTCGACCCCGACGGTCCACGCGGGGTCATTTTCGACAGGAAATCTATGATGAAAATTCTAATTGCTGGCGCAGGCATCGCCGGACTGGCCACCGCCCGTGCCCTTCAAACGAAAGGCTTCGACTGCGAGGTCGTCGAACGTCGCCCGGATGCGCCAACCGAGGGTGCGGGAATATTCCTTTTGGGCAACGCATCGCGTGCGCTGGGCGATCTTGAGTTACTCGATGATGTCAAGTCGGCCGCCTACCCGATCATGCGCCAAACGATCCTCTCGTCGTCTGGCACGGTTTTAAACGATGTCTGGACTGAAGACGTGTGGAAGGGCTGCGGGCCTTGTCTGGCGTTACCTCGGAGATCGTTGATCGAAATTCTTCAAAAATCACTCGCTCCCGAGACCGTAAGGTACGGCGTTGAGGCCGTCACGACATCAGTTGTGGGCGACAAGAGGATGGTGCGCTTTTCGGATGGCCAGGAACGCACCTATGATCTCGTTATCGGGGCAGCAGGGGTCAACTCGCCGCTACGGAACGCTGTGTTTGGTCCGGAGGCTCCCCGCCAAATAGGCATCTCGTGCTGGCGGCTGGTTGTCCCGAACAACGGGGAGATCGAGGGTTGGACTGCGATGCTCGGCAAGGGCCGCACCTTGCTAGGCATTCCGCTCAGCACCGATGAAACCTACATCTATGCAGATTGTCAGACTCCGGAATTCGCAGATGGTTCCATAGCTAACCTGAAGGAGCTGTTCAGGGACTTCGGCGGCGCACTGGGGCCAGTGGTCGCGGGGTTGAGAAATGACACGCAGGTCCATCGAGCCGCGCTTCAGGAGGTGCCAGCACGACGTTGGATAGCCGACCGCCTCGTTCTGATCGGTGACGCAGCACATGCTACGTCTCCAAGCGTGGCGCAGGGAGCGGCAATGGCGATCGAGGACGGGGTGGTGCTTGCGAGCATCCTCTGTTCCGGGAAACCCGTCCACCAAGCGTTGGAGCAATTCCACACCGTTCGCTCCCCTAGGATCGGGTTGGTGCAGGAGAAATCGCGGCAGAGAGACAGGTTGCGGACGGGATCTGAGTTGGTCCGGAATTCGATGCTCAGGATGCTAGGCAACCACATCTACCGGAAAACCTACCAATCGCTTACCGGGCCTGTCATTTGATCGGATTCTGATACCCCGACACCAAGGTCCTGCGCGGCGCGTTGGACCTTGGCTCCTGTCTCCGATGTTCGACCCGTCTGTCGCCTGGCGTCTTGCGTTCAATCCACCTCAACCTGCATTGCTATTGTAAAAACAAAAAAGGCCGGGGCGAAACCGCACCGACCTTCCTCATCATCGCCTTCCTACCAGTGCCAGTACATCCGTAGTCAAAAGCATTTCAGCGATGCGGCATTGCGAGCAGCGAATTTCAGCGCTCATCAGCAATGCCTACATATAGTCAGTACATGCGAAATGTGTTTGCAACAAGTCTCAACCTTGAATTCCTAGACGTCGTATTTTAATCGATGCCGACGCTGTTCGTGGCTCGCCTCGCGTTGGCGACAAGCTTAGCCAACCCTTCCAACTCAGCATCTGGAATACCGTGGACCCGCAACGCCTTGGCAGTCTCGAAAAGGTAATCAGCTGAGGAACCCCAGCTTCCACTCGCCGTGGCCAGGCGCTCGACGCGTTCCAGAATCGACATTTCTCCGGTGAAGTGATGATGCTGCCTGTCGATCACGAATGTGAGGGCCGAGCCGAACCGATGGCTGTCCGCTCCAATGACGTCCACCCATAGTGGTCGATACCCGCCGAGCAACATCTCCCGGTTCCAGAGTATTTCGAGCTCGGTCGGAACGTCCGTTTCGGCAATCCGGTAGGCTATCCCCTCGCACTCGCCACCCCGATCGAGGCCGAGCGCCAAGCCAGGCTTGCACGGTGTGCCGCGGCCAGCTGTCATGGAAAGGCAGAAAGAGCGATGCCAATCCTTGATGGTTGCGATCCGTGACTCAACAGCTCTCAGTGCGGGGTTCCAGATTAAAGAGCCATAGGCGAAAACCCAGAGGTCACCACAGGGTCTCGACGAGAGAAACATCGCAAGCGAAGACATGCGGTCCGTGGCTGTCGGCAAGCGCATATCCGGCGCATCTTCAAGAGCCAGGGCGATTGCGTGCCCGGATGCCAATAGCTCGCGACTGAGCACGTGTTGAGTGCCGCGTACATGTTTGTCCAAGGGTTCGTCCTCCGTTTCTGGCCGCGGCCAACCGCAGCGTTGGAGGGAAAATCGGCGACGGAGGCGCAGTCCGCACTCCGGTTCCTGCCCTGCAATCGGTTCGAGGAAAAACCGACGGAGGGTCCTGCTCTTCCAATTGCAGAGCAAGATTCGGAGTTTTCGGAAGATGGCCGTCGCCTAGCTCTTGGCGCGGTCATCGAACCTTTCGGTGACTTGTCAGTGAGAAATCAAAAGGAAGATTCTGATGAGCAAGGAAGAGGACAACAAGGCAGTTGTCGTGCGGTGGTTCACCGAATTCTGGGGCAAGGATGTTAATCTGGCGGTAGTCGACGAAATCGCCTCGCCCGACATGCTGCTCAAGTATTCATTGCACGAGCCACGTCGCGGTCATGACGACATCAAGGCATTCATGAGCGATTTCCGGGCGGCATTCCCGGACCTCAACTTCTCGGGGACGGCCGATCTGATCGCCGAAGGTGACTATGTGGTTGGCCAATGGGAGGGCGGCGGTACGCATAGCGGAGCGGCATTCAGCGACTTCCTCGCTGGGAGTCTTCCCGCCGCGAGCGGCCGCCGGATGCACTTCACGGGCACAACGGTTCTGAAGGTCATGGACGGCCGGATCGTCGAGGAAGTTGGCCTCGACGATGGCGTAGCCGCCCTCACGCAGCTCGGCCTTGTCAAGACTGCCTGATCCTGTGTGGCGCGACGGGCTAGCTAGTGTCGTCGCGCTGCCACAGGCCCGGCTTCTCGGGCGTCATTTGCTTTGCCAGCTGATCAGGCTACTCGCGTTGCAGGAAACGGGTGGAGAGCAATTGGATTTGAAAGCAAGGTCCGGAGTGAACTGGAAGCGGATGGCCAACATCATGGTGTCCGTATCAAGGAGCATTGAAGACAATGAATGCGATCTCGACTCCACTAAGAAATATCGCGGCACCTGCCGTCATTGACGATCCAAGATGGGCTCGAATTGTCACGCGCGACAAGTCCGCGGACGGCCAATTCTGGTTTTCAGTTCTCACGACCGGAGTCTACTGCCGACCTTCATGCCCATCGAGAGCAGCCAATCCCAGTAACGTCCAGATCCACGGAACACTGGAAAGCGCACGTGCAACAGGATTCAGAGCTTGCAAGCGCTGCAGCCCGGACAGCCCCAATTCTGCGGACGGAAACACTGCCCTGGTCGCCAAAGCTTGCCGTATCATCGAGGAAAGCCAGGAAGAGCCTTCTCTCGAAACCCTCGCAGCGGCGGTCGATCGCAGCTCGAGCTATTTCCACCGTCTGTTCAAGGCTGCCACCGGGGTAACGCCCAAGGAATATGCCGCTGCCCACCGGGCAAAGAGAGTGCGCGAAGGATTGGCCTCCGCGAGCAGCGTTACCGAAGCGATCTATGACGCGGGCTTCAATTCCAGTGGGCGATTTTACGAAAAATCGACTGGCTTGCTCGGGATGACACCGTCGCAGTATCGCGCTGGCGGGGAAAACGAAGAGATCAGGTTCGCTATCGGTCAGACATCTCTTGGGTCGATCCTCGTGGCATCGAGTAGAAAAGGGGTTGCGTCGATCCTATTGGGCGACGACCCGGATACGCTGGCGCGCGACCTTCAAGACTGCTTTCCGAAAGCGCGGCTGATTGGAGCCGACCCGGACTATGAAGCCGTTGTTGCTCAAGTTGTCGGTTTCGTCGAGACGCCCCACGTCGGCCTGAATCTCCCCCTCGATGTGCGCGGGACGGCGTTTCAACAACGCGTCTGGCAGGCACTGCAAGGAGTTCCGGTTGGCGAAACCGTGTCATACGCAGATGTTGCCCGCCGTATCGGATCCCCGAAAGCGGTGCGGGCAGTCGCAAGCGCCTGCGCCTCCAACAAGCTTGCGGTGGCGATACCCTGCCATCGCGTCGTTCGCACTGGCGGAGATCTCGCCGGCTATCGGTGGGGCGTGGAGCGCAAGCGCGAATTCATCAGAAGGGAAGCGACTGCATGACACCCCGTACATCCGCGATACCAAGCTTTGGGATAGCCTCCGCAACATCGAGAGTAGAGGCTTACGATTGGCAGGAGCTTCTTTCGGAACTGGACGGGTTCGGCTGCGTGGTATTGCCGAAGCTTATCTCGGCAGAGGATTGCGTCAGGATCGCATCGCTATACGCGGATGAACGCCATTTTCGCAGCCACATCCACATGGCCCGGCACGGATTTGGGAAAGGCGAATATCGCTATTTCCAGTATCCACTTCCGGATCTTCTTCAGGGATTGCGTACGGCGCTCTATCCGCAGCTGGCAGCACTAGCCAATCAATGGAACGAGCGAATGCAGATCGACCAGCGATATCCGGATACTCATACCGCCTTTCTTGAAGAATGCCATCGAGGCGGACAGACGCGACCGACGCCTCTTCTCCTGCAGTACGTTCCGGGCGACTTCAATTGCCTGCATCAGGATCTGTATGGTGATCTGGCGTTCCCAATCCAGGTGGCGATCCTTCTTTCTGAGCCTGGCTTGGATTTCGCGGGTGGCGAATTCGTCCTGACCGAGCAGCGGCCGCGTATGCAGAGCCGCGCCGAAGTTGTGCCGCTCCGGAAGGGTGATGCCGTTGCATTCGCGGTCCACAATCGTCCTGTGCAGGGTTCGAAGGGCAACTACAGGGTCAACCTGCGCCACGGCGTGAGCCGGATACGATCCGGAATGCGCCACACCGTCGGTATTATCTTCCATGACGCTACCTGAGGCGATGCGAAATTCGCCTGCTGCGTATCGACAACGAACCCGGTCCGTCCGTTCGCCTAGTGGGCAGCTTTCGGCCTCGTCATGGGCGACGGTCCGGTGCCAACGAAAGGCCCCAGGCACGAACCGAGTAGCACCGAGCAAGGCCTTCAACAGTCAGAAACGCAACGTGTCCGCTTTTACCATCGCGAATCCTTAGGCCCCGCAACCCAACCATCCACGCTTCTTGCAAGCGTCGCGATAGTAAAGCACCGCCAAGAGGGCATCGCACAGGATATATCCCTCTATTTTATTTAATCTAATCGGCCCTCCGAACAATCTTAGATTGACGACTCTGATTATTTTGGCAAATTGGCGAAATCGAGTATTCGGTCGCGCGCCATGACGACGGGATGGAGGGATTTTGGAACTCTTGTCAAAGTATCTGGAAGTAGTCACGGGCGTGATTGGCTTCCTCTTGGGGAGTGGCATTACGCTAACGGTGCAAAAATTCCGCCAGGGCAGCAATGCAAGCTACTCCGATCAGAGGAATTCGCGAGTGGGCGGCGATCAGGCAGGCCGGGATATCAATAAATCGTGAGCCTAGTTAGTACCAGTGACCTCAGTAAGTCGCACGTCAGCGGCGACCAAGCTGGGAACAACATCACTAAGATTACGAACTACAACCAGATTGACGGCGCAAAGCCATCACAAGTCAATCGACTCCTTAAGCTGCTTTCCGACCAGATCTCAAAAGACGAGTCCATGGTCGGGTTCGTGGACGATCTGCAGTTCTTCATCGACAACCGAGACGGCGAGGCTGTGGTTGGGTTGAAAGACAAGCTCGAGGTCTGCGGACGCGGCGCGGCTTTCAATGATGCCAAGAAGAAGAAAGAGCTATTCGCGAAGCTTTTGATGAGATTCGAACGGTTCTCAAGCGCGCAACAGCTCTTCGCCTATATCATGGCGGCGATACATGAGACGTTTGACACGAAGATCATTCCATCGACCTCTTCGCTCACCGCGGTGGAAATCGATGCAATGATCGAGTCAGAGATCGTGGACAAGGTAATGGCCGAGATCGGCGAAGGTTCAGACCACATGACGCTGAACAGGACGCATATTAAAGGCATGATATACTGGTTGGCAGACAAGTGTTACGTCAGGTGGCACTGTGATTAACATCACCTACCTACCTGCGAACGATCCGTTCCATGCCGTTTTCCGCATGTTCGTTCTCTTTCCTGTGCCTGAGACAACCTCGTGCTCCTACGAGTCGGCTCGAATCTTAGATTTCTACGTGTGCTTTCCCGTGCTGATTTCAGAATTCAAATGCCCAAGGCCCTTGGTTAAGCTCCATAACGCCTTAAAGCGTAAGTATATCCCGAACACCTATCAGGTAACGCCAAAGCCAGCTGTCCTATTCAACAGAATGCGTGCAGCCCAGACCGCAGCAGTGGGCAGCCTACAATCCTATGGTTTCATTGAGCCGAAGGCGTTCAGGGAGGGGACGATCTTCCGGACCAAAAGAGAGCTGCCCGACCGTGTATCCGCTACGGTAGAGGAACACCGTAAGGAGCATGCCGAACTGATCATGTTTTTGGGGGAGCTCAAGACATACAGCGCTTATGGGCCCAACGGCCTCCGTGCGAGAAGCGAACTTGAGGAGTACCGCTATGACGATGTTTAGACCGAACATTCGTGTTGAGCGTCTTCAAGTCGCGGCCAAGGGCAAGCTGGTCTACAACGAGCGCTTTCATTCCGGACTGAACATCATTCGAGGTGAGAATAGCTCGGGAAAGTCCACGCTCATGGACTTCATCTTCTATGCGTTAGGAGGAGATCTCAGCGACTGGCGGGAGAGTGCTATTCGTTGTGACACCGTTATCTTGCAGGTGGCATTGAACGGGAAATCCGCGACGTTTTCCCGAGACATCAGCGATCAGGTCGGTCGCCCCATGCGCATATTCCTTGGAACGATCGACCAAGCGTCAACCGCCGGCCAGGAGCAATGGCAGGTATACCCTTACGCTCGCGGTTCAAAGGACAGCTTCTCCCAAGTGGTCTTCAGGTTTCTTGGCTTGCCAGAAGTCCAGTACGCGGAAACCGAAACGAAAATCACGATCAATCAAGTCTTGCGCCTCCTATATGGGGACCAGTTAAGCCCGGTTGAGAAGCTTTTCAGGCCACAACGGTTCGATGACGCTATTACTCGCCAAACCGTCGGCGAGCTGCTTTGCGGCGCCTTCAGCGCTCGTTACTACAATGCGCAGATTCGTTTGAGCCAAGCGAGTAAAGAACTTGATTGTCAATCGGCTCGCAATGTTGACCCCTTATCGGCGTCCAATATTCACCCCCCTATAGGCGATCAGCGCTTGGCCTGCCCGGCGCTGGCCGGGGTTGCAAAGGGAAGGCCAAGTGCGGGTGATGGGTATCTTTGGCTTTAGCTTTGAGA
>NZ_JBFREC010000008.1:0-249485 GCF_052114105.1 Rhizobium sp. RAF36 | reverse complement strand
CCCGTTCCCATTCCGAACACGGCCGTGAAACGCCCCAGCGCCTATGGTACTTCGTCTTAAGACGCGGGAGAGTCGGTCGCTGCCAGGTCTGCAAAACGCAACTAATCTTCTCATCACACATTCGGCCCTGCCGAAAACATCGGGCCGCGTAAGCGGCCTTTTGCTTTTGAAGCCGAAATGCTCTCAAAAGAGCAGAACCTTACAGGAGACAAATCGCCTTCGGCAATTTGCTCCGGCACAGTCCGTCATCGCTAAAGCGACGACGTAGCCGCGATAAATCCCAAAGGGATTTACGCACCGGATAAGCCGCTTTGCGGCTTACCTAGAGGACGCGGGGTGGAGCAGCCCGGTAGCTCGTCAGGCTCATAACCTGAAGGCCGCAGGTTCAAATCCTGCCCCCGCAACCAAATCTTTCCTAGATGATAAAACCACAGAATAGACAGAACCCGCGTTAAGCGGGCTTTTTGCGTTTTAACTCTATTCCCTAGAAGAACGCCTGGATGCCGGTCTGCGCCCGGCCCAGGATCAAAGCGTGGACGTCGTGCGTGCCTTCGTAGGTGTTGACCGTTTCCAGGTTCTGAGAATGGCGCATGACGTGGAATTCGATCTGGATGCCGTTGCCGCCGTGCATGTCGCGCGCCTGGCGGGCGATATCCAGCGCCTTGCCGCCAACATTTTCATCAGCAGGAGTTCGACAAAGACCTGTGCATCCTGCAAAATCTCCTATTCATCCGCATGGAGGAGAATGCATGCCAAGGCTGGGCGGTCTCATAACCTGGATCATCGCGACAGGACTTGCCACCGATGACATCGACGCATTGCTCGACGGTGTTGCATCGCGTTTGATCGAAGCGGGCTATCCGCTTATTCGCGCGTCGATCGCAATGCCGTCGATCGACCCGAAGCAACGAGGCTTTTCGGTTGCCTGGTATCGCTCGTCGGGCATTTCGAAGGAAATCCAAGAGCACGGCGAGGAGGGGGATGCGCTCTTCCAGCGATCGCCGATCTCCTATCTGCTGCAAATCCAGCTCGAGTTTGTTCGGTGGGCGCTGCCGGCGAACGCCGACACACCGCCGTTTCCAGTTCTGGTGGAGCTCAGTGATCAAGGGGCGACCGAGTTTGTCATGAAGATCGCACCCTTCCCCGGGGGTACTGCCCTGGCGGGAGCAAGCTTTTCGTTGGCGACAGACCAGGCCGGTGGCTTTTCCGAAAGCCAGATTGCCGGGTTTGAAAGCATCATGCCTGCAGTGGCGCTCGCCTGCTGCCGGATTGCCACCACTCGCGTGGCAAAGGATGTGCTTGCCGTCTATACCGGGGAGAGAACAAGCGAGCTCATTCTGACTGGCCAGATCCAGCGCGGGGGCGGAACGGCGATCTTCGCCGCGATCCTTCTTGCCGACCTGAAGAATTTTACCTCCTTGAACGAACAGTGCGAGCCGAACCTCATCGTCGATTGGCTAAACGAACACTTCGAAGCGATCGGACGGCCGGTCATTGATGAGGGCGGCGAGATTTTGAAGTTCATGGGTGACAGCCTTCTGGCCATTTTTCCGGCGCAAGCAGGCGACACGAGGTCAGCATGCGCAATGGCTCTAGCGGCCGCGCAAGGCGCAATACGATTGAACGAAAAGCTGAATGACCGCAGACGAGCGCGCGGCGAACCCGAGATTCCCGTCGATATTGCGCTTCACCTCGGCGAGATCTTCTACGGCAATGTCGGGACAGATCGCAGGCTCGATTTCACGGTCATCGGCAGAGCTGTCAACGAGGCGGCGCGGATCGAAAAGTTGGCCGATAGTCTCGAATGCAACCTGCTCGCTTCGGCACTCTTTGCCTCTCAAACCGGCAATGCCTTCAGGCCCGCCGGCCATTTCAAGCTGAAGGGTGTTGAGCTTCCGGTTGAGATATTTACCTGGAAGGGCGAACAGTAGACACTCGCCGTCCGGAGCGGTGGCGCATAAGCGCAGCTGTATTGACGTCGATCTGGTCCCGCTCTCAACCTGCGCTGCGGTACAGCCTGTCTGTCCAATGATCAGAGCGCAGGCGTCAGGCTGAAATCAACAAGACCTGAGACTCATTCGAACAGGTCAGGATGATCGGCTTCGATCTGTGGCAGGTCGGACAGGATGCCGTTCAGATGGGCTCTCATTGCCGAGGCTGCCGCCTCGGCGTCACGCGTATCGATGGCTTCAATAATGGCCTGGTGTTCGGCGATCAGCCGCATCATCGAATCCGGATGGCGGAGCTGTAGGTTGCAGACGCGGTCCATATGAGCCTTGATGTCCGAAATCGCGTTCCAGGCCAGGCTGCAGCCGGCACCTTCGGCGATCGCAATATGGAACTGTTCATCTTCCCGGCGAAACGCATTGTGATCCTCGGCTTGCATGGCCGACGTCTGCCTGGCGATAATCGTGTCGATACGCCGCCGCGTCCACGTGTCGAAGCTCTCGCTGGCCCTGCGGGCAACGGCAGTCTCGAGTGCCTCGCGGACAAAGCGGGCTTCCATCATCTGGCGCGCGGAGATGCGCACGACGACGGTACCGCGGTTCGGACGGATCTCGACGAGCTTTGATTTCCCGAGCGCGATGAGCGCCTCGCGCACCGGCTGGCGCGATACGCCCATGCGGGTGGCGAGGTCCTGTTCGGACAACCGCGTGCCTGGCGCCAATTCCAGCTGGATAATCAATTCGCGCAGGTCGCGCTCGACCTGGGCAGCCGCTGTCTCACCCGTTTCGACTTTCAGGGATTCCACGTTCATATTCTTGGCCGCCGTCATGCGTTGACATCCATCTAAAACCACCATACAGTACCATACAACTCAAACGCAACATAAATCCGGCTGTGTCGAAGCCGGGCAAACAGGGAGGGGCCGGCGCCGCGTGTCCGGCCTTTGAAAAGCAGTGCTATCCAATCTGTCCAACTTCATCGCGCCCGACTCCAGCGACCCGCGTCTTCGCATTAAATCCCGCTATCAGATGCTTGTCGATGGCAAGTCGATCGATGCCTCTTCCGGCAAGACGATAGACCGCGTCAGTCCCGGCCATTCCGGCGTGGTGGTGGGCACGTGGCCGGATGCATCGGCCGATGACGTGAAGGCGGCGATCGCGGCGGCGCGGCGCGCCTTCGATACCGGGCCGTGGCCCCGCATGTCGGGCGCCGAGCGTTCGCGGCTCATGTTCAAGGTCGCCGATCTCATCCTGCAGAAGCAGGAAGAGCTGGCGCTGATCGAAAGCCTCGAGGTCGGCAAGCCGATCGCGCAGGCGCGCGGCGAGATCGGGTTCTGCGCCGATCTCTGGTCCTATGCAGCGGGGCAGGCTCGAGCGATCGAGGGTCAGTCACACAACAACATCGGCGACGACAGGCTTGGGCTGGTGCTGCGGGAGCCGGTCGGTGTCGTCGGTATCATCACGCCATGGAATTTCCCCTTCATCATTGCCTCGGAGCGCGTTCCCTGGGCAATCGGCGCGGGCTGCACCGTGGTGCTCAAGCCTTCGGAGTTTACATCGGGCACCTCGATCCGCATGGCCGAGCTGGCGCGTGAGGCAGGCATCCCGGATGGCGTTTTCAATGTCGTCACCGGTTACGGCGATCCAGCCGGCCAGGTTCTCGCTGTAGACCCCGGTACGGATATGGTCGCCTTCACCGGCTCGGTGCGCGTTGGCACGAAGCTCGGCGAAATCGCGGCGCGGAGCGTCAAGCGGGTCGGCCTGGAGCTCGGCGGCAAGGGTCCGCAGATCGTCTTTGCCGATGCCGATCTCGAAGCGGCTGCCGATGGTATCGCCTATGGTGTCTACCACAATGCCGGCCAGTGCTGCATTTCCGGCAGCCGCCTGCTTGTGCAGGAAGGTATCCGCGATGCGCTGATGGAGCGGCTCCTCGACATCTCGCGCAAGGTTACGTTCGGCGATCCCTTGAACGAGCGCACCAAGATCGGGGCGATGATCTCCGAGGCTCATGCGCAGAAGGTTCACTCCTATGTCGAAGCGGGCGTCGAAGCGGGTGCAGAGCTGCTGCTCGGCGGAACGCGGGCGGGCGAGGGGGCGGGCCTCTACTACGCGCCGACCGTCTTTGCAGGCGTCACGCCCGACATGTCGATCGCCCGCGAGGAGATATTCGGTCCGGTGCTGTCGACGCTGACGTTCAAGACAGCGGATGAGGCGGTGTCGATCGCCAATGCCAGCGAATACGGGCTCTCGGCTTCCGTGTGGTCCACCAATCTGGAGACCGCGCTGCAGAGTATCCGCCGTATTCGCGCCGGACGCTGCTGGATCAATAGCGTCATCGACGGAACACCGGAAATGCCGATCGGCGGCTACAAGAAGAGCGGCCTGGGGCGCGAACTTGGCCGCTACGGCTTCGACGAATATTCGCAATTCAAGGGAATTCACGTGACGCTGGGTCGCCCGGCGTCATGGTTTAGCTAGGCACGTGAACGCAGCCTGACACAGGAGGAGGGCTGCAACACATGGGGGAAATCCCGGCTGGCGCGATCTTTGGTCGGAGCTCGCCAGCCGGGAATTGGGTCTTTCGACCCGCATTGCACATCCAAAGGGAGGATACGCAAATGAAATTGACCAGACTGAAATCCGCGGCACTTGCCGCGGCATGGGTAGCCTTGTGCTCGACCACTGCACTTGCAGCCGACGTCAAGGCGACGATGATCATCTACCTCGATCCGAGTGTCCAGTTCTTTAACCCGGTGGTGAAGGGTGCACAAGACGCGGCGGCCCAATTCGGTGTCGATCTCGACGTCCAGTATGCCAACAACGACCCGGTACGCCAGAACGATCTGATCGAGAGCGCGACGGCAAGTGGCGTCGATGGGATCGCAGTTGCGATTTCATCGTCGGATGCATTCGACAGCAGCATTTGCTCGGCGGTCAAGGCAGGCATCATCGTTATCGGTTTCAACAACGATGACCTAGAAGGCGCCAAGGGAAATTGCCGCCAGGCCTATGTCGGCATGGATGAATTTGCGTCCGGCTATGAACTCGGCAACCGCATGATCAAGGAGTTTGGTCTGAAGTCGGGCGATGTGGTCTTCAACCCGCGGGAAATCCCGGAAGCCAGCTTTGCCGTGGCCCGTGGGGGCGGCATCGAAAAGGCGATGACCGAGGCAGGCATCAAGGTTGAAACGGTTCGCGCCGGCCTCGACCCGGCCGAAGCCCAGAATATCATCGCCCAATTCCTGATCGCCAACCCGAACGTCAAGGCATTGTTCGGCACCGGTTCGGTGACCTCCACGGTCGGTGCAGGCGCCATCAAGGATGCAGGGGTCAAGATACCCTTTGGCGGGTTCGACCTTGCGGTGGAGATCGTCAACGCGGTCGAAAGCGGGGCGATGTTCGCCACCATGGATCAGCAGCCCTATCTGCAGGGCTATCACCCGATCGCCCAGATTGCTCTGGCGAAGAAATATGGTCTGACGCCTACGGATATCGACACCGGGCAGGGCGCCTTCCTCGACAAGTCGCGGATTGGATCCGTCAAGCCTCTGATCGGAACCTACCGGTAATCCGATCCGACGAGCCTGCCGGCAGACCGGCAGGCTCCAGCTTTACCAAAAGATCGAGTCAAAAACCGTGACACCTATTATCGCAGACAGTGCCGCGCCACGCTCGCGGACCCAAAAGCAATCCGTTCTCAAGCAGATCATGGCGATGCCGGCGGGAGCGATCCTTCTCGTTTTCGTCGCGCTGCAGATCGCCTGCATTCTCGGAGCGCTGCTCTATCCCGATGACTTCCGTTATCTCTCGCCACAGAACCTGACGATCCTGATGAAGGCGGTGCCCGTTCTCGGCTGCCTGGCGCTCGGCGCCGGCGTGCTGATGATCGCCGGGGAATTCGACCTTTCGATCGGTTCGGTCTACACGTTTACGGCAATCCTGATGGCGACATTGGTCGGCGCCGGCGTCAGCGCCTTCATCGCCGCCCCGGCCGGCATTGCCGCCGGCATGATGATCGGGCTCCTCAATGGCCACATCACCTTGCGCTTCGGCCTTCCGTCTTTCATCGTCACCCTTGGTGGCCTGCTGTTCTGGCGCGGCGCGGTGCTGCTCTACAATGGTGCCGTGCAGGTTCGTTTCGACCCTGACGCGGTCTTTTCCGCACTCTTCTCGGGAACGTTTCTCGGGATCAATGCGGCGTTCATCTGGATCGTGCTGTTCGTGATCGGCTTTCATTTCCTGACGCACCGCCACCGCTTCGGCAACCATGTCTTCGCAACGGGTGGCAATCGCGCAGCAGCCGAGGCCATCGGCATCAACACCAGCCGCGTGAAGCTCATCGCTTTCGCGATCGCCGGCGCCATGGCCGCAATGGCTGGTATCCTCGCCACCGCCCGCGTTGGCAGCGTGCAGCCGGGACAGGGCGCCGGGCTCGAACTGCAGGCGATTGCCGCCTGCGTCATTGGCGGGCTCTCGTTGCGGGGTGGGCGCGGCTCCATCGCCGGCATTTTCCTCGGCGTCCTGCTGATCCACACGATGACCGACGTGCTGCTGCTTCTGAGAGCCCCGGGTTTCTATCTCGACATGTTCATCGCCACGCTCATCGTACTGGCGGCGATCTTCAATCAACTCATCGAGCGGCGGGCGGGCGTCTGATGTCGAAAGAAAATCTTCTCGAACTCCACAATATCTCGAAGAGCTTCGGTGCGCTGACGGCCTTGAGCAACCTGAGCTTCCATATCGGCGAAGGGGAGGTGGTGGGTCTGCTCGGCGATAACGGCGCCGGAAAATCGACCGCCGTCAATCTGATCTCAGGCATCCACAAGCCGACGGATGGCTATATCAGTGTCGACGGAAAGCGCACGCTGTTCACATGCCGGTCCGATTCTGCGGAGGCGGGTATCGAGACCATCTACCAGCATACGGCACTGGTCGATTCCCTCTCCATCACCCGCAACATCTTCATGGGCCGCGAACTGACAGATCGGTTCGGCTTCCTGCGGCAGGCAGAGATGCGCGACATCGCGATGGAGGTTCTTACGAACGCCGTTCATATTTCGGGTATCGATTCACCCGACACCCTCGTCGGTAATCTTTCCGGTGGGCAGAAGCAGGCCGTCGCCATTGCGCGCGCGGTCCATTTCAAGAAGCGCGTCCTGCTGCTCGATGAGCCGACCTCCGCGCTTTCAGTGCGAGAGACGGAAGCGCTCCTCAATCAGGTCTTGAAGCTCAAGGCCGAGAACGTCTCCAGCGTGCTCGTCACCCATAATCTCTATCACGCCTTCCAGGTCTGCGACCGGTTCGTGATCATGAGCCATGGCACGAAGGTCTTCGATGTCCCGAAGTCGGAAACAACCGTCGGGCAACTCACCGAATATGTCGTGCTCAATTGAGCGGCGATCGCAACCGAAAGGCAGAAACGTGACCCTAAATGCCAGAATACGTCAGGTCGTCGGCCCGCAGGATACGGCGCGGCGCAACACGCAGGAGCTCCGGGACGGTTTCGTCATCGATGATCTCTTCCAACCAGGCGCCATCAGCCTCACCTACAGCCATCTCGACAGGATGATCGTTGGCGGAATATCTCCGGCCGCAGGTTCGCTGGTTATCGATCAGGTCGCGGAAACCGGAACGGCCACGTTCCTTGAGCGCCGCGAGGCCGCCATCGTCAATATAGGCGGGCGCGGGATGGTCACCGTCGGCGGCAAGCCATATCACCTGGAGTTTCAGGAAGCTCTTTACCTCGGGATGGGCGAGGGGCCGTTGTCCTTCACGAGCGAGGACGCGGCTCATCCCGCGCTCTTCTACCTCCTGAGCGCGCCTGCCCATCGCGCCTGCGCGACCACGCACATTACCAGGGATCTCGCACGCAAGGTGGCCGTCGGCTCGGCCGAGGAATCCAACGCGCGCACGATCAATCAATATGTACATCCGGACGTCTGCGAGAGCTGCCAGCTTCTTGTCGGGCTGACGATGTTCGAGCCGGGATCGGTGTGGAACACCATGCCGGCCCACGTGCACGACAGACGGATGGAAGTCTATCTCTACTTCGGCATGGCCGAGCAAACGCGGGTCTTTCACTTCATGGGAGAGCCCGATGAGACGCGGCACGTCGTCCTGAAGAACCACGAGGCGGTCCTGTCCCCTGGATGGTCGATCCATTCCGGCGCCGGCACCGGCCGCTATGCCTTCATCTGGGCCATGGCCGGCGACAACATGAGCTTCACCGACATGGACAAGGTTCCGATGGAAGCGCTGCGGTGACGGCCTTCGATCTCAGCGGCCGTTGCGCCATCATAACCGGCGCGAACACCGGTATCGGCCAGGCGATTGCCGTGGGACTGGCAAGGGCCGGCGCCGATATCGTCGCAGTTGGACGATCATCCATGGCCGAGACCGAGGGAGTTGTCCGCTCGGCGGGACGCGACTGCCTCACAGTCCATGCCGATCTGTCGGCAGGGGGCGCGGCCGCCGAGGTCATGGAAAAATCGGTCGCGCTTGGCGCCAGACCGGATATCCTGGTCAACAATGCCGGCATCATTCGCAGGGCAGACGCTCTCGATTTCACCGAGGCCGATTGGGACGATGTGCTCGACACGAACCTGAAGTCGGTGTTTTTCCTCTGCCAGTCATTTGCACGCTCTGCGATCGCAGAGGGCCGCAAGGCAAAGATCGTCAACATCGCTTCCCTGCTATCCTTCCAGGGTGGCATCCGCGTCTCATCCTATACGGCCGCCAAAAGTGGTCTTGCAGGTCTGACGCGGTTGATGGCAAACGAGTGGGCCGCAAAGGGTATCAACGTCAACGCCATTGCGCCGGGCTATGTGGAGACGAACAACACGGAAGCTCTGCGGGCCGACCCCGAACGGAGCGCCGAGCTTCTGAAACGCATTCCGGCTGGCCGCTGGGCCAAGCCGGATGATATGGTCGGGGCGGCGATTTTCCTCGCCGCTTCGGCTTCCGATTACGTGCATGGCACAATCCTGCCGGTGGACGGTGGATGGCTGGCCAGATGAGAGGACCTATGCAGCACTATACGATACCTGATAACACATCCTGGACCGAGGTCGCGCCCGGCAACCGCCGCGCCGTTCTCAGCACTCGTCCCGAACTGATGCTGGTTGCCTTCAGCTTCGATGAAGGCGCGGTTGGCGCCTTGCATTCACATCCCCATACCCAGGTAAGCTACATCGCCGAAGGAACCTTCGACGTCACGATTGATGGCGTGACGAACCGATTGGGACAGGGAAGCAGCTTTATCGTCGCGCCCAATCTGGTCCATGGCGTGGTGGCACGCAGCAAGGGCCTGCTGATCGACACATTCACGCCGTGCCGCGAGGACTTTCTATGACCCTCGCCGAGCAGCCGTTGCGCGAAATCGCCGATCGCGGTGTCAGGCCGTCTGCACCTTGAGATTGGCCTTGCTGCCTCCGGGCGAAGATACAGACGAACGTTTGACAAGGGAGCATTCGAGCTTCGTGATCTCATGACGCCGCTCGCGCGGCAGGACCGCTGTATCGAGATGCTCGATCGCCCATTCACCCATAGCCATATGGGGGAGAACCGATGTGGTCAGCGGCGGTATGAGGTGGCGGCAGATGTCCTCATCATCATAGCCAATGACGGATATGTCCTCGGGAATGCGCAGACGCTTCTCCTTGAGGGCCTCGTAGCAACCGACCGCCGTTCTATCGTTCTGGCAGAAGATTGCTGTCGGGGGCTCGGGAAGCGACAGAAGCCGCATCGTCCCGGAATAGCCGGCGCTCGCAGACCAGTCACCCTCGATGACAAGGTCCGGATCGAACGGAATGTCGGCCGTGGCGAGCGCGCGGCGATAGCCCGTCAGGCGATCCTGGGCCGCTTGCATCCAGGGCTCCCCGGTGATCGTCGCGATGCGATGGTGACCATGCGCGATCAAATGCTTGGTCGCTGTCTGGCCACCGGCGATTTCGCTCGGTACGACCGCGGGAAAAGCATAGTCGGACGTATAGCAGTTGAGCAGGACGATAGGGATGTCGAGGCCGTAGTAATAGGCTGGCATCTCCACTTCCCGCGTGAAGATCGTCATGTAGATAAGGGCTGAAATGCCGCTATCCGTCAGAGCCTTGATCGCTCGCGGTTCCATGGCCGGATCGCCGAGCGTCTGCGCGACGAGAAGCACATTGCCCGCGTTCCAGGATGCCTGACGCGCGCCTTCAATCGCAACGACAGCCTCCGGACTGGTCCCCAGCTGGTCGACGACGAAGCCGATAACGCCATCCAATTTGGAGAGGGATGCGGATCCCGAAGATACGGAAAATGTCGGCGCCACGTAGCCAAGTTCACGGGCCGCTTCGATCACCCTGTCGCGGGTTTGTTGGGATAACCGCGTCCCGGCCGTGTTATTCAGGACGAGGGAGACGGTCGCCTGGGAACATCCGGCCGCCTTGGCTATGTCGGTCATCGTGACCCTGGCACCTTGGCGCCGGCCCCTGCGTTTCGTCGCCTTGTCCGCGCCGGATCGGAGCTGACCATCTGCCGCGCCTGTCCTCTTCATAGCGATGCCTCGATCCCGTTTGCGCAATGTATCGGCACGAGCTTTGAAAATGCAGCTCGCCCACACGCTAATTTTTATTAGCATCAAGCAACGCAACTCGGCAACTGGCGCTTAGTGAATTAGCCCGATTGTGCGATGCAATATAAAATCAGGCTTATTTTGGCTAAAATCGACTGTATCAGTCATGATTGGAAACGCGCATTGCTAATAATTAATGATAATACTATTTACGAACTGGCATTACTCATATACCTTCGCGTCTGTGGTTGGACGGAGCGTTTTCTCACATGCGAGAGGCCCTGGAGGGGGTTACGCGATGGACTACTGCGGGTTGGAACCAGGCTCGGAGGTGGGCCAATGGGAGGATTATCATGACATACCTGACACGTGGTGCGGCAGCTCTTGCAGCCGGGCTCATGCTGAGCTCCGTCTTGACGACAGCGGCCTTTGCCGCCGACAAGCCGACACTCGCTTTCGTCGTCAACGGCGCCTCTGACTTCTGGAAGGCTGCCGAAGCGGGCGTCAAGAAGGCGCAGGCCGAGCTTCCCGACTTCAACATGGAGCTGAAATATCCGGAGCAATCCTCCGTCGCAATTCAGCAGCGCCTGATGGAAGATCTGGTGACCGCCGGGGTCAAGGGGATCATGGTCTCCGCCGTCGATCCCAAGACATCGACAGACGGTCTGAACAAGATCGGATCGCAGACGGCCCTCTTTACCACGGACAGTGACGCGCCGAATACAAATCGCGTTGCCTATATCGGCTCATCAAATATCGATGCCGGCAAGCAGGCCGCCGAAATCGCCAAGAAAGCGATGCCGGATGGCGGCAAGTGCATCGGCTTCGTCGGTCTGCTGGGTGCTGATAACGCCAAGGAACGTATCCAGGGCATGAAGGACGGCCTTGCCGGCACGAAGATCGAGCTGACCGATGTGCGCGGTGACGATATCGATCAGACGCGTGCCAAGAAGAACGTCGAGGATGCCCTTGTCGCGAGCCCCGACGTGACCTGCATGGTCGGTTTCTACTCCTACAATACGCCGAGAATTTACGAGGCACTCCGCGAGGCGGGCAAGCTTGGCCAGATCACCGTTGTCGGCTTCGATGATGACCCGATCACGCTCGGCGGTGTGAAGGAAGGAACGATCGCCGGCACGGTCGTGCAGCAACCTTACATCTGGGCCTATCAGGGCATGAAGCTGATGGCCGCCTACGTCAACGGTGACAAGTCGGGCGTTCCCGACAACAAGCTCATCATCGTCCCGACAAAGGTGATCGGCAAGGACGACGTTGACGCCTATGCCGCCAACCTCAAGGCGATGGCCGGTAACTGATGACGATCTGACAGCGGCGCCGGCGCAAGCCGGTGCCGCTGCGTGCCCATTGCCCGCAGCCGGAAAAGGGTAGCGGGCAGTCCTGAAGAGCACACAGCCTGTGGATCGACATGAACGATTTGACTGAGACCGCGCCGTCACGCGAAGCGCCGCCATTTCTGAGCTTGCTGGGGATCGGCAAAACCTATCCGGGTGTCGTCGCCCTGGACGGTTTCTCGATGCATGTGAGCCCCGGCGAAGTGATCGGTCTGGTTGGCGAAAACGGTGCCGGCAAATCGACGCTGATGAAAATCCTCGGTGGTGTCGTGAAGCCGGATCGCGGCACGATCCTGATCGACGCAGAGGAAAGGTCCGCCCTTTCTGTCGATAGCAGCCTGGGATCAGGCATCGCCTTCGTTCATCAGGAGCTCAACCTCTTCGATAATCTTGACGTTGCAGCCAATATCTTTCTCGGCCGGGAGCCGCTGCGGGGAGGGCCATTGAAGCTGGTCGACCGCCGGCGCCTGAGAGCAATGGTTGCGCCGCTTTTGAAGCGCGTTGGCGCGAATTTTTCCGCCGATACGCCCGTCGCCTCTCTTTCGCTCGCCCAGCAGCAGATGGTGGAGATCGCCAAGGCGCTGTCGATCAACGCAAGGTTGGTGATCCTAGACGAGCCGACCTCCAGCTTGCCGCTGGCTGAAACCGAGAAGCTACTCTCTGTGATATCGGCGCTGAAGGCCGACGGCATCAGCGTCATTTTCATTTCCCATCGCCTGCAGGAGGTCGAGCGCGTTGCAGACCGGGTGGTCGTTCTCAGGGATGGGACGCTTGCCGGCACACTCGCCAAAGGCGAGATCAACCACGACCAGATGGTCAAGCTGATGATCGGGCGGGCGCTCACGGCGAGGGACGCCGAACCGCAACGGGCGCCGGGTAAGATCGCGCTGAAGACCACAGACATTCGTTCTGCCGCCTATCCTGCCAGAACCGTCAATCTTGAGATCCGTTATGGCGAGATTCTGGGCCTTGCCGGCCTTGTCGGCTCCGGCCGCACCGAGCTTGCCCGCATTCTCTTCGGGATTGACCGCAGCTACGGCGGCACCACCGAAATGGATGGCCGCGAAATCAGGCTGACCTCAGCCACGAAAGCCGTCGAGGCCGGCATCTTCCTGGTTCCCGAGGATCGCAAGCTGAGCGGGATCCTCCTGGACCTGCCCATTGCGCAGAACATCTCGCTGCCCAACCTTCCCGCATACTCGAAAAACTTCATGGTCTCCTCGAAGCGGGAGACAACTGGCGCGGAAGTCCAGCGCAAGCGCCTTGGAATTAAGGCGCCGTCGGTCTCGACCCGGACGGGCACGTTGTCTGGAGGCAACCAGCAGAAGGTTGTCCTTGCAAAGTGGCTGGCAATGAACCCCAAGGTGATGATCTTCGACGAGCCGACCCGCGGTATCGACATCGGCGCCAAGAACGAGATTTACATGCTGATGCGCAAGCTGGCCGACGCCGGCGTCGCGATCCTGATGATATCAAGCGACATGGAGGAAGTGATCGGCGTGTCCGATCGCATCGCTGTCATGCACGAAGGCCAGATTTCGGGCATTCTCGAAAAACAAGACTTCACGCAGGAAAATGTCCTTCTGCTGGCTGTCGGCAAAGCGATACACTGATGGCCGCGGCTATCGCCAATAGGGAAACGCGATGATGAGTAAGAAAGATCTGGGGCTGCTTCTGTTGATCGTCGTTGTCGGCATCGTCGTGACGCTGATCAACCCGCGCTTCCTGCTGCCGATCAACCTTGCCAACACGTCGAACCTCATCGGTCTTTTCGGAATCCTGTCGATCGGCCAGGCCTTTGTCATCATCACGGGCGGCATCGAGCTCTCGGTCGGATCGCTGGTTGCGCTGCTTGGCGTGCTGTTTATCGATTTCGTCGCCGTGCAGAACATGCCATGGACGATTGCGCTGCCGCTGATTCTCGTTCTGGGCGGTGTTCTTGGCGCCATCCACGGCTGGCTGATCACCAAGCTTAACCTTCAGCCCTTCGTCGTGACGCTGTGCGGGTTGCTGATCTATCGTGGTGCGGCCCGCTTCTATACCGGAGACGGCACTGCGGGTTTCGGCTTCGGCCAGAACTTCCCGACCCTTGAGTTCCTGACAGCCGGCCGGTTCTACGGCGTTCCGAACACATTCATCGCCCTTGTCGTCATCGCTGTTATCATGTGGGTGGTCCTGCACCGCTCGGTCTTTGGCCGGTATCTCTACGCCATCGGCAAGAACGAGGAAGCCGCCAGATATTCCGGTATCCACACCGGCAGGATGGTGATGATCGCCTATGTCATCTGTGGTGTTTTGACAGCGCTTTCGGCGATCTATTTCGCGATGTACACCCGCTCGATATCTCCGGCGAGCCACGGCCAGTTCTATGAACTCTACGCGATTGCTGCCGCTGTGCTTGGCGGATTTTCCCTGCGGGGCGGCGAGGGCTCTCTGATCGGTGTCATCCTTGGCACCATTCTGCTCCAGGAGCTGCAGAACCTCGTCAACCTGCTTGGAATACCGTCGTCGCTGAATTTCGCGGTCATGGGCGGCGTCATTCTGATCGGGGTGCTGATCGACCAGCAGTGGAGTGCCATCCGCGCGCAAAGACGGCTCGTTTCGGCCGCCCGCCAGGCGGAGACGCGCCAATCCGCACCTGTGACTTAAGTTCGTTTCTGACACAGCTTGATGCGGAGCTGGAACACGCTTCGCACCGGCACCACCAGATCAAGGGATAGGAAGGGTATCGCTCTTTGACCTCACCGGCGCACCAGATTTCTGGCGGCGGGGGAGGCACGGCTTCAGCTACCCGCGAGCCCGGGGACCGGACAGTTTGCTCAGCTTCCAAGTTTCCTTGCCCATACCTCAATCTCGTCCCCGCTGCCGAGATCGGGCTGTACCAGGCCGTTGACGATAAAAGTCGGCGAGACATGGATGCCGTTCTGGCGGGCATATTTGGCGTGCCATTTGACCTCACGGTCGAGATCGGGGATGGCGAATGCTTCCGAAACCCGGATGCCGCTATAGTCTTCGATCCGCCTGATAATGCCGTTCGGCGTGGCGTCCATGTTGGGCCCGCCGGCATGATGTGCGAATTCGAACTCCTCGCGATGATCGCCCACTGCGGCAAGCACCTTTCTCGCGCTTTCCTTTCCGCCCTCAAGTGTCGAGGCAGCCAGGATAGCTCTGACAATGACGCCCGAAAACATATGCCAGGGTTGCGACTGGAGCCGGATCTTGACAGTCAACCGGTCGTGTCCGGCATGCGAAAGAAGCCCGTCCAGTTTGCGGAACGCCTTGACGGAATAGGGGCAGGTCGGCTCCAGAAAGACCTCGAAGGTCTGCGGGCCATTGCCCCATTCCAGCGGGTCGGCTTTCCAGTTCGTTGTGCTCATGCCCTGAAGTCCTTCGGTTTGATGTCTGAAGATGGGTGGACGGCTGCGATGTCATCGCCGCGGTGTTGCGCCGAGGCGCGCAAGAACGTTGTCCGGAATACCGTAGCGCTGGATAACCTCGCGCGTGTTGCGCAAGCCACAGATATCCCGTTGCACGAAAAGCGCCCAGACCGCCTGCGCAGCCGCATCGACCAACCGCGCGCGTTCAACCGGCAGCACGCCGCTCTCTTCTGCCGTCTTCAAGGCGGAAAGCGCCTGCTCGACCGATCGGCCTTGCCGGCCAAGTGAACTTGCGCACTCGGCCGCCAGTTCATATTCAAGGGCGCCAAAACCGGTTTCGACCAGGTTCGACGCATTCAAGCTGCGGGGTGGGCGCATAGTCAGCCGGTTCGATAAATCATCGTGTTCCTGACCCTACACGATCTATAGCCAGGTCCGGAACCCCCTCCCGGGGGTGACGGATGCGCGCCGGTGAATTGCTTCAACGGCGCGCCGGATGCAGTTTTGCCAAGCCTTCAGGGCTTCATCTTGCGCAACATATCGGCGATTGGCCCGCCATGCGGGGGAGGTCCAGGCGGCGGGCGAAGGGCGTCGGTCTTGCCATCCTGATGAGCGACGTAGCTCGCATGCAGGAACCCGTCGTCGAAGCGGCCCTGGACACTGATGGGTTCGCCGACAGCAACGAGCTTGCCGTCATCGCCGGCCGGACCGGTCTCGATCAAGGCCTTGCCGGTTTCGTCTTGAACGATGAACTTGTTACCGTAGATCTCCGTGACTTTGCCTTTGAGCGTCACCACGCCCCAATCCTCCTTGAGGCTGGAGATCGAGGTGGGCGTCAAGGGTGCAAGCTCGATGCCAGGCCGGGTGAATTTCATTGCCGCGGCACCGCCGGCCGCACCGATTGCAAGGACCGCAAAGGCCGCAATTCCAAAAGCCGCCAAATGCGTTGCCGGCCGACGAGGGCGGCCCCTGTGGGCCGGCCGCTCAGGCGAGGTGTCGGGAGCGTCGTTTTCCATGGACATGATGCTGTCTCCAGTTCGTTGTGACTGGAGGATGATAGGCGTGTCCGGATCGACGCAGGCTGAACGTCGCGGTTCAGTTTCAGTTAAGCAAACGCGCCCTAGTTCTCACGAAGACATCAGAGAAACTGGGTTCACGATGCGCGTATTGCTGGTCGAAGACGACGACGATCTTTCCAGGCGGATTGCCGCCAGCCTGCGGACGGAAAACTTCGTGGTGGATGTCGCAAGGAACGGAGAGGATGCCGAACACGCTGGCCTGACGGAGATCTTCGATGCCGCCGTTCTCGACCTTGGCCTCCCGAAGATCGACGGCGTTGCGGTTCTCAAATCCTGGCGAAGTGCCGGCAGGTCGCTTCCTGTTCTCGTGCTGACGGCGCGCGACGGCTGGCCCGACAAGGTGGCGGCTTTCAAAGCGGGGGCGGACGATTACCTGACCAAGCCCTTCAGGGTGGAGGAGCTCATCCTGCGTCTTCGGGCGCTGGTCCGGCGTTCGACGGGGCATGCTTCGTCGCAGATCACGTGCGGCGATCTGACTTTCGACGCGCAGCTCGGCACATTTGATCTCGCTGGCCTTCCGCTGAAGCTGACCGCATTCGAATGGCGGGTCCTGTCCTGCCTGATCCTTCGCAAGGACGCGATCGTCGACAGGCGAGAACTCATCGAACGGGTCTACGAGGGCGATGCCGACGTGGATTCGAATTCCATCGAGGTGATCATCGCCAGGCTCCGGCGCAAAATCGGCAGCGACAGGATCGAGACCGAGAGGGGGCGCGGCTACAGGCTGGCGGATATTCGATGAGAATACCGTTGCTGTCTTCGCGCCGTACGGTCGCCGGCCGCCTGATCACCTTCTCCGTCCTCTACGCCGCCGCAGCACTGCTCATCGCCTCGCTGGTCTTGTGGTTCATCGTTGCCGCCGTTGTCCGGGAGCAGGTTGATCAGCGGCTCGACATGCAGGTCGACGCGGTCAAAAGCGCATTGTCAATAAACGCGGATGGAAGTCTTGCTCTGGCAGGTAATCTCGACGGGCCGCCGTTCGATCGCCTGGGTTCGGGATGGTACTGGCAGGCGCGCGTGGGCGAGCACCGCATTGCGTCAAGATCTCTGGCCGATGGCAGCGTCTCGGACCCGCCGCGCCCGTTCGATTGGCGCCGGATCCTGACGGGGGATCCGCAGCCTGCCGAAGGCTCCAGTGACCGGGGGCAGGCTCTGCATTTTCGCGTCGGCCAGGTGTTCGTTAGAGGTGTTTCGGTTGAAGTCCTGGCGACTGCGCCGCGCCATGCCCTGACCGCGCCCGCGTTGCGCGCGCTGTCCTACCTGATCCCTGCCATGGTGGTTCTCGGCTGTTGCCTGGTCGTGGGGATAGTTCTGCAGGTTCGCTACGGTCTTGCACCCTTGCGCACGCTGTCTGGGCAGCTCTCTGAGATTTCGGCAGGGCGCCGCCGAGACCTTTCGCCTGCAGAAGTCGAGGATCTTGATCCTGTCGTCAACGACATCAATCGATTGCTCGACGACAACAGGGCGCGGTTGCAGGAAACAAGGCTGCAGTTCGCGAACCTGGCACACGGACTGAAGACACCTGTGGCCAGCCTTTACCTCGCACTTGATGACAAGAACGATCCAGGCCGAGAGGCGCGTCAGCTTGTCGAGCGTATCGACCGGAAGATTCGGCATCATCTCGGAAGTGCCAGAGCCGTTGCCGCCGGAGGTGGTTTGGGCTTTGAAACCGAGGTGCGGCCCAGGGTGAATGACCTGCTTCAGGTCATGTCGGCGATCTACGTCGATCGCAAACTCGCGGTCACCAATGGCGTCATAGACGACGTTGCCGTCAACTGCTCGCCAGAGGACGTCGACGAGGTGATGGGTGCCATCATCGACAATGCCTTCAAATGGGCGGCGACATCCATCGTTGTGAAGGGCGTGCGCGAAGGGAAAATGCTGCTCGTGACTGTCGAGGATGATGGGCCGGGCATCGACGCTGGCCGTCTGGCCGAGGCGGTCTCACCTGGCGTGCGGCTGGATGAGACTGTGCCCGGACACGGTTTCGGCCTTTCGATAGCACAGGAGCTCGTCGGGCTCTTCGGCGGCAAGCTTCGTCTCAAGCAGAGAGAAGGTGGAGGACTGGCAGCGACCGTTGCATTGCCGCTATCGATTGGCCTGCTCTAGGCGATCGCTGGCTATGTCGCGCAGACGTTTTAGGATGCGTTTGCGACTTTTCCGGGAGCCTATCGGCGCCTGTCAGCCCTTCTGTTCGAAGTGCTCTTCCAAATCTTCCCAGCTGACGTCCATTGGCCAGGCCGCCGAAATCAACGGAATGGCAACGTGACCGTAGTAAAATGAAAGTTGGCCCTCGGCCTTGCTTTCGCCTTCGCCAGCGATCCGGCTCGTATAGATCGCAGAGATCAATCCGGTTCGATCGGATCCCGATTGGCAGTGGATCAGGATCGGTTTCGGCGCGGCAGCCATAATTGCCACGATCTCGTCGGCGCGTGCCGGCGCAAGTTTTTTCGAAGCGGACATTCCGAAATCGACATGTTCGACGCCGAGTTCCTGGGCTGTTCGGATTTCCGCCTGATACCAAGCCGCGTTCTGCCTCTCTCCACGCAAATTGATAATTGTCTTGATGCCGTGATCCTTCACATAGGTATCAAGCTGCGAAGGCGTCGGTTGCGCAGAGCGGTAGAGCTGCCCCTCGATGACAGTGTGAAAATTGCCGACGACCTGGAGATAGACCGCGTAGCCACCCAGAGCTCCCGCGACCGAGAAAGCCATCCCGAATGCAATGGAGAGTTTGGTCCGGTTCTTCATTTTTGCCTCGCAAGTCGCTCGCTACGAGGCAGATGGAGTGATTTCCTGACGGACACCTGAATGTCGGTTTCATGACGGTCTGCAGAACAAGGCAGCGCAATCAGGCTACCGATGCCGCGGCATCAAAGCAGACGTTGACCGCCAGTCCAGGTGCGTTATCTGCGAGGTCTATATGGGCAGAGTGCAGATCGGCGATGGCTCTTACGAGGCTGAGACCCAGTCCGTTGCCCGGCGTGGTGCGGCTCTTGGAACCGCTGTGCTCCGCTTCCGTTATTCGTTTCCGGAAGCGGAGCAAGCGTCGGGAGCGGGATCTACGCCAAAACCGACGAGAGAAACTCCCGCGTGCGCTCTTCGCGTGGCGTGCCGAATATCTCGTCGGGTACGCCCTGTTCGCAGATGCGTCCCTTGTCGAAGAAGCAGACGCGGTCCGAGACTTCGCGAGCGAAGCGCATCTCGTGGGTGACGAGCAGCATGGTCAGGTCATGCTCGTGCGCCAGACCGCGGATCACCGAGAGCACCTCGCCGACCAGCTGGGGATCGAGCGCCGAGGTTGGCTCATCGAAGAGAAGTACCCGCGGGCGCATCGCCAGCGCGCGGGCAATCGCCACGCGCTGCTGCTGGCCGCCGGAGAGCTGCGAGGGATAGAAATCCTTCTTGTCGGCGAGCCCCACCATATCGAGCAGCTTGAGCGCACGCGCCTCGGCCTCGGCTCGCGCGATACCGAGTACCCGAAGGGGCGCCTCGACGACATTGCGCAGGACGGTCATGTGGGGAAACAGGTTGAAGCTCTGGAAAACCATGCCGACATGGTTCCGGATCTGTCGCAGATGGCTTTCGGAGGCCTTGAACGGACCCTTGCCGTGCGGTTCGTGATAGGACAGGCCCTGCAGCGTCAGCTTGCCGTCCTGAAAGGGCTCGAGTGTCATCAGGATGCGCAGCACGGTCGATTTGCCCGAACCGGATGGGCCGATCAGCGTCACCTTCTCGCCCTGCCTGACGCTGAAGTTGAAGTCGTCGAGGACCGTCAGGGGGCCGAAGCGCTTGGCGACATTGGAAAATTCGATGATGGGCGGATTGTTGTTTTCGGTCATCGCAAGGGGATTCCTGCTTTCGGGAGAGCTTTCTGCAGGCGGTGCAGACCGGCCGAGCAGATCAGCGTCAGGAGAAGGAAGATCAGACCGACAAGGGTCAGCGGGACAAGATATTCGAAGGTGCGTTCACCGATCATGTTGGCGAGGCCCATCATTTCCATGACGGTGACAACAGACAGAACCGGCGTTTCCTTGATCATGGCAACGAGATAATTGCCCATGGCAGGCACGATACGCGGAATGGCCTGGGGGATGATGATATCGCGATAGGCCTGCATGCGCGTCAGATTGAGCGCCGTCGCCGCTTCCCACTGGCCGCGAGGCACAGCCTCGATGCCGCCACGGTAGACCTCCGAGGTGTAGGCCGCATATTGCAGACCGAGTGCCAGTGCTCCGGTGAGAAAGGCGGGCAGCACAACGCCGAAATCGGGCAGCACGTAATAGAGAAAGAACAGCTGCACGAGCAGCGGCGTGTCGCGCAAGAACTCGACGATGAAGGCCGTCGTCCAGGAGATCGCCACCATGCGGCTGCGGCGCAGCAGCGCGAAGACGAGACCAAGCACGAGCGCAATGGCAAAGCCTGCGGCCGCCGCCTTCAACGTGACCGTCAGGCCGATCAGGATGATGGGCAGGATCGAGCTCGTAAAGGTGAGCCATGTCGTCGTATCCCATTCGTATCCGTACATCATGTGATCACATCCTCACGGGCGGGGCATCGGCGGGAAGGCATGGCCGCGTCGCACGAAACGCTCGATCACGCGGATCGCCACCATTAGCACCAATGACATGGCGAAGTAGCAGACCAGCGTGATCGAATAGATGCTGGCGCTATCCAGCGTGATGTTGCGGATCGACTGCGCCGCGAAGGTGAGATCGGCAATCGAGATCAGCGATACGAGCGAGGAAAGCTTCAGCGTCTCGATCGCCAGATTGCCGAAAGCCGGCATCATCTCGACAATCGCCTGCGGCAGCGAGATGCGAAACAGCGTCTGCAGGCGGCTGAAATTCAGGGCGCGGGCGGCCTCCTGCTGTTGCACCGACACCGATGTCAGCGCGCCACGGACGATCTCGGCACCGTAGCCGCCGGCATGTGCCGCCAGCACTAAAATCCCGGTGGTGATCGGATCGAAGCTCAGCCCGACAAGCGGCAGTGCGTAATAGAACCAGAAAAGCTGGACAAAGAGCGAGGTGCCGCGGAAAAGCTCGGTGTAGCAGAGCGCGACGGTCCTTAGCACCGGTCCGCCCTCGACGCGCAGGATGCCGAAAACGAAGGCAAGCACCGCGCCGACGGCGATCGAGGCCAGGGTGATCGTCATCGTGATCATCGCACCATGCCAGATCATCGGCAGGTAGGCTGTCCAGTTCATGCGGAAGTCTCCCGGTCCTTAGGAGTGGCGCCCGATCAGAGGTGATCGAGCGCCTTCTGCCGTTACTTGCCGGCGCAGAGGTCTTCGACCTTCTTGCCTGCCGCCGCAGCGATGCTCTGTTCGGATACACCGTACTTGGTCAGGATTGCCTTGTACTCATCCGTCGTGCGGAACTTGACGAGGGCGGCATTGAAGGCGTCGCGCAGTTCCTTGTCTTCCGGACGGAAGGCGAAGCCACCATAGTTGCGAACCGGGGCGTCCTTGACGATCGGATCCTCGAACGGCGCGGCTTGTTCGACCTGCGCTTGGCCCTTTGCCAGTGCCGCGACAGTCAATTCCGTCGCTGCATAGGCGTCGGTGCGGCTTTGAACAGTCGGGATCGCATCGGCATTGGCCGGAATGAAGACGATCTGCTCATCCTTGACGCCGACGGCGCGCAGGAAGTCGACATTGTTGGCGCCCGAAACGACGGCAACCGTCAGCGACGGGTCCTTGGCGATATCGGCATAGGTCTTCAGGCCCTTCGGATTGCCCCTCTTGACGAGCAGGCCTTCGCCATAGGAGGAGTTCGGCTCGGTGAAGGCCACCTGCTTGCAGCGTTCCGGCGAGATATTCTGCTCGGCGGCGGCAAAATCGAAGCGCTTGGCCTTGAGGCCGGGGATCAGCGTACCGAACGGCGTCACCGTCCAGTTGATCTCGGCAATTCCCATGGATTTCAGCACGGCGCTGGCGACATCCGGGCCGATACCGGCAGAGGTGCCGTCGGGCTGCATGTAGGAATAGGGCACTTCGTTGGCGGTGGCAGCGCGGATATAGCCCTGGTCCTTGACCTCTGCGAGCGTCAGGGCGCTGGCAGATGTTACGCCCAGGATCAGGGCAAGGGCGGAAAGGCCGGCGATCGTCTTGATAGGCATGCGAATTCTCCTCTGGTTAGGGTTTGCGGTCCGTTTTCGGATCTCGCGTCGGTTTCTCTTGGTTATGTCTCTCCCGTGACCGTGGCGATCACGGAAAGGCAGTCGCCGGCCTTTATCAGGCCGGGTACGTGGCGAGCCGCGAGCACGCCATCCATGGCGGCGCGGTACTCGATCGGTGCGAGGCCGGTCTTGCCGGCCGGATAGACGCGGGCGATGATCTCGCCGTTTCTCACGGGATCACCGAGATCTACGGCGAAGGCGATCAGCCCCTCATCCTCGGCAAAGGTAAAGCAGTCGCTCGATGGCATATCCAACCAACGAGTGGGCGTGACATTCGGTTCACCCGAAAGGATCCCGGCATGCCGCAAAAGATTGAGGCTGCCCCGACGGGCAATCCCGATCGAGCGTGCCGTGGCCGTCCCGGCGCCGCCGAGTTCGGTGGTAACGAAGGTCTTGCCCATCTCTTCGACCGTTGTGTCGAGCATGCCGACAGCGTCGATCTCCAGCATCTTCATGGAGAAGGGGGCAGCGAAGGCGGCGACGGCATTAAAGCAGCGCGCCTCCTGATCCTTGTCCGGGAGTTCGTGCGCGGCGGCATAGGGCAGGAAGTCCAATGTCCTGCCGCCTGAGTGGAAGTCGATAACGATATCGGCGAGCGGGAGCAGATGGCGCGTGACGTAATCGGCGATCTTTTCGGTCACCGTGCCGTCCGGTCGGCCCGGAAAGCTGCGGTTCAGGTTCCCCCGATCGATCGGCGACGTCCGTGTTCCGGCGCGAAAGGCCGGGTAGTTGAGGGCGGGAACGATGATGATGCGACCATTCACTTCGGAAGGATCCAGCGTCTGCGCCAGTTCGAAGAGTGCCGCCGGCCCTTCATATTCATCGCCATGGTTGGCGCCGGTCAGAAGTGCCGTCGGGCCTTCGCCATTGGCAATGACGCAGATCGGGATCATGACCGAGCCCCAGGCGCTGTCATCACGGCTATAGGGCAGGCGCAGATGTCCATGCCGCACGCCCTTTGCGTCGAAATCGACGGAGGGCGTGATCGGCGAGGGACGGAGCGCAGCACTGGTCGGCATCGCCTCAGCCCTTCACGAACAGTTGGCGCGGCACATTCGACAGGCATTCGACGCCGGTTTCGGTGATCGCTATACTCTCGGTGATCTCAAGCCCCATATCTTCCAGCCAGAGGCCGGTCATGAAATGGAAGGTCATGCCGGGCTTCAGTTCGGTGCGGTCGCCGGGGCGCAGGCTCATGGTGCGCTCGCCCCAATCCGGCGGGTAGGAAAGCCCGATCGGATAGCCGGTGCGGTTGTCCTTGATGATCCCGTATTTCTTCAGGACGGCGAAGAAGGCGTTGGCGATATCTTCGCAGGTGTTGCCAGGCTTGGCAGCCGCAAGACCAGCTTCCATGCCTTCCAGCGTCGCCTTCTCGGCATCGAGAAAGGCTTGCGTCGGCTTGCCGAGGAAGACGGTGCGCGACAGCGGGCAGTGATAGCGCCTGTAGGCGCCGGCGATCTCGAAGAAGGTGCCTTCGCCTGAGAGCATCGGCTTGTCGTCCCAGGTCAGGTGCGGCGCGGATGCGTCGGCGCCTGATGGAAGAAGCGGCACGATTGCCGGATAGTCGCCGCCGAACTCAGGCGTTCCCCGGATGCCCGCGTCATAGATTTCGGCGACGAGATCGCATTTGCGCATGCCAGGCTCGACCACCTCGACGATGCGCTTGTGCATCAGTTCGACGATCTTGCCGGCCTTGCGCATGTAGTCGAGTTCGGTCGGGCTCTTGATGGCGCGCTGCCAGTTGACGAGGCCTGCGGCATCCTTGAAGCGGGCATTCGGCAGGTTCTTCTGCAACGAGGCGTAGGCAGCCGCAGAGAAGTAGTAATTGTCCATCTCCACGCCGACCGTGAGGCCCGACCATTTGCGCTCGTCGATGATCTTCGAAAGCAGATCCATCGGGTGCCGTTCGGTCGACTGCACATAATGATCGGGATAGCCGACGATGTTGTCGTGATGGAGGTAAGCGGTGCGCTTTGCGCCGTTGGCGTCCTGCTTGCGGCCGTACCAGATCGGCTCGCCTGATGGTGGCACCAGCACGCATTGGTGCACATAGAAGGACCAGCCATCGTAGCCGGTGAGCCAGTGCATGTTCGACGGGTCGGTGACGACGAGCAGATCGATCCCGGCCTTTTCCATCGCATGACGGGTCTTGGACAGGCGCTCGGCATATTCCTCACGCGTAAAGTTCAGCGTCACACTCACGCGGCATCTCCCATTTCTCTTTTGTTTTCGATTGTCTGGCCGCTGTCTGCCGCGACGGCGCGGCTGACGGCCAGATTGGCGATCGCGGTGTCCTGCACGCCGGTGCCCGTCAGGTCGGCGAAGGTTATGTCTTCGGCACTTGCGCGGCCCGTTGCCTTGCCGGCGATCACCGCTCCGAGTTCGGCGAATTGCTGTTCCGATGTGGCAAAGCCGGCCTTGATGGCGTGGTGCAACTCGCCGAGAATGCATGTCTGTGACAGCCGGTCGGCAATGTAGGTGGTGCGGGCGAAGACGGCCGGATCGATCTCGTTCTTGTGTTCGGAATCCGATCCCATCGCCGTCAGATGCTGGCCGGGTTCGAGCCACTCGGCCATCAGGATGGGCTTCTCGGTCGGCGTCGTGGTGACGATGATGTCGCTGCCGCGTACGGCCTCGCGCGGATCGGCAACGGCGGTAACGTCGATCCCGTATTGCCGTGCGCAGTCTGCGGCCAGCTTCTCTGCTTTTTCATGATCACGCGCCCAGATGCGCGCCGATCTGATAGGCCGCACCAGCATCAGTGCCGCAAGCTGCAGCTGCGCCTGCATGCCTGCGCCGAAGATCGTGGCGACGGAGGCATCGTCTCGCGACAGATGGCGGGCAGAAACGGCACCGGCTGCCGCGGTGCGCACGTCCGTCAGGTAGCCATTGTCGAGAAGAAGTGCTTCCACCAGGCCCGTCCTGGCGCTGAACAGGATCATCAGCCCGTTGAGGCTGGGAAGGCCAAGCTTCGGATTGTCGAAGAAGCCAGGGCTCACCTTGATCGCGAAGCCGTCGAAACCCGGCACATAGGCCGTCTTGACGTCCACTTCGCCGCGGAACTCGGGAATGTCGAGACGCAGGATCGGCGGCATGGCAACCGGCAGGGTCGCAAGCGCCAGAAACGCCTGCTCGACACAGTCGACGGCGGAAAGATCGAGGCTGACGACGGCACGCAGGTCTCTTTCCGTCAGGATCCGAATGCGGCTCATGCGGCGCCTCCCGCGATGATGTGGCGGTGAACCGCAGGATCGATATTGCCGCCAGAGATGATCAGGGCCGTGGTGCCGGAGAGCGCGACCTTGCCTGCAAGGATGGCGGCGATGCCAACGGCACCGGCACCCTCGACTGTCTCGCCTTCTTCGCGCGCGGAATGGCGAATGCCCATTGCAATCTCGGCCTCGGTCAGCAGTACGCTCTCGTCGAGCAGATCGCGGCAGAGCGGAAAGGTCACGCGGTTCGAGAGGCCGATACCGCCACCCAGCGAATCCGCCAGCGTTTCTTCCTCGCGCACGGCAACAGGTCTGCCGGCGGCGATCGATGCATGCATCGCCGCGCCGCGCTCCATCGAGATGCCGATGATCCGCACCCGAGGCTTCAGCGACTTGACCGCGACGGCGATGCCAGCTGCCAGCCCGCCGCCGGAAAGAGGGATGAGAATGGTCGAGAGATCCGGCAGGTCATCGACGATCTCGAGGCCGATCGTGCCTTGGCCGGCAACGACGTCGGCATGGTCAAACGGTGGGATCGGCGTCAGTCCATGGCTTGCAACGAGCCGCTCGACCTCGTCCTGCGCATCGTCCTGCGAGACGCCGACAATGCGGATTTCCGCACCCAGTGCCCTTATGGCTTCGACCTTGTTGGCGGGCACCAGCGACGACATGCAGATCGTTGCCGGGATGCCGAGCGCGCGCGCTGCAAAAGCGACGGCCCGGCCGTGATTGCCGGTCGAGGCGGTGACGAGACCACGCTCGCGTGCGGCCGGATCGAGCGAGAGGATGGCGTTCGTCGCGCCGCGCAGCTTGAAGGCGCCGATCGGCTGACGTGTCTCGAGCTTCAGATGAACGGGTTGCCCGGCATGCCTGGAGAGCGCAGCGGAGTGAACGAGCGGCGTGCGCGTCACGTGATCCCGGATGCGGGCGGCAGCGCGCTCGATATCAGCCAGGCTGACCGGCAGCGTCTCGTCTGTTGATCTCGGCAATGTCTCGCTCTTCATGATTGTCATGTTGAGAGCGAAATAAAATCATGTCAATTATTATATTGTAATGATTCAATGATTGTGCCGCACCGGATCTCAGCCGATGGAGCCGACGTCATAGACGGGCGGCAGCTGCTCGAAGGCCTGCCGCACGGTCGTCAGCGCCTTCCTCAGGCTCGCATGGCTCATTCGTCCGCCAAGGCAGATACGGATGCCGCCACCGTGCCCGGGTCCGGCAATGAAGGGCTCCGATGGCGTGACCGCGACCTTCTGGTTGGCGAGCGAGCGCACCAGGCCGTCCTCGGTCCAATGTTCAGGCACTTTCAGCCAGGCGCAGAGTGACAGCGGGTGGCTGGATGCGAAATGGCCGCCGAGGATTTCGACAGCGATGGTTTGGCGTGCGCGTGCTTCCTCCCGCTGTATTGCCAGCAAATGCTGCGCCGTGCCGTTCTCGACCCAGCGCGTGGCGATTTCGGCGGTCAGGTAGGTGCCGCTCCAGCTCGACACCCGCAGGATGGAGGCAGCGCGGATGGAATAGGCGGGTGGGACGACGAGATAGCCGACCCTGAGGCCTGTCAGGACCGTCTTGGTAAAGCTTGTGGCGAAGAAGCCGAGATCAGGCAGCAGCTCGCTGATCGAGGGCAGGTCGTCCTCGATCATCGGCCTGTAGACCTCATCTTCGATGACGAAGACGCCGTAACGCTGGGCGATCTCGGCGATCGCGCGCCTGCGCGCCGCGCCGGCAACATGGCTGGTCGGATTGTTGAGCGTCGGAATGAGGACCAAAGCCCGTACGCTGCCCGCTGCGCAGGCGGCTTCCAGGGCATCGGGCAAAATCCCCTCGGCATCGGTGGGCAATCCCTTCAGGCTGAAGCCGAGGATATTGGACAGGCCGATGATGCCGTGATCGGTGAGATTTTCGCACAGCACGACATCGCCGGAGCGGATGATGCAGCTGAGCGCAAGGAAGATGCTATGCGCCGCTCCGTTGGTCACCAGGATGCGCTCGGCGCCGGCGCTGACGCCCATCGGCCGCAGCCAGAGCTGCGCTGTCTCGCGATGGCGGTCGAGCCCGGCGATCGGACGGCAGGGCCGCATGAAGCTGGCGATATCGCTGTCTGCGAGCTCGCGGAAGATTTCTCGGGAAGCGTCCTCATGCGCGTCTAGATAGACGGCGCGGATGATGGAAAGGTCTAGCACTTCGTTTTCGCTGTGGTCGAGCATCATCCGGCCTGCGCGGTCGGTCACGCGCGGCCTGACGAAGGTGCCACGGCCGATCTCGCCACTGAGATAGCCGAGCCTTTCTGCTTCCTTGTAGGAGAGGCTGACGGTCTGGACCGACAGCCCGATTTCGCGCGCCAGATCGCGATGTGTCGGCATCCGATCCATCGGCTTGAGAAGGCCGGAATCGATATCGGCGATGATACGCTCGGTCAGAGCCGAATGCTTCGTCTCGCCCTTTTGCTTTGCTAGGCTCGGTCGCCAATTGACCGGTTTTGTCGCGGAAATCGGTTTTGTGGCGAGCGGATTGGCTTGGCGGCGCATGAATTGTCTCGTTCTAACGGAAAGTATTTCATGACATTATGCACGTTCCGAACAAAAAGATGAAGCGCTGAGCATAGTGAGCGGCATTCCTCACGACCCTTCGTCCGGTATATTCAGGATTTCGGCGTCGTGATGTCTCCAAACCCCGCCGCCGTCACGGTCACGACGGTGAAGTAGAGCGCATCAACGAAGCCTTCGCCTCCCGCTCTTGTCGAAGAACGACTGAATGACGGAGCCTGTCCTGGTAAGGGCTTCGCTATCTAACACGATGGTGCCGCTGAGCGGCCCCATGCCCGGATCACCGTCGACCTGGAAGGCACGGCGCGGGCCGGCGGCGGCCTGTTCCTGTCCGCGCGCGACTTCGCCCGTCTTGGCGATCTGATCCGCCGCGGCGGCGCACGCGACGGAAAACAGATCATTCCCGCGGACTGGATCCGCGACACCACGACCGGCGGCAGCCGTCATGCCTGGACAACCGGCAACTTCGCCCCCTGGCTCCCCTCCGGCTACTACCGGAACCAATGGTACCAGACCGGCAACGCCGACGGCGCCTTCTTCGCACTCGGCATCCACGGCCAATGGCTCTTCGTCAACCCGCGCGCAGACCTCGTGATCGTCAAATTCTCGTCACAGCCGAATCCGGTGGATGATGGCCTGAAGCAGATGAATATGGCGCTATTCGATGCGATTGCGGAGATCGCTGGATAGGGCGGTGGTAACGCAGGCGGCGGAAGCTCGCCGGCCGGCGGCGTCAATTGTCCCCGGCGAATTCGACGGATGAGATTTCGACCGACCAATCCAGGTCGCCCGGCGACGGGTTGCCAGGCAGGGTTTGCAGGCCGCGATACGAATTGAGCGCCCAGCACGTGCCGTAGGTCTCATGCGGTCCGATGATCTTGTAGCTGGACAGATAGTCCGAGTAGGTCTCGATGCTGAAACCTGGACGTTTGGCGATCAGGCGAAAACGCACCGTGTTGATCGCGCGGTCCGATCCGTTGGAAAGTTCGACGAAAACCGGCTTGTCCGCTGTCTCACAGCCGCGCGTTGAACTCTTGCCCACCACGAGCCTTGCCATGTCATCGCGACCGGACTGTTGGGAGTAAAAATATGCGGCAATGCCCCCGCCGGCGACAATGAAGATCGCAAGAGCAATTAATGCAGGCCGGGGAAACAGAAAGAAGAAAACAACAAATACAACGACGGCAACGATCAACAATATCATCTGGCGATGCCCCTTTGATGATGACCTAGTGTCATTGGCCCGGACATGCAAGGCTGGGGCCTGGGATGATCGTTTCATCCGCTAGCTATCGGCGCGTATAGGGCCATGCCATTGTGGCAGGAGAGGTTCGTCCTCGCCTTCGGATCTGCGGCTCGATGCCCTCTTGTTTTCGATTGCCAATGCCGTGACGCTGACGGTGCGCCAATCGGATCGATAACGCGGCTCTCTGGAGGGCCAGAACCATGCCTGATGTTGCAGACGCCAGTTCGAAGCCCGTGCTCGTGTGGACCGGCTTTCTGGCGATGTGCATAGGCATGTTCATGGCCATCCTCGACGTTCAAGTCGTTGCGACTTCGCTGCCGACAATCCAGTCAGCGTTGGCAATCGACCCGGACCAGATGAGCTGGATACAGACCGCCTACCTGATCGCTGAAGTGGTCGCGATACCCCTGACCGGTTTTCTGACGCGCCTCCTCAGCATGCGGTGGCTGTTCGTCGCCTCCCTGAGCCTCTTTGTTGTCGCGTCGGCCGGCTGCGCCACGAGCGGCAGTTTTGACGGCCTCGTTGCCTGGCGCGTTCTTCAGGGCTTCTCCGGCGGCACATTGATCCCCTCGGTATTCTCGGCGGTCTTCATCCTTTTCCCCGCGGAGCGGCAGACAATTGCGACGACTATTGCCGGCGTCCTCGCGGTTCTCGCGCCGACGGTCGGGCCTATCGTCGGCGGCTGGCTGACAGAGACCTATTCGTGGCACTGGCTGTTTCTGGTCAACGTCATCCCTGGCATCCTCGCGGCACTGGTTGCCGCGCGATCGCTGCCGCGGGAAACCGGCGACATTTCCGAGCTCCGAAACCTTGACATATCAGCGCTTATGCTGATGGCGGCGAGCCTCGCATCACTGGAAATCGCCTTGAAGGAGGCTCCGACCAGCGGCTGGCGGTCGCTCTACGTCATCTCGCTTCTCATCTTGTCGATCGGATCGGGATTTGCCTTCGCCGCGCGGACGTTGCGCCGGTCGCGGCCGCTGGTGAACCTCAACAATTTCCGCGACCGGAACTTCCTGGCGGGATCGATCCTCAGCTTCATCCTTGGCATCGGCCTGTTCGGATCGGTCTATCTGATGCCGGTCTTTCTGGCTTTTGTACGCGGACATAACGCCCTGGAGATCGGCATGACCATGCTTGTCACCGGGATAACCCAGCTTGCGACGGCACCGATCGCCGTGGCGCTGGAAAAGCGCGTGGATGCCAGGCTGTTATCTGCCTTCGGCTTTGCGCTATTTGCGGCGGGTATCGCCATGAGTGCCTTCCAGGATCCACGTTCCGATTACGATGCGATGTTCTGGCCGCAGGTTGTCCGCGGCACCGCGATCATGTTTTGCCTTCTGCCGCCAACGCGCCTGGCGCTCGGAACGCTGCCACCAGACCGGGTCCCGGATGCGAGCGGGCTCTTCAACCTGATGCGCAACCTCGGCGGTGCCATCGGCATCGCCCTAATCGACACGATCATCTACACCCGGTCGGATCCGCTGGGGCAGGCGCTTTTGGTGCGGCTGCAGGCTGGGGATGTAAAGGCCGCGGCATTCGCCGGAATTCCAATGCAAATGATCGCCGATCAAAAAGGACCGCTGAGCGAGGAGACGATGGCGGCGATCGACCCGCTTGTGCAAACCGCGGCAACCGTTCTGGCCCTCAACGAGGCATGGATGGTCATGGCCGTTCTTACGGCGTGCGCGATGCTGTGTCTGCCCTTTGCCCGAAGAGTTGCTTCGGCCGGCTGATGCGGCAAGGTGTGATCAAGCGCGGAATACTTGTCCACCAAAACATTCCACGGTTTCAGGCCTCACTTCTCGGCTTCTTTATGAAATATATTTCATTGCGTGAATTATATTGACAGTACTCATTGCCTCAAGCTAACTGACATTACCGGCGTTCGAGGAGGAAATCCGGTTTCACTAAAAAGGCGCAAGCGCGCCATCGGCTTTTTGGGAGGGGCTTCGGCCTCGAGGAGGAACTTTGCGCAATTTTCTAGGAACGACTGCGATAGCCCTTTTGGCTGCCGCGACGTTGAGCACTGCGGCATCGGCAGCGGAAACGGATAACCCGTTTCGTTGCAAGCCGGGCGAAAAATACGTCATGAACGTTATGGTTTCGGGCGTCGAATACTGGTTTCCGGTCTATGAAATGTTCAAGCAGGCAGGTCAGCAGCTCGGTTGCGAGACCGCCTATACCGGCACACCGGAATATGACGTCAACAAGCAGATCGCGACCTTCGATCAGGCTCTGGCTCAGAACCCAGCCGGAATTCTCGTTCACCCGATGAATTCCGACCCCTTCATCGAGCCGATCAACCGGGCGATCGGCCAGGGCACGGCCGTTGTCACCTTCGCGGCGGATTCACCGCTTTCCAAGCGCATTTCCTTCATCACCTCGGACAACACGCGCGAAGGCACCTATGCCGCCGATGCGATTGCCGAGAAACTGGGTGGCAAGGGCGAGTATGCGGTTCTGGAAAATCCGGGGCAGGACAACCACGACAAGCGCATTGCCGCTTTCATCGCCCGCATGGATGAAAAATATCCGGACATGAAGCTCGTCGGCCGGGCTGCTTCGAACCAGGATCCGAACAAGGCCTACCAGGGCCTGATGAGCCTGGTTCAGGCACATCCGAACCTCAACGCCGTCTTCATGCCGGAAGCGAACTCTGCAATCGGTGCGGCTCAGGCCAACAAGGAAAGCGGCGGCAAGATCCTGGTGATGTGCGCCGACGTCAACGCCAATATTCTCGACATGATCAAGGCAGGCGAAGTGTTCGGTTCGATCAATCCGAACCAGGGCATGCAGGGCTACATGGGCTTCATGATGCTTTGGCTTGCCAAGCATCCCGAACTGATCGATCCGATGAACGATGCCAAGCGTTCGGGCTTCAACCCGATGAGCATTCCCTTCGTCGACAACGGCCTGTCGATCGTGACGGCTGCCAATGCCGATGATTTCTATTGGGACAAGTATCTGAAGCGCCGTGGTACCAAGGGTATCGAGGAATAAGCTTTCAGCAAGGCTGCCCGGGATGAGGAGATTCCGGGCAGCCACGCAAAGCACGAAGGAGGGAGATTGTCATGGTTCACGCGCCGGTCTTGGAGATACGCAATGTCAGCAAACGCTTTGGCGCGATCAAGGCCCTGACAGAGGTGACGTTTTCCCTTGAAAAGGGCGAGGTTCATGCTCTCTGCGGTGAGAATGGCGCGGGAAAATCGACGTTGATGAACATCATCGCCGGCGTATTGCAGCCGAATGAGGGAGAAATCCTTGTCGATGGCGCAGCGGTCAAGATCGCTTCCCCTGCCTTTGCCCAGTCGCTGGGTATCGGCCTCGTTCACCAGGAAATCGCGCTCTGCCCGGATGCGACGGTTGCCGAGAACATGTTCATGGCGGCAACCAACCGCCGCCGCTCGCCCTTCATGAATTTCGCCAGGCTGGAGCGCGAGGCGCAGGCGGTGATGAACCGCCTTGCTCCGATCGACGTCCGCCAGAAGGTCGGCGATCTGCCGATCTCAAGCCAGCAGCTGGTCGAGATCGCCAAGGCGCTGACGCTCGACTGCCGCGTCCTGATCTTCGACGAGCCGACGGCGGCGCTGACGGAAGCTGAAGCGCAGGTGCTGTTCGGCATCATCAACGATCTGAAAGCCCAGGGAATATCGATCGTCTATATCAGCCATCGTATGGCCGAGATCTTCAGTCTCTGCGACCGGGTCACCGTCTTTCGCGACGGACGTTATGTTTTGACGGAGAACGTGTCCGAAATCACGTCGGAAGACATTGTCCGCCGTATGGTCGGCCGCGAAATCACGCAGCTCTATCCCGAAAAGCAGCCTGTTTCCGAGCGCGGGGGAGAGCCCATTTTGTCCATCCGCGATCTCGGCGACGGCAAGCGCTTCCATGATGTCAGCTTCGAGCTGCGGAAGGGCGAAATCCTGGGGATCGGCGGCCTCATCGGTTCCGGCCGGACGGAGATTGCAGAGGGCATCTGCGGCCTGCGCACCGTAACCGAAGGCGACGTCAAGCTGGAAGGCAAGGCATTGCGGACGGCATCCTATGCAGATGCGGTTCGGGCGGGCGTGGTCTATCTGTCGGAGGATCGCAAGGGTTCTGGCGTCTTCCTCGATCTGTCGATCGCGCAGAATATCGCCGCTCTCGATCTGAAATCGCTGACCGGGCGGTTCGGGCTCCTGAACACGAAGGCGGAGGCAGAACGGGCAACGGATCTCACGCGCCGCCTGGGCGTCCGCATGGGTGGCATCGACATGCCGGTCTCATCGCTTTCCGGCGGCAACCAGCAGAAGGTGGCGATCGCCAAGCAGCTGGCAGTCGATCCGAAAGTTATCCTCATGGATGAGCCGACCCGCGGTATCGACGTCGGCGCCAAGTCCGAGATTCACCGGCTGCTTCGCGATCTCGCGCGGTCCGGGATCGGCATCGTCGTCATCACCTCGGAGCTGCCCGAGCTGCTCGGTCTTTGCGACCGGGCGGTCGTCATCCACGAAGGCCGGGTTGCCGGCGAACTCGAAGGCGAGGCGATGACCGAGGAGGCGATCATGCGGCTAGCCTCCGGTGTCGACACGCGGCAACACTTCACAACAAAGGCATCAGAGCATGCCGTCTGAAGAAAAAGCAGGGGCAGGAGACCAAACAATGACAGATCACGCATTGGCGGCGGCGAAGGAGCGGCCCTCTTCCTGGAAGAGATTCGGAACGATGCGGGAGGCGGGGCTGATCGCCATCATTCTCGCACTGTGCGTACTCATGAGTTTCGGCTCTCCGCACTTTCTGACGCTCGGCAATTTCAGAGCCATGCTGATGTCCTTCTCGGTGGAAGGCATCGTCGTGGTCGGCATGACCATCCTTCTGATCGTCGGCGGTATCGATCTGTCCGTCGGGTCCGTCGTCTGTTTCTCGATGGTGCTGTCGGGCTCGCTGTTTCTGATGGGCCTCGATCCGTGGAGCGCGTCGCTGATCGGAATTCTCGCGAGCGCGCTGATCGGTTGCGCGATGGGTTTCTTTGTCACGGTCGTCGGGCTCAACCATTTCATCACGTCACTCGCGGCGATGGTCATCGTGCGTGGAGTCTGCCTGATCATCACCAAGGGAACGCCGCTCTCGCTGTTCACGCTGCCACCGTCGTTCAAGGCGGTCGGGCAGGGAACGTTCTACGGGGTGCCTTACGTCATCCTGATCTTCGTGGCGGTCGTTGCCATCTTCGATTTCCTGCTGCGCCGGGCGACCGCCTTCCGCAAGGTTTTCTATACCGGCAGCAATGAGAAGGCAGCGCTCTATTCCGGGATCAAGACAGACCAGGTGAAGTTCTGGGTGACGGTTCTTTGCGCCACGCTGTCAGGCGTCGCCGGCGTCATCTACATGTCGCGCTTTGGTGCGGCCACCCCGACCTTCGGCGTTGGCATGGAGCTTAACATCATCGCGGCGGCTGTGATCGGCGGTGCATCTCTCAGCGGCGGGTCCGGGACGATCCTGGGCGCCATCCTCGGCATTGCGCTTCTCTCGGTCGTCACTAGCTCGCTGATCCTGCTCGATGTCTCCGTCTACTGGCAGGACATGATCAAGGGCTGCATTCTGCTGGCGGCGGTTTCCATCGACCATTTCCTTCACAAGCGGAAGGCTATCTGACATGCGGATTGCAAAACCGAAATCTCCCGCCGCACCGCGCGAAGAAATCGTCATTGCGCGGCAGATGCATCAAGCTCTGGTGCTGCACTTCCTTGAAGGACTGACGCAGGCACAAATCGCCGACCAGCTTGGCATCTCGCATGCCACCGTCAACCGGCTGATCAAGCGCGGGCGCCAGCTCGGCCTCGTTGAAATCAAGATCAAATCGCCGGTCGAGCCGTTGGTCGACATGGAGGAACAACTTCTGGCTCTCGGCGGCATCAGCCGTGCCATCGTGGTGCCGACCGTCTCCGACAATCCGCAGACGGCTTTGCAGGCGGTTGGCGAGGCGGCAGCACGTCTGCTTCTGGAGCAGATTGCCGACGGGGACACGATATGCATCACCGGTGGCAAGGGCGTCAGCGCTGTCGTTGCCGGTCTTCAGGCGCCGCGCCGTTTCGGTGTCGAAGTCATTCCGGCAACGGGCTGTGTGCAGGGCAAGCACTATACCGATGTGAACCACGTCTCGACGATGATGGCGGATAGGCTGGGTGGCCGGTCATACCAGATCCACGCGCCTCTCTTTGCCGACAGCGCGGCCGAGCGCGGCATGCTGATCAACATGCGTTCGGTTGCCGATGTCTTCAAAAGAGCGCGTGAGGCCAAGGTGGCGATCGTCGGCATCGGCTCGATCCTCTCCGACGACTCCAGCTATTACGATCTCCATCCGTCTTCCAGCACCGACCGCGCCGCGATCGAGCGCTCGGGTGCCTCATGCGAACTGCTTGCTCACTTGCTCGATGACGCAGGCGATATCTGCGACTACAGCCTCAACCGTTCTCTCGTGTCGCTGACGCTGCCGGAATTCGCGTCGATCCCGACGAAGATCGGCGTGGCAAGCGGGCCGAACAAGGCGGGTCCTATCCTCAGCGTCATGCGCGGCCACCATCTCGATACGCTGGTCACCGACGAGGCGACCGGTGCACGCGTTCTGGCGCTTGCAAGCTCGGAAGGAGGACGCGCATGAGCGGGCAGCAATTGACACGCGAAATCGGATCTTCGGGCGTCGCCGCCTCGGCGGTCGGCCTTGGCACCTGGGCTATCGGCGGCTGGATGTGGGGCGGCACGGACGAGGCGGAATCGATCTCCGCGATCCAGGCCTCGCTCGACGCCGGTGTGACCTTGATTGACACGGCGCCGGCCTATGGTCTCGGCCGGTCGGAAGAAATCGTTGGCAAGGCGCTCGCCGGCCGACGCGACAAGGCGGTCATCGCAACGAAGTGCGGCCTGGTCTGGCATACGGACAAGGGAACGCATTTCTTCGATCAGGACGGCAAGCCTGTTTACCGCTATCTCGGCCGCGATGCGATTTTCCATGAAGTCGAAGAGAGCCTGCGCCGCCTGGGCACCGACTATATCGACCTCTACATCACGCATTGGCAGGACCCGACCACGCCGATCGAAGAAACGATGCGGGCGCTCGAAGATCTGAAAACATCAGGCAAGATCCGCGCGATCGGCGCCAGCAATGTCAGTGCCACCGAGCTCAAGGCCTATATTTCCGCTGGCGGTCTGGATGCCATCCAGGAGCGTTTCAGCATCATCGACAGAGAGATCGAGGCCGATTTGTTGCCGCTGACCGGCGCAAACGGCATTGCGACGCTGAGCTACTCTTCTCTCGCACTTGGCCTCCTGTCCGGCGCGATCGGGCCTGAGCGGGTCTTTTCCGGGGATGACCAACGGCGGGACAATCCGCGCTTCTCTGTGGCTAACCGCGAGAAGGCGCTGGCTTTTGCCACGGCCATCCGGCCGGTCGCCGACAAGCACAGGGCCAGCATCGCGCAGACGGTCATCGCCTGGACGCTTGCCCAGCCCGGCGTCACTTTCGCGCTTTGCGGCGCCCGCAATCCGGCACAGGCGATCGACAATGCCCGGGCCGGAACCATACGGCTGGACGCGGAAGATCAGTCGGCCATCGACGCAGCCATCTCAGCGAAACTGACCGATATGGACAGGTAACGGATCGCCATCATGAATCGTGAAGAGACGTTGGACGGGCTTCGCCAAAGCCCGAAAGTGGACGTGTGTGTCATTGGCGGCGGTATCAACGGCATCAGCGTCTTCCGGGAGTTGGCGCTACAGGGGGTCAATGTGCTTCTCGTCGAGAAGCACGATTATTGCTCTGGTGCGAGCGCGGCGTTGTCACGCATGGTGCATGGCGGCCTTCGCTATCTGGAGAATGGCGAATTCAAGCTGGTGCAGGAATCGCTGATGGAGCGTGAGCGGCTGCTGCGCAACGCCCCGCACTATGTTGCCCCTCTGCCGACGACAGTGCCGGTTTTCGATATCTTCTCGGGGCTCGGCAACGGCATCGTCCGCTTCCTGGGCTTGACCCGCCGGCCAAGCCGACGCGGCGCCGTTGCGATCAAGGCGGGGCTCTGCATCTATGACTTCCTGATCCGCAAGCGGGCCATGATGCCGTTGCACCAGTTTCGCAGCCGGCGGGCCACTCTCGCCAAGTGGCCGGCGCTCAATCCTGATATCCGGAGCTCCGCCACCTACTACGACGCCTGGGTCAGCCACCCGGAGCGGCTTGGCATCGAACTGCTGGACGACGGACTGTCGGCGCAACCACAGGCGCGTGCATTGAACTACGCGGAGATCACCGGGAAAGCCGGCGGCTATGCCCTCCGCGACAGTATCGGCGGCGCGTTGGTAGCGATCGAGCCGGCACTCATCATCAACGCAACGGGCGGATGGATCGACATTACCAACAACACGCTCCTTATGCCGGATGCCCGCCCGGCACCTCTGATGGGAGGAACCAAGGGCTCGCATCTCATCATCGACAATACGGCTCTCCACGATGCGCTTGGCGGCCACATGATCTATTACGAAAACGAGGATGGCCGGATCTGCATCCTGTTTCCCTATCTGGGCAAGGTGCTGGTCGGCTCCACCGATATTCGCGTCGAAGACCCGGAAACGGTGCGCTGCGAGGCCGACGAGCGCGACTATATCCTCCAGTCGCTTGCCTTCGTCCTGCCGGGGATCGAGATCCGGCCGGAAGAGATCAGCTTTCAGTTCTCCGGCGTGCGGCCGCTGCCGGCGAGCACGGACAGTTTCACCGGCCGCATCCCACGCGATCATTTCTGCACGGTCATCGACGCCGATGACGGCGGTGCGGCGGTGGTGTGCATGATCGGCGGCAAATGGACGACGTTCCGGTCCTTCGGCGAATTGGCAGCAGACATCGCGCTGGAACGGCTGGGCAGGCAGCGGCAGATCTCAACCGCTGACCGGGCAATCGGCGGCGGGCGGAGATTTCCACTCGATCGTGCAGCCTGGATCGCTGAAGCCGCGGCGGGAAAAGGGCTCCCCGCGGCGCGCATGGCAGCGCTTTTCTCTCGCTACGGCACAGAGGCGGAGGCGATCGCGAGCTTCATCGCAGCCGCACCCGATGCAAGCATGCCGCATGCGGACTACTCGGCGCGCGAACTGCTTTTTCTTATCCGCAACGAAGCGGTCGAACGGCTGGACGATGTGCTTCTCAGGCGAACCACCCTTGCCATAAGCGGTGATCTGTCCCTGCAGATGGTGGATGCCGTGCTCGATCTTATTGCAACCGAGAGATCCTGGACGCCGGCGCAGCGCGAGGCCGAACGCGCCCGCTTTCTGACCCTCTTGCGCGAACGTCACGGCGTTGCCGAAAGCACACTTTTCGAACGGAATGAACAAAGGAGCATGGAATGCGAAACAACAGCAAAGTCCGGATGAACAGGCTGTTCGGTGGTGGCCGTTGCCTGGACGTGGCAATCGATCATGGAGTGTGCAACGAGCCGTCGTTTCTGAGCGGCCTGGAAGACATGCAAACGGTCGTCCGGGCTCTGGTCGATGCGGCGCCCGATGCAATCCAGATGAATTACGGCCAGGCCGACCTGCTGCAGGATGTTGCGGGCAAGGACAAGCCGGCGCTGGTCATGCGCGTCGATATGGGCAATCCGTACAACAGCACGCGCCACCGCCACATGTGGGCCGTGCTGCAGAACGAGGCGGAACCTCTGATCGGCGCCATCGAGATGGACGCGGCCTGTGTCGTCGTCAATCTGTTCATGCTGCCGGATGAGCCGGACCTGTTCCGCCAATGTGTCCAGAACATCGCCCGCATCCGTGCGGATTGCGACAAATACGGCATGCCGCTGATGATCGAACCGCTGGTGATGCAGCCGGTCGACAAGGCCGGCGGCTATATGGTGGACGGTGACGCCGACAAGATCGTCACCCTGACCCGCCTTGCCCGTGAGATGGGAGCCGATATCGTCAAGGCAGACCCGACGACCAATGCCGAGGATTTTCACCGGGTTGTCGAGGCGGCGCGGTGCCCGGTGCTGGTGCGTGGCGGCGGCAAGGAAGACCTTCGTGCCGTCTTTGGCAAATCGGCGGCCTTGATGCGGCAGGGCGCGGTCGGCATGGTCTATGGGCGCAACATCTATCAGCACGCCAACCCCAGTGCGGTTGTTCGAGGATTGATGGCGATCGTGCATGACGATGCTGGCGGCGACGATGCCTTCGAGCTTTATCAGCGCGGCTAAGACTCAATAAAAACCTTGGGAGGGGTTCCGCATGGCACGTTATCTACTGGGGCTGGACGCCGGCAACACGGTCATCAAGGCCGTGATTTTCGACACGGAGGGCAATGAAATTGCCGCCGCATCCGCGGAGGGACACAGCCGGATGCCGCATCCCGGCCACGTAGAGCGTGGGCTCGACGAACTCTGGTCGAATGCCCGCAAGGTCATTCGCAGCTGCATCGAGCAGGCCGCCATCGAACCCGGGGATATTGCCGGCGTCGGCTGTGCCGGTCATGGAAACGGCCTCTATGCACTGGATCGGGGCGGAGAGCCGCTGCTCGGCATCCAATCGCTCGATACGCGAGCCGCTGCGCTGGTGGAGGAATGGCAGTCGCAGGGCGTCGGCGATCGGACACATCCGATCGCCCGGCAGCGTCCCTGGCCATCGCAGACGCCAACCTTGCTGGCCTGGCTGAAGCGTCACCGGCCGGACCTGTTCAACCGTATCGGGACGGTATTCCTCTCCAAGGACTTCGTCGTCAACCGGCTGACCGGCCGCCGTGTCAGTGATGTGTCCGACATGTCCGGAGCTGGCCTGCTCAATCTTGCCGAGCGTCGCTATGACGCCGCACTGATGGAGGCCTACGGTCTTGGTGATCACATGGATCTCCTGCCGCCGCTGATCGAAAGTGCGGATATCGCCGGTGCGGTGACTGAAGAGGTCTCCCGGCAAACGGGACTTGCCACGGGCACGCCTGTGGTCGGCGGGCTGTTCGATGTCGTTGCGTCGGCGCTCGGTTCTGGCGTATCGCGCACCGGCAGTGCGTCGATCATCGCAGGTACCTGGAGCATCAATCAGGTTATCATCGATGGCCCCGACCTCGACGGGCCGGTCTTCATGTCATCGACCTTCGATCGCACCCGCTACATGGCGATGGAGAACAGCGCCACCTCGGCTGCCAATCTCGAATGGCTGGTCAAGGAGTTCTTCGAGGGCGACCACTCAGCGGCCGGTTCACCCTTTGACGCTTGCTGCGCGCTAGCTGGGGCAATCGATCCGGCCGCAGACGATCCGCTCTACCACCCCTATGTCTATGGTGCTCAGCAGGACGGCCATGCGCGCGCCGGCTTCTACGGCATTGCGGGGTGGCATAGCAAAGGCCATCTGGTGCGCGCCGTGCTCGAAGGTGTTGCGTTCGGTCACCGTCAGCATATCGAGACGATCCGGAAGGCCGGCGCGGTATTCAACGAAGCAGTGCTGTCAGGGGGGGGCTCGCGAAGCCTCATCTGGCCACAGATCTTCGCCGATGTGCTTGGCGTTCCCGTCACCGTTGCCCGCTCGCGTGAGACCGGCGCGCTTGGCGCTGCGATCGCGGCCGGCACCGGCGTCGGTCTCTTCGCAGACTTTGAAGCAGGTGCCGAAGCAATGGTCCGCGTTGAGCGGCACTACCGGCCGGACACCACGCTGGAAGCCCACTATGCACGACGCTACGCGCTCTACACTGACATCGCCGAGGCGATGGCGCCCCTTTGGCGGCGGCTGACGGCAGTCCCTCCTGCTTTGGCGGAGGCCGCGGCTTGACCATGCACAGAGATGAGACGCCGGTTGACGCAGGAACCTATGACTTCATCATTGTCGGCGCTGGATCGGCCGGGTGTGTCCTGGCAAACCGGCTGTCGGCCAATCCAAACAATCGCGTTCTGCTTCTGGAAGCTGGCGGAAGTGACCGTTACCACTGGGTCCATATTCCGATCGGATATCTCTTCTGCATGGGTAATCCGCGGACGGATTGGATGATGACGACGATGCCGGAGGCTGGCCTCAACGGGCGTTCGCTTCCCTATCCACGCGGCAAGCTTCTCGGCGGCTGCTCCTCGATCAACGGAATGATCTATATGCGCGGCCAGGCCGCCGACTATGATGGGTGGCGTCAGGCGGGCAATGCCGGTTGGGGCTGGGACGACGTCCTTCCATATTTCCGCAAGTCGGAAGACAACTACCGGGGAAGTTCCGAAATCCACGGCGCGGGCGGTGAATGGCGGGTGGAGCGTCAGCGCCTGTCATGGCCCGTTCTCGATGCTTTTCGGGATGCGGCCGAGGAACTCGGCATTCCAAAGACGGATGATTTTAATGGGGGCGACAACGAGGGCTCAGGTTATTTCGAGGTCAACCAGCGGGGTGGGATGCGCTGGAACACCACAAGGGCCTTTCTCCGGCCCGCCATGAGACGCCCCAATCTCCGCGTCCTGACCGCGGCGGAAACGGAAAAACTCCAGTTCGACGGCCGGCGGATCACCGGCGTCCGCTTCCGGTCGAACGGCAAGGTTCATCAGGCACGGGCCAGCCGCGAGGTTATCCTTTCCGCCGGTGCGATCAACTCGCCGAAGATCCTGGAGCTTTCTGGCATCGGCAGACCCGGTGTGCTCCAATCGGCCGGGATCGACGTCATTCACCCGCTTGATGGCGTCGGCGAAAACCTGCAGGACCACCTGCAAATCCGCACGGTCTTCCGTATCGAAGGCGCAAGAACGCTGAACCAGCTTTATCACAACCTCTTTTCCCGCGCGGGGATGGGGCTGGAATACGCACTGCGCCGCTCCGGCCCTCTTTCCATGGCCCCGAGCCAGCTCGGCATCTTCGCAAAAAGCGATCCGTCGCTGGCAACCGCAGATCTTGAATATCACGTCCAGCCGCTCAGCACCGACAGGCTCGGCGAGCCGCTGCATCGCTTCCCCGCCGTCACGGTTTCGGTGTGTAACCTCCGCCCCGAAAGCCGCGGCACAGTCCACATCTCAGGGCCAGACACGTCGGTAGCTGCGGATATAAGGCCAAACTATCTCTCGACCGCCGGCGACCGTATCGTGGCGGCGAGATCGATCCGTCATGCCCGCAGTCTGATGCAGGCCAAGGCAGTATCGCGCTTCGCGCCCAAGGAGATGCTGCCGGGCGCAGAGTTTCAGAGTGACGAAGACCTGATCCAGAGAGCGGGCGACATAGCGACGACGATCTTTCATCCGGTTGGAACGTGCAGGATGGGAAGCGATGACCATGCAGTCGTTGATCAGGAATTGCGTGTCAGAGGGCTTGTGGGGCTGAGGGTCGTTGATGCGTCCGTCATGCCGACGATTGTGTCGGGCAATACCAATTCACCTGTCATTATGATTGCCGAGAAGGCCGCCGACATGATTGCCAATTAGCCGGGCTGGCGTGATGCGGCGCCGCCCATGACATTGAGCCACGCCAGGCAAACATAACGCGTGCTTCTTGCCATCAACGATGGTTCGCCGAACGTATCGGACGTCACCCTGGAGCCTGAACTGATCGTCCGAGGCAGCACCCGATAGAGGTAGCTTCGGGAGAACTGCGCCTTCCGCCGAAGCTATTCGGCTCGCCGCCTTTACCGATATGTCCGGCAAATTAGAAAAATAATTTAGCGGGTGGGAAAGCGAAAGAATTAATAGCCTATCAAATTTCTAGATTTCATCGAATTTTATGTCGCGTTCCGATGCTTCCGATGGCCGATCCCTTCGCCATCGCAAATGGAACCGAGGAGGAATTCGGTGGCACGACAGATCAGATTGGGCGCTTTTCTACCTGGCGGTGGCCAGCATATTGCTTCGTGGCGGCACCCGGACCAGCCGGTCGATGGCGCAACCAACCTCCAGTTCCATATCAAGCTCGCGCAGGAAGCCGAACGTGGTCTGTTCGACGCCTATTTCCTGGCGGACGGGCTCGCGGTTGCCTTCGGCGGCGGCATCGAAGGCGGAAACGCAAGGGTCGTCGGATTTGAACCCGTGACACTTTTCTCCGCTCTTGCGCCGTTTACAAAGCATCTGGGCTTCATCGCCACCGCTTCGACGACCTATGAAGAGCCCTATTCGGTGGCCCGCAAGTTCGCTTCGCTTGATCTGATTTCCGGCGGACGAGCCGGATGGAACGTCGTCACGACAGCGACGGAAGCAGCAGCCCGGAATTTCAACCGGGACCAGCAGCTTCCCCATGCCGCACGATACCGCCGCGCAGCCGAGCATGTGAGTGTCGTCAAGAAGCTCTGGGAAAGCTTCGAGGACGATGCCTTCATCCGTGATCGCGAAAGCGGTGTTTATTTCGACGTGAACAAGGTCCACCGTACGGATCACCGCGGCGAGCATTTCAAGGTCGAGGGACCGCTGAATGTCAGCCGCTCCCCGCAGGGTCACCCGGTCATCGTTCAGGCGGGCCAGTCCGACGACGGCCGCGACCTTGCCGCGGCTACCGCCGAGGTGATTTTCACCGCCCACCAGAAGCTCGATACCGCGCAAGAGTTCTATCGCGACATCAAGGCCCGTGCTCGGGCGCATGGACGAAATCCAGCTCATGTTCTGGTCATGCCGGGCGTCTCGCCATTTGTCGGCCGGACGGAAGCCGAAGCGCGCGAAAAATACGAACGTCTGACGAGCTTGATCATCGAGGAAGACGGCCTTGCGCTCATCAACGCCTTGAGTGGCGGCGAGCTTGATCTTGCCGGCGCCGATCTCGATGGCCCGCTCCCGCCAGCGCCGCCGACGGAAGGGATGAAAAGCCGCCAGGACTTGATCCGCCGCATTGCCGACGAAAACAACTTCTCGATCCGGCAGCTTTACCAGTGGATCGCCTCGGCAAGGGGACACTACACGATCGTCGGCTCGGCCGTGCAGATTGCCGACACGCTTCAGGAATGGTTCGAAAATGAGGGGGCGGACGGCTTCAACATCCTGCCGCCGTGGCTGCCCACCGGCCTCACGGACTTTGTAGATCTGGTGATCCCGGAGCTGCAGCGCAGAGGGCTGTTCCGCACCGCCTACGAGGAGAACACGCTCCGCGGCAATCTCGGCCTTTCTTTCCCGCATACCCGCTGGGCAAGCCCAGCGTCTGAAGCCGCAGAATAGCGAAAAGCCAACAAGGAGACATGCAGATGGCAATCAACGATGACCAGCCAGCCGTATTGCAGGGCTTTCAGGCCGGAGCTTTCTGGCGGGAAGGGGCAGGCAGAGAGTTTCTGTCTTTCACCGGAAACATCTTCTCCCGCTGGGGGCTTCTCATCACATTCGCCGTCTTCTGGCAGATCGCACCGTCGATGGGCTGGACCAATAAGGCCGTCCTGCCGCCGCTCAGCATCATCGTCCAGGCGCTCTGGAACGGAATTGCCGCTGGTACTTTCTCGAATGATATCCTGATCAGCCTGCAACGGGCCGGTATCGCCTTCGGAGCGGCGGCTGCCGTGGGTATCCCGCTCGGGCTGTTCATGGGACAAATCCGCATCATCGAGCGCGCTCTCGACCCGATCCTCCAGCTTTTCCGCCAGACCTCAGCGCTTGCGCTCTATCCTGTCTTCATTCTCCTGCTCGGGCTTGGCGAAGCGTCGAAGATCTTCGTCATTTTCTGGGCGACGCTGTTTCCGATCCTCCTGTCGACGATCGGCGGGGTGAAGCAGGTTGATCCCAAGCTCCTCGAAATGGCACGCGTCTATGGCGCCGGCCGCTTGACCATCTTCCGCCGTGTCGTGCTGCCGGCTGCATTGCCCCAGATTTTCGTCGGGTTGCGTCTTTCCGCCACGACGGCCCTCCTGCTCTTGATTGCTGCGGAGATGATCGGCGCTAATTCCGGTGTCGGTTTCCAGGTCATGAATGCGCAATACAACTTCCAGATTCCGATGATGTTTGCCGCGATCCTGCTTCTGGCACTGCTCGGGCTATCCGCGAACTTCGTCCTCGAACGCCTGCAGGCCCGGCTTTGCCGTTGGACCAAGGTCAAGAACTGAAACGCATGCTCTCAGCCGCACAAAGCGCTGATCCACCAAAACTCAGGAGATTGAAATGCACATTCTGCGCCGTTCCGGCGGTCACGCCCTCGCGCTCACCGCCGGCCTCTTTCTTGCCGCTTCCACCAGTTTCGCCGCTGCTGCCGAACCGGAGCAGGTGACGATCCGGTTCCTGGCCAGCCAGGGTGGCCTTGCTGCCCACGAACTGGCGGATGCGCTGGGCTACTTCAACGGCACCGGCATCACGCTCAAGAATGTCGGTTACGCGCAGGGCGGTCCGGCATCGCTCTTTGCACTCGCTTCCGGCGATGTCGAGCTCGGCAGCGCTGCGACGGCAGCCGTTTTGAATTCGGTTGCCAGCGGCAATGATTTCATCGCGGCCTATGCTTCGAACGGCATCAACAAGACGACTGAAAGCATTTTCTACACGCTTGACGAAAGCCCGATCCATTCGATCAAGGACCTTGCCGGCAAGACGATCGCCGTCAACACGCTTGGTGCGCATCTGGACTACACGGTCCGTGAGGCGCTTCATTCGGTCGGCCTTCCCGAGAATGCCGCAAAGCTCGTCGTCGTGCCGGGCCCGCAGCTCGAGCAGGTCCTTCGCTCGAAGCAGGTTGATATCTCCGCGTTCGGCTATTGGCAGAAGACCTTCGAAGGCGCTGCCCTGAAGAATGGTCCGCTGCAGAAGGTCTTCGGGGATACCGATGTGCTCGGCGAAATCGCCGGCGGCTTCGTCGTGCTGCGCCGCGATTGGATCAAGGAACATCCGCAGGCTGCCAAGGTCTTCGTCGAAAAGTCCGAAGCTGCCCTCGAATATGCGCGTCTGCATCCCGAGGAGACGAAAGCCGTCATCGCAAAGGTGCTCGCTTCGCGCGGTGAGAATGCCGATATCGCCCAGTATTTCACCGGCTACGGTGTGCGCGAAGGCGGCAAGGCGGTGACCCGCGATCTGCAGTTCTGGATCGACATTCTGGCACGCGGCGGCGTTCTTCAGCCGGGCCAGCTCAAGGCCGAGGATATTCTCTACAATCCTGCCAACTTCGCAGTCGCGAACTGAGGAGATAAGCGATGAGCATCGCCGAACCGGCAGTCCGTGGCGAAGTCACGATCCGAAACCTCTCGAAATCCTATTCGATCAAGGGCCGTCGTCTCGACGTGCTTCAGGGCGTCAGCAATCACATTCGCGCTGGGGAAAGTCTTGCGATCGTCGGTGCATCAGGGTCGGGCAAGACAACGCTGCTTCGGGTGCTTGCGGGGCTTGAGGATGCCGATCGCGGCGAGGTTCTGATAGACAGGCAGCCGGTTCGCGGTGTTGGCCGCGACCGGGCGGTTATCTTTCAGGAACCGCGGCTGCTGCCTTGGCTGAGCGTGCTCGACAATGTCGCCTTTCCGCTGGAAAATCGTGGGCTAGGCAAGTCGGAAGCCCGTGCAAGCGCCAGGCATTACATCAAGCTTGTCGGCCTCAGCGACTTTGCCGATGCCCTGCCATCGCAGCTTTCGGGCGGCATGGCGCAACGCGTCGGCATCGCGCGGGCGCTGGCCGTCAAGCCGGAGATCCTGCTGCTGGACGAGCCGTTCGGAGCGCTCGATGCGATGACGAAAATCACCATGCAGGAGGAGCTCGCGCGCATCTGGCGCGAAGAGCGGGTGACGATGATCCTCGTTACGCATGATCTCGAGGAAGCCGTCTATCTGGCCGACAGGGTGCTGATCCTGCCCAAGGACAAAGGCGGGCGGACGCGCGAGATCGAGGTCGATCTTCCGAGGCCGCGAAACCGCAGCGAGCCGCGCTTCGTGCGGCTGCGCGAACAATTGCTGAATGAATTTGGCCTGCATTGATGGCGCGCCGCAAGCGCGTTTGAAGGGAGATTTTTATGCCTAGACGTGACCGCCAAATGAGCCTCGGCGCCTTCCTGCTCTATACGGGACATCATGTTGCCGCATGGCGCCATCCAGGCGCGTCCGACAGCACCCGCTTTCAGGACTTTGCGCAGTTCGCGCGCATCGCCGAGGAAGCCAAGTTCGACGCCGTCTTCCTTGCCGATGGCGTCAGCGCCCGTATCACCGATGCGGCGGCCGCGAGCCGCAAGGCTCATTCCGGGTTCTATCCCTTCGAACCCGTCACGTTGCTATCGGCCTTGTCGGCGGTGACGAGCCGGATCGGCTTGGTGGCGACGGCATCCACCTCTTTTTCCGATCCCTATAACCTTGCGCGCCAGTTTGCGTCGCTCGATCATCTTTCGGATGGCCGGGCAGGGTGGAACCTCGTCACCTCTGCGGATCAGGGCGCCGCCTTCAACTTCAGCCGCGACGCCATTATTGCCCATGCCGATCGCTATCGGCGAGCCGAAGAATTCGTCGATGTCGTGACCGGCCTGTGGGATACCACCGATGATGACGCCTTCAGCCGCGACCGGGAGAACGGGATCTATTTCGATCCCGGCAAAGTCCGCGCGCTCGACCATCGCGGCACCTTCTTCCAGGTGCGGGGACCGCTGAATATTCCCCGGCCTCCTCAGGGACGGCCTGTCGTCATCCAGGCGGGCTCCTCCGAGCCGGGCAAAGAGCTTGCGGCACGAACGGCAGAAGCGGTTTTCACGGCACAGCAGACATTGGCGGGCTCCGTTGCCTTCTATAGCGATCTGAAGGGGCGCCTCTCCAAATACGGGCGCTCCGCAGATGACCTCAAGATCCTGCCCGGAGTTTTCCCCGTGGTCGGAAAGACCAGGCAGGAAGCGAGCGACAAGTTCGAGCAGTTGCAAAGCCTTCTCGAGCCGTCTGTCGGACTGGACATGCTCGCCGATCTTGCGGGCGTGGAGGACATAAGGACGATGTCGGTCGATCTGCTGATATCGGATCTGCCGGAGACCGAGGGCGGGAAGAGCCGCAGGGCGCTTTTCCTCGAGCTTGCGGCTCGCGAGAACTTGACGCTTCGTCAGCTCTACGAGCGCGTGGCGGGCGCCCGCGGCCATTGGCAGATTGTCGGTTCCGCTGAGGACATCGCCGACGAATTGGAGGAGCGTTTCGTCAACCATGGGGCCGACGGTTTCAACATCATGTCACCGGCGCTTCCCTGGGGCCTGTCGGACTTCGTTGAGCTCGTCGTCCCGGAACTGCGCCGCCGCGGCCTCTTCAGGCAGGAATATCAGGGCCATACGTTGAGGGATCATCTCGGTCTTTCCCGGCCAGACTTGCTGCGGGGCGCACTTCCGAAGGTGGCGGCCGAGTGATGTAAGGCCCACGCTACGGCGATCGCTTCGGGTGCCGTGTGGGAAACGCGGCGCCCGTTCTCAGTGAATGGACGTATCCTGCTCGGAACGCCGACCGTAACGGCGCAGAGCTTGGCCTAAAAGCTCCACCATTTCCATTTCGCCGCATTGCCGCGCCAGATCATGCGCCTGCAGGCAATGCCAGAAGAGCCTCTCCGATGGCATCGGCTGGCCGATTGACGGGTAGACAATGCCCGCATAGTGCGAGGGCGTGCCGTTCGCGTCTCGAAAGCATCGCCCGAATGCCGAGACGCCGACCTCCGTGGCATCCGGCCGCACGATCCGGTAGTCGCGCTGGTAAGCTTCGCCCGTGACGATCGCTTCGTGAATGGCCTTGGCAACATCCGGTCTGTCGTCCTCGCGGATGCGGTCGAGAAACCGGACGATCGGCAGACCACGCTCGGCTTCACGCGAATCCAGCCCGAAGAGATCGGCCAACGCGGCATCGGCATAGACAGTGTCGTCGCCCAGCTGCCACATGAATATCCCGGCATCGGCGGACCGCGCTGAAGTGTCTTCCGTCATATAGTCGTTCATCCGGCCGCCGCCCCAAACTGAAACATTTTACGGTCTTTTAATCTCATCTGCGGGATCGTTTTGCTATCCCGAGAAATCGGGATGCGGGCAAATATTTCAAGGCGTTAGCTTTCTAACATTGATCGGCATTGCGACGCCTGTTTGGCGTTCGGCCTTCACGCAATTGGTGCATTAAACTGCACATTGTCGCCGTCGCCCGGCGCGCCGGATGCGGTTTCCGGTCAAAAGGGGCGTTCTTCCGCATCAGGGCAGCCGCCACGCAGCAGAGACGCCGCTTATCTGTTTCGATATAATTTATCACTGAATGACAAATTATTTTGCTTATTGACAAATAAGAACGTGAAGCGCTTTATTCGACCCGGCTCTAAAAACTTGGCATGGACGCCCCCCGGCTTTGTTCATGCGCAAGTTCATCGGCCTTTCTCAGGGAGGTGGATCCACGTCAGTGGGTCCCGGGATTCATTCATCGGGAGGTGAGACAGTGCTCTTCAGAAATATCGTGTTCGGACTTTCAATGTCCGCGGCTTCGGTCGCGATCGGCCTGACGGCTGCGCAGGCGCAGACGCTGCCGGACTATTATCCGAGCTCCTACAGTCAGATCGTCGAGGGCTCCAAGGCCGAAGGTTCGCTGCTCGTGCAGTCGAATGTCGGGCAGCCCAACTGGAAGCCGATCCTGGAAGCCTTTGCCAAGGAATATCCGTGGATCAAGGTGCAGACGCTGGATCTCAGCGGCACCGAAGTCTTCGAGCGCTACTATGCCGAACAGGCTGCAGGTTCGAGCGAGGCCGATATCATTCTCGCCGCATCGGGTGCCGCATGGGCCGATTTCATCGCCAAGGGCAATGTCGTGCCCTACGAGTCTCCGGAAGCCTCGAAGGTTCCGGATTGGTCGAAGCCGGTCCCCGGCGTTTATACGATCTCGGTCGATCCCTCTGTTATCGTTTATAACAAGCGTGTCCTGAAGGAATCCGAATATCCGACATCGATCAGCGATCTGGCCAAGCTGGTCCAGGCCAATCCGGGCAAATTCACCAAGCGCTTGGCCACGATCGAGCCCTTCGGCTCCTCGGCAAAGGAATCGCAGGAAACCCACTACCTGCATCACGTCGGCCTCGACAAGGCGCTGGCAAACTTCTCGATCCTTGGCCCGGTTGCCGACCTGCAGCGTTCCGGCGGCCCGGTCTTCGAAAAGATCCTGACGGGCGAGTATGTCGCCGGGTGGGACCTGTCCGCTGTCCAGCTTGTGCCGTTCCTGCGTGATCCGGCCCGCGCCAGCATCATCGGCTTTGCGCTGCCGAAGGACGGCCTCGTCATGTCGACGCGCTACTACTCGATCGCCAAGACGACGAAACATCCGAATGCTGCCAAGCTGCTGGTCGACTTCATCATCTCGAAGAAGGGTCAGGAAGCCGTCAGCGCCGGAGGCCTGATCCCCTACCGCTCGGGCCTCGATATCCCGACAGGCGTCTATGACTTCACCTATGACAAGATCGTCAAGGAAGTCGGCGAGCAGAACATCGTCCAGACGTCGCTCGACAAGAACCTCATTACTGCTCCGCCGGAATATCTCGAAAACATGCGGCCTTCGGGATCAAGAAGAAGTAACTCCGGCACAGCCCGGATTGCATCTCCAATATGGGGGCCGGCTCCTCCCGGCCTCCTGTTTGAAGGAATGAGGACGTGACCTTAGCTACTCAACATGATGCGGCAGCCGGACCGGCCCTCGGCGGCGGTTCGCGTCTTCTGCGAAGACTACTGAACGAGCGATCGCTGATCATCAAGATCATCTGGGCCGCCCTGCTGTTCGTGCTCCTGGTCTCTCCGATGATCCCGATCATCTACCAGGGCTTCCTGGACAAGGCGCTGTATGAAGAGGGGGCGCAGTATACCTTCAAGAACTTCTCGAACCTGTTCGGCGATCCGGAATTTGCCGATGCGATGCTGAACACGCTTTATATCGCGGTGCTGGGCACGCTGTTCTCGACGTCGATCGGCTTCCTGGCGGCACTTTTCCTCGACAGGTTTGCTCTGCCGTTCCAGCGCACGCTCCGGCTGCTCTTCCTGTCGCCGATGTTCCTGTCGTCGCTGATCCTCGCGTTTGCCTGGTCGATGATGTACAGCCCGACCGGCTTCATTGCGCTGGCGCTTCAGGGTGCCACCGGCCTCGGCTTGCCGAACCTGAATTCGCTGGGTGGCATCACCCTGCTTGCCGGCGTTTCCGCCGCGCCGATCAGCTACATCTATTTCTCCTCGGCGATGATGAACATCCCGAACACGCTGGAGCTTGCAGCTCGCGCGGCTGGTGCAACACCGCTCCAGGCGATCCGCGGCGTCGTCGTGCCGCTGCTGATGCCTTCGCTGCTCTATTGCCTGATGCTCAACTTCGTCCTGAAGCTCGATCTTCTCGCCGTGCCGCTGGTTCTCGGCGTCCCAGCCCGCATCGAGGTGCTGTCCACCTATCTTTATGACAAGGGCCTGACCTCGGCGCGTGTGGATTACGGCCTCGTCAGTGCCGCCGCCATCGTCATGCTGCTTCTGGTGCAATTCTTCGTCTATGCGCAGAAATTCATCCTCGGCGACACCCGCAAATACAACACGATCGGCGGCAAGGCCGGCCGTCAAACCCCGATCCCGATGGGTGTATGGGGATGGGTCGTTGCCGCGGTGATGTTCCTTTACTGCATGCTGACCGCCATCCTGCCCTGCATGTTCCTGATCCTCAGGTCCTTCACCTCGTTCCTGTCGCCCTACATGCCGATCAGCGAAGTGCTGACGCTCGACAATTTCCGCCTGGTCTTCGGCTATCAGGACTATATCAACAGCATCTACAACACGCTGATCATCGCCATCGGCGGCGGCGCTCTGGCCGTGCTGATCACCTTTATCAGCACCATCGTCGCCTATCGTTCGCCGGGCTTCCTGAAATCCTTCACGGAACAGACCGCCTTCATCCCGAAGGCGATCCCGGGTCTCGTCGTCGGTATCGGCATCTTCTATGCCACCGTCATCATTCCGGGCAGCGGCTTCCTGCGCGGCAGCCTGCTGATCCTGGTGATCGCTTATGTGATCCGCTACTTCCCGACCGGCTTTGCGTCGATTTCGCCGGCATTCCAGCAGATCTCGACCGATCTGGAAAAGGCCGTGCGGGTTTCCGGCGGTTCGGAATGGCGCTCGTACATCTCTGTCACGTTCCCGCTGCTGCGGCCGGCGCTTTTCTCCTGCTTCCTGCTCTACTTCGTGCAGTTCTTCAAGGAATATGCAGCCGCCTCCTTCCTCTTCGGACCGAACACGGCGGTCATCGGCACCACGATGCTGCAGCTGAACGTCATGGGCAATTACGGGCCGGTGGCAGCACTTTCGGCGATCACGCTGGCGCTGACGCTGCCCATCGCGATCCTCATCCACTACAAGAAAAGGGAGGCCTGACATGGGCGTGGCTGTAAAACTGCAAGGCATCCGGAAAAGCTACGGTGCGCTCGAAATCCTCAAGGGTCTCGATCTCGACATCGCCGACGGCTCGTTCACCTCGCTGCTCGGCCCGAGCGGCTGCGGCAAGACGACCCTTCTCAACATGATCGGCGGTCTCGACCAGCCGACCAGCGGCGATATCCGCATCTATTCCGATGAGGTCTTCTCCAAGTCGAAGCTGATCAACGTGCCGATCGAGCGCCGTAATATCGGTTTCGTCTTCCAGAACTACGCGCTCTGGCCGCACATGACGGTGCTGCAAAATGTCGGCTTCTCGCTGAAGCTCAGGGGCATCGCCCGGGCCGAGCGCGAGAAGCGCTCCCGCGAAATGCTCGAGCGCCTCGAGCTCGCACACCTTGCCGATCGCTATCCCTACCAGCTGTCGGGCGGGCAGCAGCAGCGTGTGGCGATCGCCCGCGCGCTTGTCTACCAGCCCCGCTTGCTGCTGCTCGACGAGCCGTTGTCCAACCTCGACGCGCAGCTGCGCGAACGGGCTCGGTCCTGGCTCAAGGATATCCATCAGGCGTTCAAGCTGACGACCATCCTCGTCACGCACGACCAGGTGGAAGCCCTGTCGCTCAGCGATCAGGTCGTGCTGCTGAATAATGGCGGCATCGAGCAGAAGGGCAGCGCCACCGAGATCTACAGCCGGCCGGCAACGGTCTACGTCGCGGATTTCGTCGGCGGTTCCAACATTATCGGCGGCAAGCTTTCCGGCCTGTCGGGCCGCAATGAAGGCACGGTCGCCACGATCACGACATCGGACGGGACGCTGATCACCGCGCGGTCCCACGCGGAACTGACCGTCGGCATGCAGGCGAGCATCGCCGTGCGGCCGCAGAAGGTCATCCTTTCGGCAAGCAAGGACGGCGGCACGCGGGCCGGTTCGGTGATCGGCTTCGTGCCGCGCACGGTTCTCTACCACGGCGGCCAGTATGAAGTGATCGGCGATACACCCTTCGGGCACCTACGCGTCCTGTCGGAACATGAGCCTGCAGCAGACACGGCCTATGCCCTGCTGCCAACCGAAGACTGCCTTTGCGTTCCGGCCTGAGGGCCGGACGCCGTTTCAATTCCCTGACGGCTCCGCAGCTAATTCTGCTGCCCGAGCCTGTCCCGCATGCAATTCAGATGGAGCATATAATGAGCAATTCTGCCGTTACCGAAGCGCAAAAAGCCAATGACCTGATCCAGTCCGCGCGAGGCGAGATCAAGATCACCAACGCGACAGTCGCCTGCTATTCCTGGCCGCGCGTGCAGCCGATCACCAACGGTCTGCATACCTATGTGAACGTCAATATCGCGATCACCAAGATCGAGACTGATATCGGCGTGACGGGCTACGGCATCGGCCGCGACAATGTCGGTGAAAATGCCATGCGCAAGCAGTTCCTCGCCAAGATGATCGGCAAGGACCCGACGATGACCGAGGCGGTCTGGAAGGAATTCTGGATCCCGAAGCTCTACGGCCGCCGCGGCCAGGAGACCAAGGCGCTATCGTCGATCGACATGGCGCTATGGGACATCAAGGGCAAGCTCGCCGGCCTGCCGATCTGGCGCCTGCTCGGCGGCTACCGCAACCGTATCCCGACCTATGTCGCCGGCGGTTACTACAGCAAGGGCAAGGGCACCCGCGATCTGCAGGCGGAGATGGAAGGGCACGTCAGGAACAACGCCCGCGCCGTCAAGATGAAGATCGGTGCGGTCGAGATCGCCGAGGATGTTGAGCGCATCAAGGCTGTACGCGAAGTGCTTGGCCCGGACATCAAGCTGATGATCGACGCCAACTGCGCTTACTCCTATTCGGATGCGATCCGTCTCGCCAAGCGCGTCGAGGAATATGACATCTACTGGTTCGAAGAAGCCGTTCAGCCGGATGATTACGAAGGCTTCATCAAGCTTTCGCGCGCCACCTCCATTCCGCTCGCCACCGGCGAAAACGAATATACCAAGCACGGCTTCCGCGACCTGATTGCCACCCAGGCGATCGCCTTCCTGCAGCCGGACGCCCGCTACATGGGCGGCGTCACCGAATTCATGAAGGTCGCCGGCATGGCACAGGCCCACGGCCTCAACATCTGCCCGCACGGCGACCAGCAGGCGCATATCCAGCTGCTGGGTGCTATTCCGAACGGCCACATGCTCGAATTCGGCGCCAAGGAACTGAACCCGATGGCCGGCCAGGTCTACAAGTATTCGGCGGATCTGAACGAAGACGGCACGGTCACCATTTCCGATGTACCGGGCATGGCGAGCGATCCGAACGAGGCGGCGCTGGAGAAGTACCGGGTCGCATGATGCGATCTGTCGCGGGGCACCGGAAGGCCATGAGGCCTTCTGCAGGTGTCCCGCTATACTCTCCTGATTCGTGGCGGATGATGCAGGCTCGAAAGAACTGACATCATCCGTTTCGGCCCCGGCAGCGCCGCCGCGAAAGCGGCTAGCGTGTTGTTGAAAGCGCTGAACCATGCTACCGGATCCGGTAAAAAAGAAGGTTTTTCATCGGGATAGCGATCCAGATAAGGGAATGTTGGTTGCCAAGCGAAACAACGGAAAAGATCGTTTATGTGAAGACGGAGGATGGCCTGACGCTTGAGGGCCTGATGCTGCAGCCCTTGGGTCAGTCGGCACCCACCGAGACGATCATATGGTTTCACGGCCTGCACCAAAAATTCTCGGAAATGGAATACGTCAATATCGGCCGGCAGCTGGCTGCCCGCGGGTTTCGCTTCATTACGGCAAATCTTCGCGGCCACGATTTCGGCACATGGTTCCGGACCGATAAGGGTGCCTATCTCGGCGGCAGCGCATGGGAGCTTTTCAGCGAGTCCCCGCTCGACATCGCCGCGTGGGTCGATTTCGCGACGAAGGATTCCGGGCGCGTCGTGCTCGCAGGGCACGGTCTCGGCGGCGCGAAAGTTGTCTATTACCAGGCCGAGCGCCGTGATCCCCGTCTGGCGGGGCTGATCATTGCGTCCTCCGGTTCTCTCTTCCGCGAAAAAATGCGTCAGGACCTGCATCCCCTGGCGGCGAAGATGATCGCCGATGGGCGCGAAAAGGAACTGCTTCCCTGGGGCACGCGCGGCGACCGGCAGGTCGCGACGATCAGCGCTGAATCCTACATGGATTTGGACAGAATCCACGAGTCGCTCTACGGATACCAGAGCGTTCCGCCGGCGCTGGCGCGTATCACATGCCCGATCCTTGCCTGGTACGGCTCGAAGGAAAAGCTTGCCAACAAGGACATTGACGACTTCTTGGCGCGGGTGCGGCGCACGGCGACGGCGTCGTCGCTGGTGAAGACGCGGAAGATTGCAGGGGTTGAATTTTTCTACACCGGAAGTGAAAAGGTAATAGCCGGCGAAATCGAGCGCTGGTGCGAACAATTGCGCACACTTCAGGCGGCTGTTTGATTGATATGAAGGAAGTTTCCAAACGTCCCGGGCGCAAGCCCACCCGCGAAGTCCTGCCGGTGACCCGCACCTTGGACCGTGGGCTCTTCCTGCTGCAAATTCTCGCCAAGGCACCCGGCCTCAGCCTCTCGGAACTATCGCGCGAGCTCGATATGTCGCCAAGCACCGTGTCGCGGCTGCTCGCGACCCTGTCAGAGCGCGGTTTCGTCGCCCAGGAGAATGGGGCCTTTAAGATAGGCCTCGCAGCCTTCGAAGTCGGTCTGGCTTTCTCGAAGCACATGCGCCTCGATCAGGTGGCCGGCCCGATTGCCCAGAGACTGGTTCACGAGATCGGCGACACGGTGAGCCTCTGCATTCTTGAGGGCAGGGAGGTCATCTATATCGACCAGTACGAGGGGCGCGGTACCGCCAGAACGGTGATGCGGATCGGTTCGCGGCAACCGCTTTATTGCACGGCAGCGGGCAAGGTCATGCTCGCATGGCTCTGGGAGGAGCGCGTCCGTGACCTCTTGGGCGATGGTGAGCTCGTTCGCTATACGCAGCACACGCTGACCACCACCGACCAGGTTCTGCACGAGCTGGAGACGGTGCGAAAGCGCGGCTATGCGACAGATCTGCAGGAGTTGGAGAACGGCGTCTGCTGTGTTGCGGCCCCCATTCGCGGCCGGTCAGGCGATGTCGTCGGCGCGATTTCCGCCTCGGCGGTGGAACTGCGGATGACGCCCGAGCGCATCGCGTTTCTGGGACCGGAGCTTTCCAAGGTCGCAACCGATATCTCCCATCGGCTGGGCTGGCGCTCTCCCGATCAGGGCAATCGCGGCCATTCCGAATTCAACGACGTTTTCAGCGACTGAGGGCAGCTCGCCCCGTTCTCGATCTCATGGTCAAATCCGCGCGACGGCACGCAACTCTTCGGCGGTCGTGACGGGAAAGCCGAAGAATTCGAGATAGGCCGGAATCTGCTCGAAGAGCATGTCGGTGCCGACCTGGAATTTGCAGCCTCTGTCGCGCGCGGCGTCAAGGAACGGCGTGATCTCGGCTTTCATCACGACTTCGCCGACGAAGGTTTCCGGCGAAAGACGCGAGACATCGACGGGCAGCGGATCGCCCTTGCGCATGCCAAGCGGCGTCGCGTTGACGACGATGTCGAAACCATCGGGATCATTCGATCCTGACGTTACCGCCGTTTGCGGATAGTGTGCGTTCAGCCGGGCGTTCAAACCATTCAACGCTGTCTCATTGGCGTCGTGAAGCGCAATTTGCTTCACACCCGCGGCGGCAAGGGACGCGGCAATCGCCGATCCGACGCCGCCGGTACCGACGATAAGAACCTTGGTGCCCTTGACCCGCTGGCCCTTGCGGACCAACCCGCGGACGAAACCTTCGCCATCGAACATGTCGCCGATCAGCTGACCCTCCGCGCCGAGTTTCACCGCATTGCAGGATCCGGCCACCTTCGCATTTGTCGAGATCTCGTCGAGCAGGTCCATCGTCGTGGTCTTGTGCGGCATGGTGACGAGGGCGCCATGGATATTGGAGAGGCGGAAGACCAGCTTCAGAAAATCGGGATAGTCCTGCGCCTTGCAGCCCATCGGCACGACGACGGCATCGATGCCGTGCTTGTCGAAATAGGGATTGTAAATCAGCGGCGCCTTGAAGGTTTCCGTGGGGTAGCCGAGATGGGCAATCAATCGGGTCGTGCCGCTGATCATGACAACCGTTCCTTCTCGCGCCGTGCATCGGCCTTGAGGTGAACGGTCATCCCTGAACGCGCCGATGCCTTGATCGCTTCGATGACGCGCAGTGTCTCCAGACCTTCCCGTCCGCTGACGAGTGGATTGGCGTTGCCACAGATGACGTCGCAGAAGTGATTGAGCTGAGCGGCAAGCGGCTCGACGGCATCGAAGGGCAGGCGCTCCTTGACGAGGCGTTCCAGCCAGTTCGCGGCCCCGGCGTTTGTCCAGAGCGTCATTTGCGGAATGGAGAGCGAGCCGGCGGTGCCGCCGATCTGATAGCATATCTGATCCTGCCGGGGATAAGACGGGTTTTCGCCTGACGTCATTTCCCAACTCCAGGGCGATGCTGCAGCGTCCGACGCATTGAACGTCGCGAGGACGCCGCTTTCGAAGCGCATCACCACGACAGCCGTGTCTTCGACCGGATACCCACGTGCCGAACTTGACTGCATGGCGTGCACGCTTTCGACATTCCCGAAGAAGTGCCGGAAGAGATCGACGTCGTGGATCATGTTGATGAGGATCGGGCCGCCGCCTTCTTCGCGCCGCCACTGAACGGTGAAGTAGTCCTCTGGCTTGGCAACCCAAAAGGTACCCTGCGCCGTCAGCACCTTGCCGAGCCGTCCCGTCTCCAGAGCGGCTTTGACGGCTTGAACCATGGGGTTATGGCGGCGGTGATGACCGACGAGGATCGGCACACCTGCGGCCTCCGCCGAGGTGACGATGATTTCGGCGCCGACGGCATCGTCGGCGATAGGCTTTTCGATGAGAGCCGGCAGTCCCGCGTGAACCGCTTCAAGGGTATTTGCGACATGCAACTGGTTCGGCGTCGCGATGACGACTCCGTCGAGCGAGCCGCCTGCGAGCGCTGCGGCAAGCGAGGGGAACCATGGCGCCTTCTTCCCTGCCGCATATTCCCGGGCTGCATCCGTCGGATCGATGATTGCGGCAAGTGCCGTGCGCCGTTCGGCGCCGATCGCCTCGATATGGCGCTTGCCGATCAGGCCCGCGCCCATGACCGCGATTTTCAGGGATGCCGTCTGCTGGTGGGTCGCCATTGCACTCGAACCTAGTTACGCAGGATTTCGCCAAGAAACTGGCGGGTGCGCTCGTGGCGCGGATTGGTGAAGAACTCTGCCGGGTGCGCCTCCTCGACGATCGCGCCGCTGGCCATGAAGATGACCCGGTCGGCGACCTGCCGCGCGAAGCCCATTTCATGGGTCACGCAGATCATCGTCATGCCCTCTTCGGCGAGACTGATCATCGTATCGAGCACTTCCTTGACCATTTCCGGGTCAAGCGCCGAGGTTGGCTCGTCGAACAGCATCACCTTCGGGCGCATGCACAGCGCCCGGGCGATCGCCACGCGCTGCTGCTGGCCGCCGGAAAGCTGGACCGGATATTTGTTGGCCTGCTCGAGGATCTTCACTCTGGCAAGCAGCGAGCGGGCGCGCTCCTCGGCTTCGGCCTTTCCGGCGCCAAGTGCCCGCATCGGTGCCAGCATGCAGTTTTCGAGCACTGTCAGATGCGGGAAGAGATTGAACTGCTGGAAAACCATGCCGACTTCACGGCGGATCGCATCGATCGCCTTGGCCTGGTTGCCAAGCAGGATGCCGCCAACGCGGATCTCGCCTTTTTCGTAGCTCTCCAGATGGTTGATGCAGCGGATCAAGGTCGATTTGCCGCTGCCCGACGGGCCGCAGAGCACGATCCGCTCGCCGGTGCGTACCGACATGTTGATGTCGTGCAGCGCCTGGAATGCGCCGTACCATTTCTCCACGTGGCTCATGGTGATCATGGTTTCGGTCGATGATGTGGAAAGGCTGGTCATGGTCTGGTTCCCATCGTGGCGGTCAGCGGGCGGCAGAGGCGGCGAAGCGCCGTTCAAGCCGTGTACCAAGGATCGTCAGCGGGCAGCACATCAGGAAATACAGCGCGCCGACGATGCCGAAGACGGTCAGCGGCTCAAAGATCTGGTTGGAGATCATGTTGCCGGCGCGGGTGAGCTCGGTGAAACCGACGATCGAGGCGAGCGACGTTCCCTTGATCAGCTGTACGAGGAAGCCGATGGTGGCGGGGAGCGAGATACGGATCGCCTGCGGCAGGATCACGTCCTTCATCCGCGACATATATTTGAGGCTGAGGGCCTTTGCCGCCTCGGTCTGGCCGCGCGGTACGGCATCGATGGAGCCGCGCCAGATTTCGCCGAGATAGGCACTGGCATGGAGCGTCAGGCCGATGGCGACGGCGAGCCAGGCGTCGAGCTTCAGTCCGATCAGGGCGAGGCCGTAATAGACGACGAAAAGCTGCATCAGCAGGGGGGTGCCCTGAAAAACGGCGATATAACCGGCCGTCGCCCGTTCCAGCAGTGGGATCTGCGACGTGCGCGCCAGCGCTACGCCGAGCCCGGCGATGCCGCCGCAGACAAAGCCGATGACCGAAAGAAGAACGGTCCATTTCAGGCCGATCAGGAGGAAGACGAATTCTTCTCTGCCCATGGTTGCCTCCTACTTGACCGGATAGGTGAAATAGCGGGCCGAAAACAGCGCGAAGAGGCGCATCATCAGCCAGGAGATGACGAGGTAGAAAAGCGTCACCGTGAAATAGACCTCGAAGCTTCGGAAGCTGTCCGACTCGATGCGCTGGGCGACGGATGTCAGTTCATAGGCCGAGATCGCCGAAACGATGCTGGTCGAGAGCGTCAGCAGCACGAACTGGCTGGTCAGCGACGGGAAAATCGCCCGCAATGCCGGCTTCAGGATGATCAGACGGAAGACCTGTGCCTTATGCAGGCCAAGCGCCAGCCCGGCCTCCATCTGGCCCTTGGGCACCGATTGCACGCCGCCCCTGATGATCTCGATCGCGTAGGCGCCGCCATTGATGCCGAGCGCAATGATCGCCGTCGGCGTCGGATCGAGCCGGATGCCGGCAAGCGGCAGGGCGAAATAGAGGAAGAAGATCTGCACCAGAAACGGCGTGTTGCGGATCAGTTCGACAAAGCCAATGATCAGCCAGCGGACCGGCTTCAGCGGGGAATCCCTCAGCGCCACGCCGCCGATGCCGATGACGATTGCGAGCAGCATGCCGCAGATCGCCAGGAGAAAGGTGCCGAGGCAGCCAAGCAGCAAGCTTGGGAGCCCATCGATGACAGGCGTAAAATCCAGCTGGTAGTTCATGTTTTCGCCGCTCCCACCATGCCTGCCATAGCCTCGATGGCGAGTTCGTAGCCGCGGGCGCCGAAGCCGATCATGATGGCGGTGGCGATGCGCGACACGAGGGACTTGTGGTAGATCTCTTCGCGGGCATGGACATTGGAAATATGCAGCTCGATCTTCGGCGGATCGAAGGTTTTCAAGGCGTCGAGAAGTGCGATCGAGGTGAATGTATAGGCGGCCGGATTGATGATGATGCCGCAGGCTTCCTTGCGGGCCTGGTGGATGCTTTCCACCAGCTCACCTTCGAAATTGGTCTGGCGGAAATCGACCTCGAAACCCAGGCTCGTTGCCTTGGAGAGGCACATCTGCCGGATATCGGCGAGCGTTGTTGAGCCGTAAATGCTGGGCTCGCGTTCACCGAGCAGGTTCAGGTTCGGTCCGTTGAGGACGAAGATGGTCTTGGTCATGTCGCGCATCTCAAACGGGATAGATTTCGGGCGCAGGGCCGGATTGGCGGGCATCGCGATGCCCGCCTCGGGTTTGGATAGTTGCGAGCTTTTGGCTCAGTTGACGGCGAACGGAATGCCTTCGAGCTTCTCCGGGAATTCCGGTACCGGCACCTTCATCCACTTGTCGTAGATTTTCTTCAGCTCGCCATTGGCCTTGATCTTGTCGACGAAGGCGTTGATCGAGGCGTTGATTTCCTTCTCGCCAAGGCGGGTGCAGGCGCCGTTGTAGAGCTTCTGGAATTCAAGCTTGTTCTCGAATTCGCCCGGGCGGGCCTTCTCGACGCGATCCATGTAGAAAATGTTGCCGCCGAGGGCCTGTATCTGGCCGGAGACCAGCGCCTGTACGCTCGGTGCATCGCCGTCGAAGCGGCGGATGGTTGCCGTCGTCGGGGCGTTCTTGGTCACCTGCGTGTCCTGTGCAGCGCCTTTGGCTACGCCGATCGTCAGGTTCGCCATGTCGTCGTTGGTTTTGATCGACATCGTTTTCGGCGCGATCAGAACGATGGCATTGGCGACATAAGGCTTGGAGAACTGGACGGCCTTGGCGCGGTCCGGCAGCATTGCCATGGTGGCGAACAGCACATCGACGCGGCCGGTCGTCAGGGCAGGAATGCGGTTATTGACCTCGAGCGGCACGAATTCGACCTCGACGCCGAGTTCCTTTGCATAGAGCGTGGCGATGTCGGCGTCGAGACCATCCTGCTTGCCGGCGCTGGTGACGAAGCCCCAGGGCGGATTGTCGCCCTGAATGCCGACGATAAGCTTTCCGCGCGCCTTGATTTCGTCCGGTGTGATGGCGGCTGCCGGGCTTGCAAGCCCAATCGCGGTCACGAGAGCCGCGGCTCCCAGCATCGCATTACGGCGTGTCAGCATCGATTTGAACATGTGTTTCCTCCTCCGTTTGCCGGCCGTCCGACTGCAGCAGTCATCCTCTCCCCGACCGTATGCCGCCATAATTGCCAGAGGTGCGATTTCAAATCAACCTATTTTTCAAGAAACCTATGATGATTCATAATTCACCAACTGAATTGAAATCTTCACGACATTCTGCATAATGCCTATAGCCGATTTCCGAGGAGACCTGCGTGGCCGCCCATCCGGCGGCACAGCATGAAAGGATTCCAGATATGAAGACCTCGATTGCCACGGTGAGCATCAGCGGCGAGTTGCCCGAAAAGCTCGAGGCCATCGCCAAGGCCGGTTTCGACGGCGTGGAGATTTTTGAGAACGACTTTCTGGCCTATGACAACAGTCCCGCCGAGGTCGGCCGCATGGCGAGAGACCTCGGTCTGGAGATCACGCTGTTTCAGCCTTTCCGCGACTTCGAGGGCATGCCGGAGCCACTGCGCGTCCGGACATTCGATCGCGCCGAGCGCAAGTTCGATGTGATGCAGGAACTCGGAACCGACCTCGTGCTCGTCTGCTCCAACGTGTCGTCGGTAGCCCTTGGCGGCATCGACCGTGCCGCCGCCGATTTTCATGAGCTCGGAGAACGCGCGGCGCGAAGGGGGCTGAAGGTTGGCTACGAGGCACTGGCCTGGGGCCGCTTCATCAACGACCATCGCGACGCCTGGGAAATCGTGCGCCGCGCCAATCATCCCAATATCGGGTTGATCCTGGACAGCTTCCACTCGCTGTCGCGCAAGATCGATGTCAATTCGATCCGTTCCATCCCGCCGGAAAAGATATTCATCGTCCAGCTCGCCGATGCACCGCTGATCGACATGGATCTGCTCTATTGGAGCCGTCATTTCCGCAACATGCCGGGAGAGGGCGATCTGCCGGTCTCGGCCTTTGCCGAGGCGGTCGCCGCAACCGGCTATGATGGCTATTTTTCGCTGGAGATTTTCAACGACCAGTTCCGTGGCGGTTCGACGCGCGAAATCGCGGCCGATGGCCACCGCTCGCTGATCTATCTCGGCGATCAGGTCAGCCGGAGCACCAAGACAGCAATCGGGGCGGCCATGCCACCGCGTGCCCCTGCCGAGGGGATCGGTTTCATCGAGTTCGCGACCGACGAGGACGAGGCGGGCGAACTTGAAGACCTCCTTAAGGCGCTTGGGTTCCGCAAGGCGGGCGTGCATCGCTCCAAGAGGGTCAGCCTTTACCAGCAGGGCGCGATCCGCATTCTTGTGAATGTCGATCCGGCCGGCTTTGCCAACGCGGCCTACGCTGTGCATGGCACTTTTGCTTACGCGATGGCACTGGTTGTTGATGATGCCGACGCGGCCTACCGGCGGGCGCTGGCGCTGGATGCCGAGCCTTTCCGTCAGACCGTTGCCGAAGGCGAGCTGGAAATCCCCGCCATTCGCGGTGTCGGTGGCGGGCTGATCTATCTGATCGACGGCAAGAGCCCGCTCGGCCATTTTTCGGAAATCGACTTCGAACCGGTGGAAGGCGATGGCAATGCGGATGCAGGGCTTCTCGACGTCGATCACATTGCACAGACCGTTTCCTACGATGAGATGCTGACCTGGATGCTGTTCTACACCTCGATCTTCGAGACCCGGAAAACGCCGATGGTTGATATCATCGATCCCGGCGGCGTGGTGCGAAGCCAGGTCATCGAAAATGCCAGCGGATCGCTTCGCATCACCATGAACGGCGCTGAAAATCGCAGAACGCTTGCCGGTCACTTCATCGCGGAGAAATTCGGCTCAGGCATCCAGCATCTGGCCTTCTCGACAGCCGATATCTTCGCCACCGCCAAAGCGCTGCGCGAAAAGAGTTTCAAAGCCTTGCACATCTCGCCCAACTATTACGATGACGTCGAGGCCCGCTTCGGGCTCGATCCCGATCTCAGCGAACGGCTGAAGGCAGAAAACATCCTTTATGATCGCGACGACGAGGGTGAGTATTTCCAGCTCTACAGCGGGACCTACGGGGAGGGGTTCTTCTTCGAGATCGTCGAGCGCCGTGGCTATCGCGGCTACGGCGCGCCGAACGCGATCTTCCGGATTGCGGCGCTGAAGAAGCAGATGCGGCCGGACGGCATCCCGAAGGACGCCTTCTGAATGCCATCGCTAGGCGATGCGGCCGCTTTTCACCACATGTTCGACGCCGCTCAATATGTGGCGGCGGATGACGGCGCGGGCACCCTCGACGTCCCGCTTCAGCGCGAGTTCAAAGAGGAGCCTGTGATCGTCGACAACCGCTTTGCCGCGAAAACTCTGCGCCAACATATGATAGCGCAGGAAACGGTCGAAGACGGAGGACAGCGTCTCCATCAGCGTCGCCGAATTACAGGCGGAGACGATCGCCTGATGAAACTCCCAATCGTAGCGGACCCAGTCGATCGTGCGCGAGGCGTCGCCGGCAAGCAGCCTCTTTTCGGCGGCCGCAAGCTTGTGGTGCGCGGCAACGATGCGCCCTTCCCATTCGAGATTCCCTGCGGCAAATGACAGGCCGATGGCATGGGTCTCCAGCACAGTGCGGAGATCGGCGAGTTCCTCCAACTCCTTGAGCGAGGCAGGGCTGACTTCGAAGCCGCGCTGGCCTTCGGCTAGCACCAGGTTTTCGGTGGTGAGGCGGCTCAGGATCTCGCGCAGCGACGACACACTGATCGAATAGTGCTCCTTGGCCTGCTCCAGCTTGATCTTCGCACCCGGCGCCAATGTCCCGGAGATGATATCCTGACGAATTTGCCGGGAGACGACGTCGCTGACAGTCTCGGAATGTTCACCGGTCACTTTGAGCATTGATTCCTCTACGTCCCGCACCATCGTGCGTGGAATACATTATCCTGCCGATAGGCGAATGGTCGCCAGCGAACCCTTGCTCAACGCATGCTCGACGCCCTGCTGAATATGCCGCTGCAATATTCTCTTTGCCGTCGTGATGTCACGCTGAAGAGCGGCCTCCAGCAGTTGCTTGTGCTCTTCTTCCGCAACGCCGCCGCGATAGGACAATGCCACCATCTGATATCGCAGATATTTGTCGAACACCGCCGAATGCGTTTCCATCAGCAGGCGCGATCCGCAGGCCGAGATCAGAGCCTGGTGAAACTCCCAGTCGTAGCGCTTCCAGTCTTCCGCCCTGCTGGTATCGCCCGAGGCCATCACCTCTTCCATGCGCGCCAGCTTGTAATGGGCCGAGACCAGCCGCGCTTCCCATTCGACATCGCCCTGTTCGAAGGCCTGCTCCAGCGCATGTTCCTCGAGAAGCAGACGCAGCGCTGCGGTCTCTCTCAAGTCGGCGACCGAAACACGCGCGACTTCGAAGCCGCGCTGCCCCTCGGCAACGACGAGGCCTTCTGACGTCAGGCGGTTCAGAATCTCTCTCAGTGTGCTGACGCTGGTTTGGTAGGCGATTCTCAGATTTTCAAGCTTGAGCTTCTGCCCCGGCGAAAGCCGCCCGAAAATGATATCCGCCCTTATTTGCCGGTAGCCGCTCTCTGCGACGGTCTCGTTTGAGATTTCGTTCAACGACCATTACCTCTGATATTCCTATTTCCTTCATATATAACGGAATAAGTATGCCGTATTCAACAAGCGAAAATGCGATTGGCGGCCGTTCTGCGGGTGCTGAACCCTGCTCTCCGGATCTGTATGGCATGGCAGGCGTCTTGACGAATCTCGCAGCGATGTTCTGCGGCAGCCTTGCCGTGCTGTTCCACTGGCGGCAACGGCCACCCGTAGTATGGCACGCGCTGCCGGTGATTTGTTCTTCCGTCCCGTCATGACGGGCAACGGTTTTTCAATCTGAACCGCGACCTTGAACGGATCTGTGTTTCAGTCCGCTCGATCGTCTCTATGCTGGGCCCATCGATGCCTGCAGGAGACGAGGATTTTCATGACGGCCCTGAACGACGCCAACCCATCCGGCAGTGCGCTGCCCGTGCTTGATATCTCGCGGTTTCATGGCCGGGAACGCGAGGCTTTCGTCGCAGAGCTCCGCCATGTGCTTCATGATCATGGTTTCTTCTATCTCACCGGGCACGGGGTCGAGCAGGCCTTCATCGACGATGTCATTGCCGCGTCCAAAAGGTTCTTCGCGCTTCCAATGGACGAGAAGCTGAAGATCGAGATGATCAAGTCACCGCATTTTAGGGGATACAATCGCGCCGGGCAGGAACGCACGCGCGGAGAACAGGATTGGCGCGAGCAGCTCGACATCAACACCGAAGGCACGGCTGCGAAGATCGGTCCCGGCACGCCGCCATGGAAATGGCTCCAGGGCCCGAACCAGTGGCCGGAAGCCCTTCCTGAACTGAAACCGCTTCTTCTCGCCTATCAGGCTGAAGTGACAAGGATCGGCATCGATATTCTGAAGGCCATCGCTGTTGCGCTCGACCAGCCGGAAGATGTGTTCGCCGGTATCTACGATCCGCAGCCGTCGCAGCTTCTGAAGATCATCCGGTATCCGGGCCGGGATGTCGCCGAGACCGATCAAGGCGTCGGGGCACACAAGGATGGCGGCTTCGTCACCGTTCTTCTCCAGGACAAGACGCCCGGCCTGCGCGTCCGCACAGAAGCCGGCGAGTGGATCAGCGCGCCGCCGGTTCCCGGCACCTTCGTCATCAACACGGGCGAACTCCTTGAACTGGCGACAAACGGTTTCGTCCGTGCAGACGTTCACGACGTCGTCGCACCGCCTCCAGGCGTCGAGCGGTTTTCGGTGGCGTTCTTCCTGGGCTCGCGTCCCGATGCGACGATACCGGTGATCGAGCTTCCAGATGCGCTTCGCAGCAGTGAGCGTGGCGTGACCTCGGATCCGCTGAACCCGATCTTTCGAGAAGTGGGGATCAACCAGCTGAAAAGCCGCCTGCGATCTCATCCTGATGTCGCTCATGCCCATCATGCCGATCTGGCGAAATCAATTCTCGGATCATAGCCCGGCCCGAAGCCGGGCTGGCAACACTTCCAGTTTCCTAGATGCCGGAACCATCGAGGTTCTGATGGTCGTCGCCCGCCCAGGGCGCCGGCATTGAGCTGCGTCCAAGATTTGCGGAAGGCATCGGCATCCAGCACTTCAATTCCGGTTCGGCATATTCGATGATCTGCCCGGGCGAGGAATCCGACGCGCGCCAGCCTTCGCCGCCAAACTGATCGCCATTCGACCAATAGGCGAGATCGACTTCCGCCGATCCCTGCTCGGACGGACGGATCGTCACCAGAATCCGGCTGCCGTCTCTCGGCGCACTTGCCATCTGGCGCCAGCGGTCCAACTCTTCCACCGTTTTCTCCTCCTGCCTTGATACGCTTGTAAATGTCGTCCCGACATCGGGAACGGTCAACTTAAACTTTCAGCAAAACCGGCGAACCGATGCCAACTTCCAGGGATAGGCCGCGCGCCCCAGAAGATGCTGGCCTTTTCGTATTTCAGGCGCTAGCGCTGTGGCTCAGACGAGATCGAGCATGAAAGGGCATTGAATGATCGAGAGAATTGGCTTGGCGGCGCGTTGGAGCGACGCAGTGGTCGTCGGAAACCTGATCTTCCTCGCCGGCCATACGGCTGAAACCACCCGTGGCCAGCCGGTGCGGCTGCAGACCGAGGATGTTCTGGCCAGCCTCGACGATACGCTGGCGCAGGCGGGCGTCAGCAAGGAAAATCTCGTCAGCGTCACCATCTATCTCTCAGACATTTCAGGATTTGACGAGATGAATGCGGCTTGGGATGCGTGGGTTCCAGCGGGACATGCGCCGGCTCGTGCAACGGTCGAGGCCAGGCTGGCTTCGCCTGACCTCTTCGTTGAAATGACGGCGATCGCGGCGAAGTAATCGTCCCGTCAGTCTCGCAAATCAGACGCGCGATCAGCGGGCGCTCGCGATCAGCGGGCGCTGAAGGCGACCTTGGCGATCTCATTGGCCAGCTGGTCCTGTGTGTAGGGCTTTCCAAGCCTTGCGACATCGAGATCGACCCCTGGGGGAAGCTCGGCATAGCCGGACGCAATGAGAATCGGCAGGGCCGGCGCGATGGCGCGCACGGCTCTCGCCAGGTCGCCGCCGGTCATGCCGGGCATGGAATAGTCGGTGATGACAAGATCGAAGGCCGATCCGTCACCGAAAAATTCCAGCGCCTCCGTTCCGGAATGGGCTTCGACGACGTCATGCCCGAGATCCATCAGCATGTCGGCAGAGCTCATCGCGATGAGAAGGTCGTCGTCGACAAGCAATATCCGCTTCGGCCCTGAAGCATTGCCGGCGGCCTGTGGCGGGATGACGATCAATTCCGGCTGTGCAGCGCTGGAGATCGATACAGGTATCCACAACTCGGCCGTCGTGCCCTTGCGAACTTCGCTGGTCAGTTTGAGGTCGCCCTTCAGCTGCGATGCAAGGCCATGGATCATCGACAGGCCGAGACCGGTTCCCTTGCCGAGCTCCTTGGTCGAGAAGAACGGCTCGATCGCCTTTTTCAGCGTCTCCTCGTCCATTCCGTGCCCCTGGTCGGCGACGGAAAGGATGACATAGCTGCCAGCCGCTAGTTCTGCCGTCCCGGATATCTGCTCGGATTGTCTGAGTTCGATACGAATGGTGCCGCCGTCAGGCATCGCGTCACGGGCATTGACGGCGAGATTGAGCAGCGCCAGTTCGACCTGGTTTGCGTCTGCGGAGACGAGGGGAAGATTATCCGGCACCACGGTCTCGACAACGATAGTCGATCCGACGGAGCGCTTGAGAAGGTCTTCCATGCCAAACACCAGCGCCCGCATATCGACCGGGTCGATGCGAAGATCCTGCCGCCTGGAAAAGGCCAGCAGACGCTGAGTCAGCGACGCGCCTCTCCTGGCGCCTTGCTGGGCGCCGTCGATCAGGCGCAGCGCCTTGGCATCGTCTCCCGCAAGTTTGCGCAGAAGTTCAAGATTGCCGAGAACTGCCATGAGAAGATTGTTGAAATCATGCGCGACCCCGCCGGTCAGCTGGCCGATCGCCTCCATCTTTTGAGCCTGCCGCAACTGTTCTTCGGCGCGCTCACGCTGGCTCACCTCTGCCATGACGACCGCGTGCGCCTGTTCTAGCTCGCGGGTGCGCTCGGCGACCCGCTCTTCTAGCAGCTCGTTCAGCTGCCGCTGGTGTTCCTCCGCTTTGAGGCGGTCGGTAATGTCAGCCGAAACGCCGACAAGTTTGATCGCCTTGCCCCACCGGTCCTTGTAGAGCTGCGCCCGGATTTCGGCCCAATGCACCGATCCGTCTTTCCAGATCGTCCGGTACTCGATCGAATAATCCGCTCCGCTTTCGATCGTCGCCCGGACGGCGGTCTGCATCCGGCCGACATCCTCTGGGTGAATGATAGCGAGCAGATCGGTATACGAAAACGCATCGTCCGGGCTGCGTCCGAAAATCGCTTTGCAGGTCGCCGAAGTTGTCAGCTCATTGGTGGTGAGATCGAGCTCCCAGGCGCCGAGCCGGCCGGCGCCGAGCGCGGTCTGCAGGCGGCGCTCACCCTCATCGAGAGCCTCGATACGCGACCGTGCCTCATATTGCCGCCGGCGCCCGCGCATGGCGGAACGCGCCACGCTGATGAAGGTGGTTGCATGGAACGGGCGCTCAACGAAGCTGACATTTCCGAGCACTTCCGAGAGCCGGGCGGCAGCCGGATTACGTTCGGGGCCACCACCGCGATTGGTGAGGATGATGAAGGGAAGGTCGGACCAGCTCGGCTGCACTTCGATCCATGCGGAAACGGCCCGCAGATCGGCCGAACGAAATGCTTCCTCGGTGATAACGGCAAAGGCGACAGCGTCGCCAAGGTTGGCGGCAAAGGACGGCAGATCGGACACGATCCTTGCCTTGATGCCTGCCTCCTGCAGGAGAGACGCTGCAATTTTCGAATCCCGGCCGACTGGAGCGTAGATCAGGCCGATGGTATCGCTGTTAGGAATCGGTGCCGTCCTCATCTGACAATGGAAGGAGCGGCTGTCTTTCTCCAACGAAATTCGGGACGCCGCGCAGCACGCCCTGGAACCCCGAGAGCGGTTCGCCAAGCGACAGTCCGGCATTGGAAATTCGAAATTCGCGGATGGTATCCTCGTGCGGTCCGGTTCGCTTCTTGATGACGGAGACCGCGCGGCGCACCTTGCCCAAGGCTTCGAAATACCGGAGCAGGATGACGCTGTCGGCGAGATAGGTGACATCGACGGGCGACTTCATGTCGCCGACAAGACCGTGCTGGGCGACGGTCAGGAACGTATTGGCGCCTTGCCGGTTCAGATATTGAAGCAGCTCATGCATGTGCAGAATGAGAGCGTTTTCCTCCGGCATCGCGGCCTGATAGCCGTTGATGCTGTCGATAATGACCGTTTTTGCGTCATAGCTTGCAACTCTGTCTCTGACACGCTGCGTAAACTCTCCCGGGGAAAGTTCGGCCGCATCCAGCTGCTCGATATGGATAGACCCATCGTCGCGCATCTTTTCAAGATCGATGCCCATCGACTTCGTACGTGCGAAGAGGAGTCCCAGCTCTTCATCGAAAATAAAGATCGCGGCCCTCTCGCCCCGCTGCACCGCCGCATTGACGAATTGCAGGGTAAACAGGCTTTTGCCGGTACCGGCCGGGCCGATCAGCAAGGTGCTGGATCCTCGCTCGATGCCGCCGCCCAGAAGACGATCGAATTCGCGCAGCCCGCTGGAGAGGGTGGTCCGCTCGAACCCGGTCTTGTGCTCGACAGCGCGCAGGCGCGGGAAGACCGCGACACCGCCGGTTTTGATGACGAAGTCGTGGTAGCCGCCGCGGAACGACTGGCCGCGGTACTTGATGACTCTGAGGCGGCGGCGCTCCGATCCATAGTTAGGCGCCAGCTGCTCAAGATGGATGACGCCGTGGACGACGCTGTGCACGGTCTTGTCGAGGCTATCGGACGTCATGTCGTCGAGCAGCAGGACGGTCGCATCCGATCGCGAGAAAAAGTGCTTCAGCGCCAGAATCTGCCGGCGGTAGCGGAGCGAACTCTGCGCCAGCAGGCGGATTTCCGACAGGCTGTCGATGACGACACGCTGCGGCTTGATCCGCTCGAAGGCCTCGAAGATCAGCTTGGTCGTTTCTCCAAGTTCCAGGTCCGACGAATAGAGCAGGCTCTGCTGCTGGTCGGCGTCGAGCAGACTTTCCGGCGGCACGAGTTCGAAGATCTCGACCCGCGAGTCGATCTCCATACCGTGCGACCTGGCGCAATCACGAAGCTCCTCATCGGTTTCGGAAAGGCTGATGTAGAGACAACGCTCGCCGAGTGCGGCACCCTCGAGAAGGAACTGCAGCGCGATCGTCGTTTTCCCCGTGCCGGGAGATCCTTCGAGCAGAAATACATGTTTGCGGGTAAACCCGCCGGCAAGCACATCGTCGAGGCCCTGGACGCCAGTCTCTGCCTTGCTCATCAATACCTTATCCATGCTTCCTCCGAATTCGCTAAAATACTTAGGGCGGATAGCACATGGAAACAAGGCGGTAGCCGCGCACGAAACCGGGTGTCATCGAGGCGCAGGCGCTACTGATTTCGGGCAGCACTAGCGGGTGCCGCGAGCGTCGAGACGTTTGGCTGGCCGCCGCATGCCCGTTTCAGGGCTGCGGCGGCCAGCGTCCGTTTACTTGGCGATCTTGTCCTGGGTCTTGGTCTCGAAGTCCGACGCATCGTGCCGCTCGTGCAGCTGTTCGGACGGGTCGCCATGGACGCGGTTGACCATCCGGCCGCGCTTTACGGCGGGGCGTTCGGCGATCTCCTGCGTCCAGCGCTGCAGATGCTTATAGCTTGCGACGTCGAGGAACTCGCCGGCCTCGCCATAGGCCTTGCCCTGCGCAAGATTGCCGTACCACGGCCAGATCGCCATGTCGGCGATCGAATATTCGTCGCCAGCCATGTATTTGTTATCGGCGAGCTGACGGTCGAGCACATCAAGCTGGCGTTTGACCTCCATCGAGAAGCGGTCGATGGCATATTTGATGTGGATCGGTGCATAGGCATAGAAGTGACCGAAGCCGCCGCCGAGATAGGGCGCCGAGGCCATCTGCCAGAAGAGCCAGTTCATGGTCTCCGTCTGCGCCTTGTGATCCTCCGGAAGGAAGGCGCCGAACTTCTTCGCCAGATAGAGCAGGATCGATCCGCTCTCGAATACGCGGGTCGGCTCTGGCGTCGAATGGTCGAAAAGAGCAGGGATCTTCGAGTTCGGATTGACGTCGACAAAGCCGGAGCCGAACTGGTCGCCATCACCGATCCTGATCAGCCAGGCATCGTATTCCGCGCCTTCGTGGCCGAGCGCCAGCAATTCCTCGAGCATGATGGTGACTTTGACGCCGTTCGGCGTGGCGAGCGAATAGAGCTGCAGCGGATGCTTGCCGACAGGCAGAACCTTGTCATGGGTTGGCCCGGCAATCGGCCGGTTGATATTGGCGAACTGGCCGCCATTACCCTTGTCCCAAGTCCAAACCTTAGGGACTTCGTATCCTGCCGGAAAATTATCGGCGGGGTTCTTCTCTGCCATTTTATCGGTCCTTTTCAATCGGCGCATTCTGGTTCGGCTTGAGAACCTAACGACAAATGTCACGCTTTCAACTGCTTCACAGCGGATATTGCTGCAAAGCGGCAAATGGGCGCTGGCGAAGAGAACAGGAGAGGGAAGGGCGTCCGTGCAGCCCTGCCTGGGCGACCATGCAGCGGCACCATTCGCGCGACGGAAGATGTGCCCGCAGGGCGGGCACATCGGTTTTCATCTGAAACTCAGGCCGTGAAGAAAGCCAGGAGGTCGGCGTTGATCACGTCGGCATGGGTGGTTGCCATGCCGTGTGGCAATCCCTTGTAGACCTTCAGCTCGCCCTTCTTCAGGAGCTTGGCCGAAAGCAAGGCGGAATCGGCGATCGGCACGATCTGGTCGTCGTCTCCATGCATGACAAGGACGGGTACGTCGATCGTCTTGAGGTCGTCGGTGAAGTCGGTCTCGGAGAATGCCTTGATGCAATCGTAATGGGCCTTAGCGCCGCCCATCATCCCCTGGCGCCACCAATTGTCGATGACCCCTTCGGAAACCTTCGCGCCCGGCCGGTTGAAGCCATAGAAGGGACCGGCAGGAATATCGTGGAAGAACTGCGCGCGGTTGGCGACCAGCGCGGCGCGGAAGCCGTCGAACACCTCGATCGGCAGGCCGCCCGGGTTCTTGTCCGATTTCAGCATGATCGGAGGAACGGCGCCGAGCAGCGCCGCCTTGGCAACGCGGCCGCCACCGCCATGCTTGGCGACATAGCGCGCAACCTCGCCGCCACCCGTCGAATGGCCGACATGGATAGCATCTTTCAGATCGAGATGCTTGGCGAGCTCGGCGACGTCGGATGCATAGGTGTCCATATCGTTGCCGGTCGCCGTCTGGCTGGAGCGGCCGTGACCCCGGCGGTCATGGGCGATGACACGGTAGCCCTTGTCGAGGAAGAACAGCATCTGGGCATCCCAGTCGTCTGCACTCAGCGGCCATCCATGGTGGAAGACGACCGGCTGGCCCTTGCCCCAGTCCTTGTAGAAGATCTGCGTACCGTCCTTGGTGGTGAAGGTATTGCTGCTCATCGTATCGTTCTCCTTTGGCGATTGCTTGGTCTTGGCTTCTGCGTTTTGGGCAAGCGGAATGGCGGCCGCGGCGGCGAGGCCCAATCCGGCGGCCATCACGCCGCGGCGGGTTGTGTCAAACTGGCTCATCTCGGATCTCCGTGTTATATGTTTCGCAATATTTATTATCGCGATAAATAAAAGCTAGCGCCTCATTCCGCGCTTGTCCAGAGAAATAATTATCGCGATAATATTTTTTGCGGTATATGGAGCGAAGACGACTGGAGATTGCCTATGCCACTGCCTCTCGATAACCAGCTTTGCTTTTCGCTCTATGCCACCAGCATCGCCATCAACCGCACCTACAAGCCGATGCTCGACGCCATGGGCATCACCTATCCTCAGTATCTGGTGCTGAATGCGCTGGGCGAGGATGACGGCATGACGATCGGCGGCATCGCCGAGCGTCTTTCATTGGAATCGAGCACTGTTACGCCACCGGTCAAGCGAATGGAGCAGGCTGGCCTTGTCGCGCGGCGCCGGAGCAAGGAAGACGAACGGCAAGTCCATGTCTGGCTGACCGATGCCGGAAAGGCTCTGCTGCAGCAGAGTAATTGTCTTGGCGAGACGCTGCTGGCGCGTTCAGGCCTATCGATGGAAGGCATTGGAGCGCTGAATGAGGACGTAAAGCGGCTTCGCGCCGCGCTGACGAGCGAAGAATAGCGGCATCGAGAACAGCTGGGGCTTGAGCCGCCTACGCAATGCGAGGCAGCCCAAGCGCGTCTCGACAACTGTTTGTCGTCACGGTGGCCGGCGCTACTCCGCCGCCAGCCGCGCGCCGGTCCGCCGGTAGTTTGCGCCCGGATGCGGGGCGACGAGCCTCGGCCCCTTGCCCCCCAGTTTTTCGCGAAGCGTGCCCTTGCGGTACTCGTTCTTGTAGACGCCGCGCCGCTGAAGCTCGGGGACGAGAAGATCGACGGCATCCTCGAAACTCTCGGGGGTCACCGCGTAGGCGAGGTTGAAACCGTCAACGTCGGTATCCTCGACCCATTCCTGCATCAGGTCGGCGACCGTCGATGGCGAGCCGACGAAGACGGGACCGAAGCCGCCGATGCCGACCCAGTCGGCCATCTCGCGCACTGTCCACTCCTTGTTTGGATCGATGGTGGTGAAGGTCTCGACTGCTGACTGCACCGCGTTCGTATGGCGATGGCGCAGGACTTCGTCCGGGCCGAACTGGCCGAAATCGATGCCGGTCCATCCCGAGATCAGGGTAAGGGCGCCTTCGAGCGAGGCATACTTCCGGTATTCGTTGAACTTGCGTTGTGCCTCCGCGTCTGTCTCGCCGAGGATCACGGTCTGCAGGTTGAAGGCGAGAATCTCGCGCGGATTGCGTCCGGCACGTTCGGCCGCTTCGCGGACATTCGCGACATAGCGCTTCAGGACAGGCTTAGAGGGGGCAGCAACGAAGATGCATTCAGCGTGCGCACCGGCAAAGTCCTTGCCCCGGCTGGAAGCGCCCGCTTGGTAGAGAACCGGCGTGCGTTGCGGCGATGGCTCGCTAAGATGGATTCCGGGCACCGTGAAATGCTTGCCGGCATGATTGATCGGATGGACCTTTTCGGGATGGGTGAAAATACCGGCATCCCTGTCGCGCACCACGGCGTCATCTTCCCAGCTCCCCTCCCAAAGCTTGTAGCAAACGTCGAGATATTCATCGGCGAGATCATAACGGTCGTCGTGGTTCGTCTGCGCCGGCTGGCCGATATTCAGCGCGCCGCTGTTAAGATAGGAGGTGACTATGTTCCAGCCGACCCGGCCCTTCGTCAGGTGGTCGAGCGTCGAGATCCGGCGGGCAAATGTGTAGGGGTGCTCGAACGACAGCGAGGCCGTCAGGCCGAAACCCAGATGCTCGGTGGCGTAGGCCATGGTTGGAATGATCTGCAGCGGATCGTTGACCGGAACCTGTGCGGAATGGCGAAGGGCTGCATCGACATTGCCGTTCAGCACGTCGTAGACGCCGAGCACATCAGCAATGAACAACCCGTCGAATTTGCCGCGCTCCAGGGTCTTTGCCAGATGCACCCAGTAATCGAGATCCTTGTAGTTGGAGGATTTGTCGCGCGGATGCCGCCAGAGACCTGGCGACTGATGTCCGACGCAGTTCATATCGAAGGCGTTCAGCCTGATTTCACGTGTCATGCGATTGTTCCTGAAGCGGCGGCCGATCGATGTCAGGCCGCGGCGGTTTTCCGGTTGATGAAGCTGAAGGCCAGCACCGCAAAGATCAGCGTTCCTGTCGCGACCTGCTGCCAGTAGAAATTGAGGCCGGTCAGAAGCAGGCCGTTGGCGACGACGCTGAGAAGCAGGACGCCAAGGACGGTGCCGGGAATGTTGGGGCGGCCGAGCGGCGAAAGCGTCGTGCCGATGAACGTTGCGCCGATGGCATTCAGAAGAAAGGCGTTGCCCGAGGAGGGGATGTAGACGGTGACCGTCGCCGTCAGCACCAGCCCGGCGATTGCGGCGATGATGCCTGCCAGGATGAAGGTTGCACCGACGGGTATGCCAAGGTTGATGCCGGAATAGCGAACCACGCTTGGCTGGATGCCGATCGACAGCACCACGCGCCCGAAACGCGTCCAGGCCAGGATCGCGGCCGATGCGGCGATGACAGCTGCGGCGATCACCAGCGGCACCGGTACGCCGGCGATCGTCCCGTGCCCGAGAAACCGGAACGCATCAGGGATCCCCGATGGTGGCAGATAGACTGGATTGCCGCCGTTGGTCAGCAGCTGCTGGATGCTGCGGCCGATGAACAGGGTGCCGAGCGTGGCGAGGAAAGGTGCCACGCCGATGACGGAAACCAGTACCGCATTCACAGCGCCGACGAGTGCGCCCGCGGCGAGTCCGGCAAGGGCGGCCAGCGACACAGGCTCGCCAGCGAGCACGAGGGAGACGAAGGCGAAGCTTGCGAAATCGACCGCCGTGCCGACCGAAAGATCTATACCCCCGGCCGTGACGGCGAATGTCATGGCGATCGAGACGATCGCCAGCAGCGTGAAGTTATTGACCAGGATGCTCTGCAAGTTGCCGACGGTCAGAAATGCCGGCGCGAGGATCGAGAACAGCGCGAAGACCCCGACCAGAGCCGCGATCAGTCCATAGCGGGCAAGGCCGGCGATCGACCCCTCGGCGAGTTTCAAACCGGACATATCAAGCCTCCCGTTTGCGCAGCAGGGTCGTGGCCGAGACCACGATGAGGATGAGAAGACCCTGGACGCCGCTGACCAGTGTGCTCGGGAGGTTGAGAAGCTGGAAGCCGTTGGTCAGGAAGCCGACGAACAGCGCCGAGATCAATGTGCCCGGAATTGTTGGAACCAGACGGCGCGAGAACACCGAGCCGAGAAGCGCGATGACGACGACGGGGAGCAGCGCTTCGCCGGAACCGGTAGTGCTGCCGCTGAGATAGGAGACCGAGAGAATGCCGGCCACCCCGCCGCACAACCCGCTGGCAATGAAGGCGCCTGCAAGCAGGCGCTTGACCGGCAAGCCGGCGGCCCGCGCAGCATCCGGAAACACGCCGACTGCATAGAGCCGCAGGCCAGCCGGCGTGTATTGGATGATCGCCCCGGCAAGGGCGGCAAAGCCGAGCAAGATATAGGCAAGGAACGGGATGCCGAAGCTGTCTGACGAGGAGATCGCCGTCAGGAAATCGGTCGATGCTGGAACGACGGTATTTTGCGTCAGCACGAGCTCCAGACCGGCGGCTATATTCATTACTGCGAGTGTCGCGAGCAACGGCACGATACCGGCGAGCACCACCGCGGCTGCGTTGACCGCGCCAATCGAAAGGCCGGTCAACAGTGCCGCTCCGGCGGCGGCCGGGTCGCTGAAACCCAGCTGGATCAATGTCGCGTAGACTGCGGCGCTCAGGCCCATATTGGCGGCAATAGAAAGGTCGATGCCGCCGGTGACGACATTGGAGCCGCCGGCGATCAGCACTACCGTCAGTCCGATTGCCAATATCCCCGAAATTGCCGATTGGCCGAGCACATTGCCGATATTGCCGACGGAGAGGAAATAAGGTGCGGTGAGTGCAAATGCGGCCAGTATGACTGCGAAGACGAGCAGCGAGCCGAAACGGAGGATCGCCGCCGCCGAGGTGCCGCCGGTGCGCGGTACATCGGCGAGATAATCCGGGGAGGGAGCGAGCTGGATATCAGCCGACATGATGCAATCCTTCCGAAGCGCCCGTCGAGATCGCGAGCACTTCATCGGTTGTGGTTTCTGCTGAGGCGAGTTCACGGATCAGCCGTCCGCGGAAGAACACCAGAATGCGATCGGTGATACCGACGAGCTCAGGCAGGTCGGAAGACAGCACGATGACGCCCGCGCCGCGCGCCGCAAGCTCGCCGATCAGCGTGTAGATCTCGACCTTCGAGCCAATGTCCACGCCGACGGTCGGCTCATCGAGCAGATAGACTTCGGAATGGCGGCTCAGCCATTTTGCGATCGCCACTTTCTGCTGGTTTCCGCCTGACAGGGTGCGTACCAGCGCATTCCCGCCGGCCGTCTTGATCTGCAGGCGCCGGATCAGGTCATCCGTGTCTCGCCGTTCGCCGGCCAGCTTGAGGAAACCGAAGCGGCTGTAGTGCGACAGGCTTGGAAGCGTGATGTTTTCGGTGACGCTGAGGTCGAGGCTGACGCCGTTTCCGCGCCGGTCCTCGGGAACGAGCGCGATATGGCTCTCGACCGCTGCCGAAGGGCTCTTCGGGTCGATGGTCCGTCTGCCCGTCTCGATCGTGCCGTCTGCGGCGCGCTGGAGGCCGAAGAGCGACCGCAGCACGTCCTTGGCGCCGGAGCCGAGAAGCCCGGTGATGCCGAGCACCTCGCCGCGGCGCAGGGTGAAGCTGACATTGTCGAAGCGGCCGGGCGCCGATAGGCCGCGAACGTCTAGAATTGCGTCTCCGAGTTCGACCTTGCGCTTGGGGAACATCTCGCCGATATCGCGTTCGATCATCAGGCCTGCGATCGTCGTGGCAGGTGCCTCGCTGATCGGCAGGGAAGCGACGCTGAGCCCGTTGCGCAGCACCGTCACATGATCGCAGAGGTCTTCGATCTCGTTGAGATAGTGCGAGATGTAGATGATGGTCACACCTTCGTCGCGAAGGCGGCGGATCAGCCGGAAGAGGATGTCGGCTTCGCGCCGGACGAGGGCAGCAGTCGGCTCATCGAAGACGAGAACCTTCGGCTTATGGAGCAGCGCCCGCGTGATCTGCACGATCTGCCGTTCGGCGGTCGATAGCTGGCTGATCAGTGCATTTCTCGGCAGATTGATGCCGAAATAATTCGCAAGCAGTTCCTCGGCGCGCTTCTGCATCGCGCGGCGATTGAGAAACGGAGTTCGCGCGATGCGCTTCTCGTGACCGAGAAACAACGCCTCGCCGACCGTGAAGGTTGGAACCAGCAGCCGGTCCTGGTGGATGAAATGGATGCCGAGTTCGTCGCAGAGATGCGGCGTGAGCCTCTCGTACGGCTTGCCATCGACCTCGATCGACCCCCCGTCCGGCAGATGGAAGCCGGCAAGAAGCTTGATCAACGTCGATTTTCCGGCGCCGTTCTGGCCGACAAGGCCGTGTACCGTGCCGCGCCGGACAGCGAGCGATGTTCCGGCCAGCGCCTGCGCACCGCCGAAGCGTTTCACGACCCGGTCGAAGCGAATGATGATATCGCCGGTTTCAGCTGTGGGCGCCACTGCGGATGCACTCATGTTGGATTGTTCCAGAATTCGGAGCGCGGCCCCTCCCGCAATCGAAAGGGTCCGCCTCAAGATCAGCCGATGCCGAGCTTCTTGATGATGTCGGAGACATTCTCCTTGTTGGCGAGCAGCGCCGGGACATAGCTTTCGCGCGGCAGCGTCTGGCCCGACAACAGTTTCGCGACGTTGCGGATGGCGACGCGGCCGATCTCGGCCGGTTGCTGCGCCGCGTCGGCGCCGGCGGGCGACTTCGGATCGGCAACGAGCTGTAGAACCTCGGGGCTGCCATCGACACCATAGGTGCGGATTTCATTGCGTCCGGCGGCTGCGATCGCCTGCGTGGCGCCGAGCTGCGGGATATCCCATGCAGACCAGACCGCCTTGATCGAACCCTTTTCCGGATACTTGTTCAGGATCGCGGTGATCTGTGTGAAGGCGTCCTGCACAGTGTTGGGGATGACGTCCCGCAGTTCCGGCTGGATGATCTTCACCTTCGGGAAGTACTTGACGACGTTGACGAGCTGGTCGTAGCGGATGGCGCAGGGTGTCACGCCGTAGAAGCCGTTGAAGACGACGATATTGCCTTCGCCGCCGATATCGGAAACCAGCTGCAGCGCCAGGTCCTTGCCGATACCCCAGTTATCCGAAGTCGTGTTGTTCAGCGAATTCGTCGAGCCGACATCGACGGTCAGGACGGGGATCCCGGCATCGCGCGCCTTCTTAAGCCACGGATCGATGACGCTCAACGTCCCCAGGATCTGCACGAGCGCGTCGGGCTTCTGTGCCACGAGCGTCTGCAGTTGGGCGATCAACTTGCCGTCGTTGCGGCCCGCGTCGACGGCGATCGGCTCGCCGCCGAGGCGTTTCACCTCTTCGATCTGGGCATTGTAGACCTGCAGATCGAAGTAGTGGTCGGTGCCAGTCGCGCTGATGGCAACCCGCTTGCCCTTCAGCGAGAGCGCCGCATCACCGGCGCGCGCTACCGGCGCCGTCAGCAGGCTGCTACCTGCAAAGGTCGCTCCTGCGACCGCTGCAAACTTCAAGATTTCGCGGCGTCCAAGGCCGTCCCCAATTTCCTTAGTCATGGTCATATCCCTCAATTTCAATAGTTTATAAAATATATGGAAATAAACGACAAAGGAGGTACGTTATTCCAAAAGTTCAGAGTGTTGACGAAAATTTCGCGGGCCGGGCAGGGCCGTTAGCGATCAGCATTGCGGCCCAAGCCGAAGGTCAGTGCTAGCGCGCCGACCAGGACGGCGCCCTTGACGAAGTCCTGCGTATAGTAGGGCGCATTGAGCATCGTCAGCCCGTTAAGCAGCACGCCCACGAAGACTGCACCTGCAACGGTTCCAAGCACATTCGGGCGGCGCAGGTTGAGCACGGCAAAGCCGATCAGGGACGCGGCGACGGCATCCATTAGCAGTGAACCGCCCGATGAGACATCGCCGCGCCCGACACGTGCGGCAATGACGATGCCGCCCAATGCGGCGAGTGCTCCCGATATGACGTAGGCAAGCGTCTTCAGCCGTGTCGTTGAAGCACCGGCGAGCCGCGTCGCCAGTTCATTGCCGCCGGTGGCAAAAAGCAGGCGGCCTATGCGCGTGTGTTCCGTCAGCAGGTATAATGTGACGGCTGCGGCTACCATCAGCACGACCGAGACCGGCAATGTGGCGAACAGGCTGTATCGGCCGATCATCAGGAATGCCGGATCGAAGGCGCCTGATGCCTTCGATCCGTCGGGCAGGATGAGCCCGGGAGAGATCGAGCGGCCAGCAGTCGGAATAAGCTGCAGGCCAGACAGCAGAAACATCATGGCGAGCGTCGCCAGGAGATCAGGCACCCGCAATCTGACGATCAGCAGGGCGTTGATCAGCCCGACCGTTGCGCCAAACATCAGCACCAGCGGCACCGTGACGAAGGCATCGAGTTGCCAGACGATCATCGCGTAGCTTGCCGCCATGACGCTGGAGGCGGCGATGGCACCGATCGAAAGGTCGAAGCCGCCGACGGCCAGCGTCACCGTGACGCCCGCGCCGAGAATCGCGACGACCGAGACGGCCTGGAGGATGCTCATCAGATTGGCGACGTTCACAAAGGCCGGTTCGGCAATGCCGAAGCCGATCACCATCAATCCAAGCAGGATGAAGACGGCGCCGGAACGCAGCGAGCGGCCTAGCGCGGTGGCACGGTCTGCAACGTCTTGGCGTGCACTCTCCTTGCTCTGCGTTGCAAAGGCGTCATCGTCGATGCTCGTCATATCGTTGGTCCATATAAGGTGAGGGTTTCGCTGGCCGGAAGGAGCGTATGGCTGTCGATCGTCACTATGCGATCGGCCACCTCGAGCGCTTCTTCCGGATCCGACGTGGCAATCAAAGTGGCGCGGTCCCGGCGCGATCGGATCGCCTTGATGATGTCGTGCCGCGCGCCGACGTCGACGCCCTGGAAGGGCTCGTCGAGCAGCAGCAGCCGGCTCGGCTCGGCCTCCCAGCGGGCAAGAACCGCCTTTTGCTGGTTGCCGCCGGAAAGGGTCCAGACCGAAGCAAAGGGACCGGCAGCCTTGATGCCGATCCGGGAAATGGCGATCGTCGCTTCCCGCGTTTCGCGCCCGCCCGCGATCAGGCCGAACGGATACCATTTCTTCAGATGGGGAAGGCTGATGGTGGCGGCCAGCGAGTTTCCCGGCCAGGCGGCAGGCATGAGAGAAGAGCGATGCCGGTCTTCACCCGCCATCGCAACGCCTGCCGCAATCCCATCCGCTGGTGACCTCGGGCGATAGACTTTGCCCTCGAGTTCCATCGTCCCGCTTGCGAGGGAGGCCGCGCCGAAGATCGCCGACAGAAGCCGGCTCTTGCCGGCGCCGAGCACGCCGGTAAGAGCCACGACCTCGCCTTCGGCGATCTCGAGATCGAACGGTACGCTCGACGGCAGTAGCCTGATATCGCGCATCGCCAGAACGGCTGGGCCAACAGCCTCTCGCGCCGCGGGCCGTGCCAGTTCGAGCTTGCGGCCGATCATGGTCTCAAGCGCACGGGAGAAGTCGATCGGCTGCGAGAAACTCTCGACGACCCGCCCGCCGCGCATGACGACGGCGCGGTCGGCAATGGCCTTCAGATCGGCGGTTCTATGAGAGATATAGAGGATCGCGAGACCCTTTGCGCGCAAGCGGCGCAGAACATCGAACAGGCGCTGGCTTTCGTCTCCCGAAAGACTTGAGGTCGGCTCGTCGAGGATCAGCAGCTCCGCATTGTTTGCAAGCGCGCGTGCGATGGCGACGAGCTGACGGTCGGCGGTGCTGAGATCTGCAAAATCCCGGTCGAGCGGCAGGTCGAAGCTGGCAGTATCGAGAATTGCGCGCGCCTGCCTGCGCACGCTCCGTCGCGAGATGAAGAACGGCGCCGAGCCCTCGGCGAAACGGTTCAGAAGCAGGGTATCTGCGACCGTCAGCCCGGCCGCTCCGGCGAGATCGGTCGATTGATGCACGGTCACCACCCCGGCTCGCGCCGCTTCCGATGGCGTCTTCGGGGCGAACGGCCGGCCGTTCAGTTCAATCAGGCCACTGTCTGCGGGAAATAGGCCGGAAACGATTTTCACCAGGGTCGATTTGCCCGCGCCATTGGCGCCCATCAGCGCAACGATCTCGCCGCGCTCGATCGACAGGCTCGCGTCGGCGAGCGCAACTGTCGATCCAAATCTGTGGGTGATGTTTTCGACGCGAAGAAGCGGCATCATTCATATCCGGGCTTTCGAGCCGGCATATTGGACCGGCGGGGGCGTCCCGTTCCAGGCAAGCGATTGCCCGTGCGGCCTGTGTTGCGAAACAAAGAATCTCCCGGAGCTCCGAAAATCGGATGATTTAATCTACTAAAAACATAGAGTTTATATCTAATAATTTCATGCGCCGCCGGGATCGTTCTGCCCGTCAGACGGTGCCTGCCATCGATCACAAGGACAGCGACGATGAAATCTCTTGCACGGCTTGCTTTTTCTGCAGCCGCCCTCTCCGCATCTCTCTCCTCCGCAGCCTTTGCCGGTGGCCTGAGCGGCGCCCCGGCTCCCTTCGACAAGGGCGGGGTCAAGGTGGCGCTGATCAGCTACATCTCCGCTGGCGATTTCTTCCAGGCCTATCAGGCCGGTGCCGAGGCGCAGGCGAAGGCACTCGATATCGATCTTCGCGTCTTCCCGGGGAGGCAGGACGCAGCCCAGCAGCGCGAGCAGATTCTGCAGGCGATCAATCTCGGCGTGGCCGGTATCGTCGTCGATCACGGCTTGCCGGAATCGCTGAGCGACGTCGTCCAGCAGGCAGTGGACAAGGGCATCAAGGTCGTTGCCTTCGACGTCAATCTCAACAACCCAAAGATCCCGCAGGTCGAACAAAGCGACCATGAGCTTGCCGAACTTGCCCTGAAACAGGCAGTCAAGGACAATGGCACCAGCTTCAAGGCGGGCTATGTCTACGTCGCGGGCTTCGCGCCGCTCGACCGCCGCAACGAGGTTTGGGACAAGTTCAAGGCCGAGAATTCAGGCGTCACCGAGAAGGCCCGGTTCGGCAATGTCAGCGACACAACGGCGACCTCGACGGCCGACCAGGCAAAGGCGGCGCTGACCGCCAATCCCGACATCAATGTGGTCTTCGCGCCCTATGACGAGTTCGCCCGCGGCGTGAAGCTTGCGGCCGGTGACCTCGGCATCTCCGGCAAGCTGAAGATCTATTCGGCCGACGTTTCGACCGCCGACATCCAGGAAATCACCGAAGAGGGCAGCCCGTGGGTTGCAACGGTTGCGACCAATCCGGCCGTCGTCGGTGCCGTGTCGGTTCGCGCAGCAGCCCTGCAGATCGCCGGGCAGGACGTTCCCCACCAGATCACCGTCAGGCCTGTGCTCCTGACGCAGGAGGGCCTGCGCGCCGCCGGTGTCAAGACGATCGAGGACCTCGCCCAGAAGATCCCGGAATTCAGCGCCAGCGATGCGGTGACCGCGAACTGGATCCCGGCAAAGCTTTTCTAGGCTGACATTCTCGATCTCCCGGCGGGGACCACGAGGCGCCGCCGGCTTCAATTTCATAGAACCGGAGTTTTCATCATGAGCCAGTCCAATGTCGTCTTTGCGGCCAATCGCAGCACGACGCGCGAGGACCTTTTTACCCGTGCGGAGGAGATCTCGGCTGATCTTTCCGCCCGCGCAGGCGAACTTGACCGCGATGGCCGTCCGCCGATCGGCGAGATCGTCAAGCTGAAGAACGCCGGCCTCCTAAACGCACTCCACGATATCAAGATCGGCGGAGGCGGGCTCGATTGGGTGGATGGTCTGCGGCTGGTGCGTATCCTCGCGCGCGGCGAAAGCTCCATCGGCCAGCTGCTCGGCTACCACTACGTCAACAGCCAATATATCAACTGGGCATTCGACGAGCCCCGGGCGCAGGCACTGAGTTCCGAGACGGTGGCAAAGAGCCTCTATTGGGGAGCAGCGGTCAATCCGCGCGATCCGGGCCTCGTGCTGACGCGGCGCGGCAACGGCTATGTGCTGAACGGTCGCAAGTCCTTCTCCACGGCAGCGCACGTGTCAGACTATATCAATGCCAATGCCGCGCTTGATGACAAGATTGCCGGTTTTGCAGTGCCGACAAGCCGGCCGGGATACAAGGCGAATGATGACTGGGACAATTTCGGCCAGCGTCTTTCCGACAGCGGCAGCGTCGAGTTTCATGATTTCCCCGTATATGAGGACGATTTCGTCGCCGCACCCGCGCCGGCAGATGAGGCTCCGCCGGTGCTCTCGACCTTCAACACGCCGCTGATCCAGCTGGTCTTTGTCAATTTCTATCTGGGAACGGCAGAGGGCGCGCTGAACGCTGCCGTCGACTATGTCCGCACGACGACCCGCCCCTGGGTGACGTCGAATGCGGCCCGCGCTGCCGACGATCCCTATATTCTTGAAAGGGTCGGCGAGCTCACAGCGGCGGTCAAGGCATCGGCAGCACTTGCCGATGTCGCAGCCGCGGTGGTGCAGGAGGGGCTGGCGAAGGGGCATGCGGTGACGGCGCGCGAGCGCGGCGAAGCTGCCGCCGAAGCCTATGCCGCCAAGGTGCATGCGACCCATGTGTCGCTGGATGTCACCTCGCGGGTCTTCGAGCTGATGGGCGCCCGTGCGACAGCGGAGAAATACCGCTTCGACCGCTTCTGGCGCAATGTGCGAACGCACACGCTGCACGACCCGGTCTTCTACAAGGCTAAGGAAGTCGGAGAGTTCGTGCTGAACGGCCGGATACCCGAGGTCAGCCTCTATAGCTGAGGCCTGTATCGCGCAAACAAGAAAACCCCTTCGCAACCTTGCGGAGGGGTTTCCTTTTGTTCGTCAGAGCGCACCGTTTTTCGGTGGAATGACGCCGTTCAGATGGTAATTGCCGACGACGTGATATTTCCACCGGATGGGGTCATGAAGTGTATGGGTGCGGGCATTGCGCCAGTGCCGGTCGAGATTCAGCCCCGTCTTCACCGAGCCAGTTCCCGCCAGTTCGAACAACGTCGTGCTTGCTTCAAGCGCGATCTCCGTGGTCAGCACTTTTGCCGCTGCGACAGCGAGGCTCGCCTCGACGACCTTCTCTTCGCTTGTGTCGGCCTGCGCGGCATCGACCTTGCGCCCGGCACGTTCGAGAAGCGCGCTGGCGGCTTCCAGCCTGATAGCGATCTGGCCGGCCTTGGCGATCGTCAGCGGATCGTCGCTGGCGCGCTCGGCGCCGCTGTTCATCCAGGGGCGTGCCTTGTGCGAGACGAAATCGACCATCTCCTTGAAGGCAGCCCGGGCGATACCGAGATCGACGCCGGCGTGAATGATCTGCCCGACAGAACCGATGGTCGAGGGCCGCTCGAAACCGCGGTGATGCGACACGACCGCGGCGCGCTCGACGAAGACGTTGTTCAGGATCGTGGTGCCGCTGCCCGTGGTGCGTTGGCCGAACCCATCCCAGTCATCGACGATGTCGATACCCTCGGTTCCCTTGGGCAGAAAGGCCATGACCAGGTGATCGTCTTCATCCAGTGCAAAGACGGTGATCCAGTCCGCAAAGATCACTCCAGTCGAATAGTATTTCGTGCCGTTGATCCGGTAGCCGCCGCCATCGCGGGTAATGCGGGTCTCATAGTGCCCAACCGTCTTGGTGCCGCGTTCGGACAGCGCGTTGCCGAACCGGCGCCCGGCCAGGGCTTCGGCGAAGAAGGTTTTCTTCTGGTCTTCGCTGCCGTCGGTCCGCAGCGCCTCCAGAATGTAGAAATGGTTCTGGGGGATCTGGCCGAGCGAACCGTCCGCTTCCGAAATGATGGCGGTGATCTCAGCGAGAACTGCGTTGGAAATGCCAAGACCGCCGAAGTCTTTCGGCACGGTGATTGCCAGAAGACCGGAGGACGAAAGCCGGTCGAGCTCTTCGAAGGGCAATATCCTTTCGGCATCCCGCTGCGACGCAGTTTGCGCGAAGCGCTCTGCAAGCTCACGGGCGGTCCGGATGGCCTCGTCTTCCGTTGCAATGCGGTGCGCGGCAGGTCTTGCCGCGGGAGGTGAAAAGGGCGCGTTCATCATCGCTTCCTGTGGAATATGCCGTAGCACCGTGCGTGGTGGGCCGGGGTTGATTGTCCCGCGCATCTAGGCACCAAAGCATAGGGCCTCACAACAATATAAATTCCATAAAAATTATGGAGAATAGAATTGCATTTCTCCCCGGCAGCCGGGCTCCGGCATAGTGTCTATCGATTGCAGGCTGGCGCCGGTCGAGACAAGACGGGACCGGTGGTGTTTTAGCCGGGCGCTTTGGAGGGCATGACGGATATGATGGGCGCGAAGACGGAAAAGACGATCGTCCTGCTGCTCTGCGCCGGAACTGTTGCCTCGCTGTTTCTGGCCTTCAGCTAGGGGAGCGCTTTCAGATCACGTAATCCGGTTCGGAAAGGCTCTGGTCCATAGTGACGCCGGGCAGGCCGGAATGGGGCTTGCCGACCACCCGTGCCGGGACACCGGCAACGGATGTGTAGGGAGCCACCGATGCGATTACTACGCTGCCAGCGCCAACCTTTGCGCCCACGCCGATCTCGATATTTCCCAGAATCTTGGCACCCGCGCCGATCAGGGCGCCCCTTCGGACTTTGGGATGCCGGTCGCCATCCTGCTTGCCGGTTCCGCCGAGCGTGACGTTCTGGAGAATGGAAACCTCATCTTCCACCACGGCGGTTTCGCCGATAACCAGCCCGCTGCCGTGGTCGAGCATGATGCTCTTGCCCATCTGTGCTGCCGGGTGGATATCGACGCCGAAAATTTCCGAAACCCGGCTCTGCAGATGCCTTGCCATATGCAACCGCTTCTCGTGCCAAAGCCAGTGGGCGACGCGATGCGCCTGCAGGGCGGCGAAACCCTTGAAATACAGAAATGGCGTCAGGATCTCGGCGTTTGATGGATCGCGCTCGCGCACGGCGATCAGGTCGGCAACGGCTTGCTCAATGATATCCGGCTCCGAGACGAAGGCTTGCGCGACCGCGGCCAGAAGTTCGTGCTGATCCAGATCGTGATCGGCAAGTTTGTGAGCGATGCGGTTTGCAAGCGCCTCGGCAAAACTGGAATGATAGAGGATCGCCGCATTCATTGGGCGTACGAGCGCCCGGTCCTTCGCCGCCGCGTCGGTTGCCTCCCGGCACAGCGCGCTCCAGATCTCGGCTCTCGCGAGCGACAAGGGCGCAAAATTCGAGAGCTCGTTCAACATGGCATGCGGACTTGCCATGCCTTTTCCTCCAGCCGGCCACTCAGGACTTCAGATTAGGGCCGCCGCGTCGGGGACAGAACGCATAGAGTTCGCGCATTGCAGACCAGAGGATAATTTTCGTCCCGGATTGGCGCGAAGCGCGCAAAAAACAATCCCGATATCGCCGCCTTGTCGACAGCGGGCGGTAGCGTCTTCACGCTTAACGCGGTGAACGGCACTCCGCCTGCCCGCCCTTGCCAGTGGCGTAGGTGTTGTCGGTCGGATTGTAGGACGGGAATTTCTTGGCGCACCACTTGATGTGGGCAATCTCCGCGGGAGACAAAAGCCAGTTTTCAGCTGCCGCCGCCTTACCGGTTTCGGCGGAATAGGCGGCAACGGATGCGTTGGTTTCGGAATTGCCGGCGACGGCCGGGGGATCAATGCGGAAGGCAAAGGCGGAGGATGCGCCGGACATCACAATCGCGGCGGTTACCGCGCATGCTGCCAGAGATTTCGCCACCGTAGACATTTGCCAACTCCAATCGTCGATCTGCACATCAACGGAGAGACCAGCGGTTTTGTTCCGGAACTGCTGCTGGGCAGGCAAACGGGGCCGGGCAGGGATGTTACTTTTCGACGACCGAGATCTTGCCGTCTTCGGAGATCAGCGGGAACACGCCGGTATAGTCCCCGATCGAGGGATGATCTGGAAACACCGCCTTGTGGCCGGCGGCGGTGATCACCATGACTTCGGCTCCGGCAGCCTCTCCAGCCTTCACCCCGGCTTCGACATCTTCGAACACGAGGCAGCTTTCCGGCGGCACGCCGAGCTTTCTGGCGCCAAGAAGATAGCATTGCGGATCGGGCTTTCCGGAGGTCACGTCATCGCCGGTCACGATCTGCTGCGGGACAGGGAGCCCGGCGGCTTCCAGCCTGCGGATCGCCAGCGCCTTCGTGGACGAGGTAACGATCGCCCAGCGTTGTGGCGGCAGCGCCGCCAGAAATTCGGCGGCTCCGGGAATGGCGACGATACCATCGACATCCTCGATTTCGGCCTGTGTGATCTTTGCGGCCTCAACCTCGGGATCGACACCAGGAAGGTTCAATTGGCGGATCGTATCGACGCTCCGCTTTCCGTGCATGGTCGGCAAGAATTCGACGGGATTCAGTCCGTGACGTTCGGCCCAGGCGCCCCAGACCCTTTCGGCGGCAGCCGTAGAGCTGAGGATGGTTCCGTCCATATCGAAGAGAAAACCGGAAAAGCGTCTTTTGCTGTCGAGAGGCACGTGCAGACCCTCCAATCGGTTTTGGGCGTTCCACCTTATCGCCCGCCGAAGGTGTATTGAACAGCGCAGGATCGGAGAATCTTCCGCTGCACCAGAGTGAACCAGCGCATTGCGTATTTACGGCTGGTTCACCATGACCGCCGCATCTGCCTTCGCAGACCCCGAATGCCGGTTAAGTGTTTCCTGAAACTCGCTCCCGAGTCGCCTCAAGAATAGGAACGTGATGAGCTATCTGACATTCGACGTTCAATCGCTTCTGCGCGAGCTCGACCAGTTCGCGTCGGAGCTTTCGAGCCTTGCGAAATCGGTCGAAGTGACGGCCCTCGAACTCCGGTTCGCCATGCTGCGCGCGATGATCGAAGACTGCATGGGCATCAGCTCTTCAAACGACAATCTTGCCCGCGAAAGCCTGGATGGAGCCGGACATGCGAGCTGACACCGCGGTGCTCCGCACCTCGCTTGCGCGCATTCGGGCCGAAGCGCAGCAGATACAAGCCGCCGACCTGCCGGCGAAGGCCACGGCTTTCATTACCGAGCTGGAGCGCCTTGCCGTGTCATTGCCTGAGATGACCGATATCGCCAAGCGCAACGAGCTGGTCAGGATCGGGGAATTGGCGACGGCGCTTTCCAGCTGGATCGACGATCGCGATCCGGGTGCCTCCGCCGCCTTCGAAGAGGCGGCCCTTTCGCTAGGCATGACCCAGTCCAGCGAAAGCGAGCTGCTGGAAGCCATCGTCGGCGTGGCGCGATCGGCGCTCGCGCTTCTTCGCAGGTAAGCGATCCAACGGTACGGCAGCGGGCTCAATGCCCGCCGCGGGATTCGGGATTGATGGTCAGGACGGTTGCCGCCAGCGCATCCCTGACATTGTAGCCGATGTCGCCCTCGGCCTTGATCAGAACATAGAAAACCCGCACCGCCTTCAATTTGGCATCGACGGCATCCGTTTCGGCATCGCTGACGAGCGTGACGATATGGGCCCTGTCGGTCTCGGCTGTGCCGAGAGCCTTGAGCTGGGGCAACACTTTCACCCAGTCCTGAAGTTCGGGAAGATAGACTAAAAAGCGATTCACAGTGTGCTCCTTCAATAAGGAGCAACGTCCTATCACTATGGCCCGTGACGCCAGCGTGACACCACCAAAGGTCTTCGCTGAGCCGCCGGACGGAGCCTGGCGGCTACCGGGGATATGCAAGCCGGGATGCAGGAGCGATCAGCGCTGCCGTTCGGGCGAATCGATCAGCTATGTCCGTCCGTCTTCCCGATACGCTGGCGCTAGGCGGCCAGCGCATCCTCATCGTCTGCCAGATAGTCCAGCAGATCGTACAGCACCTCCGTCTCGTCCTCGGTCTCAGGACGTTTCGTCGGCGGAACATTCTTGACGGGCGCCTTGGCCCGTTGCCGGAAGGTTGCCCGGGGAACCCGGACTGTATTTGCGCGTCTGTTTGCCATCTGCTGCCTCACGCGTAACAAGGAGGATCAAAAGCTTAAGGCCTCACTTAATCACCAAACGCTTGAATAGTCGCGTGACGCCGGCGTGACATGGGGATGCTGGAGACGGGCGGACGCCGCCGTCAGTTCACGTTGCCTTCGCACATCGGCACCGGCCGCGCCGGCTGAGGGGGATGATCCGCCTTGTACTGGGCGATGACCGGCTCGAGCTTTTCCTTCGGCCAGAATGCCGGCGTGCCGATCGCCTTGAGGCAGGAGGCATTCCAGTAGGGGCCGTTCGGCGCCAGTGTGCGCCCACCGCCGACGGACTGCGCGACGGCTTTGATATCCTTGGATTCCGGGTAGATATAGAGCGTCGTCGGATTGCCATCGATCATCGAAAGCACCTTCGGCGCGTCCGATGGCGACCAGCTGGTGCAGCCGTCGCTCCGTCCGCCTGCATAGGTGACGAGCTTTCCGAGCGGAACATAGCCCGTGCTGTTCGCATAGGTGCTCTCAGGCTTCTTCTGCATGCAGATCCCTGAGACCAGGGCCGCAGCATGGCCGCCGATGGCGCGTTGCCTTGCATTGGCCGTCTCTCCGATACCGTCGAACTGCACGAAGGAGCGGATGAAGGCGGCTTCGCGATCGGCACTCGTGCGGTAATAGCCCTTGAAAGACGTCTTGATCTCGCTGGTCAGATAGGCGCCGCCGGCGGTCAGATTGGAATCGAGGGCGTTGCCAAAGTTTTTGGCGCATTCCCGGCCGTTGGAAAAGTTCGCCACGCCCTGGAGATTGCGGCCGCCGCCATGGCCGGCGGAAATGACGCGAAACGATCTGTCGGCCTCGCAGATCACATAAAACCGGCCATCCGATAGGTCACCCGGGTCATTCGGCCGTGTCGCGTCCATAGCGAAATAGCACTCGTTTCGAACCTTGCCTTCGGCGACTTTAGAGAGATAGAGGCGGCGTGCCCGCTCCAGCACCGGCAGGGCGATCTGGCTATTGGCCTCGCCGACATAGGTCATGAGCCAGTCCGGAATCGGCAGACGCCCGTCGGCCCCGGATGCCTGTACTGCCGTCGTGGCCGACATGAGCAGGCTCGCAAAGCCAAGGAGCAGGGATCTTTTAGGCACGGCGCATTCTCCCGGATAGTCTCTCGGCGCATTCGGCCGCCGAACGGTTTGATAGATCTGACCCACGCTCATCCATCAGGGTTGAAGAAGTCTTAACACCGCACTTCCAGTCTTGTCGCGACGATCTGCGAGTAGTCGCTGCCCATAGGGTCGTTGAAGAACAGCGTGGTCAGCATTGCCTGGTTTTCAGCCAGAATCTGCTTTGAATCGGGCCGGACGACCTTTCGCGTGCAGCGGTTGAAACCGTCGCCGGATGTTTTCAGATCCGCGTCACTTCCGAAATCGAGCGCCGTGTAGAGCGACGGATCGTAAACGCCGAATACCATCAGGCCCTTCAGCGGTGTCCGTTCCGCGGGCTTCTGCGTGAACGACAGGATCAGCGATCCATCCTCATAGGTCGCATGCATCACATCGGGCTCGGCAAGTTTGATCGCTTTGCCGTTGATGGTAATCTTGGTGTAATAGTCGTATTGCGCCAGTGACTTGCGCACCGTCTTTGCGACAGCCGTCAGTTCGGCAGGTTCCAGCTTCGAATTGCCGTTCTTGTCGAAATCCAGCAGCACAGAGGAAGAGAAGACCTCGTCGAAGCGCCAGGTATCGCGCAATTCGCCGAGGCTGCCATCGGCGCCCGCTACTGCTTCGAACTTGGCATCGACGAAGATGTGTGGGTGGGCAAGCGCACCCGTCGGCATCCCGCCAATAACAAGCAGGGTTGCAGCAGCAATTCGGCGTCGAAACGATCGGGAGCTCATATGACGTGACTGCGCGGAGATTGTGCCCGATTTAAGTTGAACCGATCCCGATAACGGTCTGTTTTTTCTCGCCACGCTAACGGATGGCGGACACGGCTTCAGGAAACACTGTTCCATCGCCATAAGTCTTGGTAATGAGGCGCCCTATATCATTCAGCCGGCTCAATCAGGTGCTATCATGGACGAAAACAAATTCCTTTCACTGTGCAAGGGCGGAAAGTTCAAGGAAGCGCTGGCGCTGGCGATCGAAGGCGGCGAGAAGCAGAAATACACCCCCAGCCGCTTTTCCATGGACAAGAAGACCGGAAAGCCGATTTTCTATCGCGGTAACAAGCGCGTCGAGATGGATGAAAACGGCGAGTGGCTGATCTCAAAGAACACGCAGGTTTGATGCGGGCTGCGGGAAGGCCGGTCACGTCGCAAGAACGACTGCCCCGCCAGCCAGACCCGCGCCTGCCGCGGTCATCAGAAGATTCTCTCCTGGCGCGAGCGGCCGTCTGCTGTTCTCGACCGAGAGTGAAAGCGGTATGGTTGCAGCGGAAGAATTGCCGTATTCGGCGATCGTGCTGACGGCCCTGCTTTCCTCGATCGCTAGATTGCGGCGAATGGCATCCGAAAGACGCGCATTCGCCTGATGCGGAATGAAGCGGTCGATGGCTGAGACGGTCCCGACCGACTGGGCGACGGCTTGAAGCGACGTTCTTGTCATCAGATCGACGGCACGGGAGAAGACCTCGCGCCCGTCGCGCATCGACATCAGCACTTCGTCGCCCGGCGTCTGCCGCGTGAACGGTTTGGAGCTCCCGCCCGCCGGAATGCCGATCAGATCATAGCCGCTGCCATCGGACGCCAGCACGGCTGCCTTTAGGCCGCTTCGGCCATCACTGCAGGGCGCGAGCACGATGGCTCCCGCTCCGTCGGCGAAGAGCACAGCGCTGGCGCGTTCGGCAGGATTGATCCGGCGGCTGAGAATGTTGGCAGCGACGACAAGAACCGGCCGCCCCTGGGCGCGCACGAAACCATCCGCCAGCGTCAGCGCATAGAGAAAGCCGGAACAGGCGCCGGCAAGGTCGATCGCGCCGGAATTCCCGAGTCCGAGCTTGTGTGCCAGAAGCGGCGCAGACGGCGGCAGCAGATGATCCGGGGTCGAGGTCGCAAGCAGGGTGAGGGCCACATCGTCAGCTGCAAGACCGGAATTGCCGATCGCCATCCGGCCGGCTGCCGCGGCAAGGCCAGTCAGCGTGTCACCCTCGCTTGCCCAGTAGCGCGATCGGATGCCGGTGCGCCGTTCGATCCAGCCGTCCTCCAGGCGGAGCCGGTTTTCGATCTCCGCATTATGGACAATGCGCGACGGGACGGCGTGGCCGAAGCCTGCGAGCCTGGAGGAAAGAAGCGCCGTCACAACCCCACCTTTGCCAGCGCGAGCGAAGCCACCTCGTCGATGGCGTCATGGGCGGCAGCAAGGTCGGCCGCAGTCGTGCAATAGGGCGGCATCAGGTAGATGACATTGCCAAGCGGCCGCACGAGCAACCCGCGCTCGCGGAATAGCCGCCGCAGATGCGGGCCGGCCTCGGCAAGATAGCCGCCCGCGGGGACCACCAGATCCAGAGCTGCGATCGTTCCGCATTGCCTGACGCCCGTAAATCGCGGGTCGTTTTCGAAGCGTTTCAGGTGGGCCGAATGCTGCGCGGCCAGCGCGTCGATCCTTTCGTTGACAGGCTCGTCGCGCCAGATCTTCAGGTTGGCCACAGCCGCGGCACAGGCGATCGGGTTTGCCGTGTAGGAGCTCGAGTGAAAGAAGGTCTTGCGCCGGTCTGAGGACAGATGCGCCTCGAAAATATCCGGCGTGCAGAGCGTTGCCGCCAGCGGCAGGGCGCCACCGGTCAGGCCCTTCGAGGTGCAGAGGATATCCGGGCTGACGCCTGCCTGCTCGCAGGCGAAGCGGGTTCCAGTCCGGCCCCAGCCGGTCATCACCTCGTCGGCGATAAACAGCACGCCATACCGCCCGGCGATTTCCTTCAGAGAGGCGAGAACGCCGCTTGCATAGAATTTCATGCCGCCTGCGCCAAGCACCAGCGGCTCGATGAGAATGGCGGCGGTCCTTTCGGCGCGGCAGAAGCGTTCGAAAGCATCGAGTGTTTCCTGCTCGCGGCCGGCTTCGGGAAAAGGCAGGCGATCGACGCCGAAAAGCAGCGGTTCGAACGGGGCGTTGAAAACGCCGCGTTCTCCCGCCGACATCGTGCCGATCGTGTCGCCGTGATAGGCGTGTTCCATCACCACGACGCGGTCGCGTGCGATACCGCGATTGTGAAAGGTGCCAAGCGCCATCTTGATCGCGACTTCCACGGCGGTCGAGCCGCTGTCGGAATAGAAGACGTGCTGCAAACCGGGTGGAGCGAAGGCGAGCAAGCCTTCCGCCAGCGCTTCAGCTGGCTCGTGCGTGAATTCAGCAAAGATCACCTGGTCGTAGACCTCTGTCGCCTCGCGGATCGCGGCCATGATGGCCGGGTGGCGATGGCCATGGGTGATGACCCACCAGGAAGAGATCGCATCCAGAATACGATTGCCATCCTCGTCGTAAAGGTAGCTACCTTCTGTTTTGGCGACGCGCTTCATCGCTGGTTCGAGGGCGTGCTGGGTGAATGGGTGCCAGACGGGAGAGGGGCTCATGCGCAGTTCTCCAGCATCAGCCGTGCGTTGAAATTTTCTCGAAATGCCTGAGCGAGGCTTTCAGGCGTCAGATTGTCCAGCGTCGGCAGCCGCCCGAGAATCTCGACCTGCCCGATCGTCGCGATCGTCGCCTGCGTCTCGGCGTTCTCGGGCCCGATGAAGGCGACGCCGCAAATCGGGATGGCGCGGCGGCGCAGCGCCTCGAGAGAGAGCAGCGTGTGATTGATGGTGCCAAGTGCCGTTCGTGCGCAGAGAATGACGGGAATGCGCCACTGCGCGAAGACATCGGCAAAGACAGTGGTAGCCGTCAGCGGCACTAGCAGGCCACCCGCGCCCTCGATGACCAGCGGCCCTTTGCATTCGGGTGGCAGAAGCTTGCCGGTATCGATCTCGATCCCATCAAGCCGCGCGGAAAGATGCGGCGATAAGGGCGCTGTGAGACGATAGGCTTCGGGTACGATATGGCCTGATGGCAATTCGCTGAGCCGGGCGACGGTCTGGCTATCAGTCTCATCCTCGAGGCCGGATTGCACCGGCTTCCAGTAGTGCGCGCCGAGCGCACCGGCTAGGCCCGCCGCAAAGACGGTCTTGCCGATGCCGGTATCCGTGCCGGAGACCACGAAACGCGGTGTCATCTATTGTTTTCCTCCATGACGGCGGCGAGGCAATCGACCATGCGGGCGATCTGATCGCGGTCCGTATTCAGCGTGATCGACAGGCGCAGCCGCGCCGTGCCATCGGGTACCGTGGGCGGGCGAATGGCGCGGATGTCGAAACCATGATCCTGCAGACAGTCCGCAATTCGGACCGCCTGCGAATTGCCACCGATGATCACGGGCTGGATCTGCGATCCACTCGGCTGGACGCCAAGCCGACTCTTCAGTTCGTCGCCGGCGAAGGAAACCAGTTGCTGAAGGCTGATGCGCCGCTCCGGTTCATCCTCGACCATCCGCAGCGCCTCGCGCACGCCGGTCGCCATGAGCGGTGAGGGCGCCGTCGAATAGATGAAGGCGCGGGCGCGGTTGACGAGGTAGTCGGCAAGCGCCCGGGGAGCGGCAAGCAAAGCGCCGGAAACGCCGAGCGCCTTGCCGCAGGTATGAAGCGCCAGCACATTCTCCCGGCCCTCAAGCCCGGCCGCCAGCCCCCGTCCGCCTGGACCGAGCACGCCGGTCGCGTGCGCCTCGTCGATGACAAGAAAGCCGTCGTGACGTTCGGCAATGTCAGCAAGGGCCGCGAGCGGTGCGTGGTCGCCATCCATGGAATAGAGGCTTTCGACGGCAATCCAGGGATGGCCCCGGCCACCCTGTCTGCGCCATTTCCCGATCGCGTCGTTGAAGGCATCGGCATCGTTGTGGGCGACGGCGGTCGAAGCCGCCTTGCTGGCTTCGATGCCTTCATGCGCGCTCGCATGGATCAGCGCATCATGGACGATCAGATCCTCGCGCTTCGGAAGCGTCGAGAAAAGAGCGGAATTGGCGGCATAGCCGCTGCCAAAATAGAGCACGCGCTCCGCCCCGAAGAAGGCTGCTGCTTCGGTCTCCAGCGCCTCGTGTTCGGGATGATTGCCGCGTAGCAGCCGAGATCCCCCGGCGCCAACGGGAATGCCCCGCTCCATGGCCGCAGCGATCGCCGCCTTGAGACGTGGCGCACCGGCCAGAGCGAGAAAGTCGTTGGAGGTGAAATCGGCGCCGCGCTGCGGGGCCAGACGGCGCAGGCGTGTCTTTCGCTGCAGGCCATCCAGTGTCGCAATATAGCCGGCGAGTATCGCTGCGGTCACAGCGTCGGCTCCAGTTGCATTGGCGACAGGCCGAGGCGTCGGAAGAGCGCCGTGTCGTGGTCTTCGCCGGGATTATCCGTCGTCAGCAGCGTATCGCCGACGAAGATCGAATTGGCGCCGGCGAAGAAACAGAGTGCCTGCATTTCGTCGCTCATCTCCGTCCGTCCGGCCGAGAGCCGCAGGTGGGACGTGGGCATCAGAATGCGGGCGAGTGCTATCGTGCGGATGAAATCGATCGGGTCGACAGGGGCGGCATGTTCCAGCTTCGAGCCGGGGATCGCGATCAGCTGATTGATCGGAACGCTCTCCGGCGCCACCGGCAGGTTTGCGAGCGTCAGCAGCATGGAAATCCGGTCATCGACCGTTTCGCCCATTCCAAGAATCCCACCGGCACAGACCTTGATGCCGGCAGCCCTGACGGTCTCCAGCGTATCGAGCCGGTCTTCGAAGCTCCGTGTCGTGATGATTTCGGAGTAGAAGCGCTCGGACGTATCGATGTTGTGATTGTAGTAGTCGAGGCCCGCTTCTGCGAGCCTGTCTGCCTGCGTGGCCGAGAGCATGCCGAGCGTCATGCAGCTTTCCATGCCAAGCGCCTTCACGCCCTCGACCATGGCGGTCAGCGTGTCCAGATCGCGATCCTTCGGGCTGCGCCAGGCGGCCCCCATGCAATAGCGAGTCGCCCCGGCATTCCTTGCCTTGCGCGCCTCCGCGAGAACGCGCTCGACCTCCATCAGCTTCGACGCCTTCAGCCCGGTCGGATTATGCGCCGACTGACTGCAGTATCCGCAATCCTCCGCACATCCCCCCGTCTTGATCGAGAGGAGCCGGCTCATCTGCACGGCATTGGGATCGAAATTGGCGCGATGAACGGTTTGCGCCCGGAAGAGCAGATCATTGAAAGGCAAATTATAGATAATTTTTGCATCGTCTAACGTTTTGGTCGGTTTACGCGGAGCGTGGCGTGCTTCAAAGTCGGTATTCCGAACGATTTCTGGCATTAATCTCGCCTCAAGATTCAAATTGTGGATAGAAAATATATTTTATCGATAATTTGGCAAGCCGTAATTCCGGAGTGTGATTTCTGGCCGGTTGAGACGGAAGCTTGCCCGCTGGCTTTACTATCGTTAGCGCGGCTGCAGCCCCGCGGAACCCGAGTTGTTGCGGCGGCCGGTGGCACGCGTTAGTGATGTCGTCATGCTGGATAAAGTCGATGAGCGCCTCGGCGCGCGGGTGCGTATTGAACGGGAAATTCGCGGCTGGTCGCTGACCGAGCTCGCGAAACGTTCAGGTGTTTCCCGCGCGATGATCCACAAGGTCGAGCGCGGCGAGGCAAGCCCGACGGCAATGCTTTTGGCCCGTTTGTCTGGCGCTTTCGAGATCAGCATGTCGACACTGATGGTGCGTGCCGAGATGCAGGAAGGGCTGTTGCTGCGCAAGGACGACCAGCCGGTCTGGATCGATCCGGTTACCGGTTATGCGCGCCGCCATGTCTCGCCGCGATCGGTGACGCCGATCGATGTGATCGATGTCGATTTCCCGCCGGGCAAGGAATCGGGCTTTCCCGCCTCGTCCTATGCCAATCGCAAGCACCTCGTCTGGGTGCTAGCGGGCGAACTTGTCTTTATCGAAGGCGGCGTCCGCCATGGGATGCGGGAAGGGGATTGCCTCGAACTCGGCCCTCCCAGCGATTGCATCTTCCGGAATGAAACGGCCGAACCCTGCCGTTATGCGGTGATCGTTCTTCGTGAGGCCTGACCGAGCGGATCGTGCTACTATAGTGGTACGATCAGCATAGCGGAAAACGACGCCTGCTGCACTGGACAGCTTGCAGCGCCGGCTTCCTTCAGTCCCGTGTGCACGGAAATGCCGCCTTGACACAGATCGAATGTCCATCATATTGACATCAATAATCCACGATAGTGGACAACTGCGTGCCGTGATCAAGATAGGGAATCGATTATGCCTCGCCAGATCCATCTGAATGCCTTCGATATGGTCTGCCCGGGCCACATCCAGCAGGGCATGTGGACGCATCCGCGGGACCAGTCCGACCGCGTCAACGATCTGCAATATTGGATGGAATACGCGAAGAAGCTCGAATCCGGTCTGTTCGACGGCATCTTCTTTGCCGATGTCCTCGGTGTGTATGACGTCTATGGCGGCAGTCCGGATGCGGCGGTGCGCGGCGGGGTGCAGATCCCCGCCAATGATCCGACAATCGTCATTCCGGCTATGGCGGCGGTCACCAGGCATCTCGGTTTCGGCGTTACCTGCAATCTCACCTATGAGCAGCCGTTTCTGTTCGCCCGGCGGATGTCGACGCTCGATCACATGACCGGCGGCCGCATCGGCTGGAACATCGTCACCGGCTATCTCGACAGCGCCGCCCGCGCCATCGGCCTCAAGGGGCAGACCGCGCATGACGACCGCTATGATCTTGCCGACGAATATATGTCGCTGGTCTACAAGCTCTGGGAAGGATCCTGGGACGACGACGCTGTTATCGCCGATCGCCGGAATGCGATGTTTGCCGATCCGTCAAAGGTTCGCGTGATCCACCACGAAGGACCGCAATACAAGGTCGATGCGATGCATCTCTGCTCGCCGTCGCCGCAGCGCACGCCGGTGCTTTACCAGGCGGGGTCTTCGCCGCGCGGGCGCGAATTTGCAGCGACCCATGCGGAATGCGTCTTCGTCAACGGCCAGAAGAAAGAGGATGTCCGCGGTATCACCGCCGACATCAAGGCGCGGGCGCAAGCGAAAGGCCGGTCGGCCGAGGACGTCAAGGTGTTCCTGGGCGCCAGCCTCGTTCTCGGCAGGACCAATGCCGAAGCGAAGGAAAAGTTCGAGGAATACAAGCGCTACGTCAGTTCCGAAGCGGCGCTGGTGCATGCGGCCGCATCGCTCGGTATCGATTTTTCGAAATACGATATCGATGAGCCGATCGAGACGGGCAAGAGCCAGGCGATCGTCTCCAATGTCGAGATCATCAATAAGGCGGCGGGTCCGCAATGGACGCGCCGCAAACTTCTCGAGCAGATGGTGCTGGGCAGCCGCCAGACCCCATGGGTGGGCTCGGCCGAAGAGATTGCCGATATGCTGATCGGCTGGGGCGGCGAGACCGGCGTGGCGGGCTTCAATCTGTCGCGTACCGTTGCGCCTGAGAGCATCGAGGATGTCATCGATCTGCTGATCCCGGTTCTTCAGGAGAAGGGCGCCTACAAGACGTCCTATGCAGAAGGAACCTACCGCGAGAAGCTGTTCGGCACGGCACGCCTGCCATCGACCCATTCGGCCGCGCAATATCGCGGCGGAGCCGGCTCCCGGTAGCAGCTCTCAGCATCATCAGGAAGGATTGAACGTGGTCGAGAAAACTGCGTATCGCGATGCCATGGCCGGGCTTGCGGCTGCGGTGAATATCATCACCTCGGATGGAGCCGCAGGCCCTGCCGGCTGCACGGTCTCGGCCGTCTGTTCGGTGACCGACGAGCCGCCGACGCTGCTGGTCTGCATCAATCGCTCCAGCGCCAATAACGAGATCATCCGCCGGAACGGCAATCTCTGCGTCAATATTGTCTCCGCCGAGCAGAAAGAGATCGCGATGCAATTCGCGACGAAGGGATTATCGGTTAGCGAGCGCCTTGCCAATGCCAACTGGAGCACACTTGAAACCGGAGCGCTGGTGCTTGATGGCGCAGTCTCCGCCATCGATTGCGAGGTCGATTCCGTGTCAGAGGTCGGCACTCATACGGTTTTCTATTGCCGTGCGAGGGCGGTCCGCAATCAGCCGGGCCGCGATGGATTGATCTATTTCGGACGCGATTTTCATCGGGTGGCGACCAGGCCGGTCAATGCGGCCGGACCTGCGGCCTGACGCGATGCGCGGACTAACGACATCTGCCGTGGGCAATCCGTCGGCCAAGCCAGCCGGCCGCAAGGCCGTTTCGCTGGCGATCATCCTCGCGGCGCAGGTGGCGGCGATGAGCGTGTGGTTCTCGTCGAGCGCTGCAGTCGCCAGCATCAAGCAGCAATATGCGATCGGCGCTTCGCAGGAGGCGATGCTGACCACGGCCGTGCAGATCGGCTTCGTGGCCGGAACGGTCGTCTCGGCGCTTCTGTCGCTGGCGGACCGTTTCGATCCGCGGCGGCTGTTTGCGCTGTGCGCCGCGATTGCCGCCATTGCCACGGGCTGTCTCGTCTTCATGGCACCTGTCGGCCCCGGCGCGATCGCGCTGCGTTTCCTGACCGGCATCTGCATGGCGGGCGTCTATCCGGTTGGCATGCGCATGGCGGCTACCTGGGCAAACCGCGATCTCGGCCTGCTGATCGGTCTTCTGGTCGGCGCCCTGACGCTCGGCTCGGCCAGCCCGCATCTTCTGGCGGCGGCCGGCGATGTCGAATGGCGCGCAATCTACGGCGTGGCTTCGGGATCGGCGCTTGTGGCCGCTCTGCTGATCACCTTCGCCAAGCTTGGCCCCGGCATCCGCCGTGCGCCATCGGTCGATCTATCGAAGATCGCCGAAAGCTGGCGCCGGACGTCGTTGCGGCGCGTGAACCTCGGCTATCTCGGGCATATGTGGGAACTCTACGCCATGTGGGCCTGGCTGCCGGTCTTCCTGCATCAGTCGTTTGCGGCGCGCGGTCTTCAGAACGCCGACACCAAGGCGGCCTGGCTGACCTTCGCCGCGATTGCGGCCGGGGCGGCCGGCTCCTGGCTCGGCGGGATCGTCGCCGACAGGCGAGGCCGGACCTTCGTGACCACAACTGCGATGAGTGCCAGCGGCATATGCGCGCTGCTGATCGGCTGGCTCTATTCCGCGCCGCTGTTCCTGCTGGTGCCCGTGGCCATCATCTGGGGCATCACCGTGATTGCCGACTCCGCCCAGTTTTCGGCCTCGGTCGCGGAGCTTGCGGAGCCCGGCTCAGTCGGGACATTGCTGACGGCGCACACATGCGCGGGCTTTCTCTTGACAATGGTCAGCATTCACCTTGTTCCCGAGGTCCAGGCGTTGCTCGGCTGGCCGGGCGCCTTCACGATGCTTGCGCTGGGTCCCTTCGCGGGATGTGCCGCGATGTTGAGGTTGCGGCGCGACCCGGAAGCACGGTTTCTGGCCGGCGGCAGGCGTTAGCCGGCCTCCAGGTCACCGCCGTTTTCGATAGGAAACATCCGCAGAGACGATCCGCCCGGTTGCCAAAAAGCCATAATTGTTCCACCTACATCGGTCATTGATACGCGGCACAAAGAATTGGAACAGAGCTGAATGCGCATACAATACGGTTTATTCGGATTATTCCTTGCAATCGCGCCGTCCGCATATGCCCTGGAAGCTGCCTCGCCGCCTGTATTGGAGCCGCTAAAGCAGCAGGCCCAGGCTGCGCAAATGAGCGCGCAATTTCTGACCCGTTACAGCTACAGGCCCGTCGCACTCGATGATGCGCTGTCGGCCAAGATCATGGACCACTTCATCAAGTCGCTGGATCCGGACAGGATGATCTTCCTGAAGGCCGACATCGACAAGTTCATGGCTGACAAGAGCAAGATCGATGACGCGATCGAGAAGCAGAACCTGCAGATCCCGTTCACGATCTTCAACGTCTATGAGCAGCGCGTCGTCGATCGCATGAATTATTCGCGCGGCCTGCTGAAGCAGGGATTCGATTTCAGCGTAAAGGAAGACTATTCCGTACTGCGCGACAACGCCCCATGGCCGCAGTCCGAAGCCGAGTCCGACGATCTCTGGCGCAAGCGCGTCAAGAGCGACTGGCTGCGGCTGAAGCTTGGCGGCAAGGCGGACGATGCCATTCGCGATACGCTCGACAAGCGTTACGAAAACGCTCTGGAGCGCGCCTACAAATACAAGAGTGACGACGTCTTCCAGTCGTTCATGGACGCCTATACCAATTCCGTCGATCCGCACACGGACTATTTCGGCGCCTCGGCCTCTGCTGATTTCGACATTTCCATGAAGCTGTCCCTGGTCGGCATCGGCGCGGTCCTGCAGGAACGCGACGACTACACGACGATCCGCGAACTCGTGCCCGGCGGCCCGGCGCAGCTCTCCGGCAAGCTCGCCGTCGGCGACCGCATCATCGGCGTCGGCCAGGGCGAAAATGGCGCGATCAAGGAAGTGCTCGGCACGCGTCTCGACGAAGTCGTGCAGATGATCCGCGGCGAGAAGGACTCTGTCGTGCGTCTCGACATTCTGCCGGCTGAAGCCAGTGCCGACGGCAGCCATCACATCATCAGCCTGGTGCGCGACAAGATCAGCCTCGAAAAACAGGCGGCCCGCAAGGATATCCTCTCGGTCAAGGAAGGCGATGCCACGCGCAAGATCGGCGTGATTACGCTGCCGGCATTCTACGAGGATTTCGAGGCGCGTCGGAAGGGTGACCAGGACTACAAGAGCGCCAGCCGCGATGTCGCCAAGCTGCTCGAAGAACTGAAGCAGGACAATGTCGACAGCGTTCTGATCGATATCCGCAACAATGGTGGCGGCTCACTGTCCGAGGCGATCGACCTGACCGGCCTGTTCATCGGCAATGGCCCGGTCGTTCAGCAGCGCGGCACCGATGGCAAGGTCGTGGTCCAGAGCGCTGACTTCCAGGAGCCCCTGTGGACTGGTCCGGTGGGCGTGCTCATCAACCGCGGCTCGGCTTCGGCGTCGGAGATTTTCGCCGCGGCGATCCAGGATTACGGACGTGGTGTGATCATCGGCGAGCCGAGCTTCGGCAAGGGCACCGTCCAGACCGTCGTCGATCTCGACGAGATGGCGCATAACAGCAAGCCCAAATTCGGCGAGCTGAAGGTGACGATCGCCCAGTTCTTCCGCGTCAACGGCGGGACGACGCAGCTACGCGGCGTGACCCCGGATATCGCCTTCCCGGGTCTTTCCGACCCGAAAACCTTCGGCGAGACGAGCTATGATAACGCCCTGCCATGGACCGAAATCAAGCCTGCAAAATATAAGCCTTTCGGCGACATCAAAAGCGTGCTGCCACAGCTGCAGAGCCGCCATGATGCGCGCGTCAAGACCGATCCGGGCTACCAGAGCCTGATTGAGGACATTGCCGACCTGAAGGCGCAGCGCGACAAGGGGCTTATCTCCCTCAATGAGGCCGAGCGGCGCAAGGAACAGGCCGCCCGCGAGGCGCGCCTGAAGGCGCGCGCCGATGTCAGCGGCGAAGACACGGGTCCGGATGACGGCCTGCAGTCAAACGAGCGCAGCCTCAGTGCGGATATTGCGATCGAGAATGCCCGCAAGAAGGCGAAGGACGTGCTACTCGACGAAGCCGGCGCCATTCTTGCCGACGAGACGACCCTGAAATAGGCCTTTCAGGAGTCGAAGACACAATCGCGGGCGCGGCGAAAGCCGCTGCCCGCGCCTGTTATTTCCACTCCCACAGCTTCTTCGAACTGTGTGGGCGCGCCGAAACAATCGCGGCAGGATTGCCGGCGGCCGTGACATAGCGGGCAGCGTCCTCGGCATCGTTGACGCCGGCAAAGATCATCTTCATCGATTTCTTGAGGGCCGCACCTTTGACCCGGTGCTCAAAGCTGATCACCGCATGAGGATATTCCTCGTTGATGCTGATCATCGGATCGCCCGTCAGCGCGATGTGTTCCTGCATCGCCAGGAACGACAGGACACGATCCCTTGCCATGTCAGGCGCAACCGGCTTGTTGCCTGCTGGCGTTCGGGCATAGGCCATGGTGTCGATCTGGCCCTTGCGTTTGCGCGTCTCGTAAACCAGAAGGTTCGCCCCCATCGCCAGTTCGGCGTGGAGATCGAAGGTCTGGTACCGGTCGCTATTGCCGTGCAGATCGTCCAGGGCTGCCTTCAGATCCTGGATGTAATCGGTGTATCGCGATGCTGTCATGGGTCGTCCGCCTTCGATATTTGACCGCGCAATCGCATAGCGCCATCAGGCATGCAATAGGCGATGTCGATCAGGCAGGTGACAGACCGCTTCTCCTGCCCGCCTATTGCGGGAACAGGAACGTTATCCCGGCGCGGAAGCCCCAGCCGTTCGGTCCGTTCTCGGGCGCTTCGGCCCAGTAGCGGGCACCGACCTGGAAGCTCACCGGTTGTTCGCCGAACTTCAGGAGCTTTGCCACCGAAAAATTGATCGGCACGGCCCACTGGTCGTTCTTCCAGTCATAGGTGCTTTCGGTGTTAAGCGAGAAAGTCCAGGCGTCAGGGGTGGTGTAGGATATGAAGGGCTGCAGGAAGGTGGAGCTGATATCAGGGCGATCGCTGTTGCCTGCGACGGACCAGATGTGATTGGCGAGCGCGCCGTAGGTCCAGGGGCCATCCTGCTTCAGAACGACGGCGGTCGGGCCGAGCCCCCACTTGCCGCTGCCGAGCATCGTGTCCGTTGCGGTCGGCAGCAGAAAGACCGGGCCGGCGCCCCAGACGATGCCGCCCGGTCCCGGTTCCTTCGGCGAAAAGAAGAAGCTTTGGGTGATGTCGCCAAGGCCGAACTGGCTACCGGAATTGCCGGCAATATCGTTTTGCCAGATGACCGGCAGGATGGTTCGGGAAATGACGTTCCAGTCGTCGTTGATCGAAATGGGAATGACCGGCTGGATGTTCAGCACGGCCCTGTCGCCGTCGAGCGGGCCGTAACCACTGTCATAGTTGAATTGAAACGGCACGCTGATCAGCGAGGCGACCGGATTGGAAAGCTTCTTGGCGAGATCGGCATCCTGCGCCACAGCCGGTAGCGGGAGTGCCGCCGCAGCGGCCGCTGCGGCAAAGAGAATTCCTGGCTTCATGCGTTGGTCTCCGATTGGGATCTGCACTTCGCCGCAAGTTTCAGAACCGGATCGTCATGCCGATGATCGGGCCGTGCTGGATCATGTCGTAGGTGAAGCCGTCACTGCTGTAATCGACGCCCTGGGCGCGGTATCCGAGCACGGCTGACATGGTGTCGTTGAACTTGTAGCCTAGGCCGGCCAGCACATCCCAGTCGAGGTCGGCGCCGCCCGCACCAATCATCGCCCAGCCGGTCATGTAGACATTGTCGGTGAAGGAGTAGCTGCCCTTGAAACCAACAAGACCATCAACCCAGTTGGCGCTGTCGGTTCCCTCGAGATTACCGATCAGGCCGCCACTCAGGCGGATGGTGGTTTCGGCATGCCAGAAACGGGCACCCGCCAGGATGTCGAGGCGCGCCTGCGGGTCTTCGTAGATCGTATAGGCGGCGCCGAGCAGTGCCGTGAAGGTCACAGTCTTCAGATCAACGTCGTCGGCGATGATGCCGCGCGGCGTGGCAGAGTCGGTGGTTACCCTCGCATAGCTGATATCGGTGAAGATGCTGAAACGGTCGTAGCGGGCATCGCCTGCTCCCATGAACGCGAAATCCAGGGTCGAGATGATGTCGCCGAAATCCTGGCTGACATCCACGGTCGGCAAGCCGAACACCTGACTTTCTCCATCGAGACCGGCAATCCAGAAATAGGGAGAGAACGAGAAACTCCAGCCGTCGGGCCGCTCGGGTGATGGTTGCGGCGCTGTTACCGGCAGCAGATCGGCAGCACCCGCAGGCGCGGCGAAGGCGGCCAGTGCCGCAACACCAATGATAAATCGAATCTTGCTGTGCATGTGTCGTCCCCTCGGCCTTGGCCCTTGTCACACTTCTGCTGCCGCAGCCGCTTTCGCCTGCTGCGCTTTGATGGTGGCGGCGGCCGCGGCCGCTCCACCATCCCGCTCGTCGCCACCGACATTGACGGTCGGCTGCGCGAATTCGATGCCATTTGCCCTGAAGGCTTCCCGGATCCGCAGCTGTGCCTTGCGGCGTATGTAGGTCTGCATGCCGGGTACCGTGGTCATGCCGAAACCCAGCACGATGCCGTAGTCGCCGAATTCCTCGACGCCCTTCATCTTCAGGGGTTCGATGAAGAGCGGTCCGAGTTCGGGATCTTCGAGCAGTTCGGCGCCGATCTTCTTGGTCAGCTTGCGGGCCTTTTCGACATCGGTGTCGAAGCCGACGGAAATCCGGAATTTGTCGATCACCCAGTCGCGGCTCATGTTTTCGACCGCGCCGAGCTCGCCGAACGGGACGGTGAACACGGGGCCGCGGTGGTGTCTGAGCCGGACCGATCGCAGGCTGAAGCCCTCGACCGTTCCCTTGTAATTCTTGGCCTGGATGTACTCGCCGACCCGGAAGGCATCGTCGAGCATGTAGAAGACGCCGCTGATGATGTCCTTGACCAGCGTCTGCGATCCGAAGCCGAGTGCCACGCCGAATATGCCGGCACCAGCGATCAGCGGCCCGATCTCCACACCGAGCTGGGCGAGGATGATCAACGCCGCCATGACGGCAATCATGACGGCAAGCGCATTGCGCAGGATCGGCAGCAGCGTCCGGAAGCGGGCGCGCCGCGCTGTGTCGGCTGGCGTGGACGCAGCAGGCGCGGATGCCACAAGGTTTCCGTCGATCCAGCTCTTGGCCAGATGCCAGATCAGATCGGCGGCAAGCAGAACGACGACACTGCGCAGCAGGCCATAGAAGATCGCCGATACGATCGGATCGCGGTGGCCAATGGTTTCCGGGTTCATCTGCCAGACGATTGCCAGCCAGCCGGCGGCGATTGCGATGACGATCGCCCGGGCTCCGCGGACGACCAGCACATTTCGCAGACCAGCCCCGGTCGAGGTGAAGTGTTCGGCGACATTTCCTGCACCCCGCAGAATGCCGGGCAGGATGAGAGCGTAGAGGCCGAGCCAGAACAGGCCTTTCAGATCGAGACACCAGAGGATCCACATCGCAACCATCACGCCGGTGACGATCGCCTTTGCGGGTTTCGGCCGGCTCCATGCGGACCAGACGGCCTCAATTCCGAGCGCGAGAACGATGATCGAAAACACATAGGAGATCGCGTCCGTGACGGCGGGATCCGTGCCGAGCGGCGGGCCGAGCGCTGCCGTGGCGATGGCGAGCACGGTGATGCCGAGAAGGGTCCTGGCGCGCCGCCGCAGCCCTTCCGGCGCCGCGAGCGTGATCAGCACCGATCCGGTGCGATAGACGACGAACGCGCTGAGATAGACAAGCAGGGTGATGCGGGCAAGCGGCGGCCACTCGATTGCAAAGAAGATCACTGCCATGGCGCCGGCAAAGACTGCGATCGGGATCAGTGCGGCCGCTGCTCCCTCCCGCTGTCCGCGCATCCTGCGATAGAGCCATTCGGCGGCAAGGCCAATAGCGATGAGACCACCGAAAATAATGAAGACGGGGGCGTATCCGTGCGAGATCGCATCGGCACGCGTCCTGGCAGCCGTTGCGGCAATTTCAGACGGAATACGCGGGACGGCGGCGATGACCGTATCGATCCGCGCCCGCGTCTCGGACTCCCAGCTTGTGATGGGGGAGGCTGCAGTTGCCGATGGCGCCGGCGGGGCTGCGGCCGTCTTGCGGCTTTCGAGCCAGGCCTGGATATCGGGATCCTGGAGAAGTGCGACCAGATCGTTGATCTTCTTTTCGCTCGCCGGAATGGGCGTTTGTGCCTGCGCGGTGACGGAAAGGATCAGGAATACAAACAGCGCTGCCAGGCATTTGATCATGCTGCGGACGTCCCGTAGCAGACGCGGAAAATGCAGGCGGCAGGCGGCCGGGAAAGTCTGCCGCACTCCGGTCGAATCAGGGAAGCTGAGCTGGCATCCGTGAACCGCATCTGCACTCTCCTTGAACAAGACGTGCATCTAGCCAGCCGGTTCTCCGGCGCGGAAGTACGTTACTGTAAATGCGGGCGTAAATTCCGCGATCCGGGCGTAAACGCGGAGCGGTTTACGGTAACGTACTTCCGCGGCTTCTCAGACGGCGCATAATCCTCCCGTCAAGGTTGGCCCGGAGGCTGGATGGTGTGATGGACAAGAGCAGCGGCACCGGCATCAACGGTTCCGGAACCGCCCAGAGGGGTCTGTGGCGGCTGATGCTGAAGCTGCCTGCGATGCGCGGAAGGCTCCAGATTCTCGCTGCGACGTCACCGTCCATCACCGACCTGTTCGAGGCCTACGAAGAGGCCAGCCTCACCCTGGAACGGATGTCGAAGGACCGGCCCCGATCGCAATGTCCCCTCCGCGAAGAATACGAAACCGTGTGCGCTGAGATCGAATCCGATGTGATCCATTATGTTCTCGGGCACCCTTCCGGCGTGTCGGACTGACACAGGGTTCGCGTCAAAATCGATCAAGTTTCGGTTTCATTAGCGTTCGGCCTTGCAACTTCTTGCCATCTCGGCGATAAATTACTCTGTTCTACTTTAGCTTTGACAAGGTGTGCGAGGGGCAGCCATGAATGCTGAAGTACACGACTTGAAGGCTTGCGAGGTTTCCAAGGACGAAGCAAAGGTCGAACTTGAGCGTCTGCTCGCCGACCAGCGCTTCCGGGTCACCGAGCGTCAGAAAGACATTCTCAGATATCTGGCGGAGCGCCGCTTCAACGATTGCGACGAAGGGGTCAAGGCCTATTCGGTGGCGCTTGACGTGCTGGGGCGGCCGAGCGGTTTCGACGCCTCGACCGATCCGATTGTGCGCATCGAGATCAGCCGTCTGAGATCGGCGCTCGACGCCTATTATCAGGCCTTCGGCACCGCCAGTGGCGCCACGATCCATATTCCAAAAGGCATGTATATTGCTCTTTTCCCGGCGACACTCGTGCCGCACGAGCCGGATGACGAGCTGCATCCCGGGTTCGAGCCAGCCGGCGAAAGCGAACCGGCGGCGACGATTTCCGAGGCTATGGTGCAGGCAGTGCGCTCCCGCAGGTCGGTGCGTCTCGGAGGAGCCGCAGCTGCCGCGGTAATTGTCGCGGCGCTTGGTGGTGCGGCGAGCTTCGAGCTGCTGGCCGGGCAGCCTGCGATGACGGCAAAGCCGACCGTCTATATCCTGATGGAGGCCGCCGAAGGCCGCATGCAGGGCGAGGCCAGCCAGACGCGCGACACGCTGATGACGGCGCTGACCCAGTTTACGACGCTGACCGTCGCCAAAGCCAGCTATTCCGAGGTGCGGTCGGCGGGCCGCGCCGGCCGGAATTACGAGATCGACATCAAGTATTACGGCGATGCGGATGATCGCAGCGTCTGGTGGCAGATCGCCGACAGCGCCACGGGCGACCTGCTCCGGTCCGGCCTCGAACGGGTGGATATCAGCGGCAAGAGCCCGGCTGCCGTCCGCGAGGAGATGGCGGGCGCGCTGGCGCAGCGTTTTGCGGCTACGCGCGGCGTGATCAACAATATCGAAATCCATGAAACGCCCGATGATGCCCTTGGCAATGCCTGCGTGCTGCGGGCGGAATATGCGCTTGATGAAGGCGGCGCCGACCGCGTGTTGCGCAGCCGCGACTGCCTGGAAAGCAGCCTGTCTGCAGTTCCCGCCGACCCGGATGCAACGGCGCTGCTGGCGCGGATTCTGCTTGCAGGCAGGGGTGTCGCGTCCGACCCGTCTGTCCGATTGCGCGCGCTGGAGCTCGCGAAGGGTGCAGTCTCCTCGGCGCCGCTATCGGACAGGGCGCAGGTGGCTCTGATGACGGCGCAGTTCGCCGCAGGCCGGACCGAAGCGGCCGTCCGGGCCGGAAACCGTGCGGTGGAGCTCAACCCGAACAATGGCGATGCGGCGGCAAAGCTGGCGCTTGTCCTCTATCTCTCGGGTTTCAAGGACGCAGGTGTGGCGATGGCGCATGATGCCAGCCACGCCGTCGATGCAGCCCCGCGCGACGCCACCCTGGTGCTGGCGCTCGATGCCTACAAGACCGGGCGCTATTCGGAGGCGTCGCTTTTGTCCGAGCAGATCAACTGCACCGACTTCCTGGTCTCGGCGCTCCGGACCGCCGCCCTCGGCCAGCTTCATTCACCAGAGGCCCGCGAGCGCATGGCGGAGATCAGGGGGAAGGATTCTGATTTCGAGCGGAACTTCGCTGACAGGGTTGCCGTCTGGCGCCTTCCGCCAGACATTGCAGCGGAACTTGAGGCCGGTCTTGTGAAGGCGGGCGCCGATGTCGATCCGAATGCCGTGGCGAGTGTCGCCAAGCCCTAGGCAGGGCCATCGGCATTGCCGTTCGCTAGCTGGACACACGTTCATGAACGAAAAGATCGGCTGCATGCGCTGCGCGTAGAAACGCATCCCGCGCCTTCTCCGGTTCCTCGCCATTTTCGTAGACTTCCAGACAGAGGCGCAAGGCTTCGTCGCGCTCCGGCCCGAAATCCGGTTCGGGCCATTTGTCGATCAGGCAGTCGGCGGCTTCTTGCGTGGTCCGCACGACCTGCATGCCATGTGGCCGCGGCATCTCGATCGCGATCGGCTGTTTCCAGGGAGCGTTGTACATGGGCTCGTCCTCTCCGGCTGACCAAGCTTTACGAGAGGATGCGGCACTCGGATTAGTCGCCGGATCAAAATTCGGCGATTGGCCACACAGCAAAGGCATGGCCAATCGGATTGCTAAGGTGCGGATCCAAAGACTGTCTTCCAATCGGCTTTCATATCGACGACGAGCCAGTTGCGCCGCTCTGCCTCATCGAGCGCCTTGTCCAGCTTGCCGAAGGGTGATTGCCGGTCATAGGCATATTCGCGGTCGGCGTCGGTGTGGTGGACGATCATCGCGAAGCCCGGGCCTTTGGCAGCGGTCGTCCAGCGCATCATCTCGTAGTCGCCATCCGAATTGCCTGCAACGAAGATTGGCTTGCGGCCGATGAACTTGTTGATGCCGGCCGGCTTGCCCGCGCCGTCATCGACAAAATCGATCTTCGGAAGCCGCTTGAGGACAGGCACGTCGCCGACGATCGCATATTCCGTGGAGATGGTGCTGCCGACCACTTGCTGTGGCGGTATGCCATAGAGCTTCTCCGTGACCGGCCGCATGAATTCGACCCCGCCGCCAGAGACGATGTAGGTCGTAAAACCGTTGCTGCGCAGGTAATCCAGAAGCTCGCGCATCGGCAGAAAGGTCATATCGGTATAGAGCTTGCCGGTTTTCGGGTGCTTCGCGTTCGCAAACCAGTCGGTAACGATCTTGTTGAACTGATCTGTCGTCATGCCGGCATGCGTTGCCATCACAAGCTCGACGAGGCCGAGTTCGCCGCCTTTGGCGATGCCTTTCAAATCGCCATCGAGCACGCTCTTGAAGGGTTCCTTGGTTTTCCATTCGGGGTGCTGCGGCGCGAGCGTCTTCACGCGGTCGAGCGCAAAGCCGAGCTGGATATAATAGGGCTGCTCAGACCATAGCGTGCCGTCATTGTCGAACACCGCGATGCGGTCATCCGGCGCGACGTAGCCATCGTCGCCTTCCGTCACCGTTGCCTTCACGAAACTCATGATGCGGTTCTTGGCTGCCGTATCATTCCATGAGGCAAGTGGCTCCTGCGCGAAAACAGGCAGAACGCCGGCGATCGTCAGAATGAATGCGGCTAGCAGGGAAAAGAGGGTGGTATCGGCGTGACGCGTGCGGCTCATGCGGCTTCTCCTCACATGTGAACTCTCTTGATGCAGCGAAAGCCGACATGGCTGGTGGACGTATCCTCGGGTTCGGCATGGCGGGCCGCGGGCCGGTAGCGCCGGCAGTAGTTTGGCGCGCAGAGATGCGACCCGCCCTTGAGGACTCGCCGGGCTATGCGGATTGCCGGAAGCCGCGGGTCATAGCTCGCCCCGGCCTCGCCGCCTCTCGGGTTCTTCGGAATGCAGCAGGTCTTGCCAGCGGGCTCCGGATGCCGTGTGCTCCAGTAATCTGCAGTCCATTCCCAGACATTGCCGATCATGTCGTAAACGCCGTAGCCGTTTGCCGGAAACGACTGCACGCGTGAGGTGCGCTCCTCGCCCTTCCGCTTGTTCGATTGCGTCGGAAACGTTCCCTGCCAGGTGTTGGCCATCGGTTTTCCGCCGGGCATCAGCTCGTCGCCCCAGGCAAATTCCACGTCGTCGAGGCCGCCGCGCGCTGCAAATTCCCATTCTGCCTCTGTCGGCAGGTCGAGCCCGGCCCAGTCGGCATAGGCCTTGGCATCAGACCAGGCGACGTGGACAACGGGATGATCGAGCTTGCCGCGCAAATCGCTCAGGCCGCCGAGCGGACGCCGCCAGTCGGCACCGAACTTGAACGTCCACCACTGCGAGATATCGGGACCACTAACGCCTTTCGGCTGAACGAAAAGCAGCGAGCCGGGGCGCAGCATCTCCGGAAGGGCGCCCGGATAATCCTTTGGATCAGGCGCTTTCTCGGCCATCGTCACATGGCCCGTCGCCTTGACGAATGCCATGAATTTCCGGTTCGTCACCGGCGTGTCGTCGATCCAGAAACCATCGACCCTGACGGGGTGCGCAGGGGCTTCTTCGGGATAGTGGTCGTTGGACCCCATGGTGAAGCTGCCGCCGGGAATCCAGGTCATGCCCTCTGGTGCCGCAAGGCCGTCGAATGCCAAAGCCATCATCGCCTCCGCTTTCATCGGCTGCATGTTTGCGCGCGGCTTGGCCCGGCGTAAGTACGCAACGGTAAATGCCGCCGCATTTACGTCCGGTGCAGCGTAAATGCTGACCTTCGCAGTGCTGCAGGGGTGTCTGCGCCCGGGTTGAGCGCGGGCAATACCATCCGTGGGTGTGTGCCCGCCCGGTGACCGCCGGCCGATGTCACGAGCCGCGCCAGCCGCTGCCGGTCGAACGCGCTGCTGCGGCCTCCATAAAGCGTGCTCTCAAGACCAGTGATCTCATCTGCCAGATCGGGATGACCGCTTGCCGCCCAATCATGCAACGTGCGAAAGCCTTCCTCACGGCTCCATGCCTGAAGGGCGGCATAGACTCCAGCTAGGTCCGCGGACAGGATGGATTTTTGCAGACCGCGCAGCAGGTAGCGGCGCGATGTCTTAAACCGCAGTTCGGCAGCCGACAGATATCGCACGAGCGCGCGCGGCAGGCGCCCCATTGCCCATGCTGCGGCGCCAGCGGCCAGCCCAAGCAGGATAACAAGCATCAGATGCCGCCGCTGTTCGAAGGGAGCAGCCATCTTAGGTCCTTGCACGTCGGGCGCAATGCCGGTCCTTGCAGGCGCTGCTGCGACAAGGACTGTAGTCGAAGGCAGACGAGCGACGGTTATCCCGCCACTGTCCAGATCGAACCAGGAATAGTCGATCGGAGGTATCGCGAACCGGCCCTCGGCCGTAGTCGTGTACACGAGGGTTTCGGTCCTCCGGCTTGCGGTATCGCGACCGATCGCAATGCCGTCTTCCGTCTTCGCCGGTTTCGCATATTGCGTCAGCCCAGGAGCGGCACCGGCCGCGACCGGCGGGATCATGATGGCCTGGGTATTCCCGGCGGTAATGGTGATCGTGCGCGTCAGGGCATCACCCGCCTTCAGCGCCGCAGGATCCCGGTCAAAGGCCTGCGCGATCGTCAGGCCCCGGGCGGCAAAACCTGCTCCCGCGGTCGCGTTCCCGTGGGTCTCGAAACTCAGCGGATTGGTTTGCACCGTTACGCGAAGCGGTTTCCCATCGACCGCGTAGCCGAGTTCGATATCGATTGCAGGCACCGCATAAGTACCCGGCACCTCCGGAACGATGGCATAGCGCGTGCGAATGCCGGCATACTGAATTCCGTCTGCCGTCTCGGTCAGGTGTTGAGACCGCTCGCCGGGCAATGTGACGAGGGCATCCTGAATGCCGAACAGCGGGAATTGCGGCGGCGAGGTGAAGAAATCGGGCACGAAGACATCCACCGTCACATAGACCTGCTGCCCGGGCACGATCTTGCCGTCATCCTCCACTGAGGCCCTGGCATAAGGCCCGGCTGCGAATGCCTGCAGCGGGCAGAGCATCAGCATGATGAGCCAAAGGTATCTCACGGCTTCTTCTCCTGAAGCTCCATTGCAAATTTCCGGGCCATCAGGTCGGCGGGGCTGACCTCGATGTTCTTCATCCACATTTCCGAAGTCTGCTCAGCAACCGCGACGGTTCCGGCCTTGCCCTGCTTGCCCTTGTCGTCGAACTGGACGCTATCCGGCTTCTCGTTGGGATCCTGCGGCTGGTCAGCCTGTTCGTCCTGCTTCAGCTTGAGCAGCCGTCGAGCGATGGCCAGATCGGCATCCGCTTCCGGCCAATTGGGCCGCTTTTCAAGCGCCTTGCCGTAGGCGGCGACCGCCTCCTCCAGCTTGCCGAGATGCAGCAGCGCATTTCCCTGATTGAACCAGCTGGCGGCGCTGCCGTCAGAAGCAAAGGCATCGACCGCATCCTGGAACCGTCCGGCGCGGTAGAAGGCCGTACCCTTCCACATGGGGTCCCGGAAATGCGCCGATGCCGACGCGAAGTCCCCGCGTTCGAACGCGAGCTGGCCCTGCTGGTCAGGCGTCAGCCACATATTTGCAAGATCCGCCGCTTCCGCCGTCGCCGGCGCTGCGAGCTTCAGCAAGGCAAGCAATACGGCGACCTTTACGACCCATCCGCGCCGGAAGGAGAGGGCGAGCAGCAGGGCTGCGGGCGGCAGCAACCACCAGCCCGCATCATGCCAGCGATCGCCCTCACTGGCGGACTGCTGCGCAAAGCTGGTGCGAATATGCTGGCCAACCCACCGGACATCGGCATCGTCGGCGGTGAGAGTGGCGACGGATGCGCCAGATGCACTTCCAAACGCCTTGAGCGCGTCGAGGTCGAGCTTGGCGACGACCCGGCTTCCGCTCGCTGCGGTGAGGAAGCTGCCGTCCGCCTGCTTGACCAGACCGCCTTCGGCGGTGCCGATGCCAAGGACGATCACAGGGCTGCCGGTATTCCCGGCAGCGCCGGCAGCCGTCTCTTCTATGCCGTCGGTCATCAGCAGGATCGTGCCGGGACTGCCATCCGCGCGAAGCAGACTGCCAGACAGCGCCAGAGCGGCGGCAGTATCCTTGCCGGGTTTCGGCATGATGCGTGTCGCCAGCGCATCGGTATAGGTTTCGATGAGCGCTTGGTCCTCCGTCAGCGGTACGACGAGATGCGCCGTCCCGGCATAGGCGACCACCGCGGTGCGGGCACCGGCGCGGGCCGTCAGGATGTCGTGGATCTTGAGTTTGGCGCGTTCCAGCCGGCTTGGCGTGATGTCGACGGCGTCCATCGTCGGTGAGAGATCGACGGCTATGACGAGGGCGGCCGAATCCGAGACGAAGGGAGGCGCTTCACGCTGCCAGGTTGGTCCGGCACCGGCGAGGATGGTCAACGCGGCCAGAGCCGCGACCATCCAGGCCGGCCGCAGATGGCGGCGCCGATCGGGCTCGATAACCAGGCTGTCGAGGAGGTGCAGGGCAATCATGTCGCTCCAGCGGGTCCTGCTGTCTCCGGCGCGATGTGCCAGCCAGACGATCACAGGGGGCAGAGCCAGTGCAAGCAGCCACCACGGCCGCAGGAAATGGAAATCGGCGGTCATCCGGGCGCCCTCCGCCTGATGAGGCCGGCACCGCCGGAGATCAGATAGTAGCCGCCGAGCAGGACAGCTGCGGCTGCAGTCGGCCAATGGAAAAGCTCCGTGCGCGGCCGCCAGGTCAGAACTTTCTGGTCTTCAGGCGTCATACGGTCGAGCGTGTCGTAGATGGTCGCGAGTTCCTGCTGATTGCCGCCGAAGAAATACTGGCCACCGCTGCTGGCGGCGATCTGCTTCAGGGTTGCCAGATCGAGCTTGTCTTCGCCGGTGGCATCAGGGTCGCCGATGCCAATCGTGTGGATCGTGACGTTCTTCGCCTTGGCCACTTCAACGGCTTTGAGGGGCGGCATCTTGCTTGCAGTGTCGTTGCCGTCAGTCAGCAGGATCAGGACCTTCTCAGGCACCGTGGTCTTTTCGAACATGCGGATGGCAAGGCCGAGAGAGTCGCCCAGTGCCGTTCGCGGTCCGGCGATCCCTGGCATCAGGTCTTCGACCATCGTGCGGACGAGGGCATGATCCATGGTGAACGGGGCGAGCGGATAGGGCGCATCACCGAAGGCGATCAGCCCGATCCTGTCGCCGCCGCGCTTGCCGATGAAACCGGCCACGACCTGGCGGACGGCATCGATACGGGATTCGAGCGCGCCCTGGGGCGTGCGGAAGTCTTTCGCCTCCATCGATTGCGACAGATCGAGCGCCAACAGGATGTCGCGCTGCGGCTCCTTCTTCTCGATCGGGGGGTCGACATATTGCGGGCGCGCCAGCGCGATGACGATGAGGCACCATGCAAGCGCGAGAACGGCGGTCTGCACCCATCCTCGCCGCGCGACGACCGAACCCTCGCTCGGTGTCACACCGGCTGCCCGCGCGACCTGGTCGAAGAAGGGCAGGCGGATCGATGTGGAGGTCTCGCGTTTCGGCGGCAGAAGCCACCAGACGAGTAGCGGTACCGGCAGGAGAAGAAGCAGCCAGGGAAGATCAAGCTGATACATGATGCTTCTCGATCCAGCGGCGGGCGCCGAGAGCTGCATCTTCGACGGTGCCCGGTGCAAGGGCAGAGAGCGCGGCATCCGGCCGGTATTCCAGATCGTCGAGAACGCCATTCAGCGCCTTACCGGTACCTCCTGACGTGCTTAGAAACTGGACCCAGTCCGCGCCATCAATCGCCGCCACGTCCTTTCGCGGCCAGGCGGCGAGGGCAGTGCGCTTCACGAGTTCGGCGATTTCGCGCAGCGCAACGGCCGGCTTTGTTTTCGCGGTGCTGCTTTCGATCTGATCAAGCTGCCGTATAGCCTCCCGGCGGTAGGCATTTCGGTGGTACCGGAGAGCCGCAAGGATGACCCAAGCGAGAGCAAGCGCACATGTGATCATCGCGAGGACGGCCCAGCCCCAGGTTTGCGGCATCCAGGATACCGGCGGCGGGACGGCAATGTCGTGCAGCGAGCGCAGCGCCGTTTCCGTCATCGGATCGAGTTTCGCGGCCGGTTCCATCAGCGCCTCCGTTGGCGCCAGGCCGATTGTTCCAGCATTTTGCGCAGCTGCGGCGCCGTTTCTTCCGCCGCGGAAATCGGCAGCATCGGAAGGCCAAGTTCTTTCTGCCAGGCACGCAATTCGTTGCCGCGATCGGTGGCGAATTTGCCGATGGCGGCGCGAACGGCGCCGCGGCCAAGGCTGAGTTCCGCCTGCAATGCTCCGCCGCTGACGACGATCTCGCCGCTGTTGGGCAGTTCCAGCAGAAACGGATCGTAGATCAGCAGGCATATCACGTCATTGGCGGCGGAAAGCTGCAGCAGCAGGTCGCGTGTCACGGCGCCGTGGCCGTCGAAGTCGCTGACGATCACCACAAGATGATCGTGGCGGGCGATGCTGGCTGTCTGGCGCAACGCATCGTCAAGCGCGGTTGACGCAGGCGCATCCGCATAGGCTGCCGAAAGCCGCGCGTTCTTCTCGGCAATGCGATCGGCAAGAGCAATGACCGCATTGCGGCTGCGATGCGGACGGACTTCGCCGATGCCGGTATCGCCGAAGACGAAACCGCCGACCCGGTCGCCGGAGCCGAGGATGCGCCAGGCGCAGAGCATCGCGGCTTCGGCCGCCGTCACCGATTTCATCGACCGGCGGCTCCCGAAGAACATGTTGATGCGCTGATCGACGACGAGAATGGCGGGGCGTTCCTTCTCTTCGCCGTAGATCCTGACCACCGGCCGCGATGTCCGCGCCGTCACCCGCCAGTCGATGGAGCGAATGTCATCTCCGGGCAGATATTCGCGCAGTTCTTCGAAGATCAGACCGCGGCCGCGCAGAGCCGATTGCATGCGCCCGGCCATCTGCTGGTGGCTTCTGGCTTTCTGCACGAAAGTCAGGTCGCGGGCCCGGGCTTCGAGCGCGACAAGCTGGTCGGTCGAGACATGAACGCCATCGTTTGCCGCCGCCGCTTGTTTCATGAGACGGCCACCAGTTCGGTGATGCGGTCGATTACCTGATCGGCAGGCGTGTTGGAGGCATGGGCTTCATATGAGAGGATCAGCCGGTGACGGAACACGTCGTTAACGACGGCCTTCACGTCATCGGGCGTCACGTAGTCACGGCCCCGGAGCCAGGCGTAGGATCGCGAAACCTTGTCGAGGCCGATGCCGCCGCGCGGGCTGACACCGACCTGCAGGAGAGCGGCAAGATCCTTGTTGTAGCGGTCTGGATAGCGCGTCGCGAATACCAGGGCGACGATATATTTCTCGACGGGATCGGACAGTGTAACCGCGCCTATTTCCCTGCGGGCATCGAAGATCGACTGCTCGCTGAGACGTTCCAGCACCGGCGGTTTGGCTGTCGTCTGGGCAGCGTTCTCTTCGCTCCGGTTGAGCTGCATGATCAGCGCTTCCGACTTTTCGCAGGGGTAGCCGACCTCGATATGCATCAGGAAGCGGTCGAGCTGCGCTTCAGGAAGCGGGTAGGTGCCCTCCTGCTCGATCGGGTTCTGTGTCGCCATCACCATGAAGAGATCGGGCAGCGGATAGCTCTTGCCGCCGACCGTTACCTGCCGCTCCTCCATGGCCTCCAGCAGGGCGGATTGCACTTTCGCTGGCGCCCGGTTGATTTCGTCGGCGAGGATCAGATTGGCGAAAATCGGTCCCTGCTGAAACTTGAATTCGCCCTTTCCGCCTTCGGAAAAATAGATCTCCGACCCGGTAATGTCGGCGGGCAACAGGTCGGGCGTGAATTGAACGCGTGAGAGATCGGCGGCGAGGTTCTTCGCAAGGCTCTTGATCGCCCGCGTCTTGGCGAGCCCTGGCAGCCCCTCGACGAGCAGATGACCGTTGGCGAGCAGCCCGAGCAGCAGCCGTTCGACCATGGCGTCCTGACCGATGATGGATTGGCCGATGCGTTTGCCGAGCGCAATAATATCGTCGCGTGCCGTCATGAAACCCTCGAGGAATAACGGGAAATGGGAGACGCGCACAGATACGCGCCTCCTTCGTCGTTGTTATTTCTCGATGCCGCGATCCTTGAAGGACTGGTCGATCGCCTTGTCCACCTGGGCGCGGACGCCCTCGATGTTGAAGCTGGCGACCCGCTGGCTCGGCGGATATTTCACGAAGGTCTCCAGAAAATTGGCGGCTTTCAGCTGACCTTTGACCAGCAGATAGTCGTTGCGAGTCAGCCAGTCGTTATACTGGTCGGAAACCGTATCGGCGCGTTCATACGGGTCCATTCGCAGGTTGAACAGTTTGGGAATGCGCCAGGTGATCAAAGGCGTACGCCACACTGCAAAGCCACCGGACGCAGGCTGCTCCTTGAAGACAACTTTCCAGTCGTCGTAGCGTATGCAGACCAGATCGCCATCGTCGTCGAAGTAGTAGAAGTCGCTACGTGCGCTCTTGTCGGACTTGCCGGTGATGTAGTCCAGCTGGTTATAGCCATCGAGATGATTCTTGAACGTCGTGGTGCTGCCCTGTGGCTGCCAGCCATCAAGGAGGCGTTTCTTGACGTCGGGATCGCCTGCTGCCGCGAGCAGTGTCGGGAACCAGTCGAGGCCGGATATCATGCCGTTCGAGATCTGGCCCGGCTGGATGTGCCCGGGCCATTTCACCATGGCGGGCACGCGGAACGCGCCTTCCCAGTTGGTATCCTTCTCGCTGCGGAAGGGCGTTGTCGCCGCATCCGGCCACGAGAATTGATTGGGCCCGTTATCCGTGGTGTAGACAACGATGGTGTTGTCGGCGATGCCGAGATCGTCGAGTGCCTTCAGGAGCTTACCGACGTCGCCGTCGTGCTCCACCATGCCATCGCCATATTCGTTGCCCGGCATGCCGCTTTGACCACGCATGGATTCACGCACATGGGTGAAGAGATGCATGCGGGTGGTGTTCATCCAAGTGAAGAACGGCTTGTTCTGCTTGACTTGACGGCCCATGAAATCGATTGCGGCAGCGGTCGTCTCGTCGTCGATGGTCTCCATGCGCTTCTTGTTCAATGCGCCGGTATCCTCGACTTTACCATCGGCAGAAGCCTTAATGACGCCACGCGGATTGTACGCCTTGAGGAACTCCTGATCGTCCTTCGGCCAGTACGGCGCTTCGGGCTCTTCCTCGGCATTGAGATGGTAGAGATTGCCGAAAAATTCGTCGAAGCCATGATTGGTCGGCAAATACTCGTCGCGGTCGCCCAGATGGTTCTTGCCGAACTGTCCCGTGGCATAGCCGAGCGGCTTCAGCGCCTGGGCGATCGTCATGTCGCCGGCCTGCAAGCCTACAGGGGCGCCTGGCGCGCCGACCTTGCAGAGGCCGGTGCGCAGGCAGGTCTGCCCGGTGATGAATGTCGAGCGGCCTGCCGTGCAGCTGTTTTCGGCATAATAGTCCGTGAACATTATGCCCGCTTTCGCGATGCTGTCGATATTCGGCGTCTTATATCCGACGACGCCGAAGGAGTATGCGCTGATATTGGTTTGGCCGATGTCGTCGCCAAAAATGACGAGGATATTGGGCTTGGCCGCAGCCGTGCTGGCGGCAGGCGCTGCCTGCTGAGCGTTTGCCGGCGAAAGGAAGGTCGTCGATGTCAGCGTCATGGCGACGGCAACCGCCGCCGAGAACAGCTTCTTCTGAAGAGATACCGTCATGACGCTCTCCTCGCTGATGGATCGTTCAACATTGCAGTCTCCCTTGTGCCGGGCGGCCGCGCCTCCGGCTTCTGATCGTCGTCAGGCGACGCCGCAGGAGACTTGTTCCTTTCAGTAGCGGGCGGAAGTACGTAACAGTAAATCCCGGCGTAACTGAGCGTAAATGCTGGAGTAAACCGGCCGGCTCATTGCGTCAGTGGCTTGGATTGCTGGTCTTCCCGCAAGGTCGCTCCGACGTCCGAGTCCGCGGGCCTGTGCGCCGGTTGTTCAACGATCGTCAGTGGTGCCGCCACCGCTGTGCCCGCCACCGTCCCGACCGTGCGCACCGTGCCGCCGACGACGGCCGCCACGCCTTGGCCGAGCGTGATGTTGGAGTCCGTCAGGGTCTGCCCGGTCATCAGCCGCTGACCGATCAGCTGGACGATCTCCGGGCTCTCGGCGAACTTGCCATGATTGAGCCGGTCGCCGGATTTGACCTGGGTGAGGTCGATGGCAGTGATGGAGGCCTCAGCGAGCTTCGATCGATAGGGCTCCTTGGACGGGTCGATGGCGCCGAGGCGTGAAACACGCCCGGTAATGAAGCTCGATAGCGCCAGCGCCCGGTCGTCCTGCGACACGAAGATGGTGAACTTCGGCCGCGGTTCGCCCATCTCGACGAATTGCTTGGCGAAGACCTGAATATCGATATCGGGCGATGCCAGAATGACGTTGTGGATCTTGCGGTTCACGTGGCCGTCGCGAATGCCCATCTGCCGGAGAGACTCCATCGCCAGCCATGTTCCCATGGAATGGGCGAGCACCGTGATGTCTTTCACCTCAGGGTCTTGCGCCAGCACGCGAAGCGTCTGTTCGAGCGCGGTCCGCGAATAATTGGTGCTTTCCTTGTCGTATTCATAGCCCGTCACTTCGGCACGAGACGGCCAGGTGAAGAGGATCGGCGTGGCATGCATGCCGCTGTCATGGACGATCTGCGCCAGCCGGAAGACGGAATCCTCGTATTTGTTGTTGAAGCCGTGGATGAAGACCAGCGCATGGCCGCCTTGGATATGCTGCTTGAACCAGACGCGCCCTTCGGGGACCGTAGCGATCGGCTGGACGTGGGTCACCGCGAAGTCGGTTGCCGGATTCGGCGGCAGGCGTTTCGGCCATTGCACCTCGCCGGATTTCCTGCCTGGCGGAAGCGATACCGAAATGTCGGTGAGATAGGGCTTCGGGCTGCGCTCGCCGTTGAAAAGCGTGGCAGGGTCGCCGGATGGCTGGCGCGTCGTGGCAACGAGCATATCGACCTGCGCGGTCTTCGGCGTTGCCGCCGTCAGCACCACAGGGGTCATGACGCCGCTCGGATGTCCGCAGGATGCAAGCAGCAGCACAATGGCGAAAACAGCTGATATCTTCATTCCGGCTCCATCGATCCCCAACGCCGGCACAATAGGCATCGCGCCCGCACGCGTAAGTACGCAACGGTAAACCGCTGTAAATTTACGGTCCGGTCAGAGGCGTTTACCGTTGCGTACTTATGTTCCCTCTTCGGAGCGCTATCGTCGGTGCAAAGTGGAGGGCAATCCCATGAAGCTGCTACCGGCGCTATGCCTGCTGTTGTTGACGAGCCTGCCAGCGATGGCGGCAGACAAGACGAGAAGCGAGATTGCCGATCGCGAGATCGAGCGAAAGGCAGTCCAGGCCGTCGTCTGGGGCATGCCTGCCGTCAACTACGATCTGATGCGGCAGGAAATGCTGAACAAGACACCGGGCAAGGTTGGGCACGTTATCTATTGGGGCAAACCGCTTGACTGGAAGAACCAGACGCTGACGCCAAATCCCGATGCGCTCTACTTTATGGCGTTCTTCGACACGAAGGACGGGCCTGTCGTTCTCGATCTTCCTGCAGCAGAGGCGAAGGGTTCCTTCAACGGCAATATTGTTACGGTTTGGCAGCAGCCGCTTGAAGATGCCGGTCTGCTCGGCGCGGACAAGGGAAAGGGCGGAAAATTCCTCATCCTACCGCCTGATTACAAGGAAACACCGCATGACGGATACATCCCGCTGAAATCCAATGTCTACGGCGGCTATATACTGTTCCGCTCCAATATGGCGAGCCATGACACCGCCGATGTTGAGGCCTCCATCGAATATGGAAAAAAGATGAAGGTCTATCCGCTCTCGGCAGCGGCCAATCCCCCTCAGACCGTGTTCAGCGATGTGAAGGACATCGTTTTCGATTCGACGATCCAATGGGACGCGCGCTTCTTCGACAATCTCAATCGCGTCGTCCAGGAGGAGCCGTGGATCGCGCGTGACCGGGTCATGATCGATCAGCTGAAGTCGCTCGGCATCGAGAAAGGCAAGCCCTTCAAACCGGATAGTCACGTCAAATCGTTGCTGGCAAAGGCCATGAAGGAAGCGCAAGCCCTGCTTCAAGCAAAATACGATGACGGTTTTGCGCCGTTTTTCAGCGAGACCAGCCGTTGGACCTTTCCAGGCTATGCCGACGTCGTCACGGCCGCCCAAAGGGATTTCGACGAGGCGGATTCCTATCCTGTCGATCATCGCGGGGTGATCTACACGATGGCCTATATCGGCATCAAAAGACTGGGCGCCGGTCAGTTCTACTCGATCTCCATCCGCGACAAGGACGGCCGCGCCTTCGACGGGCGCCACACCTACAAACTGAACGTGCCGGCAAATGTGCCTGTTCAGCAATATTGGTCGGTGACCGCCTATGACCGCAAAACCCATGCGCTGATCAAGAACGTTTCGCGCGCCAGCCGATCCTCGCAGATTCCGGATCTCGCAAAGAATGCCGATGGTTCCATCGATCTCTATTTTGCTCCAAAGCCGCCGAAGGGCAAGCATGCCAATTGGGTCCCCACCAATCCGAAAAGGCACTTTGAATTGATGTTCCGCGCCTATGGGCCAACCAAGGATTTCTTCGACAAGAAATGGGTACTGTCCGATGCCGTCAGACTTCAGTAGGCCGCCGCCTTGCCTTCGTGCCGTAGCGGGCCTGTTCACATCGCGCTTAGCGTCTGCTCCAATGCGTCCAGAAACTGATCGGCATGATCGCGGGTGAAGACCAGCGGCGGTCGGATTTTCAGGACGTTGGCGTCAGGGCCGCTGGCGCTGATCAGCACCTGTCTTTCCCGAAGACCGTTGACGATGCGCGCTGCAAGCGATGCCGACGGCCTGCCGCTCTCGACGATATCAGCCCCGATGAAAAGCCCTGCGCCGCGGATATCGCCGATCCCCTGAAAGCGGGTCTTCAGCGCTTCGAGTCCGCGCAGGAAATGGGTGCCGACGTCGCGGGTATGGGCAATGAGATCCTGATCCTTGATGAAACGCAGCACGGCCATGCCTGCGGCGGCGGCGACAGGATTTCCGCCGAACGTGTTGAAGTAGCGCGAGTTCTTGCCGAATTCGGCGATCATCTCGGGTCTGGCGATCAGTCCGGCGACGGGATAGCCGTTGCCCATCGGCTTGCCCGTCGTGACCAGATCGGGCACGACGCCGTGGCGCTGGAATCCCCACATCGCCTCGCCGGTTCGCCCGAAGCCCGGTTGCACTTCGTCGGCGACGAAAATGCCGCCCGCCGTCCGGATCGCCTCGACAGCCGGCTTGAGGAAGCCGGCATGGCCGGGGATGACACCGTCGCTGGAGAAGATCGTATCGACAATCAGCATCGCCGGCTTGATGCCGTGGCGTTTGAGATCGGCAATTGCGGCCTTCACGCCGTCGGCAAAGGCGGCTTCCATCTGTTCAGCCGGAAGCGAAGGATCGGGTGCGGCGACGGTGCGCACATGCGTTCCGAGATCGACATTGGGGCCGAGCGAGGGCGAGAAGGCGGCGACTGTCGCCGTGACGCCGTGATAGGCATGCGCCGTCACGATGATGCCGGTTCCGCCGGTATGGCTGCGGGCGATCCGCACGGCCAGATCGTTGGCCTCGCTGCCGGTGCAGGTGAACATAACTTGGCTCAGTTCATCCGGGCATGTCGCGGTGAGAGCCTCGGCGTAATCGAGGATGTTTTCGTGCAGGTAGCGCGTATGCGTGTTCAGCGTTTCGGCCTGGCGGGCGATCGCCTCCAGCACCGCCGGATTGCCGTGGCCGATGGAGGCAACGTTGTTATAGGCGTCGAGATAGGCGCGTCCTTCTGCGTCGTAGAGCCAGACGCCTTCGCCGCGCACGAAATGCAAGGGCCGCTCATAGAACAGCCGGTAGGCCGGTCCGAGTACGCGTTCGCGCCGCGTGATCATCGATTGCTCGGCAGCGCTCAGGCGCTCGAAATCGCCGACTCCGAATGCGTTGGCCATGGTCATGCTAAGTCTCCGATAGTCTGCCGGAAGAAGGCGGCAAGCGCTTCGTCGCTATGATCCGCCAGGCGAATGAGCCCGGCAAGGGCTGCCGGGTGGTTGCGCAGGATGTAGTCGCGGTTTTCAGGGTAGAGGCTGGCACGCCATTCCGGGATGAGAACGGTCATCGCCAGCCGCGTCCGCAGAAGGCAGGGCAGTGCCGAAAGCTCGTCTGCGGAGAGCGGACGGACCGCATGATAGGCCTGAAGCATCGCAACGATAGCCTCCATCCCCTCGTCACCGCCCGCCTGATAGGACAGCGCCACGGCGAGATCGTTGATCAGCGGCGCCTCGACGAGATCGCCGAAGTCGATGACCCCGGTGATCTCCGCAGGGTCGTCTGCCGCTACGAGAATGTTGTGCGGATTGAAATCGTTGTGGATCACTTGCCGTGGGAGCCCGGAAAATCCGCTGGAAGCGAGACGCTCGAAGCCGTCGAGCGCTGAAACGACGAGGCTGCGCCGCTCTTCGCCAACGTGAGAGGTGAGGGGCCGCAAAGCGGCGGCGTTGCGGATGTCCCAGAGCAGGTTCTGCAGCAGCGGCTCAGGTCTGAAATCCGCCAGAGCATGACCGAGCTGCGCCAGGCTGCGCCCCAGCGCTTGTATCTGCGGCACGGAGCGCGGTGCCTTGTAGAGCTGAACGCCATCCAGAAATGTCAGCATGCGTACGAAGCGCTGGTCGCTTCCGAAACCCAGCTTGAGGAGAAAATTGCCGTTATAGGCCGGGATCGGCTTGGGGAGGGGAAGCGCCAGCGGTTTGCGCTCGAGGTGGCGCAAGGCATCGGTCTGGAAGGTCAGCACATCGGCGCGCTCGGCCGTATTGGCGATCTTCAGGATCGCGCGCTGGCCATGCGCGGCCTGGATCAGGAAGGTCTCGTCGCGTTCGCTTGAGAGTACCGAAGCGCGGCCGGCGATGCAGAAATACTGGGCAGCAATGGCTTCGACGCGCGCAAGCGGCGTCCTCTCCAGTTTTGCCGTCAGGGCGTCGTTGGTATCGGGCTCGGAGGTTTGGGTCATCAAGCTGGCCTTTATTGACACCGGGTCACGGACGATGTTTGAAATTCGATGCTGCGCGATTTGAACGATGCGTTGCACGCAACCGGCCAATGCCGGACGAAAGAGAAGCAATGCCGCCAGCCACCATTCCGCCGCTTACCGAAAGCTCCCGCTCCGTTCTGCGCGTCGTTGCGTCTTCCGGCCCGATCACCCGGCCGCGGCTCGGCGCGATGCTCAATCTGTCCAAGCCGACGATGACCGCGGTCATGAACGAGCTCGGCGCATTGGGACTGGTGGCGCCGATCGGTTCGCAGCAAGGGGCGATGGGGCGTTCGGCCACGGTTTATGCCCTGGGGCCGGAAGCCGGTTATGTGCTCGGGATCGATGTCGGTGTCGCGCAGGTGCGCGCTGTCGCGCAGGGGCTCGACGGAACGCCGCTTGCGACTGCCGAACTCAAAATAGCCAAGCAGCAGCGCGCCACGACGGAAGAGGTGGCCGAGATCGTCGATGAAGCGGCGCGAACCGCGATCCTGGCGGTCGGCAAGCGCAGCAAGAACCTGCGCAGCATCGCCGTCGCTGTCCCGCGCATCGTCTCGCGCAACCGGCTGGGGCTGAGCCGCCGCAAGGGGCCGGAAGCGGTTCTGCAGCGGTTGCGGCAATCCGTCGAAGCGCCGATCCTGCTGGAGAACAACGTCAACTGCGCGGCCTTCGGCGAGCTTCGCGACGGCGCGGCGCAGGGCCGCGAGATCTTTCTGTTTCTGCAGATCGGCGTACGCATCGGCCTTGGCATCGTCATCGGCGGCAAGCTCTTCCGCGGCTTCAATGGTGCCGCGGGTGAGGCCGGCCGCCTGCCGTTTCCGTGGTCGGCCGGACATGTGCCGGAGCGCGAGGGCCTGGAACATCATTTGGGCTCCGATGCGCTGATGGAACGTTGCATCGCCGGATGGCCCGCCACCGCCGGGGAACCCCCGGCGACGGCACGTGAACTCTTCGACCGGGCGCATGCGGGCGAAAAAGAAGCTCTGCTCTGGGTCAACAGACATGGGGCCGATATCGGGAGAATGGTCGCTGGCTGCATCGGCTTCTTCGATCCGGGTCTCGTTGTTCTGGGCGGCGGCGTCGGTCAGAATCCGCTGATGCTCGATGAGGTCCGTCATGTCGCCCGCGACCTGACCTGGGCGACGGAGATTGCGGTGAGCAGCCTTGGCGTCAATGGCACCGTGCTCGGGGCTACCCGGCTTGCCGCCGATTATGCGCTGGCCGATATTCTCGGCGAAGCGCCGGATGCAACGCTGGTGCTGTCCGCCGGACCGGCCCCGGACGAGGGGCCGGAAGCGGCTTTCGGCTGATCTTACACTTCCGTCGGCGACCACGGCTTGAGCTTGGTATCGGTCTGGCGATAGCGGAAGGTGATGTTGGTCAGCCCGGCGGCGTCCTGCATGTCGCCTGTTATCATCTGCAGGGCGACGATCTCGATGATCGCATCGGCGATCGGGTGGTTGAGGCCGGGCACGGCGATCACCACCAGATTGTCACGCTGGGCAATGTCGTGGCGGTTAGTGATCAGAACAGAGGGGCAGCCGAAGCCGGCCATGTCCTCGGCGATCTTCGTCTCCCGGCCGTTGCCGAAGGCGATGACACCGGTTCTCCGATCCTGCGATTCCATCGGCCCGTGCAGATAGTTCATCGTGTCCCATCCGGCGGCGGGAATACGCACCGCCTCGCGGATCAACATCGCACCTTCGCCGGCATTGGCATAGCCGGTCCCGCCGCCGACGAGATCGATCGAGCTGCAGGCACCGAGCATTTTTGCGGCTTCGGACGCTTGTCCCGAGGCGGATTGCAATGTCTTCGAAACAGCGGCTGGCAGGCGGTTCCACTCGGGAGAAGAGCGTCCGCCCGCCAGCCTCTCACAGAGCAGCCCGATGGCGAGCAGCATGCCGGTATAACCCGTCGAGCTCGCGCCATTGTCGGAACCGGACCCCGTCGGAAGGACGGCGCCGGTGAGTTCGGCAAGCGGATTCTCGCTGCCTCTGCAGATCGCAATCTTCGGCGTGGAGGGCCTGAGCCGCATCACGTCTGAGATTTCACGGCTCTGACCCGATGCCGACAGTGCCACGAAGGCGCCGGCGGCGCTATCTAGCGCTTCGTAGAGATCGGTCGGGCAATAGGGAAAGGATGGGATGCCCAGCGCGCGAAGGTAAACGGCGCCCGCCATGGCGGCCTGATAGCTGGCGCCGATACCGGCAAAGCCTACTGTCTTGCCGGCGAATCCGCTGATATCGAGCCTGGCGAGCGCCTCGCGCACGACGCTCAGGCCTTCCGCCAGGCTTTCCGGCTGGCGGGCAACCGCGTTTTTGTAACCAATGCGTTCCATTTCCGCTTCCTCTGTCTATCCAATCGGTTCAGCCGAGCAGGCGGCGCGCGAGCGCCAGCGCGCCATTGACCGGGGCTGCGCGCAGCAGGGTGATTTCGCTCTTCGGAGAGACTTCCGCCATCGCTCGGCGAAAGGCCTCGAACAGGCTTGGCTGCTCGACAACGACACCGCCACCGATCACGACGTGACTGGCATCCGCACCGCGGCTGATCAGAATGCCGACGAGCCGGGCGAGGGCGGCGGCACCGTCCTCGATCACCCTGGATGCGAGTGGCGATTTCTTCGAGGCAGCGTCGAATACGGCATCGGCATAGCTGCCCCAGACCGCCGCGCCGCGCGTCTCGTTGAGCAGGCGGCCGATCTTCGTCGCGTCGTCGGTCTGCAGCTTCGACATCAGACCGGCGACCAGCGGATCGCCGCTCTCGCCGAGATCGATCGACTTGCGGATCGCCCGGGCGGCTTCCCTGACGATCGCTGCGGCACTGCCTTCGTCGCCGAGGATCCAGCCCCAACCACCAGCAACCAGCATCTCGCCTTCGCCGTTGCGTGCAACGGCGATCGACCCGGTGCCGGAGACGACTCCGATACCTGCCTCGAAGCCTGCCGCGGGAACCAGCAGTTCGGAATCGTTGACGACCTTGATCTTGCCGGTGAGGTGAGCGCCGAGGTCGCTTTCCATCTGCGTGCAATGCGGACCGGTGTCGCAGCCATGGGCACCGACAGCGATAGCAGCAGGTTCCGCCTTCGCCGTTTCCGTGATTAGCGCTGCGAGCGCGGCAGCATCGGCGGCCCGGTCCCATGTTCGCCAGTCGGAGGTGGGCACAACCGTATCAGCAACCACATTGCCGTCTTCGCTGACGAGCAGATGCGTCTTTGTGCCGCCGATATCGATGCCTGCGATCAGGCCGCTTTTCGCCATAGAATATATGCCTTCTGCATGAAGTTCGGTGGGCTAAAAAATATAGTTAGGCAGCTTTACAAACTATCTAGCCAAAAGGCAAGAACTATGATTTGTTAATGATCGTGAACACGCCCTAGAAAACGAAAAGGGGAGCGTAATGAGAGTGAGATCGATAGCAGGGCTGCTGACCGCAGCGACAATTGCCTGGGGGCTTTCGGCTCCCTTTACCTATGCCACGGACATTTCCTTCTGGACCTGGCGCCAGGAAGACAAGGCGGCCTACAACGAGCTGTTTGCCGACTTCACCAAGGAAAATCCGGATATTCACGTGAAGTTCGAATCCTTCCCGGACGAGAACTATCCGACGATCGTCTCGACGGCGCTGGCCGGCGGCAAGGGCGGCGATGTCATCCACACGCATGCGTATGGCTGGCTCGAGCAGTTCGTGAAATCCGGCTACTTCGTCAAGCAGGACAGCTCCAACATGCCGTCGCTGGCAAACATGTCGGCGGACGCGCTGCTGTCCGGCACATACCGTGCCGACGGCCAGGTCTATTCGTTGCCCTTCGCCTCACAGACCCTCGGCCTCTTCATCAACAAAGACGTCTTCGAAAAGACCGGTCTCAAGGCGCCCACCACCTGGGATGAGTTCATTACCGTTTCCAAGGCACTGAAGGAAAAGGGCATCATTCCGCTCGCCAACGGCCTTGGCACCAGCTGGTTCAACGAAATGTTCGTTGCTTCCTTCACCGGCCCGCTGCTCGGCCAGGACTTCGTCGCCGACCTGAAGACCGGCAAGGCGACCTTCAAGGATCCGCGCTACATCGCTGCGCTCAACAAGCTGCTCGAACTGCGCGACTACATGTCGCCAGGCTTCGAAGGCATCGATTATGATACCGCGGGCCAGCTCTTCGCCAGCGGCCGTGCGGCCATGCTTGCGGGCGGCAGCTTCGATATCGCTACTTACAAGGGCGAAAACCCGCAGATCAACATGGACTTCATTGCACCGCCGGCTGCAAAGGCAGGCGATGTTCCCCAGGCAACGAAGTTCTATGACGGCGGCTATGCGGTCAACGCAGCATCGCCGAACAAGGAAGCCGCTCTCAAGCTGGTCGCCTGGATGGGCACCAAGGAATTCGGCGACAAGTTCACCGCGCTCCTCGGCAACATCTCGCCGATCAAGGGCGTCGTCGTGAAGGACCCGCTGCTGGCAGAAGTCGCCAAGCTCAACGAGACCGCGATGCCGCACATCAACGTCGTCTATTTCCGCTTCCAGAAGCCCACGGGTTCCGAGTTGCTGCAGAACGACATTACGAAGATGATGTCCGGCAGCATGACGCCCGATCAGCTTGGCGCCGATCTGACTGATGGTCTCGCCAAGTGGTACAAGCCTTTCCAGGGGAAATGACATGAACAACGACCGGCGCCGCACGACGACTTTTCTGCCGCAGCGCCGGTCCTTGTGGATCTGCTTTCTGCTCTTCCCGGCGATGGCCGTGATGACGCTCTTCGTCGTCTGGCCATTGCTCTCCGCCCTGCGTTTTGCCTTCTATGATTTCAACGGCTTGCTGCCGTCGAACTTCATCGGCCTGGAGAACTTCCGCAAAGTCCTCTTCGAGGAGCCCTATAGCGACTGGACCTACAATGCCTTCTGGCACAATGTTATCGTCTTCGTCTCTCTGATGATCTTCGAAAACGGCACGGCTTTCCTCATCGCCTTCGGGCTGTTGAAGGGGTTGCCCGGCCATCGCATCCACCAAGTCATCGTCTTTCTTCCTGTGGTGCTGTCTTCCGTCATCGTCGGCTTTCTCTGGAAGCTGTTCCTGCATCCGCTTTTCGGTATCGTGAACGGCGCGCTGGCGCTGATCCACATCCAGGGACCGGCATGGCTCGGCAATGAGAACACGGCACTCGGCAGCATTATCTTTGCCAATATCTGGCATTGGCTGGGTTTCCCGACGCTGGTGCTGCTGGCCGGCATGCAGCGGATTTCCGCCGAGGTGATTGAGGCGGCGCGGCTCGATGGGGCAGGGGATTATGTTCTCCTGCGCCGCATCATCTGGCCGCTGATCGCCCCCAGCGTCACGATCGTCTGCATCCTGACCTTCATCGGCAGCTTCAACTGGTTCGAGATCCCCTATGTCATGGCGGGGCTGACAGGATCGCCCGGCGGATCGACCGATGTGCTGGGCCTCTATTTCTATCGCACGGCCTTCGGCAGCGTCACCAACGGTATCCAGGATTTCGGCCAGGGCAGCGCGCTCGCCGTCCTGATGTTCCTCTTCGTCGCCGGCTTCTCCTTCGTGGCGCTGCGCTTCCTGCGCCGCCGTGAAATCCAGCTCTAGGCAGCCCTTTGCCAGTTTCGGGAAACGACATGAAGAATTCCAACGAGTGGATCAAGAACGGCTTCATTCAGGCGGTGCTGGTGCTGAACGCACTCATCATGCTCTACCCGCTTGTCGTCATGGTACTTTCCTCATTCAAGAAGAATGCGGAGATCTTCACCTCACCCTTTGCCCTGCCGCAGAGCTTCGGCTTCGACAATCTGCAGAAGGTCTGGGATCAGACGAATTTCATTCGCTACATGCTGAATTCCTTTGGCGTCACGGCGGCCTCGATCATCCTGATCCTGACTTTTGGCACGATGGCCGCCTATGCGATCGCCCGCTATGAATTTCGCCTCGGCAGCGCCGTGCTGATGTTCTTCATCAGCGGCATGACGGTGCCATTGAAGCTGGCGATCATCCCGCTCTTCATCCAGCTCGATACGCTGCATCTGGTCGATACCTATGCTGGCCTCGTCCTCGTCTATGTCGCCATGGGCCTGCCGTCGGCGGTGTTCATCATGACGGGCTTCCTGCGCACGCTGCCGCGCGAGCTGGAAGAGTCGGCACGTATCGATGGCGCCAGTGAATTGCGGATCATGCTGAAGATCATGCTGCCGCTCGCGCGCCCAGCCATGGTGATCGTGGCAATCCAGAATGCGGTGCCGATTTGGAACGACTTCTTCTTCCCGCTGATCCTGATCACCTCGGACAATCTGAAGACATTGCCGCAGGGCCTTACGGTCTTCATCGGCGAGTTCACCACCGATTGGGGCGTGATGTTCACCGGTCTGACGCTGGCCGCATTGCCGATCACGCTTCTCTACATCGTGCTTTCCAAGCAATTCATTGCCGGCATCACCCAGGGCGCCGTCAAGTAATTCCAGGAGATTGGACCCGAATGAGCTCCGTGCAAATCCGCAGCGTCAGCAAGAGCTACGCCCAGACCAGCGTTATCAAGGATGTATCCGTCGATATTCCGGACGGCGAGTTCGTCATCCTCGTCGGCCCCTCCGGCTGCGGAAAATCGACGCTTCTGCGGATGATCGCAGGACTTGAGGATATCAGCGGCGGCGAGATCGCCATCGGCGGCAATGTCATCAACGACGTCGCACCTAAGTCCCGGGACATCGCCATGGTGTTTCAGAACTATGCGCTCTATCCGCATATGACGATCCGGGAAAACATGGAGTTTGCGCTTCAGCTGAAGAAGGTCCCGAAGGCCGAGATCGACGGCAAGGTGATGCGCGCCGCCGAAATCCTCGGGCTCCAGGATCTCCTGGCGCGCTACCCGCGCCAGCTCTCCGGCGGCCAGCGCCAGCGCGTTGCCATGGGCCGCGCCATCGTTCGCGATCCCAAGGTGTTTCTGTTCGACGAGCCGCTTTCGAACCTCGATGCCAAGCTCCGCGTCCAGATGCGCGCCGAAATCAAGGCGCTGCATCAGCGGTTGAAAACCACCACAGTCTACGTCACCCATGATCAGGTCGAGGCGATGACCATGGCAGACCGCATCGTGGTGATGCGCGCCGGTATCGTCGAGCAGGCCGGAACGCCGCTGGAGCTCTACGACAATCCCGCCAACATCTTCGTGGCGCAGTTTATCGGCTCTCCGGCGATGAATATCATCGAAGGAACGGTTGTTGGCGGCGCGTTCGAAAGCCTCGACGGCATCAGCTTTCCCCTGCCTGCGAATGCGCCAGCCGAGGGAAGCACGATCCACTATGGCATCCGGCCGGAGCATATCGTCCTGTCGGACAAGGGCGTGGCCGGTATCGTCCATCTCGTTGAGCCGACAGGCGCCAGCACCGAGGTGATCGTCAGCGTCGCCAAGCATCAGGTCGTCGTCCAGGCGCATGAGCGGCTGGTCGTGCAGCCCGGTCAGCAGGTCCATCTGGCCTACGATCCTGCAAAGGTCTGCCTGTTCGACGAGAGCGAGCAGCGCATCCGGATCTAGGAGCAGGCCATGAGCAGCAGGAAAAGTGTCATCATCACCGGCGCCGGATCCGGTATCGGCGCGGCAACGGCAATCGCCTTTGCCCGCAGCGGCTATGACGTTGCCGTCAATTACAGCCGCAACAGGACAGGCGCGGAAGACGTGGTCCGCCAATGCCTGGAAGCGGGAGCCGACGCGATCGCCATCCCCGGTGATATTGCCGGGGATGAGGATTGCCGGCGGATCGCGGACGAGACGATCCGCCGCTTCGGCAGGATCGACGCGCTCGTCAACAATGCCGGCGTTACGCGCCAGGCCCCAGCCGGAGATCTCGATGCCTCCAACGCTGCAGATTTCGAGGCGATCTTCCGCGTCAATGTCAGCGGCACCTATCAGATGATCCGCGCCGCCGTCCCCTATCTGCAGAAGGCGCCGCTGGGGTCGATCGTCAACGTCTCGTCGGACTCGGCCATCTCGGGCTCTGGTTCGTCGCTGGCCTATGCGGCCTCGAAAGGCGCCGTCAACACGATGACCCGCGGTCTTGCGCGGACGCTGGCGCCGCATATCCGCGTCAACGCCGTCTGCCCCGGCTTCGTCGATACTTCGTGGGCGCTCTCCTGGCTCAGCGAAGATGCCTACCGTGAGTTCAAGGCCGGGCTGATTGCCGCAGCACCGCTGAAGAGCATTCCTGAGGCATCAGATATTGCCGATGCGATCCTCTGGCTGACGGACCGCGCCTCGCGGATGACCGGGCAGTGCCTTGTCATCGATAGCGGGGCGAGCCTCGTAGAGTAAGTTCGGCAGATCAGACGCCGCGGACAGTCTGCGTGAATGTCGCCAACACTTGTGCACGCAATCTTGTTTCCGCATATGCTCGCGACAAACTTGCTGCCGGATGGATCTGCATATGCGTGGCGACAGAGCCAACTCACTGAAGTTGAAGATCGGCTTCCTGCTGGCGCGAAATTTTACGCTGAGCGCCTTTTCCCTGTTCGTCGATACGCTGCGGCTGGGCAGCGATCAGCGCGACAATTCCGGGAGAATTGCCTGCGATTGGCTGGTCATGAGCGCCGACAAGCATTTCGTGACGTCGAGCTCGGGCGTCCCCGTGCCACCAAACGCGTCGCTGAAACCACCCGCCGAGTTCGACTATATCGTGGTCGTCGGCGGCCGGATCAACGAGAAGGTCGAGGCGCTCGATAGCGCGGCTGTCTCCTATGTCGTCAACGCCGCGCGTGCGGGCGTGCCGGTGATCGGCCTCTGCACGGGCAGTTTCATTCTGGCGGAGGCGGGTCTTCTCCAGGGAAAGAAGGCCTGTGTCAGCTGGCTGCACCATGGCGAGTTTCGTGAGCGCTTCCCGGACATCTCCGTGACGTCGCACGAGCTGTTCGTCGAGGACGGAAATGTCATCACCTGTGCGGGCGGCAGCAGCGCGGCGGATCTGGCGGCGTTTCTGCTCAACCGGCATGTCGGCGAGTTCGCCGAGAAGAACGCGCTCGAAATCCTGCAGATCGCCAGACGGCGGGATGCCAACGAGATGCAGCCCCGCAATCCGATCGGGCAGGGCAGTATCGACGATGCGAGGGTCGAGAAAGCGCTGCTGACGATGGAGCAGCATATCGAAGATCTGCTCGATATCGAGGATATCGCATCGCAGAGCGGGCTATCGCGCCGCCAGCTCGAGCGCTCGTTCCGGGCGGCGATCGGCACTTCTCCGGCCTCCGCCTACCTGATCGTCCGGCTGGACGCGGCGATGCGCCTGGTGAAAACCACGAAGATTCCGCTCGCCGAGATCGCCATTCGCGCCGGCTTTCAGAATTCCTCGCATTTCATCAGAAAGTTCAGGGAGCGTTTCGAGGCACCTCCGGCCACCGTCCGGAAAAATATCAAGCTGCGCGGACTGAGCGGCTGAGACTGCGGCAATAAAGCCTGAGAAACAGAGTGTATCTTCGATGGCTGATAAACCGCCCGTCAATAAATCCATGTCAGATTTCCTCCATCCCATAGCCGGGATGGAGGAACATGATGCCGTCGTCGTCCCCGGTCAGGAAACGATCAAACCGAACGGACACTGTTGAGGTCGATCGCATCGATCTCGCGAGCGACGTCTACCATCTCAAGAAGGTCTTCGACAGCTGCTCCAAGGCTGCCCGCATCGGCGCCTGGGAATGCAGCCTTGCCGATGAGCGCCTGTGGTGGACCGACATGGTCTACGAGCTCTTCGATGTCGATCCGGGAACACCTTTGGTGCGCGATGAGATCGTCACCATGTATTCCGCCGAGACACTCAGCGAATTGAAGCGACTTCGCAGTGCCGCGATCGAGCAGCTCGGCAGCTTTTCGCTCGACGCCGAGGTGATCACCCGAAAGGGAAACCGCCGCTGGATCAGGATCACGGCGCGGGTCGAATCCGAAAACGGCAAGGCGGTGCGGATCTTCGGGCTGAAGCAGGACGTGACGCTGGAGATCATGATGCTGAAGGAAATCCGCCGTCGTGCCGATTTCGATCATCTGACGGGACTGGCGAACCGCTTCAGGTTCCATGAGCGCCTCGATACCCTCGTCGGGTCCGGGCTGGCGACCGACTGCGCGCTGCTGCTGGTTGACCTCGACGGCTTCAAACGCGTCAACGACAGCCTCGGCCACCGAGTCGGCGATTCCTGCCTGATCGAGGCGGCGCGCCGGCTGAATTTTGCCGCCGAAGGTGCTGACCTCGTATCCCGAATTGGCGGCGACGAATTCGCCGTCATTTACAGGAGCGCCTCGATCCAGCAGGTGGAGACCGCGGCAAATCGCATCGTCGCCGCCATGCAATGGAATGCGGGGGACGATATCGCACTCGGCGCCTCGATCGGCGTCGCATGGGCCGGATCGGGATCGACCTCTGCCTCGCTGTACGAAGAAGCGGACCGAGCGATGTATCGCGCCAAGGCGTCGGGGCGAAACCGCTTCGTCGTTCACCAGCCGCCCAGTCTCGACGCCGCCTGATCGCCTAAGATCGCTGTCCGCCCGTGCTCTCGCGCACGATCAGCTTGAAGCCGAGATCGATCTGCTCGGCGCCATGTGCAGCGCTGGCGTTGACGGCCGCCAGGACTTTTTCAGCGGCGAGCCTGCCGGTCTCGTAGCGTCTCGATGCGATGGACGATAGCGAAGGGGAGGCGCAGGCGGCAAATTCCAGGTCGTGGAAGCCGATGATCGAGATGTCGCTCGGTATCCGGATATTGTGTTTCCGGCATTCCTGCATGGCGCCAAGCGCAAGGTTGTCGTCGGTGCAGAAGATCGCCTCGGGAATGTTGCCCCGCTCGAACATCTCGGCGCAGAGTGCCGAACCAAGCGCGATGGAGCTGTGGCGGGGTTTCTGCGTCACGAGCTCGAGGCTTTGATAGTCCGCCTCCTTCATCGCCAGATGGTATCCATCGAAACGCGACTGGGAACGATGATCGAGATTGCCGCTGAGGAATGCAATGCGCTGGAAACCGCGCTCGATGAGGTGGCGCGTCGCCGCCCAACCGGCTTTCTCCTGCGACATCCCGATATTGATGTCGATCGGATCGTCGGAGAGCTCGAACGTCTCGACGACCGGCATATTGGCATGGGCAAGCAGCTGCCGCGCATGTGCCGTATGGTGAATGCCGGCCATGATGATCGCCTCGACCCGCTGGCCGAGCAGCGCCTTGACGGCATTTTCCTCCTCGAGTTCCGAATAGCGGCTGTTGACGACAATGACCTGAAAACCGGCGCCGACGAGCACTTCATGCAAGGCAAACAGATACTCGGCAAAAATCACGTTGTAGAGCGTCGGCACGATGACGCCGATCGCATGGGTGCGGGCAGAGGCGAGCCGGCTTGCGGCGATATTCGGCACGTAGCCGAGCTCCTTCACCGCGGCGTTGACACGCATGCGCAGGCCCTCGGAGACTGCATCAGGCTTGCGCAGTACCCGTGACACGGTAATCGGGCTGACGCCCGCGAGACTTGCAACATCGTCCAATGTCACGCGTCGCATGAAGTAATTCTCCGGTATGATATATTTCTCTATGTGAAGTCAGAATATCTATAGTTATGCCATAGTTGACAGCGCTAGCAAATAGAATTTGACAGCGCTGTCAACTATGTTACCTTTTTGCCGTTCCGGATATGGATGGGAATGGAGCCTTCCGGATCAAGCATGCCAATCAGATCATACTGGAGAGGCGGCTTCGATCCGCCTCGTGGAGGAGGACATTCATGCCCAAGTCGTTGAAAGCGAAGTCCATCCGGCTCGCTGGCCTTGCCGCGCCCATGCTGGCTCTTTTGTGCAGTGCTGCCTATGCGGAGCCGAAAGTCGTCTCCGGCCCGGCCGCCGATCCGCAATGCATGACGCCATGGGCGTCCGATACGCAATTCCTGCAGTTCCCCAAGAAAGAAGGCCCGTACCGCATCGCGCTGGCGAACGGCTATATCGCCAATACCTGGCGCATTCAGATGGTGCAGACGGCGAAGGCCTATGCCGCACAGCCTGACGTCAAGGCAAAGCTCAAGGAGTTCAAGGTCGTCTCCACCGGCGAGGACGTGCCGGCACAGATCTCGGCGATCAACAACTTCATTGACGCCGGATATGACGCCGTCGTCGTCGATGCGCAGAACCCGACAGCCTTTGGCCCGGTCATCAAGCGCGCCAAGGAGGCCGGTGTCGTCTTGGTTGCCTTCGACAACACGCTCGACAGCAAGGACGCGATCAACGTCAACGTCGACCAGAAAGGTCTCGGGGTCATCTGGGGCGATTGGCTGGTCAAGCATATGCCTCAGGGCGGCAAGGTTCTCGAAGTTCGCGGCGTAGCCGGCACATCCGTCGATACCGACCGCCACGATGGCATCAAGGAAACGCTCGCCGCATCCGGCAAGAAGTTTGACGTGACCGAAGTCGTCGGCAAATGGGACGACGGCGTCGCGCAGAAGGCCACGGCCGACGCAATTGCCACCAACGGCCCGTTCGACGGGATTACCGCCCAGGGCGGTGATACCGGCGTCGTCCAGGCGATGATCGATGCCAAGCATCCCTTCGTGCCGTTTGGTGGCGAAACCGAAAACGGCTTCCGCAAGCTCTGCGCTGCCCATGCAGGCGATGGCCTGAAATGCACGTCGGCCGGCACCGGTCCGGCCCAGGTCGCCGTCGCCATCAAGACGGCGATTGCAGCTCTTGAGGGGCAGGTGATCCCGCAGGCGATCAAGCTGCCGACGGCGCTCGTGTCCGATCCTGATTTCAAGGAAGGCCAGGATTACTATCCGAAGGAATCCGACAATTTCTTCGTCGGTAATGCCTTCCCCACCTGCGGCATCAATTTCACCGCCCAGGAAATCATGGGGCAGAGCAAGGAAAACCAGTAAGCGGTCCAATTTGCCATATTGACTGCGGGCGTTCGCGCCCGCAGCCTTGCTGTTGCTGCGACCGCGGGAGGTGGACGCATGAATTTGCCTGAACCGTTTTTCCGGATGGACGGCATATCGAAGCGATATGGCGGTGTGATCGCGCTGAAGGATGCGAGCATCGCCATCCGGCCCGGCGGCATCCATGCCGTCCTTGGCGAAAACGGGGCCGGAAAATCGACGCTTATCAAGATCATGGCAGGTGCCGTCGCCCCCGACGAGGGGCGTATGCTGCTCGATGGCGGCGAGGTCTCCTTCGCCAGTCCGGCTGCAGCAACGGCTGCCGGTATCGTCTGCGTCTTTCAAGAGCTATCGCTGATCCCGGACCTTTCGGTTGCCGACAACATTGTCATCAGTAACCCTCCCTTGCGCTTCGGCCTGATTGACCGGCGCCGGCAAAGGGCGATCGCCGAAGAAGCGTTGGCACGCGCCGGTGCATCCGACATTCATCCCTCGTCGCTGGTCAAGGACCTGCCGCTGTCGCGCCGCCAGATGGTCGAGATTGCCAAGGCGCTGGCCCGCAAGCCCAGGCTGATGATCCTGGACGAAGCGACGTCGGCCCTGACCCAATCGGATGTCGAGAAGGTTTTCGGCGTGTTGAAGCGGTTGCGGTCGGAAGGCATGGCACTCGTTTACATCTCCCATCGCATGCACGAGATCGCAGCGCTCGCCGACGATTGCACGGTGTTTCGCAATGGCCGCAGCATCGAATCCTATCCGGCCGGCACCAAGACCGATCAGCAGGTGGTCGAACTGATGATCGGCCGCGAATACACCAATGTCTTTCCACCGAAGCCCGCAAGACCGGCCGATCGCGCCCCGGTGCTCTCCTGCCGCGGGCTTTCCTGGGGAGACAGGTTGTCAAATATCAGCTTCGACATTCGCCCCGGCGAGATCATCGGCTTCGGCGGGTTGGACGGGCAGGGGCAGCGCGAGCTGCTGCTGGCGCTGTTCGGCGTGCTTCGCGACACCAAAGGCAGTATCGAGGTTGCCGGTCAGCCGGTGGCATTGAGGAGCCCGAAACAGGCAAAGTCGGGCGGCACGTCGATTGCGCTGATCCCTGAGGATCGCAAGACGGAAGGACTGATGCTGCCGATGACCGTGCGCGAAAACCTGTCGATTGCCGCACTCGGCAGCGTCTCCAGGCATGGCGTCATTGATCGCAGTGCCGAGCAGGCGAGGATCGACGAACTCCTGAAGCTCCTTGCAATCAAGGCCGCAACGATCGACATGCCGGTGGGGGCACTGTCCGGCGGCAACCAGCAGAAGGTTGTCATCGCCAAATGGCTGATGAACCGCCCGAAGATTATCCTGCTCAACGATCCGACGCGCGGCATCGACGTCGGCACCAAGCAGGAAATCTATGCGCTGCTGCGCAAGCTTGCCGATGATGGCGCGGCGATCATCTTCTACTCGACCGACTACGATGAGCTGATCGGCTGCTGTGACCGTGTTCTGGTCATGTATGACGGCAGCGTCATCCGCTCGCTCGAAGGTGAAGAAATCAACGAGCACGAACTGATCGCCAGTGCACTCAACATCAATCCGCAGGCTGTCGAACAAAGGATCGGGCAATGAGCGCGAAGTCTCCAAGCGACTGGCGGTTCTGGTATGTTCAGCACAAGGGCACGTTGCTGGCCGCGGCGCTGTTCCTCGTCATGTTCGTGATCTATGTCAGCAACCATCCCGCGGGCTTCACGCCGAATGTCGTTCAGACGGCGTCGAACAAGGCAACGCTGCTTGCTTTTGTCGCCATGGCGCAGTGCTTCGTGGTCATCACCGCGGGCATCGATCTCTCGGCCGGCATGATCCTGATCCTTTGCAATTGCCTTGCGTCGTGGCTGGTCGTCGGCACACCGCTGCAAACAGGTCTTGGCATTGTCGCGGTGCTGCTGACCGGCCTTGCCTGCGGCCTGCTCAATGGCCTGATCATCATTTTCGGCAGGCTGCAGCCGATCGTCACGACGATCGCGACGAGTGCCATCTTCTTCGGCCTCGCCTTGCTGCTGCGGCCGACGCCGGGAGGATCGGTGAACGAGGATCTGGCCGATGCCTTCACCTCCAAGCTGTTCGGCATCTTCCCAACCAGCCTGATTGTCCTGGCATTGACGATCCTGATCATCTGGGTACCGTTCAGCCGGTCGGTGCTTGGCCGCGCGGCCTACGCCGCGGGTTCGTCCGAAAACGCCGCCTATATGTCGGGCATGCCGATCAAGCGGGCCAAATTGGCAGCCTATGCTCTGGCCGGCCTGTTGTCGGCGATCGGCGGCCTATACCTGACCTTTTTCTCCTATACCGGCGAGGCGGCGTTTGCGAGCGGCAACGCCTATACGCTCTATTCGATTGCCGCCGTGGTGCTTGGCGGCGTGTCGCTGGCCGGCGGCAAGGGCAGCGCCATCGGCGCGGTGTTCGGTGCCCTGGCTTTCCGCACGATCGGCGACCTGCTGTTCGTCTTCGACCTCGATCCGCTTTGGCAGCCCCTTTTCCAGGGGATCGTGCTGATGGCGGCGATCAGCATCGGCTGCATCGGGCTCGCGCGTGTTCGCAACCGGCTGGAGTGGTTCCAATGAGTGAGGATGCATCCTACATGCGCCAGTCGATCATTCCGGTCCGTCTTCGCAGCGTCGATCCGGCCGTCGCCATCGCCTTCGGCTGTATCATTCTGCTGCTGCTCGGCGGCTCGATCTACTCGTCGAATTTCCTGTCTCCCGACTACCTGTTGCAGCAGCTGAAGGTCGCCTCGTTTCTTGGGGTGATCGCGACGGGAATGATGATGGTGATCCTGCTCGGCCAGATCGACCTCTCCGTGCCATGGGTGGTGACGGCGGGCGCGATGATGGCCTGTGCGGCAACGGCCTATGGTACGGCGGGCTCGATCGTTGCGATCCCGTTCGGGATACTCTATGGCGCGGCGATCGGCGCCTTCAACGGTGCAGCTGTTGCCTATCTGCGTATTCCATCGATGATCATCACGCTCGCGACCAATGCCGTCGTCCAGGGTCTGATGGTCGTCTATACCGGCGGTTTCGCGCCGCAGGACGCGGCCTCTCCGGCGATGCGCTTTCTTGCAACCGGCTACCTCATTCCGGCCATTCCGAACGGCGTCCTCGTCTGGCTCGTCACTGGCATTCTCACCGTCTTCCTCTTGACGCGGACGACGTTCGGCCGCTCGCTCTACGCCATAGGCAACCGTGAACGGGCCGCCTACATGTCCGGCATCGATACCCGCCGGATCACGCTCCTCGCCTTTGTCATATCGGGCGCACTGAGCGCGCTCGGCGGCGTGCTGCTTGCCGGATATGCATCGAAGGCCTCGCAATCGATGGGAGATGCCTATCTGCTTCCGTCGATCGCCGCTGTCGTTCTTGGCGGAACCCATGTGCTGGGCGGCAAGGGCTCCTATCTCGGGACGGTTGCAGGCGTGATCCTGATTACCCTGTTGCAATCGATCCTCTCCGTCATGCAGATCGAGGAAGCCGGACGGCAGCTGATTTACGGCGCGGTCATCGTCTGCATGCTGCTGCTCTATGGACGCCAGAAGCTTGCCTGAAGCAGCGCGGGCCGCGATCCTAACCGAATTTGGTATCAAACCGTGCTTGCAAATCCATGCAGGCGGAATAGACTAACCCCATGACATCGCTCAGACAGTGACCACGGATGTACTGGCACAAAGCTGAAGCGATAAAGGAAGGTCGGTGCGATTGTTCGCCCGGCCTTTTCTTTTGGACGCGAGTGATCCGCATCTCAGATGGCTGACCGCCGACAGGTGGTGAGCAGGCATCTGAAACAGGTCGCGGCAGACTCAAAAATGCCATGTTGAATGGCAAGACCGGAGACAGGCGCGCTCGACTCATCCTTGCGCCTCGTTGCGGTGAAGATTGCGTGCAATCGGCGCCAGGCCCCATCAACGCTCAGAAAGTCACTGATGTCCAAGAAATCCTCCGGCGGGTTGTTCGCCGCTGCTGCCGTCGCAATTACCATGCTTTCGGCACCCGGCGCTTATGCTGCCGAGTCTCTGGCGCGCGTGGTTGCCGACGGCAATCCCTGGGAAATGTATGTCGTCAAGCGCCGGGTATCGAACATCCTGGTTTTTAAACCGGATGGCGGCGGAACGATCAGCGACAGCATGGTCAGCATTCACCCGACCTGGAAAGCCGTGGCGGATGGGATATGCATCAGGACCGAGCCGCAGGCGGCGGAAAAATGCCTGATGCTGAAGCGAACCAAAGAGGGCATCGAGGCGTCTCAAGGCGGCAAGGCGGTCTTCATATTGAAGCGCTGATATCTTCACCCGTCTTCGCCAGACGCGCTTGTGTCGCCAGCGCGTCGGCGCGAACATTGCCGGCGATACCGGAATGCGCCTTGCACCAGTTGACGGTGATCTGGTCGTGCTGCTGAAGCTCGGTATCAAGGGATTGCCATAGCGCGCGATCGGCAATCGCCCGCTTTCTGCGGCGGCTGTCAGGCTCGATCTTCTTCCAGCCGTTGCTTCTCCAGATGAAGCGCCATCGATTGCAACCCTCCAGCACATAGCGGGAGTCGGTCAGGATGACGGCCTGCCGGTTAGCGGCATGGGCGTTGAGCCATCGAGCGGCGTTCAGGATTGCGGTCAGTTCGACTGCATTATTCCCTGGAGCAGCCGGGAAGCGCCCGGCGCTTGCAAGCACCTCGACCTCATCCGCATAGACGACGAAGGCCCATCCCGCGTGGGCAGAACCGGGCTCGAAGGAGCCATCCGTGAAGATCATCAGCGGTTCGTGACTCTGGGGAATATCCAGCTGGCTGTTCTCCGGTCCGCTCATAAGGTTCGTCGTCATGGCTGCCAGCCTTGATGCCTTTCCGGCAAGCGGTCAACTGGCCGCTGTTGAGGGAAGCGCCGGTTGACACCGGCCAGCACGACACCTAGCTACGTTTGAAAGTGTCCCGAACATGCGCCGGATGGCGCAGGAGATTAAAGTGGCGAAAAAGGCCAAGGAACCGAAGCTTGAACATTCGGAGTTGTCAGGTGAATTCACCGAAGATGGTGTCACCGTGCTTGTAGACATCTTCCGGACCCAGGGCAGCCAGGAAGACTGGACGATGGAAGTCGTGACCCAGTCGGAAGACCTGATCCGCTGGGACGAACCGTTCGAGACCGACCGCGATGCGTTCGACGAATTCCTGGCGACCATCGCCCGCGATGGGATCGCGTCCTTCCTTGAGGACTCGGAGCCGGCCGTCCACTAACGAGCCGGTTTCAGCGTTTCCCGTCCGGTCGATCAGGATTCGGGAAAGGGCTTTCAACCCGACGATGTAAGACTTCATTAACCAGGCTCGGATAGGAATTGTTAACCGTCCCGCCGGCGAATGGCGGGTGCTCGCTAGCGTCGGCCGACCTGATGAAACCACTGCTTCCGGCATTCTCCCGCCGTCTAGGCCTGTTCACGGCGCTGGCTTCCGTGGCGTTGCCTGTGCACGGCTTTGCCCAATCGGCGTGGTCGGGCAGCTCGGATAACGAATTCAGTAATGGTTCGAACTGGACGCCTGCCGCGCCCGGAGCAGCCGACACCGCTGTCGTCAACACCGGATCTCCGCAGGTCACCAATGGCGTTTCTGTTGGAACGCTTGATGTCGGCGGCGGCAACGTCACCATTACCAATACGGGCGTGCTGAATACGACGAACGGCACCACGATCAGCTCGGGTAGCGTCAGCATCAATGCGGGCGGGGTGCTGAACTCGAATGTCAGCCTGGACGGCAGCGCGCTTTCGGTCGATGGCGACCTCAACGGCCGCCTGATGCTCAACAATGGCAATGTGACGGTCAACGGCACGCTCGACAGCGCCGTGGTCGGAACGGCGACCGCATTGACCAACAATGGCGGGATGGATGCCGTCGATGTTTCCGCGGGCGGGACGTTCGTCAACAACAATGGCGCCACCACCCAGACGGTCACCAATGCCGGGACGGCTTCCAATGCCGGGACGATCGGCACTCTGACGAATACGGCGGGCAATTTCACCAACAACACTGGCGGCACGGTGACCGGGAAAACTACGGTTTCCGGCGGCACGCTCACCAACAATTTCGTCATCACAGACGCGGACGTTGCCGCCGTTGCGGCCTTCGTCAACAACAATGGAGCCACGGCCGGTGCGATCCGGAATTCCGGCACGCTCACCAATGCCGGAACGATCGGCTCCGTTCAGAACGACGCCGGGTCGTTCACCAACAATTTCGGCGGCGTCGTTACCGGCGGCACCAACGTCTCGGGTGGCACGGTGACAAACAATGCCACCCTTCACAACGTCAATGTCGGTGCAGATGGCACATTCACAAATGCCAGCGGCGCGGCGGCCGGCGCCGTCACCAATGCCGGCAACACATCGAATGCCGGCACGATCGATGCCCTGACCAACACCGGCGGCACTTTCACCAACAATGCCGGCGGGACGGTGACCGGTAAGACGACTGTTACAGGCGGGACTGTCACCAACAATTTTGTCATCACCGATGCGGATGTCGCTGCGGTCGCCGCCTTCGTCAACAACCGCGGTGCAACTGCCGGTGCGATCAAGAATTCAGGCACTGTGACCAATGCAGGCACGGTCGCTTCGCTTCAGAACGACGGCGGCATGTTCACGAACAACGGCGGTGGCGCAGTCACGGGGGCGACGACCGTCAACGGCGGCAGCGTCGTCAACAACGCAATGCTCGATGACGTCGCCGTTGGGGCGGCAGGCAGTTTCACCAACAATAGCGGCGCGGTCGCAGGCACCGTCACGAACGCCGGCAACGCCTCGAACGACGGTACCATCGCGTCACTCGTCAACAGCGGAGGCACGTTTGCCAACACCGGGATGATCAGCGGGCCGGCAACGGTGTCCGGCGGCTCGCTGGTCAATGACGGAACGATATCCGGCGCGGTCGATATTTTCGGCGGCGGCCTTCTGTCCGGCAGCGGCATTGTCGGTGGCCTGACGGTGAATTCGGGTGGCATCCTTTCGCCTGGCCCGGGGATTGCAACGCTTGCGGTAACGGGGGGGCTGACGTTTCGCGCGGGCTCGACCTATCAGGTGGATATCGAGGCCAGTGGTGCTGCCGACAAGGTGGACGCGACAGGCGCTGTTACTATCCAGGGCGGCACGCTGGATATAAGGGCGGCGAGCGGCAATTACGGGCTGGCGACCAATTACACGATCCTCAGCGCCGGCAACATCACCGGCGCCTTCGATGACGTCACGAGCAACTTCGCCTTCCTGTCGCCGACGTTGACCTACGGCACGACCGCCATCGACATGCAGCTCGATCGCAACAGCGTGCAGTTCGCCGATGTCGCGGAGACGGCGAACGGCCGTTCCACAGCGGCTGCTGTCGAAGCCCTGGGTTCGGGAAATGGTGTCTATGACGCCGTTCTGCCGCTGGATATAAGCACCGCCAACAGCGCCTTCTCACAGCTAAGCGGCGAGGTTCACGCCTCGCTCAAAAGCGCTTTGCTGTGGGAAAGCCGGTTTGCCCGCGATGCAATTATCGAGGAAGTGGCATCGCGCGCCGATCAGCAGCATGACCAGGCGACATTCTGGAGCGCGGGCTTTCTGTCTTCAAACAGCTGGCAGGGCGATGGCAATGCCGCCGGTCTCGACACCACGACATCAGGCATCATCGCAGGCGGCGACGTGCCGGTTTCGGACCACTGGCGTCTCGGCGGGATGGCCGGTTACAGCCACGACGCCCTCGATCAGGCGGATACGGATTCCTATCACGGCGGTCTTTATGCCGCGGGCGATTTCGGACCCCTCGACCTCGTCGGTGGGGCTATCTATTCTCACAACGACGTATCGACCCAGCGCGACATCGCCTTCGGCACCTTTGCTAATCAGCTGACCGCCGACTATGGCAGCGCCACGAGCCAGGTCTTCGCCGGCATCTCCTGGACGCATGAGCTGGATGCCATCAAGCTGCAGCCCTTCGCCAACCTTGCGTACGTCAATCTGGATAGCGATGGATTCCGCGAGAGCGGCGGTGCGGCGGCCTTGTCGGCTACGGACGGCAACGACGCGATCGTCGCCTCGACGATCGGCCTGCGCTGGTCGGCCGACTGGCCGCAGAGCGATCTTCCGGTGACGGTCTCCGGCATGTTCGGCTGGCGGCATCTCGCCGGCGACCTGACGCCCTATTCGAGCCTGACCTTTGCCGGCGGCTCGCCGTTCGTCATCGAAGGTGTCGAGATGCCTCAGGATTCCCTGCTGGTGAGGCTTGGCCTCTCCGCAGCACTCACCAAATCCACTTGGCTGACGCTCAGCTATTCCGGCGAGTTCGGCAAGGGCCTGCAATCCAGTAGGGCACAGGCGAGACTGGTTGCGAATTTCTAGGAGGGGCCGCATCTCCTGATGCACCCGATAAAATCTGCCTGATAGCAAAACCGGCCTTGAGCCACCGCGCGCCGAAGACTACCGTCCGAACCGTCGAAAACGCTGAGAGAATGACCATGGCAAACCGCTCGTATTACTCCCCTCCCGGTGGCCTTCCGCCGCAGACCGATCTCCTCTCCGGCAAGGCGGTTTTTACCACGGCATATGCGGTCATCCCGCGGGGCGTGATGACGGATATCGTCACCAGCTACCTGCCACACTGGTCAAAGACCCGTGCCTGGATCATCGCGCGGCCGATGACCGGTTTCTCCGAGACCTTCTCGCAATATATCATGGAAGTGGCGCCCGGCGGCGGCAGCACCAAGCCGGAAGGGGAGCCACGGGCCGAGACGGCAATCTTCGTCGTGTCGGGGACATTGGCGATCGGACACGAAGGACGCGTCCATCAGCTTCGCGCCGGATCCTTCGCCTATCTGCCTGCCGGCAGTGCATGGACGCTGCAAAATGACGGCGCGGAGCTTGCGACTTTCCACTGGATCAGAAAGGCATTCCAGCCTGTCGAGGGACTGGAGGCGCCGCCTGCCATCTTCACCCATGAGGACCAGCACGAACCGGGCGCGATGCCCGGCACGGACGGCAAATGGGCGACGACGCGCTTCATCGATCCCGCCGACATCCGCTACGACATGCATGTGACCATCGTCACCTTCGAACCGGGCGCCGTGATCCCCTTCATGGAAACCCATGTCATGGAGCATGGTCTCTATGTTCTCGAAGGCCGGGCCGTCTACCGCCTCAATCAGGATTGGGTGGAAGTCGAGGCCGGCGATTTCATGTGGCTGCGCGCATTTTGTCCGCAGGCCTGCTATGCGGGCGGCCCCGGTCGCTTCCGCTACCTGCTCTACAAGGACGTCAACCGGCACGCACCGCTGTTCTAGAGCAGGTCTTGCGGGCGCGGCCCAAATTGTCCCGCCGGCGTGAAACCTTTTGATTTTTGCGCCGTTGTCGGCTCATGACCGAAGCAGAACTGAAACCGAAATCGGTCGACGGTGCCAAACCGGATGGCGCCGCGAAATCGCCTCAGGGCGTGGGGCGGGTTGTCGAGGCTCCACCGCCGCCGGATGCCGTTGAACCCGATCCGGGACTGACGCCCGAAGAAGCCGAGCATGCGCGTAAGCGCTATCTGCTGCGGCGGTTCTGGATCAGCGCCCGCGGCTATTGGGGCCGTCACGGCGACCGGTCGTCATGGCCGTGTTCTATCGGCCTCTTGGCGATGATCATCCTCAATGTCGGCCTCCAGTACGGGATCAACCTCTGGAACCGGCATATTTTCGACGCGATCGAGAAGCGCGATGCGGGGACCATCTATTATCTGAGCGCTGTGTTCCTGCCGCTGGTACTTGCAAGTGTCACACTCGTCACGGCGCAGGTCTCCGTTCGCATGATGATGCAACGGCGTTGGCGCTCCTGGCTGACATCGGCTGTCATCCAGCGCTGGCTGGCGAATGGCCGTTATTACCAACTGAACCTGATCGGCGGCGATCACGCAAATCCGGAAGCCCGCATTTCCGAGGATCTGCGGATCGCGACGGAATCGCCGGTCGATTTCGTTGCCGGCGTGCTCGTGGCATTTCTGTCCGCCTCGACCTTCATCGTGGTGCTGTGGACCATCGGCGGTGCGCTGACGCTTCCGGTTGCAGGCTCGACGGTCACCATCCCGGGCTTTCTGGTCATTGCTGCCGTGCTCTATGCCGGCATCACCTCCACGTCGATCGTCATTATCGGCCGCAGTTTCGTCGCCGTCTCCGAGGTCAAGAACCAGGCCGAAGCCGAGTTTCGCTATCTGCTGACGCATGTGCGGGAAAACGGGGAAAGCATCGCTTTGCTCGGCGGCGAAGAAGAGGAGCGTAACGACGTCGACCGCACCTTTGGAAAGGTGTTGAAGCAGTGGGCGCTGCTTGCGGGCCAGCATATGCGCACGACACTGGTATCGCAGGGATCGAGCCTCATCGCACCCGTCGTTCCTATCCTGCTCTGCGCTCCGAAATTTCTCGACGGCAGCATGACGCTTGGCGAGGTGATGCAGGCGGCCTCGGCCTTCACCATCGTGCAGGCGGCATTCGGCTGGCTGGTCGACAACTATCCGCGGCTGGCGGACTGGAATGCCAGCGCCCGGCGTATCGCCTCGCTGATGATGTCGCTCGACGGGCTCGAGCGCGCCGAGAACAACGATTCGATCGGCCGCATCCAGCGCGGGGAGACGGAAGGGGATGCTATTCTGAGCCTGAACGAGCTTTCGGTGTCGCTCGATGACGGGACGTCCGTCGTTAAGGAAACCCAGGTCGATATCGAACCCGGCGAGCGCGTTCTGATTGCCGGGGAATCCGGCTCGGGCAAGAGCACGCTCGTCAGGGCGATTGCGGGCCTCTGGCCGTGGGGGCGCGGCAGCGTCAATTTTCGCGCCGGCAGCCGGTTGTTCATGTTGCCGCAGCGGCCCTACATCCCCTCCGGGACGCTGCGCCGGGCAACGGCCTATCCCCGTGCCGCCGATGACTGGACGGTGGAGGAAGTATTGGCGGCACTGGAGGCGGTCGGGCTCGGCTATCTCGGCGAGAAGATCGAGGAAGATGCGCCCTGGGACCAGACCTTGTCGGGTGGCGAGAAGCAGAGGCTGGCCTTCGCGCGCCTGCTGCTGCACAATCCCGATATCATCGTGCTGGACGAGGCGACGTCGGCTCTGGACGAGAAAAGCCAGGAGCAGATGATGGAAACGGTGATCCGCGAATTGCCGAAGGTCACCATCGTCAGCGTCGCGCACCGGGTCGAGCTGGAAGCATTTCACAGCCGCAAGATCACCCTGGAACGCCGCGACGGCGGCGCCAAGCTTGTCAGTGATATCGATCTGATCCCGCGGAAGAAGAGGCCGAAATCGCTGCTGCGGCGCAGCGCCTCGGCACTGCTCAATACGAAGCGGCACTCCGGCCACAAGAACGGCGGCCGGAACTAAACTTGCTGGAGCAAGCCATGACGCGCTGCGGCTATCTGCGGGCAGCGCGTCATGCATCGATTATCAGGATGACGCCTTGGCGACGCCGCCGTAAACGAGGCGTCCTTTGTGGAACGTTGCGCTGCGCGGTGACACGCGGGCGACGGCCTCTGCGGAGCAGCTGGCGCTGGCAAGCGTAAAGCCCGCTTCGTCGCCGGCCTTCGGCCAGGCGCGCTTTCCATCGGCATCGAGCGGCAGGATGCCGCCGGTCGAAATGGCAAGCGACCGCGACAGGTGATACTCGTCGGAACCGCGATACAGCTGGGCGTAGAGATAGGCCTTTTCCAGCATGTCGCCACTGCCGAATGGCGACCAGTGGTCGATGACGCTGTCGGTTCCGGTCATGACGAAGACGCCGGCCTTGCTGAGCTGCGGCAAGGGCATCATCAATCCGCCGATCGGCACTGTGGAGGCGATGGTCATGCCGTTTGCGGCCAGCCGCGCAGCAGTTTCGTCAAGCGCTTCCGGGGAAAGCGTCGTCAGCGCGAAGGCATGGCTGATGGTCACCTTGTCCTTCAGAGCGGGGTTCTTCTCGACTGTGTCGATCATGTAGTTGATCGCGGCGACACCGGCCGGGCTCGTTTCGTGCAGGTGGATATCGACGCCCTTGCCGCTGTCGATCGCAATCTGGAACATCGCATCGAGCGACTTTTCCATGGCGCTGTCGACATTCGTCGGGTCGAGACCGCCGACATAGGCGGCGCCCATCTGCATCGCCTCGCGCATGAGGCCATCGACCTTCGAGTGCAGCAGGCCATGCTGGGGGAAGGCAACGATCTCGCAATCGAAGCTGTCCTTGTGCTTTTCCAGCGCGAGCTTCAGGTGTTCCAGGCTCTTCAGGCCGCTGACCGGATCGATATTGCAGTGGCTGCGGGCGACCGTGCTACCCTTGGATTGGATCAGTGCAATCAGACCCTCGGCACGCTGCTCGGATGTCGGCAGCAATTGCGGCAGCAGCTTTTCTTCGAGCGCGATCATGTCCATGATCGTCTTGCCCTGCCGAGGTAGAGGCGCCTTCCACGGACCGCCGTAGAAGGTCTTGTCGAGATGGATATGCATGTCGCGCATCTTCGGCAGCGCAAGCTGGCCATTGGCCTGATAGACAGGGACGCCAGCGGGAAGCGTAGGACCGGCTGCATGCAGGGCGGCAATCTTGCCGTCCTTGATTTCAAGCGTATTCAGAGATGTGCGGGTTCCGGTGACGATATCGCCGTCGCGTTCGAAACCGTCTTCGAGGCGAACATCCGTCAGCAGGTAGTGGTTCTCGGTGATGGCTGTGACATCGGCTTCGCTGGCGCAATCGGCAGCAGCGGCCTCGCGGCCAATGCCGCCTGTCAGGCCTGCAAGCGCTGCTGCTGTCGTTACCTGTCCGGTGCGGCTCAGGAAGGCCCGGCGGCTTTGCGATACGGCATTGTGCATGATCGTCTCCTCATCGTCGTGCATGAAATGGATGAGGCACTTTAGGAAATGACGCGGCGCGATGGCAGCGACATATGACAATGGTGACTATTCGATTTGTGAATGATCAGCCGCGCTTCAGGCCGCAAAAGGAAATGAGACGCTCGGCGAGATCGAGGGCGAGCGGCGAGGCGGTGTCGCGGTAAAACAGCGCGAGCTCGAAATTCTCGATCGGCGGCAGACCCTCGGTGGTACCCAGCACGCGATGCCCCTGAAGCCGGCAGGTTGCCGGCAGGAGACTGACGCCAAGGCCAGCGGCAGAGGCTGCCGCAAGCGCCGCGAGGCCGCCGCTGCTATAGCCGACGCGCCACCTGAGGCCGAGGCCTTCAAGCGTCTCGCACAGTTCTTCGCGGTAAAGGCCATTCACCGGAAAGACAGCGATCGGCACCGGGGATTGTTCGATCGCCGGATACTTTTCGCTGTCGAACCAGAGCAGCGGCTCGGCACGCGCGGCCCGGGGCAGATGCACGCGCACCTGCTTGACGAGCACCAGATCCAATTCCTCCAGCAGATAGGCCCGGTGAAGTTCGCGGCTGAGGCCGCTTGAGACATCCAGCCGCAGATGCGGATGCTCGCGCTTGAATTCGGCGAGAAGGTCGATGGTCGGTACGGTCAGATCCTCCGGCATGCCGAGCCGCAAGACGCCATCTCTCCATGGCCCCGTCAACGCGTCATGCGCCTCTTCGTTGAGCGCGATGATGCGGCGCGCATAGCTCAGCAGCTTGATGCCTTCTTCGGTCAGCCGCACCTCATGCGAGGTCCGCTCGAGCAGCGCTTTTCCCAGCAGCTCCTCCAGCCGCCGGATCTGCTGGCTGATGGTCGATTGCGACAGCGAGACGCGATCGGCGGCGCGGGTGAAACTGCTGGTCTCGCAAACCGCGACAAAGCTGATCAGCAATTGCGGGCTGAACATCGGATAGCGTGTCATTTTCTCGCTGTCTCAACCATCGCCGACTCCTGTCTGCCGGCAATTATATACGGGAATGCGGATGATCGGGTCAGTGCAGGCGGGATCCGGCAGGCCGCCGGTTGACTGCAAGCCGGAGGACGCTGATCAAACGCGCCGCCGATCTCATGACTTCGAACGCGATATCGGGGTCGCCGCCGGCGATATCGTCGGCCAGGCGCCGCAGCGTCTGCGATACATCAGTGATGAGCGCACCCATCTGGGCGCGGTCTTCGTCCCGGAGGCCGGCAAGCAGGCTGAGGAGCGTATCGGCAAAGTTCAGCAACGCCGTGGTCGCCTGCGCCGGGGTGAGTGTCGAATGAGATATCTGCGTCATGGGCTCGCTTTCACGGGTTAGGTGTCGCGAGCTAGAGCGATTTCAAGGTTGTAACGTGACGAAGGCGCCCCCTGCTTCAAAGTGCCCGGCTAAGGCGGTCGTGGCGCAGTGGAGGCCGGTTGTTCTCACCGGCGTCGTCGGGCTTTTGACCCCTGGTTCTCAGGAGTTCGGTGGCGGCATCAAACCCGACAGCACGGGAATAGACGAAACCCTGGCCGAGAATGCATCCCATGGCGAGAAGATGCGATGCCTGCTCTTCGGTCTCGATACCCTCGGCAACGACCTTGATGCCAAGTCTGTGAGCAATGCCGATCAATCCTTCAACGATGGCGGCACCCGGTTCTTCGCTGATCAGACGATCGACGAAGGACTTGTCGATCTTGATGATATCGACCGGAACGGTCAGCAGATGGGTGAGCGACGCATAGCCGGTGCCGAAGTCGTCGAGCGCGACGCGCAAGCCCTGCTCGCGAAGCGCCCGGATCTCGTCGCCGACCGTATGATCGCGCGGGCCGAGATAGACGGATTCCGTCACCTCCAGGATCACATGGTCCAGCGGCACGCCTTTGCCGATGAGATGTTCGTCCAGTTTCGCTCGGATATTGCCGGTATGAAAATCGGCAGCCGACAGGTTGATGCCGACGTGCTGAAGGGGGAGGCCGAGATCAAGCCACCGGCGCATGTCCGATGTCACCATGTCGAGCATACGTTCGGTCAGTTGCAGGGCGATTTCGCCGTCGAGCATCGCCTCATGGAAATGGGCCGCAGCGACCGTCTCGCCGGCCGACGTGCGCATACGGCACAGCGCTTCAAAGCCGACGACCTCGCCCGTGTCCAGCCGGACGATCGGCTGGTAGTGCGCTTCGATACGCCGCTCCGCCAGCGCGATGCCGACATCGCGAATGGCCCGGAAACGCCGCGTCAGCGCGGTGCCCATGCCGGGATAATAGGCGGTGAACTGGCCGCGGTGCCGGGACTTGCCGTGATAAAGCGCGACATCGGCATTCTGGCGGGGATCACCGTCTCCGGCAACGGCGCCGCCCGCCGTCATCGATGGGAAGACCACATGCTTGTCGCACTGGGCGGGCCGCTTGACGGCGCGAAGGATCGCATCGCCGCAGGCTGCCAGCTCCTCCATGCCGCCGCCATCGAGGATCACCGCGAACTCATCACCACCCAGCCTGAAAGTCCGCTCCGGCGGAACGACCGATGCGATGCGCCTGGCGATCGTCCGGATCAGCGCATCGCCTGCACCATGCCCGAAGGTATCATTGACCAGTTTGAGATTGTCGATATCAGCAAGCAGCAGCCCGAACGCGCGATTGGCATTCTGCAGTTCTTCCAGCACTTCGTTGAACCGTGCGCGGTTGGCTTCGCCGGTCAGCGCGTCCGTGTAGGTCAGACGTTCGCGTTCGCGGACCCGTTCATCGCGCTCGATGGCGATGGCGCAGAGATGCGTGCAGGTTTCGATGATTTCCTTGTCCCGATCGTCAGGACGCCGGCACTCCTGAAAATAAAGCGCAAAGGTTGCGATGACCCGGCCTGCGCTGATCACCGGGGTGGACCAGCAGGCGAGAAGACCGAGCGGCAGAGCCAGATCGCGATAGGCCGCCCATCGGCCATCGGTTGCGATATCTGTGACGATAACAGGGACACCGTAGAAGGCGGCCGTGCCGCACGACCCGGCAGCCGGTCCGACCTCCAGATTGTCGAGAGCCTGGCTATAGGAATGGGGCAGGGACGGGGCTGCGAGCGGATGGAGTCTGCCGTTTTCAACCCGAAGAACAGAGCATTTGACCCCCGGAAGCCTGATCTCAACCAGCAGGCAAAGCGCCTCCAACGTTGCCGCAAGCGGCTCGCCCTTGGCAATGCGTTCCAGAACCTTGTTTTGCAATTCGAGCATGTCATCGCCACGGGGTTAGCAAAACCTAAAGTAGGCGGATGAACGATCAAATCTCGTTTCAGGAATAGCTAAAATTGACGCGATTGCTGGATTTTTGGCAGCGCGTGGACGGTCTCACAGGTTTTATCGGCCATGGACAGTAGCCCGACGCTTTCGCCGGCCAATTATTCGCTCACACGCACGATCAGTTTCCCGAAATTCTTGCCTTGTAGCAGGCCGATGAAAGCCTCGGGCGCATTGTCCAGACCATCGACGATATCTTCACGGAATTTCAGGCGGCCATCCGCCAGCCATCCGGATGCCTCTTCAAGAAAATCCGGCCGCTGCGCGGCGAACTCGCGCTGAATAAAGCCGCGCACGGTCAGGCTCTTGCGCAAAACGGCGCGCATGAAGCCGGGAAGGCGGTCGAATCCCTCCGCCGCCTCATTGTTGTAATGCGCAATCAGCCCGCAGACGGGCACGCGTGCGAAGTCGTTCAGAAGCGGGAAGACCGCTTCCCAGACATGGCCGCCGACATTCTCGAAATAGACGTCGATTCCATCAGGGCAGGCCAAGGCGAGCTGAGCGGTAAAGTCCTTCGCGCGGTGATCGATGGCGACGTCGAAGCCGAGCTCGCCGCTGACATAGGCACATTTCTCGGCCCCACCGGCAATCCCGACGACCCGGGCTCCGCGTATCCTGGCGATCTGGCCAACCACCGCACCGACAGCGCCGCTGGCGGCCGCGACGACGACGGTCTCGCCGTGCTGTGGCTTGCCGATGTTGCGCAGGCCGGCATAGGCTGTGAACCCGGGCATGCCGAGAACACCGAGCGCGGTTGTCAGCGGCGCCTGCTGCGGATCGAGCTTGCGCAGCCCCTCACCGTTTGACGTCGCATAGGTCTGCCAGCCCGAATGCGACAGGACGAGATCACCGGGCGCGAAATCGCTGTTTCGGCTGCGGATGACGCGGGCAACGGTACCGCCCTCCATGACCTGCCCGATGCCGACGGGCGCGGCATAGGATTTGGCGTCATCCATGCGTCCGCGCATATAGGGATCGAGCGACAGGAACAGGATCTGCAGCAGCACTTCACCTTCCGCCGCCGCGGGGACCGGCTGCCGCTCGATCTGGAAATTCTCCGGCACCGGCGACCCTTTCGGCCGTGACGCCAGGGTGATCCTTACGTTTTCCAGTGCTTCGGGCATGACAATCCTTTCCATGATGAAGACGGTGTTTCGCGCAGGCCGACGCTAACGCCGTCATGCGCGAGCGGCACGGTCGATTTTTCCCTTCTTTCAACTCCAAAGAGAAAGCGGTTCCTTACGATGGCAATTATCTACTGATTTTATAGACAATATAGAAATCAATGAGGCGTCGTGATGACATATCTTCTCAGCCTGCTCGACAAGGCCCCGATCGAAGAGGGCGCCAATGCCGCCGAAGCGCTCGTGGCGGCCGTCAAGCTTGCGACCGCCGCTGAAGAGCTCGGCTATCACCGTTTCTGGGTGGCAGAGCACCATAGCATGAGCAACCTTGCAAGCTCGGCGCCGGAGATCCTGATCGCCCATCTTCTGGCAAGGACGCGCTCGATCCGCATCGGCTCCGGTGGCGTGATGCTGCAGCACTATAGCGCCTACAAGGTTGCCGAGACCTTCAACGTTCTCTCGTCTCTTGCGCCGGGGCGTGTCGATCTCGGCGTTGGAAAGGCGCCGGGCGGCTTTCCGTACTCGACGCGCGCGCTGCAGGTCGCGATCGATCCGGCGCTGAAGCCGAGCTTTGCCGACCAGCTCTCGGACCTGAACGCTTACCTCGCTTTTGAAACGCGTGAGGATCGTGCCGCTGCAACGCCGATCCCGCCGGTCAAGCCCGAACGCTTTCTGCTGGGCGCCAGTGTCGAAAGCGCGCTTCTCGCCGCCGAAAAGGGCTGGCGGCTGGTCTTTGCCGGGCATCTGAACGGCGATCCCGACAATCTCAAGCGTACCTTTGACGCTTACGCCCATGCAACCGGAGGGGATGTTCCAATCCTCGCGCTCGCCGCCTTTGCCGCCGAGAATGCCGAACAGGCCCGTCAGCGGGTCGGCGATCTGCGGATCGTCAAACTGTTCCTGCCGAACGGCCAGACCGTGAATGTCGGCAATGAAGAGCAGGCCGCCGAATATGCCAGACAGGCAGGCGTCGCCGAATTCAGGACCGAGGAGAAGATCCCAAGTGTCCTGCATGGAACGGCACGCCAGGTGCGCGACGCGCTCGACGGCCTCCACTCCCAATATGGCGTCCAGGAATTCGTGCTCGACACGCCGGCTCTGACGCCGAGCGAACGTCTGGCGTCGATCGAGCTCCTCGCCAAAGAACGCCTTTCACTCGCTGCCTAACTGCGCTCCGGAGAACCATCATGGCTCAGAAAAACGTCACTTTCGGTATCATGCTGCAGGGCCCGGGCGGCCATATGAACGCCTGGAAGCATCCAAGCGGCCCGGCCGATGCATCGACCAATCTTCAGTTCTTCATCGATACGGCGCGCAAGGCCGAAAACGTGGGCATCGCGTTCGCCTTCGTTGCCGACGGGCTCTATATCAACGAGCAGTCGATTCCGCATTTTCTGAACCGTTTCGAGCCTCTGACCATCCTGTCGGCGCTGGCCGCATCGACGTCGAAGATCGGTCTGGTCGGTACGGTCTCGACCTCCTATAGCGACCCCTTCACCATCGCCCGCCAGTTCGCGTCGCTCGATCTGATCAGCGGCGGTCGCGCGGGCTGGAATGCCGTAACCTCGCCGCTGGAAGGATCCGGGCGCAATTACGGGCGCGAGCATCCCGAGCATGAGCTGAGATACGAGATCGCCGAGGAATATATCGACGCGACCAAGGGGCTGTGGGATTCCTGGGATGACGATGCTTTCATCCGCGACCGGGACAGCGGGCAATATGCCGATTTCGAAAAGATGCACCGGCTCGATCACAAGGGGCGGTTCTTCCGCATCGAAGGGCCGCTCAATATCCGCCGCTCGAAGCAGGGGCAGCCGGTCGTCTTTCAGGCAGGGGCCTCGGATTCCGGCATAAAGCTTGCCGGAAAGCACGCCGATGCTGTCTTCACCAATGGCGGCCCGATCGAGGATGCGAAGACCTTCTACAAGCAGCTCAAGCAGAGCGCGATCGCTCAGGGCCGAAGCGCCAGGGAGATCGGTATCTATCCCGGAATCGGCCCGATCGTTGGGGCGACGGCGGAGGAGGCGGAAACCAAATATCAGGCAATCCGGGGTCTCGTGACCATCGAGGAGGCCCTGCGCTATCTCGGCCGCTTCTTCGATCACCACGATTTCAGTGTCTATCCGCTGGATGAACAATTCCCGGAACTCGGCGATATCGGCCGCAACAATTTCCGCGCCACCACCGACCGGATCAAGAAGACGGCGCGTGAGAACGGCCTGACACTACGCGAGGTGGCGCTCGATGCGGCAACGCCGCGCACGGCCTTCATCGGAACCGCCGATCATATCGCCGACGAGATCATCCGCTGGATCGACGGCGAGGCTGCCGACGGTTTCATTCTCGGCTTCCCCGTGATCGCCGAGGGCTTCGACGACTTCGCGCATCATGTGCTGCCGATCCTGCAGCGCCGCGGCTATTTCGATCCCAAGCTGAATGGCGAGACGCTTCGCGATCATCTGGGACTGCCTTTTCGCACCAGCCGCTATGCCGAAGGCGACGGCGATGCAGACCAGCGAAAGGCCGCCAGCGCCTGAGCGCTGGGGAAACATCTGATGAACGCAAGAGCTCAAACACCTCTAAAGCATGATCGCGTGGAACTGGGGATAGCCTCATTCCTTAACGAATTCATCGAGCTGCGCCGCGATCTTCACCAATATCCGGAACTGGCCTTTCGTGAACATCGCACGAGCAAACTCATCACCTCGCGTCTTGCCTCATGGGGCTATGACGTCGAACACGGCATCGCCGGGACCGGTGTCGTTGCGACGTTGAGGAAGGGAAGCGGTGGCAGGAAGCTTGCCATTCGCGCCGATATGGATGCGCTGCCGATCGAGGAGGCGACGGGCCTTGCCTATTCGAGCAGCAATCCCGGTGTCATGCATGCCTGCGGACATGATGGGCACACAACCATCCTGCTGGCCGCCGCGCGCTATCTCGCCGAGAGCGGCCGCTTCGATGGCACGCTTCGCCTGATCTTCCAGCCGGCCGAGGAGATCGGCGCCGGGGCGCGCAAGATGATCGCCGAAGGTCTGTTCGATCGCTTTCCTGTCGATGCGGTCTTCGGGCTCCACAATTGGCCTGGCGTTCCCGCGGGGCATTTCGGCTTCGTCGCGAATGCAGCCATGGCTTCGGTCGACCAGGCAGTGATCAGGATCGTCGGCAAGGGTGGCCACGGTGCCGAGCCGCATCGCGGCGTCGATCCGGTGCTCGCATCCGCGTCCCTCATCACGGCACTGCAGAGCGTCGTCTCGCGCAATGTCGATCCGCAGGACATGGCCGTCGTCACCGTAGGCTCGATCCATGGCGGATCGGCCTCCAACGTCATCCCCGAAAGCGTCGAGGTGAAGCTTACCATGCGCGCCTACAGCGAGAGCGTTCGCGAAAGGCTGGAGACCCGCATTCCGGCATTGGCTCGCGCACAGGCGGAAAGCTTCGGCGCGACGGCTGAAGTCGATTACCGGCGCGGTTTCCCGGCGCTCGTCAACCATCCCGATGAAACGGCATTCGCGAAAGGCGTGGCACTGAAGGCATTCGATCGCAGCGTAACCGAGGACGATTTTCGCCCGCGAACGGCAAGCGAGGACTTCGCCTTCATGCTGCAGGAAAAGCCGGGAAGCTACCTCTTCATCGGCAACGGCGACAGCGCACCGCTGCACAGCGCCCACTACGATTTCAATGACGCCATCATAGCGCCTGCTGCCCGTTACTGGGTGCAGCTCGCCGAAACCTTCCTTTCCGAAGACAACGGGTAACGACGACATGAGCGACACGTTTCTCTACACAACGCCGCTGGATCCGCAGGCCAAACCGCTGATCGACGAGCTCATTCATGAATATGACAGCCGCTACGGCAGCTACTTCGATGAGAAGGGTGCGGCGGCCGAGCTCAACCGCTATCCGCCGGAAGCCTTCGCGCCGCCGGACGGTAACTTCGTGCTCTTGATCCGCGATGGTGTGACGATCGGCGGCGGCGCCTTCAAGCGCTACGACGAGCGGACCGCTGAGTTCAAGCGCATCTGGACCCGCTCCGACCTGCGCCGCCAGGGGCTGGCGCGAAAGGTTCTCGTCGAGCTTGAGCTGCAGGCGGCCCGCCAGGGCTACCGGCGCGTCTATCTGACGACCGGGTTCAGACAGCCGGAAGCCGTCGGTCTCTATCTGAGCAACGGCTACACGGCGCTGTTCGACATCAATGTCGATCCCGAATTCTACAAGACGCTGCCTTTCGAAAAGGCGATCGCTTCAGGCGTCGCAGCGCCGGCAGCAGATATCGACGCAACGCCGCTTCGTGCGGTCGCCAATCTTTGATTTGAGAAGGAGCAGGGCATGGCGCTGACAAGCGAATTTGCGGGTATCGCAAAGCACGAGCACAGAGCGGCGGAAACCTCCGACTATGCGCGCTACAGGATCGTTCCGGCGCGCCACCCGGCGCGTTTTGCGGGCACGGTCTTTGCCGCCGTCGTCATCGCGGCCATCATCTATTCGACATCCACGAACCCGCGCTGGGGCTGGAACGTCTTTGCCGAATGGTTCTTCGCAGAACCGGTGCTGGCCGGCCTCGGCCGCACCCTGCTTCTGACGGCGCTCGCCACCATCTCCGGCTCCATCCTCGGAACGGCACTTGCGCTGGCGCGTGTTTCCCGGTCGCCGCTGCTGTCCGGTCTCTCCTGGGGCTATATCTGGCTGCTGCGCTCGATCCCCGTCATCGTCCTGCTGCTGGTTCTCAATAACCTCGGCTATCTCTATGAAACTATTACGATCGGCATTCCCTTTACCGACACGGTCTTTGCGAGCTATCCGACGACGCAGCTTCTGACGCCGTTCGCCGCAGCCTTTCTTGGGTTGACGCTGAACCAGTCGGCTTTCTTCGCTGAAATTGTGCGCGGCGGCATTCTCTCGGTGGACCAGGGGCAGCTCGAGGCGGCCGCTTCTCTCGGCCTCTCGCATCGCCGCCAGGCCTTCCGCATCATCCTGCCGCAGGCCATGCGCTCGATCCTGCCGACAGGCTTCAACGAGGTGATCGGTCTCGCGAAGGCCACCTCGATGGTCTACGTGCTCGCCCTGCCGGAACTCTTCTACACGGTGCAAGTCATCTACCGGCGCAATCTGGAAGTCATTCCGCTGCTGATGGTCGCCACCGCATGGTATCTAGTCATCATGACCGTGCTGTCGATCGCTCAGCACTATATCGAACGGCATTATTCGAAGGGCGCCCTGCGCAATCCGAAGCCCTTGCCCTTCCAGGCCTTTTTCTCCCGCTTCACCCACCAGCCGGCGGCCGCTGAATTTATATCTGAAACGACGGTTGCCCATGCGGGGTTGGCCGATGCTGCGGTTCTGCGCGCCGGCGGGGCAATCAGCATCCAGAAAATTTCGAAAAGCTTCGGCTCGCTGAAGGTGCTGGACGGCGTCGATCTCAATCTGCCAGCCGGCAGCGTGACGGCAATCCTTGGACCCTCAGGTTCCGGTAAATCGACGCTGTTGCGCTCGATCAATCATCTGGAGCGCGTCGATGCGGGCTTCATTGCCGTCGATGGCGAACTCGTCGGCTACGAGCAGAAGGGCAACCTGCTCTATGAGCTGAAGGAAAAGGAGATCCTGAGGCGGCGCGCCGATATCGGCATGGTGTTCCAGAGCTTCAATCTCTTCCCGCATCTGACCGTGCTTGAGAATCTGATCGAGGCGCCGATCCAGGTGCGCGGTGCCAAGCGCGAGGAAGCCGTTCAGCTTGCTCAGGAGCTGCTCGCCAGGGTCGGGCTTGCTGACAAGATCAATGCCTATCCCCGCCAGCTCTCGGGCGGCCAGCAACAGCGCGTGGCGATTGCCCGGGCGCTGGCACTACGGCCCAAGGTTCTGCTGTTCGACGAGCCGACATCGGCGCTCGATCCGGAACTGGTCGGTGAAGTGCTCGATGTCATCAAGGAGCTTGCCCGGACTGGGACGACGCTTGTCGTGGTGACGCACGAGGTCGGCTTTGCCCGCGAGATTGCCGATACTGTCGTCTTCATGGACGGCGGCAGGATCCTCGAATCTGGCCCACCGTCGAAGATCTTCACCCGGGCCGAACATTCCCGCACCAGAGAGTTTCTCGCCAAGGTGCTTTGAGCTTTCAGCAGGAAAAGAAATTCCGGCCGCGACGGGCGTCCGGATCGCATGCCAACACCCGCAATCTAAAGAAGAAATGGAGTAGGGTCATGACATTCAGAAATAGTGCAATCCGCCTGCTAGCCGGCGCCGTTGCGGCGGCGACCTTGGGGCTCGGCTCGGCACAGGCGGCCGAGAAGTTCAACTTGAGCCCGGATACCTCGAACCGCATCCGCGCCGAAAAGGACGAAGCCGCGATCAAGGCGATCTCTCCGTCCTTCAAGTTCGTCCAGAAGGGCAAGTTCACCGTCGCCATCAACCCCTGGGATCCGCCGGTCGCGACCTACGCAACGGATGCGAAGACCGTCGTCGGTACCGATCCCGAGATCGCCCAGCTTCTCGCCGATTCCTTCGGCCTCGAGCTCGATCTCGTCCCTGTCGCCTGGGAGGACTGGCCGCTCGGCGTCTCCTCCGGCAAATATGATGCCGTCATCTCCAATGTCACGGTGACGGAGGAACGCAAGGAGAAGTTCGACTTCTCCACCTACCGCAATGACGTGCTCGGCTTCTACGTGAAGGCCGACAGCAAGATCAGCGCGATCAAGGAGCCGAAGGATGTCGCAGGCCTGAAGGTCATCACCGGTGCTGGTACCAACCAGGAGAAGATCATCCTCGAATGGGATCGTGAAAACGTCGCGGCTGGTCTGAAGCCGATCGAGGTGCAGTACTACGACGACCGCGCCGCCGCCGACCTCGCTATCCAGTCCGGCCGCGCCGATGTCGAGTTCAACCCGAATGCCACGCTTGCCTACAGCGCCTCCATCAACGGCTCGACCAAGCTGGTCGGTACCGTGAGCGGTGGCTGGCCCGTCGCGGCCGAGATCGCGGTGACGACGAAGAAGGGCGCCGGCTTGGCCGATGCGGTGACACTCGCTCTCAACGACCTAATCAAGAACGGAAAATACGGCGAAGTGCTGAAGCGCTGGAACCTGACATCCGAGGCGACGGCGGAATCGAAGACCAACCCGCCAGGCCTGCCGAAGAGCGGTTCCTAAGGCTGGTTGAGCGGACCGGCGCGAGGGATGCGAGCCGGTCCGCACGTTTGATTTCAGGAGATTTGAAATGATGTCTTTTGCTTCCTGGCGCCCGGCGCTGCTCTTGAGCGCAATGATGCTGTCAGGCTTCGCCACTGCGCATGCCGGCGACGAATTCGATCTAAGCCCCGAGCAACCGGCCCGCGTTCATGCGGTGAAGAACGAGGCCGCGATCGCCTCGATCCCGAAGAATTTTCCCTTCGTGACGCCAGGCAAATTTACCGTTGCGATCAGCCCCGGTGGACCGCCGCTCGCGACTTATGCCACCGATGCGAAAACGGTCGTCGGCGCCGATCCTGAATATGCCGGTGCCATTGCCGAAAGCCTCGGGCTGGAACTGGAGATCGTTCCGGTTGCCTGGATCGACTGGCCGCTCGGCCTCGTCTCGGGAAAATATGATGCGGTGATTTCCAATGTCGGGGTTACCGAGCAGCGAAAGGAGAAGTTCGATTTCTCCACCTACCGCAAGGGGCTGCACGGCTTCTTCGTCAAGGGCGACAGCGCCATCACCTCCATCAAGGAGCCGAAGGACGCTGCGGGTCTCCGGATCATCGTTGGTGCCGGCACCAACCAGGAGCGGATACTGCTGAAATGGAGCGACGAGGACACCGCTGCCGGTCTGAAGCCGATCGAGCTTCTCTATTTCGATGATGAGGCGGCAAGTCTGCTGGCGCTGCAGTCCGGCCGGGCCGACGTCATCGTTCAGCCACATGCGCAGCTCGTGTTCATCGCGGCGCGCGACAAGAACATCAAGCGGGTGGGAACGCTGAGCGCCGGCTGGCCCGATCGCTCCGATGTCGCGATCACCACGCGCAAGGGCAGCGGTATCGCCGACACGCTGACGATCTCCACGAACGGTCTGATCAAGGATGGCACCTATGCCAAGATCCTCGATCACTGGCATCTGTCGGAGGAAGCATTGCCCGCATCCGAGACGAACCCGCCCGGCTTGCCGAAATTCTGAGTTCCAGAGATGACCAGCAATTCCATCGCGATAAAACATGTCGGTTTCCTGACGCCCGGAAACTACCCCGAAGACGATCCCCATCGCGGGCTCGAAGAGACCCTTCAGCTTCTCAAGCATGGCGAAGAACTCGGCTTCAACAGCGCCTGGGTCAGGCAGAGACACCTGGAGCCGGGAATTTCCTCGGCAACCGCCTTTCTCGCTGCGGCCACCCAGCGCACCAGCCGAATAGAGCTCGGCACGGCCGTCATCCCGATCGGCTACGAAAGTCCCTACCGGCTGGCCGAAGATCTCTCGACCGTCGATGTGCTCTCCAGGGGGCGGCTCAATGTCGGCCTGAGCGCCGGACGGCCGCTTCATGCCGATCTGATCGGGCCTCTTGCCTTCGACGGTGACTGGGAAAGCCACGATTTCTCGCATGCCCGCGTATTGAGGTTCGCTGACAATCTGAAGGGCAGCTATCTCGGGGACGAAGAGACGCGCATCAAGACGCCGTTCGGTCCGCAGCGTCCGCGGCTCAATCCCCATGCGAAGGGACTGATCGACCGCATCTGGTATGGTGGAGGGTCGCTTCGCTCGGCAGCCTGGGCGGCGCAGAACGGCTTCAACCTTCTGATCGGCAATGTGACGACGGGGGAGGAGGCCGATGCGTTCTTCGTCGCTCAGGGACGGCAGCTTGAGCGCTACAAAACGTCCGGCGGCGCCGGCCGACGGGTGGCGCTCGGAAGGGTGATCGTTCCCTTCGACAGTGCCAGCGCGGCGACGCGCAAGCGCTACGCCGCCTATGCCGCGGGCCGTCACGAACGGACGCTCTCGCCGCAAGGAGAACGGCGCACTCTCTTTGCCCGCGATCTTGTCGGGGCTGCGGACCAAATTCTGGAGGCGCTGCACGCCGATCCTATCCTGCCGCATGTGGAGGAATTCCGTCTGGAACTTCCTTATGAATTCATCGACGAGGATTACCGGCAGATCCTACACGACTTCGTGACGGTGATCGGTCCCGAACTCGGTTGGCGCGCCCCTGCGCTTCGGCCATTATCGCCGCCCGCCGATGACGTGAGATCTTTGAAATCAGGATATTAGCAATGACCAAATCCCTCGAGTATTTCTTCTCCATCGGTTCTCCCTGGTCCTATATCGGCCTCGATGCCTTCATCGATATCGCCAAGCGGCATGAGGTCGAGATCGAGCCATTCCTGACCACTGTCATCGAAGAAAACGGCGGCATCTTCTCGCGCAACCGGCCGGAAATCCGCCGCGCCTACTGGATGAGAGACCTGAAGCGCTGGGCAACGGTGCGCGGCAAGGAGATCTGGCTGGACAAGCGCCCGGAACTCGGCGATCCCACACCTGCCTCCTTTCTGGTGATCGCTGCCTATCTCGACGGGAAGGACTGGGTCGGCGTCACCCGCGCCCTGCAGGCGGCCTATTGGGCCGACGCACGCGATATCGGCAAACCTGAGGTCCGCGCCGAAGTGGTCACCAGAGTCGGCTTTGACGGCGAGGCACTGTTGAAGCGCCAAGGCGATGACGACGTTCAGAAGAAATGGAGCCGCGACCGGGAGCGCGCCCGAAACAGCGGCGTCTTCGGCTTCCCGACATTCATCTATGACGGCGAGACCTATTGGGGTCAGGACAATCTGCCGTTCCTTGAAAGGCATTTCGAGGGTGAAAGACCCTGACGGCTGGCGTTCTGAGCGCATTTGCGTTGCCATCCGATAGAAGGGGAAGCGGTGCGAAACGCCTCTTGAACCAGCCTCGCGCCGTCGCCAAATTCTTCTAGCCGCAACCCGTTCAGCCGTCCGCAATCATGGTCAGGTTCATTGACTGAGAAACAGCTTCACCTCGGCGCCTTCATGCGCCCCGTCAGCCTCCACACCGGAGCCTGGCGTTATCCGGGCTCCTATCCGGACGCCAATTTCAACTTCGGGCATATCGTCTCCTTCGCCCAGAAGCTCGAGGCCGCGAAGTTCGATGCGTTTTTCATGGCCGACCACCTCGCGGTCTTGAATATGCCCGAGGAGGCTTTGAAACGCAGCCATACGGTGACGTCCTTCGAGCCTTTCACCTTGCTCTCGGCGCTTGCGGCGCTGACGAGCCGCATCGGCCTTGTCGCCACCGCCTCGACGACATTCGACGAGCCCTATCACGTGGCGCGACGCTTCGCCTCGCTTGATCATATCAGTGCCGGCCGCGCCGGCTGGAACATCGTCACGACGGCCAATCCGGATGCCGCCCTCAATTTCGGGCTCGAGGAGCACGTCGCCCATGGTGAGCGCTATGAACGCGCCCGCGAGTTCTACGACGTCGTTACCGGCTTGTGGGACAGTTTCGAGGACGATGCCTTCATTCGCGACGTCAAAAGCGGCGAATATTTCGATCTCGCCAAAATGCATGTCCTCAATCACAAAGGCCCCGAACTTTCGGTGCGAGGCCCGCTCAACATCGCTAGGCCGCCGCAGGGCTGGCCTGTGATCGTCCAGGCCGGACAATCCGAGCCCGGCCGCCAGCTTGCCGCTGAGACCGCCGAAGTGGTTTTCTGCGCGCCGCGCGATCTTGCCACCGGACAGGCGCTCTATGCCGATATCAAAGGGCGGATGGCCACGCTTGGGCGCGACCCGGGGCACCTGAAGATCCTGCCGGCGGCATTCGTGGTGATCGCGGACACGATCGAAGAGGCGAAGGCGAAACGGGCGGATCTCGACAGCCTGGTTCACTACGACAGCGCGATCGCCTCGCTTTCCATCGCCCTTGGTCATGACGCGTCGAAATTCGATCCCGACCAGCCGCTTCCGGATGTGCCGGAAACGAATGCCAGCAAGAGCGGCCGCGAGCAGGTGATCAGGCTCGCCCGCCAGGAGCAGCTGACCGTTCGCCAGCTGGCGCAGCGCTACGGCGGCTATTCAGGCCTCGCCTTTGTCGGAACGCCGGCGACAATCGCAGACGAGATGGCGGAATGGTTGCAAAGCCGCGGATCCGACGGTTTCAATGTCGTCTTCCCCTATCTGCCGCAGGGGCTCGATGACGTTGTCGAGCGCCTCGTTCCCGAGTTGCAGCGCCGCGGGCTATTCCGCTCGGAATATGAAGGCGCTACGCTGCGCGATCATCTCGGGCTGCCGCGGCCGAAAAGCCGTTACCTTTGATCCTGGGCCGGCTGCGCCCAATTCTACCGGAACCCGATCTGCACCGGATGCGTTTGCTCTTGGCATTTGAGGGATTTGAATGATCTACGACGCGGTACTGGTGGGATCCGGTTTTTCGGCCATAGCAACGCTCTGCAACCTCATCGAGCTTCTTCCAGTAACGGCGACGGTTGCCGTTATCGGCGATGATCCGGGTTTCGGCCGCGGAACGGCCTATCGCTCCGAACTCTATCTTCACCGGTTGAACGTGCCTGCGGGCCGCATGAGCCTGTTTCCCGACAGGCCGGACGGGTTCGTCGAATGGCTTACGGAGCGAAAGCGGCCGCTCCGGGAAGGCGACTTTGCCTCCCGTCAGGACTATGGCCTCTATGTTCGCGACAGTCTTGCGGCCCTGCTGCGCAGCAAGCACTCGCGATGCAAGGTCGATTTCATCAGGGCCAAGGCGACGGGTTGCGTCGAGCGCTACAATGCGACGCTCGGCTTTCTGCTCGACAATGGCGGCGAGATTGCCGGGCGCAACGTTGTGCTGTGTCTTGGTGTCGGCAATGCACCGCTGCCCGTGAAGATTTCCGGCTTGTCCGGAGAGGCGAAGGAAAGGGTGATCGAGAATCCGTGGCGGCTGTCCTGGCTGAGGCGGGTCGGCCTTAATGACCGTGTGTGCATACTTGGCTCCGGGCTGACGATGATCGACCAGGTTCTAGCCCTCCACGCCCGCGGTTTCCGCGGCAAGATCGACGTTCTATCAAGACGCGGCGTCGTTCCGCACGGCCACGCGAAAACGCCGAAGCCGCCGGCCGATTTCGATCCCGCGACCCTGCCTGCAACGATGAGCGCGCTTCTCCATCGTCTGCGCAGGGAAAGCCGGGTTGCTGGTGATTGGCGCTCGGTCATGGACCGGTTGCGCCCACACACCCAGGCTCTGTGGGCTCGCTTGCCGGCCTCCGAGCGCAGCCGTTTCCTCCGTCACGCGCTGCCATGGTGGAACATTCACCGCCATCGCGTGGCGCCCGATGTCCATGCGAGGTTCCAACAGTTGCTCACGAGCGGTCAAGTCGCCGTCCATGCCGGGTTTCTTTCGGGTGTGACCGAGCGCGAAGGCGGCCTTGCTGTCAGCTACCGGCCGAAGGGGACTCAGAATATCGAGAGCCTCGACACCGGTTGGCTGATCAATTGCACCGGCGTCGAGAGGGCAGGGATCTCGCATTCTCCCCTGCTTGCGGAGATGAAGCGCCAGGGCCTCATCAAAGCCGATCCGCAGGGACTCGGCATCGCCGTCGACCATGGTTCGAAGGTGATCGGAGACGTCGCCGTCAATGCGCAAGTCTATGCTGTCGGCGCGTTGACGGCCGGGCAGTTCTGGGAAATCACCGCCGTTCCCGATATCCGCGTCCAAGCACGCGCGGTTGCGTCCGAAGTTGCCGCGGCAGTCGCATCTCCTGCTACGGGCGCCCACTCAGCGCCCGCGTGATGCCTTCGGATTGGCAACCGGCAGGTAGGACAATGGAAGCTCGGTGGTGAATTTCAGTTCCTGCATGGCAAAGCGCGAGCTGACATCGCCGATCTCGACCTTGGCCACCAGCCGCTTGTAGAAGGCGTCATAGCCCGCCACATCGGGCACGACGACGCGCATCAGATAATCGACATCGCCGCTCATGCGGTAGAATTCGACCACTTCCGGGAAACTCGCCACCACCTCGGAAAACCGGCGCAGCCACTCGGGAGAGTGGCTCCTGACGCGAATGGAGACGAAGACCGTCACCGCAGCGTTGATCTTTGCCGCATCGAGAAGCGCCACCCTGCGGCGGATGATCTTTTCTTCCTCGAGCTTCTGCACCCGGCGCCAGCAGGGCGTGGTCGATATGCCGACGGCCTTTGCCAGCTCCGGGCCGGGAATGTCTGCATTGTTCTGCAGCTGCGCCAAAATCTTGCGGTCGACTCTATCCATATTGTCCTCTGGCCTTGCCTGCTCGCCGTTCGCAATTGGACTGCTTCTACCGCTTCAGCAGCGGCAGAAGCTTGTCTCCCTGGCGCTTGATCTCTCCGAGATAAGGTGTGTCCGAGAGCACGAAATGCGTGATGCCGAGTGCCTCGTATTTGCGTAGCGAGGCGGCGACGTCTTCGGCTGAGCCGACGAGCCAGGTCGTACCCGCGCCGCCGCCGCCGAATTTGCCCGGCGCGGTGTAGAGATTGTCATCGAGCACATCGCCACGTTCATGGAGCTCTAGCAGGCGGCGCTGGCCGACGGCGATGGTGCGGCGATGGTCCTGCCAGTTGCCGCTCTGGCCGGCCGCCATTTCGGCAACCTTCTTTTCGGCATCCGCCCAGGCTTCCTCCCGCGTATCCCTGACGAGGGTCGTGATCCTCAGGCCGAATTCCAGCGGTGCGAGATCGCGGTCGAGGCCGCGGCTCAGCGCCTTCAGCCTTTCGATGCGCTCCTTCACGCCGTCGAGCGGTTCGCCCCAGAAAAGCTGGACGTCGGCCTCGGTCGCCGCTACCTTTTCGGCGGCCTCGGAGGCGCCGCCGAAATAGAGCTTGGGATGGCGGCGCCCGGCGCGCTCTGCAATGCGCGGCTGAACGGTCGAGCCATCGACACTGAAATGTTCGCCGGAAGAGGTGACGTTCTCTTCGGTCCACAGGCGGCGGACGAGGCGCATGAATTCCTTCGTGCGGGCATAGCGGTGCGTCTGATCGCCCTCGCTGTCGCCGTAGGCCGCAAGATTGTCCTGGCCGGAGACGATATTGACGCGGACGCGCCCGCCGCTCAGGTGATCGAGCGTTGCGGCAGCCGAGGCGAAATTCGCCGGGCGCCAGTAGCCGGGGCGGATGGCGATCAGCGGTTCGAAGGTCGCCGTGCGTGCCGTCAGCGCCGCGGCGACGGTGAACGTGTCCGGCCGCCCCCAGCCGGTACCGATCAGCGCACCCTTCCAGCCGCGATCTTCAAGCGCGCGGGCGTGTTCCGTCAGCGTCTCCAGACTGTTGTGATTGACGGTCGCGCTGTCGCCGCGGTGACCGGCTGTGACATCGTTGGGGATGTACCAGAGGAATTCGGAACTATCGGTCATGCGTCTGCCTGCTTGTCGATCTGAGTGATTGTATCGGATGCCGGGGGGCGCGGCTTATTTGAGCGGAAAGCCGAGCTTGCGAATGACGCCCTTCAGCACGTGCCTGCCATTGAGCGCAGCGACAGTGCCGATGCGCTTTCCGACCTGCTCGGTCCAGTCGATCCTCGGCATGGACTGTTCCGCCTGGAATGTTGAGAGCGCCTGATTGTAGTCGCCAAGAAGGGCCCGATGCGCGGACGGGTCGTAGCGGTTGCGATGAACGACCGCCGCCTGGGCGAGACGTGGTTTGACATCCGCAGGACGGGCGGGATCAGGATAGCCGACGGTCAGGCCGAAAACCGGGAACACCCCGTCAGGCAGTCCGAGCGCCTGTGATACGGCTTCGGGATCGTTGCGGATGGCGCCGATATAACAGGTGCCGAAGCCGAGAGATTCCAACGCCACGACGGCATTTTGTGCGGCGAGGGCGGCATCGATGACCCCGAGCAGAAAACTTTCGACATAGTCGAGACCTTCGGCGGGGCCGTCCTGCTCTTCCGCGATGCTGCGCGGCCGGGCAAGATCGGCAAGCCAGACCAGGAGAAGTGGCGCTTGCGTAATCTGCCGCTGATTGCCGGCGACGGCGTTCAGCTTTTCCTTGATATCCTTGTCCTCGACGGCAATCACGCTCCAGGCCTGCAGGTTCGAGGAACTGGCCGCCGATTGCGCCGCCGCGACGGCGATATCGATGACATCAGCTGGAACCGCCTGCGGACGATAGTCGCGGACGCTGCGGTGAGACAGGATGGCCTCGAGCGCTTCGTTCCACGGGCCGGACAGCGTCTGGCCGTTGCGATAGCGGCTGGCGGCCAGCGTGGTCAGCCTGTTGTGATCCGGCGTGACGGGCGCGGACAAAGTCATTCAGATCTCCTCAAGCGGTGCGGCGGTCGCACGGACGTGACGGGACCATGCCCGCTCGGGCGCGGGCTTTCCAATTACAAAAGTTCCTTCAATGCGCCGGAAATAGAATATAATTTCTATAGATTATTCTGATCTGATCGCGCTGAGCACGCATGACGGCATTCGCGATGCGCTGGGGGATCTAATCGAGACCGGACGCGCCGCTTCGCGTCATCCGGCATTCCGTATCGGCGCGATCGTTTATCATCTTTTCGAGAGATATGATTGCACTCGCTGCGAAATATGCGACGTTGTCTCATTGGGACGGTTCGGCCGTCTCGATGACAATAGCCGTTTGAAATCGAGCAAAAAGCGCGCGTGAAACGCAGCGCGATGGGGAGAGAACAATGGCAGATGCAGAAATGATGTCGCAGATGACCGGCAAGGCAGGTTTCATCGCTGCTCTCGACCAGAGCGGCGGATCGACGCCCGGCGCCCTGCGTCTCTACGGCATTGCCGACAGCGATTATGGCAGTGAGGAGGAGATGTTCCGCCTCATGCACGAGATGCGCGTCCGGATCATGACCGCTCCCGCCTTCTCCGGCGATAAGGTGATCGGCGCTATCCTCTTCGAGAAGACCATGGATGGGGAAGCCAGAGGAAAGGCGGTTCCTTCGTTTCTCTGGGAGGAGCGGGGCGTGGTGCCGTTTCTCAAGGTCGACAAAGGCCTTGCTGCCGAAGAAAACGGTGTGCAGGTAATGAAGCCGATGCCCGATCTGGATGCGCTGCTCGAGCGCGCCGTGAAGAAGGGGATATTCGGCACGAAGATGCGCTCGGTGATCGCCGATGCCGACCGCGCCGGCATCGCCGCCGTCGTCAAGCAGCAATTCGCGATCGGCCGGCAGATCCTCGGCTATGGCCTAGTGCCGATTATCGAGCCTGAGGTCTCTATCAAGAGCCCGACCAAGCAGGAAGCCGAAGCTATTCTGCTCGACGAAATCAGCCGCGAGCTGGATGCGCTGCCGTCCGGCGAGCGGGTCATGATCAAGCTGACCATCCCGACGGTTGCGGATATCTACAAGCCGCTCATCGACCACAAGTCGGTCGCCAGGGTCGTGGCGCTTTCGGGCGGATACAGCCGTGCCGACGCCTGCGCAAAACTCAGCCGCAACCACGGCATGATCGCCAGTTTCTCCCGCGCCCTGACGGAAGATCTGCGGGTAACGATGAGCGACGCGGAGTTCGATTCCAGTCTCGCCAGGACAATCGACCAGATCTACACAGCGAGCGCTACGAAAATCTAGGCGCGTGCACAAATCTTGGTATGGGCTGCGCTGCTTCAAAATAGAAGCGGCGCGGATCTGCCGTCAATCTATCCCTTCACAGCGCCTGCAGTCATTGAGCCGGAGATTTGCCGGTACATGAGAAGGCCGAGCAGGGCGGGCGGGAGCGCGCCAAGCGCCATGACGGCCGAGGCCACGCCCCATTGCACGCCGCCGCCGCTGGCGGCGAAGAAAAAGGAGGCGCCGACCGTCATCGGCACGGCCTTGTTGGTCGTCAGCATCAGGCCGAACAGGAATTCGTTCCAGGCGGTGATGAACCCGAAGATGAATGCGGTGACGAGCGCTGGACGGATCACCGGCGCGATGACGCTGACCATCGCCTGAAACGACGAGGCGCCGTCGATCCGTGCCGCCTCGTCGAGTTCCAGCGGCACGTCATTGATAGCGTTGACCAGCATGACAAGCGCAAGCGGGATGTTGACGATCGTCAGGATCAGGCCAAGGCCGATCTGGGTGTCGAGGAGACCCAGCCACTGATACATCATGTAGAGCGGGATCGCGAAGATGATTAGCGGAACGGCGCGCAGGTTGATCACCAGCGGCATCAGCACCCGCCGTCCCACCTCGCTGCGGGCAATCGCATAGGCTGCCGGCAAGCAGAGAAGGATCGCAAGCCCGGTTCCGAGCACAGCGGCGATCGTGCTGTTCAGCAGGTAGGAATAGATGTTGAAGCGATCCGTCTGCGTCAGGATGCTTGCATAGTTTGCAAGCGTCGGCTCGCTGATCCACAGGCCGGCATTGCTGGAAAGCTCGCGGGCGCTCTTGAACGAGGTGACGAGGGTTACGATGATCGGGAAGTTCATCGCCGCCGCGGCAATGGCGAAGACGGTCCAGCGAAGAGCATTGATCATGTTGCTTTCCTCCGGCGCCCGGCGAGCCAGTTCAGGCCGTGAAGCACGGCAAGCGACGCGACGAAAAGCACGACCGAAGCGGCCACGGCCTTGCCGATCGAGCCATCCTTGAAGAAGGACTGATAGATATAGATGGATAGCGACGTGGTGGAGCCGCCGGCGCCGCTTCCGGTCAGCGCGTAGACATTGTCGAACACGCGGAAACCGTCGATGAAACGGATGAAGAAGGCGATGACCAGCGTCGGCATCATCAGCGGCAGGTCGATCCACCACAGGATGCGCCAGGCCGATGCACCGTCGAGCGCGGCGGCCTCGCGGACATCGAGCGGAATGGCCGAATAGGCGACGTAGAAGAGCAGAAAGGCGAATGGCGTCCACTGCAGCGTTTCGATGACGACAAGCGTCTTGAAGGCATTGCTGACGTCGAGAAAGGCAGGGCTGTCGCCGAACCAGAGAAAGAGATAGTAGGGCACCGGCCCAGCGAATTCATGCAGCACGAGCCGGTACATCAGGCCGATCATCGCAGGCGCGACCATTAGAGGCAGCATCAGCGGGGCCATCAGAGCCGAGCGCTTCGCCAGCAGCGGCGCGAGGAAGATCGCCAGAAACAGGCCGATCACACATTCTGCAATTGCCGTCAGCATGCCGAAGCGGAAGGAAAAGAAGGTCGCCTGCCAGAAGCCGCGATCCTGGATGACTGCAAGATAGTTCCCGAAGCCCGTGATCGTGGGGCTGCGCAGGTTCTGGAAGCTGACGGTCGAGACCGAATAGACCAGATTGACGAGGGCCGGAAAGCCCAGGAAGAGCAGCAGGAAGCCGATCAGCGGCGCCAGATAAGCCCTGCCTTCGGCACGTGATACGATAGCCATTGCGGTCCGCCGGATGGGAGGGATGCCGGGCTCACCCGGCATCCGGTACAAGGTTACTTCTTGAGGAGATCCTGCATGCCGGCCTTTGTATGGGCAAGCGCGTCCTCAAGGCTTTGCTGGCCCGACCAGTAGCCGGTGAATTCCTTGGCCTGCAGCTCATAGACGGAGAGTGCATTGGCCGAGGTGGCGCCGTTCATCACATAGCCGTATTTGCTGGCAAATTCGCCAAGCTTGACGAGATCTGGCCGCTCCGAAGCGATCTTCGCCACGACCTCGGGCGTCAATGCCGGCGAACCGCCGCCGCGGGCATAGGTCAACGCCGCATCTTCTGTTGCCAGCCACTTCAGGAACTTGACGGCGCCTTCCTTGTTCTTGGCATTCTTGTTGATGCCAAGACCAAGGCCGTGGATATGATCGGCGCGGCCGTTCGGGCCGGCCGGCGGCGCGACGATGCCGGTAACGCCGGCCACAGCCGGAGACTTCTCGGCATTGGTCAGGTCGGCGGCCGCGGCGTTCCACTGCAGCGCAGTGGCTGCCTGACCGGCGGCAAAGGCTGCGTTGGTTTCCGGATATTCGTAGCTTAGCGAATCCTTCGGCGAGGCACCGGCATCATAGAGCGTCTTGTAGAGCTGCAATCCGGTCTTGTAGGCGTCGGAATCGACCGTCACATTGCCGCTGGCATCCATCCAGTCTCCACCATAGGATCGCGGCAGGGACTGGAAGACCATCATGTTGAAGAGCAGGTTCTTCATCTGCAGCACGGTGCCATAGCGAACCGGGCTATCGGGATTGGCCTGCTTCGAGAAGTAGAGTGCGGTCGCCGCCCAGTCGTCCCAGGTCCAGCTGTCTGGATCCTTCGGCTGCAGATCCTTGCCGAGAACCTTCTTGGCGAGCTCGGAATAGGTCTTCTTCGCCGCATCGTCCTTTAGCAGCGCGTCGATCAGGTCCTTGCGGTAGTACATGAAGTGAAGCGAAAGGTCGGTCGGCACGCCATACTGCTTGCCGTCGAACTGCATCGTCTTGAGAACGGAATCACCGAAGACCTTGGCGGCATCCGGTCCGAGATCGACCGGCTCCATGTAGGGCGCGTAACGGCCGATCGAATAGGTGGCGACGAGGTTGATGTCGAAGGCGCTCGAACCGGCTGCCATATCGGCCTGCAGCTTGTCGTAGAAGCCATCGCGGTTGAAGAACAGCAGTTCGACCTTGTCGGCATCGGCAGCGGTCTTGTTATAGGCGTCGACGGTCCCGCGCAGCGCCGTTTCTTCCGATCCGCCGGGCCATCCGAGCACGGTCACCGTTGCATTGGCGAGACCTGGCAGGGCGGCACTCGCAAGAAGCGCGGCGAGAGCCGGAGCGATTATCTTTTGCAGTTTCATCGTTGTTCCCTTTCTTTGTTTGGTTTGTTCATTCGGTGGTCTTCAGCGGTGCTGCCGCGCAAGGTCGGCAACGCCGATAATGCCTGCGTGACTGCCGAGTTCAGCGGCGGCGAGCTCGGGCCTGATCCTTGATCTGAGGTCAGCGACGTGACCGCGCACCCGATCGAGATAGCCGGGAGCGAGGCCAATGCCGCCGCCGATCACAATGCGCCGGGGGTCGAACATCAGCTTGATATCCCGGCAGAGCAGCGCGACCTGGGCGGCGGATTCTTCGACGATGGCTGTCGCCCATGCCGATCCGGCCGCGGCTTCGGTAAAGACCGTGACGGCGTCCGCCTCATGTCCGGCGCGCTTCGCCTGTCCGGCGATCCAGAGGCCCGAGGTCGTATCTTCAAGAGGCTCGGCCCCATGCGAGGCGATGCGGGTCAAGCCGAAATGACCGGCAAGGCCCGGCAGAAGCTTGCCATTGGCGACGATACCGCCGCCGATGCCGGTGGAGATAGTCAGGAAGACGATATCCTCTCCCTTGCCCGCACCGAACTGGTACTCCCCCCAGGCGGCCGCCTGGGCATCGTTAATGGCTGAAACCGGCGTGCCGAGCCGGGCGGCGGAGAGTTCAATCAGCGGATAATTGTCCGGAATTCCGAGCGTCACCGGGTTCATCGCCGACCAGCAGCCATCCTCGACGAAACCGGTGACGGCAATGCCTGCATGCGAGAATTGGCCGCGCCATCCGTCAATCTCGGCGGCAATGGCGTCAAGCCAGGCGTCGGGTCCTTGATCGCGCAGCGTCGGGACCACGCGTTGGTCTATAACCTCTCGGCCCTGGACCAGAGCTGCGATGGTCTTGGTGCCGCCGATGTCGATGGCAAGCACTGGCCTGCTATTAGCCTCGCGAGCGGAAAATGCGGCCGCTACGGCCTCATGGAACCAAGCTGTCGCATGTTCCGTGCGGGTGATCGCCGAGCCGACCACGACGGCAAGGGCGCCGGCGGCAGCGGCCTGTTCAGCCTGTTCCGGCGTGCGGATGCGGCCCTCCGCGATCACGAAGGGGGTGAGTGCGCGCATGGCAGCAATCAGCGCGATATCGGGTTCGATTGGCTCCGGTCCGCCGACATAGCCCGACAGGGTCGTCCCGACGAAATCGACACCGGCGGCGAGCGCCCGTCTGGCATCCTCGAGCGAGGAACAGTCGGCCATCGTCAGCTTGCCCCTGGTCTTGGCCGCAGCAATCAGGGCATCGATCGAAGCGGGGCGGATACGGTCCGTGGCGTCGAACGCGATGATATCGGCACCGGCATCGGCAAGCGCCTCGACATCGGCAATGAAGGGCGTGATGCGCACCGGGCTGCCATCGAGATCGCGCTTGACGATGCCGATAATCGGCACGGCGACATGCGGGCGGGCAGCCTTCACATAATCGACGGATTCGATGCGCACTGCCGCAGCACCCGCGGCTGCAGCCGCATTTGCAAAACCGATGACAAACCGGGCATCATCCATCGGGCCATCGGGAACCGGCTGGCAGGAAACGATGAGGCTGTTCTTGAGGTCTTCGCGCTGCACGGGATGCTCCATTTCGGGCATCACGATATCGCTAAAATACCAGATGGCAACCAGTTTATAACTGGTATTATCGCTGCAATTCGAAGACGAAGTCGTAGACCTCGCCCTTGTACCGCGTCTCGCAGAGCTCGACGATCTGGCCGTCTGCCAGGAAGCACCGGCGCTCGGTGACAAGAAGGGGCGCGCCGGGATCGCAATTCAGGTGAATTGCATCGTCGGCTGACGCGGCACGCGACCGCATGCGCTGGACCGCGCGCTCGGGCATGAAACCACGGTCCTGGAGAACGGTATAGAGCGATTGGTCGATCAAATCGGGAGAGGGAACGAAGCGCACCGGGACGACCGACGTTTCCACAGCGATCGGAAGTCCGTTAGCCGTTCGAACCCGTTTCATCCGGATGACATTGGCGTTTCCGGCAATGCCGAGCGCCATCATCTCGGTGGAGGACGCGCGGCTGATCTGCTTCGATATCCAAATACATCCAGGCACTTGCCCGCGGGCGCTGATATCTTCCGAGAAGCTCGTCAGCGTCGACATCGACTTTTCGACACGCGATCCGATTTCCGTCTTCGAGCCGTGCCGGCGGCTGAGCAGTCCTTCCTGTTCGAGAAGGGAGAGGGCTTTGCGGACGGTAACCCGTGAGAGCGACAGGGAACCGGCAATCACACGTTCGCCGGGCAGCACGCTCCCGGATTGAAAGGCCTGCGTCTGGATGGCCTGTTCGATCGCCAGCTTCAGCCGCTTGTATAAGGGAATATCAAGGGGGATTTGCGCCAGAGATTTCTCGATGGCGGTGACGACCTGGTTCTCGGGCATAAAAATTCCGCCAACTTCCCTGTAAAAAATCCTCTGGACTTATACTGGTATTATCTTCCGGGCACGAAGGAATGGCAAGAGCGCAATGGCGGCGGGGAGAGCTGACGCCGCGAAGGGCGTCAGCTCGGTTATCTTAACGGCGAAGAGCCGGGCAGCCGCGCGCATTGGCAAAGCTGATTTCATCCGGGCCGCGGCGCGTCCAGCCCTGAACGACGACGCGGCGCGGCGTGATGTCGACGACATGCGCGCGCCGGAAACCAAAGTCCCGGGCGCGGTCTTCAGCCAAGCGTGGATCGCAGCCACGCGACGGGCGGCCATAGCCGGGTGGCGGCGGGGGCGGCCTGTTCCAATCCTGTTGGGGAGCGAAGCGCGGAGGCGGTGCCCGGCCGTATTCGTCGTAATACTGCGCCGAGGCGAAGCCGGCCGTTGAAATGAAAGCGCTCACCGCAAGCAGTGCGCCAAGGGCAATTTTGGTGCGTTTGATCATGAATGGGTCTCGAATCCTGTCTTTTGCGCGGGCACGATAAAACGGCATTCGTGGCGAACTCATGGCTGGGATTGGGTGAGCGAAACGTGGGCTTGAATCAAAGCCTCTGCGGTCGCTAACAGCGCATTATACCCTCTTGTCATCGACCGGCCCGTCATTGTCTTGGATGCTGACCTTGCAATTGGATAGTCGACCGCGAGTTCCATAAGATAGATTATGCAATTTTGATGTGCTTCGCCGGACGTGCTGCGCCTCTCGCAAAGAGTTCCCTCAAAGCAAAAAAGATGATGAATTAGACTGCCGCGGCAGACGGTCCGGTCCAGAACGTTCGGCGTGCATTTGATGGTCTCCTCGATTATAGATTGCCTCTGTCGCTACACGTATGATCAAGCACCGCCGGAAGTCAGGAACAGCCATGAACCAAGCTTCGATTGCCGCCACCGAAACACATCACGCGGCAATTCCGGCCTGGACCTGGGTGGCTCCGCTTCTTGCCTCGATCCTATTGGCCCTGAAGTTTCTCCATGTCGTGCCATCGGACGCGGCACTGGTGCTGGTTTTTGCGGCCGTCTTCCTTGGTGCTTCCGTCTTCAGCGCCGTCCATCACGCCGAGGTCCTGGCACTCAAGCTTGGCGAACCGTTCGGCTCGATCCTGCTGGCGATCGCCGTGACTGTCATTGAAGTTGCGCTGATCGTCTCCATCATGGCCTCAGGAGCAGAAGGCAGCGGTTCGGTGGCGCGTGATACGGTATTCGCGGCCGTGATGATCGTGCTCAACGGCGTTGTCGGGCTTTGCCTGATCGTGGGTGGCCGGCGGCACTTCGAGCAGACGTTCCAGCTTCAGGGCGCGTCGTCCGCCCTGGCCGTGCTCGGCACTCTAGCCGCGCTGGCGCTGATCCTGCCGAACCACACGCTGACAGTCCTTGGGCCGTCATACTCGCCGCTGCAAGCAATGTTCGTCGGGTTGGTTTCCCTTATGCTTTGGGCCGTGTTCGTCTTCGTGCAGACCGTCAAGCATCGCGCCTATTTCCTGGATGCGCCAGCTGACAATGTGGAAAGCGATAGCACGGCGGCAGAGCACCACGCGAAGCCGTCCGACCGGGAATCGCTGGCATGCCTCGGTTTGCTGCTGGTATCTCTCGCCGCTGTCGTCCTGCTTGCCAAGACCCTTTCCCCCTCTCTCGACAGGGCGATCGATCTGGCAGGCCTGCCCCACACGTTCGTCGGCGTGGTGATCGCCGCGATCGTACTTTTGCCGGAAGGCATTGCGGCGGCGAAGTCCGCGCTGAAGAACCAGCTTCAAAACAGCATCAACCTCGCTCTCGGATCGGCGATTGCGAGTATCGGCCTCACCATCCCGGCCGTCGCCGTCGTCTCGCTCGTTCTCGATCAGCAACTGTCGCTGGGGATCTCAGCAGCAAACACGACGTTGCTGGTGCTGACCCTCTTCGTCAGCACCCTGACTTTAGGCACCGGTAGAACGACGGTGCTGCAGGGGGCGATCCATCTGGTGATATTTGCGGTGTTTCTGCTGGTTTCGGCAATCCCCTAAGGACCGCCTTCGCCCATGCTGAACCGTGACCGTCAGAACCGCTCGACCCATGGCCTGACTTCGATCTCCCATGACCAGGCGCTTCGATGCTGGCGCAGGAGATCGACGTAGGTTTGTGCGATTGCGTCAGGGTCGAGCGTGCTATCCGGCGCCTCCGCGGGATCGCCGCGAAGCTCGCTCCGGACACCCCCGTCAACCACCACATGGGCGACATGAATTCCCTTCGGAGCCAGTTCTCTCGCAGCACTTTGTGCCAGCCCGCGCAGCGCGAATTTCCCCATGGCGAACGGTGCAGAGTTGGCGAAGCCCTTTACGCCGGCCGTAGCACCCGTCAGCAGGATCGCGCCCTTGCCGGCCGCAAGCATGCGCCTGGCGGCTTGCTGTACCGAGTAGAATGCACCCAACGCGGAAACGGCCACCGCCCTTTCGACCTCCGAGGGATCAAGATCGGTGAGTGGTCCGCGCACGCGGCCGCTAGCGTTATAGATGACGACCTCAGGCGGTCCGATATGCGCGTCCGTTTGCGCGAAAAGTCTCTCGACCTGGCTCGGGTCGCTGGCGTCGACCTCAAGAGCGATGGCACCGGTCTGCTCTGCCAGCGATTTGAGTTTGCCGGTGTCGCGAGCAGCGATGACAACGGAGAGGCCTGCCAAGCGAAAGCTTCTCGTCAGTGAGGCGCTGATGCCTGGGCCCGCTCCGATGATGAGCGCGCTGCGATAGGGAATGGTCGACATGTCTCTTCTCCGATGTGGCCGCTGAAGATACAGATCGGATCGATGCTGCCGCCACGCAATGGCGGGAAAGCAGGAACTGGTTCGGAGGGTGTGATTTTTTCTTGATGCCGCTATGCGGCTTCAAAACCGGATCCATCCAGACTTCGGCAATGACTAGCGGTCGGGCAGCCTCATAGCCCCTCGCCTAGGGCGTCACACGCGATTTTTACGACGAGTTCGGCACCCACTCTCAAGGCTGTCTCATCGATCTTGAACTGCGGATGATGAAGGGGATAGATACAGCCCTCCGCCTCATTGCGGATGCCAAGCCTGAAATAGACTGAGGGCCGTTTTTCGCTGTAGAAGCCGAAGTCATCGGCGGCTGTCCATCCGGCTGCCGCAACTGCTGTTCCGGCACCGAACATGGTGTCCGCCGCCAATGCGACAACGCGGGCCAGTGCCGGATCGTTGACGACAGGTGGCTCGCCCTCGACAAGGCTGAATTCGACTGTTGCCCTATGCGCGAGCGCAAGCCCCTTCAATATGTCCTGGACACGTTCGCGGGCGCGGAGACGCGTCGCCGGGCTGCCGCTGCGGATGGTTCCCTTCAAACGGACGGTATCGGCAACGACATTGTAGGAACTGCCGCCTTCGATGCTGGTCACGGAGATGACCAGAGGATCGTAGGCATCGCGCTCCCTGGAAACGATTTTTTGCAGTTCCGAGACCATGGCGCATGCCACGGCAATGGCATCAACGCCTTCCTCCGGCTTGGCCGCATGTGCCGACGAGCCGCGGATCACCGCATCGAAAATGTCGCTGGCAAGCGTGAAGGGGCCTTGGGCGACGGCAATCTTGCCTGCCTGCGTGTAGGGATCGACATGAATACCGATCGCCGCGTCAATATCGTCGAGGAGCCCTTCTTCCACAATGCGGCGGCCGCCGAGAGGCTCGGCTTCCTCTGCGGGCTGGAATATGAAGCGGACTGTTCCGGTAAAGGTCTCGCGATGTCGGTGAAGATGCATCGCCGCGGCAAGCACCATAGCCGCGTGCGCATCATGGCCGCATGCATGCATGACGCCCTTCGCCGTCGAAGAGAATGCAACGCCGGAGTGTTCCTCGATCGGCAAGGCATCGATGTCGGCGCGAACTGCAACCTTCCGGTTGGAAAGGCCGGCTGTTCCCTCGATATCGACGGCAAGCCCGAAGCCCGCAACATCGCGGACTGCTGTCAATCCTCCGGTCTCCAGTTGGCCGCGCAGATAGGCTTGCGTCCGCCTCTCCTGATTTGACAGCTCGGGATGGGCATGCAGGTGCCTTCGCACCTCCAGCATGTGCTTGATCTGGCCCGGCGACAGGGTGTCAGGTCTTGGCATGGATCTCTCTTGGAAAATTGGTCAGGGTTTCACAACCGGTCTCCGTCACCAGAATGGTTTCGCTCACCTCGATGCCCCACCCGTCCATCCACATGCCCAGGATCGAATGCAGGACATTGCCCGGCCGCAGGACCGACTTGTCTCCAGGACGCAGGCTGATCGTGTGCTCACCCCAGTCGGGCGGATAAGCAACGCCGATCGAGTATCCGATCCGGGATTCCTTCTTGAGCCCATGGCGCTCGATCACCTTGCGCCATGCGAGTTCCACATCCTCGGCAAGCACACCCGGCCTGATCGCCGAGAGCACAGCCTCCATTCCCTCAAGAACGGCGTTGGCGGTGTTGGTGACCTGTTGCGGTGCTTTCCCCAACTGCATCGTCCGCGCCAGACCGGACGTGTACCGGCGGCAGACGCCGGCGAGTTCGAGAGCGATCGTCTCGTTTGCGCCAAATCGGCGGTTGCTCCACATGATGTGAGGGGCCGAGGCGTTTTCACCCGCGAGAATGGTGGGCGGCAATGCGGTGATGTCGCCGGCAAAGTCGGGACTTCCGGCGATCTGCGCGGCCTGGATCTTCGCGATGGCATCGCATTCGCGAACCCCTGGCGCGATAACGTCATAGGCGGCCGAAACCGCCGCCTCTGCGAGCCGGGACGCCTTGCGGAGATAGTCAATCTCGGCCGGGCTCTTGACCGACCTTATCCAATTGACCAACAGATCAGCGTCGACAAAGGTTGCATTCGGAAGCCCTGCCGTCAGGCGGGCATGTGCTTTGGGTGAGTAATAGTAGGCTTCGAGCTCGATGCCGATCCGCCGGCTGCCCCATCCCTTTGCAGTGATCCACTGCGCGATCCAGTCCATCGGGTGACGGTCGGATTGCTGGACGTAGCCCTCGGGAAATCCGACGATGTTGTCCGGGCGCATCCACGCCGTCAGCAAGCCGCCGGCCGCATCCATGGCACGGCCGAGCCAGACCGGCTCCGCGCTTTCCTCGATCGGCAGCAAGACGGTCTGTGGCGTATAGAATGACCAGCCGTCGTAGCCCGTAATATAATGCTGGTTCGCGACGTCGTTGATCACAAGAAGCTCGAGATCGCGCCTGCCCATCTCCGCACGTATCCGGCTGAGACGCTCCTGGTATTCGCGTCTGTCAAACGGCAGCTCGATCATTCTTGCCCCTCACCTGCATGTACTCTGATCAAAGGGTTTCATGTCGCGCAGCCCGGCGCAACATGCCCTTAAGTACCGAGTGTGGCATCACCTCCTGATATTTTTGGTCTAAAGTTTCCCCCTTCGCTAGACGATTTCTCTCTTTGCCAAGTTGAGCGAAGCTTTGGCCCGGGCCATCATCGGTGGCATTGCTACCATCGATGCTGAAGCGCAGAGCGACGATCGATCCCTACCGTTTCGGTTCGCGAGGGCGCACTGAACAGTGCGGCGCTAGATAATCAAACGGGCGTTGAGCCGAGAAGCCAACCGGAGGACCCGGTTGGCTTTGTTCTTTGATCAAGCACCTCTCCAGACGAGCTTGGCATTGGCGAGCTCACGCGCGCCGAGACCGCCAAGCTCCCGGCCGAAGCCCGAGCCCTTGATCCCGCCGAAGGGCGCGCGGGGATCGGAACGGACGAAATCGTTGATGAAGACGGCTCCCGCCTCGATGCGGGAGGCGACGCGTTCGGCGCGTTCCGGATTGCTGCTCCACACGGCGGCGCCGAGGCCGTATTCCGTGTCATTTGCCAGTGCCACGGCCTCGTCTTCATCCTTGAAAGTGAAAAGCATTGCGACGGGGCCGAAAAACTCCTCGCGTGCCACCGCCGCATCGCGGGGCAATCCGGCAATCACCGTCGGCTCGTAGAAATAGCCGTCGCCGGGGATTGATTTGCCACCGGTCAGAACGCGCGCGCCTGCCTTCACGGCGTCATCGACCTGACGCTGGACATTGTCGCGGATATCGGCTCGGGCCAGCGGACCGAGCTTTGTTTCCGCCTTCATCGGATCACCGACCGGAATGCGCTTGACGGCATCGACAAAGGCTGCGGCGAAGCGCTCGGCAATCGGCGCGTGGACGAAAATCCGCTTGGCGGCGATGCAGCTCTGCGCGTTGTTCGAATAGCGCGAGACCACTGCCATCTGCACCGCTTTATCGAAATCGGCATCGTCGAAGACGACGAAGGGATCCGAGCCGCCGAGTTCCAGCACCACTTTCTTGCCGAGAGAACCCGCCTGCTTCGCAACCGTGCGGCCCGCAGCCGTGCTGCCCGTCACCGTGACGGCGGCGATGCGTGGATCGGCAATCACGGCAGGAGCACGTTTGCGATCGATCACGAGATTGGAATAGAGCCCCTGCGGCGCGCCGGCATCGAGGATCAGCTTCTCGATCGCCGCCGCCGACCCCTGGACCGTTTCGGCATGCTTGACGATCACGGTGTTGCCGATAAGGGCGGCCGGGATGAAGAAGCGCAACACCTGCCAGAAGGGAAGATTCCACGGCATGATCCCGAAAATCGGCCCGATCGACTGATAGACGATCTTGGCGGGCGTTCCGGGGATCGGCTCGTCGGCGATATAGGCCAATCCGTCACCGGCGAAATGACGGGCGCCGAAGGCTGATTTCTTGATTTCGCCCTGCGCTTCGGCGAATGGCTTGCCCATTTCCGAAACGATCAGCGCGGAGTATTCGTCGACACGCGCCTCCAGCAGATCCGCAAGGCGGTTCAGAAAAGCAGCGCGCTCGCTGAGCGGTGCGGCGGACCAGGTCTTCCAGGTCTTGTGCGACTGATCGAGGATCCGTTCGACCTCGGCTCCGGTGTGTTCTTCGTAGCGGCCGATCAATTGTCCATCGGTTGGATTGTAGGAAAGGAAGCCCATCTAAATCTCCTCTTGTTTTAGCAGGCAGGCATCGAAGTGCAGGAAGCGTCAGCTGCTTCCCTGCAGCAGAGAAAAACTGGCGGCGAGACCGAGCGTCAGGCCACCAAGAACGGCAAATTCGCGCCGCCACGGAACGAGGCTCTCCAGCACCATCCAACCGGAAATTACCGCCATCCAGAGTATGTTGGAGACCCCGCCAGCGAATTGCAGCAGAACCATGCTGGCGCAGCAGGCGGCACGGCAGAGCACCTCCCTGCCCTGTTCATTCCGGCCTCGGATCAACACCAGGACGGCGGCGGCAAACATGGCGGGGGCAAAAAGCGGCGCAGCGAAACGGCCATCACTATCGACGAGCCCGACCGGGCGCATCAGCCACTCGGCCACGGCGCCGGTAGTGACGGTGGCAAGAAGCATCGGTCCCGGCTGTGGCGCTGCCCTGCCGCTCAGACGAAACAGCCCGCGCGACAGGAGCAGCGACGGAGCGGCCATCGCCGTCATCATGACGAGCCAGGATGCGATTGCCTGCACTAATCCGAGGGGCGCCGTGGTGGACACGCCAGCTGACCGGCAGATAACATCGCCGACCGCCTGTGGAGCGCAGTAGAGCGCAAGCCACGCCGCGAGACCGACCGCCAGCATGCCGCAATCGGTGGCACCGCTGCTGATATTCCGTCGTGCTATCGCCGTGACCATGCCCTTGTCCCAAAGCTTCATCATCAAGTGATCGGTGGCGGTTCGCCACCGGTCACTGTCCTCAGATCAGCTGCAGCAGCTTGCCTTGTTCTCTCCAGCGAGAACGCTTGCCCTGTTGATCACCGGCGGCAGATTGTTCGACGGATTGACCTCGAAGAAACCGGCCGGCGCGAGCGAGAAGCCGCAGGAAATGCAAGGCTGAACCGGAAAGTCTTCGGCGCGCACGACATGGTGGAGACCAAAGGAATGCCAGAGCACGATGTCGGTGTTCTCGACATTGCGGTCCTGTTTGACGAGCTCTGCGAGACCATCTCTGCCATCGGAATTGGCAACGAATTCTCCTGCAGGATAGCGTTCATTCTCATTGAACGGCGTGACCCAGATGTGATTGCGGATGAAGTTGGAGCGGATACCTGAAGGACCGTCGTCCTGGATCATCGGTGTGACGCAGTTCGGGGCATGGAGCTTGTAGGCGACCGGTTTGCCGACCTGGTTCAGCTTGTTCGGATTGACGACCTTCCAGCTGCGATGGGTGGAGAGATCGGCGCGCCGCGCCGCCGCAAGCTCGGTCTTCAGCACCGTATCGACAGCATGGAAGGCGTTGCCATACGGATTGCTGTCGCTGAAGGGCTCCATGTAGGAGTTGGTTTCGACAACGCTATTGCCACCACCATCCACCGCCATATCGAGGCGCGCGCAGAAGATGTGCTGATGGATCGGAGCGCCGAGGCCCGGCTGAATCTCCGTCGAGTATTTGTCCGCCTGCCCGGGATGGCATGCATTGGTATTGACGATGCCGGTCGCCTTCATCTCGAATTCGATTTCACCGGCCTGATCGAGATACCAGTACTGGGCATATTCATAGTTACCCACGGTGCAGATGCTCGAGATAACGAGCTTGCGGCCGCGGTGCAGCACCGTCCGCCCTGTTCGGAAATCCCAGTGTTTCCAGAGGATTCCGGCGTCTTCCTCATGGATGCAGACCGCCTTTTCGATGGTGACGACCTCGCCTTTCAATCCGTTCACATGTGCGTCGAGATACTGGATCTGGCCGAGGCAATCGCAGCCGAGCTTCAGCGAATTGGTCAGCTTGCCGAAGCCGTACTCGCCGACATCGAAGATGTTCTGGCGGGCGTGGCCGTAGAGCGGTGATCCGTAGGGAACGACGAGCTCGGCAACAGCCGCACGCCGCACGACGGAGCGGCCGTCAAACCGGATATCGTGAAGCACGAGACCTTCGCGTGGCGTGAAGCCGATCGCGAGCGTCCACTTGTCCCAGGAAATCGCATGGTCCTTGATCGTGAAGCTGACGCCATCCGGCTGAACGACATCGAGCGGCTTCAGCGGCGCATCCGGCGGCGGCAGGAACTCCGGGTCGTAGTCGTAGCGCGTCATCGGGATCGGCGGATGATCGGGATAATCGTCGACCCGCAGCACTTCGCCGGTCTTCACGTCGATCACTGCGTTCAGCCCCTCGATTGGGTGGGCATAGTAGTTGCCGAACTCATGAACGCGCAGCCAGGAAAAGGTGTGCGAGATCAGCCTCCCCTCTTCATCCTCGTGGCCGAAATTGCCGCCCGACCAGGAATCGACGATCACACCCGTCATGTCGGAGATGCCGCGCTTGCGGCAGGCCTCGATGAAGCGCGGGTCGTTCTTGACGTTGACCTCGACGCTTATCATCTGCTCGACCATGAAGCCGGCACGCGCGGCCGGGAAATGCGTGCGACGGATGATTGCCTTGTCGGCAACAGAAATAATGAGCTGCCAGACGCCCGGGACATCGAGATGGTTGACGTTGATACGCGCCTCGCGCGGCAGTTTTCCGCCGTCAAGAAAAGCACGGTATTCGGCAGGCGATGGCTCGCGCAGGTCTATATTCTCGAACAGAACGCCGACCCCAAGTTCCGGATCCGCCTTGACGACCGCGACGGCGATGTTGATTTCGTCCGGGGTGAGTGGCGCCAGTGCCTGCAAATGCTTCGGCGGCGGAGGTGCCGCAGCAGGTTTGAGGGTGGCAGGTTTGACGGCTTCATTCATGGTTCTGTCCTCAAATTCATGGCCGGAAGCTACGCGCCGCCTGCCGTCTTATGCGTGGAATGGCAGGGCATTCTCGCCCCGCCTCTTTGGCTGATCACTGGCGGAGCGACGTCCAGATGCGGTCATAGGCGCGGGTTGCCTTTTCTTCGCAGGCCGGCGCAAAGACGATCTTCATATCTTTCGGCGGATTGAATTCGGGCGATTCACCCGTTTCCTTTGGCAGGAACTTGTCGGAACCTGTGACTGCGCTCTGATAGCCGGTCGATTTCTGCTGGAGGGCGATGTTCTCAGGATCCATCAGGAAGTTCAGGAACTTCTTGGCATTCTCGGGATTTGGAGCGCCTTTCGGAACCGCGACATTGTCCATCCAGCCGACCGCCCCTTCCTTCGGGAAGACATACTTGATCGTCGGCTTCTGCAGGCGCGAGGCAAGCGCCTTGCCTGACCACTGCTCGTGCATCACGGTTTCGCCGGAGACCTGGCGCTCTGTCGTGCCGTCCGAATTGTAGACCTTGACGAAAGGCTTCTGGGCTTCGAGCAGTGCGTTCAGCGCCTTGAGATCAGCCGGATTGCTGTTGCACTGGTCCTTGCCGAGATAGAGGAGACCGAGTGACATCACCTCCGACGGCGAGCCGAACATGCCGATCTTGCCCTTGAGATCATCGGACGGCTCGAACAGCGCCTTCAGGCTGTTGGTCGGTCCCTTATAGACAGCGGTATCGACCGAATAGGAGGTCGTCCCCCAGACCCATGGAACCGTGTATTCGGCCTTCGGATCCCAGCTGCGCTTCTGCCATTTCGGATCCAGGTTCTTGAAGTTCGGCATGGAGGCCACGCCGACCTTCTCGAGCAATCCCTGCTTGACGAAGATCGGCACGAAATCGTTGCTGATGATCATGAGGTCGTAGCCGGCGGCGCCCGAGCTGATCTTCGCCAGCGCCGTTTCATTGGAGTCATAGGTGTCGATCGTCACCTTGATGCCAGTTTCGGCCTCGAATTTCTTGACCATCTCCTCAGAGGTATAGTCGGTCCAATTGTAGATATGCAGGACGCCAGCATCGGCATGCGCGATGCATGGAGCGACGATGGCAAGCAGACTGGCGGTTGCCAGCATCCTCTTTGCGGTCTTCATGTTCACCCTCTTCTTTTTTGGTTATTCGTTGCCTTGGCTCTTGCGCCCGAGCAGCAGCGCGCCGGTGACGAGCACAAGCGAGATGCCGAGCAGGATGGTGGAAATGGCATTGACTTCCGGCGTGACGCCGAGGCGCATCATGCCGTAGACATAGACGGGCAAGGTGGTCGATCCGGCACCTGAGACCATCAGGCTGATCAGGAAATCGTCGAGCGAGACGACGAAAGCCATCAGCGCACCGGCAAAGATCGCAGGCAGCAGCAGAGGAAACGTTACGCAGCGGAACAGCTGCCATTCGCTGGCATAAAGATCGCGGGCTGCCTCTTCCAGATTGGTGCCGAGATCGCGCAATCTGGCCTGGATCGGCAAGAGCGCGAAGGGGATGCAGAATACCGTGTGAGCAATCATCAGGTTGACCAGCCCGTTGGTCATCCCGAGCGCCGAAAAGAAGATCAGCGTCATGATCGCAACGATGATTTCCGGAACGATCAGGGGGAGCGCGATCAAGGAGGTGAGTGCCCCGCGCCCCCCCTTCAAGTCACCGCGCTCGAGAGCGATGGCCCCGGCCGTGGCAATCACTGTGGAGGAGATTGTCGCGACAATGGCGATGACAATGCTGTTGAAAGCCGCGCGGCGGATATCCTCGTTGGCCGCCACTTCGCCAAACCAGCGCAGGCTGAAGCCGGACCAGATGGTCACCAGCTGATTGGCGTTGAATGCGTAGACGACCAGAATGGCCAGCGGCAGGTAGAGAAAGATCAGAATGGCGGCCGTGAAAGGGCCGAAACCCGGCGTATGACGCCAGTCGAATGGACGCTGCGTCTTCATAGCCGCGCCTCCTCGGCCTTTCTGGACCGCACAAGGAAGATTGCCAGAACAGCGATCGTCACCAGGATCGAAAGGGCAGCGCCGAATGGCCAGTTGCGCGACGAGGTGAACTGCATCTGCACCAGGCTGCCGACAAGGAGCTTCTTCCCGCCGCCGAGAAGATCAGGGGCCAGGAACGAACCGAGCGACGGTGCAAAGACAAGGCTGGCGCCAACGAGAACACCGGGCTTTGCCAGCGGCCAGACAACCCGGTGAAAAACGGCGATCCGGCTGGCATAGAGATCATAGGCTGCCTCGATCAGCCGCGGGTCGATCCGCTCCAGCGTCGAATAGACCGGCAGAACCATGAAGGGCAGAAAGGTATAGACGAGCCCGAGCAGGATCGAGCCGTCATTATAGAGTAGCGGCAAGGGCGTCGAGATAACGCCGGCAGCCTTGAGAAGGCCATTTGCCAGGCCTTCATCCCGCAGGATCAGCACCCAGCAATAGGTCCTGATCAGCGTGTTGATCCAGAATGGCAAGGTGACGAGAAAAAGCAGCGTCCGGCGGCGGTTCTCAGACTGGCAAACCAGGTACCATGCAACCGGAAACCCGAGCAGCATGCAGATCACAGTTGTCAGGCCCGCCAGATAGACCGACCGCAGAATGATGATCACATAGCTCCAGGAGAACAGCAGCGTATCATCGAAATCGCGCTGGAAGAGGAACTGCACATAGGCATCCAGCGTCAGCGGCATGTCGACGCCGCCATAGGGATTGGCAGTCATGAAGGAATAGGCGACGGCCACCAGCAACGGCAGCACCATGAAGATGCCGATGACCAGGACGGCCGGGGCAGCGAGCGTCAATGTGCGCTGTGTGTTCATCCGCCCTCTCCCTAGTTCGTCAGATGCCGTTCGGCATCGCTCGACCAGTCGAGCACCACGGCCTGCCCGGCGACCAGGCCATCGACCGACTGGCGGGTGCGGCTGCGCAGCCGTTCGCCGTTTTCGATGACGATTTCGTAGAGCGTATCGAGCCCGAGATAGGTCACGGCGGTAACCGTGCCGCGGATCCGCCCCGCCGAGCCGCTAGCCGGCGCCGAGACCGCAATCCTTTCCGGCCGCACCGCGATCAGAATGTCGTTGCCGCGGCCGATCATGGCGCCGGGCAAGACATTGGATTCGCCGATGAAATCAGCCACGAAGCGGCTCTTCGGATTGTCGTAGATCTCGCGTGGCTCGCCGATCTGCAGCACGCGGCCGGCCGACATCACGGCGATATGGTCGGACATCGCCAGCGCTTCTTCCTGGTCATGGGTGACGAGGACGAAGGTGATGCCGGTTTCCCGCTGCAGCCGCTTCAACTCGCTCTGCATTTCCTTGCGCAATTTCAGGTCAAGGGCGCTCAACGGCTCGTCGAGCAGCAGCACTTTCGGCCGCGGTGCAAGCGCCCTCGCCAGAGCCACACGCTGCTGCTGCCCCCCGGAGAGCTGGCGAGGCAATCTCGCCGCCATGGTTTCGAGCCGGACCAGCCGCAGTACCTCCGCAACGCGAAGATCCCGTTCAGCCCTGGGCACCTTTTGCATCTGCAGTCCAAAGCCAACGTTTTCGGCCACGGTCATGTGCGGAAAGAGGGCATAGCTCTGGAAAACCGTATTCACCGGCCGCTTCTGCGGCGGCAAGAAAGAGGAGTCCGCCCCCTCTATCCGGACCGTTCCGGCGGTCGGAAGTTCGAAACCGGCAATAATGCGCAAAAGTGTTGTCTTACCGCAGCCAGAGGGACCAAGCAGCGTGAAGAACTCTCGGTCCTGGATCTGTAGGCTAACCCCGTCCAGAGCCGTGGACGCGCCAACGCCCTTCGTAGGAAACGATTTTGAGACATTCTCGATGGTGATCATCGCTCGCAAACCAGTCTCCCAAGTCGCTATGTAACTATTTAGTTATTAGCTAGCAGTGGCGAATTTACATTGTCAAGTTGAACATCAGGATTTTATTTTTTACCGCCCTCTGATGCGGTGGCGTCAAGAAATAGAGGTTGAGAGCGCGATTTAACTAACTGTTTTAGCCTGTCTTTCGAAGAAACCGGTAGGACTTCTCTGCGTCAACGGCATTGGGAAAACACAACCAAAGGCAAACCGCCGGCAGCTTCCATCGGAAGCGCCGTTGCGAACGCCTGCCCCTGCCACGCAGCAGCTGCTAGCGCCGCCTTCGGGCAGTTTGCATCAATATCATCCCAGTTCTGTGCTCACCTTTCCGGCATTCAAATGCCAGCTGCCAACGGCCGGTTATCCGGCTCTTTCATGGCTTCGCGTTCACCCATTGCCACTGTCTTTCGGACAGTAGACGCGGAAAAGATAACACAACACTTTTTAATTAAAAGACTTTTGATAAAACAGGCCGCAATGGTATGAATGGCGGCATGAATCTTCGCCTCGATCGTGACGGTGCGCTGCCCGGCACAAACCTGCTACAGACCCGGACGCTCAACAGGAGAGCCGTGTTCGATGCCGTCCGGCGCAGTGGACCGATCACCCGTACCGAGCTGGCGCAAACGATCGGCCTGACGGTTCAGGCAATCTCGAACATCGCGGCGGATCTCGAGGAAGCAGGTCTGATCCGCCAGCAGGGCAAACGTGCAGGACAGCGTGGGCAGCCGGCTGTGGAGCTGTCTCTCAATCCGCGCGGCGGCTACACGATCGGCCTCAGCCTCGCCTATCAGCGCGTCACCGGCCTGCTTGTCGATCTGACCGGCGCAGTTGTCGCCACCGAAACCCGGATCCTTGGCGAGCGCGACCCGAAGACCACCGCTGACGTGCTTGCAGACATTGCTTCCGGGCTGCTGGTGGCGGGGCAAGTGCGGCGCGAGGAAATCTGGGGCGTGGGCTGCAGCGTTCCAGGCACCGTCGAAAACGGCACCTTCTGGTACGACAAGGTGCAGGAAGGCGACGATTGGACGAAGTTTCCGCTGACATCGCGTCTCGAGGAGCTGACGGGGATTAAGACATTTGTCGAGAATGACGCGACGGTCGCAGCGATCGGCGAGCGGCTCTATGGCATCGGGCGCAGCGTCCGCTCGTTCTTTTATCTGCACTTCAATCTCGGCATTGGCGGCGGTCTGGTATTGGATGGCCAGCACTTTCGAGGGGCGTTCGGCGGCGCTGGCGAAATCGGCCATCTGATCGTCAAGCCGGGCGGACGGTTCTGTGCCTGCGGCAGCCGCGGCTGCCTGGAGCAATATGTCTCCTTCTATGCGGCGGCAGAAACCATCTGCGGCCCGGCGCGCACGCCGGACGAGGTTTCGGCCGAAGAGCTTGTCGAGCGCTTGGTCGAGGACGATCCACGCCTGATAGCGTGGCTGCGTGAGGCGGCGCAGTATCTGCGCATCGCGATCCGCAACATCGAGGCAATGTTCGACCCGGACACAGTCGTTATCGGCGGCGGGTTGCCGGCAGAGCTTCTGGAACGTCTCATGGATGCGACAACGCCGCTGCCGCCTGCGATGATCCACCGGCATTCGAGCACCCTGCCCCGCTTGATGCGGGCAGAACACAGCTCGGAGCTTCCGGCGCTTGGCGCGGCAGCATTGCCGATCGCAATCGCGCTTCAACCCAACGTCTCTGGCTTTGCCAGCAATGCGGCAGGCGCGGCCGCAACCGACAATCCCGCCCTTGTCTCACTCGGCATCGATCTCGGCCGGCGCTAAGCCTTGGATCCGAAGCGTGCCAACAGCCATGCAACGGGTCGGCGTATAGGCCTTACAGCGTTGCTCGGCATAACGAGATTGCGTAGCCAATCTGACGAAAAAACGCGCTGGGTGCAGAAGAAATAGTCAGTTGCCGCCGGAGGCTACGGCAATACAGGCTGTTTTCAAATGGCACGGGATTTGCGTCGATTGATTGTCCAACAATCGATCGGCAGCCGATGTTCAACCTTCTGATGACCTGTCTTCTGCTTGCGGCGGCGCTCGGGCTCAGCCTGCGCCGCTTTGCCCTTCCCTACCTTGCCCGGCGCGACATCGCCGAGCAGTCGGAACCGGTCACCATGGTTGCGAGCGCGGTCTTTCTCGCAGCCCTCGCCTTGACCGTATCGGACAAGGACCTCTGGCACGCAAGCCTGACGGTCGCGGGTGGCATAGTGGTCGCACTGATTTTCGATCAGCAGAGACCCAGGCTGGCGGCCGTCTTATCGGCAGCCTGCCTGCTCTGCTATCTGGCGCTGCGCTGAGCTGTTCAGGCCGCTGCACCCTCTTCGCCGGGTTTCTTCGGCAGCGAGCGTGAGACGGAGCTCAGGAGGTCCGTCTGCGAAACCAAGCCAAGAATTTGATCGTTTTCGTCGATGATGATGACGGCATGCGTCCGGCCGTTGGTCAGCAGAGGCAGAAGATCGAAGGCGCGGTCACTGGCGCGCGCTGTCGTCGCTTCCGAAATCCGCCCTTCCAGGGCACCCGAGAAAAGCGCCAGTTCGCGCAGTCCAACGGTGCCCATCAGCCGCCGCCCGGCATCCCTTACCGGCAGGGTGCGGACGTTGTGGTTGAGCAGCAGCCAGCGGGCCTGTTCGACCGTCGCATCGGCGTCGATGGCGATCACATCGCGCGACATGATGTCGGCGCAGCTGATCTCGGCATTGGAGCGCGCGACGGCCTCGAATTCAACCCGGCGCAGCAGACGGCCGAGATCGGCGCGGTCGATGTCGAAGGTCTCGTTCAGTGCGGCAAGCGCTGCGTCGATATCTTCCTCCCGAAATCCCGTCCGCTCTTCCGGGCGCGGATCGGCGGTCCGATGGGTATTTGCAGGCGCGATGACGACATGCGGATAGTTGTGCCGCGAGAGCTTGTGGAACAGCAGCCCGATCGCCACCAGCAGGCAGGAGTTGAGAGCCACCGGCACGAAGGGGAAAAGCAGGCCCCAGCTGGCGACGACGGGCCCGCCGAGAACAGCGGTGAGCGCCGCAGCGCCGCCTGGCGGATGCAGGCATCGTGTCAGGGACATCGCCGCAATGGCGAGCGATACGCCGAGGCCTGTGGCAACGATCGGATCCTTGATCAGGCTCGCTGCGGCAACGCCCATTAAAGCCGAGATGGTATTGCCGCCGATGATCGACCAAGGCTGCGCGAGCGGGCTTGCCGGGACAGCGAACAGCAGAACGGCCGAGGCTCCCATGGGGGCTACGATCAGCGGCAGATGCGATCCCTCACCGAACAAGAACCCGCATAACATGCCCGTCATCGCGATAGCGACGAGCGCGCCCAAACAGGCGAGCAGCCGGTCCCGCAGCGTGGCGCCGGCAAGGATCGGGTGAAACAGGCGGGACGCAAGCGAGTTTTTATCGGAAAAGCGCTGCTGACTGGGAGGGGTCATGGGGTAGCCAGATAAGACCGTTTGCAGTTTCGGTATGTCGATGCGGTTGATAGCGGATGTTTGCTGCCGCGAAAAGGAGAAGTTCGAACCGGTGTACCTATGCCGCATGTTCACTGCCGGCCAGTTTACAGCCTGGAATTCAATCCGGCACGGTGCTGCCGGAAAGCGCCTCTCGATCCAGGACTTGCGCAATCTTCCCGGCTTCCATCACGACGGCACGGTCGCACATATGGGCGACGACGCCGGGATCGTGGCTGACCAGAATGAAGGTCATGCCGTGCGAGGCCTTGAGATCGTTGAGCAGGTTCAGGATTTCGGCCTGCACCGAGACATCGAGCGCCGAGGTCGGCTCGTCGAGCAGCAACAGCTTGGGTTTGAGCAACAGCGCACGGGCAATCGCCACACGCTGGCGCTGGCCGCCGGAAAACTGGTGCGGATAGCGGCCCGCGACGGCTGTGGGCAGCCCAACCTGATCGAGTGCGATGCGCACCTCTTCCTCGACATTGCGAATGCCGCGCAGTGACAGCGGTTCGCCGAGAATGCGGGAAATGCGATGGCGCGGATGCAGCGACGAATAGGGATCCTGGAACACCATCTGGATACCGGCACGCAATGCGCCGGTGATCTTCCGGCCGGGGTGCAGAGGTTCGCCAGACACGGAGATCGAGCCCTGCCAATTGGTGTTCAAGCCGGCGACTGCGCGCAGAACCGTGGTCTTGCCGCATCCCGACGGGCCGATCAGTCCGAAGGTCTCGCCCGGCGCGACATCGAAACTCACCCCGCACACGGCGGTAAAGCCCTTGCCGCCGCCCTGGAACGTGACGGAGAGATCGGCGATCGACAGCGCGTTCATGCCCCGTCTCCGTAAACGGGAAGCCGTGTCCCGTAGGTCGCCGCCGACGGGCGGGCGGCCCAGAGCGCACGGGTATAGGCGGAGCTGGCATTGGCAAGATCGGCGGAGGCCATCTGCTCCTCGATCCTTCCCTGGCGCATGACCATGACGCGGTCGGCATAGCGGGAAACCTGTTGCAGGTCGTGGCTGATCAGCAGCAGCCCCATGCCGAGCTCTTCGGTCAGCGAGCGCAGCAAGGTTAGGATTTGATCCTGTAGCTCGCGATCGAGCGCCGAGGTCGGTTCGTCGGCAATCAGCAGCTTAGGCCGGTTGATCAGCATGGCGGCGATCATCACGCGCTGGCCCATGCCGCCAGACAAGGCGGCGGGATAGCTGGAATAGATCCGCCCGGGGTCAGGCAGGCCGACCTTGCCGAGCATGTCGAGTGCGCGATCGCGCCGCTCAGCGGATGAAAGCTTGGTGTGCAGCAGCAGGGTTTCCTCGACCTGCCGGCCGATTTTATGGGCCGGGTTCAGCGAATATTTGGGATCCTGCAAAATCAGGCCAAGGCCGCTGCCGCGCAGGCTGTTCCAGCCGGACGCGGAAAGTGCCGTGAGGTCCTTTTCATCGAAGGAGAGGCGCTTCGCCGCGACCTCAGCGCGCCTCGGCAGAAGGCCCATGACCGCCCTGCCCGTCATCGACTTGCCGGAACCGGATTCACCGACAAGTGCGACCACTTCGCGTCCGACCGAAAAGGAAATTCCGTCGACAACCCGGATCGGCCCGGCCTCAGACGGAAAGGTAACAGATAGATCCTCGGCGGAGAGCAGCGGCTCAGTCATGACGCGGATCCAGAATGTCGCGCAGGCCGTCGGCCAGCAGATTGAAGGCAAAGGAGGTGACGAGAATGGCAACACCGGGAACCGCGGCCACCCACCATTGATCGAAGATCACCTGTGTGCCTTCGGAGACCATCGAACCCCATTCCGCCGTCGGCGGACGAACGCCGAGGCCGAGGAACCCGAGCCCGGCGGCCGCGAGAATGATTCCCGAGAGATCGAGCGCCAGCCGGATGATGGCGGATGGCAGCACCAGCGGCAGGATATGTCCCCAGAGCAATCTTGCCCCCCGGATACCGACCATTTCAGCGGCCGCTAGATAATCGCTGCGCCGCAGAGCAGCGGTCTCCACACGGGCCTGCCGGGCATAGGCGGGCCAACTGGTCAGCGCCAGCGCCAGGGCTCCGTTGATGAGGCCCGGCCCCATGATCGCGACAAAGGCGAAGGCGAGCAGCAGACGCGGAAAGGACATGACGATATCGGTGATCCGCATCAGCAGGCGCTCGGTCATACCGCCGAAGAAGCCCGCGAAGGTGCCGACGACAATGCCGAGCGGCGCCATCAGCAGCACGACGACGAGAACGAGGAGCAAGGTCGGCCGCGCGCCGTAAATCATGCGCGACAGGATGTCCCTTCCGAAAGCGTCGGTGCCGAGCCAGTGCAGGGCGCTCGGCGGCATCAGCCGGTTTGCGGTCTCCTGCAGGTTCGGGTCATAGGGCGCAATCAGCGGCGCCAGCAGCGCGAAGGCGAGAATGAGCAGCACGATGGCGCTGCCGGCGGCGGCCGATGGCGAGCGCAGGACACGCCGGACGAAGGATGGGCCGCCAAGCGGCGCCTGGATGATCGCACTCATCGCGTCTTCCCCGCTTCCAGCCGGGCGACACCGAGATCGGTCAGCGCATTCAGAAGCACGAAGCAGGCGCCGACGATCAGCGTGGCGCCAAGGATGGCAGGCATATCCCCGGCAAACATAGCCGTCGTCAGATAGCGGCCGATACCGGGCCAGGCAAAGACGGTTTCAGTGAGTACCGCGCCCTCAAGCAGGCCTGCATAGGAAAGAGCGATCACGGTCAGCAGCGTTCCTGAAATATTGGGAAGAATGTGGACGAAGACGATGCGGCCGAGACCTGCCCCCTTGGCGCGCGCTGTCGTCACATATTCCTGTCCAAGTTCGGTGAGGACGGCGGCACGCGTCAGCCGGGAGATCGCAGCCAGCGCATTCAGGGCCAGGACGGTGGCCGGCAATGCCAGATGGGCGAGCGCATCGCGAAAGGCGCCCGCCTTGCCGGACATCCAGGTATCGATCAGGGCAAAGCCGGTGACCGGCTTGACGGTGTATTGAAAGACCACATCCGCCCTGCCCGGTCCCGGCGCCCAGTGCAGCCGGGCGTAAAACAGGAGCAGCATCAGCAGGCCAAGCCAGAAGATCGGCACCGAGTAGCCAAAGAGGGAGACGAAGCGTGCAAGACTATCCACCCACGTGCCCTGCCGCATGGCGGCGGCGATGCCGAGCGCAAGGCCGATCACGGCTCCAAGAATGATGGCCGCAGTCGCCAGCTCGATCGTTGCCGGGAAAGTGCGGGCGATATCCTTGGCAACAGGCTGGCCCGTGGAGATCGACTGGCCGAAATTGCCCGACAGCGCCGTCTCGACATAGCGGACGAACTGAAGCGGCAAGGGCTGATCGAGCCCGAGTTCCACCCGTGCCTGCTGATAGGTCGATTGGCTGGCATGATCGCCGACCAGCTGCAGCGCCGGATCGATCGGCGAGAGCCGCGTCATCGCAAAGGTCACCAGCGCCAGGCCGAACAGCGTCAGCGCGAAAGACCATGTCCACTTGACGAGCGGCCAGACGAAAGACAACTCCCGCCAGCTGTTGTGCTGGCGGGAGTTTTTCATGTCGGCGCTATTATCGATTGCCGTTTGCGGCACTTATTTCTCTACCTTGTCGTAATAGACCTGGTCTGCGTTCAGGCCCTGGGCATAGTTCTTGACCTTGTCGCTTATCACGACCTGGTCATTGCCCTGAAGCGTAAAGATGAAGGGCGAGCTCGCCTGGATCTTCTTCTGCAGGTCCTGATAGAGCGCGACGCGCTTGGCCGCATCCTGTTCCTTGACGGCGGCGAGCGTCTCGTCCGTCAGCTCGGGGATCACCCAGCCGGCATATTTGGCGGCCGTGTTGGTGGAATTGTCCTTGTTGATCGCAAATGCGCTGGCGTTGGAATGCGGATCGAAATAATCCGGGATCCAGTAGCGCAGCGTCATTTCGAACTTGCCGGAACGGCCGCGGGCATAGATGTCGCTGGCGACGCCCGGCTGGATATCGAGGTTGATACCGGCCTGAGCGAAGGTCGACTGCAGCGACTGGGCGATCGAGAGGAACGGCTGGTCGTTGAAGACGATGAACTCGACCTTGAACGGCGTCTTGATGCCGGCATCCGCAAGCACCTTCTTTGCCTTTTCGACATCGAGCTTGAACGGGGTATCCGTCAGAGCGCCCGGGAAGCCGACCGGCAGGAAGGACTGGTGAACGGTGCTCTGCCCGCGCAACAGGTTCTTGGCGATACCATCGTAATCGACGAGATAGCGGGCTGCTTCCCAGAAGGCCGGGTTGCCGAGCGTCGGGTTTGCCTTGGTGTTGAGCAGGATGTAATCGGTGCGGGCCGAGGGAACGGAGAGAACCTTGACGCCGCTCTTGTCCTTCAGCGCGTCGATCTGGTCGGCAGCGAGGCCGCGGGCGATATCGGCATCGCCCTGCTCGACGAGCAGGCGGCGGGCGCCGACATCAGGCACGTTGCGGATGATGACGTTCTCGAGCTTCGGCTTGTCGGACGAATTGGCGTTCGCCTGCAGAACCAGCGCCTCATGCGGCGTGTAGGTGGCGATTGTGAAGGCGCCGCTGCCGGCGGAATTGGTCTTCAACCAGCCATTGCCGAAATCATTGTCCTTGGCCTCAGCTGAAACCGTCTGCTCATCGACAACCGAAGCGATCGGCGCGGTCAGCAGTGACAGCGCAAAGCCGGCGCCGACATCGGCGGTCCATGTGAGCTTCACGTGCTTGTCGTCTACCTTGGTGACGGCGGCATCGACGTTGTCGGCCTTCCAGCCGAGTTCGTTGAGGATGAAGGCCGGGGATTTGTTGAGCTTCACGGCGCGGGTCAGCGAGAAGATCACGTCTTCGGGACGCACGGGATTGCCGGATGCGAACTTGGCATCGGCGAGCGCGAAGGTCAGGCTCTTGCCGTCGCTGCCAGCTTCCCAGGACGCGGCGAGCGCCGGCTCGATCTTGGTGCCGTCGTCGCGGTTCGACTGTACGAGACGCTGATAGAGATTGTTGAAGGACTGAACGGTGGTGAGCTCGAAACCTTCGGCCGGGTCAAAGCTGACGGCGTCATCGATCGACTGCGCAACGACCAGCGTATCGGCAGGGGTTTCGGCGTGGGCGAGCGGGCTTAAAGCAAAGCTGAAAACGGCGCCGAGCAGCGCGGCGCGGCAAGACTGCAGCAACATTTTGATCTCCTTATATATTTCTTCTTTGAGCGTCGTTCCGGCGATGCGCCGTGTCACCCGCAGGCCGTCAACTTACGGCGCGACAATTGTTTCGACAGATCAGATCGTTTCGATTTTGGTGTTCGTACAGGAAAAATATTCTGGCAACGCCTGTTTTCTCAAAAGCCGGCATTAAGCACGCATGTTCACGCGGCAGTTTTGCCGCGTAAGCGTGCTTCCGTGCGCCCCCGCAGGAAATCGGCAGCCGTGTGCCAGACGACGGCTGCGACGATGACGACCCCACCGAGCACGGTTGCCAGGGGAGGCCTCTCGCTGAGAAACAGCCAGACCCAAAATGGCGTCAGGACGATTTCCATCGTGCCGATGAGCGCCGCCTCGGCAGGCGGCATGCGTTTCGCGCCGGCGAGGAACAGGACAAGCGCGATCGAGAAGTTGGTGGCGCCGAAAGCTGCAAGGACGACCCAGTTATAGAGGTCGATCGATCCAACTGAACCGAAGGGCGAGAAGATCGCCAGTGTCAGGAAAGCGCTGACAATGGTCGGCGGCAGGCTTGGCACACCGGGGCTGATGCGCGGAATGACGATGATCAGGGCGAAGGATGCCGTCATGCCGAGGGCGAGAAGATCGCCGAGACCCGTCCCTCCGCCGATCGACGAGGCGACGATGATGACGACGCCGAGCAGACAGGCGCCGCCCGCCATCATGGTTCGCCGTGCAACGCGTTCCCGGAGCAGCAGCCAGCCGAGCAGCGCGGCGATGAACGGGGCCGTCGCATAGATCACCGCGACATTTGCCACGCTGGTCGTATAGAGCGCCCCGATGAAACAAGCTTGGCAAAAAGTCTGGCACGCGATCATCGCCATGCCCGACGGATGGAAGATCGAAGCCCATTGCTTTCTCGACAAACCGCCTTCGAGGAAGAAGCTCGGTATCAGCAGAAACAGGCCGCCGAACAGCGACCGCCAGGCGATCGTCGTCCAGGCATCGATGCTGAGCATGCGAGAGTAGATGCCGCTCGCGCTCCAAGCCAGCGTTGCGGCAACCACCAGAATAACGCCCTTCTCGTGCTCGCTCAGGCCGAGCGGGCGGACGTCCGTATTGAGTGACATTGGTTTTCCCGAACCAGAGGTCTGATTTGCCCTGTTTGCTCTCATTCTTGACATCAGGCAAACGAATAGTTGAGATGACTGCCATCTGATTTTTTTGTGGCTCTATCATGCGGCAACCCATCGAAAGCGATCTGCTCCGGACCTTCCTCGTCGTCGTCGAGACGTCGAATTTCTCGGCAGCGGCGCAGGCGATCGGGCGAACGCAGTCCGCGGTCAGCGCGCAGATCAAGAAACTCGAGGAAACCATCGGCGAAAGTCTCTTCGAGCGCGGGGCCCGCGGCGTTGTCCCGACCCGCTGGGGATTGCAGCTTCTGCCCTATGCGCGGCGCGTCATCGACCTGCTGGACGAAGCGGCGGCGACGATCCGCACCAAGCCGCTGGATGGGCCGGTCCGCATCGGCATTCCCGAGGAATACAGCCAGACGGTGCTGCCGGCGGCGCTTTCCGCCTTTGCCGTCCGGCATCCGGCTGTCGAGGTTACGGTTTCCTGCGATTACACGGCGCGGAATCTCGCCGCGCTCGAGCGGGACGAGCTCGATCTCGCTGTGGTCTTCGACTGGAACAACCAGTCTCCGGGCGAGGTTCTCTGCGTCGATCCAACGGTGTGGGTCACCTCCATGGTGCACCGGCTGCAGGATCTCGATCCCCTGCCTATTGCGACCTACCGGAATTCCACATGGTCGCGGGACTTCGCCTTTCGCTCGCTCGATCTGCAAGGACGGAAATACCGCGTCGCTTTTGTCGCCGACACGAGCTCGGGATTGAAAAACGCAGCCTCTGCGGGCCTCGCAGTAACGACGCTGTCGCGGAGCAATATCCCGCCCGGTTGCCGCGAACTCACGGCAGATGACGGCTTTCCGCCGGTCGATTCTTCGCGTGTCGTTCTGCGCCGCAATCCTTATCATTCAACCGAAGCTGTCCGCGAACTCGCGGAAATGGTTCGTGAGGCGTTCAAGCCGATCGGGTATCAGGCACTGGCGTAATGGGGCGGCGCAGCCTTCGCCGGGTGTCAGATGGGCTTTCGGAGAAGCTGGCGCGATAGCTGCGGGCAAAGGCGGAGGCGGAGTTGAAGCCGGTCGCAGCGGCGATATCGGCGAAGGATGCCTTGGTCTCGATGACTTTCCGCCGCGCCGCATTCAGCCGCAACGCCAGATAATGCACATGTGGCGGCGCGCCGATGCTCTCCTGAAACAATCCCTGCAAGTGGCGGGCGCTGACGCCGACGCGTTTGGCGATACGGCTCAGCATGACAGGCTGCTCGATGTGCTCCTCCATCAACCGCACGGCTGACGCCACGCGCGGATCGCGCATGCTCAAGCCCGCGGCGGAGGGTGAAAGTTGGCTTTCGTTGTGGAAGGATATCTGTTCGTAGCTGAAAAGGCGGCTGACCTCGAGTGCCAGCGAATAGCCCTGCCGCTGGCGGATGATCTCCAGCATCAGATCAACGGTCGGGAGCGGCCCCGCCGTGGTGAGCCGCTTTCCGTCGATGACGAAGCGGTCCTTGACTGCCTTGACCTGCGGATAGGCCAGCAAAAAATCCTCGAAATCCTCCCAGTGGATCGTTGCCGTCAGGCGGTCGAGAAGGCTGGATTCGGCCAATAACCATGTGCCGGATTCGATTCCGGCAATGACACTGCGATGGCGCGCTGCCTGTGAGAGCTGCATCTTCAGCGCCGCCGTTGCGCTCCGGCGCCAATTGTAACTCGCCAGAACGAAGAGCGGCGCATCCTCTCGCGCAGTGCTGAAAGCCCCCGCCGCAGGCACCGGAATGCCGCTCGTCGTCAAGACAGGCGCGCCATCAGGCGTCAAAAGCCGCCAGCGGTAGAGCTCGCTGCCGGCGATACGGTTTGCGCCGCGCATCGGCTCGATCACCGAGGCGAGCAGGATCAGGTTCGTCTCCGGCAGGACGAGAAGATCGAGATCGAGGCGGTCGTTCGAGGGGCTGAGCATGGTCTCTCCAGATTGCCGAAACTGTATCAATCAATTCCGTTTCTGCAAAGCATGTGGCTGTATCTTGCCGCGTAATGGGGTCAATACGAGGGAGAACACGATGCCTCTTGCGATGAACCGCGATGTCTTCATCACCTGTGCCGTCACCGGCGCCGGTGACACGGTTTCGAAATCCAGCCACGTTCCCATTACTCCCAAGCAGATCGCGGATTCCGCGATCGACGCCGCCAAGGCTGGGGCGGCCGTTGTTCACTGTCACGTCCGCGATCCCGAGACGGGGGCTGCAAGCCGCCGCAACGATCTCTACCGCGAAGTGACGGACCGCATCCGCTCCGCCGATATCGACGTCGTGCTGAACCTGACGGCCGGCATGGGTGGCGACTTGATTTTTGGTGATGTCGAACGCCCGCTGCCGCTCAATCCCGCGGGCACCGACATGGCCGGCGCCACCGAACGCGTCAGCCATATCGCCGAATGCCTGCCGGAGATCTGCACGCTCGACTGCGGCACGATGAATTTCAGCCTCGGCGATTACGTCATGACCAACACGCCGGCGATGCTGCGGGCGATGGCGAAGAAGATGACCGATCTCGGCGTCCGCCCTGAGATCGAGGCCTTCGACACCGGTCATCTCTGGTTTGCCAAGCAGCTAGCCGAAGAAGGCCTGATCGAGGATCCGGTGCTGATCCAGCTCTGCATGGGCATTCCCTGGGGCGCGCCGGATGATCTCAATACCTTCATGGCGATGGTCAATAACGTGCCCAAGAGCTGGACCTTCTCGGCCTTCTCGATCGGCCGTAATGCCATGGCCTATCCGGCGGCGGCGGTGCTCGCGGGCGGCAATGTCCGTGTCGGCCTCGAAGACAATCTCTATGCCGGAAAAGGCATGCTCGCCACCAATGCGCAGCTGGTCGAAAAGGCCGTGCAGGTGGTGGAGGGCATGGGCGCGCGCATCATCGGCCCTGCGGCCGTGCGTGAAAAACTGAAGCTGACGAAGCGTTGAGGGCTGCATGATCAAGATCAACAAGGCAGCCTGTGTTGGCGGCGGCGTCATTGGTGGCGGATGGATCGCCCGCTTCCTGCTGGCCGGGATCGATGTCGATGTCTTCGACCCGCATCCGGAAGCGCAGCGCATCGTCGGCGAAGTGATCGCCAATGCCGAGCGCGCCTATGCGATGCTGACAGGCGCCCCCCTGCCTACGCGCGGCAAGCTTACCTTTTGCAAGACACTGGAGGAAGCTGTTGTCGATGCCGACTGGATCCAGGAAAGCGTCCCCGAACGGCTCGATCTGAAGCGCGGCGTGCTGACTCAGATCGACGGCGCCTGCCGCCCCGATGCGCTGATCGGTTCGTCGACCTCCGGTCTGCTGCCGACTGATCTGCAGCGCGACATGCAATTTCCCGATCGCCTGTTCGTCGCCCATCCCTACAACCCGGTCTACCTGCTGCCGCTGGTCGAGATCGTCGGCGGCGAGAAGACCAGCCATGCAACGATCAAGGCGGCGATGGAAAAGCTGCCGCCGATCGGCATGAAGGGCGTGCATATCGCCAAGGAGATCGAGGCCTTCGTCGGCGATCGTCTGCTGGAAGCGCTGTGGCGCGAGGCGCTCTGGTTGATCCAGGACGATATCTGCACCGTCGAGACGCTCGACGACGTGATCCGCTATTCTTTCGGCCTGCGCTGGGCGCAGATGGGTCTATTCCAGACCTATCGGATCGCCGGTGGTGAAGCCGGGATGCGCCATTTCCTGGCACAGTTCGGCCCCTGCCTGCAGTGGCCCTGGACCAAGCTGACGGATGTCGTCGATCTCGACGACGCACTGGTCGAAAAGATCGGCCAGCAGTCGGATGAGCAGGCAGGCGATCTTTCGATCCGCGAGCTCGAACGGATCCGCGATGAGAACCTGGCCGGTATCTTCCAGGCGCTGAAGGCCGGCGACGGCGGCAAGGGCTGGGGCGCGGGCAAGCTGCTCAAGGATTTCGAGCATTCGCTCTGGGCTGCCGCCAAGCCGGCCGAACAAGCGAAGACTTCGGCTCCACTTCGGCTTGTTGATACCAAGGTCAGCCCCGCCTGGGTCGATTACAACGGCCACATGACCGAGCATCGCTACCTGCAGGTCTTCGGCGATACGACGGACGCGCTGCTGCGGCTGATCGGCGCCGGTCTCGCCTATGTCGAGGCCGGACACAGCTACTACACCGTCGAGACCCATATCCGGCATCTCGGCGAAGCGAAGCTTGGTCAGGCGATCTATTCGACCTGCCAGCTGCTCTCGGTCGACGACAAGAGGCTGCACGTCTTCCACAGCATCTGCGATGCAGCGAATGGGGAGGTGCTGGCAACCGCCGAGCAGATGCTGCTGCATGTGGATTCCAAGGCCGGAAAGGCGGTTTCGGCGCCGCCGGAAATCCTGGCCGAGGCGAAAGCGATCGCCGGGGCACACGCCGCCCTTCCCGCCCCGGATGGCGTTGGACGCCATGTCGGCCAGAAGAAACAGGGGTGAGCAATGATCTGCCTGCCAACTCCCCTTTCCGATAGCGTATCCCGCAAGGCATTACCTTGCGGGCTGGCGGGATCGGGAGGGCGTGGCAGCGAAGAGATCAACCAATACAACCAGAGAGATGGGGTTGCATCCTTATCTGCCGGGTGGCTTTCTCGGCGGAGGCGCGAAATGTCTCCTGCCCTCATCAATGCAGAACCGCCCTTGGCGCGGGCATATGCTCGTTATGTCGCATACGATGCAGATCATGTCGCTACACCCGCCCCCCTACTGTCCAAAACAGCCCTTAATTCAATCTCACTCATATCAGAGGCAGAGGCAGTCCTGACGGGCCGCGTCGCCGCAAGAGCGGAGGTAGCGTAGGTTGAACGGACGTAGCTTTACCGCCTTTGAGCTGCTGACCTCCCCGCCTTCCGCCGCGGCGAAAGTGCATGTGGCACGCTGTCGTCTCGCCATCGCGGGCGCCATCCTTACCCATCATTCCGATCTTCAGGAAACAGGCCGGACAATAAGAACTCCCGGCATTCCCGATCGCCGCGCCATCAAGCTGGCGCCTCCGCTCACGCGCAATCTTCGAACCGAGAAAGGAAGATAAGGCGGCACCAACCGCGACGTTTTCCCGAACGAATATGGATCTGGCACCGGAGAGGAAACCGGTTCTGCGGTCCACTTGCCAATTCTTAAATCATGACAAGAAGGAACAGGGGAATGAACGACTACACGAAATATCTTGCAAGCCGCGTCACCGCAGGCGGGTTGAACCGCCGTGAATTTCTGGGACGCGCCATGGCTGCCGGCCTCACGCTCGCAGTCGCCGACAAGCTCTTCACCGAAAGCGCCGAAGCCGCCGAACCGAAGCGCGGCGGCCACCTGAAGCTCGGCCTCGAAGGCGGCGCTGCCACCGACTCGAAAGACCCGGCGAAGTTTCTCTCGCAATTCATGTTCTGCGTCGGCCGCTGCTGGGGCGACATGCTGGTGGAATCCGATCCGCTGACCGGTGCCGCCGTTCCGTCGCTGGCCGAATCCTGGGAACCGTCGAAGGACGCCGCCACCTGGACCTTCAAGATCCGCAAGGGCGTGAAATTCCACAACGGCAAGGAACTGACGATCGACGACGTCGTCGCCACCCTGAAGCGCCATACCGACAAAAAGTCGGAATCGGGCGCGCTGGGCGTTCTCGGCTCGATCAAGGATATCAAGGCCGACGGCGGCAACCTCGTGCTGACGCTGACCGAAGGCAATGCGGACATGCCGCTGCTGCTGACGGACTATCACCTGGTCATCCAGCCGAATGGCGGCAATGACGATCCGCTCGCCTCGATCGGTACCGGTCCCTACAAGCTGGCGAGCTTCGAGCCAGGCGTCCGCGCTACCTTTGAGAAGAACGCCGACGACTGGCGCTCGGATCGCGGCTATGTCGATTCCATCGAAATCATCGGCATGAACGATGCGACTGCCCGTATCGCAGCGCTCTCCTCCGGCCAGGTGCACTATATCAACCGAGTCGATCCGAAGACCGTCGATCTCTTGAAGCGCGCGCCGACCGTCGAGATTCTCTCGACCTCGGGCCGTGGCCACTATGTCTTCATCATGCATTGCGACAAGGCGCCGTTCGACAACAACGACCTTCGCCTCGCGCTGAAATACGCCATGGACCGCGAAACCATGGTCAAGAAGATCCTCGGCGGCTACGGCAAGGTCGGCAACGACTTCCCGATCAACAACACCTATGCCCTCTTCCCAGAAGGCATCGAGCAGCGCGCCTACGATCCCGACAAGGCGGCCTTCCACTACAAGAAGTCCGGCCACAGCGGCTCGGTTCTGCTGCGCACCTCCGAAGTCGCGTTCCCGGGCGGCGTCGATGCGGCGGTTCTCTATCAGGAAAGCTGCAAGAAGGCCGGCATCGAGATCGAGGTCAAGCGCGAGCCGGGTGACGGCTATTGGACCAACGTCTGGAACGTCCAGCCCTTCTCGACCTCCTACTGGGGCGGACGCCCGACGCAAGACCAGATGTATTCCACGGCCTATCTCTCGACGGCCGACTGGAACGACACCCGCTTCAAGCGTCCCGACTTCGACAAGCTGCTCCTTGAAGCACGCTCGGAACTCGACGAGACCAAGCGCAAGGACATGTACCGCACCATGGCGATGATGGTGCGCGACGAAGGCGGCCTGATCCTGCCGATGTTCAACGATTTCGTGAACGCCTGCTCCAAGCAGGTGAAGGGCTATGTCCACGATATCGGCAACGACATGTCGAACGGCTACGTCGCCACTCGCGTCTGGCTTGATGCCTGACGGCCGGGGGCTTCCCCGCCATCTCTGACTGAACCAGGACCGCAAGGATATCCCTTGCGGTCCCCCTGACGTTTCAGCGCGAGGCTTTCGCCATGTCCAGTTCATCGACCGGCAGTCCTTTGCCGGGCCTGAGGTTCAGGCAGCGTTTTCCGCTGCTTGCACTCATCATCGAGCGCTTCGTGCTCTCGCTCATCCTGCTGCTTGCGGTGTCGGTGCTGATCTTCGGCGGGCTGGAAGCCCTGCCCGGCGATTTCGCTACCACCTATCTCGGCCAGTCGGCAACGCCGCAGGCGGTCGCCAACATCCGCCAGGATCTCGGCCTCGACCGGCCAGTGACGACGCGCTATTTCGAATGGCTCGGCAATGCCGTGCAGGGTGACTTCGGTACGTCCTGGGCCAGCAAGAACTCGGTCAGCGAGCAGATCGGCAAACGTCTCGGGAACTCGCTGTTTCTTGCCGGTTTCGCCGCATTAATCTCGGTCCCGCTGGCCGTCGCGCTCGGCATGTTCTCGGTGCATTTCCGAAACCGCATGCCCGACAAGATCATCAATGTGATCTCACTGGCGGCGATCTCGCTGCCGGAATTTTTCATCGGATACCTGCTGATCCTCGTCTTCGCCGTCAAGCTCGGTGTCGCGACCTTTCCGGCGACTGTCTATGACAGCATGGGCTTTGCCGAGCGGCTGCAGGCGATCGCGCTGCCGACGGCAACACTGGTTCTCGTCGTCCTCGCCCACATGATGCGGATGACGCGGGCGGCGATCCTCTCTGTCATGTCTTCGGCCTATATGGAGACGGCGGAACTCAAGGGCCTCAGCGCCTTCCGCTCGATCGTCAAGCATGCGGCGCCCAACGCGCTGGCGCCGATCATCAATGTCGTGGCGCTCAACCTCGCCTATCTCGTCGTCGGCGTCGTCGTCGTCGAGGTGGTCTTCGTCTATCCCGGCATGGGCCAGTACATGGTGGATGCGGTGACGGTGCGCGACATGCCTGTCGTCCAGGCCTGCGGCCTGATCTTCGCGGCTGTCTACATCTTCCTCAACATGATCGCCGACATCCTGGCCATCGTCGCCAATCCAAGATTGAGGCACCCGCGATGAGATTGAGAGATATCCCCATCACCGCCTGGCTCGGCATGACCGGTATCGTCATCGCCTTCATCTTCGCAATCTTCGCGCCCTGGATTGCCCCTTACGGCGAGACCGAAGTGGTCGGCAATGTCTGGCAGGTGGCCGACAGCCAGTATTTCTTCGGCCTCGACAATCTCGGCCGCGATATTCTTTCGCGGCTGATCTACGGCGCCCGCACGACGCTCTTCGTGGCGCTCGGCGCAACGCTGATCTCGTTTTCGCTCGGCATCCTGCTGAGTTTCACGGCAGCTGTGTCACGCGGCATCATCGATACGGTGTTCTCGCGTTTCAACGACCTGATGATGTCGATCCCGACGCTGATCTTTGCGCTCGTCGTTCTGGCGGTCCTGCCGCAAAACATCATCATCCTGATCCTCGTCATGGCGATCCTCGATTCCACCCGCGTCTACCGCCTCGGCCGCGCCGTGGCGCTCGATGTCGCCGTCATGGAATTCGTCGAGGCCGCCAAACTGCGTGGCGAGGGCAAGGCGTGGATCATCTTCCGCGAGATACTGCCGAACACGCTGACCCCGCTTTTGGCCGAATTCGGCCTGCGCTTCGCCTTCTCCATCCTGTTTCTCTCCACCCTCTCCTTCCTCGGCCTCGGCATCCAGCCGCCGGCAGCAGACTGGGGCGGCATGGTGAAGGACAACAAGGACGGCATCATCTTCGGCATTTCGGCAGCACTCGTTCCGGGAACGGCGATCGCCGCTCTTGCCGTCTGCGTCAATCTCGTCGTCGATTGGCTTTTGAAACGCACATCCAGCCTCAAGGGAGGGCGCGGCGATGCCTGAGCTTCTTTCCGTTCGCAATCTGAAGATCGAGGCCACCAGCTATCCGCCCGGCGAGCCGCCGAAACGGGTGACGATCGTCGATGGCGTTTCCTTCGACCTGCAAAAGGGCAAGGTGCTCGGCCTGATCGGCGAATCCGGCGCCGGCAAATCGACCATCGGCCTGTCGGCGCTGGCCTATGGCCGCGGCGGCGCCGAGATCACCGGCGGCGAGGTGTTGCTCGAGGGCAAGGACATCCTGCCGCTCGGCAAGGGCGGCATCCGGCAGATCCGCGGTGCGCGTGTTTGCTACGTGGCGCAGTCGGCGGCGGCCGCCTTCAATCCGGCCCACAAGCTCGGCGATCAGGTGATCGAGGCTTCCGTCAAGCACGGGCTGATGACAAAGGACGAGGCGCGCAAGCGGGCACTCTACCTCTTCCAGGTGCTTGGCCTGCCAAACCCGGAAAGCTTCGGCGACCGCTTTCCGCATCAGGTCTCCGGCGGCCAGCTGCAGCGCGCCATGACCGCCATGGCGCTCTGCTCCAATCCGTCACTGATCGTCTTTGACGAACCGACGACGGCGCTAGACGTCACAACGCAGATCGACGTGCTCGCCGCCATCAAGCATGCGATCGAGGAGACGCATACGGCGGCCCTCTACATCACCCACGACCTCGCCGTCGTTGCGCAGATATCCGATGACATCATGGTTCTCCGGCACGGCAAGACGGTTGAGTATGGCAGCGTGCAGCAGATCATCGAGCAACCGCAGCAGGACTACACGCGGGCGCTGGTGAATGTCCGGCAGGCCGCGCGCGAGGAGGCGCCAGATCAATCGGGGACGCTGCTAAAGGTCGAGAATGTCAGCGCCGAATATTCCAACGGTTTCAAGGTGCTGCACGACGTTTCTCTACACGTGCCGAAGGGCCAGACACTGGCGGTCGTCGGCGAATCCGGTTCCGGAAAATCGACGCTCGCGCGCGTCATCACCGGCCTGCTGCCGCCGAACCAAGGCCGCGTGATCTTCGACGGCAAGCCGCTGACGCCGGATCTGAAGAAGCGCTCGAATGACGATCTCCGTCGCATCCAGCTGATCTATCAGATGGCCGACACGGCAATGAACCCGCGCCAGACCGTTCGTGATATCATCGGCCGTCCCCTCACCTTCTACTATGGGCTGCGCGGCGCCAAGAAGACGGCGCGGGTGAAGGAGCTGCTCGATCAGATCGAAATGGGCAACGGCTTCATCGATCGCTACCCGGCCGAGCTCTCCGGTGGGCAGAAGCAACGTGTGGCGATCGCCCGGGCGCTGGCGGCAAAGCCCGAGCTCATCCTCTGCGACGAACCGACCTCGGCACTCGACCCGCTGGTGGCGGAGGGGATCCTGAAGCTGCTGCTGCGGCTGCAGGAGGAGGAGCAGCTCTCCTATGTCTTCATCACGCACGATATCGCTATCGTCCGGGCGATCGCCGACAGCGTGGCGGTGATGCATCGTGGCAAGCTTGTCAGGTTCGGGCCGAAGTCGAAAGCGCTCGCGCCGCCCTTCGACGACTATACCGACCTGCTGCTCAAATCCGTGCCGGAGATGGAGATCGGCTGGCTGGAGCGGGTTCTTGCCACGCGGCGCATGGAAAGTGCCGGCAACTGAATAGGCGCGGGGCGGCGCAAGCCGCCTCGTCTCACAAGAGTGCATCGAGGAAAAGGCATGACCGACCGCGGCTTCACCACCATCGAAAACCAATGGATTACGCTTGAGGACGGGACGCGGCTTGCCGCCCGCATCTGGATGCCTGATGGCGCCGAGAGCGATCCGGTTCCGGCCGTCTTCGAATTCCTGCCCTACCGCAAGCGCGACGGAACCTGCCTGCGTGACGAGTCGACCTATCCGGTGTTTGCCGCCGCAGGCATCGCCGGCGTGCGCGTCGATATCCGCGGCTCCGGCGAATCCGATGGCGTCATCGATGGCGAATATACAGAGCTCGAGCTTGCCAATGCCTGCGAGCTGATTGCCTGGATCGCCGCCCAGCCGTGGTCGAACGGCTCGGTCGGCATGATGGGTATCTCCTGGGGCGGCTTCAACAGCCTGCAGGTCGCAGCCCTTCGCCCGGCTGCCTTGAAAGCCGTGATCTCGATCGCCTCGACCGTCGATCGCTACAATGACGATATCCACTACAAGAACGGCTGCCATCTCTCGGCCCAACTTTCCTGGGCAGCCACCATGCTCGGCTATCAGTCCCGCTCACCCGATCCTGAATTGGTCGGCGACCGCTGGAAGGCGATGTGGCTGGAGCGCCTCGAGCACGAACCATTCTTCATGGAAGAGTGGCTGACGCATCAGCGCCGCGACGAATTCTGGCAGCATGGCTCGATCTCCGAGAATTTCGGCAATGTCGAAATCCCGGCCCTCGTGCTTGCCGGATGGGCGGATGGATATCGCAACACGCCACTGATGGCAGTCGAAGGGCTCGGCGAGAAGGCCAAGGCGCTTGTCGGACCCTGGGTGCATAAATATCCACATTTCGCCTGGCCGAAACCACGCACGGATTTCCACAGCGAGGCGATCGCTTGGTGGAACAAGTGGTTGCGCGGCGACGACAACGGCATCGACAGGCTGCCGCAGACCCGCGCCTACATTCTCGACGCCATCCGCCCTGCCCCGCCGCGCGATTTCGATCCCGGCTTCTGGGTGGCGAAGGATGTCTGGACCGCACCCGAAATGCAGTGCTTCTATGTCGAGCAGTTCGGCAAGCTCACCGAGGGCATGCCGACCCCGCAGGCTCCGGAACATAGCGTCTATCTTCGCTCGCCACTCGATACTGGGACGTCTTCAGGTGAATACTTCACGCTGAAACCGGACGCCGAAATGGCGCTGGATCAGCGCTCCGACGATGCCGGCTCGCTCATCTTCGACACGGTGCCTCTCGGATCGGATCACGACTATCTCGGCCGCCCGGTGCTGACGCTATCGCTGCGCCCGAACGCCCAGACCGGCAATCTTTGCGCCCGTCTCGTCGACGTTCACCCCGACGGTACAGCGACACGCGTCGCCTTCGGCGTCATCAATCTGACCCATCGTAATGGCAACGCGGATCCGCAGCCGCTGGTCCCGGGTGAAACGGTGTCCATCCGGCTACAGCTGGATGCCTGCGGCTATCGCTTCCGCAAGGGCCACCGGATCCGTCTGGCGATCTCGACTGCCTATTGGCCGATGATCCTGCCGCCACCCGACGATCTCGGTGTCGAGATTGACATCGCTTCAATTGGCTTGGGGCTGCCGTCGCTCGGCGATCACAGCCAGATCAGTATTCCCGAGCCCGAGAACCCCGATCCGCTGCCGGAATATATCGAGCACGCGCCGTCAGTGACAAAGCGGCAGGTTTTGCGCGATCTCTCGGCCAATCGGACCGAATACCGGATCCATGAGGATACCGGCCTTTTCGAACATCTGGATACCGGGCTCTCGACGCGGCAGTTGCGCGAAGAAACCTGGTCGATCACGCCGGGCGATCCGCTATCGATGACCGGCACATCCACCTGGACCTGTGACATGCGCCGCCTAGGCTGGTTCGTGCGGACGGTCTCGACCGCAAAGATTGGCTGCACCGCCAGCGACTGGGTCATCAGCGCCGTGGTGACCGCCTATGAAGGAGATGTTCAGGTCTTCGAGAAGGTATTTGCCGAAATGCGCATTCCCCGCGACCTGATGTAAGCCTCAGCTATTTACGAAACGGCGCACTGCTTCGCAAACGGCGCGAAATCCGGCTCGCGCGCCCTCGCTCATGTGGCGGGCGCGCAGCCAGGCATGCACCATCTGTGGCTCCTCGCGGAACCAGACCTCGACGCCGGATTTTGCCAGCCGCGCTGCATAGTTCCGGGCATCGTCACGCAGCGGATCGAAAGCGGCGGCGGTGATGAAAACAGGCGGCAGGCCCTTTACCGAGGCGCTGTTCAGCGGCGCGGCAACGGGATCATCCTGCGGCGCCCGCAGGACCTCGCGGTAATAGGCGACATCGGCAGTGGTCAGCCCGGGTGCTTCGGCCATCTCGATATAAGAGCCCTTGGAAAGATCGCCGCCGAGAGCCGGATAGATCAGAACCTGGCCTGCAATGCCGGAAACGCCCGCCTGCGTTGTGCGAATGGCCAGACCCGCGGCCAGATTTCCGCCCGCACTATCGCCGATCAGCACGATCCGCTGTCCGCTTTCTGCAAGTGCCGAAAGCACCGCGAAACCATCATCGGTCTGCGCCGGCCACAGGTACTCGGGGGCCAGCCGGTAATCGACAGCGACGAGTTCGGCGCCAGCGAATTCGGCAATCTCGGCGCAAATGGCATGGTGGCTTTCCAGCGAGCCAACGACGAAGCCGCCGCCATGCAGGTAAAGAAGCAGCGTCGGCGTCGTCACCTTCGACGGTCGATAGCGCCGCGTCGGGACGCCCCGAATGATGCTGTCGGCAAATGTCAGTCCATCTGGAATCGGTGGGCTGAAGCGGGCGCAAAGCGCATCATATTGCGCCCGTTGCGCCTCAATCGATTGCGATACCGCATCGTCGGAATAGACGCTGCTGCAGATCTCCAGGAACTTGAGGATGCCCGCTTCTTCGGGCATCGGGCGCGTAACGGTCATGGTGCAATCCGTGCAGGTCGGCGATATCACGCAGGATAGGATTTGCCGCAAAGCCTAGGCAAGCGCGTTGACGCCATCCCCGCGCCGGAACCCGCCAGAGGCGCGATTATCCGCGGCGCGCCGAGCGCTCCAACGCTTCGTCTTCGCGCACCGGCCGCGGCTTTTCCGTCAGCCCCACCAGTTGACGCAGCGGGCTCGGCAACTGATCGACGGCAATGGCAAAGGCGATCGAGACGGCAGCCGTTGCCGCGGCGACAAGCGCGAAGCTCGGGATCGCCGGCAGATCGAGCGGCAGGACATAATAGAGCGCTCCGACCGTTACCGTCTGGTGGACGATATAGAGCGGGAAAACGAGCCGGTTCATCGTCACCAGGCGTTCGCTCGGCTGATTGAGATAGCGCGCCGCAAAACCGATCAGCGTGAGGATCATGCTCCAGGCGAGCAGGAAGACGCTGATCTTGAAGAGCAGGGTCTCGTTGATATCGTAGCTGCCGATCGCCTGTTCTGGAGCAACGGTCCAGGATGCCAGATAGAGCCAGATGGTCGTCACCATCGCGATCCCACCACTGACGTAACGGCGCGCAATCAGCGTACCGATCAGCGCCCGGTGATGGCGGGAAATCAGGAAGCCGAGGCCGAACCAGCTGGCCCAGACGGCAAACCAGGCGCCGTCATTATAGAGCGCATTGGTCTCGCGCGGATAGATCGGCGAAAGCGCCAGGTTGAGGCCGAGGGGCAGAAGGAAGAAGAGGTAGATGGCGCCTGTCCTGGCCGTGCGCTCGAACCAGGCAAAGACCGGGTTTCCTGGCCGCAGCAGATACTGAAAGATCGGGTAGCAGATGACGGACATCACCAGCAGGTAGGCGACGAACCACATATGCGCCCAGGTAAAATTGCCGGTCGGATATTTTCCCTCGGTGAAATAGCGCGTCAGCCAGAATTCCAGGAAGGAGCCGGTATAGCCGTTTTCGTACATCCGCTCGTACCAGACCTGCGGCACGACGATGACAGCCATGGCAAAGAGCAGCGGGATGAGCAGGCGCAGGGTGCGCCGGTAAATGAAGGTCAGCCCCTGCTCCGGCCTGAAGGTAAAGGCAACGCCCATGCCGGATATGAAGAACAGCAGCGCAAGGCGCCAGGCGCGCGGAAAATCCATGATGAGCGACAGGCCGCGACTGGTATTCTCGCTATGCAGCAGCCAGCCCATGTCAGGGAAAAATGCGGCCGCGGAATGATAGAGGATCAGCAGGCCAAAGGCGAAAACCCTCAGACGATCCACATAGTAAAGTCTCTCTCTCATCGCAGACGACGGATCCCCACACAGCACCATCATCCGATATGCTGTACCCCTCAGATATTAAGGATCGCTGCCGAAACTTCGTAAACTGATGCTTTATTAGCCAAACAAGCGAGATGCCAAGCAGGGGCCGGCGAGCTAGCGTGATGTTGCCTGGGTCAAATCGGCAGATTTTCGAGGTCGCGACGGCCATCTATAACACAGACGATCTGAACGGTTTCGACCGGTGCCTCATCATCGTCAGGATTGTCGAGGTTTGCACGTAGATGTCGTGCACATCCGTTAGAGCCTTTAGTAGCCAGACTAGCTTAGCGGCCATTGTTGCGCGCTGTGTCCAATGCTTTGCGCGCCTCCATTCGAATGCTCTCGAAATCAGCGGCAACCGGCTCTCCGCTTGCCTTGCCTTCTTCCCAGGCGCGGCGTAGGCGCTCGATGTCGCCTTTGCGGTTCTCCCATTTGGCGGTCCAGTCCCGCAAAGCCTCGCGGATCACTTCGCTATTGCTCGCGTAGGCGCCGCTGCTTACCGCATCGCGAAGCAGATCGGCCTGCTGCGGCGTCATGGAAACACTGATCTTTTCAACATTGGCCATCGGCTGTTTCCCCAACATCGGTGGTAAATATTACTACCGCCCGAGCATTCTGCAAGGTCTCACCTGAATGGAAGCGCTGCTTCCAATGACGTTTCAGTATCCCACCTCTCCCATCGAGGGCGCGATAGCCATCCTCGCTCACCGCTATTCATAACCGCGATCGAAGCAAGACAGCTATCAGATGTGAGAAAACCTTTTCTCACTTGACAGTCGGCTTGGTAAAAGGTTTTCTCACCGTCGAACTACGGGAGGACGACACTGGATATCGCGGGCGGAAAGCGCGGGCGGATTACCATTCACGACGTGGCGGCGGCTGCGGGCGTCAGTATCTCGACGGCGTCAAAGGCGTTGAATGATACCGGCCGGATGGGTGCTGAGACGCGTGAGCGGGTCAAACGCATCGCTGCCGAGATCGGCTTCCGGCCGAATGCTCTGGCGCGCGGCCTGCTCAGCAAGCGCAGCTTCACGATCGGGCTTCTGACCAACGACACATACGGCCGTTTCACCCTGCCTGTGATGGCTGGAATTTCCGAGGCGCTGGTCGATCATGGTGTTTCGGTTTTCCTCTGCGCGATCGAGGATGACCCGGCACTCGCGCAGATCCATGTCGACGCGATGCTCGACAAGCAGGTGGACGGCATCATCGCGACAGGAAAGCGTCTGGACAGACGGTTACCAGTCGATCTGTCGAATTTGCATGTGCCTGTCGTCTACGCCTTCACCGAGGGGGCGCCTGACAGCGTCACGTTCCGTTCCGACGACGCACATGGAGCAAAGCTTGCCGCCGAATGGCTGGCGAAGCTTGGGCGGCGGCGGCTCGTGCATATCACCGGGCCGGAGGATTTCTTCTCGGTGCGCGAGCGGGCCAATGCGTTCCGCGAGGCTGCCGGCAGCGAGCGGCCTGTGATGTTCGGCGTCTGGTCGGAAAGCTGGGGGCACGATGCGGTCGCAAGGCTCTGGAGTGCCGGGGGCGAAAGGCCAGACGGCATCTTCTGCGGCAACGACCAGATTGCCCGCGGCGTCATCGACGCGTTGCGGGAGCGCGGCATCAAGGTGCCGCAGGATGTTTCGGTGGTCGGCTTCGACAATTGGGAGATTGTCGCCGCCCAGACCCGTCCGCCGCTGACAACGGTGGACATGGAGCTGCGGGAACTGGGACGCCAGGCCGGGTTGACGGTTCTGGCGCTTGCCGAAGGGCGGCCGGTGGAGCCCGGCATCCGGAAATTGCCGTGCCGCCTCGTGGTGCGGCAGACATGCGGGGGCGACGCCCTCGGGATTTAGAAACGGCGCGAAGGAGACGCGCCCTATTGGGAGGAGTGCCATGATGAAGCGTCTGTTGGTGGCAACGAGCCTTGCCACCCTTAGCCTCGTATCGACAGCCTCGGCTGCCGAAAAGATCGAAATGTGGGTTCGCTCGGGTATCGGCGACGCCTTCAAGAAGGTCGTCGAAGCCTATAATTCCAGCCACGAAAACCAGGTCGTCGCCACCGAGGTGCCGTTCAGCGAGCTGGTGCAGAAGTATGCGACGGCAATCGCCGGCGGCCAGGCGCCCGACGCGCTGTCTATGGACCTGATCTATACCCCGGCCTTCGCCGCCGCGGGACAGCTGGAGGACCTGACGGACTGGGCAAAGAAGCTGCCCTATTTCAACTCGCTGTCGCCGTCGCATGTCCGGCTCGGCACTTATCAGGACAAGATCTACGGCCTGCCGCTTTCGGTCGAGACCTCGGTCTTCGCCTGGAACAAGGACCTCTACAAGAAGGCCGGGCTCGACCCTGAAAAGGCGCCGGCCACCTGGGAAGAAATCGAGGCCAATGCCGAGAAGATCCGCAAGCTCGGTGACGATACCTACGGCTTCTATTTCTCGGGTGGCGGCTGTGGCGGCTGCATGATCTTCACCTTCACGCCGCTCGTCTGGGGCGGGGGTGCCGATATCCTTTCGGCTGATGGCAAGACTGCGACGCTCGATACGCCGCAGATGCGCAAGGCTGTCGGCTTCTATCGCGACATGGTCAAGAAGGATCTCGTTCCGGCGGGTGCTGCCAGCGATAACGGCTCCAACTTCCTGAGCTTCACCAACGGCAAGATCGGCCAGCAGTCGCTGGGCGCCTTTGCCATCGGCACGCTGGTCACCAGCCATCCGGATATCAACTTCGGTGTGACGCTGATCCCCGGCGTCGATGGCAAGCCCTCGTCCTTTGCCGGTGGCGACAACTTCGTCATCACCAAGGGCACCAAGAAGATCGACGCGGTGAAGGAGTTTATCGAATATATCTACTCGATGGACGGCCAGAAGGTGATGGCCAAGTATGGCAGCCTGCCGACCCGCGGCGATATCGCCAATGAGGTCCTTGCCGGGCTCGACCCGCGCATGGAAGTCGGCCTGAAGGCCATTGCCGTCGCCAAGACGCCCTACACGCTGCAGTTCAACGACCTGATCAACAGCGCCAACGGCCCCTGGGCAACGTTCACCAACGCAGCGATCTTCGGCGACGATGTCGATGGTGCGTTCTCGAACGCCCAGTCCGAAATGCAGTCGATCATAGACAGCGGCCAATAAGTCTCTCCCGGCCGCGGCCGGGGAGCGGTGGCAGCTCTCCGGCCGATCCATCCCTTATGCAGCAATGAAAGATGCGGAGCGTTTCGATGACCGTTTCAGGTCCCCAGCGCCAGCTCGCCGGTCGCAAGCGGCGGCGCAGATCGCAATGGCGCGGACTTTTCTACATCGCGCCAGCCATGGCGCTGGTCATCGTCTTCTTCGTGATGCCGGTGCTGTTTACCGGCTGGATGAGCCTGCACAACTGGCCGCTGATGGGCGCGCAGCGCTGGATCGGCTTTGCCAATTATACCCGCATGTTCAATGACAGCCGCTTCATGGCGGCGTTGAATTTCACCGCTTATTACACCGTCATCGTGACCATCGCTATTTTCGCAGTCGCCTTCCCGCTGGCGATCTTCGTCGAGAAAGAGCGGCGCTTCGTCAGTACCTACAGGACGATCATCTTCCTGCCCGTCGTCGTCGGTCTCGCCACGGCCTCGCTGCTCTGGGTGTGGCTTGCGAATGTCGACAGCGGCTTCTTCGGCCCGGCTCTGCGCGCCCTCGGTCTCGTCGAGCGCAGCCCCAATATCATGGCGAGCTTCGACACCGCCTTTGCGACCATCGTCGTCATGGTCGTCTGGAAGATTGCCGGTTTCACGATGATCATCCTGCTGACCGGACTGCAGGCCATTCCCACGGAACTCACCGAAGCCGCCCGTATCGATGGCGCCGGGCGCTGGCAGCGCTTCCGCCATCTCACCCTGCCGCTGATGCGCAAGACCATTGCGCTGGCGCTGATTGTCTCCGTCACCGGCTCGATCCTCGCCTTCGACCAGTTCTACATCATGACCTCGGGCGGGCCTCAGAACAAAATGATCTCGGTGGTCTACTATATCTTCAACCAGTCCTTCGTGTCCTTCAATCTCGGCTATGGCGCCGCTTTGTCGATCGCGCTTCTGGCGATCCTGGTGGCGATCTCCATCGTCCAGCTTTGGTTGCTGCGTGTCGGGGAGGAACGCTGATGACTTCCTCCAGCCAGCGCCGCGCCCGCAAGCGCTTCCGCTCGCAATCTGCCTATCATGTCGCCGGGATCGCCATTTCGGTGTTTTTCCTGGCGCCTTTCGTCATCGCCCTGCTCTCGTCTTTCCGGCATGGCACGGAAGCCAGCCTGCCGCCCCTACCGCCATGGCCGACGACGGGTGTCAGCTTCGATGCCTATGCCCTGCTCGATACCTTCGGCGCCGGCATCTGGCAGCACATGATCAATTCGCTGTTCGTGTCGCTGGCAACCGTGGTGCTGACGGTCGCCGTCAGCCTGCTCGCCGGCTATGGTTTTTCACGCTACCGCTTTCCGCTGAAGAACGCGCTTTTCGTGCTGATCATCGCCACGCTGATGATCCCGTTCCAGTCGATCCTGACGCCGCTCTTCATCATTCTCGCCAAGCTCGGCCTCAACAATTCGCTGCTCGGGCTGACGCTCGTTTATGTGACGCTGCAGCTGCCCTTCTCGGTCTTCATGATGCGCAATGCCTTCGATGCGGTGCCGAAGGAGATCGAGGAGGCGGCGCGGATCGACGGTGCGCGCGACCTGAAACTCTTGATCCGCGTGCTCCTGCCGCTGGTGCTGCCGGGCGTCGCGACCGTTGCGATCTTCGCCTTCCTGAATGCCTGGAACGAGTTCCTCGCCGCCCTCGTGCTGCTCTCCAGCAACGAGAAGTACACCTTGCCCGTCCTGATGACGGCGGTGCGCGCCGGGCGCCTCGGCGCCATCAACTGGGGCGCGGTCCAGGCCGGTGTCGTCGTCATGACGATCCCCTGCCTGATCGTCTTCCTGCTTCTGCAACGCTACTACATGCGCGGGCTGATGGCCGGCGCGGTGAAATGATGATCTTTCAACGAAATGGATGAAGCCATGAACAAGCTGAAGAGAGACCGCCAGTTCCGTCCCCTGCCCGTGCCGAGCGTCGAGCTCGCCGGCCTGTTCGGCGACCGCCAGGATGCGATCTGCGATTCGACGGCAGAAACGCTGCTCGACCGCTGCGTCGAGGCCGGGATGATCCAGGCGATCGACGTCAACCAGCCAAGCCCCGGCGTCGTCATCCCTATCGGCCCATGGGGCGGTTCGACGCAGATGTTCTGGGACAGCGATCTCGGCAAGTCGATCGAGACAGTGGCCTATTCACTCTACCGCCGCGCCAATCCGAAGCTTGAGGCCCGCGTCGATGAGATCATCGACATGTACGAGAAGCTGCAGGACAAGGACGGCTACTTGAACGCCTGGTTCCAGCGCGTGCAGCCCGGCCGCCGCTGGACGAACCTTCGCGACCATCACGAGCTCTATTGCGCCGGACACCTTATCGAAGGTGCGGTCGCCTATTATCAAGCAACAGGCAAGCGCAAGCTGCTCGATATCATGTGCCGTTATGCCGATTACCTGATCACCGTCTTCGGCCATGGCCCCGGCAAGCTTCCCGGCTATTGCGGTCATGAGGAAGTGGAGCTTGCGCTGGTGAAGCTTGCCCGCGTCACCGGCGAGAAGAAATATCTCGACCTCTCGAAGTTCTTCATCGACGAGCGCGGCACGGAACCGCATTTCTTCACCGAGGAAGCGACCCGCGATGGCCGCAGTGCTGCCGATTTCCACCAGAAGACCTATGAATATGGCCAGGCGCATCTGCCGGTGCGCGAGCAGAAGAAGGTCGTCGGCCATGCCGTGCGCGCCATGTATCTCTATGCGGGCATGGCCGATATCGCCACCGAGTATAACGACGATACGCTGACTTCGGCGCTCGAGACGCTCTGGGACGACCTGACGACCAAGCAGATGTATGTCACCGGCGGCATTGGCCCAGCGGCCTCGAATGAAGGCTTCACCGACTACTACGACCTGCCGAACGAGAGCGCCTATGCCGAGACCTGCGCCTCCGTCGGCCTCGTCTTCTGGGCCAACCGCATGCTCGGCCGCGGCCCGAACCGCCGCTATGCCGATATCATGGAGCAGGCGCTTTATAACGGCGCGATGGCGGGCCTTTCACTCGACGGCAAGACCTTTTTCTACGAAAACCCGCTGGAAAGCTCGGGCAAGCATCACCGCTGGATCTGGCATCATTGCCCTTGCTGCCCGCCGAACATCGCCCGGCTTTTGGCATCCGTCGGCTCCTATATGTATGCGGTCGCCGAAGACGAGATTGCCGTCCATCTCTATGGGGAAAGCAAGGCTCGCTTCGAGGTGTCAGGTGCCAAGGTCGAGTTGGCGCAGACGACGCGTTACCCATGGGACGGCGCGATCCATTTCGACCTCGATCTCGACCGCCCTGCCCGCTTTGCCATCTCGTTGCGTATCCCGGAATGGGCTGATGGCGCGACACTTTCCGTCAATGGAGAAAGCATCGCGCTCGAATCCGTCGTCGTGGATGGTTATGCTCGCATCGATCGGGAATGGAAGAGCGGCGACAAGGTGGATCTCACCATTCCGCTTGAAGCCCGTAAGCTTTTCGCCAATCCGCGCGTGCGCCAGGATGCCGGACGGACTGCGCTGATGCGCGGGCCGCTGGTCTATTGCGCCGAGGAGACGGATAACGGTGCCGGGTTGAACGGTATTTCGCTTTCCGCCGATGCGTCGAAGGCAAAGGTCTCGGAAGTCGCGGGATTGCGCGGCGCCGTCGCGCTCGATCTGCCGGTCAGCCGCGACGCGTCGGATTGGGGTGTCGATCTCTACCGGACATCACCGCCTTCAACCAAGCCGGCAACGGCGCGCTTCGTTCCTTATCCTCTGTGGGATAACCGCGAACCGGGCGAGATGCTGGTGTGGGTTCGTGCCGGTGAGGCGCATGGTGAATAAGATGCCGGATACAGGGGTGGTGCTGTCGGGCATTCGCAAGAGCTTCGGCAGTCTCGATGTCATCCATGGCGTCGATCTGACGATCGCCGAGGGATCCTTCGTGGTCTTCGTCGGCCCCTCCGGCTGCGGCAAGTCCACACTGCTGCGGATGATTGCCGGGTTGGAAGATGTCACCGATGGCGAGATCGAAATCAAGGGACGCAATGTCACCGATCTCGATCCCTCCGACCGCGGCATCGCCATGGTCTTTCAGTCCTATGCGCTCTATCCGCATATGAGCGTCCGCGACAACCTCGCTTTCGGGCTGAAGATGGCGCGGACACAAACGCCCGAGATCGATGCCCGCGTCAGGGCGGCGTCGGCGATCCTGAAGATCGACCATCTTCTCGACCGCCGCCCCGGCCAGCTTTCCGGCGGCCAGCGGCAGCGCGTCGCGATCGGGCGGGCCATCGTCCGCAAGCCCGACGTCTTCCTGTTCGACGAACCCTTGTCGAACCTGGATGCAGAGCTGCGCGTCTCCATGCGCATCGAGATTGCCAGGCTGCACCGCGAGCTCGGCAATACGATGATCTATGTGACGCATGATCAGACCGAGGCGATGACGCTGGCCGACAAGATCGTCGTGCTGCGCGATGGCCGCGTCGAGCAGACCGGAACGCCGCGCGAAGTCTATGAGAGGCCAGCGAATGTTTTCGTCGCTGGTTTCATCGGCTCGCCGCGCATGAACCTGCTGAACGCCGAATGGCGCGGCAATGGGCTTATCGCCGCCGGTGGACAGACGATACAGTCGCCGATCTCCGGCGACGGTCTTTCGACAGGTGCCAAGGTGACGCTCGGCATTCGCCCCGAGCATCTCACCCTTGCGACCGGCGAAACGGCGGGTACCTTGCGCGCCACCGTCGATTTTTCCGAGTATCTCGGCGGGACGCAATATCTCTACTGCCAGCTGCCGGATGGCCAGCCTCTGACGGCGGAATACCGTTCGGCTGTGCCGATCGGCGTCGGCGCCGAGGTCGCGCTGCGGGCTTCGCCAGAGGATATCAGACTGTTCGATGAACAGGGATTGAGGCGGGACTAACTCGATAGCAGCCGCCTATTTTTTATCCACAGATTCGCTCTGCTCAAATTTATAGCCATTCTCTTGCGAGTCTTGCTGCACTGCGTCATAACTGGCGCATGAACCACCTCGACCTGACGATCCTTGTCATCGACGAAACCGCGATCCGTGCTTCGATCATCGAAGAGGGATTGCGCGAAGCCGGGCATCTGCGCGTCACCGTCATTCACGAGGTCCAGGGCGTTGCGCGCATCATCGAAACGCTGAAGCCCGACGTCATCATCATCGACATCGAGAACCCCAACCGCGACATGATGGAACATCTGTTTCAGCTGACGCGCTCGGTCAGCCGCCCGATCGCCATGTTCGTCGATCGCTCCGATAGCGCCTCGATCGAGGCTGCCGTCGATGCCGGCGTCTCGGCCTATGTGGTTGACGGACTGAAGAAGGAGCGCGTCAAGCCGATTCTCGATATGGCCGTCAGCCGTTTCAATGCCTTCAGCCGCTTGCAACGCGAGCTTGCCGATGCCAAATCAGCCCTTGAGGAGCGCAAAGTCGTCGAGCGGGCCAAGGGCATCATGATGCGGATGCGTGGCCTGTCGGAAGAGGAAGCCTTTGCGTTGCTGCGCCAAACGGCGATGAACGAAAAGAAGAAAATGTCTGAAATCGCGCAGAGCGTCGTGACTGCGGCTGGGCTGTTGATGTGAGCCCGCTCTTCGACGCGATGGGCGCCCGGAGGACGCTGGAGTGAATGTCTTGACGAAAATCAGCAGCGGCGATGGCCGCGCCGCATCTCCCGCCCTTTTGACCGGTGAAGGACCAAAAGTCCTGCGCGCCGGCTTCATTCCGCTGGTCGACGCTTCCGTCTTGATCGCAGCCGCGGAATTCGGCTTTGCCAAGAAGGAAGGGCTGACGCTCGATCTGGTCAAAGACGTCTCCTGGGCCAATGTGCGTGACCGGCTGGCGTTCCGTCAATTCGACATCGCCCATATGCTGTCGCCGATGCCGGTCGCAGCCATGCTCGGCCTCGGCTCCAATCCGTCCCCGGCAATCACGCCCTTTTCGCTCGGGCGCGGCGGCAATGCGATCACCCTCTCAACGCGCCTGTTCGAGCGCATGCAGCAGACGGCAGGCATTTCCGAGACTGCCGGCGCGCTCGACAATGCCAAGGCGCTTGCGGCCGTTCTCGCCGATATGCGCGCGCGCGGCGAAGCCATGCCGACCCTTGGGATGACCTATCCCTTTTCGTCGCACAATTACGAATTCCGCTATTGGCTGGCAGCCGGCGGCATCGACCCGGACAAGGACGTGAAGCTCGTGGTCGTTCCGCCGCCGCTGACCTCCGACGCGCTGGCAGCCGGTGGCATTGACGGCTTTTGCGTCGGCGCACCGTGGAACATGGTGGCCTCCGAACGCGGCGTCGGCCGTATCGTCGCCGCCAAGCAGGATATCTGGCCTTCTGCGCCGGAAAAGGTGATCGGCATGCGGCCGGATTGGGCCGAGAGCCACCCGGAAACCGTGTCGCGGCTGATCGTGGCGCTCGATGGCGCCGCCCGCTGGTGCGACGATCCCGCCAATCACGACGCGCTGGCGGAAGCGCTGGCCGACGCTCGCTATATCGCCGCCCCGGTCGAGATCATCCGCCACGTTCTCGCCGGCGAATTCAGCCTCGACGCCAAGGGCAACCGCCGCGTCATCGAAAACTACTTCCAGTTCCACGCCGGTCACGCCAATTATCCACGTCCCAGCCAGGCGCTCTGGATCTATAGCCAGATGGTGCGTTGGGGCCAGGCGGAACCAAGCCTGACGCTGGCACGCGCCGCCGCTTCCGCCTACCGGCCCGATCTCTACCGTGCCGCACTCGGTGATGGCTGCACACCTGAAGACGCCGACGTGCGGATCGAGGGTGAGCGCGATGGCGACCGCTTCATGGACGGCCGGATCTTCGATCCGGGCGACTTCGCTGGCTACATCAACGGCTTTCCAGTCAAGAGCGCATCCATCCTCATCCGCGAGCCCACAGAGGCGTAAAGCTCTACTGCGCTGCACAAATCGATGGCATGCGGGCGCGCCTTGTTGAGAGCATTCGCATAAAAGATACGCAGTTCTCAGAGTTGCTCAATTTGAGGCAGACCGCCCTTTCTGGCTAAAAGCAGCAACCTTTCCAGATACTTGAATAATCTCTTCTGAAACTGGCACGCCCTTTGCAGGGCTAACAACGTCCGGATCAACGGCGATCCAGGCAGACGAGCGCGCGATAGGCGTTCGCAACAGACATCGACGTCGCAAGGTTTTTGCAGTCCGGGACCTCCCTTCCCGCAGACGCAATCTCCGAGCGGCGTTTTTTTATGCCCAAAATCCGGCAACCACTCGACAGCAAGGGGACTGCGCATGACCAAGATCTTCTCCGGCAGCATCGGCCGCCGCAATGTCCTGAAGATAACCGCCACTGCTGCCCTGATCGGCGCGGTCCGTTCCGCCTTCCCATCGGGCGCTTTCGCTGCGTCGGCAGGGCCGGAAGTATCCGGCGCCAAGCTCGGCTTCATCGCGTTGACGGATACCGCCCCCTTGATCGTGGCCAAGGAAAAGGGTCTCTTCGAAAAGCACGGAATGCCTGACGTCGACGTCGCCAAGCAGGCGTCATGGGGTGCCACGCGCGACAATCTCGTCCTCGGTGGCGCCGCGAACGGCATCGATGGCGCACATATCCTCTCGCCGCTGCCTTATCTCATGCACACCGGCAAGGTGACGCAGAACAACCAGCCGGTCCGGATGGCTGTGCTCGCGCGCCTCAACTACGACAGCCAGGGCATTTCCGTCGCCAAGGAATATGCCGGTACCGGCGTTGGCCTCGACGCCTCGAAACTGAAGGCGGCCTTCGAGAAGAAGAAGGCCGGCGGCGGTGAGGTCAAGGTTGCGATGACCTTCCCGGGCGGCACGCATGATCTCTGGGTCCGCTACTGGCTGGCCGCCGGCGGCATCGATCCCGACAAGGATGTCTCGACCATCGTCGTTCCGCCACCGCAGATGGTGGCCAACATGAAGGTCGGCAACATGGACGTCTTCTGTGTCGGCGAGCCCTGGAACGAGCAGCTCGTCAACCAGGGCATCGGCTTCACCGCGGCGACCACCGGCGAACTCTGGAAGCACCACCCTGAAAAGGCGCTCGGCATGCGTGCCGACTGGATCGAGAAAAATCCCAGCGCCGCCAAGGCATTGCTGATGGCGGTGATGGAGGCCCAGCAATGGTGCGACAGCATGGACAACAAGGAGGAAATGTCGGCGATCCTTGGAAAGCGGCAATGGTTCAACGTGCCGCCGAAGGATGTGCTCGGGCGCCTGAAGGGCGATATCAACTACGGCAATGGCCGCGTCGAGCACGGCACGGACCTCTACATGAAGTTCTGGGCCGGTGGTGTTTCCTACCCCTTCAAGAGCCATGACAGCTGGTTCATTTCCGAAAACATCCGCTGGGGCAAGTTCGCCCCGGATACGGATATCAAGACGCTGGTCGATCAGGTGAACCGCGAGGACATCTGGCGCGAGGCTGCCGAGGATCTCGGCGTTGCCGCCGCCGATATTCCGGCCTCGGCGTCACGCGGCAAGGAGACCTTCTTCGACGGCAAGGTCTTCGATCCGGAAAACCCATCCGCCTACCTCGATAGCCTCGCCATCAAGGCCGCGTCCTAGTTCCCCGCCTCCGGCGCGTGACGGGCGCGCCGGCCTTTTCATTCTCAAGGAGCGATCGCATGTCAGCCCTCGCAAAGAACGAACCGATCACGCCAGTCCCGGCCTCATCGAAAGCCGCGAAAGTGGTGCATCTGACCAAGCCGCCGGTGCGGCGCTTCAATCTCGGCAGTCTCGGTGCGGCCATCGTGCGCAATGTCGTACCGCCGATGATCGTGCTCTTCATCATCCTCGGCGTCTGGCAGGTTCTCTGTTCGTCGCCGACCGCCTCGCTCCCTTCGCCGCATCAGGTCTGGCAGGAAAGCTATGATCTGATCGCCTATCCGTTCTTCAACTATGGTTCGCAGGATATCGGCCTCGGCTGGCGCGTACTGATTTCGCTGCAGCGCGTTGCCTATGGCTTCGGCCTGGCGGCCGTAGGCGGCATCGTCATCGGCGCCATCATCGGCCAGTCGGTCTGGGCGATGCGCGGCCTCGACCCAATCTTCCAGGTGCTGCGCACCGTTCCGCCGCTCGCCTGGCTGCCGCTGTCGCTGGCTGCCTTCCAAGACAGCAATCCGTCGGCGATCTTCGTGATCTTTATCACCTCGATCTGGCCCGTGATCATCAATACCGCCGTTGGCGTGCGCAACATTCCGCAGGATTACCGCAACGTTGCCGAGGTGCTGCGACTCAACCAGGTCGAATTCTTTTTCAAGATCATGCTGCCATCGGCCGCCCCCTACATCTTCACCGGCTTGCGGATCGGCGTCGGCCTGTCCTGGCTCGCCATCGTCGCGGCCGAAATGCTGACCGGCGGCGTCGGTATCGGCTTCTTCATCTGGGATGCGTGGAACTCCTCGCGCCTGCCCGACATCATCGTCGCGCTCGCCTATATCGGCGTCGTCGGCTTCGCCCTCGACAAGCTCGTTGCGGCAGCCGGACGGCTGATTACCCGCGGCGCAAACTGAGGAGCAGCAATCCAGGAAAAGCGGGAACCGGTTTTCCGTCCGGAATTGCGTCCAGAACAAGGGATACTCAGATGACTGCCTATTTGAAGCTCGACCATATCGACAAGCATTTCGATCGCGGCGGCACGCGCGCCGAAGTCCTGAAGGGGATCAACCTGACGATCGCCAAGGGCGAGTTCGTTTCTATCATCGGCCATTCCGGCTGCGGCAAGTCCACGCTGCTCAACCTGATCGCCGGGCTGACGCCGGTGTCTTCAGGCGCCGTTCTGCTTGAAAACCGGGAGGTGAATGCACCGGGGCCGGAACGCGCCGTGGTGTTCCAGAACCACTCGCTGCTGCCCTGGCTGTCGGTCTATGACAACGTCAATCTGGCCGTCTCCAAAGTCTTCGGCGGCACCAAAACGAAGGCCGAACGCCATGACTGGGTGATGGCCAATCTCGATCTCGTGCAGATGGCGCATGCCAGGGACAAGCGCCCCGCCGAAATCTCGGGCGGCATGAAGCAGCGTGTCGGCATAGCACGCGCACTAGCGATGGAACCGAAGATCCTGTTGCTCGACGAGCCCTTTGGCGCGCTCGATGCCCTGACCCGCGCCCATCTGCAGGATGCGGTGATGGAAATTCATCAGCGGCTCGGCAACACCATGGTGATGATCACCCACGACGTCGACGAAGCGGTACTGCTGTCCGACCGGATCGTGATGATGACCAATGGCCCGGCGGCGCGCATCGGCGAAGTCCTCGACGTTCCGATCCCGCGTCCGAGGGGTCGCATCGAGCTTGCTTCCGACAGAACCTATCTCAAATGCCGCGAGGCCGTGCTGAAGTTCCTCTACGAACGTCACCGCTTCGTCGAAGCTGCGGAGTGAACCCATGACCGAGAAACTCGTCATCATCGGCAATGGCATGGCGCCCGGGCGCATGCTGGAACATCTCTTCGAACAGGCCCCCGGCCGCTATCAGGTCACGATCTTCAACGCCGAACCGCGCGTCAACTACGACCGCATCATGCTGTCGCCAGTTCTCTCCGGTGAGAAGACCTATGACCAGATCGTCATCCATGGTGACGGCTGGTACATCGATCACGGCATCACGCTCTACAAGGGCCACAAGATCGTCGCGATCGATCGGATGGCGAAGACCGTCACGTCGGATCACGGCGTCACTGAGAGCTACGACAAACTCGTCATCGCCACCGGCTCGGTGCCTTTCATCATTCCGGTTCCCGGCAAGGATCTGCCGGGGGTCATCACCTATCGCGATCTGGACGATGTGCAGGCCATGCTGCTTGCCGCACAGTCGCGCGCCAAGGCGGTCGTCATCGGCGGCGGCCTGCTCGGCCTTGAAGCGGCCGCAGGTCTCAGCTTGCGCGGCATGGATGTCACCGTGCTGCACGTCAACCCGACCCTGATGGAGCGCCAGCTCGATCCCGCCGCCGGCTATCTCCTGCAGAAGGCGATCGAGGAACGCGGCATCAAGGTGATCTGCAAGGCCAATACCAAGGCGATCGTCGGCGACGGCAAGGTCGAGGGCATCGAGCTCGATGATGGCAGGATCATTCCCGCCACCCTCGTCGTCATGGCTGTCGGCATCCGACCCAATGCCGGTCTTGCAAAGGACGCCGGGCTGGCCGTCAATCGCGGTATCGTTGTCGATGACGGCATGCAGACGTCCGACGGCAGCATTTTCTCACTCGGCGAATGCGCCGAGGTCGATGGCATGGTCTACGGACTTGTCGCGCCGCTCTACGAGATGGCCCGCATTGCCGCCGCGCATCTGGCCGGTGATACCAAGCCTGCCTTCGTTCACTCCGACACGCCAACCAAGCTCAAGGTCACCGGCATCGAGCTCTTCTCGCTGGGCGATTTTGCCGATGGCGACGATCGCGAGGAGATCGTGCTCCGCGATGCGACAGCCGGCATCTACAAGCGGCTCGTCATCAAGGAAAACCGCATCATCGGCACGGTACTCTACGGCGAAACCGCCGACGGCGCCTGGTTCAACGACCTGAAGAAGAAGACGACCGATATTTCGCAGATGCGCGATACGCTGATCTTCGGTCAGGCCTACCAGGGAGGGTCGCCGCTGGACCCTATGGCGGCCGTTGCAGCCTTGCCGGATGATGCGGAAATCTGCGGCTGCAACGGCGTTTGCAAGGGAAAGATCACGTCTGCCATCAGCTCCAAGGGCCTGACATCGCTCGATGATGTCCGTGCGCATACGAAGGCGTCAGCCTCCTGTGGCTCCTGCACCGGACTTGTGGAACAGCTGATGTCGATGACGCTCGGCGACGCCTATAGCGCCAAGGCGGTTCAGCCGATGTGCACCTGCACCGAGCTCGGCCATGACGACGTCCGCCGCCTGATCAAGGCGAAGAAGCTGAAGACGATCCCCGCCGTCATGCAGGAACTGGAATGGAAGACGTCCTGCGGCTGCGCCAAATGCCGCCCGGCGCTGAACTATTATCTCGTCGCCGACTGGCCGGATGAGTATGCCGACGACTACCAGTCGCGTTTCATCAACGAGCGCGTCCACGCCAACATCCAGAAGGATGGCACCTATTCCGTCGTGCCGCGCATGTGGGGTGGGGTGACCAACGCCAGCGAATTGCGCGCCATCGCCGATGTCGTCGACAAGTTCGAGATCCCGATGGTGAAAGTCACCGGCGGCCAGCGGATCGACCTTCTGGGGATCGAGAAGGAGGACCTGCCTGCGGTCTGGGCCGATCTCGGTAAGGCGGGTTTCATCTCCGGTCAGGCCTATGCCAAGGGGCTTCGGACCGTGAAGACCTGCGTCGGCTCCGACTGGTGCCGCTTCGGCACGCAGGATTCCACCGGCCTCGGCATCCGCATCGAAAAGTTCATGTGGGGCTCCTGGACACCGGCAAAATTGAAGCTCGCGGTCTCCGGGTGTCCGCGTAACTGCGCCGAGGCGACCTGCAAGGATATCGGCGTCATCTGCGTCGATTCCGGTTTCGAGATCCACTTCGCCGGCGCCGCAGGCCTCGACATCAAAGGCACGGAAGTGCTCGGTCTGGTGAAAACCGAGGATGAGGCGCTGCAGCACATCGTGGCGCTGACGCAGATGTACCGCGAGCAGGGCCGCTATCTCGAGCGCATCTATAAATGGGCAAAACGCATCGGTCTCGACGAAATCCGCCGCCAGATCATGACGGATCACGACAAGCGCCGCGGGTATTACGAGCGCTTCGTCTTCTCGCAGACATTCGCCCAGGTCGATCCCTGGTCGGAACGCGTCTCCGGCAAGGACAAGCATGAGTTCAAGCCGATGGCGACTGTCGGCTTCAGCGAAGCGGCAGAGTGAGGAGATGGATATGAACTGGATTTCGATCGGCAGCATATCCGATATCCCGCTGCGCGGCGCGCGCTGCGTGAAGACGCCCCAAGGCAAGATCGCCGTCTTCAGGACGGCAGAGAACGAGGTCTTCGCGATCGAGGATCACTGTCCGCACAAGGGCGGGCCGCTCTCGCAGGGTATCGTCCACGGCAAGGCCGTCACCTGCCCGCTGCACAACTGGGTGATCTCGCTGGAAACAGGGAAGGCTCTTGGGGCGGATGAGGGTGTGGTGCGTACGATCCCCGTCAGGAACGAGGATGGGGCGCTGTTTATAGCGTTCGAGAGCTTGATGATGGCGGCGGAGTGAGCGGCTGATGGTGGAGAGAACACCCCCCTCTGCCCTACCGGGCATCTCCCCCTCAAGGGGGGAGATCGACTCGCGGTTGGCGTCTCGCCAAACAATTGAAGGTAGAACGATCGGCCGCGCCCAGCCAATCTCCCCCCTTGAGGGGGAGATGTCCGGCAGGACAGAGGGGGGTAACCACACCCGCCAATACCTGAGAGGGCACCCCCATGCCCACTGAAACCAAAACCACCTGCCCCTATTGCGGCGTCGGCTGCGGCGTCATCGCGAAACTTGACGACAGCGGATCGGTATCCGTCACAGGCGACCCGGATCATCCCGCCAATTTCGGCCGCCTCTGCTCCAAAGGCTCGGCCCTCGCCGAAACCATCGATCTCGACGGCCGCCTGCTTTATCCTGAGATTGGTGGAGAAAGGTCAAACTGGAATGCCGCTCTCGACCTCGTCGCCTCCAAATTCTCCGAAGTCATCGCCGAACACGGCCCTGATGCCGTCGCCTTCTATGTCTCCGGCCAGCTGCTGACCGAGGATTACTACGTCGCCAACAAGCTGACGAAAGGCTTCATCGGTTCGGGCAATATCGACACCAATTCCCGCCTCTGCATGTCGTCGTCCGTCGCCGGTCACCGCCGCGCCTTCGGTTCCGATACCGTGCCCGGAACCTACGAGGATCTGGAGCTTGCCGATCTCGTCATCCTGACGGGTTCGAATCTCGCCTGGTGCCACCCGGTTCTCTACCAGCGGCTTTCGGCTGCAAAGACCACCCGCCCGGGCATGAAGATCGTCGTCATCGATCCGCGCCGGACGATGACCTCTGACATTGCCGACCTGCACCTTGCGATCCGCCCCGATGGCGACGTCGCGCTTTTTACCGGATTGCTGGCGCATATCGCCACCAGTCCAGCGATCGACCAGAACTATATCGGCGCTCACACGGCGGGATTTGGCGAGGCCTTCGCTGCCGCATCATCGATCAGCTGGGACACGCTGCTGGAAAGGACCGGGCTGCCCGCCATGCAGCTCCGCGAATTCTTCCGGGTGTTCGAAACCACCGAGCGGGTGGTCACCTGCTACAGCCAGGGCGTCAACCAGTCGTCATCGGGCACGGACAAGGTCAACGCCATCATCAACTGCCACCTGGCGACCGGCCGGATCGGCCGGCCGGGCATGGGACCGTTTTCGCTGACCGGCCAGCCGAACGCCATGGGCGGACGCGAAGTCGGCGGTCTTGCCAACATGCTAGCCGCCCACATGGCCATCGAAAACGCCGACGACAGGGATCGTGTCCAGCGCTTCTGGTCGTCGCCCGTTATTGCGCAGAAGCCCGGTCTCAAGGCCGTCGACATGTTCCGCGCCGTCGCCGATGGGCGTATCAAGGCGCTCTGGATCATGGCCACCAATCCCGTCGTCTCTATGCCTGACGCGAACGCGGTCGAGGCAGCGATTGCCGCCTGCCCCTTTGTCGTCGTTTCCGATGTTCTGCGAGAGACGGATACGACCCGCCATGCCGATGTGCTGCTGCCATCGCTCGGATGGGGAGAAAAGGATGGCACCGTCACCAACTCCGAGCGCCGCATTTCCCGCCAGCGTCCATTTCTGACCACTCCCGGCGAAGCAAAGCCGGACTGGTGGCAGCTTGCGCAAGTTGCGCGCCGCATGGGACACACGAGCGCTTTCGGCTTCGAAAACCCTGCGGCGATATTCGCCGAGCATGCCGCATTGTCGGCTTTCGAGAATGGTGGCACGCGTGACTTCGATATCGGCGCGCATGCCGATCTGGATCCTGATGCTTACGACAGTCAGCCGCCGTTCCAATGGCCGGCGCCGTCAGGCGGCGGCAACACGGCCCGGTTCTTCAGCCAGGGCGGCTTCTTTCACGGCGATCGCCGCGCCCGTTTCATCGCCGTCGAATTGCCGGAGACGGATCGCACCAGCAGCGACTACCCGCTGACACTCAACACCGGGCGTATCCGCGACCAGTGGCACACCATGACCCGCACCGGCAAAAGCGCGCGCCTGTCTGCCCATATCGCCGAGCCCTTCGCCGAGATCCATCCCCGCGACGCGATAGAACTTGGCGTGCGCAGCGCCGGTCTGGTGCAGCTTGAAAGTCCGCATGGCACGGCGGTTGTCCGCGCGCTGGTGACCGACCGGCAGGCTCGGGGCAGCGTGTTCGTCCCGATGCATTGGAACGACCAGTTCGCCGCCCGGTCCCGCATCGATGCCGTCGTCGCGCCCGTCGTCGATCCGCTCTCAGGCCAACCGGCTTCGAAAAACGTTGCGGTCAAGATTCAGCCGGTGAAGGTCCAGCACTATGGCTTCGCGGTCTCGGTCGAAAAACCGGATGGTCTCGACTGCGATTACTGGGCACTCGCCAAGGCGGACGGTGGCTGGCGGCTGGAATTTGCCGCATGCGACAGCATTCAGGATTGGACGGGGTGGTGCAGAGCGCATCTCGGAATTCCGATGGAGGCGGAGCCGATCGGCTACACCGACGGCGCGACTGGTGAGACCCGCCTCGCCTTTTTCGACGGCAGCCGCCTGCTTGCCGCCCTCTTTATCGCCGCCGAGCCGGTCGCCGTCGCCCGCACCTGGGCCATCCAGCAACTGGTTGCCTCGCATGACGACTTGCGCAAACGCTTCGCGATCGTAGCCGGCCGGCCGGGCGCCGGAAAGCCGGATCCGGGCGCCACCGTCTGCTCCTGCTTCGGCGTCGGGGTCAACCAGATCATCGGCGCGATCCGCGGCGGCTGTCACAGCGTCGAAGCGGTCGGCAGGGAGCTGAATGCGGGAACCAATTGTGGCTCCTGCCGCGCCGAAATCCGCACGATCATCGACGGATGTCTGGCGGCTGCGGCGGAGTGAGCGGTTCGGCCGAACAGACCGCAAAGCATGCGATCATTGATCAGAAACTGTAGTTCCGCCACCCTTCGCGAAGTGCTAAACCATGCCGAAATAGCTGCATGATTTCGCTTTCTTTTTTGCACTTTCGACGGGAGGATGGGCACGGATGGAGGTCGCAGGCCAGAAGATCCAGCTGAGTTACGGCGTGGAACCCGGCATACGTTTTGCCGTCATTCTCGATGGCAAGGGCGGCTGCCGCGAAATCGGCGCGGCCGGTCTTCGCGACTGGAAGCCTGCCGATGGCATTCTCTGGGTTCACCTGGAACGCGATCACGACGCAGCTGCCGCCTGGGTCGCCAGCAACGGTGGTTTCGATCCGCTCGTAGCCGATGCCCTGCTAGAGGACGAATCCCGTCCACGCGTCGAGCCCGTTGACGACGGTCTGCTGATCATCCTGCGCGGCGTCTGCGCGGCGCCACCCGAGGAAGCCGAGGACGCCACCATCGAGATCGATCTCGTTCCCCTTCATGCCTGGGTGGACGAAAACCGCGTCGTGACGCTGCGCGACAGTGGACATTATATCACGGCGCTGCGCGATATTCGGCAGGCGCTCGAAAAGGGCAAAGGGCCGAAGCGGACAGGCGAGTTGCTCGCCCTCGTCAGCGACAAGCTTGTCAGGGACTTGGAGCCGGTTCTTGACCAGATGGACGAGGAAGTCGACGAACTCGACGAATTGATCTTTCATGGTGAGGCCGCCGAGGTCCGGGAGCGCCTGAAGTTGTTACGCCGGCGGTCCGTACAGCTGCGCCGCTACCTCGCACCACAGCGCGACGCGCTGAACCGCATAGAGCATGACGACGCGCCCTGGCTTGCCGAGCGCGACAAGCTCCGGATGCGCGAGGTCATAGACAAGCTGATGCGCTTTATCGAATATCTGGATGCGATCCGCGACCGTACCGGCATCCTGCATGACGACTTGTCGACCGTGATCAGCGAGCGCATCGCCCGCAATTCCAACCGACTTGCCGCCCTCGCCGCGCTGCTCCTGCCGCCGAGCGTCGTCGCCGGCCTGTTCGGCATGAATGTCGGCGGCATTCCTGGCGTCAACGACACCTGGGCCTTCATCATCATCGTCGCCTTCGTGGCGGCAACCTCGATCGCGACCCTCTATATCCTGAAGCGCATCAACTGGCTCTGAACTCATCAGGCGGAACCGCGGCCGCTTTCACGGCGTTCTGTGTCAATTCCGCTCATGGGGATTAAGATCATGCGCATTCAGGCACGCCTCTTTGCAATTCTTGCCGGACTTTGCGTTGCGGCGCCGGCCGCCGCCGACGAGGCAGGCTTCCTGCAGCCGCTTAGCGGCAACTGGACGGGAACTGGCAAAGTCACCCGCAAGATCGGCAGCTCACCGATCAACGTCTCGTGCAAGTTCAATATCAACGCGCCGGGAGCTTCGATCTCTATGCGCGGCAATTGCCGCGGGCTTCTGGTGATCAACCGCGCCATATCCGCCGACCTGACGGCACGGGGCACGCGCTATTCCGGAACCTATGTCGGCCCGTCAGGGGCGCCCTCGCAGCTTTCGGGAAGTCGTCAGGGCGATGTGATCAATCTCGCGGTCCGCTGGGCGCGTCTGATCAATGGCGACCGCAATGCCAACATGACGATCAGCAAGCGCGGTAACAGCCAGTTGTCGATCCAGACGGTCGACAGGGATCCGGCATCCGGCAAGACCGTGGTCACCAGCGAGATCAGCCTGCGCCGGCTTTGACGATCAGGCGATACGGCGCTTCTTCTGCTGTTCGGCGCGCGTTGCGGCCAAGGCCCGGGCCTGGTGGCGCTGGACGAGTACCGTCTGGACGGTTGCCTGAAAATCGAGAACGCGCTCGCTGATCGCTTCGCTTGCCAGTCCGCACTGGGCGAGTTCGTCCGCCAGCCGGCGGCACTCAGACTTCCAGAATGTCACGGCTGCCTCGCCATGCAGGTTGTCGAGCGTTTCGGCGCAACGATCGACATCGCCTGCCTTGCTCACATCGCGCACGATCAAAAGTTCACTGTTCTTAAGAGCGGCAAGAAGCGCCGCAGGAGAGGCATCCATCGAATCATCCCGGTTCACGAACTCAATCGTTAGACCGGCGATGGTTAACGACTGCTTGCGCATCGAAGAGATCGCGTCCCGATCTGCCTTGCGGCGTTATTCAGGTATCTTGGAAGTCACCTCGATTGACGCCAGCCAAATGCGCTTCCATTGTCGCGCTCGCTTTTGAAATGATTTGGACGGCCGGAACGATCATGAAACTTGATGCCATCGACCTCAGAATTCTCGATGCGATTCAGCGGGATGGCCGCATTACCAAACTTGCTTTGGCAGAAAAGGCCGGGCTTTCGCCGACGCCCTGCTGGATGCGGCTGCGCAAGCTGGAAAAAGCAGGCATCGTCACCGGTTATCATGCCCGCATCGCCCTGCGCAAAATCGCCCCGGTCGCCAGCGTCATGGTGGAAGTGACGCTCGCCAATCACCGGCAGAGCGATTTCGAACGCTTCGAGCGGGCGGTCACCGGCATCCCGGAAATCGTCGGCTGCTGGTCGGTCGGTGGTGGTGTCGATTATTTCCTGAAGGTCGCAGCCCCTGACATCGATGCCTACCAGCGGCTGATCGATGGCCTGCTCGATCGCGAGCTCGGGATCGAGCGCTATTTCACCTATATCGTTACCAAGACCGTCAAGGACGAGACGGTCTTGCCGGTCGCAGCCCTGGTGCAGACAGAGACCCCATCCGAGCCATAGACAGATCGTGTGGCCTGCCGCCCAAGCCTTAGACAATCTCTCTCTTTGAAGTGCCCTCAAAGGACAAAATCTCGCCTCCTCCCGTGAAAGACTTCGCCGTCGGTAACGAGGAGACAGACATGACTGCGGTTTTTGCCCGCCCCGATTTTCATCAGGCGCTGTCGCGCCTCAAGGACAGGCATCTGCTGCGGGACCTCGCCTATTGCGATGGCCGCTGGTCTGCAGGCACCGACGGCAAAAGCTTCGAGGTTACCGATCCCGCAAACGGCGCAACTGTCGCCTGGGTCGCAAGCCTTGGCGCTGAAGAGACCACGGCGGCCATCGATTCCGCTGCACGCGCCATGCCCGCCTGGCGGGCGATGCTGCCGCAGGCGCGGGCTCGGATTCTTCGCAAATGGCACGACCTGATGCTGGAAGCCAAGGACGATCTGGCTCTGATCATGACGCTGGAACAAGGCAAGCCGCTGTCGGAATCGCTCGGCGAAATCGACTATGCCGCCTCCTTCGTCGAATGGTATGCCGAAGAGGGCAAGCGGCTGAATGCCGAAAACGTCACCAGTCATCTGCCGGGCGCCGAGATGATCGTTCGCCGCGAAGCGCTTGGCGTCGCAGGCATCGTCACGCCCTGGAATTTTCCGTCCGCGATGATCACCCGCAAGGCGGCCGCCGCCCTTGCCGCCGGCTGCACCGTCGTTGCTCACCCGTCTTCGGAAACGCCGCTCTCTGCACTGGCTCTTGCCGAACTCGGCGAGCGTGCCGGGCTTCCCGCCGGGGTCTTTAATGTCGTGACCGGCGATGCTGCGACCATCGTCGGCCGCCTTTGCGAAGACGAGCGCATCCGGGCAATCAGCTTTACCGGCTCGACCGGTATCGGCAAGTTGATCGCAGGCCAATGCGCGCCGACCATGAAGCGGCTCGTCATGGAGCTCGGCGGCCACGCCCCTCTCATCATCTTCGACGATGCGGATATCGCGCAGGCGGTGAAGATCGCCATCGACGCGAAGTTTGCGACCTCTGGCCAGGACTGCCTCGCCGCCAACCGCATCTTCGTGCATCGCTCGATCGCTGCACAGTTCGAAGCGGCATTTGCCGAGCGTATCCGCGAACTGAAGGTCGGCGACGGCCTGTCCACCGGTGCCGAAATCGGCCCTCTCATGCATGAGCGCGCCGTCGCCAAGGTCGAGGAGCAGGTCGAGGATGCGCTGAAGCGCGGCGCCAGGCTCGTCACCGGTGGCAAGCGGCACAAGGCGGGCAAACTGTTTTTCGAACCGACGCTGCTGTCGGATATCCCGGCCGACGCGCTGATCATGCGCGAGGAAACCTTCGGCCCGGTCGCGGGCATCACCGTCTTCGATACCGAAGAGGAGGTCGTCGCCAAAGCCAACGACACCGAATACGGCCTCGTCGCCTATGTCGTCACCGCCAATGGCGCGCGGCAGATGCGGCTCGGACGGGCGCTGGAATACGGAATGGTCGCCATCAACCGGGTGAAGATCACGGGCGGCCCGATCCCCTTCGGCGGCTGGAAGCAATCCGGCATCGGCCGCGAGGGCTCGCGCCACGGCATCGAGGCCTTCACCGAGCTCAAATATCTCTGCATCGACACCGCCGCCTGACGCGGCACTCACACTCATGACATCAAGGACATCTGCCATGCTCGACAGAAGCAACGAACTCAACGCCTGGGACCGCGACCACTTCTTCCATCCCTCGACGCATATGGGCATGCACGCCCGCGGCGAAACGCCGACCCGCGTCATCTCTTCGGGCGAAGGCGCCTACATCACCGACACCAATGGCCGCACCAGCCTGGATGCCTTTGCCGGTCTCTACTGCGTCAATGTCGGCTACGGCCGGCAGAAGATCGCCGACGCGATCGCCAATCAGGCGAAGAACCTCGCCTACTACCATTCCTATGTCGGTCACGGCACGGAAGCCTCGATCACGCTGTCGAAGATGATCATCGACCGGGCACCCGAGGGCATGAGCCGCGTCTATTTCGGCCTGTCCGGCTCGGATGCGAACGAGACCAACATCAAGCTGATCTGGTACTACAACAACATTCTCGGCCGCCCGGAGAAGAAGAAGATCATCTCGCGCTGGCGCGGCTATCATGGCTCCGGCGTCATGACCGGCTCGCTGACCGGGCTCGAACTCTTCCACAAGGCCTTCGATCTGCCGCGGGCGCCTGTCCTGCATACCGAGGCGCCCTACTATTTCCGCCGCCCGGACCGCTCGATGGACGAGGAGCAGTTCTCGCAATATTGCGCCGACAAGCTGGAAGAGATGATCCTGGCCGAAGGCCCGGATACGGTCGCCGCCTTCATCGGTGAGCCGATTCTCGGCACCGGTGGCATCGTGCCGCCGCCGAAGGGATACTGGCAGAAGATCCAGGCCGTGCTCGACAAGTATGACGTCATGCTCGTCGCCGACGAAGTGGTCACCGGCTTCGGCCGCCTCGGCACCATGTTCGGCTCTGATCACTACGGCATGAAGCCCGGTCTGATCACCATCGCCAAGGGCCTGACCTCGGCCTATGCCCCGCTCTCCGGCACCATCGTCTCCGACAAAGTCTGGCAAGTGCTGGTTCAGGGTTCGGATCAGATGGGCGCGATCGGCCATGGGTGGACTTATGCGGCGCACCCGATCTGCGCGGCAGCCGGCATTGCCAATCTGGAACTGATCGATGAGCTCGATCTCGTAAAGAACGCCGGCGAAACCGGCGCCTACTTCCGCAGCGAGCTTGCCAAGGCTGTCGGCTCTCACAAGCATGTCGGCGAAGTGCGCGGCGACGGCCTGATGGCGGCGATCGAATTCGTCGAAGACAAGGATGACCGCAAGTTCTTCGACGTCTCGCGCAAGATCGGCCCGCAGATCTCTGCTGCGCTTCTGGAGCGCGGCGTGATCGGCCGGGCGATGCCGCAGGGTGACATCCTCGGATTTGCGCCGCCGCTCTGCCTGACGCGCGCCGAGGCCGATATCGTCGTCAAGGCTGCCGCCGGCGCCATCGATACGGTCCTCAAGTCGATTTGATAGATCGGGAGCCTGCAATAGCGGGCTCCCCTCCGCGGTTGCGGAACCAATTGTTTGCTCGCCAGTTTGCCTTGTGCAGAAGGAGCAAAACCATGCTGACACTTGAAGACGCACTGATGGTCTCCGCCGAGCGCGTCGCTCATTGCCGTGGAGAGGTCGAACTCGACATTGTCGATATCATCGACAGGTTCGAGGCGGTCGGCTTTTCCCGCAAGGAAGTGCTGGTGGCGCTCAGCGAAATTCTGACGGAGCAATTCGCCGGCCTGCCGGATCTGCCGCGCTTCCATTAAGGCGCTGGCGGCAACCGCGGTCAGCCTGTAGAAAACAGCGATGGACATCCGCTTCCTGATAACAGGCGATGATAGCGCCGGAACCACTATTCTTCTCGCCCATGGCGCTGGCGCGCCGATGGATTCCAAATCGATGAATGCTGTCTCCGCAGCACTCGCTGATGCCGGTTTCCGCGTCGCCCGCTTCGAATTCGGCTATATGTCCGCCCGCCGGACATCCGGCCAGCGCCGCCCTCCACCGAAGGCCGAGACGTTGCAGTCGGAATATCGTGACGCCGTCGAGGCTCTCAATTGCCAAGGCAGGCTGATCATCGGCGGCAAGTCGATGGGCGGACGGGTCGCCAGCATGGTGGCCGATGACCTTTTCGCGGCCGGTCAGATCGCCGGGCTTCTCTGCCTCGGCTACCCCTTCCATCCTCCGGAGAAACCGGCGCAGCTGCGCACCGCCCATCTGGAAGGATTGCGTACGCCAACCTTGATCGTGCAGGGTACACGCGATGAATTCGGCACCCGGCCCGAGGTCGAGGGCTATAGGCTTTCGGCAGCGATCCGGATCCTGTGGCTGGAAGACGGCGACCATGACCTGGTCCCGCGCAAGAAGATTTCCGGCTTCGCGGCGTCCGACCATCTGAAGACAACAGGCACAGAAGTCGCAGCCTGGGCTGCAACGCTGACATAGAGCCGAAAAAGAAAAAGGTGCTCTACCCTTTCGGGGAGCACCTTTTCTTTATTGCCCGGACGGCAAACGCTTGGCTGACCAGAGGTCGGCTTCGCAGGCCATCGATACGGGTGGTGAGCGCTAAATAGCTTCACGCCCCCGCGATTTCAAGGGTCCTGCCAGCATTTTCTGCAATTTTTTGATCAGCGTTCCCACGACGCTTAAAGGACACCCGCCTCCCATCAGGGCTGGGAGGCGGGCGTACTAGAAAGCCGGTACGCAATACTTGAACCGGCTCGTGTGGCCACGGCCGGAGAATGCCCTGAAACGGGGCGTATTCAAGCGAATGCTGATGTGGTGGTTACGGGGTAAGCTTAACGAGGCTGGGGAGAAGCCTTCGCCAAGCGCCTCATGAGATTTGGCGCGATATGACATGGTCTGTCTGACTCACGCGGCGTAAGTCAAAACGGCGGCAGCTATAACGATCATTGTTACGCTGACCAGACCTATCAGACCGTAATTTGGTGCAGCGTTCATGCTGTCCCTCCTGTTTGATAGTGGGACAGATTTTCCTATAAGGTGTGCCACTTGGTAAAGAACGCAAAACGAGCATCATATTTCATGGTATAGGCGCCGTTAACGGCTGTATTCAGCCAGTTTTTCCGCCTGTTCGACGCCCATTTTGCATCAGATGTCGAGCAGCAGATCACCACCTTCTGCAGGCACCGAACAGCAGATCAACGCCTCGCCGCCTTCGACTGGATAGCTGGGCTCCGAGACGTAGCTGACGGCGCCCTTGACGATGCGCGTTCTGCAGTCGCCGCAGTTCCCGGCACGGCAGCCATATGTCGGGGAAAGCCCGCGTGCCTCGGCAAATTCCAGCAGCGAACCGTCTCCAGGCTTCCAGCGTGCCTCCTTCGCAGACTGAGTGAAGATCACCTTTGCAGGCGTTGTGGCCGCCGGTTTCGACGGCACGCCCGCCGCGGTGACAGGTTTGGCATCGCGCTTCAGCGCCGAGGGACCGAAGGCTTCGGCATGGATGCGCTCTTCCGCGATGTTCAATCCACGCAAACCATCATGAATCGATTGCATGAAGGCGCCGGGGCCGCAGAGATAGAAGTCATAGTCGGCGAATGGCAGATGCGCCTTCAGGAGCTCCATGTCGATGCGGCCCGCCGCATCGTATTTTCCCGCATCGTCGGCAGCCGGGGAACTCAGCACCCGGATATCGTGGACCGAGCCATTTGCGCGCTCGACTAGCCCGGCAATTTCCTGATCGAAGGCGCGCTCACCGTAGGTGCGTGACGACCGGAACAGCCAGATCGGCCGCCGGTGACGTGTTCGGTCACCTTCATGAACCACATGGCGCAGCATCGATAGCATGGGCGTGATGCCGATGCCGGCGGCCAGCAGAACCGCGGGCCGCTTGCGCTCCATCGCCTCGATGGTGAATGCGCCGCCAGGCGCCCGTGCCTCGATCTCGTCGCCCGGCTGCATCCGGTGCAGCAGGTTCGATGCCTTGCCCTCGCGCTTGACGCTCAGCCGGTAATGGCCGTCCGATGGTGCGCTCGAGATCGTATAGCTCCGGCGGATCTGCTGATCGCCGTCGGCGATGCGGATAGGCAGATGTTGCCCAGCCAGATGTGGGATCAACGCTTCGCCATCGACGGGCGCCAGCGTCAGCGAACGGATCGTCTCGCTCTCATCGACAGCCTTCTCGATGCGGAAACGCCGCCAGCCGTTAGCCTTCTCGGCGGCCTGTAGGCGGCGTTCCGCCTGCGCCCAGCTGCCGGTCATCAGGCTGCTCGGAGAGAAGCCGTTTTCGGCAAAGGTCCAGCGCAGCGGCAAGGCCTCGGGCCGCAGCACGATCTTCTCCGGTGTGAAGCGCCAGAGGCGCTCGGCACCATCGAACGCTGCGATCTCCGGCGAATCCAGGATGACCTCGACCGCTCCCGTCAACTGCAGCATGCCGCCGCTTTCGTGATCGACGAACACCAGCCCTGCCCGCGGATTGACCATGAAATTGCCAAGCGTGCTGAAGAACAGGTTCCCGTTGAAATCCGGCACGGTCAGGCTGCCATCGGCATCGATGCGAACGAAGCCCGGCTTGCCGCCGCGGTGGGAAACGTCCACTTCCCGGCCCTCGCCGCGATCGGCATAGGACGCGACGAAGAACGTATCGGCTTCCTCAATGATCTTCCGTGCCTCGCCTTCCAGCCGGTTCGAGACGATTGCCGCAGCCGTGGAGCTTGCCGCCGGATCACGGATGAACGTGAACTGGCGGTTCTGGATATAGCGCGGGCAGTTGCCGAAGCTCTGGCCAACGGTGACCGAAAAGCGGTCATCGGCGCTGCGGCTGACGGTGCCGTTCAGCCGGTTTCTGCGCCGGGTAATCAGATCGACCCCGACCATGCCGATCGGATCGCCGTCCTCCATGCCGCGCTCGGCCGGGTCATCATGATCACGCGCCACCTCGATATCGAGCGTCAGCGGGTCCGGAGAATGCAGAAAACCGGGCTGCCCGGCGCGGATCGTCGCCCAGGGCGCGCCATCCGGATCGACCGCGCCGATGACGATGAACGGCAGCAACGGGTAGAACTCGCGGTGCTGGTCCAGCAGATAGGGGCGCAGCACCTTGCGACCGACGGGATCCATCTGCTCGGCCATCCCGACGCTACGCTGCAATTCGAGTTCGCCTTCATGCCAGGGCGAAGCTGGTGTTTCGGCACTATCAAGCATGAGAGCCTCCAATGGAGAAGCGGCCGGATGTCTCCGGCCGCGGTTTGCCGCTAGGCGGCAAGGCCAGCCGCTGTCTTCTGGAACGGTACGAAGCCCGGTAGCGCCTCGATTCGGGCCAGCCAGTGGCGGACCTCGGGATAGGCGGCGAGATCGACGTTTCCTTCAGGTGCGTTGACGATGTAGCTGTAGAGCGAGACGTCGGCGATCGTCGGCCGGTCGCCGATGATGAAACGATGCGTCTCAAGCTCGGCATTGATCAGCGTCAGAATGCGGTGGGCGCGGGCAATCACTTCCTCGGCGCGGAAATTGGCACCGAAGACGGTGATCAGGCGCGCCGCTGCTGGCCCGTAGGCGATTTCGCCTGCAGCCACCGACAGCCACTTCTGTACCTTCGCCGCCGTTGCAGCATCATCCGGCAGCCAATCCTTGCGGCCAAGTTTCGTGGCGACATACACGAGGATGGCGTTGGAATCGCTGACCGCCACGTCGCCATCTTCCAGAACCGGTACCTGGCCGAACGGGTTGAGCTTTAGATAGTCAGGCGACTTATGTGCGCCGCCGGGGATATCGACTTCGACAAGCTCAGCCTTGACGCCGAGGAGCGAGAGAAACAGCACGGCGCGGTGGGCGTGGCCGGAGAGCGGGAAATGGTGGAGTTTCATGGGGGTGCCTTTCGCAGCGGGTTGAAATCCGTTGGCCCGAAGACCTGCGAAGAAACCTAGTGATTTCCGCTTTTCTGTAGTAGATAGCGATCTTGATAGTTATCCTCTCGTTTTTCGGAGGTCAGATGGATCGTCTTGATGCGATGAGCGTGCTTTTGGCGGTGGTCGAGAACGGCAGCCTGTCGGCGGCCTCGCGCGCCCTGCACTCGCCTCTACCGACTGTCAGCCGCAAGATATCGGAGCTGGAGGCCCATCTCGGCATCCGGCTGATCAAGCGCACCAACCGCCGCATTTCGCTGACCGAAGCAGGCGAAGGCTATGTAAGTGCGGCGCGCGAAATCCTCGGACGCGTCGAGGAGGCGGAACGGCGGGCCACCGGCGAATATCTGGCGCCCAAGGGCGACCTGACGATGACAGCGCCGATCGTCTTCGGACGGCTGCACGTCCTGCCTGTCATCACCGATTTCCTAAAAGCCTTCCCTGAAATCAACATGCGGCTGGTGATGAGCGACCGGCCGGTCAGCCTGGCCGACGAGCATATCGACGTGGCGCTGCGCATCCGCCATCTCTCGGAAAACAACCTGATTGCGACCCGGCTCGGCACCGTCAGGCGAACGGCCTATGCCAGCCCGGATTATCTGCGGCGGCGCGGCACGCCCCTTGATCCGCAGCAGCTTGCCGATCACGCCTGCATTTCCTTCGAAGGGGTCACGCCGGCGCAGTTCTGGGTCTTTCGCCAGGATGGTCAGGATGTGTCCACGCCGATCCATCCCCGTCTTTCCGTCAACACCGCCGAAGCTGCAGTCGATGCTGCGGTCTCCGGTCTCGGCATCACCCGCACGCTCTCCTACCAGGCAAAACGCGCCGTCGAGGACGGGCGGTTGGTGCCGCTACTGGAAGAATTCGAACAGCCCCCCTCTCCCGTCAGTCTCGTGCATCTGTCACAGGGCGTGCTGCCGCTGAAACTCCGGGCCTTTCTCGACTTTGCCGCGCCGCGGCTTCGCGCTGTGTTGCGATAGGTGGCGAAACGCCGTTCACCTTGGCGGCGTCAGCGGCTATACCGGTCTTCCCATCACGCATTTCGGATGATCCCATGACCAGCACCGTCCTCGACCGCTTTTTGCGCTACGCCGTCATCGATACCCAGTCAGACCCGGCATCGAAGAGCCAGCCCTCGACCGAGAAGCAGAAGAATCTCGGCCGGGTGCTCGTCGAGGAGCTGCTGGAAATCGGCCTTGCCGACGCGCATCTTGACGAGCACGGCTATGTCTACGCGACGATTCCCGCAAACACTGCCAAGGCCGTTCCGGTGATCTGCTTTTGCTCGCATATGGATACGGCGCCCGATTTCACCGGCACCAACGTCAAGCCGCAGATCGTCAGGAATTACCAGGGCGGCGATATCAGGCTGACGGGCGATCCGCAGCAGGTGATCCGTGTTGCCGATCATCCCGAGCTGAAGAACCAGATCGGCAACGACATCATCACCACCGACGGAACGACGCTGCTCGGCGCCGACGACAAGGCCGGGCTTGCCGAAATCATGACGGCGGCGAAATTCCTGATCGACAATCCCGATATCAAGCACGGGACGATCAAGCTCTTGCTCACACCGGACGAGGAAATCGGCCGCGGCGTCGACAAGGCGGATCTGAAGAAACTTGGCGCCGAGTTTGCCTACACGGTCGACGGCTCGACAGCCGGCGAAATCGAGGACGAGACCTTTTCCGCCGACGGCGTCGAGATCGTCATCCAGGGCGTTGCCATGCATCCGGGCTTTGCCAAGGGCAAGATGGAGAACGCCATCAAGATCGCCGCCGATATCATCGCCCGGCTGCCGAAGGAGATCGCGCCGGAAACGACCTCAGGGCGCGACGGCTTCATTCACCCGACCGGCGTGACCGGTTCGATGGAGAGGGCCGAGCTCGGCTTCATCATCCGCGATTTCGTCGATAACGGCCTTGCCGCCAAGGAAGCCCTGCTCGAGGACCTCGTCAAGGTCGTCATGCAGGCCTATCCCGGCTCCTCCTACACCTTCACCGTCAAGCACCAGTACCGGAACATGAAGGCCGTGCTCGACCGCAATCCGGAGATCGTCGACCACGCGATCGAGGCGATCAGGCGTGCAGGCATGACCCCGGTCCGCGGCAGCATCCGCGGCGGCACGGATGGTTCGCGGCTCTCCTTCATGGGGCTTCCGACCGCCAATATCTTCGACGGCGGACACGCATTCCACTCGCCGCTGGAGTGGGTCAGCCTGCAGGATATGGAAAAAGCCGTGGCAACGATCGTCGAAATCGCCAGGATCTGGGAAGAGCGCGCTTGAGCCACTGCATTCGCCAGCAAAGCGAAAGTGCGGTTTTCACCCATTGCACAGCTGAGCAATGATTTGCGCCTGATCTTCCGTTTTTGGATGCCTGAAACATTCGTTTGACATTCGCTTCGTCTTCACTTCTAGTCTGCGTAGTTTCGGTTTGCCGGGGAGGGTAACCGAGACAAAAGGCACACGGGAGGGGAATGTGGGCCAGGCACTTCACGACCTATTCGTGATCGGCGGCGGTATCAACGGCTGCGGGATCGCCCGGGATGCGGCTGGCCGCGGCTATTCGGTGGCGCTGGCCGAGATGAACGACTTCGCCTCGGGCACGTCGTCGGGTGCCACCAAGCTCATCCATGGCGGTCTGC